>NZ_CP084272.1:0-1226197 GCF_022879615.1 Caballeronia grimmiae
ATGGCTACCAAGCGCGCCAAGAAAACCGACGTCGTTAGCCCTAGCTCGGCCGAATTGCGCAAAGCTGTCGAAGCCATCGCCATTCAGCCCAAGAGCGGGAAGATCACGCTGCTGACCCGCAAGCTTTTCAATGTACTGCTTGCGGTCGCGCAGCAGGCAGATGAGTCGGGCGATACCTATCGCGCGCTGCTGTCGGACATTGTCGCCAATTCGGCGTTCGACTCGAACGACACGGCCCTCGTCAAGGAGCACCTGCGCCGGATGGTGTCGGTGCAAGTCGAGTGGAGCACGGGCACGTCGAGCCAGAAACCGGGACGTAAGTGGGGCATCTCGACGCTGATCGCCGACGCCGAAATTCTCGAAGACCCGACGACGCGCCGAGTCTGGGTCGAATTCTCGTTCGCGCCGAAGATCAAGAAAAAGCTTCTCGACCCGGTACAGTATGCGCGCCTTAGCCTTCAGTTCCAGAGTCAGTTGCGCAGCAGCGCCGGCCTCGCGCTGTATGAAATCTGCGTGCGTTATCTGACCAACCCAAGCCATCTGACGATGCGCGAAACATGGGAGTGGTGGCGGCCGATTCTATCCGGGACGCCCGATACTGAAGCCGGCGACGAGGCCAAACGCGAGTACAAGTATTTCAAGCGCGACTATCTGCGTCCCGCGATTGCCGAAGTCAACGCGGTGACAAACATCTTCGTGGAACTGGTGGAGCACCGTGAGGGACGTCGTGTTGCCGAAATCCAGTTCCGGGTGACGGAGCGCAAGCAGCCGATGCTCGCGCTCGACGAGCATCCGAACGTCTTCGATAGCACGCTGGTCGATCGCATGGTGAAAATCGGCATCCCCCTCAAGGAGGCGCAGACGCTGTACGCCGATAGCGAGGAAAACCGAATTCGTGCCGCGCTGCAGATGACCGAGCAGCGTATGCGCAGCACGACGCTGCCGCCGGTGCGCTCTGCCGCCGCCCTCTTCAAGGACGCGCTCAAGAAGGGTTACGCGCCGCCGGTCGAGGCATTGCCGACTGCCGCAAACGGAGCGCCGGCGCGTGTTGGCGCAACGAGCGCGTCCGCGGCGGACGATCTGAAGGCTCGCTTGTTGAGTGAGTTCTCGGCCTATCGACGCAAGGAAGCGCGGGCGTTGTACGACGAGCAGGGTGAGGAAGAGCGGGAACTCGCACGGCAGACCTTCGAGGAAAACGTCCTGCCGGAGTTGGGTTCGCACATGCGCGACGACTGGCGCAAGCGTGGTCTGGATTCGAAGTTGGCGGAGACGTCCTTCTTCGACTGGCTCGCCCGAAAAACGTGGGGCGAGCCTACCGATGGTGATTTGCTGGCTTTCACATTGAGCCAGTCGCGCGCCGCCTAGCTTTGGCAGCGCGACCGGCAGCGCGCTCAATCTTTGGCTTGCTCCGACTGAAGGATCGTCTCGATCTGATGCAGCAATTCATCCCGTCGCTCCCGAGACAGTCCGCGCAGCCGCAGTTCGAGCCGGTCTTCGCCGTATGACTTCAAGTCGCCGACAGAGACGCCATCGAGTTTTATTTCGAGGCGCTGCGCGTACCGCTGGCGACCGGCGGGCTTCGGCGTTTCCTGAGGGGTCGCACGTCCTTTGACGATATCCGCGACCTGACGCGTGCTGAGATCGTCGGAAGTGATCTTGTTGATGAGCCGCAGCGTCGCGTCACTTCCACGCGCGGTGTGATACCGCGAAATCTGATAGGCCATATTCGAGCCGAATCGATCCGGTCGGGCGACCATCTCCTGCATAACGTTTTCGGGCAGCTTGGCGATCGACAAAGCAACGGCGATCGTCGATTCGTCGAGGCCGAGATGGTCGGCTAATTCGCGTTGGCTTTGGAAATGCTGTTCGTCGAGGAAGCGCCGCCAGACGACAGCGTTGTCGAACACGGTCTGCGAATCGCGTTGAACGTTCAGGTCGTAACCCAGCTTGTAGCTCTCGATGCCAACCGGCAGGTCGACCACCACAGCCTTGACGGTTTCCTTGTTCGCTTCTTTCAGCGCGCGTACGCGACGGCCGCCATCGCTGACGAAGAAAGTGCCCGGGTTCTCGTAATCCGGAATCACGTGAATCGCCTGCTGCTGTCCTTGTTTTGCAAGGTTGACGGCCAGTTCGGCAATCGACGCCTTCAGATAGAAGTGGCGGGGATTGAACGGACTAGGTTTGATGGCCTTCAGGGGCAAGTCAATGACCTGCCCTGCCGTATAACGATTCGCCCGGCGCCAGGCGCGATATTCATCCGATTCCGGGCCAGCAATCGCGTCCACTTGGTCTTCCGCGACGAAAGCGCTGGATCGACCGTTCGCGGCGTTTTGGGAAACGTGCTGTATGTCGACGATACCGTCGATCGCGTTGAGCCGATCGAGCGCAGTCCGTTTTTCGCTGCTGGTCGTGTCCGGGCGAGCCTTGAAGCCCTTGGCAAATTGCGACGGTTTCATTCAGTGTCCTTTATGCGCATAAAGTCGTCAGAGCATGGCAAGGATTTCATCGGCGCAGCTGCGAATCTCTGCCGCAGCCAGCCGTGCTCCCCGATCGCTCATTTGCAAAACGGTCTGGCCGAGAGCCATCGCCTGCTTGTAGCACTCGCGTGTCGGAATTTGCGTCCTGAGCAACGGGAAGCCTAGTTCCTCGAGCGCAACTTTGAGCTCGCGCGTCAGCATGCGCTTCTCTTCGGTCTTGTTCAGCAGGAACACAGCACGCAAGTCTTCATTCATGACCTGCGCCTGCTGCACGAGCTTCACCAGTCCAACACTCGACCAATAATCGGCAGGCGATGACGAAGTCGGAATGACCGCGACACTCGCGGCCAACAAGACGACGCCTGACACCTTCTCCGTAATCGACGGCGGGCAATCGACCACGATGATGTCGTAATCGTTGACGAACTTCTTGATCTCGCGGTGTATTTGCCCGCCCGCCTCAGACAGATTGACGACCGGAAACGGGATGCCGCTGTTGTCGTCGGATGCAGCGCTTGACCAATGGATAAGCGTATTTTGGCCGTCTGCGTCGACCACGAGCACGCGCTTCTTCTTTTCGTGGAAGGCGGCGCCAAGGTGCATCGCGATTGTGCTTTTGCCCACTCCGCCTTTCTGCTGCGTGATCGCTATGATTTCCGCCGCCACAGTTAGCTCCGAAATTGATTGCGTTTTGAATTCTACATTGCGCGTGATTAATTTCCAGTTGTATTGGTCAAATGTTGCGTACGTTAGCCATTCGGACGAGGCTTTATGCGCATAAAGTAGCCGGCTGCCTTCGTCGGACCGCGCCGGACTTTATGCGCATAAAGCGCTGCGCGACGCCGCGACGACCGACCGATGCCCATACATCGCCTATGCTTATCGGTGACCTGCAATGTCCAAGAGTCGCCCATGACTGTTCGCAACCTCGACATTCTGTTTTCCCCCAAGTCGGTCGCTGTGATCGGTGCATCGCCGCGCGCCGGGAGTATCGGCGCAATGGTCTGGGAGCGTGCACGATGCGCCGGCTACAAAGGCCCCGTCTGGCCGGTCAATCCTCGGCACGAGTCGCTGAACGGCGCGCGGGTGTACAAGGATGTCGACGACTTGCCGGACGCGCCGTCTGTCGCCGTCATCTGCACGCGCCCCCAGACGTGGCCGTCACTTGTCGAACAATTGGGCCACCGAGGAACGAGGGCCGTCGTAATCGTTGGCGAGGCACGGTCGCATACGGGCAGCGATCATCGCAATGAGGCCTCCGCTTCTGACGACGCGGCTGATTGGACCGCTCGGACGCTGGCCGCCGCGCGGCCGTTCTTGATTCGCATCGTCGGACCCGCAAGTCTTGGCGTGGTGACGCCATCGATTGGCGCCTGTCTCGGTGCTCCCGCGTGCACCGTCAAGCCCGGCGGCGTGGCCTGGGTGTCCGGCTCCAACGCACTGACGAACGGCGTGCTTGGCTGGGCACTCGCGCGGGGCCTCGGTTTCTCGCGAATCGTCGCGCTTGGCGATGAAGCCGACGTCGATTCCGGCGACATGCTCGACTTCCTGGCGAGCGACGCATCGACGCGAGCGATCCTGCTTGCAATCGAACACGTCAGCTCAGCGCGCAAGTTCATGTCCGCTGCTCGCGCCGCTGCTCGGAACAAGCCCGTCCTGGTGTTGCGCACGGGTCGCGACGATCCGTTCGATCGGCTCTACGCCGCCGCTTTCCGCCGCGCCGGACTGGTCCGCGTCGATTCTCTCGACGACCTTCTCGATGAGATAGAAACGCTTGGGATCGGCCGTGTCGCCACGAGCGATGTGGCCACTGTGGTCACGAGCGACCGCGGCGTCGCCGCCCTGGCGGTGGACGCGTTTGCCGCCGCCGGCGATGGTCTTGCTCCGTGGCCCGTCGCTGCACGCGACGCCGTCGCCGCCGCGTTGCCTCGCGCCCAATCAGGAAATCCGCTGCTGCTTGGCGACGACGCGTCCCCTGCCGACTTCGGCGTCGTGCTCCAGGCGCTCGCGCCGCATCGCGAAACCGGAACCGTGTTCGTCGTGCACGCGCCGACGCACAGCGCGCCGGTCGCCGACGTCGCCCGCGGGTTGATCGCCGAGCGACGACACGCTTATCGTGGTCTGCTTGCGTGCTTCTTCGGTTGTGCGGATGCGGCGACCCGCGACGAACTGCACGCCAACGGCATTCCCGTGCACACGACGCCGCATCGCCTCGCGCGCGGCTTCGCGCGTCTTGTCGATTTTCGGCAAGGACGCGAGTTGCTCATGCAGACTCCGGACGGTCTTCCCGCCGATGTCCCCAAAGACATCGAAGACGCGCAGCGCGAAATTCGCACCGCGTTGGACCGTGGCATCACGGAGCTGGATGGCGAGCGAGCCGCCCAGATATGCGCTCGCTTCGGCCTCGTGGTGAAGCCCGGCGCGCCGGACCCGACTTCGGGCGATGCCATCGATATCGACACGCGGCTGATCAGTCACCGCGTCTTCGGCCCGGCATTCGAATTCAGGGCTGCGGGCGCGCTCGGGCTTGCTGATTCGCTTCACGAATTTGCGCTGCCGCCGCTCAATCCGGTGCTCGCCCGCGACCTCATCACGACATCGCCGCGCGCGCGCGAATTACCCGCCGAGCTGCTGCTCAACGCACTGACCGCGCTATCGCAACTGGTTTGCTACATCGAGGAAATCGTCGCGTTGAAGCTGACGTTTCGTGTGACGCGCGATTCTGTCGTCGTCTACGAACCGAAACTCACACTCGGCGCGCATCGAAAGCCGCTCGCGATCGTGCCGTATCCGCGTGCGATGGAGGAGACGCTCGACTGGCGTGGCATGCGCATCACGGTGCGGCCGATTCGTCCGGAAGACGAAGACGCGCATCGCGCCTTCGTCGCCGCAAACACCGCCGAAGATTTGCGCTTGCGATTCTTCGGCGCCGTGCGCAGCTTCGACCATTCGCAACTCGCGCGGATGACACAGATCGATTACGACCGTGAGATGGCGCTCGTCATCACGCGTGCAAAAGAGGATGACACGTACGAGACGCTGGGCGTGGCGCGCGCAATCGCCGATCCGGACAACGAGACCGCCGAATTCGCGCTGGCCGCGCGTTCGGACATGAAAGGGCAGGGTTTGGGCTGGCTGCTGCTCTCGCGAATCATCGATTACGAGCGAAAGCGCGGCACCCGATGGATGATCGGCGAAGCGCTGCGGGAGAACACAGGCATGATCGCGCTCGCGCGAAAGGCTGGATTCGAGTTGATCAAAACGGAGGATCCCGGCGTCGTCGGTTTCAGGATGCGCCTCTGCGATGCGCCGGCACCTCCATCGCAAACCTCGCGGGATTAAGCCGCGAGTTTGGCGAGCGCGTCGTCGACTTGCGCACGCGAGAGCGCTAATTCACTCAGCAATGCTTCGGCATACGAAGTTCCCGTTTCGCGTTCCAGCCGGGCGATGGTCAGCGCGCAGCGCGCGGCGTCTTTCGGCGTCGCGATGAACGTCTTTACGGACTGCCCCGACGTGAATGCTTCGAAAAGCGGCTCGCGGATCTCATCGGGCAGCGCGCGCGACGTCCACTGATACGGCTTGCCGTTGTACGTCAGTTGTGGCGGAAGGGTGCGCTCCTTCTTCGCAGCGGGAATGAGCCCGTACGTGCGCGCCGCTTCGCCGATCTGCTCGGGCGAGAAAAGTTCGTCTGGGCTGATGTCGAATTGGGCGATATGCGCTTCGATGGCTTGCATCGCTGCGGCGCGGTCATCGCGCTTCTTCTGTGCGCGCGCGACGATATCGCGGAGTTCGTCCGCTTCATCGGTGGAAATTGTGAAGCTTGCCTGCTTCTGCTGAAGTTCGGAAAAACGCTGGAATTCGGAATCGGAAAGAAGTTTCGCCATGAGTGATGCGTAGTAATGCGTCAGATGAGGTCGGCGGCTCACCAATACGATGGCCGTCTTTTTGAGAGGGCCGCTATTCTAACGCGCGATGCTTTCGCCGCTCAGTCGCGCGTCATCGAAAGTGAGGCGGCGGCATCCTTCAGCAGCGTAGTGACATCGTCGACGGACGGCGCCACGTACTCGTCGATGCGCCGCATATAGGGACAGGTCAGCGCGGCGATGGCCTGCCCCGACGGCCCGAGCAGCGGAAACGCCACGTCTATGACGCCGAAGGTCTGCTGACTGTCCTTCTTCCAGTAGCCAAGATCGCGAATGCGTCGATGTTCCGCATCGAGCACCGCATCATCGACTGCAAGCTCGCCTTTCACTTTGGTGTGCTCGGCCAGCATGTGCGCGCGCTGTTCGTCCGTCTGGAACGCGAGCATCACGCGGCCCGACCCCGTGTCGATCAGGCCGACGCGAGATCCGAGTCGCACTGAAATGCCCCAGGTGCCGGGGCCGTCTACCTGCGCGATGACGAGCAGATTGCCCCGATCGTAGACGGCGAGATGAACGGATTGCTCGGCGGCATCGGCGAAACGCCGCATCACGGGCAACGCCTCCGCGATCAACCGGTGCGTCGGCGGATGACGGTGCGCGAGCGCATATAGCTTCAACCCGAGCGAATAGCGGTCGCCCTCGGGGGAGCGCACAACGTACTGCCGTGCGACGAGCCGCTCCAGCATGCGATACATCTCACTGGCATTGCGCCCAAGCATCTTCGTGATTTCAGCGCGCGTGAGTCCCGACTTCTGCTCGGATAGCAATTCGAGAATGTCGAGTCCCTTGTCGAGCGCTGGCGCGCGATAACGGTCGGCGTCGTTTTCTGCGGATTCCGGCGAAATTGGCGTGCGTCGATTCATGAAAGAGGGATGCGCTAGGGGAAATCACCGACAAAGCCGCCCGTAGCGTACCTTGACTTAGCTTTGTGCGAATATGAATAATACGTTCATTGATGAACGGTCACATAGAGGGTTTTCCATCTCGGTGACGTCGAATTCGCCCGCAAGACTCACTCGCCAGCCGCAGAAAGCGGCTCCGCCGCAGCCACCGTATCCCTTGATCGAGGTTTGCAGATGAGCGCAGCAATGCAGGATGTCGTCCTACGCCGACGCACGATCGGCCGCACGCCGCTCGAAGTCACGGCGCTATCGCTCGGCACCGCGCCGCTCGGCGGTCTCTACCATGAGTTGACGGAAGAGGAAGCGCGCGCCACCGTCGACGCCGCGTGGCAGGCAGGCATCCGCTTCTTCGACACTGCGCCGCACTATGGGCATACGAAGGCCGAGCATCGTCTGGGCGATGCGCTGCGGCGGTACCCCCGAAGCGATTTCGTGTTGTCGACGAAAGTGGGCCGGCGCTTCGTCCCGCGCACGACGCCGGATGACGGCAGCGAAGGTTGGGCGGATCCGCTGCCTTTTCAGGCGATCTACGATTACACCTACGACGGCATCCTGCGCTCCTTCGAGGACAGCCAGCAGCGCCTGGGCATCATCGATGTCGATATCGTGTTGATTCACGATATCGGCCGATACACGCACGGCGAAAAGAACGCCCATTACTGGCGGCAACTGACGAACGATGGCGGCTTTCGCGCACTCGATGAGTTGAAGCAATCGCGCGGCGTAAAAGCGGTCGGACTCGGCGTGAACGAAAGCGCGGCAGTCATGGAAGCGATGGCCGAATACGACGTCGACTGTGCGCTGCTCGCCGGTCGCTACACGCTGCTCGAACAGAATCCCCTCGACGATCTGTTGCCTGAATGCGAAAAGCGCGGCGTGAGCATTCTGCTGGGCGGCGCATTCAACTCGGGCATTCTGGCGCGTGGTCTCGACAATCACGCGCATGGCGATCTCAAGTTCAACTATGGCGACGCGCCGAAGGAAGTCATCGAGCGCGTCGGAAAACTCGAACGCGTGTGTCGGGAACACGGCGTCGCGCTATCGAGCGCCGCGCTCCAGTTTCCTTATGCGCATAAAGTCGTGGCTACGGTGCTGATGGGCGCGCGCAATGCGGGCGAGGTGCAACAGAACGCTGCATCGTTCGCGACGCCGATTCCGTCTGCGCTCTGGGAGGCGTTGCGTTCGGAGGGCCTGCTTCACGAGAACGCGCCGGTGCCGCAATGAACGTGGACGAAAGAATCGACGCACATCAGCACTACTGGGACCCGGCGCGCGGCGATTACGGCTGGCTCTCGCCGGATCTCGAGCCTCTTTACCGCGTGTTCGGCCCGAATGATCTTGCCCCGTTGCGTCACGCGACGGGCATCGCGCGCACCGTCGTCGTTCAGGCTGCGCCGACCGTCGATGAAACGCGCTATCTGCTAAAGCTGGCGCAGGACCACGGTTCCATCGCGGGCGTCGTCGGCTGGGTTCCGCTCGATTCCGTCGACGCCGTCGATCTCATCGAAGAGTTTTCGCGCGACTCGAAGTTCAAAGGCGTGCGCCCGATGTTGCAGGACTTGCCCGACAACACCTGGCTCGCTCACGCCCCGCGCCCCGAGGCAATCGAGCGTCTGATCGAACGCGATCTGGCCTTCGATGCGCTGATCTTCGCGCGGCATGTCCCGTCGCTGGTCGAGTTCGCGCGTCGTTACCCGAAACTGCGAATCGTCATCGACCACGGCGCGAAGCCGCCCATCCGCGATGGCGTCGATGCAGCGTGGCAACCGTGGGCCGACGGCATTGCGCAGCTCGCTACGTTGCCGCAAAAGCCCTTCTGCAAGCTCTCGGGCCTCGCCACCGAAGCAGCGAAAGGCTGGACCGACGCGACGCTTCAACCGTATGTCGCGCATCTCATCGCGCATTTCGGCCCTGAACGGCTGATGTGGGGCAGCGATTGGCCGGTACTGAATCTCAACGGCGGCTACACTGACTGGCACGCCGCCGCGACGCGTCTCACCGCGCATCTCGATAAAGCCGGGCAGCAGGCGATCTTCGGCGCGAACGCCCGTGCGTTCTACCGCCTTTGACGTCCTCCTATACCGGGCATGTCTCAAAAACAACTTCGACTGGAGCAGTGGATGGTACAAAGACTGGCAGGCAAGACCGCGCTGATCACGGCGGCGGGGCAGGGCATCGGCCTTGCGACGGCGGAGATGTTCGCGGCGCAAGGCGCGCGCGTGATTGCGACGGACATCCGCGTCGAAGCGCTCGACGGCAAGCCGTTCGAAGTGCGCAAACTGGATGTGCGCGATGCCCAGGCCATCGACGCTCTCGCGAAGGAACTTGGCCCGGTCGACGTGCTGTTCAACTGCGCGGGCTACGTCCACGCCGGGTCGATTCTCGAAGCGAGCGAAGCGGACTGGGACTTCGCATTCGACATCAACGCGAAGGCGATGTACCGGACCATCCGCGCGTTCCTGCCGGCGATGCTGGAGAAGGGCGGCGGCTCGATCATCAACATGTCGTCGGCGGCGTCGAGCGTGAAGGGCGTGGCGAACCGCTTCGTATACGGTGCGTCGAAGGCGGCGGTGATCGGACTCACGAAGTCGGTCGCGGCGGATTTCGTCACGCGCGGTATCCGCTGCAATGCGATTTGTCCGGGCACGGTCGAATCGCCGTCGCTGAAAGAGCGCATCGCGGAACAGGCGCAAGCGCAGGGCGCGAGCGTCGATCAGGTGCAGGCCGCGTTCGTCGCGCGTCAGCCGATGGGGCGCGTTGGCCGCGCTGAGGAAATCGCGGCGCTCGCGCTGTATCTCGGCTCCGATGAGTCGTCGTTCACGACGGGTCAGATTCACATCATCGATGGCGGCTGGTCAAATTAACGCACTCGCCGCGCATCGCTTTTCAACTTGCTGCAGAAATACGAGGATCAAACCAGATGAAGCTGCTTCGTTACGGCCCGAAGGGTCAGGAAAAGCCGGGTCTTCTCGACGCGGATGGGCGAATTCGTGACCTGTCGGCAGTCGTGGACGACATCGCGGGCGCGACGCTGACCGAAGCAGGCCTCGCGAAAGTGCGCGCCGCCGATCCGGCATCGCTGCCGGTGGTCGAGGGCAATCCGCGCATCGGGCCGTGCGTCGGGCGCGTGGGCAAGTTCGTGTGCATCGGCCTGAACTATGCGGATCACGCCGCGGAATCGAATCTGCCGGTGCCGACCGAGCCGGTCATCTTCGGCAAGTGGACGAGCGCGATTTGCGGCCCGAACGACGACGTCGAGATTCCGCGCAATTCGAAGAAAACCGACTGGGAAGTCGAACTGGGCGTGGTGATCGGCCGGGAAGCGAAGTACGTCGATGAAGCCAACGCGCTCGATTACGTCGCGGGCTATTGCGTCATCAACGATGTCTCCGAGCGCGAGTGGCAGCTCGAGCACGGCACGCAGTGGGACAAGGGCAAGGGCTTCGACACGTTTGGACCGATCGGTCCGTGGCTCGTCACGAAGGACGAAATCGCCGATCCGCAAAAGCTCGATTTGTGGCTCGAAGTGGACGGCCATCGCTACCAGAACGGCAACACGAAGACCATGGTTTTCACCGTCGCACAACTGGTTGCTTACCTGTCCAAAGTGATGAGCCTGCAGCCGGGCGACATCATCTCGACCGGCACGCCGCCGGGCGTCGGCATGGGCGTGAAGCCGAACGCGGTCTACCTGAACGCGGGCCAGACGATGCGCCTCGGCATTCAGGGCCTGGGCGAGCAGCAGCAGAAGACCGTCGCCGCGCAATAAGCGCAGACGAACGAAAAGCCTCGCCGCTGCGGCGAGGCTTTTTCATGGGCGATGCAACCGCAAAACGCATCAGGCGTGATAGAACGCCTCGATCGCGCTGTCGCCGATGCGCGCAACGGTTCCCTGCGCGACGGCGACCAGCCGCTCCGTGTTGCCATCGGTGACGAAGACATCGCATTGACACGTCGCCTGCGTCATCCCGGCATGAACGACGCGCGCCCGCGCCATCAGCGTGCCCGTCACCGCCGGACGCAGATGATTGATCTTGTATTCTCCCGTGACCACCTTCGGGCCGAGCCGCAGCGCGCCCGCGAAAGTCAGCGCATTGTCGACCAGATAACTCACCACGCCGCCGTGTACGAAGCCGTGCTGCTGCCTCAGCTCGTCGCGGATCGGCAGACACAGCGTGAGACTCGCTGAATCGACCTGCATCAGCTTGGTGCCGAGCAAGGCGCTGAACGGTTGCGCATTCAGCGCACCGCGTGCGATATCGACGATTTCGGCCATTCAGACACTCCTTCGGTGAGTTCGGCGCAGTCCTGCAAAGACAATAGGTAGCGAATGCGCGGTGCGCAAGCACGTTCGGCGGAATTCGTGCAATGGTGCATTTCGGTGCAGCGAAGCGCCATAGACAGACTTTCCGCCGAACCATTCAAGCTTCGGGTTGCCGCTGCCGTAAACCCGCACTATCGCCGTGAGTTGAAGCGGCTCAATTAGTCAGTCGGGTGAAAGTGATGTTAGGAAAGATCAAGGTTTCATCGGGTTTGCTCGCTGTATTGGTGGTGTTCTGCGTGTTCCAGCTCGTGACCGAAGGGCTCGGGTTCTGGTCGCTCTCGCGCACGCACGACGATGTCGGCAACCTGTCCAACATCGCGCTGAAGCAGGTCAACGCGGTCAACAAGACCACGCAGCACTTGATGGACGCGCGCATCAACCTGTCGCGCGCAGGAACGCGCATGGTGCGCGGCGGCGCCGAGCCGGTCGAGATCGTGCAGCATGCGCGTGAAGAGATCGCACTCGCCGACAAGTCGTTCGCCGCGTTTCTCGACGCGCCGAAGACCGGCAACGAGAACGTCGAGCGCACGACCGCGCTGAAGGCGAAGTACGCCGAATACGCGAAGGCGCTGTCGGAACTCGTGCAATATCTCGACTCCAATAACCTGCAGGCGTTTCTGGACCAGCCGACGCAAGGCTTCCAGGACCGCTATCTGGCCGAGCAGCAGAAGTTCGTCGATTTCGGCAATGCGTCGAGCAATGCGTATCTCGAATCGATCGATACGCGCTACGGATTGTTCCGCGCAGTGGGTTTCGCAATCGCCCTGGCACTCATCGCGGGCGTCGCGCTCGTGCACGTCGCGCTGCGCCGTGGCGTGATCGCGCCGCTCGAGGAAGCGGGCCGCCACTTCGAACGCATCGCGCAGGGACGTCTTGACGAGCGCATCGCGGATCGCGGAACGAACGAAATCGGCCGTCTGTTCGCGGGCCTTGCGGCAATGCAGGCGAGCGTCGCCAGCACCGTGAAGACCGTGCGCGAAACGTCGGAGTCGATCAACTTCGGCGCGGATGAAATCGCGAGCGGCAACGCCGATTTGTCCGCGCGCACCGAGAATCAGGCTGCGTCGCTGGAAGAAACCGCATCGAGCATGGAAGAGCTGACGGCGACCGTGCGACAGAACGCCGATCACGCCCGCGAAGCCAACACGCTCGCCGGCGACGCGCTCGAAGCCACGTCGCGCGGCTCCAGCGTCGTCGATGACGTGGTCGAGAAGATGCGCGGGATCGCGCAAAGCTCGGACAAGATCGCCGAGATCATTTCGGTGATCGACGGCATCGCGTTCCAGACCAACATTCTCGCGCTGAACGCGGCTGTCGAAGCGGCTCGGGCGGGCGAACAGGGGCGCGGCTTTGCCGTGGTCGCGGGTGAAGTGCGCGGGCTTGCGCAACGCTCGGCGCAATCGGCGAAGGAGATCAAGGAACTGATCGGGGAATCGGTCGCGCAGGTCAGCGACGGCTCCGTGCTCGTCGAGCGGGCCGGCGCAGCCATGCGCGATGTGTCGTCGTCGATTTCGCGCGTGACGCAGATGATGGCGGAGATCAGCGCATCGTCGCTCGAGCAGAGCGTCGGCATCGAACAGGTCAATCAGGCCGTCACGCAGATGGACGAGATGACGCAGCAGAACGCGGCGCTCGTCGAAGAGGCCGCGGCTGCCGCGTCGTCATTGCACGAGCAGACGCGGCAACTGAAGGCGGCCGTGTCCGTGTTTCAGATCGCCTGAAGCGGCAGGGAGGCGTACGCCGTGGCGAGATGATACGGCGTGGTCGAAGGCATGTCCGCGCGGCTGATTTCACCGTCGGCCGAGCGGCATTCGACCCAGCCGCGCTCGTTAAGGAACCGCGTGCGGAAGCGCGCGATTTGCGCGTCGGGCGCATCGCCGCGCGTCGCCAGCGCGCGCAGATATTCGGTCTGAGCCCAGATGCGCTCCGTGCCGTCGATTACGGCGCCGCTTTCGTCCAGCGCGGCGCACACACCGCCCGTCTTCTCGTCGATGCCGTGCTTCTGCGCGAACACGAACGCGCGCTCGAGCCGTTCGTTCAGCCCCGCCGATGCGAACGCCGCGTGCCCGCTGCCGATCGCCAAAAAGTACCATTCGAACTGATGCCCCGGCTCCAGCCGGTTGTCCGCCGCGCCGATCGGCAATTCGGCGATGCAGCCGGTCGGCTCGTGCACGAAGGTGCGAGCCACCGATTCGGCGAGCGTCGCGAGCCGTGCGTCGTAGGCGGCGTCGCCGGTGGCTTCGCGCGCCGCGAGCCATGCTTCGGCAAGGTGCATCAGCGGATTCTGCAGCGGTCCTTCGAGCGTCGTCGCGAAGTCCTCGGATAACGCGGCATTCAGGATCGTGCCTTCCATTGCGAAGCGCGTTTCGACCAGCTTCGACGTTTCTTCCAGCAACGCCAGCGCATCCGCCGAGCCGCTTGTCCGCGCGTAATGCGCGCACGCGAAGATCACGAACGCGTGCGTGTATAAATCCTTCTGGCGCTCGAGCGGCGCGCCGTTTGCATCGACGCTATAGAACCAACCGCCGTTGCGCGTGTCCCGAAAGTAGTGCCGCAACGATTCGAACAGCGTCTTCGCGTGGTCGAGTTCGCCCGCATCGGCAAAAACGAAAAGCTGACGCGCGCACGCCATCGCGCGATAACGCTTAGGCGGCAACGGCGCATGGCCGGCGGGCGCGACGGCTTCGAAGGGCAGGCGCAGGGCCGCGTTGAAGCCGGGGCCGCGCCATATCGGCAGGACGACGTTCGCAAAATGCGCGCGCAACGCGGCGCCGGAATCCGGATTCGTCGATGGCGTCGCCGGTGCGCCATGCGTGGGTCGATCTTGCATACGACTACTCTGTGAGAATGTTCTGGAAAGCTACCAGTAGCCGCTGAAGCATAGCAAACCCCGCCCCGCGCACCAGGGACTCTCAACGACAGGAGGGAAGAAGATGTTAAGCAACGTCGAACTCGTTTCGCGGCTCATCATGGCCGCGGCGTTGGGCAGCGTGATCGGCTTCGAGCGCGAGCGCCTTTCATGGGCGGCGGGCCTGCGCACGCACATGCTCGTGTGTGTCGGATCGGCGCTGATCATGATGGTGTCGGCGTTCGGTTTCGCGGACGCGCTGAAAGGCGATCACGTCGTGCTCGATCCGTCCCGGGTGGCGGCGCAGGTCGTGTCGGGCATCGGCTTTCTGGGCGCGGGATCGATCCTGATGCGTGGCGAAATCGTCCGGGGACTGACGACGGCCGCGAGCCTGTGGTCCGTCGCGGCGATCGGGCTGGCGGTCGGCGGCGGGCTGTACACGGCGTCGATTGCGGCGACGGCGATCATTCTCGTCATTCTCGCGGGCCTCAAGCCGCTGGAACGCCGCTTCATCACCGTGAGACAGCGCCGTCAACTGACGATGCTCGTCGATCGCGGCTCGCTTTCGTTTCACGGCCTGCATGAGGCGCTCGGGCCGGGCAGCGTGCGCGTGAAGCAGTTCGTCGTGCAGCAAAGCGAGGACACGCCCGAGCTGGATGAAGTGCAAGTCGAGCTTTCGCGCGTGTCGTCGCAGGAATACCGGGCGATCTGCGAACGTCTGCGGCAACTGCCGGTCGTGCGGGAGTTTCGCGAGGAGGACACCAATTGAGCGGCGGCACGCGGATTCCTTGCAAATGCCCGCTGGATAAGGCGCGCAGCCGTGCGACAATGCGACCTCTCGAAAATTATCGCCAGACCGCATGACTGCTGCGCGCCGGCCGTCTCGCCGCAGCCTTTCGACCTATGCCAGATCCCGCTGTACCCCGAAATCCGGATGCCGACGCGTCGTCGGCGAAGTCCAGGCAACGCGCCGAGGCCGACGCCGACGCGCAAAAGAAGCTCGCGCGCGCCGCGCGGCCGGCGCAACGCGCAGCGGAACCGGGCGATGGCCCGCGCTACGGCGAGACGCTCGATCTCTTCGCCGAGGACGCCGAACGCGCCACGCTTCAGGCGCTGAACACGGATATCCGTCAGGGCACGTTCGAGGGTTTCGAGTTGCCGGAAGTGTTTCTGGCTGCGGTGGAGTCGTCGGCTAGGCGGCGCGCGGCGCGAACCGATGCGGCCCCGCGCGAGCCGGCGGACGCGCCGGAGCAGGGCGATCTGATCGCGGATCAGCTCACGGTTCCGTCGTCGACGTCGAGCAAAGCCGCGATCGCCCAACAGGCGAGCGTGGCCTGGATCGCCGCGCCCGGTTTCCGCATCAACGGCGAGGTCGGTCCAACGAACGCGTTGGCCCATACCGTCCGCGCGGCGATCGACCAACGAAGCGCAACAGCCGCGGCCCATGCCCGTCGCACCAGGTCGCTGCTGACCGTCACGCTCTGCACGATGCTCACGACGCTGGCGGCTGGCATCGCGCAGACGATCGCGTTGCTGCAAGCCGGCCACCAGGCGACGCTCGCCTTCCAGTCCGACACCGACCCTACCTCGACGCACTAAGCGATTGCCCCGCCGTTGCTGGCGGACACGTCATTTCGACCGGTGATGTAGAAAAACTACAACGTTTCTGACCCAAAAATGTTGCATTGCACTAGAAATCCGGGTGGGGTATCCCTATAATGATTGCTAAGGGAAAACCCTCAATTACTAACCGGAGTCAGACATGAGCTACCTCTTCGCCCTGCTGCAAAAATTTGCTTCGATCTTCGAATCGCCGCACCTGCCGATGGACTCGGATTACTCGTATCAAGCGCGTTTCCGCGAAGCAGAGCGCCAGCGCAAGGCACGCAGCACCGCATTCGGCATCCGTCTGTAATGCGTCGCTGAGGGCGGCGCGGGTCATACCAAGTCAGCAATATCCGACGGCAAGACGTCGATTACCCCGCCCGCCAGCTTCCACCGTTTCTGTAGTTTTTCTAGCAGTTCTCCTTCGTCGTTGTACGACGAATCCCGCTCCACGCCCTGCAGCGTGCGACACATCCATTCTCCTCGCCTGTCCACCGTCCGTTGCCCGATCGGCCGACGCGGTATTCTTTCGTCTCTCCCACTTTGACGCATCGAGCGCCCCTATGACCGGCGATGTCCATTTTTACGACCCCAACGAAGGCCACGGCCTGCCTCATGACCCGTTCAAGGCGATCGTCGCGCCGCGCGTCATCGGCTGGATATCGAGCCGCGACGCGGACGGCAGCGTGAATCTCGCGCCGTACAGCTTTTTCGGCGCGTTCGCGACTTTCCCTTACGTGATCGGCTTTTCGAGTGAAGGCCGCAAAGACAGCATCAGCAACATCGAGGCAACCGGCGAATTCGTCTGGAACATGTCGACGCGTCCACTCGCCGAGCGCATGAACCGGACGTCGGCACCGGTGGCGCGCGGCATCGACGAGTTCGAGCTTGCGGGCCTGACCAAAGCGCCGGGGCGCAATGTCGGCGTGCCGCACGTGGCCGAATCCCCTGCGGCGCTCGAATGCCGGCTGCTGCAAGTCGTCCGCCTGCACGACCTGGACGGCCAGCCGATGAACAACTGGCTCGCGCTCGGGCAGGTCGTCGGCGTGCATATCCGCAGCGAATATCTGAAAGACGGTCTCTTCGATACCGCCGCCGCCCGTCCGGTCATGCGCGCGGGCTATCGCGCCGACTATGCCGAAATCGGCGAAATGTTCCAGATGCTGCGCCCGAGCGCCTGAGCATCGAAAAACGCGCCGGGACTTGCTCCCACGCGACACGCCGCACACTGCCCGCTTTTCTCTTCGCCTTCGCGCAAACCCTTGTCGGACAAGGGTCGCGGCGTCACGCCAGCCGATCCGCCTTTTTCCCTTGTCGTATTTCTTCATGTAGCTGTCGCAAATAGTCGGCTCAGAGCACTTTTTTCTGGCAACTATGTATGCACAGCGCGGACGGCGTCCGCCACGCATCATGGAGAACTCAATGAATTCCCCCAAGGTGGTAGTCGAAGGGCTGTGCAAGGTGTTCGGCAATAGCCCCAAACAGGCGATCGACATGCTGGCCGGCGGCGCGACGAAGGAAGAAGTCTTCGCGCGCACCGGGCAGATCGTCGGCGTTCACAATGTCTCCTTCGATGTGCAGGAAGGCGAGATCTTCGTGCTGATGGGCCTGTCCGGCTCGGGCAAGTCGACGCTGATCCGGCTCATCAACCGGCTCGTCGATCCGACCGCCGGCAAGGTGCTGATCGACGGACGCGATGTCGCCGCCGTGCCGCGCTCGGAACTGACCGCGCTGCGCCGCAAGGACATGAGCATGGTGTTCCAGTCGTTCGCGCTGATGCCGCAACGCACCGTGCTGTCCAACGCCGCGTTCGGGCTCGAAGTGGCGGGCGTCGGGCGCAAGGAACGCGAAAAGCGCGCCATGACCGTGCTCGAACAGGTGGGCCTCGCGCCGTTCGCGCAGAAGCTGCCGGCGCAACTCTCGGGCGGCATGCAGCAGCGCGTCGGGCTGGCGCGGGCGCTTGCCGTCAATCCGTCGCTGATGATCATGGACGAAGCGTTCTCCGCGCTCGATCCGCTCAAGCGCAAGGAAATGCAGAACGTCCTGCTCGACCTGCAACGCGAGCAGCGCCGCACGATTCTTTTCGTGTCGCACGATCTGGAAGAAGCGATGCGCATCGGCACGCGCATCGCGATCATGGAGGGCGGCCGGGTCGTGCAGATCGGCACGCCGCAGGAAATCATCACGAATCCCGCCGACGACTACGTGCAGGCGTTCTTCGACGGCATCGACACGAGCCGCTATCTCACGGCCGGCGATCTGATGCAGACCGACGCCGTCCCGCTGATGAAGCACTCGCCGCAAATCGACGCATCGAGCGTCGCCGCGACGCTCAACGGCAGCGCCGACTATGCGTTCGTGCTCGACGCGCAGCGCCGCATTCGCGGCTTCGTCGGCCGCGATGCGAACGGCAACGTCGTGCCCCAGATCAATCACATCGAATGCATCGAGCGCAGCATGACGCTCGACGACGTCGTGAACCGTGTTGTCGCGAGCCGGGCGCCGCTGCCTGTCGTCGATGCGGACGGTTCATATTGCGGTTCGGTCAACAAGACGAACGTGCTGCAGGTTCTAACGCGCCATCGAGGTTCCCATGTCTGAAATTATTCCGCTCGGTAGCTGGGTCGATCAGGGCGTCCACTATCTGCTCGACCACGACGCGAAAACCTTCGATGCCATCGGCAAGGTCATCGAGAGTTTTGCTGCGGTCATCGAACATGGCTTGCAGGCCATTCCGATGTGGGCGCTCATGGCGCTGTTCGTCGGCATCGGCTTGTGGCGGGTCGGCTGGCGCTTCGCGGCGTTCACGCTGCTGTCGCTTCTGCTGATCTACGCGACCGGCTTCTACGACCAGATGGTCATCACGCTGGGTCTTACGTTGTCCTCGACGTTAATCAGCCTGCTGATGGGCATCCCGCTCGGCATCTGGACCGCGAAGAGCAAGTACGTCGAGATGACCGTGCGTCCCGTGCTCGACCTGATGCAGACGATGCCCGCCTTCGTCTACCTCATCCCAGCCGCGATGCTCTTCGGTCTTGGCCGCGTGCCCGGCATTCTTTCGACCGTGATCTTCGCGATGCCGCCCGCGGTGCGCCTCACGTCGCTCGGCATCAAGCACGTGAATCGCGAGATCGTGGAAGCGGGTCAGGCGTTTGGCTGCACGTCGTGGCAGTTGCTCTACAAGGTGCAGATTCCGAACGCGCTGCCGTCGATCATGACCGGCGTGAACCAGACGATCATGATGGCGCTGTCGATGGTCATCATCGCGTCGATGGTCGGTGCGGGCGGTCTCGGCAACGATGTGCTCGCAAGCATTCAGCGGCTCGATATCGGCCTCGGCTTCGAAAGCGGCTTGTCGGTCGTGCTGCTCGCGATCATCCTCGATCGCATCACGGAGAGCTTCGGCCGTTCGCCGGGCATGGCGCGCGCTCCGCTGTTTTCGGGTCTGCGCAACGTGATGCGCGTGCGCCGCGCGCCGGCTGCGCAACAGGGTTGATGCGCCCATGAAGCGTGATGCGATTGTCCCGGCGGCAGCGGAATCGCCTCTTGCGAATCTCGCGGACTTCGGCTTCCTGACGCTGCCGAACTTCTCGATGATCGCATTCACGAGCGCGGTCGAAGTGCTGCGCATGGCCAACTACGTGGGCCGCGCGCAGCACTACACGTGGTCGGTGATCACGCCGGACGGCGAGCCGGCGCGAGCGAGCAACGGCATCACCGTGAAGCCGACGACGACGCTCGACGAGGCCGGCATGCCCGATGTGCTGATCGTCTGCGCGGGCTGGCACGTCGCCGATTATGTCGACGACACCGTCATCGCTTTGTTGCAGCGTGCGCACGACGCGGGCATTCCGCTCGGCGGCATCTGCACCGGTCCTTATGCGTTGCTCGCGGCCAAGCTGCTCGATGGCTATCGCTGCACGGTGCATTGGGAAGACATGTCGCCGTTGAACAAGCGCTTCCCGCATGTGCGTTTCGCCGACGAACTCTTCGTAATCGACCGCGATCGCGTGACGTGCACGGGCGGCACCGCACCGCTCGATCTGATGCTCAACCTCGTCGGCCTGAGGCTCGGGCAACCGGTAGCCTCTCAGGTGTCCGAACAATTCATCGTCGAGCGCATACGCGGTTCGAGCGACTATCAGCACATACCCGTCGATGCGCGCGTCGGCTTCTCGCGTGCGGAGCTTGTCGAAGTCGTCCGGCTGATGGAGGCCAACATCGAAGAGCCGCTATCGCTCGATGAGCTTGCGCGGCTCGTGCATCTGTCCCAACGACACTTGCAGCGCATGTTCAAGATGTTCCTCAACGTGTCGCCGACGCATTACTACCTGACGCTGCGCCTGCGACGCGCCCGTGATCTGTTGCGCAACACCGATGCATCGATTGCGCGCGTGACGAGCATCTGCGGATTCCATTCGCCTTGCCATTTCAGCAAGGCGTACCGCGCGCAATACGGTCATGCGCCGAGCATGGAGCGGCGTCTTTCCGCGTGACGCCCGTCGAACGCTAGGTTCGATAGTCCGTCTTGCCGCCCTCGATCATCCGCAACGCGGCCTGCCATTGCAGCGCGGTCACGCCTTCGATCTCGTCGCTCCGATACTGCGCGGCAGTGATTTCGCACACTCTGGCGGACGGGATATTCAGTTCCACGCCGCCCGCGAGCGCCCGCAACTGGATCTCGCATGCGCGCTCCAGAAAGTACATCTCCTGAAACGCAGTCGGAACCGAGTTGCCGCACGCGAGCAGGCCGTGATTGCGCAGGATCATCGCGTTGTGCGGGCCGAGATCGTTGACGAGACGGTCGCGCTCGGCGAGATCGAGCGCGATGCCTTCATAGTCGTGATACGCGAGATGCCCGTAGTACTTCAGCGCGTGCTGGCTGATCGGCAGGAGGCCCTGCTTCTGCGCCGATACCGCCGCGCCGGCGGGCGTATGCGTGTGCACGACGCACACCACATCGGGCCGTGCCATGTGAATCGCGGAGTGAATCGTGAAGCCGGCCGGATTGACGAGGTACCGCTCCGGATGCGCGGCGTCCGCATTCACGGGGCGGCCTTCGCTGTCGATACGCACGAGGTCCGACGCGCGCATTTCATCGAAGAGCACGCCGTATCGGTTGATAAGGAAGTGATGCTCCGGTCCCGGCACGCGCGCGCTGATGTGCGTGAAGATCATGTCGGTCCAGCGGAAATGCGCGATGACGCGATACAGCGCCGCCAGATCGCAACGCAATGCCCATTCTTCCTGCGAATAACCTTGAGTCTCCATGCCGCTTCTCCTGTAGGTGAGGCCGCGGGCAACGTGGGACAGGTGCGCTAGATCGCTTGCGCGCGGCCGGGGAAAGTCTCGTCGTAATCCATTGCGTGATGCGCTGTCTCTTCGGCGTCCTGTGCGCCGCGCTGCTCACGATACATCATCGGCGGAAGGCCGAATTGCTTGCGGAACTCGCGGCCAAGATGCGATGCATCCGAGAAGCCGCAACTCGACGCGATATCGGCCACGGTTTTATCCGAGCTCGTCAGCAGCCACGCGGCCGTGCGCAGCCGCACCTGCTTCGCGTACGCCTGCGGCGCTTTGCCGGTCTCGGCCTTGAAGAGGCGTTCCAACTGCCGCGTGGACATGTCGAGCTTGTGCGCGAGTTCGTCGAGCGTCAGCGTGCGGCCGACGTGCTGTTCCATCAGCAGAATTGCGCGCTTGACCTTCGGATGGGTAGCCGGCGCGAGACCCGGCGGATGCGGCTGCGGCGCGTTGCCCTTCTGCATGTCGTCGACGAGCAGGATGCGCAGCGCCTTCTGCACCGTCGCGGTCTCGAAGTGGCGCAGCAGAATGGCGGCGGCCACGTCGATGGACGCGCGCCCGCCCGAACACGTAATGCGCCTTCTGTCGATAACGAAGAGCCGGTCCGCGACGAGCATCTGTTCGTCCGCGTGCGGGAAGCGCTCTACGAAGTCCCAGTAGTGGAACCAGCTCACGCACACGCGATGGCCGTCGAGCACGCCCGCGCGCATCAGCGTGAACACGCCCGTGCACATGCCGACGATCGTCGCGTTGGCTGCGGCGGCGCGGCGGATGAACTTCAGCGTGACTTCGCTCGCGGACGGTCCCGAGTGCAGCAAGCCGCCGACGACGACCACGTAGTCGTACGGCTCCGCCTTTTCGAAGGTTTCCCACGGCGTGATTTGAATGCCGCAACTCGCGCGCACGGGCGCAAGCGTTTCGCCGATCACGCTCCATGAACAGCGTACCGGACGGCTGAAATCGCCTTCGTCGGCGGACAGACGCAGCAGATCGACGAAACCGGAAAACGCGGTCAGCGTGAAGTTCGGCAACAGCACGATGCCGAAGCGAATACGTGATTTCGACTGGCCGTCGATGGAGAGCGGCGGAAGGGAATCGGCGGGGTTCATGCGTGTGACGTGCGGCGGCTGGACGTTATGCAGCGAGCATAACACCGGGCGCGCGCCATGCACGCATGATCAGAAATGGGAGAGCGCCACGCTGCGTGCCGTGGCGTAGAGGAGGATTCAGCCGCCGAGAACGGCGAAGGCCCAGGCGAAGACGCCGCCGAGAAGCGCGCCCGTCGAACGGCCGAGCAGACTGGCGATGGTGTAATCGCCCCAGCGTTGCTCGATTTCAGCCTTCAATACGCCGAAGTAGCGCAGGGCGGGATCGATGGAGCACGCGACGACCAGCGCGCCCCAGAGCGGGGCGTATCGCGTGAGGATGTGATCCGGGGAGAGCAGGCCGACCGCCTGAAGCGCGCCGACAACACTCGCGCCAATCACGAACGCGAGAACCCAGGACTTGAAGAACTGATCGGGAAGAGCGTGACTATCCATTGCTGTGAACCGGTGAACGGGGAAGATCGAGAAAGAGAGGCGTGCGGGTCTTGGCTCGGCGGCCTCTCGCGGACCTAGGGAATATACCGAGACGCGCCTTTTCAGCCTCTCGGACCAGTCTCAAAAACATCCGGTTTTGCAACGGAACGGCGCAAGAACGCGCCGCGATCGAATCGCTCTGTTACGCGCTGGCCTTCGACGGCGCGTCGGGAATCGTCGGAAATCCGTCACGCGCGGCGCTTCCAGAAAATGGCTGACGCCGCCATCCCATTTCGATGCCGTTTTTGTTCTATCAGCCGGAATTGCGGTTTGGTGCAATGTGCCCATGTCGTGATCGGGTCTTCGCCCGGTCACGCAAACGAACCGCCAACCCTGAGGGCACGCCATGAATGTCAGCGTTTTCGATCTGTTCAAGATCGGCATCGGTCCTTCCAGCTCGCACACGGTCGGCCCGATGATCGCGGCATGCCGCTTTGCATCGCATATCGAAGACGCGAATCTGCTGGGTTTCGTCACGCGCGTGCGGGCGGAACTGTTCGGCTCGCTCGGCGCGACCGGCAAGGGCCACGGCACGGACAAGGCCGTGCTGCTCGGCCTCGAAGGGAATCTGCCCGATCTGATCGATCCCGACATGATCGCGCCGCGTCTCAAGGAGATCCGCGAAACGCGGCGCCTGATGCTGCTCGGCAAGCACGCCGTTGCATTCGAGGAGCGCGAGCACATCGGCTTCTATCGGAAGCTGATGCCGGGTGCGGCGGGATCGAGCATCGTGCATCCGAATGGCATGCGCTTTCAGGCTTTCGACGAACACGGCCAGTTGCTCGTGGAGAAGGAGTATTACTCGATCGGCGGCGGCTTCGTGGTGAATCGCGAGGGCGATCGCGTGAACGGCGTGCGCGCCGGCGGCAACGTGCCGTATCCGTTTCGCACCGGCGACGACCTGATGCGCGTCTGCCGGGAGACAGGTCTGTCTATCGCCGATATCGCGATGCATAACGAATGCGCGAATCGCAGCGAAACAGAGGTGCGCGAAGGCATGCTCGCCGTGTGGCGCGTGATGGCCGCGTGCGTCGAGCGCGGCTGCAAGGAACGCGGCGAATTGCCCGGCCCCATGCACGTGAAGCGCCGCGCCGCCGATCTGAGCGCGCAACTGCGTTCGCGCTCCGAGGAATCGCTGCGCGATCCGCTTTCGATGCTCGACTGGGTCAATCTCTATGCGATGGCCGTCAACGAAGAGAACGCATCGGGCGGGCGGGTCGTGACCGCGCCGACCAATGGCGCGGCTGGCGTGATTCCCGCCGTGCTGCACTACTACGTCAAGTTCATGCACGGCTCGAACGACGAAGGCATCGTGCGCTTCCTTCTGACGGCGGCGGCCATCGGCATCATCTACAAGGAGACGGCGTCCATCTCCGGCGCGGAAGTGGGCTGCCAGGGCGAAGTGGGCGTCGCGTGCTCGATGGCCGCCGCCGCGCTCGCAGCCGTGATGGGCGGCACGCCCGCGCAAGTCGAGAACGCCGCTGAAATCGGCATGGAACACAACCTCGGCATGACCTGCGATCCGGTCGGCGGCCTCGTGCAGATTCCATGCATCGAGCGCAACGCGATGGGCGCGATCAAGGCGATCAACGCCGCGCGCATGGCGATGAAGGGCGACGGCACGCATTACGTGTCGCTCGATTCGGTCATCAAGACGATGCGCGAAACCGGCGCCGACATGAAGACGAAATACAAGGAGACGTCGCGCGGCGGGCTGGCCGTGAACGTCATCGAGTGCTGAAACACCGCTACGAAACAAGGGAAACACCATGAGCCGCTATTCGATATTCAGCCTGCTGCGCAACGGCATGTCGTATCACGAGAACTGGGAGCGCCAGTGGCGCAGTCCCGAGCCGAAGCGCGAATACGACGTGGTGATCGTCGGTGGCGGCGGGCACGGCCTCGCGACTGCTTATTACCTCGCGAAGGAGCACGGCATCACCAATGTCGCAATCCTCGAGAAGGGGTGGATCGGCGGCGGCAATACGGCGCGCAACACGACCATCGTGCGTTCGAACTATCTGTGGGACGAGTCCGCTGCGCTGTACGAGAAGGCGATGAAGCTGTGGGAAGGGCTGTCGCAAGACCTCAACTACAACGTCATGTTCAGCCAGCGCGGCGTGATGAATCTCGCGCATACGCTGCAGGACGTGCGCGACACCGAGCGCCGCGTGAACGCGAACCGTCTCAATGGCGTCGATGCCGAATTCCTTACGCCGGCGCAGATCAAGGAGATCGAGCCGACCATCAACCTCAATAGCCGTTATCCGGTGCTGGGTGCGTCGATTCAGCGTCGCGGCGGCGTCGCGCGTCACGATGCGGTCGCGTGGGGCTATGCGCGCGGCGCGGACCAGGCGGGCGTCGACATCATTCAGAACTGCCAGGTCGTGGGCATTCGGCGCGAAGGCAATCGCGTAACCGGCGTCGATACGACCAAAGGCCATATCAAGGCGAAGAAGGTCGCGGTCGTCGCAGCGGGCAACACGACGACGATCGCCGACATGGCGGGCGTGCGTCTGCCGATCGAAAGCCATCCGTTGCAGGCGCTTGTATCGGAGCCGATCAAGCCCGTGGTCAATACCGTCGTGATGTCGAATGCGGTGCACGCGTACATCAGCCAGTCCGACAAGGGCGATCTCGTGATCGGCGCGGGCGTCGATCAATACACGGGCTTCGGCCAGCGCGGCAGTTTCCACATTATCGAAGGCACGCTGGAAGCCATCGTCGAGATGTTCCCCGTGTTCTCGCGCGTGCGGATGAACCGGCAGTGGGGCGGCATCGTCGACGTGTCGCCGGATGCATGCCCGATCATCAGCAAGACCGACGTCAAGGGCCTGTACTTCAACTGCGGCTGGGGCACGGGCGGCTTCAAGGCGACGCCCGGTTCGGGCTGGGCGTACGCGCACACCATCGCGAAGGACGAGCCGCATGCGCTCAATGCGCCGTTCTCGCTGGATCGTTTCTATACGGGTCATCTGATCGACGAACACGGCGCTGCCGCCGTCGCGCACTAAAGGGAGTTGCAAACATGTTGCTGATCGAATGCCCCTGGTGCGGGCCGCGCGCCGAAACCGAGTTCTCCTGCGGCGGCGAAGCCGACATTGCGCGTCCGCTGGATACCGAGAAGCTCACTGACAAAGAGTGGGGCGACTACCTCTTCATGCGCCGCAATCCGCGCGGCGTGCATCGCGAGCAATGGATGCATGCGCAGGGCTGCCGCCGCTGGTTCAAGGCTCAGCGCGACACGGTGTCATACGAGATTCAGGGCTACGAGACGTTCGACCGTCCGCTGGCTGCGATGGACAACAAGGAGGGAGCGTCGAAATGAGCCAGAAAGACCGACTCGCCACGGGTGGGCGCATCAATCGCGCGATTGCGCTGACCTTCACGTTCAATGGCAAGACGTATCAGGGCTATCAGGGCGACACGCTCGCCTCCGCGTTGCTCGCGAACGGACAGCACTTCGTCGCGCGTAGCTGGAAGTATCACCGGCCGCGCGGCATCGTGACGGCGGGCGTCGAAGAACCGAATGCAGTCGTGCAGCTCGAAACCGGCGCTTATACGGTGCCGAACGCGCGCGCCACGGAAGTCGAGCTGTATCAGGGCCTCGTCGCATCGAGCGTGAATGCGAAGCCGAACATCGAGAACGATCGCATGGCGGTCAATCAGAAGATCGCGCGCTTCATTCCCGCAGGCTTCTACTACAAGACGTTCATGTGGCCGCGCAAGCTGTGGCCGAAGTACGAAGAAGTGATTCGCGATGCAGCCGGTCTCGGCAAAGCGCCCGAAGAGCGCGATGCCGACCGCTACGACAAGTGCTTCGCGCATTGCGACGTGATGGTGGTCGGCGGCGGGCCATCGGGTCTGGCCGCAGCGTATGCGGCGGGGATGTCCGGCGCACGCGTGATCCTCGTCGACGATCAGCCGGAACTCGGCGGCTCGCTGCTGTCGTGCCGCGCGGAAATCGACGGCAAGCCGGCGCTGCAATGGGTGCAGAAAATTGAAGGCGAACTGCGCAAGATGCCCGACGTGAAGATTCTTTCGCGCAGCACGGCGTTCGGCTATCAGGATCACAACCTCGTCACCGTGACGCAGCGCCTGACCGAGCATCTGCCCGTGTCGACCCGCAAGGGCACGCGCGAACTGATGTGGAAAGTGCGCGCGAAACGCGTGGTGCTCGCAACCGGCGCGCACGAGCGCCCCATCGTGTTCGGCAACAACGATCTGCCGGGCGTGATGCTGGCGTCGGCGGTATCGACGTATCTGCATCGGTATGCGGTGCTGCCGGGACGCAACGCGGTGGTCTTCACGAATAACGACGACGCCTACCAGTGCGCACTCGATCTGAAGGCCGCGGGCGCGAACGTGACAGTCGTCGATCCGCGTCCGATGGAATCGAAGGGCGCATTGCCCGCCGCCGCGCGACGCTATGGTGTGCGCGTGCTGAACGACGCGGTGATCACGGCGGCGCATGGCAAGCTGCGGGTGTCGTCGGTGGAAGTCGCTTCGTTTGCGAAGGGACAGGTCGGCGCGAAGCAAACGGACCTGCAATGCGATCTGGTCGCGATGTCCGGCGGCTGGAGCCCGGTGCTGCATCTGTTCGCGCAATCGGGCGGCAAGGCGCACTGGCACGACGAGAAAGCGTGCTTCGTTCCCGGCAAGGCGATGCAGGCCGAAAGCAGCGTCGGCGCATGCGCGGGCGAATTCACGCTGGCGCGCGGCATTCGCTTCGGTCTCGATGCCGGCGCGGAAGCGGCGCGTGCGGCGGGTCATATCGTTGCGCGGCCTGCGCCGGTGAAGGTCGCGGAAATCGCGGAAGCGCCGCTCTTGCCGCTGTGGCTCGTCGGCGGCCGCGAACTTGCGACGCGCGGTCCGAAGCAGTTCGTCGACTTCCAGAACGATGTCTCCGCCGCCGACATCTTCCTCGCGGCGCGTGAAGGCTTCGAATCGGTGGAGCACGTCAAGCGCTATACGGCGATGGGCTTCGGCACGGATCAGGGCAAGCTCGGCAACATCAACGGGATGGCGATTCTCGCGCAGGCGCTCGGCAAGACCATTCCCGAGACGGGCACGACGACCTTCCGACCGAACTACACGCCTGTGACCTTCGGCACGTTCGCGGGCCGCGAGCTCGGCGAGTTCCTCGATCCGGTGCGCAAGACCGCGATCCACGAATGGCACGTGCAGAACGGCGCGATGTTCGAGGATGTCGGTAACTGGAAGCGCCCGTGGTATTACCCGCGCGGCAACGAGGACATGCACGCGGCGGTCGCGCGCGAATCGCTGGCGGTGCGGCAGAGCGTCGGCATTCTCGATGCATCGACGCTCGGCAAGATCGACATTCAGGGTCCGGATAGCGCGAAGCTGCTCAACTGGATGTACACGAATCCGTGGAGCAAGCTCGAAGTGGGCAAGTGCCGTTACGGTCTGATGCTCGATGAAAACGGCATGATTTTCGACGATGGCGTGACCGTGCGCCTCGCCGAACATCACTACATGATGACGACGACCACCGGCGGCGCGGCGCGCGTGCTGACGTGGCTCGAACGCTGGCTGCAAACGGAGTGGCCGGACATGCGCGTGCGGCTCGCATCCGTGACGGATCACTGGGCGACGTTCGCCGTCGTCGGCCCGAACAGCCGCAAGGTGCTGCAGAAGGTGTGTCAGGACATCGACTTCGCGAATGCCGCGTTCCCGTTCATGAGCTATCGCGATGGCACGGTGGCGGGCGCATCGGCGCGTGTGATGCGCATCAGCTTCTCGGGCGAGCTTGCCTACGAAGTGAACGTGCCGGCCAACGTGGGCCGCGCGGTGTGGGAAGCATTGATGGAAGCGGGCGCTGAGTTCGACATCACGCCGTACGGCACGGAGACGATGCACGTGCTGCGTGCGGAGAAGGGCTACATCATCGTCGGCCAGGATACCGACGGCTCGATGACGCCCTACGACCTCGGCATGGGCGGGCTCGTCGCGAAGTCGAAGGACTTCATCGGCAAGCGTTCGCTCACGCGCTCGGATACGGCGAAGGCCGGGCGCAAGCAGTTCGTCGGGCTGCTGACGGATGATCCGTCGGTCGTGCTGCCGGAAGGCGCGCAGATCGTCGCGGGTCCGTTCCAGGGCGATACCGCGCCGATGCTCGGTCATGTCACGTCGAGCTATTTCAGCCCTGTTTTGAAGCGTTCGATTGCGTTGGCCGTCGTGAAGGGCGGTCTCGACAAGATTGGCGAAGCGGTCACGATCCCGCTTGCGAACGGCAAGCAGGTCAATGCGAAGATCACCAGTTCTGTGTTCTACGACAGCGAAGGAGCACGTCAGCATGTTGAATGAGATCAAAGGTTCCTCGACTGTCGTCGATCGGGTGACGGTCGGGCAGGGCGTGTGGCAGGAGTCGCCGCTCGTGGGTGCGGATGCGTTGTTGAAGGCGCATCAGGCGGGAGCGTCGAAGGCGTTTCGTTTGACGGAGCGGCCGTTCCTTCAGCTCGTGAACGTGCGCGGCGATACGCGCGATGCAGCCTTCCTGCGCGCCGTGGAGGCCGTGATTGGATGTGCACCGCCGGAGAAGCCGAACACGGTCGCGAAGGGCAACGGCTATGACGTGCTGTGGCTCGGCCCGGACGAGTGGCTCGTGGTTTCCGAAGCCGCGCACGACGCATCGCGTGCCGCGCCGCTGGAAGCGCGCTTGCGTGAAGCATTCGCGGGTGCGTTCGCAGCGGCGGTGGATATCGGCAGCGGCTACACGGTGCTCGACATCGACGGACCGCGCACGCGCGAGGTCCTTTCGCGCGGCTGTCCGCTCGATCTGCATCCGAAGATATTCGGCGCTGGCCAGTGTGCGCAGAGCCATTACTTCAAGGCGTCGCTGACGCTGGTGCCGCTCGGTGGCGATCGCTTCGAACTCATCGTGCGCCGCAGCTTTGCGGATTACTTCGTGAAGATCATGCTCGATGCCGCCGAGCCGCTGTTGTCGTGAAGCCCTTCGAGCCTTTGAATGCCGGCGGGCAGGGCTGGCGCGTCGTCGTCGATGAACTCGTCGTGATGACGCGCATTGGCCTGCACGAGCATGAGCATCGCGCGCCGCAGGCTGTGTCGATCGATGCGAGCCTGCGGTATCGCGGCGCGCCGCATGAAGCGTGCGATGGTCTCATCGATTACGAAGCGTGGTGCAATCGGGTCACCGCGTATCTGCATGAGAAGCCGCATACGCGATTGCTCGAGACGCTGGCGGTGGAGATTGCGGCGTTGTCGTTCGACGCATGGCCCGCGCTCGATGCGCTCACGCTGACGCTGCATAAGCCGAAGATTCGCGAGGGCACGCGGCGGCTTGCGCTGGAGCTCGATTGGCGGCGGGGGGATTTTGATGCGTGGGTTGCGCGGCGGGCGGTGGATGCGGTGAGGGGGTGAGGGCGGTGGGGGGGCGCGGGATGTGCATGTGGGGTCTATCTTCGCGCATGCGGAGGAACCGTCAGACCGGGCGCACTGACCGGCCGAAACCAGGGTGAATCTCCGCGCATGCGGAGGAACCCGTGAGGCACGCAGTACGGGCGTGCGCGGGTGGGGTCTATCTCTGCGCATGCGGAGGAACCGCGCTCATCATTCCGCCCGCCATTCAGGAAATGGGTCTATCTCCGCGTATGCGGAGGAAGCTGATTCAACCGCGTTCATCTGCATTCACCTCTGGGTCTATCCCCGCGCATGCGGAGGAACCCGTCGAGACCAGCGATCCAGATTTCCGACCCGAGCCTATCTCCGCGCATGCGGAGGAACCGATGCAGATCTGGTCAAAGCGGCCGAGACGCTGGTCTATCTCCGCGCATGCGGAGGAACCCTCGAGCGTGATGCTCTCGCCTGCATTGGCGAGGGTCTATCTCCGCGCATGCGGAGGAACCTGCGGGCGTGACGCGAATCAGCGGGCTAATACGGGTCTATCTCCGCGCATGCGGAGGAACCTTCATGCTGTCCTCGTTCTTGTTCGAATCTAAGGGTCTATCTCCGCGCATGCGGAGGAACCCGGTATTGGCCGGTGTCTATGAGCGGCTTCGCGGGTCTATCTCCGCGCATGCGGAGGAACCGCGTGCCAGTCGATGACCGTGAGCGCCGCCAAGGGTCTATCTCCGCGCAACCCGATCGCGCCAAACGATGAGGCGCCCCCGTTTGGGTCTATCTCCGCGCATGCGGAGGAACCGACGAATGGACCGCGCGGGATGGTGCCGTTTGGGGTCTATCTCCGCGCATGCGGAGGAACCTCGGTGTCTGACTAGATTGCATATTTAGTACCGGGTCTATCTCCGCGCGTGCGGAGGAACCGGCGGCGCTAGCTCGGGCGGCACTACGCTTAACGGTCTATCTCCGCGCATGCGGAGGAACCGAAACGCATTGAACTGCGGTTCCTTCAGCAAGGGGTCTATCTCCGCGCATGCGGAGGAACCGTTCTGATTGGACAGGCTGTTATTGCACGAGGAGGTCTATCTCCGCGCATGCGGAGGAACCGGCGACTACCTAACACGCGACCCGGACGGAACGGGTCTATCTCCGCGCATGCGGAGGAACCCGACGAAGACGGAGGACAGCAGCGGCATCGCGGGGTCTATCTCCGCGCATGCGGAGGAACCGTAGGGTCCGCGCCCGGTTGCCCGTCTAGGTACGGTCTATCTCCGCGCATGCGGAGGAACCTGAACGACGATAGCGCGGGCGCGGTGCCGGGCGGGTCTATCTCCGCGCATGCGGAGGAACCGCGCGCATCAAAGCGCGCATGCCGACGGGCTGGGGTCTATTCCGCGCATGCGGAGGAACCTTGACGTACCGCCCAATGACAGAATCGTAGAAGGGTCTATCTCCGCGCATGCGGAGGAACCACCGCCCAACCCTGCACGATCGGATTCGCCGCGCGTCTATCTCCGCGCATGCGGAGGAACCAGCTTCGTCGGCTGGGGATCGCCGCTGCTGCGCGGTCTATCTCCGCGCATGCGGAGGAACCTTGTACGAGTTTGACAAGAACCCATTGAGCGCGGGTCTATCTCCGCGCATGCGGAGGAACCCAAATCCGCGCCGAAATCAGAGTAGCTGTTTGGGGTCTATCTCCGCGCATGCGGAGGAACCGCGAGCAGACGCTGAGCTGCTTTGCCAAGTGAGGGTCTATCTCCGCGCATGCGGAGGAACCTGCACCAGAGCGTCGCCAACTGCGTAATGAGCGGGTCTATCTCCGCGCATGCGGAGGAACCGGTCATTCATTTGTGGCCTGAACGTCGGGTTCGGGTCTATCTCCGCGCATGCGGAGGAACCCCCCCGCCTGGACCGGGCTTTGGTCTTCAAGTGGGTCTATCTCCGCGCATGCGGAGGAACCCTCATGCTTGCCGCCTATCGCGTCAATGACTCGGGTCTATCTCCGCGCATGCGGAGGAACCCCATCGATAAAAATGGCTGAGTTGTTGTACTCGGGTCTATCTCCGCGCATGCGGAGGAACCGACTTGAAAGACGGCGGCACTGTCGTCGTGACGGGTCTATCTCCGCGCATGCGGAGGAACCTTTGAACGCCCTGCGGGCGTCTCGCAACATGCGGGTCTATCTCCGCGCATGCGGAGGAACCGGGATCGACGCTGCGAGGGCTGGATCGTTCAAGGGTCTATCTCCGCGCATGCGGAGGAACCCGATACCGGCGGGAGCTTCGCAGCCCGCAGTACGGTCTATCTCCGCGCATGCGGAGGAACCACGACCGCCCTGCTTCATCGAGCATGCGCTGCGGGTCTATCTCCGCGCATGCGGAGGAACCCAGAGTTCGATCGAGGATTCGTCGCTTGCTGAAGGTCTATCTCCGCGCATGCGGAGGAACCTCTACCACCTAACATCATGTTGTAAAAGAACAAACATCGATTTCGATGTTCAGGATGTGAAGCAAGTCGCGAGTATGGTGACGCGAAGATTCGTCGTCAAGCTCTGCCGTCGAGCGGCGCGAGCGCAGGTGGCCGCAACCCCGGCCTACAAGCAACTATCGCAATCTCGATTCAAATAACCACCGCCTCACAATCCTGCTCTTTATCATTGATCAACTTTGACACTCGAACCGCCGTCAAACGATCGATCCTAGTGATAACCTAAGCATAGCGAAGTAAATGATTTAGGCAAAAAACTCGGCATCCAGACCACACGACGCAACAATGGAAACGGCAGCGCATCAACTACAGGCTTGGGGAAAGCTGCGTACCAGCGACTGTGGCCGCGAGACCATGCATCCCCTCGGCGACCACATGCTGGACGTCGCCGCCTGTTTCATCGAAGCCGTCAAAGAACGCACGCGCTTGCGCCATGCCTTCCAGACCGTTGCCGGTCGAGCATTGAACGAGCAAGACATCGAGCGTCTCGCGGTCATCGTCTATCTGCATGACATCGGCAAGGCAAACAGCGGCTTTCAGGCAAAACGCTGGAAAGGTTCCGCCCCGGCTGGTTGGCCGCATCGTGCGGGCCACGGCGCGGAAGCCATCATGCTGCTTGGCGACGAAGACATCAAATTCCGCTTGCCGCTCGAATCCATCAAAACCTGGGGCGCTGACGTCTTTTCTCTGCTGCTGGCAAGTTTCGCGCATCATGGCCGTCCGGTCTCGAAACCATTGGGGCAAGACGCCATCATCTGGAAGCCGGTGCGCGACCGTGAGGGCGCCGCACTATACAGCCCCGAAGATGCAATAGCGAAAATCGGCGAACAGTTGAAGCAGGCTTTTCCGCTCGCGTTCGAATCTTCCGGTGAGCGGCTGCCGTCGAAACCTGCGTTTGTTCATCTGTTTGCGGGCGTCGTCCAGTTCGCGGACTGGCTGGGATCGACCCGTCTATTCTTCCCGTACAGTGACTCTGGCACATCTCGAACCCGCACGCGGGCGGCTGAACTCGCGGCAGACGCCATAGCGAGCATCGACCTCGATGCGTGCATCGCGCGCACGAAACTCGCGCAACGCCCGTTCTCCTTCGAAGCCGCATTCAATGTCAAAGCGCCGCATCCCATGCAAAGCATGCTGGGCGACAAGGAACTCGGACCCTTGCTGATCCTCGAGTCCGAAACCGGCAGCGGCAAGACCGAAGCCGCGCTATGGCGCTTCCTGCACCTATTCAGCGAGCGCAAGGTAGATTCGCTCTACTTCGCGTTGCCCACGCGTGCCGCTGCCACACAGGTCTATGAGCGCGTGCGAAGGTGCGTCGACCGCCTTTGGCCGTCGGATGCACCGGTCGTCGTTCGTGCGCTTCCGGGCTATCAAAGTGCCGATGGCAATCACATCATCTCGATGCTCGATTTCGAGGCGCAGTGGTCCGACAATCCCGACGACGCCAAAGCCGCCACGCGCTGGGCGGCCGAATCGCCGAAGCGGTTTCTGGCGGCAACCATCGCGGTAGGCACGATCGATCAAGTGTTGCTCGCCGGACTCATGCGGCGCCATGCACATATGCGCCACGCATTGCTGAGCCGTTCGTTGCTCGTCGTGGATGAAGTGCACGCGTCCGATATTTACATGTCGCAATTGCTGGAGCAGGTGTTGAGCGCGCACCTCAACACGGGCGGCCACGCGCTGCTGCTGTCTGCAACGCTCGGCTCGCGGCAGCGAGCGCGCTTTCAGCGACTCGCGCCGAATTCCTCGACGCTCATCGCGTCGCTCCCGGTCGATCAGGCTTGCGCGTCGCCTTATCCCGCACTGACTGACGGCGCTGTCATTCATGCATTGCCTGACAATGGCGCGCCCAGAATCGTCCATTGGTCGACGCTCGATGCAATCACAGATTCGGCTCACAATTTCGAGCGCATCGCACGTCTTGCGATCGATGCCGCGAAGCAGGGCGCACGCGTGCTCATCGTTCGCAACACCGTGCCGACCGCAGTCGAGACGCAAAAGGCCATCGAGCGTCTTATCGACGAATTCGACGATCACGCGCTTCTCTTCAGGGTCGGTGACGTCGCAACGCTGCATCACGGTCGCTTCAGCCGCCAGGATCGACCGCTGCTCGACGCCGCCGTTGAGGCGCGTCTCGGCAAGACTCGTGAGTCGCGGGAGGGATGCATTGTCGTCGGCACGCAGACGCTCGAGCAGAGCCTGGATATCGACGCTGATTTGCTGATTACCGACCTATGCCCGATGGACGTGCTCTTGCAACGCATCGGGCGTCTGCATCGGCATAAGCGCGAGGCGAGTGAACGGCCCGAAGGTTTCCGGAAGGCGCACGCATGGGTGCTCACGCCCGTCGGCAAGTCGCTCGAGGAATACATCGAAAAGCCGCGCAACGGGCTCGGGCGACGCGAAAATGGCAGCGGCGTCTACACCGATCTGCGCATGATCGAAGCGACTCGCCGACTCATCGACGAAGCGCCATACCGCGTGATTCCCCGCGATAACCGCCTGCTGGTCGAACGGGCGACGCATCCCGACTGCCTGCTGACCATCGAGAACGAACTCGGACCAAAGTGGAAGAAACATGGTCAAGAGCTCGAAGGCGGGCAGGGCGCGGAGCGGTCCCTCGCACGCACACAAGCACTGGACTACAGCAAGCCTTTCCCCGACGTTCCGTTCCCGGATGACGAACGTCGTATCGCGACGCGGCTCGGTACGGACGACCGCCTCATCAAGTTTGATCCACCCGTACCCGGCCCTTTCGGCGTCGATGTAGAGGAGATCGTGATACCTCAATACCTTCTGCGCGGCGACGTGAGTGCAGACGCGCAACCATCGGCCATTACGCACGATGCGGACGGTTTTGCATTTTCGCTCGATGCTATCCAGCTGCGCTATGGCCGATATGGCGTCGAGAATCCGAAACGTCTCGCGCAAGGAAGAGGGCTGATATGAGTCTTCAACACCGCTTGCTGGACGATCCGGTACTGCGCTATCGCGATCCCTCAGGACAGCCACACGATGTCACCTTGCCCGAGCTTTTCGTCGCTCTGACCGATGACGCCGTGCGCGACTTCCCCGCGCTGAGACCGCATCAGCGGCATCCGTGGCATGCGTTCCTGACGCAACTCGCGGCGATAACCCTGCATGGCGCCGGTCAGACTGCGCCGTTCGGCACCGCAAAACAATGGCGCGCGGCGCTTCTCGCGCTGACACCGAATGATCCCGACGGCGCCGCGTTCTCGCTCGTCGCGCCCGACGATCGTCCGGCCTTATTGCAAGCGCCTTGCAAACCAGGCGAGCCGCGCACATGGAAGAAAAGGCCGCGTTTGGCGCCCGATGCGCTGGATATGCTGGTGACATCCAGAAACCATGACGTGAAGGCCGCACGGATGATTCACGCGCGGCCGGAAGACTGGCTCTACGCACTCGTCAGCTTGCAGACGCAAGAAGGTTTTCTCGGCGCGGGGAACTACGGCATTTCCCGCATGAACGGCGGCTTCGCCAGCCGGCCGGCGTTCGGCGCGGTCCCGCAGGGCGGCTTGGGCAAGCGGTGGCAAAGAGATGCGCGGCGGCTGCTCGATCATCGTCAGGAAATCGTCGACGACAAGGGGTTCAAGGAAGAGAACGGCGTTGCGCTCGTCTGGCTGCGCGCCTGGGATGGCGCAGGCAGTCTCTCGTTCAGCGAACTCGACCCGTTCTACATCGAAATCTGCCGGCGAGTCCGGCTGAACGCGGTCAATGGAACACTGCGTGCGCTCACCACCACGAGCAAGACGACACGTATCGCGGCCAAGGAACGTTTGGGCGCAACCGGCGACGCGTGGACGCCAGTCGCCGTGGTCGAGGGCAAAGCACTGTCCATCGGGGCGAGAGGTTTTGATTACAAGCTGCTGACAAAACTGGCGTTCACCGGCGAGTTCGCTCCGACCATCACGCGCGAGATTAGCGACGACGATGGCAAAGAGGGCATCGTGCTCCTTGCGCAAGCCATCGCCCGCGGGCAGGGCAAGACCGAGGGCTATCACGAAAGACGCATACCGGTCTCGCAAGCCATGCGCCAGGCGTATCTGAGCGGCGAGACTGATCCGCTTGCTCAGGCTGCCGAACGGCGCATTGCGATCATCGGGGCAGTACGCAAGGTTCTGTGGAGTGCGCTCTGCGGCTTGTTCGGCAACGGCGAGAGCGCCGCCTCGGATCACATAAAAGATAAGGCTGACCGGTTCGCGAGTCCGTTCGAGCAGGAGGAAGACCGGCGCTTCTTCGAAGACCTGATCGTGGAAATCGATGCCCCCACGACCGAAGCACGGCAACTCGCGCACGAGCAATCGCTTGCCGGCCTCGCCGAGCGCGCGGAGCACGTATTGACTCGTGCGTTTGTCGCCGGTCCGCGCGCCAGTCTGCGGCGGTACCGCGCGCAGAGCGCGGCATTGGCGCGGTTTTTCGGTGGACTGCACGCGGGTAAGAACCCTCTTCAGACCCTGGCGCGCGTGCTCAAGGAGAAGGGACACGGCCACTTTTGGAACAGAGTACTCAATGAGGTTTGAATGGACTCAACGACCGATACTCCACCGTCGCCCGGAAGTTCCGGCTTCGGCTACCGGATGCAGGCAATCGCTGCTTTCCTGAAAGACGCGCGCGAGGGAGTCAAGGCTTCGAAGCAAGATTACGTCGCGCTGAAGCGGCTCAATCCGGACGCGCAGACACTCACCGCCGCGCAGGTCGCCGCAATCATGCACGTCGCAGCGCGCGCAAAGCTGAACTGCGCGAACTGGACCTACGATGAATGGCGGCGCTGGGCATTCATCGCTTATGGCATTGCGCTTGCCGGACACGATCGCGGGAACGGCGCTCGCAGCAGCCTTGGGCGGCAACTGTTCAGCGCCGGGGTAAAGGAGGCGCGCCTGAACAGGCTGCTCGACGCACGGGGCGCTGCGTTCTTCCAGATACTGCGACGCGTGCTTCGCTTAATGAACAGTCAAAACGTTGCGCCGAACTGGGCGCAGCTTGGCAGACTCGTGTTGAACGAAGGGGCGCGCGATGCGAGGCGCCAGCGCATCGCGGAGAAGATGCGGCTGGACATTGCGTATGGATTCTTCTCTGCGGGCGAGAGCGCACCGCGGACAGAGTGAACCGTACATCGGTGAAAGAAGAAAGCAGGACAATAATCAGGAAGGCAAAACATGGCGCATCCGCGTTTCATCCAGATTCATACGCTGCACAGCTACTCGGCGGCGCTGCTCAATCGCGACGACTCGGGCCTGGCAAAACGCTTGCCCATGGGCAATGCCATGCGCACGCGCATCTCGTCGCAGTGTCTCAAGCGACACTGGCGCGTCGCGGAGGATCATCACGCGCTGTCCACGCTCGGCGTGCCGATGGCGGTCCGCTCTCGCATCACGTTGACGCGTATGCGCGATGACATCGTCGGGCATGGCGTTTCCGAGGAGCTTGCGCAAGCAGCCGTCGAAGCCTTGCGCTTTGGCGGGCTGCTCGACAAGGCGGGGAAGGATCGCAAGGGCAAGGATGCGACCGAAACGGGCCAGGCGGTGCTGCTCGGCAAAGCGGAAATCGACTACCTCGTGAAGCACTGCGTGGCGCTTGCCCGCGATCATAAGGATGAAGACGGACTGAAGGCGGCAGTCGCGGCGTTCCTCAAGGAAGAGTCGGACAACATCAAGGCGCTCAAGCATGGAAGCGGCCTCGAATCGGCGCTCTTCGGGCGCATGGTGACGTCGGATGTGCTTGCGCAGCGCGATGCCGCCGTCTACGTCGCGCATGCGTTCACGGTGCACGAGGCGCAGGTGGAGAACGATTACTTCACTGTCGTCGATGACTTGCGGCGTGAAGCGGGCGAGCTAGGTTCGGCCGGCATCTTCGACACCGAACTCGCTTCGGGTCTTTACTACGGGTACGTCGTGGTCGACGTGCCGCAACTGGTGGCGAATCTCGCAGGCATCGCGGCGGGCGAGTGCTTCGAAGCGCCGTCCGAGCGGCGTGAGCTTGCGGCTGAGGTGGTTCATCACTTGTTGCATCTGATCGCGACAGTCAGCCCCGGCGCCAAGCGCGGTTCCACTGCGCCGTTCGGCCACGCGAGTCTCATGCTGGTGGAGACAGGTGACTGGCAGCCGCGCAGCCTGAGCGGCGCATTCGAGACTGCGTTGCGGCTGGCGGACAAAGAGATCCGCACCGACGCCATCGAGCGCCTCGCGCAGGAAGTGAAGAAGCACGACGCCGCCTACGGCAAGCTGGATCGCGCCTACCTCGCGCTGGACGATGCGGATATTCCCAACGCGGAGCACATGTCACTCGACAGGCTCGCCAAGTGGGTGCAAACGCGCATCGTGAAGGGTGCGTGACATGCGGCGTCACTTGCTGATGCGCTTGCGTGCGCCGCTTATCGCGTTCGGCGGCGAGGTAGTCGACAACTATGGCGTGATCCGCGATTTCCCGGCCATGTCGATGATCACGGGACTCATCGCGAACGCGCTCGGCTGGGATCGCGGCGATAGCGAGCGTCACAACCGTCTGCAGGCGCGCATGGTGATGGGCGCGCGGCTCGATCATTCCGGCGAGCGCCTGCGGGACTTTCAGACGGCTCAGCTCGGCGCGAACGATAGCGGCTGGACGACGCTCGGCTATCCCGAGTCCCGCGAAGGCAGCGCGGAGACCTACAAGAGCCCGCACCTGCGCTACCGCGACTATCACGCCGGCCTCGACGCGCTCGTGACGCTGCGGCTCGACCCGGCGAACGAAACGCCGACGCTCGACGACATTGCGCGCGCACTGGATCGGCCCATGCGTCCGCTGTTCATCGGACGCAAGCCGTGCCTGCCGTCGGCGCGGGTGTTCGCGGGCTTCATCGATGCGGCCAATGTGCTCGAGGCATTGCGGCACGCGCCGCTGCCCGCAGGCTTCGACAATGCCACATTCCACATGCAGTGGCCAACGAACGAAGGCGCGATGCCGGACGGGCGCGCACAGGCTCGCGGCATCTGCGACGAGCGCGACTGGAGGACCAACGTGCACGGCGGATCGCGTCCGGTTCTGGAGGCAAGCGCGAAGCGGGCATCGTTCGCGCATCCATCGACTTCGCCGGAATTTCCGTATGACCGCCCTTAATCTGATTCATTGCCAGCCCGATCCGAAGAAGTTCGTGATGTGGGCGTCGCGGCATGGCTTGCTACCGCCCGGCGGCGACCTGGGCTACGCCTTTCACGCGGCGTTGAGCGCGGTGTTCGGCTCGCTTGCGCCGAAGCCTTTTTACTATCGGGACGAGCGAGCCGGACTGCTCGCATACACGGCCCATTCCGGCGATGCGCTGCGCGAGGCGAGCGGGCTATGCGCCGCGCCGGACCTCGCGGATGCGCTCGGACTCGACGCAGGCCCGCATAGCCCCGGTCTCAACATTCGCTCGTTTCCGGCGCAATGGCAGGCTGGGCGCGTGTTGGGTTTCGACGTGCGCGTGCGACCGGTCCGGCGCAGCAAGGACGCGCAATGCAAGCATGGACGGGAACGGGATGCCTTCAGAATTCCGATCGACGAAGAAGCCGATGAGCACGTGCTGCGTCGCGAAGCGGCTTATGTCGAATGGCTCGGCGAACGGCTGCAATCGAGCGGAGCGGCGAGTCTGGTCGAAGCGCGCATGACGCGGTTTCGACTCACGCCCGTGATTCGCCGCACGCAAGCTGGTTCGGGCGACGGTAGCGGCAATGGCAATGGCAACGGCAAGCCGAGACAGCCGCGCGTCATCAATGGCCCGGACGCGGTTCTCAGCGGCCATTTGCGCGTTGAAGATTCCGATGCGTTCGCGAATTTGCTCAGGCACGGAATTGGGCGGCATCGGGCGTTCGGGTTTGGCATGCTTTTGCTGAAGCCAGCGTCCGTGGACGACTGATCGTCGAGGCCCGCGCGTGCTCAAGGGGCGGCTAGGGCTCGACACATCCCGCGTGCCTCATGCGGATCGTCATGGATTGGTGTGGCTGGAGCGAGGCGAACTCGGCGTCATTGACGGATGCCTGCATTTCACGAGTGGGCAGTACGTCGATCAGATTCCGCACCAGTCGGTATCGATGATGCTGCTCGGCCCCGGCGGCAGCGTGACCCATGATGCGCTGCGTCTGCTCGCGCGTCATGGCACGTTGCTCGCGGCGGTCGGCGCGAGCGGTGTGCGCAGTTACACGGCGCCGCCGCTGATGCCGGATCGTTCCGATGACGCGCGGCGGCAAGCGGAGCTGTGAGGCAGTGCGCGACGCCGCGTGGCTGTCGCGCGGCACATGTATGCACTGCGCCTCGGGAAGTGCTTCCGCATCGCGATTTGGACACGCTGCGGGGCATAGAAGGGGCGCGCGTGAAGGCGATTTATCGGCTGCGCGCGCAGCAATTCGGCATCGACTGGCAGGGGCGGCGTTACGATCCCGCGAACCCCGACGCCGCCGACATGGCGAATCAAGCCATCAATCATGCGGCGACGGCTGTGCAGGCGGCGGCGATCGCCGTTCACGCGCTTGCGGCTGTGCCTCAGCTCGGCTTTATTCACGAGGATTCCGGCCAGGCTTTCGTGCTCGATATTGCCGATCTTTTCCGCGATGACGTGACGCTTTCGATCGCCTTCGCCGCAGTCAAGGAGGCGCAGCGCAGCGACAAGACGATCGACCGGCTCGTTCGACGCGAGGCGGCGCGCGTGTTTCGCAAGCAGCAGATCATTCCCGCGATGATCGATCGCATCAAGCAGGTGTTGCGGCTCGAGGAAAAGCTGGAGGAGACGGATGGCGCTGGTCGTGGTGGTGACGCGTGACGTGGCCGACAGGTTTCGCGGGTACTTGGCGTCGGTGATGCTGGAGGTGTCGACGGGCGTGTACGTCGCGCCACGGATGAACAAGGGCGTGCGCGAGCGGACGTGGTCGGTGCTGGCTGACTGGCATGGACACGAACCGAGGGGCAGCATCGTGATGGTGTGGCGGGAACTGGACGCCGTCGGTGGCGTTGGTATCGCGCAATTGGGCGCGCCGGTGAGGGAACTGGTGGATGTGGACGGGATGTATCTGGTTAGACGCGGGTTGAGGTAGGCGGTTGGCGTTCTTTAGAAATTAGCGATTCTTGGTGGATCGGGTGGCGGGTTTCGGGGTTGGTTTCATGGGGTTATGTGGGAGAGGTTCCTCCGCGTGCGCGGAGATAGACCCATCGTGAAGCTGAACGCGGTGCCTTCCTCCTCGGTTCCTCCGCGTGCGCGGAGATAGACCCAGCGGCTATCGCTGCCCGGCGCTCAATGCTGCGGTTCCTCCACGTGCGCGGAGATAGACCCTGAAGAAGTGCGGCGGCTTCACGAGACATGACGGTTCCTCCGCGTGCGCGGAGATTCACCCAAGTGGAAGCCGTCAAGGAGACGGTCAAGCCGGCTTCCTCCACATGCCCGAAGCCAGCCCCTTCGTCGTCTGATTTGTATCAGCCGATACTGGACCGGACAGACAGTGACCGATGCATCGCCGTCTGTTTCGTCCCTCGTGGCATCACTTCTTGAAGTCTCATGGGCTTCCCTGGCCGGCTAAAAGCAGCTTGCAAGAAAGGGGGGCGACCGAGACTGAACAAGAAGTCATCGGACGTTGTCTGTCGAGTCAAATCCTGCTGGCTACATCTGATTCGCTCCATCGCTGATCCCGATTCCCCCAACCGCACCGCAACAGCCCCAACCTCACCACAACCGCAAGCAAAAGCGACCAATCCACGCCCTCAAAAAGTCGCTCTCAACCAACCCCGCGTCGCATTCCCCCCATCGAACGCCGCTAAAACCCCCTACTCTCCCTTCAGGGCCGCGAGCATCGCACGCAGAGAGAAAGCCCGCGCCTGCCGTTCACGAATCCAAGGAGACGTATCAATGAGCACCAATCGCGGCGTCGTATATCTCGGTCAGGGCAAGGTCGAGGTCCAGTCCATCGACTATCCGAGGATGGTCGATCCGCGTGGCCGGGACATCGGCCACGGCGTCATTCTCAAAGTCGTCAGCACCAACATCTGCGGGTCCGATCAACACATGGTCCGCGGCCGCACGACCGCCGAAGTCGGCCTCGTGCTCGGACACGAGATCACCGGCGAAGTCATCGAAATCGGGCGCGACGTGGAGACGCTGTCCATCGGCGATCTCGTCTCCGTGCCCTTCAACGTCGCATGCGGACGCTGCCCCACGTGCAAGGCGCAACACACGGGCGTGTGCCTCAATGTGAACCCGTCGCGCGCAGGCGGTGCGTATGGCTATGTCGACATGGGCGGCTGGATCGGCGGACAGGCCGAGTACGTCATGGTCCCGTACGCCGACTTCAACCTGCTCAAGTTCCCCGACAAGGCTCAGGCGATGTCGAAGATTCGCGACCTCACCTGCCTCTCGGACATCCTCCCTACCGGCTACCACGGCGCGGTCATGGCAGGCGTGAAACCGGGCGCAACGGTTTATATCGCGGGCGCGGGGCCTGTCGGGATGGCGGCGGCGGCATCGGCGCGTTTGCTGGGCGCGGCATGCACGATCGTCGGCGACATGAACGAGGAGCGCCTCGCGCACGCGCGCAAGATGGGCTTCGAGACGATCGATTTGTCGAAGGACGCGACGCTTGCCGAACAGATCGAGCAGATTCTCGGCAAGCCCGAAGTCGATTGCGCCGTCGATTGCGTCGGCTTCGAAGCACATGGCCATGGCAACGAACACAACGAGGAAGCGCCGGCCACGGTCCTCAATTCGCTGATGGAAATCACCAAGCCGGCAGGCGCGATCGGCATTCCGGGTCTCTACGTGACCGACGATCCCGGCGCCGCCGATGCCGCCGCCAAACGAGGCAGCCTGAGCATCCGCTTCGGCCTCGGCTGGGCGAAGTCGCATTCGTTTCATACCGGCCAGACGCCGGTGATGAAGTACAACCGCAACCTGATGCAGGCGATTCTGTGGGACCGTCTGCCAATCGCGGATATCGTGAACGTGTCGGTGATTTCGCTCGATGAAGCGCCGGATGGTTATCGCAAGTTCGATGGCGGCGCGCCGCGCAAGTTCGTGCTCGATCCGCACGGCTTGCTCAAGGCGGCCTGAGAAAGCAAAAGCGCCTCTGAAAAGAGGCGCTTTTTTTTGCAGCAGAGCAAGTCGTCAGGCCGCCATAACCGGCACCGCGCTCAGGGACGGCGCCTGCTTCCTTCGCTCGCGCGTCGGCGCAGTGCCGAACGCATCGCGATAACTCTTCGAGAAATGGCAAGCTGACTGAAACCCGCAAGCCATCGTAATGTGCATGATGGACATATCCGTCTGCAGCAGCAACTCGCGCGCGCGGCGCAGGCGCAGCGTCAGATAGTAATGCGTCGGCGTCATGCCGAGATGCTCGCGGAAAAGCCGCTGCAATTGCCTTTGCGACATGCCGGCCAGCCGCGCGAGTTCTTCGCGCGACAGCGGCTCTTCGATGTTGTTCTCCATCAGCGAAATGACTTCGAACAAGGACTTGTTCGCTGATCCGAGCCGCGCGACGAGCGGCATGCGTTGCTGCGCGCTCGTATCCCGCACGTGTTCGACGATGAACTGCTCTGCAATCTGCGTCACGCGCGCCGTGCCGACGCGCGCCGCGATCAGGTTCAGCATCATATCGAGCGGTGCAACGCCGCCCGTGCACGTCACGCGATCACGGTCGATGACGAACAGTTCCTTCAGGAAACGCGTATCCGGAAACTCTTCCTTGAGCGCGGACATGTTCTCCCAATGAATCGCGCAAGCATAGCCCGCCAGCAAGCCGGCGCGGGCGAGCGCATACGTTCCGGTGCAAAGGCTGCCGAGCATGCTGCCCGTGCGCGCAAAGCGTCGCAATGCGGACAGATGCGCGGGCGTCGTCGCACGCTGCACGTCGATGCCGCCGACCACGAACACGATATCCGGCTGTCCCACGCATTCCACCGGCCCCGTATCGACGGATAGCCCGTTGCTGGCCGTCACCGGCCCGCCTTCGGGACTGACGATGGACCACCGATACAACGGCTGCCCCGTCAGATAGTTCGCCATGCGAAGCACTTCGATCGCGTTGGTGAACGCCATCATCGTGAAGTTGGGCAGCGGCATGAACGCGAAGTGCGTCAGTGCCGCCGTGCGATCGGAAGACATGGGGAAATTGATTCCTTGGAATCTATTTGTTTAACGCCGTGGCTGCGGCCTTGTGCCACTCCTGCATTGTGATAACGAGTGCAACTTGCATGCCATCGGGCTAAACCCTGAATAGGCGGGGCGGCGCCTTCGTTTCGTTGAAACCGACGCACTAGGGCGGCGCGCACGGTCGTGCACAAGCACTGACCCGGCGCACGATCGTTCCGCCAGCGTGCAGCGCGAGCGTACTAAAAACGCCACTACACCCAAAGCCGGTTCGGCACTTGTCGAAAACAGACGCGCATGTCGGAAAAGGTAAAGAACGCGTCTAAATTCATAAATTGACCGGGAAGACGAAGGTCAAGAATAGACGCAACGATGAAAGCGCGAGCTTCATCCACCGACCGTCCTTCTACTGACCCCGGACCTCTCAATGTCTAACTCGAATCCCTTCTTCGACGCGCCGCTCGCCACGCGGGACGCCTCGGTGCGCGGTGCGATCCTGCGCGAGCTGGAACGACAGCAATCGCAAGTCGAGCTGATCGCGTCGGAAAACATAGTGTCGCGCGCCGTGCTGGAAGCGCAAGGTTCCGTGCTCACGAACAAGTACGCGGAAGGGTATCCGGGCAAGCGCTATTACGGCGGCTGCGAATTCGTCGATGAAGTGGAAACGCTCGCGATCGACCGCATCAAGCAACTGTTCAACGCGAAGTTCGCCAATGTGCAGCCGCATTCGGGCGCGCAGGCCAATGGCGCGGTGATGCTCGCGCTCGCGAAGCCGGGCGATACCGTGCTCGGCATGTCGCTTGATGCAGGCGGCCACCTGACGCACGGCGCGAAGCCGGCGCTCTCGGGCAAGTGGTTCAACGCGGTGCAGTACGGCGTGAATCGCGACACCATGCTGATCGACTACGAGCAGATCGAAGAGCTCGCGCAGCAGCACAAGCCGTCGCTCCTGATCGCGGGCTTCTCGGCGTATCCGCGCAAGCTGGACTTCAAGCGCCTGCGCGCCATCGCCGACGCGGCGGGCGCGAAGCTCATGGTCGATATGGCGCATATCGCAGGCATCATCGCAGCGGGCCGCCACGAGAACCCGGTCGACCATGCACACGTAGTGACTTCCACGACGCACAAGACGCTGCGCGGCCCGCGCGGCGGCTTTGTCCTGACGAACGACGAGGACATCGCCAAGAAGATCAATTCAGCCGTGTTTCCGGGGCTGCAAGGCGGCCCGCTGATGCACGTGATCGCGGGCAAGGCCGTCGCGTTCGGCGAAGCGTTGCAGCCTTCATTCAAGACTTATATCGACGACGTGCTCGCCAATGCACAGGCGCTCGGCGAAGTGCTGAAGGCAGGCGGCGTCGATCTCGTTACGGGCGGCACCGACAACCACTTGTTGCTCGTCGATTTGCGTCCGAAGGGCCTCAAGGGCAATCAGGTGGAACAGGCGCTGGAACGCGCGGGCATCACGTGCAACAAGAACGGCATTCCGTTCGACACGGAAAAGCCCACGGTCACATCGGGCATTCGCCTGGGCACGCCCGCCGGCACGACGCGCGGCTTCGGCGTGAACGAATTCCGCGAAACCGGCCGCCTCATTCTCGAAGTATTCGACTCGCTGCGTGAGCATCCGGAAGGCGATCCGCAAACCGAACAACGCGTGCGCCGCCAGATCTTTGCGCTGTGCGAGCGCTTCCCCATCTACTGAGAACACGGAGCAACAAGCGATGAGCACTTTGCACGACGACAGCATCATCATCGACGGTCTCAACATCTCGAAGTTCGAGCGCTCCGTGTTCGAGGACATGCGCAAGGGCGGCGTGACGGCCGTCAACTGCACGGTCTCGGTATGGGAAGACTTTCAGAAGACGATCGACAACATCGCGGAAATGAAGCAGCAGATCCGCGAATACAGCGAGATTCTCACGCTGGTGCGCACGACCGACGACATCCTGCGCGCGAAGAAGGAGAACAAGACCGGGATCATCTTCGGCTTCCAGAACTCGTATGCGTTCGAGGACAACCTCGGCTATATCGAGGTATTCAAGGAACTGGGCGTGAACGTCGTTCAGCTTTGCTACAACACGCAGAATCTCGTCGGCACCGGCTGTTATGAGGCCGATGGTGGTCTCTCGGGCTATGGCCGCGAAGTGATCCAGGAGATGAACCGCGTGGGCATCCTGGTGGATCTTTCGCATGTCGGCGCGAAGACGTCATCGGATGCAATCGCGTGTTCGAAAAAGCCCGTGACGTATTCGCATTGCTGCCCGTCGGGGCTGAAGGAACATCCGCGCAACAAGACCGACGAGCAGCTCAAGGAAATTGCCGACGCCAACGGCTTCGTCGGTGTGACGATGTTCGCACCGTTCCTGAAGCGCGGCGCGGAGGCAAATGTCGACGACTATCTCGAAGCGATCGAATACGTGATCGATGTGATCGGCGAAGACAAGGTCGGCATCGGCACGGACTTCACGCAAGGCTACAGCACCGAGTTCTTCGACTGGATCACGCACGATAAGGGCCGTTATCGCCGGCTGACGAACTTCGGCAAGGTCGTGAATCCGGAAGGCATTCGCACGATCGGCGAGTTTCCGAATCTGACCGCCGCGATGCAGCGCGCGGGCTGGAGCGAAGCGCGCATCAAGAAGGTGATGGGCGAGAACTGGCTGCGCGTATTCGGCGAAGTGTGGCACGTCTAAACAATCAATAAGGAAACCCGCGATGCAACCGCAACTGCCTATCGACGTCGACGCGCAAACCGGCGTCTGGACCACCGACGCGCTGCCGATGCTGTACGTGCCGCGCCATTTCTTCACGAACAACCACGTGGCCGTCGAAGAAGCGCTCGGACGCGAGACGTACGCCGAGATTCTCTCTAAGGCGGGTTACAAGTCCGCGTATCACTGGTGCGACAAGGAAGCCGCGAAGCACGGTATCGCCGGCATGGCGGTGTTCGAGCACTACCTGAAGCGTCTTTCGCAACGCGGCTGGGGTCTCTTCGATATCGTCGAATCGGACCCGCAAAGCGCAATGGCGCGCGTCCATTTGCGTCATTCGTCTTTCGTGCTCGCGCAGCCGGGCAAGCAGGGCAAGCTCTGCTACATGTTCGCCGGATGGTTCGCGGGCGCGATGGACTGGGTGAACGACACCGTACCCGACAGCACGAAGAAGGGTCCGCGCTCGCGTTCCATCGAAACGCAATGCGCGGCGGAAGGCCACGACCATTGCGTGTTCGAAGTGTCGCCGATCCAGCTTCACGCATAGCACGCACAGCAAGCATTAACGCATATCAATTCGAGGTCTCCCGTCATGCGTTACCCGAACCTTTTCAAGCCACTCACGCTGAACAAGCTGACCCTGCGTAACCGCATCGTCAGCACCGCGCACGCGGAGGTGTATGCAGAACCGGGCGGCTTGCCCGGCGACCGCTACATCCGCTATTACGAGGAAAAGGCGAAGGGCGGCGTGGGACTCGCCGTCTGCGGCGGATCGAGCCCGGTGTCCATCGACAGCCCGCAAGGGTGGTGGAAGTCGGTGAACCTGTCGACGGACAAGATCATCGACCCGCTCGCGCGCCTCGCTGAAGCGATGCATCGTCATGGCGCGAAGATCATGATCCAGGCGACGCACATGGGCCGCCGCTCGGCATGGCACGGCGAGAGCTGGCCGCATCTGATGTCGCCATCGGGTGTGCGCGAGCCGGTGCATCGCGGCAACGCGAAGATCATCGAAATCGAAGAGATTCGCCGCATCATCGAAGACTTCGCGGCGGCTGCAAAGCGCGTGAAGGATGCGGGCATGGACGGCATCGAGATATCGGCGGCGCACCAGCATTTGATCGACCAGTTCTGGAGCCCGCGCACCAACTTTCGTACCGATGAATGGGGCGGCTCGCTGCAAAACCGCCTGCGTTTCGGTGTCGAAGTGCTGAAGGCCGTGCGCGAAGCGGTCGGCGCGGACTTCTGCGTGGGCCTGCGCATGTGCGGCGACGAGTTCCACGAAGACGGGCTCGATCACGAGCAACTGAAGGAAATCGCACAAGCGATGGCCGAAACCGGCCTTATCGATTACATCGGCGTGATCGGTTCGGGCGCGGATACGCACAACACGCTCGCCAACTGCATGCCGCCGATGGCGCTGCCGCCCGAGCCGTTCGTGCATCTTGCGGCGGGCATCAAGTCGGTGGTGAAGCTGCCGATCATGCACGCGCAAAGCATCCGCGATGCGGGCCAGGCCGAGCGCCTGCTCGCGAACGGCATGGTCGATCTCGTCGGCATGACGCGCGCGCAGATTGCCGACCCGCATATGGTCATCAAGATTCGCGATGGCCGCGAGGACGAGATCAAGCAATGCGTCGGCGCGAACTACTGCATCGACCGCCAGTACAACGGGCTCGATGTGCTGTGCGTGCAGAACGCCGCGACCTCGCGTGAAGCGACGATGCCGCATGTCATCGAGAAGTCGCGCGGGCCGAAGCGCAAGGTCGTCGTCGTCGGGGCTGGCCCGGCCGGACTTGAAGCAGCGCGCGTGGCGAGGTCGCGTGGGCACGACGTCGTGCTGTTCGAGAAGAACGATTACGTCGGCGGGCAGATCATGCTCGCCGCGAAAGCGCCGCAGCGCGAGCAGATGGCGGGCATCGTGCGCTGGTTCGACATGGAAACGAAGCGCCTTGGCGTGGACCGCCGTCTCGGTGTCGCAGCGGACGACAAGGCGATCATGGCCGAGAAGCCGGACATCATCGTGCTTGCAACGGGCGGTTCATCGTTCACGGATCAGGTGCCCGCATGGGGCGTCGATCGGGGACTCGCTGTGAGTTCGTGGGACATTCTTTCGGGCAAGGTCGAGCCGGGCAAGAACGTGCTCGTCTATGACGGCGTGAGCACGCATGCGGGCGCGGGCGTCGCGGATTTCATCTCGTCGCGCGGATCGAATGTCGAGATCGTGACGCCCGATGTGAAAGTCGCGGACGACGTCGGCGGCACCACGTTCCCCATCTTCTATCGACGCCTCTATGCGCAAGGCGTCATCCACACGCCGAATTACTGGCTCGACAAGGTGTACGAGGAAGACGGCAAGAAGATCGCCGTGCTGCGCAACGAGTACACGGAAGAGCAGGAAGAGCGCGCGGTGGATCAGGTCGTGATCGAAAACGGCAGCACGCCCAACGATGCGCTGTACTGGAAGCTCAAGTCCGAGTCGCTCAATCGCGGACAAGTGGATGTGCACAAGCTCTTCGCATCGGAGGCGCAGCCGTGCCTGTCCGAAGAGCTCGGCAACGGGCGATTCCTGCTGTTCCGCGTCGGCGACTGCATCTCGATGCACAACATCCACGGCGCGATTTACGACGCGCTGCGTCTTTGCAAGGACTTTTGAGGGCATTGCGCGATGAATCCCGTGTTTGTCATCACCGTCTTGCTGTGGGCCTCGGTCGCGGGCCTCGCCTTCGCCATCATGAGGCGCGCGGCGTACTGGCGCGAAGGGCGCGCGACCGTGGCGGGCGCTTATGGATGGGGCAATCTGCTGACCATCCCCAAGCGCTATTTCGTGGACCTGCATCATGTCGTTGCGCGCGATCCGTATATCGCAAGAACGCACGTCGCGACAGCGGGCGGCGCGATCCTCGCGATGGCGCTCGTGTTCCTCAACTACGGCCTCGCCATCTATTCGCCGTGGCTCGACAAGGCGATCTTTGTCGCGGCGCTCATCATGTTCGTTGGCGCGGTGTTCGTCTACCGGCGCAGGCACGGCGCGAAGGCGGTGCCCGCGCGTCTGTCGCGTGGACCGTGGGACAGCCTGCCGCTTCTGCTCGGCTCGTTCGCGCTCGGCCTCGCGCTGTTCATGCTGTTGCCTGCAACGTGGATGTCCGGTGCGCTCGCGATCATCGTCGCATTGCTGATCGGCGCGGGCGCCTACACGATGACCTTCGGCGCGGCGCGCGGCGGACCGATGAAGCACGCGATGGCAGGTCTCCTCCATCTCGCGTTTCATCCGCGGCAGGAGCGCTTCAAGGCGAAGCACGATCAGGACGTGGTGCCGCCCACGGCACTGAAGATGCCCGTGCTCGATGCGAAGGAGTATGGCGTCGGCAAGCCGATCGAATTTCGCTGGAACCAACTGCTGAGTTTCGATGCATGCGTGCAGTGCGGAAAATGCGAAGCCGCATGCCCCGCGTTTGCATCGGGTCAGCCGCTCAACCCGAAGAAGCTGATTCAGGACCTGGTGACGGGCATGGTCGGCGGCACGGATGCCGCGTATGCAGGCAGTCCCACGCCGGGCATCCCGGTCGGCAAGCATGCGGGCGCGCCGGGCAAGCCGCTCATCTCGAGCATGATCGAAGCCGACACCATCTGGTCCTGCACGACGTGCCGCGCTTGCGTGCAGGAGTGCCCGATGCTGATCGAGCATGTCGATGCGATCGTCGACATGCGCCGCAACCAGACGCTCGTCGAAGGCAACGTGCCGGGCAAAGGCCCGATCACGCTCGCGAATCTGCGCGAGACGGGCAGCGCGAACGGCTATGACATCGGCGCGCGCTATGACTGGTCCGTTGATTTGCAGGTGCAGGTCGCCCAGCCGGGCCGCATGGTGGACGTGTTGCTGATAGCAGGCGAAGGCGCGTTCGACATGCGCTATCAACGCACGCTGCGTGCCTTCGCAAAGGTGCTGAACAAGGCGGGCGTCGATTACGCGGTGCTCGGCAGCGCGGAAACCGATACGGGCGACACGGCTCGCCGTCTCGGCGACGAAGCCACCTTCCAGCAATGCGCCGCGAAGCTCATGGACACGCTCTCGCGCTATTCGTTCAGGCGCATCGTGACGGCGGACCCGCACGTGCTGCATAGCCTGCGCAACGAATACCGCGCGCTCGGCGGCTTCTACGAAGTGCAGCATCACACGGCGTTCATGGCGGAACTGGTGGCGAGCGGCAAGCTCACGCCGAAGGCCGCTGCGGTGCTCGCCGACAAGAAGATCACGTATCACGATCCGTGCTACCTCGGCCGCTATAACGGCGAAACCGAAGCGCCGCGCAAGCTGCTGAAGACCATCGGCATCAAGGTGGTGGAGATGGAGCGTCACGGCATGCGTGCGCGATGCTGCGGCGGTGGCGGCGGTGCGCCGTTGACGGATATCCCCGGCAAGCAGCGCATTCCGGACATCCGCATCGGCGATGCGAAGGCAACGGGCGCGGAAGTGGTCGCCGTCGGTTGTCCGCAATGCACCGCGATGCTCGAAGGCGTGGTCGGTCCTCGTCCCGAAGTGCTCGACGTGGCGGAGCTGGTCGCCGCAGCGCTGGAGTAACGCATGAACACGATCAAAAGAATCGATCCGCGCCGGCCTTTCGTCGTCACGACGGCAGGACTCAGGCGCATCACGCTCGGCGAGATCGGCACCGGCGCGATGCTCGACTTTGCTTCGACGCATGCCGCGCATCACGATGCGGTCAAGCCGCGCCGCACGACGAAGCTCGCGCGCCGTGCCTTGCTCATCGCGGCGCACACCGACCGCGGCGCGCTCGACGATCACGCGCGCCAGGCGCTCGCCGCTGCCGCCTTGCTTGCGGACGATGAAACCGAAGTCGTGCTGATCGCGTTCGGCGCGTTCAGCGAAGATGCTGCATCGCTCGGTGCGGACCGCTATATCGAACTCGAAGCGTTCGATCGCCGCCGCTATGCGCCCGATGATGAACTGCGTGCGCTTGCGGCATGCGTCGCGGCGTTTGCGCCCGCGCATGTCTTCATGCCGGACAACGCAACCGGCGATGGCGACCTCGGCCGCCGTTACGCCGCGCACGCGGACGCCAGCATCGCCACGCATGTCGTGGAGCTGGATGCGTCGCATGTTGCTTCATATGCGTTGGCGGGCCGTGCAGTCGCCTCGCGCGCATTGCCCGATGTCGTTCTGCTCGCGCCGAACGCCGTAGATGCGAAGTTGCCTTTCGTCGGCGCCGGCGAGCGCGTGCAGAGCGAAGGCATCGTGCCCGCTGCCGTCGAGAGCGCCTACGTCGATCTCGGCATCGAAGAAATGGATGCCGCGCAAGTCGCGCTCGAAGAAGCGGACTTCATCATCTCGGCGGGCAATGGCGTGACCGATATCCCCGCGTTCGAAGCGTTGGCCTCGACGCTCGGCGCGGCGATCGGTGCGAGCCGTGTCGCCGTCGATGACGGCAAATTCACGCGCGACAAGCAGATCGGCGCGACCGGCAAGACCGTCGAAGCAAGCGTTTATATCGCGTTCGGCATCTCGGGCGCGGTGCAGCACTTGCAGGGCATCAAGGATTGCCGTCACGTGATCGCCGTGAATCTGGATGCGAGCGCGCCCATTGCCAAGCGCGCGAATCTCACGATCGTCGCGGATACGCAAGAGACCATCAAGGCGCTCACCGATGCAGCCGCTGCCGCGCGTGCATCGCGTGCAAACGGGGCGTCGATCGTCGAAACATCGCTGGCGGAAGGAGCGTTCGCATGAAGATCGCCGTACTCGTATCCGTGGGACGTCATCCCGTGAGCGGCACGGCGCGCTACAGCCGCAACGATGCAGCGGCGCTCGCCATCGCCCTCGATATCGCGAAGCAGCACGGCGCTCAACTCGACGTGCTGCATGCCGGCGATCCGGGCAGTCCCGCGCTTGCTGAATATCTCGCACTGGGCGCGCCGCGCGTCGAAGTGCTCAACACATCGGGCGATGCCTGCGCCGCCCTCGCGCAACGTCTCTCAGGCTATGACCTCGTGATGACGGGCACGCGTGCGGAAGGCGCATTCGATAGCGGCACGCTGCCCTACAAGCTCGCGGATGCGCTGAACGTTGCGCTCGTCGGGTCCGCAGTGGATGTCAGCGTGACGAACGAAGGCGTCGAAGTGCGGCAGTTCATGCCCAAGGGCTTGCGCCGCCGCGTGCGGGTGCAACTGCCCGCGCTCGTCGCGGTCCATCCGCTGGCGAACGCCGCACCGCGTTATGCGTATGCGCGCATGAAGGAAGGGCGCGTGGCGCCTGTCGCGGCCAACGCACCGCTGGACAAGGAACAGAGTGCGTGGACGCTCGGCCCTGTCACCGCGAAGCCGAAGCGCCTCGCCGCGCCGGAGAAGCGCACGGGCCACGCACGCATGCTCTCCGCGACGACGACGGAAAGCCGTGGCGGCAGCGTCGTAATTGAAGGGAGTTCCGTCGAAAAAGCACAAGTGATTCTGGCGTATTTGCGCGAGCATCAACTCGTCGACTATTGATTTCGACGGCAGCAGGCGGGCAGACAAACGGGCACAACAGCGGGCCAAAAAGCGATGCAGGAGCACACGATGAAAGTTTCGGCAGACGTTCGCGCAATGATCGAACGCCGCAAGAAGGGCTATACGCTCGAAGCGCCGTTCTATACGAGCGAAGAGATTCACGCGCTCGATATGAAGGCAATTTTCGGGCAGCACTGGATTCAGGTTGCGGTGGAACCGGACGTGCCCGAGCCCGGCGATTACACGACGATCGATATCGGCAACGATTCGATCCTGATCGTGCGCGACGACGACATGCAGATCCGCGCGTTCCATAATGTGTGCCGTCATCGCGGCGCGCGCCTGTGCAACCAGGAGAAAGGTTCGCTCGGCAATATCGTGTGTCCGTATCACAGCTGGACGTATGGCCTGAACGGCGATCTCATGTTCGCCGAGCACATGGGCGACCAGTTCGACCGCTGCAAGCACAGCCTGAAGAAAGTTTATGTGGAGAATCTAGCGGGCCTCATCTTCATCTGTCTCGCCGATGAACCGCCCGCCGATTTCGCCGTCCTGCGCGAAGCGATGGAGCCGTATCTACTGCCGCACGGCCTGAAGGATTGCAAGATCGCGGCGAGCGTCGATCTCGTTGAAAAGGGCAACTGGAAGCTCACGATGGAGAACAATCGCGAGTGCTATCACTGCGTCGCGAACCATCCCGAACTGACCATTTCGCTCTATGAATACGGCTTCGGCTATCAACGCTCGCCCGCGAACGAAGAAGGCATGGCCGCGTTCGAGCGCACCGTCGTCGAACGCGCGAAGCAATGGGACGCGATGAACCTGCCGTCCGCTGAAATCGAGCGCCTGTCCGATCTCGTCAGCGGCTTCCGCACGCAACGCCTGCCGCTCGATCGCGATGGCGAATCGCAAACGCTCGACGCGAAGGTCGCCTGCAGGAAGCTGCTGGGCGGCTTCGAACGCGCGGATCTGGGCGGACTTTCGTTCTGGACGCAGCCGAATTCGTGGCATCACTTCATGAGCGATCACATCGTCACGTTCAGCGTAATCCCCCTGTCCGCCGGCGAAACGCTCGTGCGCACGAAGTGGCTCGTGCACAAGGATGCACGCGAAGGCATCGATTACGACGTCGACAATCTCACGGCCGTATGGCGCGCGACCAACGAGCAGGATCGCACGCTCGTCGAGTACTCGCAGCTCGGCGCGGCCAGCAGCGCGTATCAGCCGGGCCCGTATTCGCCCTTTACGGAAGGACTCGTCGAGAAGTTCTGCGAGTGGTACATCGGGCGGCTGGACAGCTACGCGAACACGCCCGACGAGCAACTCGCATCGCATGGCGAGAAAATCGTTTCCTTCATGCGCTAAGCGCGTTAGAGAGGCACATCATGATGCGCGATCAGGCCACGTTCGAGCCGACGAAGAGCCGCGTGACCCAGCCGAAGTTCTGGGGCGCGCTGCCCGCGCGCTGGAATAGCGACGTCGACGACACGCTCGTCTGCTGTCATGTGCGGCAGGAAACGCATGACGTGAAGAGCTTTTTCTTCAAGGCGCCCGATGAACGCGCGTTCGTGTTCGAGCCGGGGCAGTTCATCACACTCGAACTGGATATCGACGGCGAGCCAGTCAACCGCTGCTACACGATCTCGTCCGCGCCGACGCGCCCGCATACCATCTCCATCACCGTGAAGCGCGTGCCGGGCGGAAAGGTGTCGAACTGGCTGCATGACAATGTGGTTGCAGGGGCGCGCGTGCGTGTGCTCGGGCCGTCGGGCGAGTTCACGTGTGCGCGGCATCCGGCGCGCAAGTTTCTGTTTCTGTCGGCGGGATCGGGCATTACGCCGCTCATGTCGATGAGCCGCGCGCATCATGAACTGGGAGACGATGCCGACATCGTGTTCGTGCACAGCGCACGCACGCCGGACGACATCATCTTCGCGCGCGAGCTCGATCTCATCGCATCGAATCACGCGAACTTCCGCACCGCGTTCGTTTGCGAGCGCGTCGGTGCGCGCACGAATTGGCCCGGAATCACGGGGTTTTTGAGCTTGCCGCTGCTCAAGCTGATTGCACCGGATTATCTCGATCGCGAAGTGTTCACGTGCGGTCCCGCACCTTATATGCAAGCGGTGCGCAATCTGCTCGATGAAGGCGGCTTCGATCGCAAGCACTATCACGAAGAGAGTTTCTCGTTCGAAACGATCGCTGAAGTCGCATCGCAACTGACGACCGCTCATGTCGCCGATGCCATCGCCACCGATAGCGAATTCGTCGAAACCAGCGACTTCGCGCCCGCGCCCGCCGACACGACATACAAGGTCGCGTTCGCCAAGAGCCGGCGCGAGATCGAATGCGGCAGTGGCGAACACGTGCTCGACGCCGCGAAGAAAGCGGGCGTGCGATTGCCGTCGTCGTGTACGCAGGGCATGTGCGGCACGTGCAAGGTGAAGCTCGTATCCGGCGAAGTCGCGATGAAGCATGCGGGCGGCATTCGTCAGCGCGAGATCGATCAGGGCATGGTGCTGCTGTGTTGCAGCAAGCCACTGAGCGATCTCGTCGTCGACAAGTAGAAACCGGGCGTCGTTTCTTGACAACTGGATGTCGCAAAAGCGCGTTACAGCACTATTCTGGCTGGCGATTCTGAGTGCACGGCGTGGGGCCGCAAAGGGGAAACCATATGAAAGCGATGAGAAGACTGTTCGTGCTGGGCGCGATGAGTGCGGCCCTTGCAGCGAGCATGGGGGCAAGCGCCGATACGAAGCCGACCATCAAGATCGGCTACGTCGAAGGCTGGGACGACAGTGTGGCGACGTCGAACGTGGCGGCGCGCATCATCGAGAAGCGGCTTGGCTATCAGGTGCAGCTCGTGCCGGTCGCGGCGGGTGTCATGTGGCAAGGCGTGGCGCGCGGCGATCTGGATGCGACGCTGTCCGCATGGCTGCCGGTCACGCATGGCGCGTACTGGAACAACTTCAAGTCGAAGGTCGTGAATCTCGGTCCGAACTTCAACGACGCGAAGATCGGGCTGATCGTGCCTGAGAACGTCGATGTATCAAGCCTGACCGATCTCGAAGCGAAGAAGGCGGAGTTCGATTCGCGCATCGTCGGCATCGACGCGGGTGCGGGCGTCATGCAAAAGACGAGCGAGGCGATCAAGGCCTATAACCTCGATTACAAGCTGATGCCGAGTTCGGGCAGCGCGATGACGGCGGAACTGGCGCGCTCGGAAGCAGCGAAGAAGCCGATCATCGTGACGGGCTGGAAGCCCCACTGGATGTTCGCCAAGTACAAGCTCAAGTTCCTCGAAGACCCGAAGAAGGTGTTCGGCGAAGCGGAGCATGTCGACAGCGTCGTGAATCCAGAACTGGAAAAGAAGGCGCCGCCAGTGGTCGCGTTCCTGAAGAAGTTCCAGTGGAAGCCGGGTGAAATCGATAGCGTGATGCTCGCGACGCAGAACGGCGAAAAGCCCACCGCAGCCGCCGATGCGTGGATCAGCGCGCATGGAGACCGGGTGGATAGCTGGGTCAAGTAAGCCGGGTTGCAGGCTTAGCGATGAAGAAAGCGCCGCTTTTCAGCGGCGCTTTCGCGTTTGGGAGACTCAACGCAACACCACTGTCCTCTCTCCATTGATGAACACCCGCCGCTCGACGAACGCCTTCACCGCGCGCGCCAGCGTGATGCATTCGACATCGCGCCCGGTCGCCAGCAAACGGTCGGGGCTATACGAATGATCGACCCGTTCCACTTCCTGCTCGATGATCGGGCCTTCGTCGAGATCGTCGGTGACGAAGTGGGCCGTCGCGCCGATCAGTTTCACGCCGCGCGTATGTGCCTGATGATAGGGCTTCGCACCCTTGAAGCCCGGCAGGAACGAGTGATGGATGTTGATTGCACGTCCCGCCAGCTTGCGGCTCGTATCGCCGGAAAGAATCTGCATGTAGCGCGCGAGGATCATCAGTTCCGCGCCCGACGTATCGAACAGATCGAGCAGGCGGGCCTCCTGTTGCGACTTGGTATCCGCGGTGATCGGCAAGTGATGGAAGGGCAGGCCATGCTGCTGCGCGAGCGGCGCGAGGTCCGTATGGTTCGAGCCGATGCCCACGATATCCATCTTCAGTTCGCCCATGCGCCAGCGGAACAGCAGGTCGGCGAGACAGTGCTCCAGCTTCGACACCATGATGAGGACTTTCGGACGCACGGCGAGATCGTGAATCGCCCACGTCATCGAGAAGCGCGCGGCGATGGATGCGAACTCGCGTTGCAGCATGTCGAGGTCGAGCGTTTCGTCGCGCCTCGCGGCATGGAAGACGCAGCGCACGAAGAAGCGTTCGCTGAGGTCGTCGTCGAACACGGTGAGTTCGTCGATATAGCCGTGATGCCGCTCCAAAAAGCCGACGATAGCGGCGACCTGTCCGGCCGCGCTCGGACACGCGACGGTGAGCACCAGTTGATTGAGGCGTGATTCGGCTGACATGCGTGGCTCCGTCCAGAGAAAGCGTCGCCGCAATCGGGCGAGCGTGCCGCTAGTAGAACAAACGCCGCGAAACGGCGATAGAAGCGATACGCCTCGCAGCTAGTACGAAAGCGTCAACGAACCGGGCAGCCGGTGATAGACGGCGCGTGCGGCGTGAACGACGTAGCCTGAAATGCAACGAGCGCCGCGAACGGCCTGCAAGCCGTCGGCGGCGCTCGTCGTGAAAGCGAGCAACGCTCCGTTTAGAACGTGAGCTGATCGAGCGCGTCGCGCGTTGCCGGGGCAACGAAGTGACGAATGGCCTGGATTTGCGTCGCGTCGAGGAGCTTGTTGTCCTGGTAGATGCCGAGCATCTTGCGCATCCGGTCGAGAATGATCCCGTGGACGATGGAGACGTCCTGCCCGAGGTCGACAGCCCGGGTGCTCACGAGACGATTGATCGCGCTGACGATGGCGAGCGGTTCGTCGGACGAGTTCGGATAGGTGTTGAGAAACGGGATGACGATGCGTTCGATGTCGCCCGGGTCGAGGTCGGGATACCAGAGCGCGAGGAGGCGGCGGCGCATGGTTTGCAGCCACGGAGCGGCCACGTCCCCGCGGCTGTTGGTGAAGCTGCCGCGATGCGACCTGTGCTCGGTGAGCACTTCGTTGACATTCTCGAGCTGGCCGCCCGCCGCCATGACCGATGCCAGATAGCCGATGTCCTCGGCGCTGCGGGCGACGTCGTCGAACCGGATGCCATGCCTGCGCACGAAGGAGCGCCGCACCATGAGCGTGCCGCCGCTGATCGTATTGACACCGTCGAGCAGACGAGCCTTGATGTTGGCGTCACCCTGGGCGCAATAGGCGATGCCGTCGGGAACGTCGCCGAACACGCTGACGTTGGAACCCGCTGCGGCCAGACGGTCGTTTGCCCTGAAGGCGGCGACCTGCGCGGCAAGCCGGTGCGGGATCAGGCGGTCGTCCGAATCCACGCGCGCGATGAACTCGCCCTGCGCCGCGTCGAAGCCGGCGTTCGATGCGGTGCTGATGCCCTCGTTGCGGTCGAAACGGATGAGGCGGATGCGGCTGTCGTCGCCGGCGGCTTCGCGGGCGGCGGACAAGGTCTGGTCAGCGGAGCCGTCGTCGACGACGATGAGCTGCCAGTCTTCGATAGTCTGACACCGGATCGAGGCGACCGCTTCGCCGATGAACTGTTCTGCATTGAAGGCGGGAATGACGACAGTGACGAGGGGCGAAGATGACAAGGCGGTCTCGGGCGTTGACGGATTGAGCATGGCCGGCAACTCAGCGAACGGAACAGCGATGGTGCGGGCGGCGTGGCGCAGCAGTCCACTGCGCGTTTCCGAATGGCTGGATGCGGCTTTTTTACAGATTCCGAAGTATGCGGAGACGCCCAGCCGTTTCCTATCGGGCTTGTCTGAATTCGAGGAGACTGGACCGGCGCGCGAAAGCCGGCGCGCCCCGCGGGGCGCGCCGGAGAGACGGTAACGAAGGTGGCTTAGATGCCCGCGAGCGCGTTCGTCAGGGCGAGCGCGACGGTGAGAAGCTGCGGTTCGACGACCAGATCGTTATGCCGGCCTTCCACCTGCATGATGCGCAAGCCCTGCTTCGCGACGCGCCGCCATACCGGTAACGGATCGCCGCGATCGTCTTGCTGGATCGATGCGCGCACATAAACGATCGGTCCGCCGAGATAGCGGCGCGGCTTGTAGGTCGTCATCGCGACTCGCATCGACTCACGCACGAGCATCAGCGGCGGCGGCAGGCCGCGCGTTTCGGGGCCGGGGCGCTGCGCCGTCTTGCCGAGACGCATGCGTACCCGGTCCTTCATCGCGAGTGCCTTGCCGCGCACGTATGCAATGCGCTCCCGCGTGCCGAGCGCCCGGAACTCGCGCATCCTGTAGGCGATCATGCTGGCCTGATAGCGCGCCCACGCGGTGAGCGGCAGACAGCGTTCGTGCACATAGGTATCGAGCAGGCAGAGCATTTCGATTTGCTCGCCGGCCTTCACGAGTTGCTGCGCAATCTCGAACGCAACCAGTCCGCCGAACGAATAGCCGACGAGCGCATACGGCCCGCTCGGCTGCACGCCGCGCATGCGCAGCACGTAGGCGCGCGCCATGTCCTCGACGCTGCGCTGCGGCGCTTCATCGCCATCGAGGCCGAGCGCCTGCAGACCGTAGACCGGACGCTCGCTTTGCAGCGTGCCGGCGAGCGTCAGGCATTCCATCACGGAGCCGGTGATGCTGTGGACCATGAAGAGCGGCCGTCCGCGCCCCGCGCGCATCTGCACCAGCGACGAGCTTTCGGCGCTCATGCTCGGATCGGCGGCGATGACGGCCGCGAGCCGCGCGATCGTCGGCGCGACGATGAGCGTGGCGATCGGCAGCGTGCGGTTCGTCGTCCGCTTGATGTCGGCCAGCATGCGCGCCGCGAGCAGCGAGTGTCCGCCGAGTTCGAAGAAGTTGTCGTCGCGGCCGATCGGCGAGAAGCTGAAATACTGCTCCCACAGCGCGCAAAGATACGCCTCGATGCCCTCCGCCGATTCGCCCGGCGCGGGCAAGTCGGGCTGCGCGCGCGCGAGCAGCGGATGTTCGCGAATGCCATCGAGACAATCCGGATTCGCGAGCGACGACACGTTGCGCGCGGGCAGGCCGTTGACGGCATCGCGAGCGGCGGCTTCGGACGGCTTGCCGTTGTGCGTGACCGGCAAGCCGCCGACCTGCACGATGACATCCGGCACCAGCGCCGCCGAGCCGTGCCGCGTGAGTTCGCGCCGGATGCGGATGGCGAGCGCCGCGTTGAGATGCTCGCCTTCACGCAGCACGAGCAGCAGCACGATGCGCTGGCCGCCCTCGCCGGCGCGCGGGCCGGTCTGCGGCACGGCCATCGCCTGACGAATCTCGTGCACTTCGCTCAGAATGCGGTAGATCTCGCCGGGGCTCACGTTGATGCCGCGCACGTTGAGCACGCCGTCGCTGCGGCCATGCAGACGCGCGCCGCCGTCCGGCGAAAATTCGATGACGTCGCCATGCGTCCAGACGCCTTCGTTCTCGGCGAAATATGCCTTGTGAAAGCGCGAGCCGTCCGTGTCGCCGAAAAAGCCGAGCGGGCGCGACGGAAACGGGTTCGTGCAGACGAGTTCGCCTGGCATGTTGGTCTGCACGCCATGATCGAAGGCCTGCACGTTCAGGCCGAGCGTCTTGCACTGCGCTTCGCCGGCATGAACGGGCAGGTTGGGATTGCCGAGCACGAAGCAGCCGATGATGTCCGTCCCGCCAGATATCGACTGCAGCTGCAGCGGCTTCACGTGCCGATGCACCCAGTGGAATTGCGTGTCGTAGAGCACGGCGCCGGTCGACATCATCGCGCGCAGGTCGGACAGGTCGTACAGCGTGCCGGGTTCGAGCCCCGCGTCCTCGCTCATCTTCAGGTAGGCGGGGCTCGTGCCGAACACGGTGACATGCTCGTTCGCGACGATGCGCCACAACGTGTCGACGGCCGCTACCGGTCCGTCGTACGTGACGATCTGCACGCCCGACGCGAGCGCCGACAACTGCCAGTTCCACATCATCCACGAGCAGCTCGTGAAGAAGAAGAGCTTGTCGTCGGGTCCGAGATCGCTATGCAGCCGATGTTCCTTCACATGCTCGATCAGCGTGCCGCCCGCGCCATGCACGATGCACTTCGGCTTGCCCGTCGTGCCCGACGAAAACATCACGAAGAGCGGATGGTTGAACGGAAAGCGCCGCCACGCGAACCGCGTCGGATCGCCGTGCTCGATGAGTTCGCGCATCTCGTGCTGACGCGTCGTGACCGTGCTCGGCAGCGGCGTTTCGTCGAGGCACACGATGTCGGTGAGCGTCGGCAACGCGGCGGCCACAGCGGCGACGTGAGCGCTGAGCGCGCCGGCCGTATCGAACGAGCGCTGCATGGTGTGCGCGAACAACATGCGCGGCGCGAGCGGCGCGAAGCGGTCGAGGATGGCCTGCACGCCGTTTTCGGGCGCTGCGGTGGAAAGCGTCGCGCCGAGCGAGGCGACGGCGAGCGCGGCGGTGATCGCTTCGGCGTCGTTGCGCATGATCGCGACGACGCGGTCGCCCGGCTTCAGCCCGAGTTCGCGCAAGGCCTGCGCGAGCCGTATGACGCGCTCGCGCAATTCGCCGCGCGTGTAGGCGACGCGGCCGCCGTCGGCATAACAGGCGACGAGCGCCATAGCGTCGTCGGGCGCGATGCCCGGGCCGAGAAGATTCTCCGCGTAATTCAGTTCGACATGCGGAAAAAAGCGGGCGGTTTCGATTTCATCGCCGGTACAAACGGGTTCCGCGATACCCGACCATTCGAGTCCTTCGGCCGATTCGAGAAAGGATTTCCAGAACTGGCGATATTCGCGGGCGGTGTAATCGTGCAAGGCGGGGTAATCGGCGAAGCGCTCTCCGGTTTGCTTTTCGAAGTCTTCGATAAAGCGTGTCATGCGTGAACGCGATACGCGTTCCGGCGCCGGCGCGTAGAGGGACTGTCGCAAATAAAACTGCGCACTCTCCCGAATGGCGTTTTGACGTTCCATCGTCTGAAGCACCTGTGATTGCACGGGGTTATGAATTTGTAATGTGCTCTGCGACAGGCTCCGAAAATCTCTCATTTTCCGGTGGTGCGCCAAATCGCCGGAGGCAGGTTCACTTCCTCGGCAGTCAGAGTACCGCGAGCGAAAGCGGCGCAATGTGCGCACAACCACAAAAGGCCGCGTGGCAACAGGCAAGAATGCCCTTGCAATTTGAGTTAAATATATGCTTCGACGCGCGAAGCGTAGCAATAAGTACTCGTGCGAATATGCTGGGCATACCAATCAGCGTTAACCAGCGTGGCGGACAACGCGGTCATTCTTTTAGATGAAGCATACAGGGATAAGTTGAATCAGCGTCTATCCGAAACAACTGAAGATATATAACGGCTTTCAACGCGACGCGGCAATTGCGCCATGAATTTTGGCGAAGCTGTTCGTGGGCGCAATCAGAAACTGACGTTGGAATGCAGTGTTTTTTTGTGTCCCGCCGATGACGTTCGTAAACCGAGGGATTATTGGCAATTGCAATTAGGAAATGCCTGAAGCGCGATGACCGCGGTGTATCGCGACGAATGGTTGGACTACCACGGCCATTTACCGTATCGCCACCCGATGCGTGCATGGACCGCATCGGGCGTCGTTTATCCAGGCGACGTTGACCAAGCAAGCTGCCTTCAATTCGACGATCACATCGGCGAAAGAATGCCCGTCATGCGGCCCGCGTGATCGAACTCGCAGCGCGCCCGCCCGCCGGCTGCGCGCCCGCCGCCGATCCCGCCTGAGCACGCCAAGTCCTGAGCAACAGCGCGTTCGTCACGACGCTCACGCTGGAGAATGCCATCGCCGCGCCGGCGAACATCGGATCGAGCATGCCGAACGCCGCGAGCGGTATGCCGATCAGGTTGTAGATGAACGCCCAGAACAGGTTTTGCCGGATCTTGCGATACGTCCGCCGCGATATGTCGATGGCGTCCGCGACGAGCGCGGGATCGCCGCGCATCAGCGTGAGGCCGGCGGCTTCAATCGCCACGTCCGCGCCGCCCGCCATCGCGATGCCGATATCGGCGGCGGCGAGCGCGGGCGCGTCGTTGATGCCGTCGCCGGCCATCGCCACGATGCCGTGGTTCGCCGCCTTCAACTGCGCGACCACGCTCGCCTTGTCGGCGGGCAGCGTTTCGGCGTGGACGGCGTCCGGCGCGATGCCGAGCGCGCGCGCGACGGCCTGCGCACTGCCGGCGTTGTCGCCGGTGACCAGCGCACTTCGCACGCGCATCGCGGCCAGGCGGTCGACGGCGGCGCGGGCGGTCGCCTTGATCGTGTCGCCGAAAGCGAGGAGGGCGAGCGCGCGGGCGCCGTCGAGATCGATCAGCCATGACACCGTGTTGCCCTGGCCTTCGAGTTCGCGCGCGCGCGAAGTCAGCGTGTGCGGCACGTCCGCGCCCAGCTCCGAAAGCCAGCGGGTGCTGCCGATCGCGATACGGCGCGTGGTTCGCGTCCCATCACTGCCGATGACCGTCACGCCCGCCTCGACGCCGCGCCCGGCGACCGCGCGAGCATCGCTTGCGTCGTAGTGCGGCGCGCGCGTTTCAGCCGCCGACGCGACCACCGCCTTCGCGAGCGGATGCGTGCTCATCCTCTGAACCGCTGCCGCGAGTGCAAGCGCGTCGGCGCGGTCCTGGCCCGGCGCGGTATCGAATGCGACGAGGGCCGGCCGCCCGACCGTCAGCGTGCCGGTCTTGTCGAACGCGACGATGGCGATGGCGTGCGCCTGCTCCAGCGCCTGCGCGTCCTTGATGAGGATGCCCTGGCGCGCCGCGACGCCCGTGCCCGCCATGATCGCGGTCGGCGTGGCGAGGCCGAGCGCGCACGGGCAGGCGATCACGAGCACCGCCACCGCGTTCAGCAGCGCGGTCTCGGCGCTTGCGCCGTGCAGCAGCCAGCCGCCGAGCGTCACGGTCGCAATGCCGAGGATCGCCGGTACGAACACGGCCGACACGCGATCGACGAGCCGCTGGATCGGCGCTTTCTCCGCCTGCGCCGATTCGACGAGGCGGATGATCCGCGCGAGCGTCGTTTCCGCGCCGATGGCGGTTGTTTCGATCGCGATCACGCCTTCGCCGTTGATCGAGCCGCCCGTGGCACGCGCGCCCGGCTCTTTCGCGACGGGCAGGCTTTCGCCGGTGATCAGCGATTCATCGACGTGCGTGCGCCCCTCGCGCACGATGCCGTCCACCGGCACGCGTTCGCCCGGCCGCACGATGGCGATGTCGCCGATGCGGACCTCCGCGAGCGGAATCTCGCGTTCGCGCGACGGATCGGCGGCATCGCGCACGCGCGCCTGGTCGGGGCGAAGCGCGTTGAGCGCGCGGATTGCATCGGTCGTCTGACGCTTCGCGCGCGCTTCCAGCCACTTGCCGAAGCGCACCAGCGTGATGACCACCGCCGCCGCTTCGAAGTACAGATGCGCGTCCGGCCCGCCGTGCGCGAGCATCTGATAAACGGACAATCCCCACGCCGCCGACGTCCCCAGCGCGACCAGCAAATCCATGTTGCCCGCAAGCGCCCGTACCGCGCGATACGCGCTCACATAGAAGCGCGCGCCGAAGCCGAACTGCACGACGCTTGCGATCGCAAGCTGCCACCACGGCGGAAGCGCGCCGCCGAACATCGGCGCAAGCAGCGGCAGCGTCAGGACCGCGCTGCCGACGACCGCCGCAAGTTCGCCGTCCCGTGTGCGCGCGGCCGCGGGCGGCGCGTCCGGGACGATCAGCGCGGCTTCGTAGCCGGCTTTCGTGATGGCGGCGAAGAGTTGATCGTCGGTGACGGCGCTGGCTGCGTGAACCGTCGCGCGCTCGGTGGCGAGATTGACCGCGACGGACTCGACGCCCGGCACGCGCCCGAGCATCTTCTCGACGCGTGCGACGCAGGACGCGCACGTCATCCCGCTGACGGCGAATTCGGCCGTCCGCGCGGACTGCGATGAAGCCGATGACATATGAAAAGCTCCGAATCTGGCTGAATCAATATCACCAGTATCGACCTTCCAGCGATTGGAAGGTCAAGGAGCATCGCGCGCTTCAGCCGCGCGAGGGATCGGCGAGCGTGGCCTGCATTGCATCGGCGAGTGCGCCGGCCGCGTCGCCGCCGCGCTTGCGCAGGCCGTCGATCGCGCCGATGCGGTCGGCGTCGGCCTTGTTCTGCGAGAGCTTCGCCTTGCCGACGAGCCGCGTCACTTCGATCTCGATGCCGACGATGGCGGCGAGCATCTGATCGATGTAGTCGCGCGGCGCATCGCCCATCTTCCACGGCGCGGGCTCGCCGGCTTCCATCTTCCGCGTGAGCCGCGCGACCACGCCGCGCACATAGGCTTCGTCGTCGCGCACGGTGATGCGGCCATGCGCGTGCACGACCGCATAGTTCCAGGTCGGCACCTGCTTGTGCGTCTCCTGCTTGCTCGGATAGAAGTTCGGCGAAATGTAGCCCGCCTCGCCCTGAAAGATCACGAGCACGTCCTCGCCCGGTGCAACTTCGCGCCAGACCGGATTGGCCCGCGCCACGTGCGCGCGCAGCGTGCCATGCTCGCCGGTGGCCGCATCGAACTCGAACGGGATGTGGTTCGCGTCGAGTCCGCTCGGACCGTGCGTGACAAGCGCGCCGAACGGATTGGCCGCGATGAGCGCGTGCAGAGAGTCCGTGCGATTTTCTTCGAAGTGGGCGGGCAGATACATCTTGGCGGCTCGATGACGGTGGATTGAACGAAAGGCGTTGCGTGACTTCGATGTTACAAGATGCCGGCGCACGCGGCTTGCTAGGCTATTTGTTATAGGCCGAACGCGGTGAATTCTTGCCTATCCTCAGCGGATACGTTAAAACCCGAATTCCGAGATAGCGCCGAGCATGAGTCCCGACGAGGAACGAAGGCCGCGGCGCTGCTCCCTGCGCCACGCGTGCGCCCGTGCAGAACAAGAACCGGATTCCAATTCGAATGACTCAAGACCGACGCTGGACATTCCCGCTGACCACGACTTTCTGGGCGGCGGCAAGCCTGACCGGCATGGCGCTGCTGTCCGGCTGCGCCGCCGACAAGGCGCCCGAAGCCAAAGCCAGCAGCGGATGGGTGAAGGACCAGGTCGCGGATGCCTACACGTTCGGCTTTCCGCTCGTCGTGTCGGACATTGCGCGGGAGCGGGCGAGCGGCAACGCCGGGCAGCCTGGCCGCGCGCCGCTCAACACCTTCCGCCACGCGACGGCGCTGCCGCCTGTCGGTGCGACCGGCTGGCCGACCGTCGATACGCTCGATTCCACCGCGTGGCTCGATGTATCGGCCGAGCCGGTGATCGTCTCGCTGCCCGCCGCACCGCGCGGCCGCTATCTCGACGCCCGCGCGTTCGACGCATGGACCAACGCGCTGTATTCGAGCGCCGACACCACGCCGTATCCGAAGGCGCAACTGATTGCCTTCGTGCCGGCGGGATGGACCGGCCCGGTGCCCGCCAACGCGACGCGCGTCGAAACGCGCACGCGTTATGTGTGGCTGTCGGTGCGCGTGCGGGTGAACGGCCCGCGCGACGTGCGCGAGGCGCGCAAGCTGCAGACGGCGATGCGCATCGACACGGCGACGCCCGCAAACGGCGCGGCGACCGATGCCAGTGCGACGCCCGCTGTCGTCACTGGCGCGTGGCCGGGCAATTCGAGCGGCCAGTTGCCCGCCGTGCCGGCCATGGCCGCCGCGCCGCCGACGGCATCGCCGGGCGCGCAGGCCGAGGCGCTCGAAGCCAACGCGTTCTTCGCCCGCCTGGCGCGCGCGCTCGACGCCAATCCGCCCGCCACCGCCGATACCCCCGCGATGAACCGTCTCGCGTCGCTTGGCGTAAAGCCCGGCGAGCCGGTGCAGTTCAAAAAGACCGACGCGCCCTTGCTCGATTCCGGTGTGGCCGATGCCCGCACGCGCCTCGCCACCGTGCCGGCCAACGCGATCACGAAAAACGGCTGGACCTGGTTCGGCGATGGCGTCGGCGTCTACGGCACCGACTACATCCTGCGCGCGTACCTGGCCCGCCATCAGATCGCCACGACGACGAAGAACGGCGAAGTGAAGCCGGTCGCGCATCTGGACAGCGAGGGTCACGCGCTCAACGGCGCGAACCAGTACGTGCTGCATTTCGCGCCGAACCAGCTTCCGCCGGTGCGAGGATTCTGGACGCTCATCGCGTACACGAAGGACGGCGCGCTCGCCGACGACAAGCTCGCGCGCATCGCGCTGTCGGATCGCGACCGGCTGAAGAAGAATCGCGATGGCTCGATCGATGTCGTCGTGTCAGCCGAAGCGCCGGGGAAGGCGCGCGCGTCGAACTGGCTGCCCGCGCCCGATGGCGAGTTCCAGTTGACGATGCGCCTCTATGCGCCCAAGCCGCAGGCCAGCGATGGCACATGGGCCCCGCCCGCCATCGAGCGGCAGTAGCCAGCTTTCTTGACTGCAAGCGAACATAAAAAGTTTTGACAACGTTGGCGCGGTGCATCGTCGTATACTCGTGCATCCCCCTTCCGAACGGCGATCCCGCGCGCACGCGCCGCCGCGCATCGAATGTCAAGCACGACGAAGTCAAACTTCACCACAGCCGGGCGGACCCTGCGCGGCGTAGTTCACGCGCGCCGCACCCGGCGCATCACAATCGGGTTCATCGTTGCACTGCTGATCATCGGCGTGCTCGGCTTCTTCGTCGCGCCGCCGGTGATCCGGCATGTCGCCGAAACGCAGCTTTCGCAGCAACTCGACCGCCCCGTCAGCATTCGCCGCATCGCGCTCAATCCGTACACGCTGCGCCTCGAAGCCGATGACGTGCATATCGGCGAGGCGGCGGCGAACATCGCGAAGGCGCCGGGCGGCGCAGGCAGTTTCGTCGATGTATCGCGGCTCGTCGTGCGTTCCTCGTGGACTTCGCTCTTTCGGCTCGCGCCGGTCGTCGATGAACTGAGGATCGACTCGCCGCGCATCCGGCTGGCGCGCTATGACGCCGACCATTTCAATTTCTCCGACCTCATCGCGAAGTTTTCGAAACCGGCGCCCGAGCCATCGACCGGGCCCGCGCGTTTCTCGGTATCGAACATTCAGCTGGAGAACGGGCGCATTGAATTCGACGACCGGCTGACGAACGCGAAGCATGTCATCGATCGTTTCGCGCTCGGCATTCCGTTCATCGCGACGTTGCCGTCCGCGACCGATATTTTCGTGACGCCGCTTCTGCAGGCGCGCATCGACGGCTCGCCGCTCGTGCTGAAGGGCCGCACGAAGCCGTTCGCCACGTCGCGCGAATCCGAAGTCGCGCTGACGCTCGATGCGCTCGATGTGCCGCAGATGGCGTCGTATGCGCCGGCGTCGCTGCCGGTCGCGGTGAAGAGCGGGCGGCTCTCGACCGCGCTCAACGTGCGATTCGCTTTCGCCGGCGACGTGCCGACGATTCGCATCGACGGAACCGCGGATCTCGCCGATGCCGTGGTCACCGACCGCGCGAACGCGCCGCTCGTCGCGGCTCGTGCGGTGCATGTGAAGATCGCGGACATGCAGCCGCTGCGCAACGTTTACCGGTTCGACGAGATCACGCTGGCGGGTCCAGACGTGCATCTGGCACGCGATGCTTCCGGCGCGTTCAACGTGAGCAAGCTCGCGCCGCCGCCTGCGAAGCCGGAAGCGCCGCGGCCTGCCGACGCCAGGGCCAAGACTCCGCCGCTCGACCTCGCCATTCACCATCTTTCGATCGATGCGGGCAAGCTGACGTTGGACGACCGCCTGCTGAAGCAGCCGGTGCAGGGCGCGCTGACCGATATCGCGATCACGCTCGACCGCTTCTCGACGCTCGCGAAAACGCCCGCGCGCTACACGCTCAAGACCGCGTTCGACAAGGGCGGCGCGCTCGACGCAGCCGGCAACGTGACGCTTTCCGCCAAAACCGCCGACGCGACGCTCGCACTCGACGCGCTCGCGTTGCCGCCGCTGCAGCCGTACATCGGGAACGCGGTGGCGGCGCGCGTCGCGTCGGGCACGCTCGGCGCGAAACTGCCGCTGTCGGTGGACTGGTCCAAGCCAGACGCCGCCGTGCAGGTCGGTGCGGGCGACGTGAAGCTCGAATCGCTCACGCTCGTCCCGGCGAACGCAAGCGGCGCTGCGCCGATCAAGCTGGCATCGGCGAACGCGAGCATCAGCAAGGTCGATGTCGCCGCGCGCACTGCCGCGCTCGACAGCGTGCAGCTTCGCGGCCTTTCGCTCGATGCGACCCGCCGCAAGGACGGCAGCATCGACCTGGCCGCGCTTGCCGGCCCGCACGAAGCCGCGCCCGAACAGACCGCGACGCGCAAGATCCAGAAGGCGCAGGCAGCCGGCCCGGCGTGGCGCTACCAGATCGGGGAGATCACGCTGGCGGACGCATCGGCGAATTTCACCGACGAAACGTCCGCGCGGCCAGTGAAGCTGCATGTCGCGCCGGTATCGGTCAATGTCAAACAGTTCAGCGACGATCTGACGAAGCCGCTCGCCGTCGATGGCAAGCTCACGCTGAACGGCAAGGGCGCGCTCGGCGTGACGGGCAACGTGACGGTAAGTCCGCTGAAGCTCGCGCTGCACGTGAAAGGCGATCAGGTCGATGCCTCCGCGTTCGAGCCGTACTTCGGCGACAGGCTGAACGTCGCGGTGACGAGCGCGTATCTCAACGCGAACGGCGACGTGTCGATGTCGGGCAGCGGCAAGACGCTGGCGGCCTCGTACAAGGGCGACGTATCACTCACGGACGTGCGCATGCTCGACAAGGCAACCTCCGACCGCTTCGCCGGCTGGAAGCTGCTCGGCCTGACGAACGTGAAGGCGGCGTACGGCGAGCGCGGGACGGATGTCGAGGCGGCGCGCATCACGTTCGCGAATTTCTACGGCCGCGTGCTGCTGGATGCGCAGGGCAAGCTGAATCTTAAGAACGTCATCGTGAGCGATAGCGGGCAGGCGCAATCGGTGACGCAGCCGGCGGCGTCCGCGCCGGTCGCGGCGAGCGCGCCGCAGGACACCGCGAAATCGGGTCCGCCCGTCAATATGCGCTTCGGGCAGCTCGTGTTGCAGAACGGGCGCGTGACTTACACCGACAATTTCATCAAGCCGAACTACACGGCGAATCTGGTGGCGATCAACGGGACGATCGGCGCGTTCGGCACGCATTCGACGACGCCCGCGCCGGTCGATGTCACCGCGAAGCTCGCGGCGAACGGTCCGGTGTCGATCAAGGGGCAGGTCAATCCGCTGATCGAGAAGCCTGCGCTCGACGTGACCGCGAGCGCGCACGATGTCGAACTGACGAATCTCACGCCGTACTCGGCGAAGTACGCGGGGTATCCGATCACGAAAGGCAAGCTCAACGTCGATCTGCATTACATGCTCGCCGACGACAGGCTCACCGCGAACAACCATCTGTTCATCGACCAGTTGACGTTTGGCGATCACATCGACAATCCGAGCGCGACGAAGCTGCCGGTGCGGCTCGCGGTATCGCTGCTGAAGAATTCACGTGGCGAAATCGACGTGAACATTCCGATTTCCGGCTCGCTGTCGAACCCCGAGTTCTCGATTGGCGGGCTCGTGTGGCAGGCCATCGTCAATCTCGTGCAGAAGGCGGTGACTGCGCCGTTCTCGCTGCTCGCGCATGCGATCGGCGGCGGCGGCGGCGAGGAACTGAACTACGTGGAGTTCGATGCAGGATCGGCCACGCTCGGCGATGCCGCGCAGAAAAAGCTGGCAACGATCGCGAAGGCGCTGGCCGACAAGCCGTCGATCAGATTGGATGTGACGGGCCGCGTCGATCCGAAGGTGGACGAGCCGGGCTTGCGCAGCGCGTGGCTCGACGCTCAGGTGAAGCGCGCGAAGGTGCGCGACATGTCGGATAGCGGCGACGCCGTCGATTGGGCGGCGGTGAAGGTGTCGGGCGACGACTACGACAAGTATCTGACGAAGGTGTACAAGTCGGCGGATTTCAAGAAGCCGCGCAACGTGATCGGCTTGACGAAGAGCGTGCCGGATGCCGACATGAAGGCTGCGCTGATGCAGAACGCGCCGGTCGATGACTCGTCGCTGCGCGACCTGGCACAAAAGCGTGCGCAGGCGGTGAAGGAGTACTTCGACGGGAAGATCGACAGCAGCCGGATTTACGTCGTCGCGCCGAAGCTGAATGCGGACGGCATCGACGATAAGGGTGCGGGGAGCCGGGTGGAACTTGGGTTGAAGTAGCGCGAATTAGCCGTTTGGACGACTCGATGAGCAAGGAACTGCAGAGCATGATCGATACCGGAAATCCTGAGGACAACGGGAGTGAGCCGATGGGAACGCCTTATGACAAGGACGTGGTGGCGTGGGCCGAAGAACAGGTCGCGCTGTTGCGGGCAGGAAGGCTCTCGGCCATCGATATCGAGCATATTGCAGAGGAAATCGAGGACGTGGGGAAGAGCCAATTACGCGAACTGGGAAGCAGAGTGTCGGTGCTTCTCGCGCATCTGCTCAAGTGGCGATATCAGCCCGAGCGGCGGGGCAAGAGCTGGATCAATACGATCCGCACGCAAAGAACGGAAGCGCTATACCTTCTGAGCGAAGCCCCGAGCCTGCGGCGACGCTTCGAGGAAGCGAGGTGGCTCGACCTTGTTTGGTTGAAGGCGCGAAACCTGGCGGAAACGGAGACAGGCATGGACTTAGATTCGTTTCCAGAGACTTGCCCCTGGCCGATGACGTCTAAACTCGAAGAGGGGTTTCTGCCGGAGTAACCGCCACTGCGCGAGCCGCCCGGCTCGCGCTTTCAGGGTGCGCTCTCGCCGCCGCGCGACCGTCGTGATTCAGGTCAACGGATGACGAACCAACTGCAGCTCGATGACAATGCACGGGTGCGCATGCCGCTGACGCCCATCTATTTCCTGACGCCGCAGACCTGACGCGGCGCGGGCGCACCGTGTCTATCGACCGATGCGGTCAAGCATCAATGCGCCCCCGCCGCCGCCCCACCGCCACCACCCTTCGAGACCTTCGTGATCCAGATCAGCGGAATGATCAAGATGAAAATGACCGCCGAGATCAGAAAGATATCGTTGAGCCCCATCATCGCGGCTTGCGAGTTCACGGTGAAATTGAACATGCCGCGCGCCTGCGCTTCGCTGATGCCGAGCGTCGATTGCGACATCCCGAGCGACTGGGAAAACGCCGGGTTGTAGATATTCGCCTGCTCGGTCAGCCGCTCGTGATGCAGCGCGATGCGGTTGTCCCACGCGTTGCCCGCGAGCGACGTGCCCACCGCGCCGCAAAACACGCGCGCAAAGTTCGACAACCCCGCCGCCGCCGGAATCTTCGATGGCGGCAGGCCCGACAGCACGATCGCGGTGAGCGGCACGAAGAACATCGCCATCGGGATGCCTTGCAGCAGCGTCGGCAGCACGAGATGGAAGGTGTCGATCTCGATGACGTACTTCGAGCGCAACCAGAACACGAACGCAAAGCCGATGAACGCCATCGTCGCAATCACGCGCGCATCGCTGCGCGGCAGAACCTTGCCCATCACCGGCGCGAGGATCACGGCAAACACGCCGAGCGGCGCGGTGACGAGACCCGCATCGACGGAACGGTAGTTCAGATACTGCTGCATCCATTGCGGCAGAAGCACGAGATTGCCGAAGAAGACGCCATACGCGACCGATATCGCCACCGTCCCGCCAAAGAAGTTGCGGCCCGCGAACAGCCGCAAGTCGACGACCGGGTTCGCCTCCGTCAACTCCCACACGACGAAGAACGCGAAAGAAATGGCCGCGATGATCGCCAGCACGACGATCAGCGGCGACGAGAACCAGTCGAGATCGCGTCCCTTGTCGAGCATGATCTGCAGCGACGCCACCCACGTGACGAGCAGCGCGAGCCCGATCACGTCGATGGGCGCCTTGCGCGTCGGCGATTCCCGCTTGCTGTAGATGACCCACGTCACGCCCGCCGCGAACAGGCCGACCGGAATGTTGATGTAGAAGATCCACGACCACGAATAGCTGTCGGTGATCCAACCGCCGAGCGCGGGGCCGGCAATCGGCCCGACGGTCGCGGTCATCGCCCAGAGCGCGAGCGCCATCGACGACTTCTCTTTCGGATACGAGCCGAGCAGGATGGCTTGCGAGAGCGGAATCAGCGGCCCGGCGACGGCGCCCTGCAGCACGCGAGCGACCAGCAGCACCGGCAGGGTCGGCGCCAGGCCGCACAGCCACGACGACAGCACGAACATCAGAATCGCGCCGACGAAAAGGCGAATCTGCCCGAGCCGTTGCGTGAGCCAGCCGGTGAGCGGAATGGACACCGCATTCGATGCCGCGAACACGGTGATGACCCACGTGCCTTCGTTGACCGACACGCCGAGATTGCCGGAGATCGTCGGAATCGCGACGTTGGCGATCGACGAATCGAGCACGTTCATAAATGTCGCGAGCGCCACGGCGAAGGTGGCGAGCACGAGTTGAGCGCCTTCGAGCGGCGGAGGCGGAGGCGGCTGCCCGGCGTTGGTCGGCGTCGGCGTGCTCATGCGGTTCCTTACTGGGGGTCGATCCGCAAGTGTGCCTGTTGTCCGGGAATGCTGCTGGACAGGCGGGCGATGGACGCTCGTCGATCAAATCCGCAGCCGGAGCCACGTCGCCCGTGACGGGATGTCCAAGGACGAGACCGTGACCGAAGACGAACTCGACGCCGCGAACGTCCTGATTCCCAGCTCGGGTTCCACTCATGCGCGGCAACTTGCCGCCGCGCATGCCGCCCGTTACTTCGCCGAAATATCGATATTGCCCAGATACTTCTTCGCGTACTTGTCGATGGTCCCGTCCGCCTTGACCTTCTCGATCGCCGCGTTCAGCTTGGTCTTGAGCGCATCGTCGCCCTTGCGGATGCCATAGGCGATGCCGCTGCCGAGAATCTTGTCATCGCGCACCGGCGCGCCGACGAACGCGAAGCCCGCGCCATCCGGTTTCGACAGGAAGCCGGTTTGTCCGGCGGGCGCGAGCACGAGCGTCGCATCCAGGCGGCCGGACTTCAGATCCGTATAGACCTGATTCTGGTCCTGATACGGCACGACCTTCACGCCTTCATTCTCCCAATGCGCCTTCGCGAATGTCTCCTGAATCGACCCTTGCAGCACGCCCACGCTCTTGCCCTTCAGCGACGCCGCCGTCGGCTCGATGCCGCTGCCGGTCTTCGCGATCAGTTGCGTCGGCACGCGATACACCACCGTCGTGAAGTCGATGGCCTGGCGGCGCTGCTCGGTCGCGTTCATCGCGGAATTGATTGCGTCGAACTTGCGGCCCTGCAGCGCGGGAATCAGGCCGTCGAACGACGTCTCGACCCACTTGCACTGCATCTTCGCGGCGGCGCACACCGCCTTGCCGACATCGATATCCAGCCCTTCCAGTTCGCCCGTCGCGGACTTCGATTCGAACGGCGGATATTGCGCTTCGAGGCCGAAGCGCAGCGTATCGGCGGCGAATGCAACGCTGCTTCCGAACGAACAAGCAATGAGAAGCGCGGCCGCAATATGATTCTTCTTCATCGTGGTGGTCTCCAATAAACAAGGCTAGATCTGGCAAAGGCGGCGCGCGCCTTCGATGAGCGTGTCGTCGTCCTTCGCGAACGAAAGACGAATCAGACGATTGTCGGCGCCATCGGTATAAAACGCCGACAGCGGGATGGTCGCGACGCGCGCCTCGCGGATCAGCCGCAGCACGAAGTCGCTGTCGCGTTCGTTTGAAATGGCGCTGTAGCGCGCGAGCATGAAAAAGCTGCCCGCGCTCGGCAACAGCTCGAAACGCGAACCTTCGAGCGCCCGCGCCAACACGTCGCGCTTGTGCTGATAGAAGCGCCCGAGATGCAGATAGCTCGATTCGTCCGCGAGGGCTTCGGCGAACGCCATCTGCATCGGCGTGTCGGCGGAAAAGGTCATGAACTGGTGGACCTTGCGGATCTCCGCGGTCAGCGCCGCGGGCGCGAGGCAATAGCCGACCCGCCAGCCCGTCACGTGATACGACTTGCCGAACGACGACACGATCACGCTGCGTTCGGCCAGTTCGGGATAGCGCGCCATGCCGTGATGCAACGCGCCATCGAAGACGACGTGTTCGTACACTTCATCCGACAACACGACGATCTTCGTGCCGCGCGTGATCGCCGTGAGCCGCTCGATATCGGCGGGCGTGAAGGCGCTGCCGGTCGGATTGTGCGGCGTGTTGACGAGAATCATGCGCGTCCTCGGCGTGACGGCGGCGGCGACTTCGTCCCAGTCGATGCTGAAATCCGCCGGCGACAGCTTGATCGCAACCGGCGTCGCGCCCTGAAGCTGCACGATGGGCGCGTAGCTGTCGAACGACGGCTCGAAGTAGATCACCTCGTCGCCGGGATGCACGAGCGCGCTGATCGTCGCGTACAGCCCTTCGCTCGCGCTCGCCACGACCGTCACTTCCGTGCCCGGATCGTATTGCGCGCCGTAGAGCTTCTGCGTCTTGACGGCGATCGCCTCGCGCAACGCGAGAACGCCCGCCATCGGCGAATACTGGTTATGTCCTGCCTGCATGGCTCGCGTGACGCCTTCGACGAGCTTCGGATCGCACGCGAAGTTGGGCGCGCCTTGCGACAGGTTCAGCGCATCGTGTTCATCGGCCAGTTGGCCGATCACGGTGAAAATGGTCGTGCCGACGTTCGGCAGTTTGGATTCGGGGACGCAGGCGCTTTGCACGACGATTGACTCCACTATGGCGTTGCCACGATTCAACCGTGGCAATAAAGCGCCAACAATCGAAAGTTTGTCATACTAGCCATGCTTTCCGCTCATGGCTACTCGACAAAAACCCGATGAAACCGTTGCCTTCCCTCGACGTGCTGAAGACCTTCCTCGTCGTCGCCCAAAAGCTGAACTTCACGCGCGCCGCCGACATGCTCAACGTGACGCAAGGCGCGGTGAGCCGGCAGATCGCCGGACTGGAGGCGCATCTCGGCTATGCGCTCTTCGTGCGGCAGGCGCGCGGGCTCGCGCTCACGCATCAGGGCACGCTGCTCGTCGCGCCGCTGCAGCAGGCGTTCGCGCAGATCGGCGACGCGCTCGCCAAGAGCGGCAGTCAGTCCGGCACGTTGCGCGTCAAGTGTCCGACTTGCGCGATGCGCTGGGTGCTGCCGCGCGTAATCCGCTTGCAGAACGAGCGGCCGGAACGGGTGGTGGAAGTGACGGCGTCGGTGTCGCATGGCGTGGAGTTCGACGCCGAACATTTCGATGCCGCCATCGTCTTCGGCGTGCCGGCCGTGGTGTCGTCGATGAAGGGCGTGACCGTGCATCATCTGTTCGACGAAGTGTTGACGCCCGTGTGCGCGCCCGAACTCTGGAAGCCGCGCAAGCACACGGCGCCCACGCCCGACGATCTCGCTGGCAAGACGCTGCTTCACCCGACGCGCGATCGCCGCGACTGGCTGCTGTGGCTCGGCGCGTATGGTTACGCGGGCTTGCCATCGGCGAAAGCGCAGCATTTCGACACGCTCGACCTCGCGATGTCATCGGCGATGCAGGGGCTCGGCGTCACCATCGGCGATGTCTCGCTGATCGAAGAAGACCTGCGCGCGAGGCGCGTGATCGCACCGTTCCCGCTATGCGTGCCGAGCGGCGCGGGCTACTACCTCGTCTATCCGGAGCGGCCCGCGCCGTCGCCCGCGTTGCAGCAGTTCGCGCTGTGGCTCGACGCCGAAGCGGCGGCCACGCGCGAGACGCTGCACGTTACATCCCATGCTTCGTGACGATGGTTTCCCACTGCCCGTTCTTGACCTGATACAGCGTGGATGACGCATTTTTCAGCGCGCCCTTTTCGTCGAACGCAATCGGGCCGGTGATGCCCTCGAACGAGATGCTCTTCAGCGCCGGGCGATACACCTTCGGATCGGCCGAGTTGGCTTTCTGCATCGCGTTGATGGCGGCCCACGCAGCGTCGTAGCCGAACGGCGCATACGACAGAATGGCGACGCCAAAGCGCTTCTGGAACTTGTCGCCGAACGCCTTGCCTTGCGGGAGCTTGTCGAGCGGGCTGCCGTATTCCCAAGCCTGCGCACCTTCGGCGGCATCGCCCGCGAGCTTCAGGAAATCGGCGTCCATCACGCCGCCGCCGCCCACGAACTGCGCATTCACGCCAAGCTGCTTCATGCGCTTGACGACCGCCGCCGCCTGCCGGTCGAGCCCGCCGAAGAAGATCAGGTCCGCGTTCACGGCTTTCAGGCGCGTCAGTTGCGCGCTGAAATCGACGGTCTGGTTGTCGCTGAACTCGCGGGCGACGATGTTGCCGCCCTTCGCCTTCACCGCCTTCTCGAACTCGTCGGCTTCGCCCTGACCGAAGGCCGTGCGATCGTCGATGATCGCGATGCGCTTCGCCTTCGTCGTCGTCACCGCGTAGACGCCGGCGTTGCCCGCGTTCTGCGCATCGCTCGAAATCACGGTGAAGATGTTCTCGAGGCCGCGCGTCGTGATGGTCGGGTTGGTCGCGGCGGGGTCGATCATCGGGATGCCGGCGTTGTTGTAGATCGGCGATGCAGGCAGCGTCGTGCCCGAATTGAAGTGGCCGACGACGACCGCGACGCCGTTATCGACCAGTTTTTGCGCCGCCTGCACGCCGACGCGCGGATCGGCCTGATCGTCTTCCGCCGCGATCTCGAACTTCGCCGTCTTGCCGCCGATGGTGATTTTTTTCGCGTTGGCTTCGTCGAGCGCGAGCTGCACGCCGTTCTGAAGATCCTTTCCGTAACCTGCATTCGCGCCGGTGAGAGGCGCGGCGAAACCGACTTTCACCGTGACGTCTTCGGCGGCGGCGGTCATCGGCGCGGCGGCGAACACGGCGGCGCACGCCACCATCCATGCCGACGGTTTGAAGCTCGTACGGATACGCATGGTTTCCTCTCCTGTTGTGGTTTGAAATCTAGTCAGACGTGGCCGTTGCATCGCGCACGATCACTGCATGGAACACGACCAATTACGCGCCGGCAAGACGGAGTTGCCCTCTGCCGCAGCGGCGGACATGCGCAAATGTAGAAAGCCAAATTGGCCGCGTCTTGTCGATTCGTCGCGAACGGAATGCGGATTTCGGCACAGGCGCGGCGGTGCGCTTTCGCAGGCCCGGCATGGCGGCACGGGTTTTTTCCCCTTCTTTCGCGCGACGATTTGTGCCGTGCCTATCGTTTCGATAAAAACGCCGTGCTTGACGAAGTGCATATGCACCGATAAGCTGTATTCCATGACAACGAGCTCATCACCTCTGGATTGCAACTGCTTCGCCATTCGTCAGGCGGCGCGCTACATTTCGCAGCTTTACGAACGGCACCTGAGCGTGGCGGGCATCACGCCCGCGCAGTTCACGCTGATGGCGTCGATTTCGCGCAAGCCCGGCGTTCAAATGGCCGAACTGTCCGAGTCGATGGTGATGGATCGGACCACGCTCGTCCGTGCGCTGAAGCCGCTTCAGCGCGATGGCATCGTAGAGATGGAGCAGCAAGCGCCGAGTTCCCGCGCGGTCGGCCTCAAGCTGACGGCGGCAGGCAAGGCCATGCTGGCGCAGGGCTACGAGCAATGGCGCGCTGCGCAGGCGGAATTCGAAGCGAAGTTCGGCGAGAAGCGTGCGAAGGCGTTGCGCAAGTCGCTCTTCGAGCTGACCGAACTGGGTTAGTTGAACCGGACGTAGCCCGCATCGAAGCGGGCTTTTATATACCACCTTCAGTGCATATGCACATCAATAGGGAGCCGTCATGCAGATCAAAGGAAAGGTCGTTCTAGTCACCGGCGCGAATCGCGGCCTCGGCAAGCAGTTCGTGAAGTCTTTGCTGGATGCGGGCGCGTCGAAAGTCTATGCGGCGGCGCGCAATCCGGGCAGCGTCGACATCGAAGGCGCGCAAGCCGTGAAGCTCGATGTGACCAATCCCGCCGACATCGCCGATGCGGCCGCGAAGTACACGGATGTGCAGATCGTCATCAACAACGCGGGGGCGCTGGCGCGCGGCGCGCTGCTCGATGCGGCATCGACACAAAGCGTGCGCGATCTCATCGAAGTGAACGCGATCGGACCGCTCAACGTCACGCAGGCGTTTGCGCCCGTGCTGAAGCAGAACGGCGGCGGCGCGGTCATCAACGGGCTGTCCGTGCTGAGCTGGGTCGTGTTGCCGGACGGCGGTGCTTATAGCGTGTCGAAGTCGGCCGCGTGGGCCGTGACCAACGCGCTGCGCGACGAATTGCGCGGACAGGGCACGCTCGTGGTCGGCGTGCATCCCGGCTATATCGACACGGACATGGTGGCGGAAGTCACCGCGCCGAAGACATCGCCCGCGAGCGTGGTCGAGCAAGTGCTGGCGGCGGTCGAGCGCGGCGAAGAAGAAGTCCTCGTCGATGAAACCGGCCGCGCCGTCAAGCAATCGCTCTCGACGCCGACGCCGATTTATATCACCGGCATCCCGCGCTGATACGGCTTCAACGCTTCGCCGCCTTCTGCATCTCGTCGAAACCTGCGGACGCTTCCTGCACATCGGGCGGGAAGTCGTCGAACTCCATGACCTGCCGCACTTCGATCGTCTCGTTCGGCGAACCGGGGCAGCGCTTCGCCCATTCGATCGCTTCCTCGCGCGAACTGACCTGAATCATCCAGTAGCCGCCCAGCACTTCCTTCGCTTCGGCGAACGGGCCGTCGGTGACGCGCGGCTTGCCGCCTTCGAACGAAACGCGCGCACCCATCGACGGCGGATGCAGACCGTCGAGCGCGAGCAGCACGCCAGCCTTCTGCAGCGCTTCGTTGTACTTCATCATCGCCGCGACGGCTTCGGCGCTCGGCATCGTGCCGGGCTCCGCGCTTTCGTAGCCGCGCGGGATCATCAGCATCATGAATCGCATGGACGTGCTCCCATTGGTATCGTCGATCGGGGCCAGACGCCCTCATACCCTACGACGACCGGACGCGCCTTCGATCGACATCGACCGGCATTAAGCGTTTATCCCTATCCGATTCCGGTTGCCTTGCGAGCACGCCGGACCAAATAATGTAATCCATTACATCCCGTCCGCCGTCGTGGCGCGCAGCATGTCGGAAACCGTTCGATCCCGCGAGGAAGTATCGATTGCCGATGTCGCGGCGCGCGCAGGCGTGTCCGTCGCGACCGTATCGCGCGTGCTCAACGGCCACACGAACGTTCGCGAAGTCACACGCGACAAGGTGCGCGCGGCCGTGGCGGCAAGCGGCTATCGCATCAACGAGCTTGCGCGCAACCTTCGCACGGCTGAAAGCCGCCTTTTGCTCACGATGGTCCCCGACTTCGGCAATCCGTTCTATGCGGCGATCGTGCGCGGCATCGACAGCGTCGCGCGGCAGAACGGTTACTTCATGCTGCTGTGCGATACCGGCGCGGACCCGTTGCGCGAGCGCAGTTACTTCGATCTTTTGCGCGGGCGGCGCGCCGATGGCGCAATCTGTCTCGATCCCGCCGCCGTGCAGAACGCGCTCGCCGAAGAAGCGTCGAGATTGCCCTGGGTCGCGTGCTGCGAGTTCGATCCGGACGCGGGCGTGCCGTATGTCGGCATCGACAATCATCTTGCAGCGGGCGATGCCGTGCGGTATCTGCTAGCCAGGGGGCACCATCGCATCGCGCTGATCGGTTCGGGGCAGGGCTATCTGTACGGACGCCAGCGGCTTGCGGGCTATTGCGATGCGCTCGAAGCCGCGGGCATCGTGCCGAATCCGGCGTGGCGCATCGAGCTCGACAGCCTCGACTACGACGCGGGCGAACGCGCCGCCGTGCAGCTGGCATCGCTCGGACGCGACAGGCCGACGGCGATTTTCGCGGTCTCCGACACGCTCGCGATCGGCGTGATGAACGGCTTGCGCGGCGTGGGCTTGCGCGTGCCGGACGATGTCGCCGTCGTCGGCTTCGACGATATCGCCGTGGCCGCGCACGTCGATCCGCCGCTGACCACCGTTGCCCAGCCGATGCAGGCGCTCGGCGAAGCGGCGGCCGATCTGCTGCTCAAGCGGCTGCGCGATCCGCGCGCCGATGTGCCGGGCGTGCTGCTGCCGCATCGTCTGATCCAACGAAGGAGCGCCTGACGATGAGCCTTGCCGTGCGCTTTGAAGGAATCGAAAAACAGTTCGGGCCGGTGCGCGTGCTCCATGGCGTGAGCTTCGATCTTGCGCCGGGCCGCATCTATGGCCTGCTCGGGGAGAACGGCGCCGGCAAATCCACGCTGATGAAGATTCTCGCGGGCTACGAGCGCCCGAACGCGGGCATGGTTTCGATCGATGGCGCACGCGTCGACTTCACGAGTTCGCGCGATGCGGAACGCGCGGGCATCGTGCTGATTCATCAGGAACTGAATCTCGCGGATCACCTGAGCATCACGCAGAACATGTTTCTCGGGCATGAACTGCGCAAGGGCTACTTTCTCGACGAGCCCGCGATGCGCGACGACGCCCGCGCCGCGCTCGCCGATGTCGGCCTGCACAAGAACCCGGATACCAGGGTCCGCGAACTGATCGTCGCGGAAAAGCAGCTTGTCGAGATCGCGAAGGCAATGCTGCGCGATGCGCGTCTGCTCATCATGGACGAGCCGACGGCCACGCTCACGCCGTCCGAAACGCAACGCCTCTTCGCGCTGATGGCGCGCCTGAAAGAGGCGGGCGCGACCATCGTCTATATCTCGCACAAGCTCGATGAAGTGGAGCGCGTGACGGACGAAGTCATCGTGATGCGGGACGGCCGCTTTGTTGCGCGCGCGCCGACGTCCGACCTGACGCGGCAGCAGATGGCCAACCTGATGGTTGGCCGCGAAGTGTCCGACATGTTTCCGCCGAAGCCCGCGCTCGCCGCCGATGCGCGCGTCGCATTCGAAGTGGAAGGCGCATCGGTGCCGGGCTGGGCCGATGGCGTGAGCTTCTCGGTGCGCGAGGGGGAAGTGTTCGGCTTCGCGGGACTGGTCGGCGCGGGCCGCACCGAACTGTTCGAGGCGCTCGTCGGCTTGCGGACGTTGAGCGCGGGGCGCGTGACCATCGAAGGCGAAGCGGCAACGCTGAAAAGCCCGCGCGATGCGATGCGTCACGGCGTCACGTATCTGAGCGAAGACCGCAAGGGCCGCGGCCTGCACGTCGACATGGCGCTCAAGGACAACCTGACGATGATGACGCTCGAACGCTACGCGCGGCCGTTCATCGACAAGCGTGCGGAGCGAAATGCGCTCGGCGTCGCAATGAAAGACTTCGGCATTCGCACGGGCAATGCGGCAAACCGCGCGCGCATGCTGTCGGGCGGCAACCAGCAAAAGCTCGCGCTCGCGAAATTCCTGCATCCCGATCCGCGCGTCATCGTGCTCGACGAACCGACGCGCGGCGTCGATGTCGGCGCGAAACGCGACATCTATTTTCTGATTCACCGCCTCGCCGCCGAAGGCCGCGCGGTGATCGTCATTTCTTCCGAGCTGATCGAACTGATCGGGCTATGCCATCGCGTGGCGGTGATGCGCGCGGGCGAACTCGTCGCCACACTCGGCATGGACCTTCTGACCGAAGAGAGGTTGATCGCGCATGCGACCGGCACACACTGAAGACACCGAAAGCGAGAGCCGTTTCGCGGCGTTCTCGCGCATTCTGTTCGGCATCGGGCCGCTGCTCGGGCTGATTGCGCTCTGCATCGGCGGCACGCTGCTCAACAGCGACTTCGCCACTCTGGACAACGCGATGAACGTGCTCACGCGCACGTCGTTCATCGGCATCATCGCGGTGGGCATGACCTTCGTGATCATTTCGGGCGGTATCGACCTGTCGGTGGGATCGATGGCCGCGTTGATCGCGGGCAGCATGATCTACATGATGAACGGGCTGATGCAGGGCGTGAGCGGCCATGCAGTGCCGCCGCTCGTGATTCTTGCGCTCGGCATCGTGCTTGCGCTCGTGCTCGGCGCGTTGTTCGGCCTCGCGCATGGGCTGCTAGTGACGAAGGGGCGCATCGAGCCGTTCATCGTGACGCTCGGCACGCTCGGTGTGTTTCGCGCGCTGCTGACGTGGCTTGCGGACGGCGGCGCGCTCACACTCGACAATTCGCTCGTCGATCTCTACGGCCCGGTGTACTACGCAAGTCTCTTCGGCGTGCCGGTGCCGATCTGGGTTTTCGCCATCGTCGCGGGAGGCGGTGCGCTGGTGCTCAATCGCACGGTGTTCGGGCGGCACGTGCAGGCCATCGGATCGAACGAGCAGGTCGCGCGTTATGCGGCGATACGCGTCGATCACGTGAAGATCGCCACTTACGTGCTGCTCGGTCTGTGCGTTGCCGTGGCGACCGTGCTCTATGTGCCGCGCCTCGGTTCGGCCACGCCGACAACCGGCCTGCTTTGGGAACTCGAAGCCATCGCGGCCGTCGTGGTCGGCGGCACTGCGCTCAAGGGCGGCGAGGGGCGCGTGATCGGCACGGTCATCGGCGCGATTCTGCTTTCGGTCATCAACAACATCCTGAATCTGACGAGCATCATCAGTGTGTATCTGAACGCGGCGGTGCAGGGCGCCGTGATCATCTTCGTAGCCTTCTTGCAGCGTGGCCGTCGTTAATATTCGAACAGGAGACATCGTCATGAAGAAACTCTTCCGCGCGCTCACCGCGCTGACGCTCACGGCGAGCGCGTTTGCCGTTGCGCCGTCCGCATCCGCCGCCGATAAGGTCGTGCTGGGCGTCGCCATTCCGACTGCGACGCACGGCTTCACGGGCGGCATCGTCTGGTGGGCGAACGAAGCGAAGAAAGAGCTGGAGAAGGCGCATCCGGATCTCAAGATCATCGTCAAGACGGCGGGCGGCGCGCCCGAGCAGGCGAACCAGTTGCAGGATCTCGTGACCGTCAACAAGATCAATGCGCTCGTGATCTTCCCGTTCGAATCGGCCTCGCTCACGCAGCCCGTGGCGCAAGTGAAGAAGAAGGGCGTGTATGTGACGGTCGTGGATCGCGGCCTGACCGATCCCAGTGCTCAGGATGCCTACGTAGCCGGCGACAACACCGCGTTCGGCAAGCTGCCCGCCGAGTATCTCGCGAAAACGCTCGACGGCAAGGGCGATATCGTCGCGCTGCGCGGCATTCCCACGACGCTCGACAACGAACGCTGGGCGGCCTTCGAAGGCGTGATGAAGCAGCATCCCGACATCAAGATTCTCGATGCGAAGTATGCGAACTGGAATCGCGATGACGCATTCAAGGTGATGCAGGACTATCTCACTCGCTTCAAGCATATCGACGCGGTCTGGGCGGCCGACGACGACATGATGATTGGCGTGCTCAAGGCGATCGATCAGGCGAAGCGCACCGATATCAAGGAAGTGTTCGGCGGCGCGGGATCGAAGGAAGCGGTGAAGCGCATCATGGACGGCGACAAGCGCGTGCGGGCCGATGTCTCGTACTCGCCGAAGTTCATCTACGACGCGATCAAGCTCACTGCGGAAGCGCGCCTCAAGGGCGACAAGCTGCCGCCGACGACCATCATTCCTTCGGTGCTCATCACGAAGGACAACGCGAAGCAGTTCTACTACCCGAACTCGCCGTTCTGAGCGCCAGGCCGGTCACGCGTTGACCGGCATTCTTATCGAGGCGAAAGATGAAGACCATCAAGGGCCCCGCGATCTTTCTCGCACAGTTCATGGGCGATGCCGCGCCGTTCGATTCGTTGAAGAATCTGGCGTCGTGGGCGTCATCGCTTGGCTACGAGGGCATTCAGCTGCCTTGCGATGCGCGTCTGATCGATGTGGAGCAAGCCGCATCGAGCGATGCGTATTGCGACGATATCCGCCGCACCGTCGAAGATGCAGGCGTTGCAATCACCGAATTGTCGACGCATCTGCAAGGGCAACTCGTCGCGGTGCATCCCGCTTACGACACGCTGTTCGATGGTTTCGCCGCCCCGCACGTGCGGGGCAATCCTTCCGCGCGGACCGAGTGGGCGATATCGCAATTGAAGCACGCGGCGGCGGCGTCGAAGCGGCTCGGCCTGAACGCGCATGTCACGTTCTCGGGTGCGCTGGCGTGGCCATATGTTTATCCATGGCCGCAGCGTCCGGCCGGTCTCGTCGAAGCGGCGTTCGATGAACTCGCGAAGCGCTGGCGTCCGATTCTCGATGAGTTCGATCGCGCGGGCATCGACGTGTGCTACGAACTGCATCCCGGCGAAGACCTGCACGATGGCGTGACCTTCGAGCGCTTTCTCGCCGCGGTCGATGATCATCCGCGTGCGAACATCCTCTACGATCCGAGTCACTTCGTGTTGCAGCAGCTCGACTATCTCGCGTTCATCGACATCTACCACGCGCGCATCAAGGCGTTTCATGTGAAGGACGCGGAGTTTCGTCCCAACGGTCGGCAGGGCGTGTATGGCGGCTATTCGGGCTGGGTGGAGCGTGCGGGACGTTTTCGTTCGCTAGGCGATGGCCAGATCGACTTCAAGGCGATCTTCTCGAAGATGGCGCAATACGACTTCGGAGGCTGGGCCGTGCTCGAATGGGAATGTGCGTTGAAGCATCCGGAAGACGGTGCGCGCGAGGGCGCGGTGTTCATCCGCGATCACATCATCCGGGTGGCGGAGCGGGCGTTCGATGATTTCGCCGGCAGCGGCGCGAGCCGGGACGCGATGCGCGATGTGCTCGGCATCGGAGAGCAGCGATGAAGCGCGTGCGGCTGGGGATGGTCGGTGGCGGCGAAGGCGCGTTCATCGGCGCGGTGCATCGCATGGCGGCGCGGCTCGACGATCGTTACGAGCTGGTGGCGGGCGCGTTGTCGTCGGATGCGCGGCGCGCGGCGTCGAGCGCGGCGGCGATCGGCTTGCCGCGCAGCTACGACGATTATCGCGAGATGGCGCGCATCGAAGCGGGGCGCTCCGATGGCATCGAAGCGGTGGCGATCGTCACGCCGAATCATCTGCACGCGCCGATCGCAACGGCGTTTCTCGAAGCGGGCATTCACGTGATCTGCGACAAGCCGCTCGCGGTATCGCTCGATGAAGGCGAGGCGCTCGCGAAGCTGGCGCGCGAGAAGCGGCTCGTGTTCGCGGTGACGTACACGTACACCGGCTATCCGCTCGTGCGCCACGCTCGCGCGATGGTGCGGCAGGGCATGCTCGGCGATATCCGCGTCGTGCAGGTGGAGTATGCGCAGGACTGGCTGTCGTTGCCGGTCGAGACGCAGGCGAACCGGCAGGCCGCGTGGCGCACGGACCCGTCGATGGCGGGACCGGCGGGGTGTCTCGGCGATATCGGCACGCATGCGTATCAGCTTGCGGAATACGTGACGGGGATGCGGCCTTCGGAGCTATCGGCGGAAGTGACGACGTTCGTGCCTGGGCGGCGCGTCGACGATCATGTTCAGGCGATGCTTCGGTATCCGAACGGTGCGCGCGGAATGTTATGGGCGAGTCAGGTGGCGGCGGGCGAGGAGAACGGCTTGCGGCTGCGCGTGTATGGGACGAAGGCGGGACTTGCGTTCGATCAGCAGTCGCCGAATGAATTGTGGTTCACGCCGGTTGGCGGGACGTCGCGTCGCTTGACGCGCGGGCGGGTGCAGGGCGCCGAGGCGCAGCATGCGACACGCGTGCCGGCGGGGCATCCGGAAGGGTATATCGAAGCGTTCGCGCAGGTTTATACGGACGCGGCGGCTTGTATCGCGAGTGGGACCACGCAGGGCGACGAGTGGCTGACCACGGTGGAGGATGGGGTCGCTGGGTTGAGGTTCGTGGAGGGGGTGTTGCGGAGCAGCGGGATGGATGGGGGGTGGGTCAGCATCGATTGAAAACGGGGCAGCCCTGAGGCTGCCCCGTGCGATCAACCGCTCAGATCATCACGCCCAGTTCGCGTGAAACGACCCTTCCTTATCCGTCCGCTCGAACGTATGCGCGCCGAAGAAGTCCCGCTGCGCCTGCACCAAATTCGCCGGCAGCCGTTCCGATCGATACGCATCGAAGTAAGCAATAGCAGACGAGAACGCCGGCACCGGAATGCCCGCCTTCACCGCCGCAACGACGACATCGCGCAATGCGTCCTGATACTTCGCCGCGATATCGCTGAAATACGGATCAAGCAGCAGATTCGCGAGGTTCTTGTCAGCCGCATAAGCATCGGTGATCTTCTGCAGGAAGCGCGCACGAATGATGCAGCCCGCCCGGAAGATCTTCGCGATCTCGCCATACTGCAGGTTCCAGTTGTACTCGTCCGATGCCGCGCGCAACTGCGCAAAGCCCTGCGCATATGAGACGATCTTCGACAGATACAACGCACGCCGCACCGCTTCGATGAATGCCTCGCGATCGCCATCGAACTTGGGCGACGGACCCGACAGCACCTTGCTCGCCTTCACGCGCTGATCCTTCAGTGACGACAGCACGCGCGCAAACACCGCTTCGGTAATCAGCGGCAGCGGCGCGCCGAGATCGAGCGCGTTCTGGCTGGTCCATTTGCCGGTGCCTTTTTGCGCGGCGCGATCCAGAATGACATCGACGAGATCCTTGCCGGTCTCTTCGTCCTTCTTCGAGAAGATCTTCGACGTGATCTCGATCAGGTAGCTATCCAGCTCGCCCTGATTCCACTCGACATACACCTTGCCCAGTTCTTCGTTCGAGAGGCCAGCCACACGCTTCAGCACGTCGTAGCTCTCGGCGATCAACTGCATGTCGCCGTACTCGATGCCGTTGTGCACCATCTTCACGAAGTGGCCTGCGCCGTCCGGTCCCATGTACGCGACGCACGGCTCGCCATCCGGCGCCTTCGCGGCAATCTCGTGCAGGATCGGGGCCACCAGTTCATAGGCTTCCTTCTGTCCGCCCGGCATGATCGACGGCCCCTTCAGCGCGCCTTCCTCGCCGCCCGACACGCCCGTGCCGATGAAATGCAGGCCTGACTTCGCGAGGTCCTGATTGCGGCGGATGGTATCGGTGAAATGCGTGTTGCCGCCGTCGATGAGAATGTCGCCTTTCTCGAGCAGCGGGCGCAGTTGCGCGATGGTCTCGTCGGTGCCCGCGCCGGCCTTCACCATCATCAGGATGCGGCGCGGCGTTTCGAGCGATTGCACGAACTCTTCTAGCGTGTACGTCGGCACGAGCTTCTTGTCGGGATGTTCGGCAAGCAGTTCGTCGGTTTTGGCGCGGCTGCGGTTGTAGACCGAAACGGCGTGCCCGCGGCTCTCGATGTTCAAGGCCAGGTTGCGGCCCATGACGGCGAGGCCCACCACGCCGATAGCTTGTTTGCTCATGCTTGATCTCCGAATGACCGAAGCGCTTGCGGCTCGTGGCGCGGGCGCTTCGGATGAAAACTGTGGATGGATGCGGCGCTCGCGCTTCACGAGGCGTCATGGATGCTACCGACACCTGCCCATTGGGCGAGCGCAGACCGCCCGAATTTACCACTTTGGGACGCATCCGGCAGCGGTGGCGGCCGCGCACGCACGCGGGCATCGGCATAGAATGGACGCCCCTGACCGTATCGCATCCTTCATGGCGGTGTCGCGGCGCACACGAGCGCATCACTATTCGGTTTATGTCGTCGAACTGTCGGACGCGGTCTGGAACGAGGCGCGCTTTCGTCGTGCGAACCCGGATTACGTGCTCGGCAAGCCGTTCGTCTATGTCGGGATGACGGGCATCGACCCGGACGTGCGTTTCGACAAGCACAAGGCCGGCATCCAGTCGAACCGCTTCGTGCGGGATTACGGGCTGCGGCTCTTGCCGCATCTGTACGAGATGTACAACCCGATGCCCTACGACGGCGCACGCGACATGGAAGTGGAACTGGCGATCGGCTTGCGCGAAGCGGGCTATGGCGTGTGGCAGGCTTGAGCGAATCAAACGATCAACGACAAGGAGCGAGGCATGCGGATTCTGGTAGTGGGCGCGGGGGCCATCGGCGGATATTTCGGGGCGCGGCTGCTCGAAGCGGGCCGCGACGTGACTTTTCTCGTGCGCGAGCGGCGTGCGCAACAGTTGCGTGATGGCGGCCTGAACGTGCGAAGCCCCGAGGGCGATGTGCGCATCGGCAATCCGTCGATCGTGCTGACGCAGGATATCGCCGAGCCTTACGATCTCGTGCTGCTCGGTTGCAAGGCTTACGATCTGCAGGGCGCGATGGATTCGCTCGCGCCCGCCGTCGGCCCCGATACCGCGATTCTGCCGCTCCTGAACGGCATGGCTCATCTCGATGCGCTCGACGCGCGCTTCGGCGCCGGCAAAGTGCTCGGCGGCCAATGCGTGATTGCCGCGACGCTCGATGCTCAGGGCGCCATCGTTCATCTGAACACGATGCAGTCGATGACCATCGGCGAGCGCGCGGGCGGCCGGTCGGCGCGCATCGATTCGATCGGGCAGCAATTGAGCGGCGCGCGCTACGAGTTGAACGTCAGCGAAAACATCCTGCAGGCGATGTGGGACAAGTGGGTGTTTCTCGCAACGCTCGCGGCCGGAACATGCCTGATGCGCGCGCCCATCGGCGACATCGTGGCCGCGCCGGGCGGGGAAGCGCTGCTGCGCGGAATCTTCGACGAGTGCAGCGGTATCGCCGGCGACAACGGCCATGCGCCCGGCGAGGCGGTGCTCGCGCGCTCGCGGACGTTTTTCTCGGAGCGCGGCTCGCTGATGACGGCCTCGATGCTGCGCGATATCGAAAACGACGCGCCCATCGAAGCGGACCATATCGTCGGCAATCTGTTGGCGCGGCGAAAGACAGCGTTCGATGGAACGTCGTTGCTGGCGGTGGCTTACGCCCATCTGAAGGCGTATGAGGCGCGGCGTGAGCGCGAGGAGCGCGCGTCGAAAGGCTGAACAATTGCGGGAGCCGCATCCGACGCTGTACGCTTCCCGCTTCCTGGCAATTCCTTGCGCGCCATGCATCAGAACGACACGCCCAAGCCCACCATCGCCGAACTCTTCATCGGCTTTCTGACGCTCGGCCTCACCGCGTTCGGTGGCGCGCTGCCGCTCGCACGGCGGGAGATCGTCGAGCGCCGCAAATGGCTCGATGCCGACGCGTTCACCGATCTCCTCGGCCTCTGCCAGTTTCTTCCGGGCGGCAACGTCATCAATCTGTCGGTCGCCATCGGCATGCGGTTTCGCGGGCTGCCCGGCGCGCTCGCGGGTTTGCTCGGGCTGCTCGTCGGGCCGTCGCTGGTCGTGATCGCGCTGGGCGTCATCTATCAGCGCACGCATCATGATCCGCGCGTCGCGCATCTGTTCGCTGGGCTCGCGGCCGCCGCGGCGGGCCTGCTCATCGCGATGTCGGTGAAGCTCATGTGGCCGCTTCGCAAGAAGCCGGAAGCGGCACTCGTCGCGCTTGCGATGTTTGCGGCCATCGCGCTGTTCCGCACGCCGCTGCTCCCGTCGATGCTGGTGCTCACGCCCGTTTCAGTGCTCATCGCGTGGAAGGTGCGCCGATGAAAGACGATCTCTTGTCGCTGGCCGCCATCTTCAGCCAGTTGTCGCTGCTTGCGTTCGGCGGCGGCAATACCATCCTTCCCGAAATGCAGCGGCAAGTCGTGCAGGTCCATCACTGGATGACCAAAGCCGATTTCTCCGCGCTCTTCGCGCTGGCGCAGGCCGCGCCCGGGCCGAACATGATGGTCGTCACGCTGATCGGCTGGCACGTCGCGGGCTGGCCGGGCGTGCTGATCACGTCGATCGCGAAGTTCGGGCCGTCGTCGCTCGTCACGATTGCGGCGCTGCACGCGTGGGAGCGCTTCAAGGACCGGCCCTGGCGGCGTTATGTGCAGCTCGGGCTCATGCCGATCACCGTGGGACTCGTCGCGGCGAGCGCGTTGCTGATCGCCGAGGCGTCCGACCGGACGGCGATGCTCGGCGGCATCACGGTCGCCGTCGCGCTGCTGGCTTACCGGACGAAGCTGCATCCGTTATGGCTGCTCGGGGCCGGCGCGCTGATCGGGTTGACGGGATTCGGGCAGTAACGCACACGCGGGCTGGCAGGTTTTCTGCTGCTTCGCGGGATAACGAAAGCGATGAGGACAGCACCATGAGCATGACCACCGAATACGCGAAGACCGCGCCGGATCGCAGCGAAGTCGACGCCCTGACCGCTCCCACCGTCGTCGAATTCGGCACGGACTGGTGCGGCTACTGCCGCGCCGCGCAGCCGCTGATCGCGCAGGCGTTTCAGGCGCATCGCGGCGTGCATCACATCAAGATCGAGGATGGCAGCGGCCGCCCGCTCGGCCGATCCTTCCGCGTCAAGCTCTGGCCGACGCTCATCTTCATGCTCGGCGGCAAGGAAGTCGCGCGCCTCGTGCGCCCCGGCGATGTCGGCGAAATTCGCGACGCGCTCGCGCTCATCGACGAGCCGCTTGCCGAATGATCGCGGTTTAGGGCTAAGGGTTATCGCCGAAGAGACATGCGCGTCGTCAACTTGTATGATGACCCGATGACTTCCGATGCCACGACGCCGCGCATGTTCGAGAGAATCTCGCCCCGCGCGCTCTCCGATACGGTCGCGCAGCAGTTGCAGAAGCTGATCGAGAAGGGCAGTTTCGCCGCGACAGGCAAGCTGCCGAGCGAAGCCGTGCTCGCCCAGGAGTTCGGCGTGAGCCGTACGGTGATCCGCGAGGCCGTCTCGCGTCTCAAGAACGAGGGCATGGTCGAGCCGCGCCAGGGCAGCGGCGTGTTCATCGTCGAGCGCGCGGGCATTCGGCCGCTGCGCATCGATTATGCGCAGGCCGTCGAGCCGGGCGCGGTCGTGCAGATTCTCGCGCTGCGCCGCGCGATCGAAGCCGAAGTCGCCGCCGAGGCCGCGCTGCGCCGCACCGATGCGCAACTCGCCGCCATCGACGCCGCGCTCGCCCGCATCGACGAAGCGGTGCGCGAAGGCCGCGATGGCGTCGCCGAAGACGTGGCGTTTCATCGTGAGATCGCGAACGCCACTGGCAATCCGTATTTCCTCAAGACGCTCGCCTTCCTGAATCAATATCTGGAAGCGGGCACGCTCGTCACGCGCCGCAACGAGGCGCTGCGCGAGGACTTCTCGCGGCAAGTGCGCGAAGAGCATGCCGAGATCGCCGCCGCCATCCGCGCCGGCGATGCGGCACTTGCGCGTCACGCCGCCCAGACGCATCTTTACAACGCCGCGCGCCGTCTCGCGGAAGCCGGCATCCGCTAACCTTCACTCGAAGAGAATCGCCATGTCCAGAAACGTGGGAGTCATCGGCTTGGGCGCAATGGGGCTGGGCGTCGCGCGCTCGCTGCTGCGCGCGGGCTTTGCCGTGCATGTATGCGATGTGCGCCGCGAGGTGCTCGACGCCTTCGCTGCGGAAGGCGGCATCGCGTGCGCGTCGCCGGCGGAGCTGGGCGGCAAGTGCGATGTCGTCGTGACGCTCGTCGTCAATGCGGCGCAGACGGAAACCGTGCTGTTCGGCGATAACGGCGCGGCGCCCGCGATGAAGCCGGGTGGCGTCGTGCTCGCCTGCGCGACGGTTGCGCCGGACTTCGCGGTGGAACTCGGCAAGCGCATCGAAGCCTTGGGTCTGCTGATGATCGACGCGCCCGTTTCCGGCGGCGCGGCGAAAGCGGCATCCGGCGAAATGACGATGATGACCTCCGGCCCCGCCGATGCCTACGCCGCCTGCGAAGACGTGCTCGACGCGATCGCCGGGAAGGTTTATCGGCTGGGCGACGCACACGGCGCGGGATCGAAGGTGAAGATCATCAATCAACTGCTCGCGGGCGTGCATATCGCGGCGGCGGCCGAGGCGATGGCGCTCGGCTTGCGCGAGGGCGTCGAGCCGGACGCGCTTTACGACGTCATCACCCATAGCGCGGGCAACTCGTGGATGTTCGAGAACCGCGTGCCGCACGTTCTGTCGGGCGACTACACGCCGCTTTCCGCGGTCGATATCTTCGTGAAAGACCTGGGCCTCGTGCTCGATACCGCGCGCACGTCGAAGTTTCCGCTGCCGCTTTCGGCGGCGGCGCATCAGATGTTCATGATGGCGTCGACGGCGGGCCACGGCGGCGAGGATGATATTGCGGTCATCAAGATCTTTCCGGGCATCGACGTTCCGAAAAGCGCGAAGTGACCGCGCCGCCCGGCTTGCCGCGACCACCCATTCAAGGAGACACCCGATGCCCCGCTTCGCCGCCAATCTCACGATGATGTACACGGAACACGCGTTCCTCGACCGCTTCGCCGCCGCCGCGAAAGACGGCTTCAAGGCGGTCGAATTCCTGTTTCCGTACGACTTTCCCGCCGCCGACATCAAGACGCGCCTCACCGACAACGGCCTCACGCAGGCGCTTTTCAACGCGCCGCCGGGCGACTGGTCGGCGGGGGAACGCGGCATTGCTTCGCTGCCGGGACGCGAGGACGAGTTCAGGGCGAGCGTCGACAAGGCGCTCGAATACACCGCCGCGCTCGGCAACCAGAAGCTGCACGTGATGGCGGGGCTGATTACGCCGGAGCAGCCGCGCGAGAAACATCGCGCGGTGTATATGAAGAATCTCGACTATGCGGCGAAGGCGGCGCAAGGCGCGGGCATCGGGATCGTAATCGAGCCGATCAATACACGCGACATTCCCGGCTTCTTTCTCAATCGTCAGGACGAAGCGCAATCCATCTGCGATGAAATCGGTGCGCCGAACCTGCAAGTGCAATTCGATATCTATCACTGCCAGATCGTCGAAGGCGACATCGCCGTGAAGCTCAAGCGCGACATGAAGCGGCCCAACGCCGGCATCGGTCATATTCAGATCGCGGGCGTGCCGGACCGTAACGAGCCGGACATCGGCGAAATCAACTATCCCTATTTGTTCGATCTGATCGATTCGCTCGGCTATGACGGATGGATCGGTTGCGAATATCGTCCGAAGGCGGGCACGTCCGACGGCCTCGGCTGGCTCAAGTCCTATCTCTGACACAGGAGCGACGCGAATGAAGATTCTCATTACTGGCGGCGCCGGTTTCTTGGGTCAGCGGCTCGCCAGACGCCTGCTCGATCGCGGCGAACTCAATGGCAAGCCGATTAGCGAACTGGTTCTGCTCGACGTCGCGCGTCCCGCCGATGCGCGCCTTCTCGCCGATTCCCGCGTGCGCGCCGAAACCGGCGACATCTCGGATCGCGCGGTGCTGGAACGTCACGTCGACGCGAGCACGGAAGCCATCTTCCATCTCGCGGCGATCGTCTCGGGTCAGGCGGAAGCCGACTTCGACCTCGGGATCAAGATCAATCTCGACGCATCGCGCGCGCTGCTCGAAGTGTGCCGCGCGGCGGGACATGTGCCGCGCGTCGTGTTCACGAGTTCGGTCGCGGTATATGGCGGCACGCTGCCCGCCATCGTTCGGGACGATACCGCGCTCAATCCGCAATCCTCGTACGGGACGCAGAAGGCGATCGCCGAATTGCTGCTGTGCGACTATGCGCGGCGCGGTTTCGTCGATGGCCGCGTGCTGCGGCTTCCGACCATCAGCGTGCGGCCGGGCAAGCCGAACGCGGCGGCGTCGTCGTTCGCGAGCGGGATCATTCGCGAGCCGCTGAACGGCGAGCGCTCGGTCTGTCCGGTCGATGGCGGCACGCGCTTGTGGCTGCTGTCGCCGCGAAGCGCGATCGAGGCGCTCATCGCCGGCTGCGAGCTGGATCGTGCGGCGCTCGGAGAACGTCCGGTCGTCAACCTGCCGGGCCTGTCGGTGAGCGTCGACGAAATGGTCGCGGCCTTGCGCGAAGTGGCGGGCGATGAAGCGGTCGCGCGCATCGACTGGCAACGCGACGAGCGCATCGAGAAGATCGTCGGAAGCTGGCCCGGCGCGTGGGATACGTCGCGGGCGGAGGCGCTTGGGCTTGGCGGCGACGGGTCGTTCGTGGAGGTGGTTCGGGGGTATATCGAGGAGCAACGGGACGCGTGAGCAGCGCCCGTTCGCAACAACCAGCGTGACGCGCGCTCCCTGCACGCCGTCACGCTTTCTTCCGCATTTCCGCGCTAAACTCATCCCTTAAATGTGACGAAGGCCGGCCCGGCGCTCCATGCGCCGCCATGGATCACGGGCGTCGCTCGCCCGTTTCTCCCCATTCTTCCGGTTTGCGCCTTTCGCCGCCCTCGCGCGCGAAACCGCTTCGTCCCGTCACTTGCCGTAGCGCCAAGCGGGAGAATCCCATGTTGCTGCATCAGCTAGTCGATCGGTTCGGCCCGATCATCGTTTTCATCAACGTGATGGGCTCGGCCCTCGGGCTGCCCGTGCCCGCCATGCCGACGATGATCATCGTCGGCGCGTCGATCGCGTTGATGGCCGTGAACGGCGCCGCTTTCTGGACGCCCTTGCTCGGTGTACTGGCCGTCGCGGTGGCCGGAGGCGTGCTCGGCGACTTCGTCTGGTTCCAGGGCGGACGCAAATACGGCGACCGCACGCTCAAAACCATTTGCAAGCTGTCCCTTTCGCGCGATACCTGCGTGAAAAAGACCGAACGCTTCTTCGGGCGATGGGGCGTGCGCATTCTGCTCGTCGCCAAGTTCATTCCCGGCCTGTCGCTCGTCTCGGTGCCGCTCGCCGGCGCGATGGGCGTGCGCCTGCGCAGCTTCATCGCGCACGATGGCGCAGGCATCGCGCTGTGGGGAGCGGTCGGCCTGAGCGTCGGCGTGCTGTTCGCAGCCGAGCTGGAAATGGTCTTCGCGATGATCTCGCGGCTCGGCCGGCAAGCGGGCATGGTCGTCGCGGTCTTGCTGGCGATCTACGTGACGTATCGCTGGTGGCGTCGCCGTGCGCTGATGGCGACGCTGGAAAAAGCGCGCATCACCGTCGACGATCTTTACGCGCTGATGCACGCCGAACCGCTGCCCGTGATCTTCGACATCCGCTCGCCGGAAAAGCGCATGCTCGATCCGTTTGCGATTCCGGGCTCGCTCTTCGCGGACGAGCGCGAACTGCAGAAAATCATCGAAAGCTATGACAAGTCGCGCAAGGTCGTCATCTATTGCTCCTGTCCGAACGAAGTGTCGGCGGCGTGGATGGCGAAGACCATGCGCAACGCGGGCTTTCGCGACGTGCTGCCGCTGACGGGCGGTCTCGACGCATGGCGGCTCGCCGGTTTCGAAGTCGCCAATCTGACCGAGTTCGGCGAACTCGCGGCGACGAGCCCCGAGGAAGCGGAGCAGATGGCCTCCGCCTGCACGTTGCCCATCGTGCAGCAGGTACAGGCGGTACAGGCCGCGCAGACGTCCCAGGCAACTGCGTCCTTGCATGAACCAGGGTTACCACACGGAGATCGCGCATGAGTACGACCCCGAGTAACGGGCACGCACTGGAGATGCCGAACGTCATCGCCTGGAGTCCGGGGATGCCGCCGCCCGACGATCCGAACGTCGTGGCCACGGGCGTCAGTGCATCCGCACCCGCCGACGACAACGCGCCGTTCTCGCCGCTGCAAACGCGCTCGCATCAGATGTTTCCGCGCCTCACCGATGCCGAGATCGAGCGCATGAGCCGCTTCGGCACGGCGGCGCGCTGGCGTGCGGGCGAGTGGATGTTCCGCATGGGCGAAGTCGGGCGCGGCATGGTCATCATCCTGAGCGGGCTCGTGCGCGTCACGCGGCGTGATGCGCTCGGCGGCAATCACCTGATCGTCGAACATGGCGCGGGACATTTCCTCGCGGAAGTGGCGCAGCTTTCCGGCAAGCCCTGTCTCGTCGATGGCATCGCGGTGGACGATGTCGAAGGCATCGTCGTGCCGCCAGAGCGGCTGCGCGCGCTGCTCGTCGCGGAAGCGGAACTCGGCGAGCGCATCATGCGCGCGCTGATTCTGCGGCGCGTCGGCCTGATCGAGAAGGGCAGCGGCCCGGTGCTGCTCGGCCAGTCCGACGATGGCCGGCTCGTGTCGCTGCAAGGCTTTTTGCGCCGTAATGGTTATCCGCATACGGTCATCGACGCCTGCTCGGACCCGGATGCGATCGCGCTGCTCGAACGCATCTCGGCGTCGACGGCGGATTTTCCGCTCGTCATCTGTCCGGATGGCACGGTGCTGCGCGCACCCGACGAGAATCAGCTCGCGACGCAACTGGGCTGGCTGCCCGAATTCGATCCGGCCCATGTCTACGATGTCGCTATCGTCGGGGCCGGTCCGGCCGGTCTGGCGACGGCCGTTTATGCGGCGTCCGAAGGGCTGTCGGTGGCGGTGTTCGATTGCCGCGCGCCGGGCGGGCAGGCGGGCGCGAGTGCGCGCATCGAAAATTATCTCGGCTTTCCGACCGGCATCTCCGGCCAGGCGCTCGCGGGCCGGGCGTTCGTGCAGGCCCAGAAATTCGGCGCGCACATCGCCATTCCGACGCGCATCAAGGCGCTGCACTGCGGTTCGTCGCCGATTCAGATCGAACTGGAGAACGGCGCGCGCGTGACGACGCAGACGGTCGTGATCGCGTCTGGGGCGGCGTATCGGCGGCCGGCCATCGACGGGCTCGAGCGTTATGAAGGGCATGGCACGTACTACTGGGCGTCGCCCGTCGAGGCGAAGCTTTGCAAGAACGCGGAGGTCGTGCTCGTCGGCGGCGGCAATTCGGCGGGGCAGGCGGCCGTGTATCTCGCCTCGCACGCGAAGCACGTCCATGTGCTGATTCGCGGTTCCGGGCTCGCGGCGAGCATGTCGCATTATCTGGTGGAGCGCATCGGCTCGCTGCCGAACGTGACGGTGCGCACGCATACGGAAATCGTCTCACTGATGGGCGATGACCGCGCGCTCACCGCCGTCCAGTGCAAGACGCCCGATGGTCCGCTCACGCTCGAATCGCGGCACCTGTTTCTCTTCACCGGCGCGAACCCGAACACCGACTGGCTGCGCGACTGCAGCGTAAGCGTCGATGGCAAGGGCTTCGTGCTGACCGGTCCCGAAGCGCACGACGGACGGACGCAAGGCGTCATGGGGCTAGAAACGAGCGTGCCGGGCGTCTTCGCGATCGGCGATGTGCGTTCGACTTCGACGAAGCGCGTCGCGGCGGCAGTGGGCGAAGGCGCGGCGGTCGTCGCGCAGATTCATGGCTTGCTGGCGCAGCGGCAGGCGTTGAGCGTCGCCGGGGCGTAGCGTTTTCAGGCGCTCGCTGGAAACCGCAGCGTGAATTCGATCCACCCATCCGGCGAGCACGCGGCCGACGCGCTGCCGCCGTGCATCCGCATGATCGCCTGCACGATCGACAGCCCGAGCCCGCTCGATTCCGTGAACTCGCTGCGGGCCGCATCGCCGCGATAGAAGCGGTCGAAGAGCCGCGCGAGTTCCTGCGGCGCGATGACCGCGCCGCGATTGCCCACGACGATGCACGCGCCGTCCGCATCGGCATGACCGGACAGGCGCACGACGGTGCCTGCCGCCGCATAACGCACCGCATTCACGACGACGTTGCCGATTGCGCGCCGGCACATGATCGCGTTGGCGTGCATCCCGCCGCTCGCGTCGATGGCGAACGTGATGCGGCGTTCCTCCGCGATGCCTTCGAAATACGCCGCGATGGTTTCGAGTTCCTCGCGAATGTCGATTCGCTCGCGCTCCATCGGCTGTTGCGAATGATCCGCTTGCGCGAGAAACAGAATGTTCTGCGCGATGCGCGAGAGCCGCTCCAGCTCTTCGAGATTCGATTCCAGCACGCCGCGATATTCGGCCACGCTGCGTTCGTGCGCGAGCATCACCTGCGTTTCGCCGATCAGTACGCCAATCGGCGTGCGCAACTCGTGCGCTAGGTCCGCCGAGAATTGCAGCAGGCGTTCGTAGCCATGTTCGAGCCGGTCGAGCATCGCATTGAACGACGCCGCGAGGCTCTGCAGTTCCGCCGGCGCATGCGCGACGTCGAGCCGTGCCGACATGCGGTTCGGCGTGATCTCCGCGGCCTTGTCGGCCATCAGCTTCAGCGGCATGAGTCCGCGGCTCGTGACCCAGTACGCGAGCAGCATCGTCACCGCCACCGCCCCGATCACCGTGAACCATACGCGCTTCAGATAGGCCGACAACACGTGTGCTTCCTGCGTCATCACGTGCGCCGCGATGATGTCGACCACTTCGCCGCTATCGCCGATGCGCGCCTGTGCGCCGACCCAGCGCATGCGCACGCCATCGGCGCGCGTGCCTTCGTAGAGATCGTCGAGACCGATGGCGCGATCGACCGGCACGATCGACAGCGGCGGCAACGGCATGTGCTCTGGATTGACGTTGATGAAAGGCGCCGTTCCCGCGCGTCGAAAGAGAATCACGTCTTGCCGGTCGCCGAGCATCGTTTCGAAGAGCCGGGGCCGTGCTTCGAGTTCGTTGATCGTGTAAAGGTCGTGCAGCAGCGAGCGGAAATGTTCGACGCGGGCGATCACCTGATAATCGGCGCGCGTCGACAGTGCGGAGTTGGTCGCGTGATAAAGCGACGCGCCGACCATGCCAACGACCGCGCATACGATCGCCGCAAACGACAGCGCGATGCGAACCGCAAGCGATCGCGACGGCCGCTTCAAGAGTCCTCTCCGAACGAATAGCCGATGCTGCGCACGGTATGGATCAGCTTCAGGCCGAACGGATTGTCGATCTTCGCGCGCAGACGCTTGATCGCGACATCGACGACGTTCGTATCGCTGTCGAAGTTCATGTCCCACACTTCGGATGCGATCAGCGTGCGCGAGAGCGCTTCGCCCTGATGCTTGCAGAAGAGATGCAGCAGCGCGAACTCCTTGTTCGTCAGCACGATGTCGATGCCCTTGCGCGTGACCTTGCGGCGCAGAACATCGACGTGAAGGTCGGCGACCTGAAACGTATCCGATTCGCGCATCACGCCACGGCGCAACAGCGTGCGAATGCGCAAGACGAGTTCAGTGAACGAGAACGGCTTGACGAGATAGTCGTCTGCGCCGAGTTCGAGGCCGTGAATGCGGTCGCTCACCTGATCGCGTGCCGTGAGAAAAATGACAGGCAGGTCACGCTTCGCGCGCAATGCGGACATGATCTGCCATCCGTCGATGCCCGGCAGCATCACGTCGAGCACGATCAACTCGTAGGGATTGGCGAGCGCCTGATGCAGGCCATCCGTGCCGTTGCGCACGAGATCGACCTGATATCCGGACTCGATGAGCCCTTTTTTCAGGTAGTCGCCGGTCTTGCGGTCGTCTTCGATCACGAGGATGGTCATGCGCGCGCTTCGCTGTCGTTGCTACGTTGACGTCATTCTGCCAGCGCGCGCGCAAGGCCGGCCGAGTATGACAAAAAAGTCATCGAGTCGTCATCGATCCATCAGCGCCGCGCCGTTAGCATCCGCTTCATGCTCTCGTTTCAAGTCCCATCAACCCGACGCGAGGTTCGACGTGCAGCAAGGAACGCTACAGCCGCTATGGCTGCGTATCACGCACTGGCTCAATGCGCTCGCCATCGTCGTGATGGTGACGAGCGGATGGCAGATCTATAACGCATCGCCCATTTTCAAACCGTTCACGTTTCCATCGTCGATCACGCTCGGCGGCTGGCTCGGCGGCGCGCTGCAATGGCACTTCGCGGCAATGTGGCTGCTGGTGGCGAACTTCATCGTGTATGCGGTGATGAACGTCGTCACCGGGCGCTTTCGCCGGCGCATGTTTCCATTGAGCATCAGGAGCGTGGTGAACGATGCGCTCGCCGCAGTGCGCGGCAAGCTCGGCCACGACGATCTCACGCACTACAACGCCGTGCAGAAGCTGGCTTATCTCGCGGTGATCGTGGATATCGTGGTCATCATTCTGTCGGGCCTCGTCGTGTGGAAGTCCGTGCAGTTCCCCTTTCTTCGCACGCTGATGGGCGGCTATGACAATGCCCGCGTCGTGCATTTCTTCGGCATGAGTTTTCTGGTGGCGTTCGTCGTGCTGCATGTGGTGATGGTCGCACTCGTGCCGCGTTCGCTCGTGCTGATGATCAGAGGACGTTGACGCCATGTCGATCCGAAACACCAAGCTCGATGCAGAGTCCATCATCAAGGATGCCGCGAAAGAGTTGAAAGCGCCCGCCCGGCGTCTCTTCGGCAAGCGCATTCTTTCGCTCGGCGGCCTCGTGATGCTGTCGGGTTGCAATCTCACCGACGACAAGTCCGTCAACGCGATGCTGCGCAAGATATCGTCGTTCAATGACGACGCGCAGGCGCTGCTCTTCGATCCGAACAAGCTCGCACCGACGTATCCCGAGTCGATGATCACGCGCCCGTTTCCTTTCAACGCGTTCTATGACATCGACGAAGTGCCGGAAGTCGATGCATCGGCCTACAAGCTCGAAGTAGGCGGGCGCGTCACGGGCAAGCGCGTGTGGACGCTCGATGAACTGCACGCGATGCCGCAGGAAAGCCAGGTGACGCGGCACATTTGCATCGAAGGATGGAGCGCCATCGGCAAGTGGGGCGGCGTGCGTTTCGCGCATGTTCTGGCGCGAGCGGGGGCGGATACGAGCGCGAAGTATGTCGCGTTCCATTGCGCCGATAACTACTCGACGAGCATCGACATGCCGACGGCGCTGCACGCGCAAACGCTGCTCACGCTGACTTACGACGGCCAGATCTTGCCGCCGAAATACGGCTTCCCGATGAAGCTGCGCATGCCGACCAAGCTCGGCTACAAGAACCCGAAGCATATCGTCGCGATCACCGTCACCAACGATTACCCCGGCGGCTATTGGGAGAACCAGGGCTACAACTGGTTCGGCGGTTCCTGATGATGCTTTTTCTATCGCTTACGTTGTCCACTCACTGAAGGAGATTCAATGTCGATTCGCACGAAACTCGGCCTCAGCATCGCGGCTCTCGCATTCGCGACCGCCGCCTTCGCTCAGGCGCCCGCAGGCAAGCCCGCGCGCATTCGCGGCGATATCGTCGCGTTGTCGGGCGATACCTTGACCGTGCATCGCCGCAGCGGCGATACGGTGAAGATCGCGGTGAAAGCGGATACGCCCGTGTCGGCGCTGAAGAACATCAAACTGGCCGACATCAAGCCGGGCCAGTTCGTGGGCACCGCAGCCACCACCGGCACCGATGGCAAGCTCACCGCAACCGAAGTGCTCGTGTTCCCGGAAGCCGCACGCGGCACGGGCGAAGGCCACTATGCGTGGGATCTCGGCCCGCAAAGCTCGATGACCAACGCGAACGTCGATCAGGTCGTGCAGGGCACGAGCGGGCGTGACCTGAAGCTGTCGTACAAGGGCGGATCGAACGCGGTGACGGTGCCGGAGAACGTGCCGGTCGTGACTTTCGCGCCGGCGACGCATGACGATCTGAAGCCGGGCAAGAAGGTGTTCGTGGTGGCGAGCCCGGAAAGCGGCGGCGCCTATGCTGCGCAGCGGATCGTCGTCGAGAAGGATGGCGTCGCCCCGCCGATGTAATCGCAGCGGCGCTTGTTTCAGGCCGCGTCGCGCTTCTGAGTCATATGCTCGAAGAAGCGCGACGCGCGCCGGTCTCCCGCATACGCCGAGTTGATCCGCACCCACGGACACGCTTCCCCGTTCGGCCGATAGTAACTCCCCGGCGCGAGCGTGACGCCGAACTTCGCGGCTTCATCGACGAGCACCGCTGAATCGCCGATGCCCGGCACGCTTGCCCAGACGAAGCTGCCGCCGCTCGGTTCATCGAACACTGTCCATCCATAGCCTTCGAGCTGCTGCACCGCGCTCGACAGCGAATCGCGCACGCGCTTGCGCAGCCGCTCCAGATACTTGCGATACGTGCCGCGTTCGAGCAGGCTCGCCGCGACGCTTTCCGCGAATCGCGTGCCGCCGAGGCTCGTCAGCACTTTCACATCGACGAGACCCTTCACGAGTTGCCGGTTCGCCGCCAGATAGCCAATCCGCAGCGACGACGACAGCGTCTTCGACAAGCCGCCCACGTAGATCACACGGTCCAGCTGATCGAGCGACGCGAGCCGTTGCGTCGGCACGGCCTGGAAATCGGCGTAGATATCGTCCTCGACGATAGAGAAGCCATGCAGCGTCGCGAGTTGCAGCAGCTTGAACGCGACCTGCGGCGCAATGTTCGTCGCGGTCGGATTCTGGAAGACCGTGTTAACGAAGAAGAGCTTCGGCTTGTGTTGCTTGAGCAGGGCTTCGGCTGCGTCGACGTCCGGCCCGTTCGCGAGCCGCGGCACGCCGACGAGACGCACGACTTGCAGCTTCAGCAGGCCGAAGAGGTTGTAGTAGCCGGGATCTTCGACGAACACCGTATCGCCCGGTTTCAGCATCGTTCGCACTATCAGGTCGAGCGCCTGACTCGCGCCGTTCGTGATCATCACGTTCGGCAGATCGGCGGCGATACCGAGCGCGTTGAGCCGCAGCGTCACTTGCTGGCGCAGGCTGGCGTCGCCGTGCGGAATCGCGTAGTCGATCACACTCGATACATCGCTGCGCGACGCCTGGCGAATGGCCTGCGTGAGGCCATCGAGATCGCGCCACGCCTCCGGGATGAAACCGCTCGAGAGCTTGAGCGTCTCGCCGGGGTAGTTGAACTGCTGAAGCACCTGATTCGATTCTTCTTCCGCAAGACGCGGATCGCAATTGCCCGACTCGCCCTCGCGGTCGTCGATTCGATTCGCCACGTAAAAACCCGAGCCGTGCTTTGGCTGGATGAGCCCGCGCGACGCGAGGCGGTCGTAAGCCTCGATCACCGGGAAGCGGCTGATGCGCTGTTCGGCGGCAAGCTGACGGATCGACGGCAGCTTCGCGCCGGCGAGCACGCGCCGCGAGCGGATCATCGCTTCGATCTGGCTGACGATCTGCTCGGTGAGCGGAACGCCGGTCGCGCCGTCGATTCTGAGCGGAAGTGCGTTCATCGTTTGAAGTGTTCGGTAGAGTCGGGTGAACAGTTGCACGCGCTGTTTGCACGAGTGTCAGAAGTGATTCGAACGCAGCCGTAAAGCCGTGTCAAGCTGTCCAACCGGCTAATGCGGTGTCCGCGCGCTGGCCTAACAGCGTGAACTGTTCACCCTGTCTGACTGAACAGTTCCGATGCAACTGTACGCAAGTGTTCATTCAAGATGTTCGGAACCGGCCCAATAATGTGTTCAACGGCCCGGCGACCACTTTCGCGGCGCGGCCATCCGATGAGTCAACTGGGAGCGGCATCATGCGTGAAATCCGGACATTCGAACTCGACCGGCGCGACGCGCCGACGCGGTGGAGCAGCCACCGCCCGCAAACGCTGCGCGTGCTGCGCGGGCAAATCTGGATGACGGTGGAAGGCGAGGCGGACGATCACTGGCTGAACGCCGGCGACGCGATCGAACTGAAGCCGTATTCGACCATCTGGGTCAGCGGCGCATGCGAGGGCAGCCGGTTTTCGCTGGCGTCGGAGTCGGCGTCAGCGCGAAGTCTGGCGTCGCTCATTCACGCGTGGCTGGCGCGGCGCGCGGGGCAAAGCGGCACGGCTGTGTCGAACGTGTAGCGCGCAGGCAAAAAAAACCCGGCCAAGGCCGGGTCCAATGTTCCCGCGCTCCTTCGAGCGCGGTCACCTGCAAAATCACGCGCGAGCTTAAGCCGCGAGCAGCGAACGCAGCACGAACGGCAGAATCCCGCCGTGCTTGTAGTAGTCGACTTCGATCGGCGTATCGATACGCAGCAGCACTTGCACGCGATCGTTCTTGCCATCCTTGCGATGGATCACGAGCGTCACTTCCTGCTGCGGCTTGAAGTTATCGCCGAGGCCTTCGATATCGTAGGTTTCATCGCCGGTGATGTTCAGCGACTGGATGCTGTCCGCGCCCTTGAACTGCAGCGGCAGCACGCCCATGCCGACCAGGTTCGAGCGATGGATACGCTCGAAGCTGCGCGCGACCACGGCCTTCACGCCGAGCAACTGCGTGCCCTTCGCGGCCCAGTCGCGCGACGAACCCGTGCCGTACTCTTCGCCCGCGAAGATGACGGTCGGCGTTTCGTCGGCGATGTACTTCATCGCGGCGTCATAGATCGACAGTTGTTCGCCGCTCGGCTGATGGATCGTCAGGCCGCCTTCGACGCGCGTGCCGTCCGCCTTCGCCGGAATCATCAGGTTCTTGATGCGGACGTTCGCGAACGTGCCGCGCATCATCACGTCGTGATTGCCGCGACGCGAGCCGTAGCTGTTGAAGTCGGCCTTCTGCACGCCGTTCGCCTTCAGCCACACGCCCGCCGGCGACGTTTCCTTGATCGAGCCCGCCGGGCTGATGTGGTCGGTCGTCACGGAATCGCCGAAGATGCCGAGCGCGCGTGCGCCCTTCACCGCAGGGATCGAATCGGCCGGCTTCATCGAGAAGTCGTCGCCGAAGAACGGCGGCTCAGCAATGTACGTCGACTTCGGCCAGTCGTAGACCTGACCCGTTTCGCCCGCGATCTTGCTCCACAGGTCGCCTTCCGTCGTGAGCTGCGCGTAGTTCTTGCGGAACGCGTCGGCGTCGAGCGCGAACTTGAGCAGCGCGTGCACTTCTTCGCTCGTCGGCCAGATGTCGCCGAGGTAGACGTCGCGGCCATCCTTGCCCTGACCGACCGGCTCGGTCATCAGGTCGCGCGTGATGTTGCCCGCGATGGCATAGGCCACGACCAGCGGCGGCGAAGCCAGGAAGTTCGAGCGGATGTTCGGGTGAATGCGCGCTTCGAAGTTGCGGTTGCCCGACAGCACGGCGGCCGCGACGATATCGTTCTTCACGATCGCGTCGTTCAGTTCCGGCGTCAGGTCGCCCGCATTGCCGATACACGTCGTGCAGCCGTAAGCGGCCAGCGTGAAACCGAGCTTGTCGAGATACTGCAGCAGGTCGGTCTTCGTCAGGTACTCGGTGACGATGCGCGACCCCGGCGCGAGCGACGTCTTGATGTGCGGCGCCACCGTGAGACCGGCTTCGACGGCCTTCTTCGCGAGCAGGCCGGCCGCGAGCAGCACGCTCGGGTTCGACGTGTTCGTGCACGAGGTAATGGCCGCGATCAGCACGTCGCCGTTTTTCACGTCGATGCCGTCAGCCGTCTTGTACGTCGCTTGCAGGTCTTCCGGCTTCTTCGCAAAGCCGTTTTCGCCGACCGGCTTCGAGAACAGGTCGGTGAACGTGCTCTTCACGTTGCCGATTTCGATGCGGTCTTGCGGACGCTTCGGGCCAGCGAGCGACGGCGCAACGGTCGACAGATCGAGCGTGAGCGTCTTCGTGTAGTCGATGTCGCCTGCGTTCGGCACGCCCCACAGGTTCTGCGCCTTGAAGTAGTTTTCGAAGGCGGCGATTTCCGCGTCGGTGCGGCCCGTGCCCTTGAAGTAGTCGATAGTCTTTTCGTCGACGGGGAAGAAGCCCATCGTCGCGCCGTATTCCGGCGCCATGTTGCCGATGGTCGCGCGGTCCGGCACCGCGATCGACGCCGTGCCTTCACCGAAGAACTCGACGAACTTGCCGACGACCTTTTCCTTGCGCAGCATTTCGGTGATGGTCAGCACGAGGTCGGTTGCCGTGCAGCCTTCGCGCAGCTTGCCCTTCAGCTCGACGCCGACCACGTCCGGCGTGAGGAAGTACACCGGCTGGCCGAGCATGCCCGCTTCCGCTTCGATGCCGCCCACGCCCCAGCCCACCACGCCGATGCCGTTGATCATCGTCGTGTGCGAATCCGTGCCGACGAGCGTGTCCGGGTAGTACACGGTGTCGCTGCCTTCGGCCTTCTTGTGGACGCCGCGTGCGAGGTACTCGAGGTTGACCTGGTGCACGATGCCGACGCCCGGCGGCACGACCTTGAACGTGTCGAATGCCTGCATGCCCCACTTCATGAACTGGTAGCGCTCGTTATTGCGCTGGAATTCCAGCTTCATGTTCAGGTCGAGCGCGTTCGGTTCGCGGAAGTGGTCGATCTGCACCGAGTGATCGACGACGAGGTCCACCGGCACGAGCGGCTCGATCGCCTTCGGGTCCTTGCCGGCACGCTTCGCGACGCCACGCATCGCGGCAATGTCGGCGAGCAGCGGCACGCCGGTGAAGTCCTGCAGCACCACGCGCGCGACGACGAACGGAATTTCATCGACGCGAGCCGCGTTCGGCTTCCAGTTCGCGAGCTGCTTGATGTGCTCCTCGCTGATCTTCTTGTCGTCGTAGTTGCGCAGCACCGACTCGAGCACGAGACGGATCGAAACCGGCAGGCGCTGGATGTCGACCTTCAGTGCTTCGCCGAGTTGCGGCAGCGAGTAGAACTTGCCTTTGCCGGAACCGCTGTCGAATTCCTTGAGCGTATTGTGGAGATTGTGGGCCATGGTTGTTTTCCTAGGGCTAAACGAGGAAATGCTTCGATGCAACGTTTCTGTATGACCGAGTCGATCGACTAAATCACGTACAGATCGACGTATTCATTGACCGGCATTGCTTCCAGCTTTGCCTGATCGAGCGATACCGCGAGGATCGCTTCTTGTTGCCTGGTGGGAAAGCGGCGCGCGAGGTTCGTCTTGAACTTCTCGACGAGCAGCGGAATGCCGTCCGCGCGGCGGCGCTTGTGACCGATCGGATATTCGACCACGACTTCATCGAGCGCCGAACCGTCGTTGAACTCGATGGTCAGCCCGTTCGCGATGGAACGCTTGTCCGGATCGAAATAATCCTTCGTGAACTGCGGGTCTTCCACACATTCCATCTTCGCGCGCAAGGTGTCGATGCGCGGATCTTTTGCGACGGCGTCTTCGTAATCCGCGGCGGTCAGGCGGCCGAAGATCAGCGGCACGGCGATCATGTACTGGATGCAGTGATCGCGGTCCGCGGGGTTATCGAGCGGCCCTTTCTTGTCGATGATGCGAATGGCCGCCTCGTGCGTGCGAATGGTGATCTTCTTGATGTCCTCGACGCCCTTGCCGGCTTCTTTCAGCGTGCCGTGCAGGGTCATGGCCGCTTCCACCGCCGTTTGCGAGTGGAACTCGGCCGGAAACGATATCTTGAAGAGCACGTGCTCCATCACGTACGAGCCATACGGACGCTGAAACTTGAACTCGTTGCCCTTGAAGAGGACATCGTAGAAGCCCCAGGTCTTGGCCGTCAGCACGGACGGATAGCCCATTTCGCCGGTCTTCGCGATGAGCGCGAGACGCACGGCGCGCGAGGTCGCATCGCCGGCTGCCCACGACTTGCGCGAGCCGGTGTTCGGCGCATGACGATACGTGCGCAGCGAATGGCCATCGACGAATGCGAGCGACACCGCGTTGATGAGCTCTTCGCGCGAGAGGCCGATCATCTGTCCGACCACCGCTGTGGAAGCGAGCTTCACCAGCAGCACGTGATCGAGACCGACCTTGTTGAACGAGTTCTCGAGCGCGATGCAGCCTTGAATTTCGTGCGCCTTGATCATCGCGATCAGCACGTCTTTCATGGTGAGCGGCTGTTTGCCGGCTGCGACGGCGTTGCGCGAAAGCCAGTCCGCGGTCGCCAGAATGCCGCCCAGGTTGTCCGACGGATGGCCCCATTCGGCGGCGAGCCAGGTGTCGTTGAAGTCGAGCCAGCGGATCATCGCGCCGATGTTGAAGGCGGCCTGAACCGGGTCGAGCTGGAACTGCGTGCCCGGCACCTTCGCGCCATTGGGGACGATCGTGCCGGGCACGATCGGTCCCATCAGCTTGGTGCAGGCGGGATAGGAGAGGGCTTCGAGTCCGCAACCGAGCGTGTCGATCAGACAGTTGCGCGCCGTTTCGAGCGCGAGCGTGCTGTCGACGCCATAGTTGAGAACATAGTCGACTATGTCTACGAGTACCTTGTCCGGCTCAGGGCGGACATTGGAGATCGGTGCGGACATCGAGGATTCCCTGTTTGATGTGCTGACGTTGCTTATTCCGCCGGCTTGAGCAGCAGCGGGTTCTGCTTCAGCGCTTCGGACTGCGTCGGCGCAGCCGCGCCTGCGGCCATTTCGGACGTCATGCACTCGTCGGCGAGTCGCGAGGAGTCCTTGTCCGAGAACAGCATCGCCTTGGTCGGGATCACGACGAGATCCATGCCCGTTGCCGAATCGTGGAAGCGATCGGCGCCGGTCGTCGTATCCTGACGCGGCAGCTTGTAGTCCTTCTTCGCCCAGTTGACCGTGACGATTGCGTCACGCTTCATGTCGCCCTTCAGATAGAAAGCAAGACCGTCCTTGCAAGCCCACTTCACGGCGCCTTCGGGAACCGGGTCAGTCTTGGCTGCTGCAGCCGCCGCCGCCTTGGGGGAGCGTTTGATGATGCGGCGCGCCGGGGCGGGGCGCTTGGCCTTGCTCGCGCCCGACTCGGTTGTCGCGGCGAAGGCGTCGGCGCTCACGAACACGCTGGTGGTGGCGAGCGTGCCGACGATTGCAGCGATCAGAAGCTTATTCATCTAAAAACCTTTCAAAAACATTTGGGTTGATTGGCGGTTGTTGCGCGGATTGGAACGCTTTACCCGCGGTTCCGATCGCGCAAGCCCGCTATTTTCGCTTATTTATCGGCACGAACTTCAAATTCTCCGGCCCCGTGTAATTCGCGCTCGGGCGGATGATCTTGTTGTCGATGCGCTGCTCGATGATGTGCGCGCTCCAGCCCGACGTGCGCGAAATGACGAAGAGCGGCGTGAACATCGCGGTGGGCACGCCCATCATGTGATACGAAACCGCGCTGAACCAGTCGAGGTTCGGGAACATCTTCTTCGCGTCCCACATGACCGATTCGAGGCGTTCCGCGATATCGAAAAGCTTGGTGTCGCCGGCTTCGCTCGACAGCGACTTCGCGACTTCCTTGATGACCTTGTTGCGCGGATCGGAGATCGTATAGACCGGATGCCCGAAGCCGATCACCACTTCCTTGTTCTCGACGCGGCGGCGAATGTCGGCTTCGGCTTCATCGGGCGTCTGATAGCGCGACTGGATTTCGAACGCGACTTCGTTCGCGCCGCCGTGCTTCGGGCCGCGCAGCGCGCCGATCGCACCGGTGATCGCGGAGTACATGTCCGAACCCGTTCCCGCGATGACCCGCCCCGTGAACGTCGATGCGTTGAACTCGTGCTCGGCGTAGAGATTGAGCGAGACGTGCATCGCCTTGACCCACGATTCGGACGGCTTCACGCCATGCAGCAGATGCAGGAAGTGACCGCCGATGGAATCGTCGTCGGTTTCGACTTCGATGCGCCGGCCGTTGTGGGAGTAGTGGTACCAGTAAAGCAGCATCGACCCGAGCGACGCCATCAGGCGATCGGCGATGTCCTTCGCGCCGGGGACGTTGTGGTCGTCCTTTTCGGGCAACACGGTGCCGAGCACGGAGACGCCGGTGCGCATCACGTCCATCGGATGCGCGGACGCGGGAATCCATTCGAGCGCGGCCTTCACGTTCGCAGGCAGTCCGCGCAGCGCCTTCAGCTTCGCCTTGTACGCCGTCAGTTCCGCGATGTTCGGCAGCTTGCCGTGCACGAGCAGATACGCGATTTCCTCGAATTCGGAAGTCGTCGCGACATCGAGGATGTCGTAGCCGCGATAGTGCAGGTCGTTGCCGGTCTTGCCGACCGTGCACAGCGCGGTGTTGCCCGCCGTCACGCCGGACAGCGCGACGGATTTCTTCGGTTTGAAACCACCCGCTGCTGCGGGCGCGTCGGTCGTTGCGGTATCGCTCATTGCTTCAAGTCTCCTGTGAACGCTCGTGCAGCAGCGTCGTCTCTTTTGCTTGAAAGGCGCGCCGGGTATTCGGCCCGTACGCGGCGTAACGAAACCTTTGCATTTATGCCGCGCTTCCCGTCGATGCCGCTGCGAACAGCGGGGCGCATTCGTCGGGGATCGCGTGGCCGGTGGCTTGCGCGCGGCGCAACACGGACCAGTAATAGCGATAGCTCGCGCGATCGTGCAGCGTGTCGCCGTGGCGCGTCGGGCCCCACTGCGCGTGTTGCGCGGCCAGCAGAATTTCGGCGGCGAGCGCGATCTCGTCGGCGCGCGGCGAGAAGGCATCGACGATGGGCCGGATCTGCGACGGATGGATGCTCCACATGCGCGTATAGCCGAACTCATTGCGGGCGCGGGCGGCGTCGTTCGCGACGACGCTCATGTCCCGCACTTCCGTCGACACGTTATGCGAGGGCGCCTTGCCATGCGCGTGACACGCCGCCGCGATTTCCAGCTTCGCGCGACGCACGAGCGGATGCTCGAACTGGCCGGGCGAGCGCATGGCGGTATCGGGAATGGCGCCGTTGTGCGCCGACACGAAGTCCATCAGGCCGAAACTCAGCGATTCGACGCCGGGCAGCGCGGCCAGCTCGAAGACTTCCGCCAGCGCGCCGTGCGTTTCGATCAGCAGATGACACGGAATGGATTGCGCGATGCCGAACTCACTGCGCGATGCCTCGATGAACGCGATCATCTCGGCGGCGTCGAACACGCTGCGGATTTTCGGCAGCATCACGAAGGCGGGCGCTTTCTTTGCCTGGCGAAGGATGATGCGTACGTCGTCCCGCCACGCGCGATGATGAAAGTCATGGATGCGAACGCCGACGCGCCCGAAGCGGTCATCTTCGCCGCCGACGAACGACGCCACCATCTCCGCATGTTCGGCTTCGTGGCCGACTTGCGCGCCGTCTTCGCAATCGAGCGTGATGTCGAACACCGGCCCGAGTTCGGCCTGCAGCGCGAGCGACTTCCGAATCAGCTTTTCGCTGCCGGCGTAGTGGTCGCAGGGCGGCAGGACGGCGGGCTGCGGCTCGCCGTCGAACAGCACTTCTGCGGGTGTGAGAGCGGGCATTGTCGGCGTCGGCTCCGATTGAAAGAGAGTTCGATGCTGCTCGTGCTTCTGATTCGGACGCGCTCGAAGGCTTGCTCGCTTTCGTTCAAGCGCGATCGAATCAGCCGCGAACGCCGCGAAGCGTTCGCGCTGACGGGAACCGCGAAGGCTCCCGATGATGCCGTGCTGCTTACTTGCCCAGCAGATGCGCCACGCCGTCGCGCTCTTCGAGCAGTTCGTTCAGCGTGCCGTCCATCTTCTCGCGCGAGAACGCGTCGATTTCCAGCCCTTCGACGCGCTTGTACTCGCCGTTCTCACACGTGACCGGCACGCCGTAGACGATGTCTTCCGGAATGCCATACGAGCCGTCCGACGGGATGCCCATCGTGACCCACTTGCCGTTGGTGCCGAGCACCCAGTCACGCACGTGATCGATGGCCGCGTTAGCCGCCGACGCCGCCGACGACAGGCCGCGCGCTTCGATGATCGCCGCGCCGCGCTTGGCGACGGTCGGGATGAACGTGTTGCGGTTCCATTCGTCGTCGTTGATCAGCTTCGTGAGGCTCTCGCCTTCGGCGGTCGCGAAGCGGAAGTCGGGGTACATCGTCGGCGAGTGATTGCCCCACACGACGAGCTTTTCGATCGACGCGACCGGCTTGCCCGACTTGGCCGCCAGTTGCGACAGCGCGCGGTTGTGGTCCAGGCGCAGCATGGCGGTGAAGTTCTGCTTCGGCAGATCCGGCGCCGACTTCATCGCGATATAGGCGTTCGTGTTCGCCGGGTTGCCGACGACCAGCACCTTCACGTCGCGGCTCGCGACTTCGTTCAGCGCGCGGCCCTGAACCGTGAAGATTTCGGCGTTCGCCGACAGCAGGTCCTTGCGTTCCATGCCCTTCGAACGCGGACGCGCACCGACCAGCAACGCGATGTCGGCGTCCTTGAACGCGACCTTGGGATCGTCCGTGACGACCACGCCCGCGAGCAGCGGGAATGCGCAGTCTTCCAGTTCCATCACGACGCCCTTCACGGCGGCTTGCGCTTGCGGCAGATCGAGCAACTGAAGGATCACGGGCTGGTCTTTGCCGAGCAGATCGCCATTGGCGATACGGAACAGCAGCGAGTAGCCGATTTGACCTGCGGCGCCGGTTACGGCAACGCGCTTTGCGGACTTAGCCATTGAAACTCTCCTGACGGTGCGTGGAACGCTAGGGAAAAACGCTATTTTATGCGCGTTACGCGAAGCGTTGATGAAGACATGCCGGCGATGCCGCAGCGCTCTTCGATAGCGGCGCAACGCGTGGCTCCGCATGAAAGCGTGACGGCATGGCTGTCATGCCATGAATCCTTCTTCGAGCGAGAGACTGCGCGGTGTGACGTGAGGAAACGGCGATTCGCTAGAGTCTGACGGACAAGCGCCCATTCGAGACGGCGCTGGACGTTGCGAGGCGGTAGGCAGGCAGCGGCGCGCGAATCGATTGGCCGATCGGCGTGAGGCGAAAGCGAAAGGGCGTGCCTGGCGGTTGGCGGCGCTGCCCGCGATGTGCCGAACGCACCGTTCACCGGCAAAATGCGCCGATTGAACCGGTCCAAACGAACTTTCCACGGACTGCGCGGCGACCCGCGAACCCTTGCTCGCCAAGGAGTGTAGGATTGGTCGGAGGCAAAGTCAACAGTATCTTATGTCTTATATAAGACATAGGATCATGCGTGAAAATGTGGACGCGCGGCAGCCCTTTGTGTTGAAATGCGCGGCATGAATTCCAACGCGGCAAACCCGGCGAGCACCACCCCACCCAACGGCAACGCACAGTCGGCCGAGGGCGCGCCGTCGCCGACGTTCAGCCCGCTTTATCAGCAGATCAAGGCGCTGATTACGCAGGGCCTCGAATCGGGCGAGTGGAAGCCGGGCGAGATCATCCCCAGCGAAGTGGAACTGGCCGCGCGCTATAAGGTGAGCCAGGGCACCGTCCGCAAGGCCATCGACGAACTCGCCGCCGACAATCTTCTCGTGCGCCGTCAAGGCAAGGGCACGTTCGTTGCGACGCATAGCGAAGATCGCGTGCAGTTCCGCTTCCTGCGCCTTTTGCCCGATGACGGCGACGTTCATCCCCACGTAAGCCGCCTGCTCGAATGCCGGCGCCTGCGTGCGCCCGCCGAAATCGCTCGCCAGCTCGATCTCAAGCCCGCCGATCCTGTGGTGCTCATCAAGCGCCTGCTGCAGTTCGACGGCGAAACGACCGTGTTCGACGAAATCTGGCTGCCGGGCGCGGTTTTCCGCGGACTGACGGCCGAGCGGCTCGCCGATTACAAAGGGCCGCTGTACGCGATGTTCGAAACGGAGTTCGGCACGCGCATGATCCGGGCCTCGGAGAAGATTCGCGCGGTGGCGGCGGACGAGCCGGTCGCGCAATTGCTGCAAGTGCAGCCGGGTTTTCCGCTTCTTTCGGTCGAACGGATCTCGTACACGTACGGCGATCGCCCGGTGGAAGTGCGGCGCGGCTGGTATGTCACTACCGGCTACTACTATCAGAACGACCTGAGTTGACCGGATGAACAGACGCGGCGGGCATCGGCCGGGCGGTCCGCGAAGCATCGACAAAGCATTCACGTTCGCCATTTTCACGCGTGCAGCAATAGTCTCTTGGGCGGGTTTTCCCTGCAGCGTGAAATAAAAAGGCGCTAAAATCGCGGGTTAGTGTAATAACAAGTTGGGGTCTAGCATGGCTGAAGCCGTAAAAAAACCAAGGCCCGAGTACCGGAACATCGGGCTTGGACAGATTGCGAAATATCGCTTGCCGCTAGCAGGGAAGGTCTCCATCCTGCACCGTATCAGCGGCTTGCTGCTCTTCGTTGCCCTGCCGTTCCTTCTCTATCTGCTCGATCAGAGTCTGACGTCGGAAATCAGTTTCGACGCATTCAAAGGCTTCCTCGCTCACCCCATCGTCAAAATCATCGCGCTCGTGCTGTCCTGGGCGTATCTGCATCACTTCTGCGCAGGCATCCGCTTTCTCGTGCTCGACACGCACGTCGCCGTGAACAAGGAAGGCGGCCGTCAGACGGCGCTTGCCGTGCTCGTCGTGTCGCTGCTGCTGACGCTCGTCGTCGCGTTGAAACTTTTCGGAGCCTTCTAAACATGGGTACGCAAAACAGAGTCGGCCCCAAGCGCCTCGTCGTCGGCGCGCACTACGGCCTGGGTGAATGGCTCGCGCAGCGCATAACCGCCATCGTCGCCGCTGTCTATACGCTCGTCCTGCTGGTGCTGTTCTTCGGCGCGCGCAACTTCTCCTATGAAGGCTGGGCGTCGATCTTCGCAATGCAGTGGATGAAGCTCGCCACTTTCGTAGCCTTGCTTTCGCTCTTCTATCACGCGTATGTCGGCATGCGCGACATCTGGATGGATTACGTGAAGCCGGTCGGCCTTCGCCTGTTCCTGACGGTCCTGACCGTGCTCTGGCTCATCGGATGCGCCGGCTACGCTGCACAGATTCTCTGGAGAGTTTAAAGAATATGGCTGCAATCAAGACTTCCCTGCCGCGTCGCCGTTTCGACGTGGTCATCGTTGGCGCGGGCGGATCGGGCATGCGCGCATCGCTGCAACTCGCGCGGGCGGGCCTGTCGGTCGCGGTGCTGTCGAAGGTGTTCCCGACGCGCTCGCACACAGTCGCGGCGCAAGGTGGCATCGGCGCATCGCTCGGCAACATGAGCGAAGACAACTGGCACTATCACTTCTACGACACGATCAAGGGTTCCGACTGGCTCGGCGACCAGGACGCGATCGAGTTCATGTGCCGTGAAGCGCCGAACGCCGTTTATGAGCTCGAACACATGGGCATGCCGTTCGACCGCAATGCGGACGGCACCATTTATCAGCGCCCGTTCGGCGGCCACACGGCGAACTACGGCGAGAAGCCGGTGCAGCGCGCCTGCGCGGCAGCAGACCGTACCGGCCACGCGCTGCTGCACACGCTATATCAGCAGAACGTCGCAGCCAAGACGCACTTCTTCGTCGAATGGATGGCGCTGGACCTGATCCGCGACGCCGACGGCGACGTGCTCGGCGTGACCGCGCTCGAGATGGAAACGGGCGAAGTCTATATCCTCGAAGGCAAGACCACGCTGTTCGCCACGGGCGGCGCAGGGCGCATCTTCGCGGCATCGACGAATGCGTTCATCAACACGGGCGACGGCCTCGGCATGGCGGCGCGTTCGGGCATCGCTTTGCAGGACATGGAGTTCTGGCAGTTCCACCCGACCGGCGTGGCCGGCGCTGGCGTGCTGATCACCGAAGGCGTGCGCGGCGAAGGCGGCATTCTGCGTAACTCGAACGGCGACCGCTTCATGGAACGCTACGCGCCGACGCTGAAGGATCTGGCGCCGCGCGACTTCGTTTCGCGTTCGATGGACCAGGAAATCAAGGAAGGGCGCGGCGTGGGTCCGAACAAGGATCACGTGCTGCTCGACCTGTCGCACATCGGCGCCGAGACCATCATGAAGCGTCTGCCGTCGATTCGCGAGATCGCGCTGAAGTTCGCGAACGTGGACTGCATCAAAGAGCCGATCCCGGTCGTTCCGACCATCCATTACCAGATGGGCGGGATTCCGACGAACATGCACGGTCAGGTCGTCGGCACGGCGAACGGCTACAACGAGCCGGTGAACGGGTTCTACGCGGTGGGCGAATGCTCGTGCGTTTCGGTGCACGGCGCGAACCGCCTCGGCACGAACTCGCTGCTGGACCTGGTGGTATTCGGCCGCGCGGCCGGCAATCACATCATCAAGTACGCGAAGGAAGCGCGCGAGCACAAGCCGCTGCCGGCCGACGCCGCCGACTTCGCGCTCGAGCGCCTCGCCGTGCTGGAGAAGTCGACCTCGGGCGAATACACGCAGAACATCGCGAACGACATCCGCTCGACGATGCAGGCGCATGCCGGCGTGTTCCGTACGTCCAAGCTGCTGTCGGAAGGCGTGGACAAGGTCGCGGAACTGGCCGAGCGCGTGAAGCACGTGCATCTGAAGGACAAATCGAAGGTGTTCAACACCGCGAAGGTCGAAGCGCTGGAACTGGCGAACCTGATCGAAGTCGCCCGCGCGACGATGGTCTCGGCCGAAGCGCGCAAGGAAAGCCGTGGCGCGCACGCGCACAGCGACTACGAGCATCGCGACGACGACAAATGGATGCGCCATACGCTGTGGTTCAGCGAAGGCAATCGCCTCGACTACAAGCCGGTTCAGATGAAGCCGCTGACGGTCGAATCGGTGCCGCCGAAGGCGCGCACCTTCTAAGGGCAAGGGAATCGAAATGGCAAAACGAATTTTTGAAGTCTACCGCTACGATCCGGACAAGGACGCGGCCCCGCGCATGCAACGTTACGAGCTCGAAATCGACTCGCACGAACGCATGCTGCTGGACGCATTGGTGAAGCTGAAGGCGCTGGACGAAACCTTGTCGTTCCGCCGTTCGTGCCGCGAAGGCGTGTGCGGTTCGGACGCGATGAACATCAACGGCAAGAACGGCCTCGCGTGCCTGACGAACCTGAACGACCTGCCGGAGCGCATCGTGCTGCGTCCGCTGCCGGGCCTTCCGGTCGTGCGCGACCTGATCTGCGACTTCACGCAGTTCTTCAACCAGTATCACTCGATCAAGCCGTACCTGATCAACGACACGCCGCCGCCCGAGAAGGAGCGTCTGCAGTCGCCGGTCGAGCGCGACGAGCTGGACGGCCTGTACGAGTGCATTCTGTGCGCGAGCTGCTCGACGTCGTGCCCGAGCTTCTGGTGGAATCCGGACAAGTTCGTCGGACCGGCGGGCTTGCTGCAAGCCTATCGCTTCATCGCGGACAGCCGCGATCAGGCGACGGGCGAACGCCTCGACAATCTGGAAGATCCGTATCGTCTGTTCCGTTGCCACACGATCATGAACTGCGTCGACGTGTGCCCGAAGGGGCTCAATCCGACGAAGGCGATCGGCAAGATCAAGGAATTGATGGTGCGCCGGGCTGTCTGAAATGGACAATGCGATGGTCGACAAGCAAGACAGCGCTCACCAGTCCGACCCTCTTCGCCGTGCGCGCCTCCGGTGGCGTGCACGGCGCGGCCTGCTGGAAAACGATCTGATCTTCGAGCGTTTTTTCAGCCGATATGAGCATGACCTCAGTGACGCCGACGTGGCCGCTTTGACCCGCCTGCTGGAGCTGAGCGACAACGAACTGATGGACCTGCTGCTCGCGCGGACCGAACCGGAGGGCGAGCTTGCCACGCCGGACGTGATTCGCGTGATTCAGATCCTGCGTTCCGTGTGATTTGGGCAGAGATCCGCGGAGTTTCACACAATGCGCCGTGAGTCCGCGCGCCAAGCAGTTGAGAGCGGACAGCGGTCGATCGTGCAGTCCTGCCGCGCAGCTTCCGTCGTGCAAATTATCGAAAACCTGTATCCATACTTCGATTGAGGATGTGCTATGACCCCGTCAGATGTTAAAGCCACGCTATCGTTCAGCGACAACTCGCCGAGCGTTGAAATGCCGATCTACAAGGGCACGATGGGCCCCGACGTGATCGACATCCGCAAGCTGTACGGTCAGACCGGCAAGTTCACGTACGACCCGGGCTTCATGTCGACGGCGGCGTGCAATTCGGCGATCACCTACATCGACGGCGACAAGGGCGAGCTGCTGTATCGCGGCTACCCGATCGAGCAGTTGGCCGTGAACGCCGACTTCCTCGAAACGTGCTACTTGCTGCTGAAGGGCGAACTGCCCACGGCTGCGCAGAACAAGGAATTCGTGGACACGGTCACGCGTCACACGATGGTGCACGAGCAGATGCACTTCTTCTTCCGCGGCTTCCGTCGCGACGCGCACCCGATGGCCGTCCTGGTGGCGGCGGTCGGCGCGCTGTCCGCGTTCTACCACGACTCGCTGAACATCAACGATCCGCGTCACCGCGAAGTCTCGGCAATCCGCATGATTGCGAAGCTGCCGACGCTCGTCGCGATGGCGTACAAGTTCAGCATCGGCCAGCCGTTCGTGTATCCGCGCAACGAGCTGTCGTACAGCGCGAACTTCATGCACATGATGTTTGCGAACCCGTGCGAAGAGTACAAGGTCAACGACGTGCTCGTGCGCGCGCTCGACCGCATCCTGATTCTGCACGCGGATCATGAGCAGAACGCGTCGACGTCGACGGTGCGTCTTGCCGGTTCGTCGGGTGCGAATCCGTTCGCGTGTATCGCTGCGGGTATCGCGTGTCTGTGGGGCCCGGCGCACGGCGGCGCGAACGAAGCCGCGCTCAACATGCTGGAAGAGATCGGCTCGGTCGACAACATTCCTGAGTTCATCAAGCAGGTGAAGGACAAGAACTCGGGCGTGAAGCTGATGGGCTTCGGTCACCGCGTGTACAAGAACTACGATCCGCGTGCGAAGCTGATGCGCGAAACCTGCCACGAAGTGCTGAACGAACTGGGCCTGCACGACGACCCGCTGTTCAAGCTCGCGATGGAACTGGAAAAGATCGCGCTGGAAGACGAATACTTCGTGTCGCGCAAGCTGTACCCGAACGTCGACTTCTACTCGGGCATCGTGCAGCGCGCGCTGGGCATCCCGACGTCGATGTTCACGTGCATCTTCGCGATGGCGCGTACGGTGGGCTGGATTGCGCAGTGGAACGAGATGATCGCCGATCCCGAGCAAAAGATCGGCCGTCCGCGCCAGTTGTTCATCGGCCACACGCCGCGTGAAGTGAAGCCGCTCGACAAGCGGTAAGCCGGTTGGTTGAAGCTGTAGTTTGAGAAAGCCCCGGCGGGTGACTGCCGGGGCTTAATGAGATGGTCAGCCTGACCGAGATGGCCCGATTGGCATACGCTGATCGGGCCATTTCCTTTTTTGGAGGCCATCATGGCGAACACTACGCTTATCGGCATTGATCTGGGCAAGCACTGCTTCTTTTTGCATGCGCAGGACGCACGCGGCACGCAGGTTTGGCGCAAGAAGATGACGCGCAAGCAACTCTACGGGTGCCTGGCGACCTGTCCGGTCGCCGTCTTGGCAATGGAAGCTTGCGCGGGCGCGCATTGGCTGGCACGCAAATGTCAGTCATATGGACATCAGGTTCGCTTGATCGCACCGCAGTTCGTCAGGCCATTCGTCAAAGGCAACAAGACCGACTTTGCCGATGCTGAAGCGATCTGCGAAGCTGCCTCGCGTCCTTCCATGCGTTTTGTCGCAATCAAGACCGCCGAGCAACAGACTCTGCTTGCGCTGCATCGCGTGCGCGAATCGCTTGTCGCTGAACGCACGGCAACCAGCAATCAAATCCACGCTTTCCTGCTCGAATTCGGGATCGATCTGCCTGTCGGCGCACTGGCCATCACGCGCTTGCCGGTCCTACTCGATGATCCTGTGCATGCACTGCCGCCCGTGCTGGTGGCCTTGTTGCTTCGCCTGCATCAACGTTACGCACAGTTGGGTGGCGAGATCGCCGAGTTGGAGACCCAGATCAAGCGGCAGACGAGCGAAGACGAAGCCGGCCAACGCCTGCTCACCATTCCTGGAATCGGCCCGATCACCGCCAGCAGCTTGCTCGCCATGGCCGGCGACGCACGCGCGTTCAAATGTGGCCGAGACTTCGCGGCGTCTTTGGGGCTGGTTCCGCGCCAACATTCGACTGGCGGCCGAGCGACCCTGCTGGGCATCTCGAAGCGCGGCAACAAGCAGTTGCGCTGCCTGCTCGTGCAAGGCGCGCGCGCGGTGATGCGTTATGCCGATAGACGAACCGATGCGCTGGGTCGCTGGCTGCAAGCGTTGCTGCTACGTCGTCACAGCAATGTCGTTGCCTGCGCACTCGCCAACAAAATGGCCAGAATCGTTTGGGCGATTCTGGCCAAGGGTGGCGTGTACCGGGCACAACCGGCCATCGCCTGAGAGCTTTCCGCCTGCTTTTGCGACCACTGACCCGTGATGAAGATAAACGGCTCACGGCCCCGACTGAAAACCTGAAAAACAATCCAGTCCTGCAGACTGAGGGCTTTTTAAGGACAGTTGGGTGCGGCTTCTCATCGAGGGCCGGGCGCTCTGATCCGCGCCCATTTCGAGCCCGGATACATTTGCGCAAGCCCTTTTATCTTAGGTCACAGATCGAGGTTGCAGAAACTAGGCTGACCATACATTTGTTTTTGGGCTCAGACCGCGAAGACTTCCTGAAGCGTGTGAAGCGTGTTCGCCAGTGTCTCGTCGGCGATAACGCCTTCTTTTTTCACGAGGCGCAGCTTGTCGACGGTTCGGATCTGATCGAGCAGAATCAGCCCTTCCTTTTGCTTGAAGGAAACAGGGATGCGAAACGGCGCTGGCCTGCCATTCGAGCTCATCGGCGCGATGATCGCCGTGCGCAAGTGATCATGCAGTTCGGGCGGCGACACGATCACGCAAGGGCGCGTCTTCTGCACTTCGCTCCCTTTCGTCGGGTCCAGCGCGACCAGCCATATCTCGCCGCGCCTCACCATTCGAGCGCTCCGTCGTCTGCGTTACCGAACTCGCCGAGCACGAGCGCGTCTTCGCCGCTTGCAGCGACCGCCTTGCTCGCTTCCGCCCACGCCGCCCGCACTTTCGCGCGTGGCTTGCGCAGCACGACTGCATCGCCTTCGACATTCATTTCTATTTCGTTCTCCAGCCCCAATTGCGTGAGGAACGGCTTGGGTATCAGCACGCCTTGAGAATTGCCGATTCTTCGGATGGTCGTTTTCATGAAGTTCATCGCGGTCACCTACGTGCAAACAATGTTATTACCGACGTGTGCGGTCGTCAAACTCGATCCGCGATGAACATACGTCTCTTCGCGCGGCGGCGACACTCCGCCGAAAGTGATAGGAGACGCGAGCGTAAATGCGAGTCAAGCAGGTAGTCCCAATCCAGGTATTGCCACCACTACGATAACCCACTGAATTTGCAAGCTTTTTTCGTTTAGCCTAGTACCACGCGCCGTGATGGAAGTGGCATAATCGTCCAACAGGCCGCACCCCATAACACCCCGCAGTCACCTACGAAAGCGCTCACCATGTCCCAGACTCTCTACGACAAGCTGTGGAACACGCACGTTATCCACACAGAAGAGGACGGCACCTCGATCCTCTACATCGATCGTCATCTGCTGCACGAGGTCACGAGCCCGCAAGCGTTCGAAGGTCTGAAGCTGGCCGAGCGCCCGGTGTGGCGCATCAGCGCGAATCTCGCCGTGTCCGACCACAACGTGCCGACAACCGACCGCTCGCACGGCATCGCCGATCCCGTTTCGAAGCTGCAAGTCGATACGCTCGACGCCAATTGCGATGCCTTCGGCATCACGCAGTTCAAGATGAACGACCTGCGTCAGGGCATCGTGCACATCATCGGGCCGGAGCAGGGCGCGACGCTGCCCGGCATGACGATCGTCTGCGGCGATTCGCATACGTCGACGCACGGCGCGTTCGGCGCGCTCGCGCATGGCATCGGCACGTCGGAAGTCGAGCACGTCCTCGCCACGCAAACGCTGCTGCAAAAGAAGAGCAAGAACATGCTCGTCAAGGTCGAAGGTCAGTTGCCGCGCGGCTGCACGGCGAAGGACATCGTGCTCGCGGTCATCGGCAAGATCGGCACGGCGGGCGGCACGGGCTACGCAATCGAATTCGGCGGCTCGACCATCCGGTCGCTGACGATGGAAGGCCGCATGACCGTCTGCAACATGGCGATCGAAGCGGGCGCGCGCGCGGGCATGGTGGCCGTCGACGATACGACCATCAACTACCTGAAGGACCGTCCGTATTCGCCGCAGGGCGTCGAATGGGATCAGGCGGTCGAGTACTGGCGTCAGTTCAAATCGGACGATGGCGCGCAGTTCGATCGCGTCGTCGAGATCAACGCGGCCGAAATCGTGCCGCAAGTGACGTGGGGCACATCGCCGGAAATGGTGACGTCCATCGACGGCCGCGTGCCCGATCCCGAGCGTGAAAAAGACCCCGTCAAGCGCGACGCGATGGAGCGCGCGCTCACTTACATGGCGCTGCAGCCGAATACGCCGATCGAATCCATCAGGCCGGACAAGATCTTCATCGGTTCCTGCACGAACGCGCGCATCGAAGACCTGCGCGCGGCGGCGTATGTCGTCAAGTCGCTCGGCAAGCGCGTCGCGCCGAATGTGCGGCTCGCGATGGTCGTGCCGGGTTCGGGTCTCGTGAAGGCCCAGGCCGAGCGCGAAGGACTCGACAAGATTTTCACGAACGCCGGTTTCGAATGGCGCGAGCCGGGTTGCTCGATGTGTCTCGCGATGAACGCCGACCGCCTCGATGCGGGCGAGCGCTGCGCCTCGACGTCGAATCGCAATTTCGAGGGGCGTCAGGGCGCGGGCGGCCGCACGCATCTGGTCAGCCCGGCGATGGCCGCCGCCGCCGCGATCGAAGGCCATTTCGTCGACGTGCGCAAGCTCGCGTGATCAATCGGATACTGAGAAAGACATGGAAAAATTCATCGTTCATAGCGGGCTCGTGGCGCCGCTGGATCGCGAGAACGTCGACACGGACGCGATCATCCCCAAGCAGTTCCTGAAGTCGATCAAGCGCACGGGCTTCGGCCCGAATGCGTTCGACGAATGGCGCTATCTGGATGTCGGCGAACCCGGCCAGGACAACAGCAAGCGTCCGCTCAATCCGGATTTCGTGCTGAATCAGTCGCGCTATCAGGGCGCGTCGATCTTGCTGACGCGCAAGAACTTCGGCTGCGGCAGCTCGCGCGAGCACGCGCCGTGGGCGCTGGACCAATACGGCTTTCGGGCGATCATCGCGCCGAGCTTCGCGGACATTTTCTATAACAACTGCTTCAAGAACGGCTTGCTGCCGGTCGTGTTGTCGGAGCAGCAGGTCGACAAGCTCTTCAACGAGACGTATGCGTTCGTCGGCTCCAAGCTGACGATCGATCTGGAAGCGCAAGTGGTGCGAACCGGCGACGGCACCGAGTACGCGTTCGATGTCCCCGGCTTCCGCAAATTCTGCCTGCTGAACGGTTTCGACGATATCGGCCTCACGCTGCGTCACGCCGACAAGATCAAGGCGTTCGAAGCAGAGCGGCTCGCGAAGCAGCCGTGGTTGAACAATCGCGTGATCGGCTAAATCAAAGGAAGAGACAGATGAAAATCGCAGTGTTGCCCGGCGACGGGATCGGCCCCGAAATCATGGCCGAAGCGGTCAAAGTGCTGAACGCGCTCGGCGAAAAGTTCGAGCTGGAAGAAGCGCCCGTCGGCGGCGCGGGGTATGAAGCACATGGCCATCCGCTGCCGGAATCGACGCTCAAGCTGGCGAAAGAAGCCGATGCGATCCTTTTCGGCGCCGTCGGCGACTGGAAATACGACAAGCTCGAACGCGCGCTGCGTCCCGAGCAGGCCATCCTCGGGCTGCGCAAGCATCTGCAACTGTTCGCGAACTTCCGTCCGGCGATCTGCTATCCGCAATTGACGGCCGCGTCGTCGCTGAAGCCGGAGATCGTGTCGGGGCTCGATATTCTCATCGTGCGCGAACTGAACGGCGATATCTACTTCGGTCAGCCGCGCGGTGTGCGTCAAGCGCCGGACGGCCCGTTCGAGGGCGCGCGCGAAGGCTTCGACACGATGCGCTATTCGGAGCCGGAAGTGCGCCGCATCGCGCATGTGGCGTTCGCCGCCGCGCAGAAGCGCCAGAAGAAGCTGACGAGCGTGGACAAGGCCAACGTGCTGGAAACCTCGCAACTCTGGCGCGACACGATGATCGACGTCGCCAAGGAATATCCGGAAGTCGAGCTGTCGCACATGTACGTCGATAACGCGGCGATGCAGCTCGTCAAAGCGCCGAAAGCCTTCGACGTGGTCGTGACCGGCAACATGTTCGGCGACATTCTCTCGGACGAAGCCGCGATGCTGACCGGCTCGATCGGCATGCTGCCGTCGGCGTCGCTCGACAAGAACAACAAGGGCTTGTACGAGCCGTCGCACGGCTCCGCGCCGGACATCGCGGGCAAGGGCGTGGCGAATCCCCTCGCGACCATCCTGTCGGCGGCGATGATGCTTCGCTACTCGCTCGGCAAAGTGGAACAGGCGGATCGCATCGAAAGCGCGGTGAAGAAGGTGCTGGAGCAGGGCTACCGCACCGGAGACATTGCGACGCAAGACGGCAAGACTGTCGGCACGAAGGAAATGGGCGCCGCAGTGCTGGCTGCGCTTTGAACGTTCAATGAAACGATCGGCCGTTTCTTTTCGAAGCGGCCGATCCGGTAGCATTGACGCGTCGTCCGAATCGATCGTTGGCGCGCGTCGCAACCGCGGACCAACGCGCCGCAGATCGTGTATATTGCTTGGTCATGGCGAAGAACTCTCAATTCTCTACGGATTCCATCGGTCGCGGCATCGACGCTCGCGCGACGGGTCTCGTCATCGTCAAGCGCATCGGCGTCATTACGTCGAAAACGCGCATTACGAAAGTCTCCATCAAAGCGATCACGATTCGCTGATCGTCCCTCGTGTCCGAGCGTCTTCCCCGCGCGGCCACGCCGGGCAAGGATGCGGGGAAGAATCCACACATAAGGTTAGTCATGAACGTAGGTCTCGTTGGTTGGCGCGGTATGGTCGGCAGCGTCCTGATGCAGCGCATGCAGCAGGAAGGCGATTTCGACCTGATCGAACCGGTGTTTTTCAGCACCAGCAATGCGGGCGGCAACGCGCCGTCGTTCGCCAAAAACGAGACGAAGCTCAAAGATGCAACGAGCATCGACGACCTGAAGAAGTGCGACGCCATCATTACCTGCCAGGGCGGCGACTACACGAACGGCGTGTATCCCAAGCTGCGCGCGGCGGGCTGGAAGGGCTACTGGATCGACGCCGCATCGGCGCTGCGCATGAAGGACGACGCGGTCATCATCCTCGACCCGGTCAACCTGAACGTCATCAAGGATTCGCTCGTCAAGGGCGGGCGCGATTTCGTCGGCGGCAACTGCACGGTCAGCCTGATGCTGATGGCGCTGGGCGGCCTGTTCCGCGAGAACCTCGTCGACTGGATGACGGCCATGACGTACCAGGCCGCGTCCGGCGCGGGCGCGCAGAACATGCGCGAACTGCTGTCGCAAATGGGCGCGCTGAACGCGTCGGTCGCGGACGATCTCGCGAATCCGTCGTCGGCTATTCTCGACATCGACCGCAAGGTTCTGTCGACGATGAACAGCGACGCCATGCCGACCGAGCATTTCGGCGTCCCGCTCGCCGGTTCGCTGATTCCGTGGATCGACAAGGATCTCGGCAACGGCATGTCGAAGGAAGAGTGGAAGGGCGGCGCGGAAACCAACAAGATTCTGGGCAAGCCCGCGATGGGTCAGCCGGGCTCGATTCCCGTCGATGGCCTCTGCGTGCGGATCGGCGCGATGCGCTGCCACTCGCAGGCGCTGACCATCAAGCTCAACAAGGACGTGCCGCTCGACGAGATCAACGGCATTCTGGCTTCGGCGAACGACTGGGTGAAGGTCGTGCCGAACGAGCGTGAAGCGTCGATGCGCGATTTGTCGCCGGCCGTCGTTACGGGCACGCTGACGGTGCCGGTCGGCCGTCTGCGCAAGCTGGCGATGGGCGGCGAGTATCTGTCGGCGTTCACGGTCGGCGACCAGCTTCTGTGGGGCGCTGCCGAGCCGCTGCGCCGCATGCTTCGCATTCTGTTGGACAAGTAAAGTAAACTACGCGCCAGAAAGCGCGGACCTCGAAGAAAAAGCGTCGCGTTATCGCGGCGCTTTTTTGTTTATGCGCCCGATTGTTTGGCGCTGTGCGCGAATGGCCGGTCATGACCGTTTCGGCCGCGCGAGTCTTCGTTCCTGTTTCAATTTTTCGCCGTACCCTGGAGTTTCAATGATTCGACGACCCCGCCGGTCTTTCATCCCGTCATCGCGTGCGGCGCTCGCCGCGGCAAGCGTCGCCGTTTGCACGCTGCTCTGGACGAACCCCGGCGCGGCGCTCGCGCAGGCGAGCGGCGCCGCCGCCGACACAGCCTCGGCGGCCGTCGCGGGCGCGTCCGGCCAGCGGTACGCGGTCAAACCGGGACAGTCGCTCAACGACGTCGCCGCCGAAATCACCGGGTCGAAGGAACGTGTCGTCAGGGAAAAAATGGCGCGTGCGCTCTTCGACGCGAATCCGAACGCGTTCGCCGGGCACGACATCAACAGGCTCAAGCTCGGCGCGGTGCTGAACGTGCCGGCGGGCGATACCGGCGCGGCACCCGCGACGCAGGCTCCGGCCGGCGGCGATCAGGCGAGTGCGCCGGCGGTCAGTCCCGCTGGCCCGGTTGCGTCGTCGCCGGAAGCGCCGGCGGAGGCCGCTTCGGGCATCGCGCCGGCTTCGGGTATCGAACAGGCATCGGGTATCGAGCAGGCTCCGGAGCCGCAGCCCGCGCCCGCCGTCGCACCAACGGCCAGCGCACCAACGGCCAGCGCCCCGGCGACGGAAACGGCCCCCACGCGCCGTGTCGGCCCCGATCCGATGCTGTTCGGTCTCGCGATCGCGGTACTCGTCCTGCTGTTCCTGCTGATGATGTGGCGCAGCGCAAAACGCCGCCGTGCGGTGGCGCAAGCCGAAGCCGATGCGCGAAATAGCGAGCGCCCCGTGACGCCCGCGTTCCCCGCAGGGCCGGCAGGCTCCGGCGCGGCCGAACTCGAGGGGAAGGCCGTCGAGCGCGATCAGTCGGAATTGAATGCGGTGGCGGCGAGCATCGAGAGCTACGAGGCGGCTCAGACCTTCGCCGCGCCGTCCGACGACGATGCCGTGCCCTCCGCCGATACGCCGCCGGCGTCGCTGCCGGCCGCGCCGACCGCGCTGCACGAAGCCGAACCGGCGACGCCGCACGCGCCCAAATCGGTTGAAACACGCGCCGAGCCGCCCGCGCCATTCATGCCGTCGCCGCCCGCGGCGATTCACGCGGGGTTCGTGCCGCCGCTGCAACAGTCCGGCACGGCGGACGGGCAGGACAGCGATGTCAACGAGGGAGACATCGCCGCTCGCGAAGCCGCCGCCCGCGAAGCCGAAAAGTGGGAAGCCGAAGAACGTCAGGCCGCCGCCCGGCAAGCCGCGACGCGCGAGGCCGAGGAGCGCGAGAGTCGCGCACGCGAGGCAGCAGCGCGCGAGGCGCTCGCCGCTGAAATGGCGCGTCACCAAGGCGAAGCCGCCGAACAGGAAGCGCAGGCGCAGCATGCCCGCGAGGCGGCTGCGCGGGAGATCATCGCGCGCGAGGCCGAGTTGCGCGAGGCGCAGGCTGCCGATGAGCAACGCGCGGCGGAACAGGCGGCGCGCCGCGAGACGCATCCGGAGGAAGCTGCGGACGACGACGAACCGACGCGCGGCGATCGCTTCCCGATGCCAAAGTTTCCGACCGAAGCCGTCGAGGCCCTCGGCTCCCTCGACCTGAGCTTGCCTCCGCGCATGGAATTGCAACTGGGAACGCCGGGCGATGCCGGCGCTGCCCCCGCTTTGCGCGAGTCGCAAACGCCGATCGAGCCGGTGCCGTTCGTGCCGCAGCCCGTCGCCGACACGGATGCGGGGCGACTCCGGAAGATCGAGCCGCCCTCGGCTGCCGCGCAGATCGAGGCGGGAACGGCCGGCGCTGCGTCGGTCGCCGGTCTGGGCGCGACGCCGTACGGGCCGCTCAGTCTGGACTTCGATCTGAATCTGCCGTCGAGCCATACCGAGCCGCTGCCGGCGCTGACCCCGGCGCAACTCGCGACGATCGCACGCAACAAGCTCGAACTGGCTGTCGAGTACATCGAACTGGGCGATCTGGGCGGCGCGCGCACGTTGCTGCAGGAAGTCATTGCGTCGAACGATGCGGACACCCGCCAGCAAGCCGCCGCGCTGCTTTCGACGCTCGCGCCGCATTCCTGATATGCGCATTGCGTTAGGCGTTCAGTACGACGGCGCCGCGTTCAGCGGCTGGCAATCGCAACCGCACGGCAACACGGTGCAGAACGAACTCGAGCGCGCGCTCGCGGAATTCGCGCAGACGCCGCTGCAAACGGTCGTCGCGGGCCGCACGGATACGGGCGTTCACGGTCTCGGTCAAGTCGTCCATTTCGATACGGACCTCGAGCGCACCGTGTTCTCGTGGGTGCGCGGCACCAACGCGTTCCTGCCGGAATCGGTTGCGGTGCAGTGGGCGAAGCCGATGCCGGACGATTTCCACGCGCGCTTCGCGGCCTTCGAGCGCACTTACTATTACGTGCTGTACGTCAATCCGGTGCGTTCACCCATGCTCTCGAAACGCGCGGGCTGGGTGCACGCGCCGCTCGATGTCGCCGCGATGCGCGAATCGGCGGCGTGCCTCATCGGAGAGCACGATTTTTCGTCGTTTCGTGCAGCGGATTGCCAGTCGAAAACGCCGGTCAAGCATATGTATCGGATCGACGTGCGCAAGCAGGGGGAATTCGTCCACTTCCGTTTTCGCGCCAACGCGTTCCTGCATCACATGGTGCGTAATCTAATGGGATGCTTCGTCGCGATCGGGCGCGGCCGGCACCCCGTCTCGTGGATGACCGACGTCCTCGCCGCCCGCGACCGCCGCGCCGCTGCGCCGACCTTCATGCCCGACGGACTTTATCTGGCGGAAGTCGGCTATCCCGAACGCTTCGCGGTGCCGCCCCCGCATATCGCGAGCATGCCGTGGAGCGCCATTTGGACCGATCAGACATGAACGACCAGGACTTGCATCGAACGAGGGTGAAGCTCTGCGGGTTGTCGCGCGTGGATGACGTGAAGCACGCCGTCGCGCTCGGCGCGGATGCGGTGGGCTTCGTCTTCTATCCGCCGAGTCCGCGTTCGGTGAGCGTCCCGCAGGCCGTCGAACTGGCGCGGCACGTGCCGCCGCTCGTCGCGGCCGTCGGCCTGTTCGTCAACGCGACGCCCGAATGGATCGCGGAAGTCACGTCGAGCGTGCCGCTTTCGCTTATCCAGTTTCACGGCGACGAAACGCCCGAGCAATGCGCCGAACTTGCCGCGATTGCGGGTTTGCCCTATTGGCGCGCAGTGCGTGTCGGGCCTGATGCGGCTGCAAGCGATTTGGTAGAATCGTCGCTTAAATATGCAGCCGCAGGCGGCATCCTGCTCGACGCGCTCGTCGAGGGCTTCGGCGGCGGTGGAAAGGTATTCGATTGGTCACTTATCCCAACAGATCTCGGGCATCGGGCCGTTTTGAGTGGTGGGTTGAACACGCAAAACGTCAGTGAAGCCATCCGGCGCGTGCGCCCGTTCGCGGTCGATGTCTCCAGCGGCATCGAAGTGCCGGGCGCCAAGGGCGTGAAAGATCACGCCCGAATGACGGCGTTCGTGCGCGCGGTGCGCGAAGCGGACGCCGCCTGATTCCGAATGCGGCGCCGACATGCATTGTCGGACCGCCACCGAGAGAGTGACGCAATGTACAACTTGCCTGACGAAAGAGGCCACTTCGGCCAGTATGGCGGCGTTTTCGTTTCCGAAACGCTCATTCATGCACTCGACGAACTGCGCCGCGCCTATGACGCGGCCCGCCAGGACCCCGAGTTCCAGGCCGAATACGACTACGAACTGAAGCACTACGTCGGCCGTCCTTCCCCGATTTATCACGCCAAACGCTGGAGCGAGATGCTCGGCGGCGCACAGCTTTATCTGAAGCGCGAAGACCTGAATCACACCGGCGCGCACAAGGTGAACAACGTGATCGGCCAGGCGCTGCTCGCGCGCAAGATGGGCAAGCCGCGCGTGATCGCCGAGACGGGCGCGGGCCAGCACGGCGTCGCCACGGCGACCATCGCGGCGCGCTTCGGCATGGAATGCGTCGTCTACATGGGCGCGGAGGACGTGCGGCGGCAAGCGGCGAACGTCTATCGCATGAAGCTGCTCGGCGCGACTGTCGTGCCGGTTGAATCCGGCTCGCGCACGCTCAAGGATGCGCTCAACGAAGCCATGCGCGACTGGGTCACGAACGTCGAGAACACGTTCTACATCATCGGCACGGTCGCGGGTCCGCATCCGTATCCGATGATGGTGCGCGACTTCCAGCGCGTGATCGGCGACGAATGCCGCGTGCAGATGCCTGAAATCGCGGGCCGTCAGCCGGACGCGGTCATTGCGTGCGTGGGCGGCGGATCGAACGCAATGGGCATTTTCTATCCGTATATCGACGACAAGGACGTGCGGCTCATCGGCGTCGAGGCCGCGGGCGATGGCATCGACACCGGCCGTCACGCGGCGTCGCTGATGGGCGGAAGCCCCGGCGTCCTGCACGGCAATCGCACGTATCTGCTGCAAGACGACGACGGGCAGATCATCGAGACGCATTCGGTGTCGGCGGGCCTGGATTATCCGGGCGTCGGTCCCGAGCACGCGTGGCTGAAGGACGCGGGCCGCGCCGAGTACGTCGGCATCACGGACGACGAGGCGCTCAAGGCGTTCCACGATTGCTGCCGTATCGAAGGCATCATCCCGGCGCTCGAATCGAGCCACGCGCTTGCCTACGGCGCGAAGCTCGCGAAGACGCTGCCGCGCGACAAGGTGCTGCTCGTCAACCTGTCGGGCCGTGGCGACAAGGACATGCACACGGTCGCGGAGCGATCGGGCATCCAGTTCTAAGCCGCAGATGCGCACTGTCATCGACGAACCGTTGTCCGCCGGCGCACTGCAAGGCGCCGGCATCGACATTCGCAACCGCGATTTCCTGGCCGATGCCGCGAACATTCCCGATGCGTCGATCGACCTGATCGTCGCCGATCCGCCCTATGGACTGGGCAAGGATTACGGGAACGACTCGGACATGTTGTCGGGCGACGCCTTTCTGGAATGGACGTATCGCTGGCTCGACATGGCGATTCCGAAGCTCAAGAAAAGCGGCTCGCTGTATATCTTCTGCACCTGGCAATACTCGCCCGAACTGTTCGTGTTCCTGAAGCGCCGGATGATGATGGTCAACGAGATCGTCTGGGACCGGCGCGTGCCGAGCATGGGCGGAACGACGCGCAAGTACACGTCGGTGCACGACAACATCGGCTATTTCGCGGTATCGAGAGATTACTACTTCGATCTCGATCCGGTGCGCATCCCTTACGACGCAGCGACGAAGAAGGCGCGCTCGCGCAAGATCTTCGAAGGCAGCAAGTGGCTAGAGCTGGGCTATAACCCGAAGGACGTCTGGTCGGTATCGCGGCTGCATCGGCAGCATGCGGAACGCGTCGATCATCCGACGCAAAAGCCGCTGGAAATCGTCGAGCGCATGGTGCTGGCGAGTTGTCCGCCGGGCGGCCGCGTGCTCGATCCGTTCATGGGCAGCGGCACGACGGCGGTTGCGTGCGCGCGCCACGGACGGCTGTTCACGGGTTACGAAATCAACGCCGATTACTGCGCGATCGCGGAAGGCCGCATCGCACAGGCTAATACGGCGCCTGCAAAGCCTGCCGCCGTGCCGCTTGCCGCCGAAGCGCAAGCCGCGCAATAGCGTCGCTGACCGCGTCTATCGACGCCTACCGAATACGACTACGAGAATTTCCATGTCCCGTATCAAGAACACGCTCGCGGCGCTCGCCGCGCAAGGCAAGAAAGGGCTGATCCCGTTCATCACCGCGGGCGATCCCAACCCGGAACAGACCGTCGAATTCATGCACGCGCTCGCGAAGGGCGGCGCGGACGTCATCGAACTGGGCGTGCCGTTCTCCGACCCGATGGCCGATGGCCCTGTCATCCAGCGTTCGTCCGAACGCGCACTGGCGCGCGGCGTGACGTTGAAGCGCGTGCTCGCCGATGTCGCGCGCTTCCGCGAAACCGACGACACAACGCCCGTCGTGCTGATGGGCTACGCGAATCCGATCGAGCGCATGGGCGCCGAAGCGTTCGCGCAAGCCGCGAAGCAGGCGGGCGTGGACGGCGTGCTCGTCGTCGATTATCCGCCGGAGGAATCGGAAAACTTCAGCACGACGATGCGCGCCGCAGGCATCGATCCGATCTTCCTGCTCGCGCCCACGTCGACGGACGAGCGCATCGCGGCGGTCGGCAAAATTGCCAGCGGCTATGTGTATTACGTGTCGCTCACTGGCGTGACCGGCGCCGCTAATCTGGACGTTTCCCGCATCGCGAGTAAAATCCCGGCCATCAAGTCGCACGTGCCCCTGCCGGTCGGCGTCGGTTTCGGCATTCGCGACGCCCAAACCGCCCGCGCCGTGGCCGAAGTCGCGGATGCCGTGGTCATCGGCAGCCGGCTCGTGCAGTTGCTCGAAGAGGCGCCGCCCGAAACGGCTGCGGCGTCGCTTTCGAGCTTCATCGCGGAAATCCGCACGGCGCTCGATTCCGCCAGGTAATTTTCGCCGCCGCGCCGCGTGACTCGCGCGCCGCGGCCCCCGAACAGTCAAGGAAAAACGATGAGCTGGCTCGACAAACTGCTGCCGCCCAAGATCAAGCAAACCGACCCCAAGAGCCGCAAGGGCATCCCCGAGGGCCTGTGGGTCAAGTGTCCGTCGTGCGAGGCGGTGCTGTACCGCAACGACGTCGAGGCGAATCTGCATGTTTGCCCGAAGTGCAGTCATCACATGCGTATCGGCGCGCGCGAGCGGCTCGATCGCCTGCTCGATCCGGAAGGCCGCTATGAAATCGGCCAGGAAGTCGTTCCGGTCGACGCGCTGAAGTTCAAGGACAGCCGCAAGTACCCGGATCGCCTGAAAGAGGCGATGGAAGACACCGACGAAACCGACGCGATGGTCGTCATGGGCGGTGCGATCCACACGCTGCCGTGCGTCGTCGCGTGCTTCGAATTCTCGTTCATGGGCGGCTCGATGGGCTCGGTCGTCGGCGAGCGCTTCGTGCGCGGCGCGCGCAATGCCATCGAGCAGAACGTGCCGTTCATCTGCTTTACGGCGTCGGGCGGCGCGCGCATGCAGGAAAGCCTGCTTTCGCTGATGCAAATGGCGAAGACCACGGCGCTGCTGACCAAGCTGTCCGAGGCGAAGCTGCCGTTCATTTCCGTGCTGACCGATCCGACAATGGGCGGCGTGTCCGCGAGCTTCGCGTTCCTCGGCGATGTCGTGATCGCGGAGCCGAAGGCGCTGATCGGCTTCGCGGGTCCGCGCGTGATCGAGCAGACCGTGCGCGAAAAGCTGCCGGAAGGCTTCCAGCGTGCCGAATTCCTGCTCCAGAAGGGCGCGGTCGACATGATCATCGATCGCCGGAAGATGCGCGAGGAAATCGCCCAGTTGATGGCGTTGATGACGGGGCAGCCCGCCGATTCCGTCGCCTGAGGCCGCTTTCGTCCCGCGCCGCGCCGCGCGTGAACCCGCGAGGTTCCGCGCGGCGTTTTTGCTTTCTCGATCTCGACAATGAACACTTTCCCCACACTCGACGCGTGGCTCGCCCATCTGGAGGCGGCGCATCCCGTCGGCATCGACATGGGTCTGACCCGGATCGGCCGCGTGAAGGACGCGCTCGGGCTGACGTTCGACTGCCCGGTTATCACCGTCGGCGGCACGAACGGCAAGGGCTCGACCTGCGCGATCCTCGAAACCATTCTGCTGCGCGCGGGGTATCGCGTGGGCTGTCACACGTCGCCGCACTTGCTCGCGTTCAACGAGCGGGCGCGGATCGACGGCGCGGAAGCCAGCGACGCCGAGTTGCTCGAACATTTCGAAGCCGTCGAGAAAGCGCGCGCGAGCCTGCCTGAGCCGGTTTCGCTGACATATTTCGAATTCACGACGCTCGCGATCCTGCATCTTTTCGCGTCGCGCGGGCTGGACGCGGTGATTCTCGAAGTCGGGCTCGGCGGGCGGCTGGATGCCGTCAATATCGTCGATACGGATTGCGCGGTGATTACGAGCATCGACATCGACCATACGGACTACCTCGGCGATACCCGCGAGAAGATCGCATTCGAGAAAGCGGGCATCTTCCGTTCGGGAAAGCCGGCGGTGTGCGGCGATCCCTCGCCGCCGCAGACGCTGATCGATCACGCCGAGGCCATCGGCGCGGATCTGTGGCTCGTCGGCCGCGATTTTCGCTACGAAGCGCAGCCGGGCAATGAGCGGCAGCAATGGAGCTACATCGGGCGCACGCAGCGGCGCTCGGCGCTCGCGTATCCGGCGCTGCGCGGCGCGAATCAGTTGATCAACACGTCGGCCGCACTGGCCGCGCTCGAAGCGTTGCGCGAGCGGCTGCCGGTGTCCGCGCAGGACATTCGCCTCGGGCTTGCGAACGTCGAGTTGCCGGGACGATTCCAGGTGCTGCCGGGCAAGCCGCAGATCATTCTGGATGTCGCTCACAATCCGCACGCCGCCGCCGTGCTGGCGCAGAACTTGGGCAACATGGGCTACTTCCCGTACACCTTCGCGGTGTTCGGCGCGATGAACGACAAGGATATCGACGGCGTCATCCGCCAGTTCCGCGGCGAAATCGATCACTGGAACGTGACCGCGCTGCCGACGCCGCGGGCGGCATCCCCCGAGCGGCTGGAGGCGGCGCTGCGCGAAGCCGGTGTCAACGAAGGCCCCGACAGCAGCGTTGCACGCTTCAACAGCCCGGCCGATGCTTTTCAAGATGCGTTAAGCCGGGCGTCCGAAAATGATAGAATCGTGGTTTTCGGTAGTTTCTATACGGTGGCTGGGGTCATGGCCTACCGCAAATCGCAGCATCACTGAGACGGTCGGCCAGGCCGGGCGTCCAAGCATCTCGCACCAAGCCATACATGGGACTTTTCTCGTTCGGCAAGAAAGACGACGCACGCGCGGCGAGCGACGCATACCCCGATTCCCCGCTCGGCTCGCGTCATACCGTGCGCACGGAACGCCGCACGCGCCGCTCCGAGCGCACGGACGCCGACGCGATGATGCTCGACCCCACCCTGCCCGAGAAGCAGCGCGCGCGCCGCAGGCTGGTCGGCGCGATCGCACTCGTACTGGCGGCGGTCATCGTTCTGCCGATGGTGCTGGATTCGCGCCCGAAGCCGGTCACCGACGACATTTCCATCGACATTCCTAGCCGCGCCGCGCCGGCCGCGAAGCAATCGCGCGACGCGGAAGACGCCGATACGCAAGCGGGCGTCGCGCATGACGGTCCTGCGCCGACATCGGCGCCGGCCGTGGCGCAAGCGCAGCAGCCGCAAGCGTCCGCGCCGGTTGCGCAAGCGAAGCCTGAACCGAAGCCCGAAGCCAGGCCGGAACCGAAGCCAGCCGTTGCCGCGAAGCCGGCCGCCAAGCCGCAGGCTGCGGAGCAGGCAGCAGACACCGATAACACCACCAACACGACTTCCGCCACCGCGAACACGCCGTCGTCGCCCGCAGGCAGCCGCTTCGTGCTGCAAATCGGCACCTTCGACGACGAAACTGCCGCGCAGAACTGGGTTCACAAGTTGAAAGCCGCGGGTGTGCCCGCATATGTCGAGCATCGGCAGCAGACGGACGGCTCATCCCGTGCGTTGCTGCGGGCGGGACCGTTCCCGGATCGCGCGGCGGCGTCGGCGGCGCTCGTGAAGGTGCGCCAGGCGGGACTCGCCGGCGGCAAGCGTTCGGCGTCGAACTAAGCGCCGATGTTCACGAGCTTCGACTACGCGGTAATGGCGGTGATCGGCTTGTCGGCGTTGCGCGGCATGTGGCGCGGATTGCTGGCCGAAGCCTTCGGACTGGTGGGCTGGATTGCCGCGATACTGATCGCGGGCCGCTTCGTCGGCGTCGTCGTGCCGTATATCCCGTCCACATGGCCGGGCGGCGCGCTGACGCAATGGCTCATCGCGTTTCTGCTGGTGGTCGGCGCGGTGCTGCTGCTGTCGAGCGTCCTGTCGGCGCTTTTGACGCGCATCACCGAAGTCACCGGCTTGCGCGGCGTAGACCGCTCGCTGGGTTTGCTGTTCGGCCTCGCCAGAGGCGCGATACTGGTGGTGATCCTGGTCGCCCTTGCTGGCTTGACCGAATTGCCGCAGAAGGAATTTTGGCGCAATGCGCTGCTCAGGCCGACGGTCGAGCAGGGCGTGCGCGAACTGAAACCGCTGCTTCCCGATACGCTCGCCGCGTATGTGCACGTCGCCCCCGATCCGGGCGATCCGGCGCGAAACGCCGCACAATAGACGAACGGCTGGCTACACGAGGAACGCGCGACGCCAGACTGCGTCGCCTCTGGTTCGGCTTGCACGAGCCGGGGCAACGCGCGCAGGCGGCACGCCTTTCGACCCCGTTTCGACTCTTTGAAGGACCATGCCATGTGCGGCATCGTAGGTGTAGTTTCCCAAAGCCCTGTCAATCAGGTCATCTATGACGCCTTGTTGCTGTTGCAGCATCGCGGTCAGGACGCGGCGGGCATCGCCACGGCCAACGGCAACAACTTCCACATGCACAAGGCCAACGGCATGGTGCGCGACGTGTTCCGCACGCGCAACATGCGCAGCCTGCCGGGCACGGTCGGCATCGGGCAAGTGCGCTACCCGACGGCCGGTTCAGCATCGAACGAGGAAGAAGCCCAGCCGTTCTACGTCAACGCACCGTTCGGCATCATCCTCGCGCACAACGGCAATCTGACCAACTGGATGCAATTGAAGGACGAGATGTTCCGCATCGATCGCCGGCACATCAACACCGCATCCGATACCGAAGTCCTGCTCAACGTCTTCGCGCACGAACTGCAACTGGCAAGCTCGGGCCTGCAGCTCGACGCCGCCGCGCTGTGGAAGGCGGTCGCGGGCGTGCATCGCCGCGTGAAGGGCTCGTATGCGATCGTTTCGCTGATCGCGGGCTACGGTCTCGTCGCGTTCCGCGATCCGTTCGGCATTCGCCCGCTGGTGCTCGGCAAGCTCGAAACGTCGACGGGCGTCGAGTGGATGGTCGCGTCGGAATCGGTGGCGATCGAGGGTATCGGTTTCGAGTTCGTGCGCGATGTCGAGCCGGGCGAAGCGATTTTCATCGACGCCGAAGGCAATCTCCACAGCCACCAGTGCGCCGAAAAGCCGGTGCTGAATCCTTGTATCTTCGAACTGGTTTATCTCGCGCGTCCGGATTCCTGTCTCGATGGCGTGCCGGTCTACAACGCGCGTCTGCGCATGGGCGACTATCTCGCCGAGAAGATCAAGCGCGTGCTGCCCGACGTGCCGATCGACGTCGTCATGCCGATTCCCGATTCGTCGCGCCCCGCCGCGATGCAGGTGGCGGCGAAGCTCGGCGTCGAATACCGCGAGGGCTTCTTCAAAAATCGCTACGTGGGCCGCACGTTCATCATGCCTGGCCAGGCGGTGCGGAAGAAGTCGGTGCGCCAGAAGCTGAACGCCATGGGCATCGAGTTCAAGGGCAAGAACGTGCTGATCGTCGACGATTCCATCGTGCGCGGCACGACCTCGCATGAGATCGTGCAGATGGCCCGCGATGCCGGCGCGAACAAGGTCATTTTCGCGTCCGCCGCGCCGCCGGTGAAATTCCCGAACGTGTACGGCATCGACATGCCGACGCGTGGCGAACTCGTCGCGCATGGCCGCAGCGACGACGAAGTGGCGCGCATGATTGGCGCGGACTATCTCGTGTATCAGGACGTCGAGGACCTGAAGAGCGCGGTGCGCGATATCAATCCGGCGCTGAAGGAGTTCGAGGCATCGTGCTTCGACGGCAATTACATCACCGGCGATGTCACGACGGACTATCTCGATCGCATCGAAACCGCGCGTCTTGCGCCGCAGGAGCAAACGGATCGGGACATCGCGGGCGAAGCGCTCGATGGCGGTCCGGCGCGCTCGCAGCTGCACTTGCAACTGTCGGTGGAATAAGCCCTTCGCGGCTTTGAATGAAGCCCGCTGCGTCAATCCGACGAGCGGGCTTTTTTGCGTCTACTGTGCGCGCATCAGGCCGCTGTTGCGCCATTGCCCCGGCGCGATGCCGAAGCGTTTGGAGAACGCATGCGTGAACGCGCTTTGATCGGCGAAGCCGACATCGAGCGCGATAGCAGTCAGCGTGGTGCGCGGATCGGCAAGCAGCGTGAGCGCCGTATCGAGCCGCAAGCGCAGCAGATAGCGATGCGGCGTCTCGCCGAATGCTTCGTTGAACAGTTGGTGAAAGCGCCGCATGCCGAAGCCGCAGTGCGCGGCGAGATCGGCCACCCGCAGCGGCTCCGAGAGATGCGCGCGCAGCCATCGGTCGATGCGGGCGAAGTCGAGCGCGCGCATTTCATCACCCGGCGATGCGCCGGCGTCGGCCATCAATGCGCCGCACAGACGCGTGGCCGCTTGCCATGCAAAGCGTCGCGGCAACGCGGCATCGTCGATGCTTACGCTGGTAGCCACGTTCGCGACGAGTTCGGTGATGCAGGCATCGAGATCGACAGTGCGGGCGCGTTCGAAGAAGCGCGCCGGCACCGCCACCGATGACGCCGGCAGATCCAGCACGAGCTGGCGATTCACCCCTTCGGCCCAGTATTCGTGACGCGCGCCGGCCGGAATGATCCACGCGCGATGGCGGTCGATCTGCGACTCGCGGCCATCCACCGCCATGCCCATCGCACCGTCGAAGCCGAGCACGATCTGGTGAAAGTCGTGTTCATCCGACGCCTGAACCTGTTCATAGCGGCGCAGCGAGACCGTGGGCGTGGAGAGGGCGAGCGGCGCGCTCACGTGTACCTCAGACGTCGAGCAGTTCCACTTCGAACACGAGCGTCGCGTTCGGCGGAATCACGCCGCCTGCGCCGCGCACGCCATAGCCGAGCTGCGCCGGAATGGTGAGACGGCGCACGCCGCCGACCTTCATGCCCTGCACGCCTTCATCCCAGCCCTTGATGACCATGCCGCCGCCGAGGACGAAGGCGAAGGGCTCGTTGCGATCCTTGCTCGAATCGAACTTCTGGCCGTCGGTCAGCCAGCCGGTGTAATGCACGCTGACCGTCTTGCCTGCGACGGCTTCGGCGCCTTCGCCGACGGTGACGTCTTCATACTTGAGACCGGAATCGGTCGTGACTGTCGACATGTTTGCTCCCTGGTTGCACGGCATAGCGCCGATGGTCGAAACCAGCATTGTAGAACGGAGCGGAGGAAGGGATGAGGCGTGCGCCCGAGTGCGCCATGCGAGCACCACCGCTCGCATGGCGCTCCCAGCTTACTTCGCGAGCAAATCTGAAGGCTGCGGCGATGCCGGGTCATACGCGCCGCGCGATGGCGTCGCCGGCATCATCACGCTCTGCGCCTGCGCTTCGAATACCTCGCGCGAGAAGCGGCGGCGGAAGTCGCTGGTGAGCGCGGCCATCGGCACGTCGCGGGCGGCAAAGATGCGTTCGACGAAAGCGTCGTGATCGCCGGCCGGGAAAAGCAGCGCATCGGGCAGATACGAATCCAGACCGCAGATGCGCGATACCACGATGGGGCGCTCCGCGAGCACCGCTTCGATCATCACGAGCGGCACGCCTTCGAAAGCCGATGGCAGCACGAGCGTATCGCTCGCGACGATATACGGCAGCACGTCGCTCTTCGGGCCGACGATCCGCACGCACGCACTCAGCGTCGGGCTGGCGTCGACCATCGCTGCGAGCCGCGCCGCATCGGCGCCTTCACCGATGATCAGCACGATGGTCCGCTTGAACGCTTCCGGGTGACGCTCGATCGCTTCGAGCAGAAAGTCCTGGCGCTTCTGCTTGAAGTTGATGCGGCCGATGTGCGCGATGACCGTGGTTCCATCATCGGGCAAGCCGAGCGATGCGCGCGCCGCTGACTTGGTCAGCATCGAGCGGCTGAAGCGGTCATCGACATAGTTCTCGAGGATCATCGTTCGCGCGTGCGGCGCGAGCGTGCGCAGCTTCCCGCGCAGATGCTCGTTGAGCGTCACGAATTCATCAGGCATCCGATACATTACGCGCTTCGCGAGCCACTTGACCTTATCCGTTGAGCTTTCGGTGGCCGGGCCGTCATCGACGAGGGGCAAGTAGCTCAACGCACGCACACGCGCATAACGCGCGGCAAAGAGCCCGGCGATGCCCGATACGATCGTGCCCTGCGCGATCAACAGCTTCGAGAGCTGCAGCGTGCGCAGCGTCGCAGCCGTTGAGCGAATCGCACGGAACAGCGCGAACAGATCGCCGCGTATCGATTCCGCGGTGTAAGACAGGCTCACCATGCGCACCTTGGCATTGTGGCGCGCCAGTTCGCTCACATAGCGATGCAGCGCCGAATTGCTTTTCGGCACGAGGATGTGCAGCGTTTGTACATTTCCGCTCGTAATGAGCGCGAGCATGAACCGCTTGAGCATCTCTTCATGCCCACCGTTGATGCCCGAGTCACAATAGATTCCAACGTTCACCGGCTTTCTCCCCTAACAGCGCGCGCCGTGCGCGTATTCACTGCCTGTTGACGAATTGCATCAGCAGCCGCGCACTTTCCGTCCAACGATAGCGCTCGGCGTGCGCGAGTCCACGGCGCCTGAGGTCTTCGCTTAGCTTAGGCGAATCGAGCAGTTCCCGCAGCTTTGTCGCCATGTCGTCGACCGAATAAGGATCGCAATAGATCGATGCGTCACCGCATGCTTCCGGCAGCGCCGCAGCGCGTCCGACGAGCGTCGGGCATCCGTTGCGCATTGCCTCCAGCGGAGGAATACCGAAGCCTTCATAGATCGACGGATACAGAAAACATGCTGCATGCTGATACAGCGCCTTGAGTTTTTCGTCGCTCACATAGCCTGCTTCCTTGATGTTGGGTGCGTTCGACAAATCCTGTGCTTTGCCGAAAATCGCTGCATTCTTCATACCGACGATGACGAGGTCGATCGAAGGATCGTTCAGACGCATGAAAGCCTCGACCAGCCGCTTGAAATTCTTCGTCGGATTCATGCTGCTCACTGCCAGGACGTAACGATTGGGCGTGAGATTTAATTCCGCGATGACTGAATCATCGGCTACGACATGATCGAGGTGGTCCGCCGCGAGCGGCACCACGCCGATACGCTCGGGCGCAACGCCCACATGATGCGCAAGCCGGTCCCGCGAAAACATCGAGTTCGTCAGCACACAACTCGATGTGCGCGCGAGAATCCAGAACATCACGCGATACCACATGCGAAACTTCCACGAGAAATGCGCGGGCGTGTCGAACACCGCAGCATCGTGCATGTAGATGATCTGGTTGCGACGAAAGATCGAGCCCGAGTTGCTGAGATTGACGATGCGCGATCGCCCTGCAAAGAGCGGCAGCACGAACTGCTCCCACAGCACGCCCTTGCCGAACCCGAGCTTGACTGTGGGCACGCCATCGACCGGCACGAGCCCGGACTGCGGCGGCACCGCCAGCATCACGTGCGCGCCCTCCGGCAGCTTCACGAGCGCAGCGACGAGTTCGCGTGCGACACGCTGCACGCCCGTCGTCTTCTGGCTCGTGAATCGCCCGTTATAAACGAGCTTGCTAGTTGCGATCGAAGTGTCCATGAATTTCGCTTTAAAACTGTGAGTCCGGCCGGGCTTCATACGATGCGACTTCGTTTGCGCCGAGTGGTTCGCGCACCGGCTTGCCGGATCCCGTTTCGTAGATCGACAGCCATTGACGAAAGATCGTGTCCATCGAGAAGCGCGCGCTCGCAGCGTGTCTCGCGGCAGCGCCCATGCGCGCACGTAACGCGGGTTCGTCACGCAGGCGGGCGATATATGCGCTCATCTCTTCGATGCTCGTCGCAATGAAGCCTGTCACACCATGCTTCACGACATCGCGATTACCGACGACATCCGTGACGACAGCGGGAATGCCGGCGACCTGTGCTTCGATGAGCGCGATCGGCATGCCTTCCCAGCGTGATGTCTGCACATAGACATCGAGCTGCGCAGTCAGTTCAAGCGCACGATCGCGCGCGACCCATCCACTGCATTCAACGGCGCTGCGCGCCTCAACGGGCAACTCATCGGGATTGCCGCCTATCCACGAGAAGCCGACGTTCGGCGTTTGCAAATTAGTTGCAAGCCTGGCGAATGCTTCGTGATTTTTCTGATACGACGCGCGTCCGCTCATGCCGATCACGATGCGATCATCGTCCTTCTCGATGCGCGGCGGTATCTCCGATACGTTGACACCGTTCTCTATCAGCACCGCGCTGCGCGGATTAACCTTGCTCTCGATCTCCTGCAACTCACTCGCCGAGCATGCGACGATGACGCCGCCCATGCGCGCCGCAATGCGTTCGAAGTTCAAGTAAGCCAGTTGCTTTGCAGGCGATACATCACGGCGCAGGAAGGACAGGCCATGAGGCGAATAGAAGATCCGCGCGTCAGGCGTTGCAATGCGTGCGGCAGCACGGCCGAGCACGCCTGCCTTCGACGAATGAAGATGCACCACGGAAGGATCGCAATGGCGAAGCGCGCGCACGAGATCCCAGAGACCGGTCCAGTCCTTGACCGGATGAACATCACGGCACATGTCCACGTGGACAAGCCTGACTGCGGGATGAAAGAGCTTCGAGAAGTTGACGGGACCCTCCGGCCGGATCGAATGAAGGATCGTGACACTGACTCCTGCCGCCGCTGCGCGGTTCGACAGTTGCGTCAGCATAGACAACACCCCGCCACCGAACGCCTCGGTTATGTGGACGATCTCTTTCATTCCTGGACTCTTTTTTAGTGTATTGCCACGCACCCCGTTGCACTCGCAATGGAGAATATGCGCGGCCAGGTCCTGTCAATAGTTGCTAGCACACATATCCCCGAGCTAAGCAGGGCGGGACTGTGCGCGAATACACGTTGAAAGCGAAACACAAGGCAATGAAGCCGACGCGCAGCATCACTAATCGAATGCGATTTTGGCGACTCGATTCACAAGTCTTGTTTTGCTGCGCGATTAGATTGAGTGCGTTTCGTTGATACAGGAGCCAGCCTGTTCAGCGAAAGGCTTTCCTCACACCAGGCGAGGAATTCAGTTTCGGCAATCGGAGTCGCGCCGTCCCGTCGAAAGACGGCGCATTCTTCGATACGCGAGTGAGTTTGCACGACGCAAAGCCGATAGTGAATGTGTCGCCGCGCGACTTGCGCCCCTAGTCATCAAGGGCGGCAAGATCGACAGCGAGCTTTGGGTCGTGCTGCCGAAGTCAATTGACTTCGGGTTCGGCCTTGGCGTTCGCCAGTGCCTGCTGCGAGAAGGCGACTTCGCAAACTTCGAGAAGCACCCGCAAATCCTTGACCGGAATTGCAGCCGATTGCATGCGCAGGTTTTCGGCGCGCTCCACCAGCTTCTGCACGCGTTCGAACGAAAGGTCGTCTGGTTTCATTCCACCGCTCACAATAAGTATTCTTACCTAGTACCTTAAACCCCGAACCGTCTTCCGTCCGTGCGGAACCACACATACACGGCTCCAACAACTGGAGTAGCGCAACACTCAGGCGTGCAAAGGCCGCTGCGATCGAGCGGCCAGTTCGGGTTTCAGGGCGTTAGGCACGGACGTTCCGACGGCGTCGGAACGGGGAAGAGAGCACGTCTACCAGCAGGAAACGCGCCAGGACGATTAATTGGCGCCTTCCGTCATCGGACGCTGGCGCTTGAGCAACGGTACGCCTTCGAGATGGAGCGTAAAAGCCATCGCCGCCGCGATGGCGGTCTCGACGACCAGCACGGTTGCCGCTGCGCCCTGCTCGTGGAACAGCGTCGCCAGCACCCCGAGCAACGCGAAGTTGAGCACGGCGGAGCCAATCAGCACGCGGCTGAAGTGCGACTTCATGCCGAGCGGAAGCATCGTCTGAACGCCGAAGAGATCGGCCAGTCCGGACATTAGAGGCACGAAGGCCATCCAGCGCAGCACGTCCACCGTCGGGCCGAACTGCGGTCCGTAGAGCAATTTCACTGCGAGCGGTGCGCCGAAGAAAATGCACACCGAGATGATCGACACGATCGCGCCTTGCACCACGAACATCTTTCGCAGGAACGCGAATGCATCATCGCGTGCATGGTGCATCAGAAAGCTCACACGCGGATACGCGGCGGTCTTGAGCGGCCGCAGCATGTTCAGCGCCGCGCGGATCAGCTTGTCGCCGGCAGCGAAGTAACCGCCCGCCACGTTGCCCGCGATGAAGGTCAGCAGCACGATATTGCTCGACGCATAGATATCGACGAGCGATGTGGCCATGAAGACGCTCCAGCCATCCTTCAGCCGTTCGATGATGGTCTTGAGCGACACGTGGACGAAGTCGAGCTCGCGGCGGAAATACAGGTAGACGCAGATGGCGATGCCCGACAGCAGCGGCACGAGCGTATTGACGAGCATCGCGTTGTTGACGTCATCGTGATGGCGCACGAACAGATACATCGCTGGAATGCTGAGCGCGCGGCCCACGAACACGATCGCGCTGATCACGCCAAGGTCTTCGACGCCCTGGAAATACCACGTGGGAATGAGCATGGAGCCGATTGCCATGCCGAAGCCGACGAGCAAAAGCGCACGGTTTTCCGCGAGCATCGGCACGATGAACGTCAGCAAGACCAGCACGATGAAGCCCGCGACGGACAGTGCTATCTGCGCATACATCGTCTCCCAGAACATCTTGGAGCGCAGCGCACGGTTATCGCGGTTGATCGAAATCTTGGGTGTCGCGGTGAGCGAGAAGCTGTAGTTGGTCAGCGTGATGAAATACGTGGTGAAGGCCATCGCGAAGGAAAGCCGCCCATATTCGCTTGGGCCGAGGACGCGCGCCAGCCACGGCAGCGTCAGAAGCGGTGCTAGGTACGTCGATACCTGCAACGTCATCAGAATGGTGAAGTTCTTTCGAAAAGATGCCATTGAGCGATTTTTCCCGACTTGAATTGCTGCCCTGGTGTCGATGACGCAAAAAGTGCTGCCTTCTGCATTTTTGCCCTTCCAACCGGGCATTTCCATGACAACGCCCAAGACGAATAGTTTCGTCCGGCGTTATTCCTTCATGGCAGAGGCGCACGGCCAAGGAGGGTAAAGCGTCCGTGCCTTGGCCTGACAGCGGAAGCGAAAGGGGCATTGCGAGAGGTGAAGCAACGCTGGAACGGCTGCGCGTCAGTGCGGCGCCACTGACCAGCCGCCGGGGATGACGCGACGCGTCCGCAGCGAGCATTAAACCGCAAAAAAAATAACTCTTCAGTGGGTTTGCACACGCAAATTCTCCGCGCGATGTGCTGTGCGGGAAAAACGACCGCCGGGCCGCGCGGCTCCGGCGGGCAAATCGCTCAGGCCGATGCGTTGTCGGCTATCTTCCGTGCGCCTCGTTCGGCGCTGTCGATGATCGCATCTGAACGCACGATATGATGCGGCGGCAAGCCGATAAACCGGCGCACTACATTGCGCGTGATCTGGTCCACGACGAGGCGGCTTTCAGCGTGTTTGTCCATCAGCACGCGGGCCCAGTCAGTCGTGCCGCCGTTGAATACGAGCCCTTGCGTGACGCTGCCGTCGCGGTTCGGCCGATACACGCCCATCGCACCGATGCCGCCCATGTCCCAGCCTTCGAGTCTCACTGTATCGGCGAGCGTGACGAAGCCATTGGGCGCGGGCGGCACGCCGTCGACTTCATAGCCGACGAGGCGATCCACTGCGCCGAAGGTTTGTCCATTGCGCAAGCCGGTGCCGCCGAAAACCCAGTGGTTCGCATCGCGCACGGTGTAGCCGATTGCTTCGCGCTCGCGCTTGATCCAGCCGCCGCGCAGGCGCTTCCATACGCCGTATTTGCCGCCGCCGTATCCATACGAGAGGCCGATGAGATCGGACTCGTCGTGTCCCGGCCATTTCTCGCCGAGTCGATTCATCAGGGCGTAATCGCCGTCGATGGGTGCGTCCGCGTAATCGATCGGGCGAAAGCAGGTATTGCCGCTGAAGATCGCGAGATTGCCGCCATCGGCGATGAAGCGCGCGACATGCTCACGCATCTCCTTGCTCCAGTACTCGTGATGCCCCACGCTCAACATGCAGCGATAGGCTTCGAGCTTGAGGTGCGAGCCGCGATGCAGGTCATGATCGGTATAGAAGTCACACGCAATGCCTTCGGCTCGCAACCAGCGAATGAATTTCGCGTCCCAATGCGTGAACTGCTGACGCGGCGAGCGCATGTCGTACGGATCGGCGGGTTCGCCGAGTTGAGCGCCAAGACCGCCGCCCGGCCGCAAGAGGCTCACGCGCGTTTGCGCCTGTGTGCGATGGATCGGATCGCCGTAATAGCATCCGCCGCCCATCGAGTTATACGCGTGATATGTATTGATCGGGACGATATACGCGATATCCGCGGAGGGCGTGCGCGGCCTCGCGACGATGAGCGCCATGCTGTCGCTATCGGGTGGCCCGGCGAAGATGGACTTATGCGCAGCGACGCGACGTCCGAGGTCGGTCAGCGGCTCGCCATTCGCGCCGACTTCATAGGCGATCGCGACATACGCGCCGCTTTCGAGATCGTCGTTATTCGGCTTGATGGTGACGATGGGCCAACGCCAGTCTTCATCGAAACGCACGGGCTTGAGATTGCCCGGCGACTGAAACACGATCCTGCCGTTGATCATCTCGGCACGCACGCTGCCGCCCGGTTGAACGGCGACACCGCCAACGCTCGTCAGGTCTTCATCGCTGCGTTGCTGGTAAATGGCGATGGAAAACCGCGAGCCCGGTTGCACCGCAAGCTCGAACCAGTCGCCGGCCGTGAAGCCGGGCCTTATCGGATAGATCTGCATGTCACGCCCTCGTTCTGGCCTTGTTATTCGTTATTCGTTCTTGTCATTGATTGGCGGTGGCGATGGTGCGCGGGGCGGGCGACGGCGCGCGCAGCTCCTTGCCGAGCACGCGCTTTACCATGCGCTTGGTCTGGAACCAGCGCCGGTCCGCGACGATTCGCGTATGAAAGCGCAGCACCGAAGGCGTATCCGTGCGATTCGCGGCAAAGACGCGATAGCGCGCGGCGGTCGCTTCCATCATTCGCATCGATTCCGCGAAGCCGCGTGCATCGACGCGTGCGGCTTCATGGCAGGCATACGCGAACACCTTATGGAACATCGCGAGCCAGAAGGTATCCAGCGGGCCGCCGTTACAGCGCGCGAGTGTTTCTTCCGCGCATGTCGTGAGACTCATCACCGTGAACGGCGTCGCTTTAGTGGTGATGCTGCCCGCGCGTCGGCGATAAAAATACAGGTCGTCGGCGAGGCGATAAAGCGTTTGCGCACGCGAATAAACGAGCGGAATCGCGGAAGCGTCTTCGTACACGCGGCCTGCTGGAAATTCGATGCCGTTCCACAATTCGCGCCTGTACACGCGCGCCACGGGAAAGACTTGATAAACACGTGCGAAGTCGAGCAGCGCTTTGAGATCGCAAGTGCGGGGACCGGTCGTGGCGGGGTGGACCAACTCGAGGTGCTCGATGAGCTTGCCATTCGAATTGATGATGCCGACGTTGAACTCGATGATGTCCGCCACGTTCCTGTCGAGCAGCGGCATGATCTTCGCGGTGAAATCGGCGGACCACACATCGTCGGAATCGAGGAACCCGATGAACGGCGATGACGCCAGCGCGATCGCCCGATTGCGCGCAGCCGACACACCACGGTTTTCCTGGTGAATCACCTGAATATGCTGTCCGCGCTCGCTGCGCTGAACTTCGCGGATGCGTTCCAGTGTGCGGTCCGTCGAACCGTCGTCGATGACGATGATTTCGATCTCGTTGGCGCGTGGTTGCGAGAGTGCCGATTCGAGCGAAGCGGCGATGTAATGCTCGACGTTATAAGCGGGAATGATCACCGACAGCAATGTCGGCGCGACGCTGCGGGCGCGTTTCATGGACTCGTGTACCCGGTTGATGTTTTGAATTAAGGCTTACCGTGGCCGAGAGCGGCGTTGCTGATCGGAATTCGACTCCCCGTCGCGGCCCATGCTGTTGCAGGGCCGGCCGACCAGTGCGCTATCTTGAGGAGCAGCTTATAGTCATTTGTAAGGATAAAGTGTTCGAAGACGCACGATGCCCCGGCGCGTCGCCGACCGCTTGGTGTGTTGAACCGCATATACGAAACGCAACGGCAATTGCAAAGAGCCGCGCACGGTGATTGCTGGTTCGATGCATTAAGCGTTTTACGCTTCGCAAACGGGAGAGGCGCTCACATATAATGATTTGGTCGGGCTCCGACAAGCATCCGTTTCTTGGCGACATGAACCGCAACATCGATATACGCAAGGACCAACAACCGTGACCACGTCTTTCTCCAGTACGGTCGAGCCCGGAGGCGCGCAGCAGATTGATCCGGCCGCTTCAGGAAATGACGGCGTGCTCGTGCTCGATGCCGCCCAGCGTTGCCTCTCTGCCGACGCCGCCTTTGCACATATCTTCGATACCGGCTCCGCCGGCCTGACAGGCCGCGCGCTGACTGAAACGTCCTTGCCGAAGCCGCTCGTTGCTGCACTCGCCGAGGCTGCGGATGCCGCGCTTGCTGGCAACGGCATCCGTCGTGCGCAGGTTTCCATCGAAGAAGACGAGTCCACGCGCAGCTTCGCCATTCTTGCGCTGCCTTCGAATGAATCGGTCACGCTCGTCGTTTCGCCTTGCACGGGTGCTTCACAGACGCAAGGAAAAGCCGAGCGCTTTGCGCATTTGCGGGCAGAGGCATCGCTCTTCATGCGCGATCATGTCTTGTCGGTCGTGTCGCATGACTTGCGCGGACCGCTCAATGCGATTCATAGCTGGGGTTATGTACTCGAACGAAAGGTCGACGCCAAGGACCCCGCCGCGCAGCGCGCGCTTGCGGGCATACGTTCGGGTGTCGAGCAGCAGGTGAAGCTGATCGAGCAATCCGTCGATACGACGCGTGCCGAAACCAAGGCGCTCGCGTTGTCGCTTGCGCCCGTGGCCGTCCGGTCAGTGCTCGATAAAAGCGTGTCGCTTGCGAAAGGCAGCCTTGCGCTGCAGCGTGGCGTCGCTATGACGGTTGAATCTCCGCTTGCGGAGGAGCAGGTCGAAGGCGATGCCGAACGTCTCACGCAGATGCTGTGGCTCATGTTGACGTTTGCGGTCGAAGCCAGTGCGCGCGATACGACCGTGCAGGTCGCAAGCGTGATCGAGGGGAACATGTGGCGCACGGACGTGCGATTCACGGCATCGGCCAAGGCGCTTACGGATGCATCGGCGCCGCACGCGCTCGAAGCCTTTGCGCGACGGCAGGCGCTCGAGCCGCGCGAGGGCGGGCGGATTGCGTGGGCGTTCGCGCTGTGCAAGCGCGTGACCGAAGCGCACGGTGGCGCGTTCGAACATGCGAATATCGTCGATGGCGCGGAGGTGGTGCTATCGGCGCGCATCGCGGTTGCCGGGATGTAATTTCACTTTCGATTGCCTGTCGCCCATATACTGACGCTTTCCACTTTCGAAGAGAGTTGCTTTGGCTCAGGTTGTCGCGCTGATCGGCGCATTGTTGCTCGTCGCTCTGAATGGCTTTTTCGTCGCTGCTGAATTCGGGCTCGTCAAACTCAGGGCGACGCGTGTCAAGGCCATTGCCAGGACCAACGGTCTGCCGGGCCGGCTGCTCGCGAAAGTTCACGGGCAGCTCGACGCCTATCTCTCCGCATGTCAGTTGGGCATTACGCTGGCATCGCTCGGGCTCGGATGGATTGGCGAGCCCGCTTTCGCATCGCTGCTGCATCCGCTTTTCGCGCTGATCGGTGTGGAGTCGGAGCGGCTCGTCGACTCCATCTCGCTGTTCTTCGCGTTCACGGTCATTTCTTTCCTGCACATCGTCGTAGGCGAACTCGCGCCGAAGTCATGGGCGATTCGTCGTGCCGAGCAGGTGGGATTGTGGCTTGCCACGCCGCTATACGGTTTCTACTGGCTGATGTACCCGTTTATCTGGGTGCTGAATTCCAGCGCGAATCTGGTGTTGCGGCTTTTTGGCATATCGGCCGAGCATGGCCATGACGCACATTACTCGACCGATGAACTCAAGCTGATCTTGCGCGGGCGCCGGCTTGGCGGGGCATCGTCGTATAACGCGGATGAATGGAACACCATTGCCCATTCGCTCGATTTCAGCCGCATGACGGTGTCGGACCTGATGCGGCCGGGGCATGAGCTTGTCGGTCTGCGCAATGATTTATCGGTGCGCGAGAATCTTGCGGTGATTGCGCGCCATCGCTTCAGCCGATATCCGTTGTATGCGGATGGATCTGGTGAGCGGGTGATCGGCATGATCCATCTGAAAGACTTATTGCTTGCGCGCGATGGCGGGAGCAAGACGTTCAGCTTCAGTTTCAGCAAGGATGGCGAGAAACTGGAAAAGCTGTCGCGTTATGCGCGGCCGGTGCAGTATGTTGCGCCGAATCTGTCGGCGCTGGAGTTGTTCAGGCGCTTTCGCAAGGGTGCGCCGCATTTCGCGCTTGTCGGGAGGAAGGGGGCGAAGCCGATTGGCTTCATCACGCTCGATAACTTGCTCGGTGCGCTGGTGGGCCAGATTCACGATGAGTTCCGTCAGGGCGATGCGGACTGGTCGCGCATGGACGATGGCACTTTGATGGGCAAGGGCTCGTTGCCGGTTGTATCGCTGGAGCGTGCGCTTGGGATCGATATCGATGAAGGGCGCGCGGAATCGGTTGGGGGGCTGGTCATTAATGCGCTTGGCGATTTGCCGTCGGAGGGGCAACGCGTTGCGTTCGATCGGTTCGATATCGTCGTTAAGAAGATGAATGGGCCTCGGATCGTGCTGGTTCGCGTTTATCCTCGTGAGGAGGAGGCTTTTGCTTAGGCGGCGGGTTTTCTTCGCTTCTTGATTTTGCTTCGAAATTTTCGTGTCGGTCTATTAGTGCGCCCCGGGGAGCGGCGAGCAAATAGACCGACACGAAAGCAAGTAGCGCGATGAAAAGAGGCGTCGACTTAAGTTCGCAAAAGAAGCACCCCGCCCCGGGAAAGGGCGACCATCCCGACCAATACCGAACTATTCACACGCCCCACACCCCGGCACTCCTTCCTCCACGAGCAACGCCACTGGCATTACCCCCAATGCATCGCGCAAGAAAAGCCGCTCGCCATCGCCCTTGGGCGCATTAGGACTGAGCCAGTCGAACAACGCCCGAGAGTTAAGCGCTTCCGGCAGCACGACGCACGTATCGCCCCAAACCGAAGGTTCAATTAGCGGCACATCACGCTGATCGCCGAGCAGGGCCGCAGAAAGCCTCGTAGCGATAACGACCGCATAAGCACTGCCGGCATGCCGTGCATAAGCGATCACATGCTTCGCGTGTTCCCCCTGCACGGTCAGAGGCAGATATTCCCCTTGCGCAAAAAGCGATTCGCAATGCTTGCGCAAAGCAAGCGCCCGCCGCACGAGCCCGAGCTTCACGCGGCCATCGCGCCAATTAGCCATCTGCTCCGAAGGCGGTCCCTTCTCGTCGATCTCTTCGAGCCATCGGCGACGCAACGCATAATCCACCGGCCGGCGATTATCAGGGTCCACGAGACTGAAGTCCCACAGCTCCGTGCCCTGATAAAGATCCGGCACGCCAGGCGCGGTAAGACGCAGCAGCGTCTGCTGAAAACTGTCGATCGCCCCGACCGGCCCGATCCGCGCAACGAACGCCGACAACTCCTGCAAGAAGCCATTACGCCGCTGCGGCGAAACGATATCGAACAGGAAGTCACGGCACGCCTGCTCATATGCCTCGTCCGGCGCGAACCAGCTCGTGCGCAGCTTGCCCTCGCGCAAAGCCTTCAACTGCCACTGCGCCACGCGCTCGGCCAGTTCCTGAACGCCGGCTTCATCATCTGGGTCGAGGGTGAGCGGCCAGCAGCCCACGAGCGTTTGATACAGCATCGCTTCGGCAGCCGGGCCGGGCGCCCAGTCGTGACCGTCGCTCGCCCCGCGCCGCAACGGCGTGTTCAACGTCGACCATGCCTTAAGCGTCGCGGCCCATTCATCGGGAATCTCGCTCAATGCGGCAATGCGCGCGCGAACGTCCTCGCCGCGCTTGTGATCGTGCGTCGCGGTGCAAAGCATCGCATGCGGAAAGTCGGCGAGACGCTCGCTATTGCCCTTGTGAAACTCCTCGACCGACAACGCGAACTCGCCCGGATCGGCGCCCACTTCGTTGCGCGAGATGAGCCGGCCATAGCGATAACACGCCGTGTCCTCGACCGCCTTCGCCGCCACCGGCGACGTCAGTTGCGAGAACAAAGTCTGCGCCGCGCGCCGTTGCGAGCCAGTCGATGCCTGCGGATTCGGTCCCGCCTGCGCCTGATTGCGATCACGATCGCGGCCACGCTCAGCAGCACGCTCCCGCTGACGATCGTTCCTTTCGTTGCGATCTGCCGCCGTCTCTTCAGGCAACTTGCCGCCGAGCCATTGCGCGACCTGATCGAGGATGACGTGGTCCGCGCGAGCGAGCGATGCACGCGCCTTCTCGAGCGCCTGCGAGAAATAACGCTCGTCTTCGGCACTGCGCACGCCGCCAACCGGATAGATTCGATACACCGGAAAATGCACGACCAGTTCCGCGACGACGCGACGAATCGACGTGAACGTGAAATCGCGCGTGCTCTGCGCATCACGCGCAATACGATGCAACGCACGCGTCACACGATCCAGTTCCGCCGCGAGGTTCTCCGCCAAAATCTTGCGTCGCGCGATCAACGCTTCATCGGCGAACTCGCTGCTCTTGCCGGTGATCTCGGCCCACAACGCAGCAAGCGGCTCCGCGCCCGCCGGATCGTGCAGCAACGCGCCGACATCGTTCATGAAGTCGTAACCGGTCGTGCCATCCACTTCCCAGTCGCGGCGAAGTGGCTCACCGCGCGCCAGGATCTTCTCGACTACAAAGTACGTGCGGCTACTGCCGTGGCGCAACGCCTCCGGACGTTCAGCGGATAGCTCTTCGAGCCGCGCACGCAAACGCTGACAATACTCGCGCGGCTCCGCGAGACCATCGACGTGATCGATGCGAACGCCATCGATCAGCCCTTCGGTAAAGAGCCGGAAAATGAGGGCATGCGATGCCTCGAACACTTCAGGCCGCTCGACGCGCACGCCGCCAAGCGTGCTCACATCGAAGAAGCGCCGCCAGTTCACTTCGTCCGCCGCGGTACGCCACCACGCAAGCCGGTAGTGCTGCCGTTCGAGCAGTCGATGCAAGCGCTCGCGTCCCGCCTGCGTCTCGGATGAATGCGCCGCGAGCACGGCGGCAATCGCGGCCCGTCCGCCTTCGGTCTGCGCGATGGTCACGAGCGCGGTGCGCGCTTCGGCGGCGCGCGGCTGATCGGCGGGCTGCGTCGTCAGGCCGCTGAAACGCTGCGCAAGCTCGGGCGCTTCCTGAAGCACGGAAGGGTAATCGACCGGGCAGACAGGGAACACATGCGAGTAATACTCGATGACGAAGCGCCCCTCGTCCGCGCGATACGCAAGCTTGATCTTGCCGCCCTGCAACTCTTCGCCATACGCCGCGCCGAGAAACGGCGCGAGTACCTTGCCGCGCAATGCGGGATCGGGCGAATGCCAGTCGACATCGAAGAAACGCGCGTGCGCCGCATGCCGTCCCCATTCGAGAATGTCCTGCCACCACGCGTTCTCTGATCCGCCGACACCCATGTGATTGGGCACGACATCGACGATCAAACCCATGTCGTGCGCGCGGAGCTTTTCGACGAAGCGGCGCAAGCCTTCTTCGCCGCCAAGCTCGGGATTGACCTTCGTGTAGTCCACGGTGTCATAGCCGTGCGTGGAGCCGGATGTTGCAGTCGTGATCGGCGATGCATACGCATGGCTCACGCCGAGCGACGCGAAATAGTCCACTTGCGCGGCGGCGTCGTCGAACGTGAAGTCCTTGTGAAGCTGGAGCCTTAGCGTGGAGCGCGGTACGGTCATGGCGATTCGGGCTTTGGGGTATCTGAGTTATCGGGGTGAAAGGCGCGCTTGCGGGCTGAATCCACGGCGAGAAGGCGATCACAAAAGGCATCGTCGAGAAACAGTTCATCGACCGGCAGCGTAAGACGGCGCCGCCAGTTCGGGTGCTCATCGATCGAGCCGGGTAGATTCGGCTGCTCCGCGAGGCCGAGCAAATCTTCGAGCGGATACGTGACGAGCGGGGCAGGCGTCATGCCGACGAAGGCAAGCGCTTCATCCACGGGCGCGTTATCGACCGGCGGCGCTTCCACATCCGCAGGCGCAACGCCCGCCTCCTGAAACGCGCCCCACAGATGCGCGCGATCTTCACCGCGCTCTGCCATCGCGACTTCGACAGGATCGCGGCCATCGTCGCGCGCCATCGTCTGGCCGATCTTCGAGCGCCATTCGATGTCCTCGCCGCGCCACCATCCGGTGACGGTGGGCAGGTCGTGCGTCGTCGTGGTTGCCGTCACGCCGTTGCTCCATTCGCGAGGCGGCTTGAATCCTTCGCCCTCCTCAGCACGTTCGAACCACAGCACACGAATGCCTAGCAAGCCGTGCTCCTGCAATCGCTCGCTGAAGCCGGGCGGAACCGTGCCGAGATCTTCACCGACGACGATCGCACGATGGCGCCACGATTCCAGCGCAATCAGCCGCAACAGGTCGTCGATCGGATAACGCAGATACGCGCCATCCTTCGCGCTTTCGCCTTCGGGCACGAGCCAGAGCCGCCGCAAGCCGAGAATGTGATCGATGCGAATGCCACCGGCTTGCGCGAACGAGCAGCGCAACATGTCGATGAACGCCGAGAAGCCCTGCATGCGCATCGCGCGAGGCGAAAACGTCGTGAGACCCCACGATTGCCCTGCCTGATTGAAGAGATCGGGCGGCGCGCCGACGGACACGCCCGTGAGCATCTCATCGCGATACGACCATGCGTGACTGCCCGCGCTATCGCATCCGACGGCCAGGTCCGCGACGAGACCGACAGCCATGCCCGCATCGCGCGCCGCGTGCTGGGCATGCATCAGACCTTTGGCCGCGAGCCATTGCGTGAAGAGAAAGAAATCCACTTCGCGCCGGTTCGCTTCCGCAAACGCGGCGACCGCATCGCTGCGCGGATCACGCAAGGCTTCGGGCCAGTTGCGCCAGTGGCCTTCGCCGTTCTGCGCGATCTGTTCGGCTTGCAGGGCTTCGAATCGTGCGTGGTCTTCGAGCGGGCGTCCGCCTTCTTTCACGAACGACGCGAAGTCCTTCGCGAATGCCGATTCGCTGTCCTGTGAGAACGCATCGAACAGCGCGCGCAACACCGCAATCCGCGCCTTCATTGCACGCGGCCAGTCGATCAGCGGCAAGCGTTCGAGTTCGGCGAGTTCATCGGCGACGCCTGCTTTTTCAATCGCGGCACGCGCAGCGGGCGCACCGAGTACCGCAGCGGGGTCGACGTGCGCGATGTTGAAGAAGAGCCGCGACGACGGCGAATACGGGCTGTACTTGTTCGGCTCCGCGCTGAACATCGCGTGCATCGGACTGATGGCGAGCGCGTGACTGCCGTGCTTCGCCGCCTTCGTCGCAAGCGATGCGAGCGCCGTGAAATCGCCGATGCCGCCGTCGTCATTGCGGCGCAAGCCATACACCTGAGCCGCGATGCCAAAGAGCGGCGGCGCTTCTTGCGCGTCTTCGTTGAGCGAGCGCCAGGCATCGTCGATCGTATAGCAGCGTGCCGGCGCGACAGCTAGCGTCGTGCGATGATCGTTGATGACGAGCGTGTGATAGCCCGGCTCCGCAATCGGCGCAAGTAACGCGGTTTCGCCTTTGGGCGATGTAAAACGCCCGTCGATGACTTCGCCGCTTTCGAGTTCGACGCGATAGCGCGCGCCCGACTTCGCCACCGATACCGGCAGCGCAATGCCGCGATCCACTTCCGCCGTGATGAGCGGCGGCAGCTTGCGCCCGCTCGCTTCGGCATCGACGGCGGCCATGCTCTGCTTGATCTGCGTGGCGTTGCCGCATGGCAGGCCGAGCTTCTCGAGCAGGATGCGCAACGTACTCTCGGGCACACGTTGGGTGATTTTGTGCGCGTCCTGCCATTCGACTTCGAAGCCCGCGCGTTCCGCGAGCGTTTCGAGCGCCGAGCGTGGACGCGCATCCTTTTGCTGGTTCGCGTTCACGTGCGTTTTCCTTCGATTGGTTCCAGATGACGCGCATCGTGCGCGATCGCGTATTCATTCACTTCGCCGGTGATCCATGCGACGAACGTGCGCGCGCTCAGTTCGCCCTCGCTCGCGCGATCCTGCGCACGGGCGGGCGTTTCGAATACGACCTTGCCTTGCGGCGCATCGGGCAGCGCGACGGGCGCATCGGCGAGATTGAGCGCAACGGTCAGCGTTTCGCCGTCGCCGAGCTTCCAGCGCGCGACGACCGCTTTCTCGCCGAGCACCGTTGCGCCCAGCGCCTTCGCGCCTTTCAGACGCGGCGTCACGAGCTTCGCGCGCACCGTCAGCGCGGAGCGATAGAAGTGCAGCCAGTCGAGCCTGTCGAGTTCATCGCTCTTGTTCGCCACACTGGGCGACGACATCTCGAACGTGCGCTTGTCGTTCGGATCGGGAATCTGCGCCCGGCGCTTTTCGTCGGCGAATGCGGAGAACTTTGCGAACTCGCGGCGGCGGCCTTCGCGGACCGCATCGGCGAGTTCGTCGTGATAGTCGGTGAAGAACAGGAACGGCTGCTTCGAGCCGTATTGCTCTTCCATGAAAAGCATCGGTATTTGCGGGGAAAGCAGCATGAGTCCGGTCGCGGCGAAAAGCGACTGATCGTCGGTGAGCGAGCGCAGACGTTCGCCCATCGCGCGATTGCCGACCTGATCGTGATTCTGCAGGAACATCACGAAGGCGGTCGGCGGCAGGTGCGCGCTCTTTTCGCCGCGCGGCGCGCCATCATGGATCGGCGACGGATCGCCCTGATACACGAAGCCTTCCGACAGCACGCGCGCGAGCTTCTCGATGGGCTGCTCCGAATACGCGCCGTAGTAGCTTTCGCTCTCACCGGTCAAGAGCACATGCAGCGTGTTGTGCGCATCGTCGCTCCATTGCGCGTTGAAGTGCGTTTCCAGCAGATTCGCCGTGTTGTGTTCGTTCTCGAGCACGAGATGCACATGACGTTGATCTTCGACGGAACTGCGCACGCGGTCGGCTAGTTCGCGCAGCCATTCATCGTCGTTGATCGCGTGCACCGCGTCGAGGCGCAGGCCATCGAAGCGATACTCGTTGAGCCAGTAGAGTGCGTTGTCGAAGAAGAAGTCACGCACTTGCGGACGTTCGAAATCGATCGCCGGACCCCAGGGCGTATCGACGCCTTCGCGGAAGAAGGTCTTCGCATAGGCGTGCAGATAATTGCCGTCCGGGCCGAAGTGGTTATAGACGACATCGAGAAACACCATGAGGCCGAGGCCATGCGCGGTGTCGATGAGTTGCTTCAGTTCTTCGGGGCGGCCATAGGCGGAATCGGGTGCGTAGGGCAGCACGCCGTCATAGCCCCAGTTGCGCGTGCCGGAGAAGTCATTGAGCGGCATCAGTTCGATGGCCGTGATGCCCAGTTGCGCGAGTTCCGGCAGGCGCGCGGTGACGCCCGCGTAGCCGCCCATTGCGCCGACGTGCAGTTCATAGAGCACGGTCTCTTCCCACGGACGGCCGTGCCAGTCCGTGTTGGTCCAGCGATAGGCGCGCGGATCGACGACCTCGCTTGGCCCGTTCACGTCCTGCGGCTGGAAGCGCGATGCGGGATCGGGCACCGCGAGGTTTTCGTCGAGGCGATAGCGATACAACGTGCCCGCGCCGGCATCGGCTTCCGCTTCGAACCAGCCGTCGCCGGCCGCCTGCATGTCGATGACATCGGGCGTCGCGCTGCCGGGACGCTGAAGCTCCACTTGCACGTGGTCGCGCGACGGCGCCCAAAAGCGAAAGCGCGTGCGCGGATGCTCGCGCTCCGCGCCCGTGAGATGCGCGCCGAAGGGAAGGCAATGCGCGTGTTGATGCTTGTGAGGATCGATCGGACGTTCGGACATGATTTCGTGCCTGGTTGCTAACGCATTGCCACTTTGATGTGATGCCTGTCGCGCGAGCCCCGATGCATGACGCGATGCTTCGCTAGGACGTCGAACCGGTCTCCGGCGTCTGATGCGATGGCAGCGTTCCGGGGTCCGGCGGCAGGGCGGTCAGAAGACGCGGGCCTTGATGGGCGCCCGCCATCCATACGGCTTGCCAGTCCGCTTCGCCGGTCGGCTGCGCGAGCAGCACGACGATGCTGTGCGCGGCCAGTTCCAATTCACTCCCGACGAGCGGTCTCTCGACAGCGTCGGGCTCCGCGCTATCCAGGAGCACGTTCCATTCCAAGTGCGGCGCGGGCGGTGCGAACGTGAGCGCCTGCGCGGAGCCGTTGATCATGAGCAGGACGACATCGATTTCGCCCGTGAGTCCCGGCCCCGCGCGACGCAGGACCAGCGCCCGTCCTTCCGGGTCTTGCCATGCTTCTATAGCAAGCGCGTTGCCGCGTTCGTCGAACCAGCTGACGTCGTAGAGGCCCGGCAGCACTTCGCGATCGCCATAGAGAAAACGCGTCTCGCGCAGCACCGGGTACTTTTTGCGCAGCGCGATCACGCGCGCGACGAACTCCGTCATTTCGACGCCGCCCGGGCCATGAGCAGCGTCCCAGTCCATCCATGAGATCTCGTTGTCCTGGCAATACGCGTTGTTGTTGCCGTGCTGCGTACGAAGGAATTCGTCGCCGCCGAGAATCATCGGCGTGCCGAGCGACAGCAGCGTCGTCGCGAGCATCGAGCGGGCGACGCGTGCACGGATATCGAGAATCGCGGGATCGTCGGTCGGACCTTCCACGCCCCAGTTCGCGCTGCAATTCTCGTTGTGGCCGTCGTTATTGCCCTCCTGATTCGCTTCGTTGTGCTTCTGCGTGTACGCGGTGACATCGGCGAGTGTGAAGCCGTCATGCGAAGCGACGAAGTTCACGGATGCCCACGGCTTTCTGAAGCGGCGATTAAACAGTTCAGCCGAGCCGGTCAGACGCGCCGCGAGATCGGGGCGCGTGCCTGCATCGCCGCGCCAGAAGCGCCGCACGCCGTCGCGGAACTTGTCGTTCCATTCGGCGAAACCGGGTGGATGATTGCCGACCTGATAACCATCGGGACCGATATCCCACGGCTCCGATATGAGCTTGCGCGTCGAGAGAATGGGATCTTGCCGGATTGCATCGAAGAAGCCGGAGCCGGGATCGAAGCCGTGGCCTTCGCGCCCGAGGGTGACGCCGAGATCGAAACGGAAGCCGTCGATGTTGAACGCGGTGGACCAGTAGCGCAGCGAGTCCATCACCATTTGCAGCACGCGCGGATGCGAGAGATTGACCGTGTTTCCGCAGCCTGTATCGTTGATGTAGTGCCGTTCGTCGCCGGGAATGAGGCGATAGTAGCTGGCGTTGTCGAGCCCGCGCCATGAAACCGTCGGCCCCAGTTCGCTGCCTTCGCATGTGTGGTTGTAGACGACATCGAGAATGACTTCGATGCCTGCCGCATGCAGCTGGCGCACGGCGATGCGCATTTCGTTGAGCCGATGCGTCGACAGATACGACGGCTCGGGCGCGAAGAAGGCGGCGGTGTTGTAGCCCCAGTAATTGCGCAGTCCGCGTTCGACGAGAAAGCGGTCGTTGAGGAACGCATGCACGGGCAGAAATTCGACGGCGGTGATGCCGAGCTTTTGCAAGTGCTCGATGAACCACGGCGATGACAGCGCGGCGAACGAACCGCGTTCGTGCTGGCGGATATCGCTGCGGTTCATGGATGCACCGCGCACGTGCGTTTCGTAGATGATGGTTTCGCCCCACGGCGTATCGGGGCGCACGTCGCGGGACCAGTCGAAGGCGTCGTCGGTGACGATGCATTTGGGCATGGCGGGCGCGGAGTCGCGCCGGTCCATGGACATGTCGAGGCGATTCGAATGCACGCGATAGCCGAAGAGGGCGTCGGACCATCGCCAGGGGCCGACGAGTTTCTTCGCATAGGGATCGAGCAAGAGCTTGTGCGGATTGAAGCGATGCCCTTGTTGCGGCTGATAGGGCCCGTGGGCGCGGAATCCGTAGACGGTGCCGGGATGTGCGCCGGGCAGATAGCCGTGCCAGACTTCGTCGGTGCATTCGGGCAGATCGAAGCGCATCAACTCCTTGCGGCCGGTGCTGTCGAACAGACACACCTCGATGCGATGAGCATTCGAACTGAATACCGCGAAGTTGACGCCGAGTCCGTCCCAGTTGGCTCCGAGCGGGTAGGGGGCGCCCGGGAGTAACTTGTCGGGGAGTGCGTTGGGCATGGTTTGCTTTTTCTGATGCGCTTGGCGGCGCTTGGGGGTCGGCCTTCTCGGGACGTTGCACTTGTATTCGTGCCGGTCTATTGGCTCGCCCCTCCCCGGAGCGACCTGATAGACCGACATGAAATTACGAAGCCCATAAAAAACTCAATCAGCCCGCAAAACAATAGTAGCCAAAGGAGGCAAAGTCAGTGCAGCAGACTGCTGCCGCCCATGACTGAACATGTCATCGGCATGAATAACCCCCCCGTTCCCGGTATTCGACCCACCATAGACGGAAGCATCCGAATTGAGCACTTCACTCCACCGCCCGCCGCGAGGCAGCCCAACGCGATACCCCGCCCGAGGCACCGGCGTCATGTTGCAAACCACAACCAGCTCGCGCCCCTCGGCATCCGTCCGCCGATAAGCAAACACACTATTGGCGTTGTCATCGCCGACGATCCACTCGAACCCCCGCGGATCACTATCGAGCTTGTGCAACGCAGGCTCGCCCACATAGAGCAAATTCAAATCGCGCACGAGTTTCTGCAACCCGCCGTGGAACGGATCATCGAGCAAGTGCCAATGCGGCGATGCATCGTGATTGAATTCCGCCACCTGCCCGAACTCGCCGCCCATGAACAGCAGCTTCTTCCCCGGATGCGTCCACATGAAGCTCAAATAGGCCCGCAAATTAGCGAACTTCTGCCACCTGTCCCCCGGCATCTTGCCGATCAGCGATCCCTTCCCGTGCACCACTTCATCGTGCGAAAGCGGCAGCACGAATCGCTCGGAATAGGCATACACCATGCCGAACGTGTAAAGGTGATGGTGATACTGCCGATACACCGGGTCTTCCTGCATGTAATGCAACGTGTCGTGCATCCACCCCATGTTCCACTTGAAGTCGAAGCCCAGTCCGCCACTCTCCACGCTCGCCGTCACGCCCGGCCATGCCGTCGACTCTTCCGCAATCGTGATCGCGCCCGGAATGTGCCGCACTTCCTGATTCAAACGCTTCAGGAACGCAATCGACTCCAGATTCTCTCTGCCGCCATAAATGTTGGGCACCCACTCGCCCGCCTTGCGCGAATAGTCGCGATACAGCATCGACGCCACTGCATCGACACGCAAGCCATCGACGTGATAGCGCTTCAGCCACGCGAGCCCGGATGCGATCAGGAACGCGCTCACCTCGTTGCGGCCGAGGTTGTAGATCATCGTGTTCCAGTCCTGGTGGTAGCCCTCGCGCGGGTCGGCATGCTCGTAAAGCGGCGTGCCGTCGAATTCCACGAGGCCATGCGCATCGTTCGGAAAATGCGCGGGCACCCAGTCGATAATTACGCCGATCCCCGCCTCATGCGCGCGATTCACGAACTCCGCGAATTGCTCCGGCGTGCCGAAGCGCGCGGAAGGCGCGAATTGCCCAAGCGGCTGATAACCCCACGAGCCGCCGAACGGATGCTCCGCCACCGGCATGAACTCGATATGCGTGAAGCCCATCGTCTTCACATACGGAATCAGACGCTCGGCAAGCTCGTGCCAGTTCATGCCGCGATTGCCTTCCTCCGGCACGCGCAGCCACGACTCCGCATGCGCTTCGTAAATGGCGATCGGCGCTTGCGGTGTCTGCTTCGCGGCGCGCGTGTTCATCCATTCATCGTCGGTCCATGCGTAATGATCGATGGCGTCGGCATCCGCCACCACCGATGCCGTCGACGGCGGCTTCTCGCTCTGCATCGAGCAGGGATCGGCCTTCAGCGGCAGCGTATGGCCCTCGCGCGTGACGATCTCGTACTTGTAGCGCGTGCCCGCGCCGATGCCCGGGATGAACAGCTCCCACACGCCGGCGTTATGGCGCAGACGCATCGGATGACGACGGCCATCCCACGTGTTGAAGTCGCCGACTACCGACACGCGCCGCGCATTCGGCGCCCACACCGCGAAGCGAACGCCCGCCACGCCGCCATGCGTGATCGGCCGCGAGCCGAGACATTCGAGCACCGCATAGGGATCGGCGCGCGACAGGCGGTCTAGCCACTCATCGGACAGCACAGGGCCGAAGGAGTAGGTGTCGTACGTTTCCTGCGGCGTGCCGTGCCAGTCGATCACGAGCCGATACGCAGCGGGACGTTCGACATAGCCCGCGAAAAGCCCCGCATCGTGGATGCGCGTGAGCTGGCCTAACGGCTCGCCGTTCGATGCATCGACGACACTTACACCGGACGCATTCGGCAGGAACGCGCGCACGACATAGCCGTGCTCGGTTTGATGCAGGCCGAGCATCGAGAACGGATCGGGGTGCCGCGCTTCCACGAGCGCATCGATGTCGAGCGGATTGAGGCCATGCGCCGGGTTACGCGTGTCCGATCCCGCGTCGCTACGGTTATTCATGGTGGGTTCCATCCGGATTGTCCTTGGTGGCGTCGGTCACGTGACGCGTGCCGGGCGCGGGCGGCGCGCCGGTGTCGCCGAGCAGCCGGCTCGCCAGCGATGCGAGACCGCGCAGCGGCAGGCCGATCCACGTCGGCCGGTTCGCGGCTTCGTAACGGATCTCGTAAGCGGCCTTCTCGATCAGGAAGAGATCGAGCAGGGCCGTGAAGACGCGTTCATCCGCAATCGTCTCGGGCGATGTCTCGATAGCCTGCCGATACTGCCGCAGGAACTTCTCTTCGGCGAACGCGCGCATCCTTTCGAACAACGCGCGCTTGCGATCGGCCGTCTGTGCAGGCGCGTTTTCCGTCGTCGGTTGCGCCGCGGCGCTCGCGTACGACAGCGAACGCAGCAGGCCCGCGACGTCGCGCAGCGGACTCGTCTTGCGGCGGCGCTCCTCGAGCGTGCGCGCGGGCTCGCCTTCGAAGTCGATCAGATACGCATCGCCTTGCGCCATCAATACCTGGCCCAGATGGAAGTCGCCGTGGATGCGCGTGCACAGTGCATCGGCATCCGAAGGAACGAGCTTCTTCACGGCGTTGATCAGCATCTCGCGACGATCGAGCAGGCTTTGCGCGAGCCCCCGATCGTGCTCGTTGAAGCTGGCCGCCTTCTGCTCGAGGATGTCGAGCGCGCTCGTGAGCAGTTGCAGCGTGCCGTCCACCCAGCCCTTCACGTCCTTGGCCGTGGCACGGCGCGGCGAGAAGGCCTCGTCATCGGTCGGCGAGGCGAGCGCGACGTGCAGTTCGCCGAGCCGCTTGCCGATGATGCCCGCGATGTTGCCGTAGCCTTCGAAGCCGCCAGCCTGCGCGGCCTGGTCGGGCTTGGCGTCGTCGGTTTCGCCGGTGACCGCGAGTTCATCGACGACACGGCGCAGATAATCGAGCGCGTAGTTCCACGCGTCGCCCTGGTTGTCGACGAAGCCCTGCAGGATCACGAGCGTATGCGGCACGCCCTGCGGATCGACGCGCACCACTTCGCCATACAGCGGGCCGGTGTTCGCATAGCCGAGCTTCGTCAGATAGCGGCTCATCTCCGCTTCCGGATGAATGCCGCCAACCACGCGCCGCACGAGCTTCAGCACGATCTTGTCGCCGATCACGAGCGAGCTGTTGCTTTGCTCGGCCGCAAGCCAGCGGATTTCGGGCGGCGATGCGGGATTCATGTCGAGCTCCTCGAAGCGCTCCGTCGGAATGAAGCGAATCTCGCTCTTCTGCACGGTCGGCACCACAGCGCGTTGCTTGAGCTTGCGCAAGATGCCGTAGGTGAACTGCGGCACCGCGAACGCATCGGTGATATGGCCGATCGTTCGGCCCCGGCGCACGCGAGCGAGCGCAAGCTGCATGTAGAGCGGTGAAGTCGTTTCCGTGCCCCACGCAATCGAAAGCGGCAGCACGTAACGCTCGGTGTGCTTGCCGACGTCCGCTTCGATTTCGGTGAAGGCGAAGCCTGCGCCTTCGATCGTCGTAAGCGCGGCGAGGCGCACTGCATGCAGCTTCTGATCCTTCGACGCGAACCAGCGGCGCTTGCTCAGATAGCTCGGCAATACTTCGGATTCCAGAAGACGCACGTTCTCCGGCGTCGGTCCCGTTTGTCCCGCGCGAATGACCATTGTTACGAACTCCGGCAATTGCTCTGACGGCGCCTGCGACCATGCGGGCCGCATGTTGCCGGGGCAGAGCTGGAACCACAAAAAGCCATAGGGCGGGAAGGTCAGCAGATAAGTCAGTTGGCCGATGGCGGGAAACGGCGAATCCGCCGTCATTTCGAGCGGCACCGAGCCCGCGAACTCCGACAGATCGAGTTCCACCGCTTGCGGCGCACGCGAGAGGTTCGCGACACACAGCACCGGCGGCTCGCCTTCCAGTTCGCGCAAATACGCGAGAATCTTGCGGTTGCTCGGCTTCAGGAAGCGGATCGAGCCGCGCCCGAATGCATGCTTCGAGCGGCGCACCGCAAGCATCTTGCGCGTCCAGTTCAGCAGCGAATGCGGATCGCGGCTTTGCGATTCGACGTTGACCGCGTCATAGCCATAGAGCGAGCCCATCACCGGCGGCAGCACGAGCTGCTCAGGATCGGCGCGCGAAAAGCCGCCATTGCGGTCCGACGACCATTGCATCGGCGTGCGCACGCCATCGCGATCGCCGAGGTGGATGTTGTCGCCCATGCCGAGTTCGTCGCCGTAATAGATGACGGGCGTGCCCGGCATCGAGAGCAGCAGCGAGTTGATCAGTTCGATGCGCCGCCGGTCGCGCTCCATCAGCGGCGCGAGACGCCGGCGAATGCCCAGGTTCAGGCGCGCGCGGCGATCGGCGGCATACGTGTTCCACAAGTAATCGCGCTCGGAGTCCGTCACCATCTCGAGCGTGAGTTCATCGTGATTGCGCAGGAAGATCGCCCATTGATTCGTGGCCGCGAGATCCGGCGTCTGACGCATGATGTCCGTGATCGGGAAGCGGTCCTCGCTCGCAATCGACATGTAGATGCGCGGCATCAGCGGGAAGTGGAACGCCATATGGCATTCGTCTTCGTCGCCGAAGTATTCCTTGACGTCTTCCGGCCACTGGTTCGCTTCCGCGAGCAGCATGCGGTTCGGATATTCGGCGTCGATGGTCGCGCGAATCTGCTTCAGGATGGCGTGCGTTTCCGGCAGATTCTCGTTGTTCGTGCCTTCGCGTTCGACGAGATACGGCACCGCATCCAGCCGCAGACCGTCGATACCCATGTCGAGCCAGAAGCGCATCACGCTGAGCACTTCCTTGATGACCGCAGGATTGTCGAAGTTCAGGTCGGGCTGGTGCGAATAGAAGCGATGCCAGTAGTACTGGCCCGCAACGGGATCGTGCGTCCAGTTCGAAGGCTCCGAATCGATGAAGATGATGCGCGTCTCTTCGTACTTCTTGTCCGTATCGGACCACACGTAGTAGTTGCGATGATTCGATCCCGGCCTGGCGCGCCGCGCGCGCTGAAACCACGGATGCTGGTCCGACGTGTGATTGATGACCAGTTCCGTGATGACGCGAATGCCGCGCGCATGTGCTTCCTGAATGAAGCGTTTGACATCGGCGAGAGTGCCGTAGTCCGGATGCACGTTGCGATAGTCGGCGATGTCATAGCCATCGTCGCGACGCGGCGAGGGATAGAACGGCAAAAGCCAGATCGCATCGACGCCGAGTTCCGCGATGTAATCGAGCTTCGCAAGCAGGCCCGCGAAGTCGCCGATGCCGTCGTTGTTCGCATCGAAAAACGACTTGATGTGAACCTGATAAATGATTGCGTCTTTGTACCAGAGCGGATCATCGCTCAGCAGCGATGTCTTCTTATTGCGCTTCACCCTTGTATCCACGGTTTGCTCCAAGTGCTCTTAGTAGGCCATGTGCCCTGTTACCGGTTCACCGTCGTTCGGTGCGCGCATTCACTGTTCCCCGGCGAGCCGGGGCTTCGGCAAGCCTCCGGCCGGCGAGATGCGCCAGATCGCGAAGGGCAGCGAATGAGGATTGAGCCGCACATGCTGCCGCCGCCCGCGCCATTCGAAACGGTCGCCCGTCACCTGATCCTCGACCGCGATCGCGTCGCCTTCGTGCACGCCCCAGCGTTCCAGCGTCTTCCACGGCAGTTCGATATCCGCGCCCTGCTCGTTGAACGGATCGAGATTGATGGCGACGAGCACGACGTTATCGCCGGACGCGTTCGTCTTCTCGAAGAAGAGGATGTGATCGTTATGCGCGGGCAGGAAGTTCACGCCGAGATGCGTCTGCAACGCGGGATTCGCGCGGCGGATGCGGTTCAGCGCCGTGATTTCTCCAACGATGTTGCCCGGCCGGTTCCAGTCCCACGCCCTCAACTGATACTTCTCGGAATCCAGATATTCCTCGCTGTTGGGCAGTGCGGCTGACTCGCACAATTCGAACCCGCTATACACGCCCCATAGTCCCGACAGCGTCGCCGCCAGCGCCGCGCGGATCACGAAGCCGGGACGCCCCGAGCTTTGCAGGAAGCGCGGATTGATGTCCGGCGTATTCACGAAGAAGTTCGGGCGGAAGTAATCCTTCGCGTCGGTCTGCGTGAGGTCGTGCATGTACTCGACAAAGTCGCGCTTCGTTTCGCGCCACGTGAAGTACGTGTACGACTGCGAAAAGCCGAGCTTCGCCAGGCGATTCATCACGCGCGGCCGGGTGAACGCTTCGGCGAGGAACATCACGTCGGGATGACGCGCGCGCACATCGCCGATGACCCATTCCCAGAACGGAAACGGCTTCGTGTGCGGGTTATCGACGCGGAAGATGCGCACGCCCGCCGCGATCCAGTGCAGGAACACGTCGCGCAGCGCGAGCCACAGATCGGGCTTCGCGTCCTTCGCATAGAAGTCCGGATTCACGATGTCCTGATACTTCTTCGGCGGATTCTCCGCATAGCGCAGCGTGCCGTCGGGCCGCCAGGCGAACCACGTCGGATGCTCCTTGAGCCACGGATGGTCCGGCGAGCATTGCACCGCGAAGTCGAGCGCGATCTCCAGCCCATGTTCGTGCGCGGCATCGAGCATGCGCTTGAAGTCGTCCAGATTGCCGAGTTCCGGATGCACGGCGGTATGGCCGCCTTCCTTGCCGCCGATGGCATACGGGCTGCCGACATCGTCCGGGCCGGCCGTCAGCGAGTTGTTCTTGCCCTTGCGATTCGCGATCCCGATCGGATGAATCGGCGGGAAGTACAGCACGTCGAAACCCATCTCACGGATGCGCGGCATCTTGCCGATCACATCGATAAAGGTGCCGTGACGGTTCTCGTCGTCGCTCATCGAACGCGGGAAGATTTCGTACCAGCTCGCGAATCGTGCAGCGGCGCGTTCCGAGTCGATGCGATACACCACCGGATCGCGCGACAGGAACGGCCGATGCCGTGCCGCAGCCACCGCTTGCGCAGTCGCCGGCGCGATCACGAGTTCGAGCTTGCGCGCGTCGTCGGCCTTCGTGAATTCCTTGACGATTTTTTCGAGCGGGGCGCTGTCCGAGTCTTCGACCGTCTTCACTTCCGCGAGGATCAGCGCGAACAGATGCTTCGCTTCCTCGACTTCGAGTTCGACGGTCTGCCCGGCTTTGAGCTTCTTCTGCATGTGATCGACGAGCGACGCGTAATCGTCGCGCCACGCCATCACGACGAATTCATGGCGGCCCACGCGTTCGAGCGGAATGCGCGTGGTCCACAAGTCGAGGCCGAGCGGCAGCACGGGCGACATCGGCGTTTCGTGCCATTCGGTCTCGTCGGCGGCGCGCCATTGCACGGCGGCGGCGATCTTGTCATGGCCTTCCGCGAAGATCGCGGCCTGAATCTCCACCGCTTCGCCGACGATGCGCTTCGCCGGAAAGCGCCCGTGATCGACCGATGGCGTCACGCTTTCGATCGACACGCGCGGGGCGGCAATCGCCTCGGCCACGGATTTCTTGTCGGCCGCCTTCGCGCCGCGCTTCACTTGCGGCTGCGCAAGCAGCACGAATGGCTCGGCTTCGGCGCGGAACAGGCGCACTTCGCCCGCCTTCAGCGTGAGCGACGCGAGGCGTTCGGGCTTGGCGGCGGCATCGTCGAGGGGCGCAAACCGCGTGTAGTTGCCGGGGACGCCTTCGAGCAGATGGCGCGTATCGACCTGCACGGGCGCGACGAGGTCCGGATTGATGACGATCAGCACCGCCGATTCGCTATGCCGCAAGTCGCCGCCCGCTGCGCGGATCAGCGCCGCGTACGGCGTGCCCGCGCCGGTCAGCGCGCGCAGTTCACCGACGCCGGAAAGCGTCGCGGTTTCGCGTTGCAACTTGTTCGCACGCATGACCTGCGCGGACAGATCGAAACGCGCTTCTTTCTTCGCGCGCTGATATTCGGCGGCGACGCCGTATTGCTGCGACATCGGCAAGCCGACGCCATATTCGAAGCCCATCGGCACGAGCATGCCCGTGCCGAGCGCAGCGGCGGTGAAGAGCGCGCGGCAGTATGCGCGTTCGATGAGCGAGGTGTCGCTGGTATCGCTCAGGTCCGCGATCAGGCGCGAGCCGTAGGGTTCTTCCGGAAACGTAACTGGCGGCGCGATGCGCGACAGCGCCGCGTGTTCATCGACGAGCCACGCGCTCTTGAAGTCCCACCAGCGCGTCGAGGCGAAGACGGCATCGAAGCCCGCATCGACGAGGCCGTGCAGATCATGGCGCGATACGCCCACGGTCCACGCGAGCCAGCGCGTGTCCGGATGCTTTTCGCGCACCGCCGCGCCGAGCCTGCGCCACACGTGAGCAGGCACGGCCTGCGGCGATGCGAAGCGAAAGCCGCCAACGCCCGCATCGGCGATCAGGCTCAGTTCGCGCGCCCACCACGCGGTGAGTTGCTGCGCGGCTTCGCCATCGTTGAAGTTCGCATGCGCCACATCCCGCTGACTCGGCGGGCGGCGCGGATCGAGCCGCGCATCGGCGCTTTCGAATGGCTTGAACCAGTGCTTGTTCTCCTGATAGAGCCCGCCTTCCGCGCTCACGCGATCGATCACGACATCGACCAGCAGCGTGATGCCGTGCTTTTTCGCGGCATCGGCGAGTTCGCGCAGGCCGTCGGCGGCACTGGCGTTCGATTCGAACACAGGATGCAGGCGATGATGGTCCGCGACCGCTTCACGATGCCCGTTGCTGCCGGGCACGAACGGCGAGCCGATCAGAACGTGATCGAAGCCCAGCGCGGCCGCGTGCTCGAACTGGGCAGGCCAGTTGGCGAGAGGGCCGACGAGAAGGGGATCGATGAAGTAGATACGAGGCGCGTACGCATGATGAGCTTGATGGTTTTCCATCGTTCGTCTTTTCCAGAGTCGTCCTGCGGTGGCGGGGATGCGGGCAACGAAATCGCGATCACGCTCACGGGTCAAACTGGCTGAAGGGCCGGTCCGCACGTTTCGGCGCATCGCGCGCTTCGCGGACCCCATGCGAAAGCTCGGCGCCGTCGACGATGCAGGCCCGGGTCGCGTTTCGCGATGCAAATGGATCGGGCACGGCTGCCGCCACGGTCCAATGGGTTTCCAGCGGGCGTTGCATCGCCTGACAGCACGTTGCGTGCCGCGCCTTTTGCGTACCCGAACGGCGCTTCGTCACAGCGATACTATGCGGCAAGCCGGGGCGCATGTGGGACGCCCCGTTCGCATGCGGTTCAAAACGCTACGCGCTCTTCGCGACGAGCGGCTTGCCGTTGCGGTGCGCGTGGTCGGGAAGGGGTGTCTGCACATCGGCCCGGACAGGCAGACGGCGCAGGCGCACGGCCGTACGGCTCGGGCGCAGGCCGGTGAGACCGGAATACAGCGCGATCATCTTCGATACCGCCTCGGCCCAGCCGAAATCGCACGACATCGCGTTGCGCTGCATCGCGCGCCAGGCGGGCGGGCGCATGTACGCATCGAGTGCGCGGCCCGCCGCGGTGACGACGTCGTCAGGCGTTTCGCCGTCGAACAGAAAGCCCGTGGGCGCACGCGACGAGGCTTGCACTGCGATGGGCGCGTCGTGCGTGCCGTCGCGGACATACACGGTTTCCTGCGGGGCGATGTCGGCTTCGCCGGCATCGACGATGGTATCGGCCAGTCCGCCCACGCGCGACGCGACCGGCAGCGTGCCGTAACGCATCGCGTAAAGCTGGGTCAGGCCGCACGGCTCGAAGCGGCTGCCGTGCAGAAGAATGTCCGCGCCGGCGTGCAGTGCATGCGCGCGACGCTCGCTATAGCCGATATGCACGCCGACGCGATCCGGCCACTCCTGCGCGAGCTTGCGGAATCCCTTCTCGATGTACGCCTCGCCCTGGCCGATGACGGCGAGTTGCAGGCGCGGATGCTTCTCGAGCAGGCGCGGCAGCGCCTGAAGCACGACATCGGCGAGTTTCTGACCGGTCATGCGGCTGCCGATCGCCATGAGCGGCGCGAACGGATCGACCGGCAGGCCGAACATGCGCTGTAGCGTGCGCTTGCAGGCGTGCTTGCCGCGCATGTCGTCGAATGAATAAGTGCGCTCGATCAGCGGATCGATGGCGGGATTCCAAGCGTCTTCATCGATGCCGTTCACCACGCCCGACAGCTTGTCCGCGCAGCTTTGCAGCACGCCTTCCATCAGGTGCCCGAAGCGCGGCGTGAGAATTTCGCGCGCATAGGTCTCGCTGACGGTCGTGATGCGGTCGCTATGAACGATCCCCGCCTTCATCAAACTCAGTGCGCCGTAGAACTCGATGCTCTGCGGGTCGCTCAACGCATGCACGAGCCACTTCTCCGGCACGCCGAGCGAGCGTCCGAGCGACAGCGCGTAGTTGCCCTGGAACGCCAGATTGTGGATTGTGAAGACGCTCTTGGCCTGCACGCCAGCGTGCTTCATCAGGAGCGGCGTCAGGCCGCTGTGCCAGTCGTGTGCGTGGACGATATCCGGCTTCTTGACGCCGCGCACACCCTGCGCGACGCGCACGGCGGCCGCCGACAGCGTCGCGAAGCGGACTGCGTTGTCCGGATAATCGCGGCCCTGTGCATCCTGATAAAGCCCGGTGCGCGCATACAGTGCATCGCAGCGCAACAAAAGCACCGGCACGCCGGTATCGGGCATGCGCGCGCGCAAGAGCGAGGCATCGCCGCCGGGGAGATCGTGAAGCGTGCAGACCTTGCTGACGTCCACCGCCGTGGCGAGAGCCTTGGGGTACGCGGGCAGGAGAATCGTGGCGTCGACGCCGGCTGCGCGCAGGGCGGCGGCGTATGCGCTGACCATGTCGCCGAGGCCGCCGGTCTTGGCGAGCGGGACGGCCTCGGAGGCGACCAGCAGAACGTTCAAAGGCAAAGTGGACTCCTGTGCGGGCAAACGCGGGGCGATGGCCATGCGCTCGTACACTCGACACCGGTGACGAGGACCAGCCGGGCCGCGCATTCCGGGTACTGATCGGGTAATTTCTTTTTGGCTTGCGCAGTGCAGCAATGTGCATGCCACGACCCTGTCCCGTATGTGCGCGCTCGCACGATCATTTCGGACTTATGTTCGACGAGGGTCCGGTGTCGCGCATCTCGCAACAGCGCAAAAGCGCTAGCGCGTGCCGCGTGTAAAACTGACAGCGGCGTGCGTCGCGTTTTTACACAGGGCGTTCGAAGCGTATCGAGGTGATATCTAAGGCGCGTTACGCGCGGCGCGCTGGCCTTAGCCGCCGACCATGCTGGCCGCGATGTTCACCGACAATCCGAGGACCGCCAGGTTGAAGAAGAACGACAGTACCGATTGCGCGAGCGCCGTGCGGCGTGCGTCCCGGGAGCAGAGCATCACGTCGGATGTCTGCGAGGCGACGGCGATGGTGAACGAGAAGTACAGGAAATCCCAATAATCGGGTTTGAGGTGGCGGTCGGGGAACCGGAGCGCGGGGTTGCCGGGTGGCGAGCGATAGTAATGCCGCGCGTAATGCAGCGTGAACATCGTCGGGATGAGAAACCATGCGCCCAGCATCGTCGCACCGGTCAACGCATAGTTCAGATACGCATGCGCGCCGTGACTCTTCGCCGCCGTGAGTTCCACGACGATCGCGACGAGGCTCGCAACCGCCGCGAGGCTCACGATCATCAGCACGGCGGCGGCGTTTTCATCCTCGCGCTCGGCGAGCGCCTGCACGTTGCTTTGCCGCGTGCTGGCCATCCGCAGCCAGATGAGCGCGAGATACAGCCATACGGCCGAGTCCCAGCCGATGAGCGCGCGCACGATCGGCCGCACGTTCCCTGGAAGGAGAGCGGTGACGCCAAAGCCGACCGCCAGGCCGATCAGGGCGCGGGGACGGGTGCGCAACACGGGTGGGAGAAGATTCATCGTCTCGACGGGGAAACGCGGCAGTCGGCGATTATCACTGACGCGCCTTACAGACGCATGTGCAAGTGATGGCCGCAGCGCCTGCTTTCGGGCGACAATCGGATCGGAGACCATTTCGAAACGCTGCCGCCGCTCGCCGCCGAAAACGCAGCGAAAAGCGACCCAGCACGCACACCGGCCGTTGAGCCGGCGCTAAGATTCGACGCATGAATGATCCTACCTATCCCGTCGTCTGCAGGCACCCAGCCAATGAGATCGGCCGCGATTTCGTCGTCGGCGATCTGCATGGCTGCGTCGATGCGCTGCGTTATCTGTTGCGCGAGATCGGCTTCGACGGCTCGCGCGATCGTCTGTTCTCGGTCGGCGATCTGATCGATCGCGGCACAGACTCGCTCGCCGCGATCGAGTTGATCGACAAGCCGTGGTTCTATCCGGTGCTCGGCAATCACGAGGATTCGCTGATCGCGGTCGCGACTGGCGCGATGCGCCGCCAGGCGTGGTACGCCATCGGCGGATCATGGGCCGAAACGCTGGCGGACGAGCAGCTCAATACGCTCGCCACGCGGCTTGCGCGCTTGCCGCTCGTGCGCGTCGTCGGCGAAGGCGAGCGGCGCTTCAACGTGCTGCACGCGGAATTCTTCGGCAGCGACGCCGATCTCGACGCCGCCGAGTTCGCGGAACAGACGCGCAGCCAGATGCTATGGGGCCGCGGCCTTGCGCTCGGCAATGCGGACCCCGGCCTGCAACGCGGTCTCTCGCCCACGTACTGCGGCCACACGCCGATGCGCGCGGTGCGGCAGATCGGCTCGCAGATTTTTATCGATACCGGCGCGTTCGCATCGGAAGGGCGGCTCACGATCGTCGAAGCCGGCACCGATGAACGATGGTCCGTGAAGGAGCGCTGGGCCGCGTCGGAAGGCGCGCGGGAGCTGGCGTTGCCTTAAAGGCACGGGCGTTGCTGAATTCCTCGCCATGAATCGAAAGCAAACAGGCGAGGCAGGCAGTGGCGACCATCGAAAGCAACGGGGCTAAGAGCGCGAGCGGTGCGCAAAACGACAACGCGGCAGTCTGCATCGAAGACTTGCCACCCGGCCTCCGATACGTCGACGACTCGCGGCGCGGCTACACCCGCGAATGGATCGACGGGGAGTTCGTCTTCTTCAATACGCAGGGCAATCGCATCGAGGACGAGGCCGATATCCGGCGCATCAAGGCGCTCGCGATCCCGCCCGCCTATACCGATGTCTGGATCTGCCCGGACTCGCGCGGCCATTTGCAGGCCACGGGCCGTGATGCGCGCGGGCGCAAGCAGTATCGCTATCACCCGCAGTGGCGCGAAACCCGCGATGCCAACAAATACGAGCGCATGCTCGCGTTCGGCGCGGTGCTGCCGAAGCTGCGGGCGCGCGTCACACGCGATCTCGCGCTCGACGGCATGCCGCGCGACAAGGTGCTCGCCACCGTCGTGCGGCTGCTGGATACGACGCTGATTCGCGTCGGCAGCGAGGAATACGCGCGGGAGAACCGCTCGTACGGGCTGACGACGCTGAGGAAGCGGCATCTGAAGGTATCGGCGGGAACGCTGCGCTTCAAGTTTCGCGGCAAGAGCGGCATCGAACACGACGTCGCCGTGAGTGATGCGCGCGTCGCGCGAATCGTGAAGCGCTGCATGGACCTGCCGGGCCAGGACCTCTTTCAGTATCTCGATGCGGACGGCACGCGCCACGGCGTGACGTCGTCGGACATCAACGACTATCTGCGCGAGATCACCGGCGCGGATTTCACCGCGAAGGACTATCGGACGTGGGCGGGCAGCGTGTTCGCGCTCGCGGCGCTGCGCAAGCTCCAGTGGGAGACCGTGACGGAGGCGCGCAAGCATATCGTCGGGACGATCAAGGAAGTGTCGCAACTGCTGCGCAATACGCCGGCCATCTGCCGCAAATGCTATGTGCATCCGGCTGTCATCGAGGCATTCGAAGCGGGCGAACTCGCGGAAGCGTTGCCTGCGTCGCGCCGTCACGGACTCAAGACCGATGAAGCCGCGCTCGTCATCTTTCTGGAGAAAGAGGCCAAGCGCCGGGCGCGCGAGGCGGCGCGCAAGAACCGCAAGGGCGCAGCCGCAAGCGATACGCGGCTGACCGGCATGCTCGCCGAATCGAGCCGCAAGGCGCGCGCCGGTGCGCTGAAGGGAAGCGCCAAGGATGCGGCGGTCCAGGCGATCGAGACCGTCGCGCGCAAGACCGCGCCGAAGGCCGCGCGTCCGGCGACGAAGAAGCTGTCGCGCACGCGGACATCGACGGCGGTCGCGATCCGATGATCGCCTAGCCGACCTGATTCAGCTCGAACACGTAGTCGATCGTTTCGCCGTTCCAGTTGTATTCGAGATACGCGGCGTGATGGCAGTCGCGCAGCATCGTCGTGCGCAGCGCAGCGAGGCAGTCGCCCTGCGGATCGCGCACCGACGGATATGCGATGCCCGGTGCGCCCGCCGCCCGGATCGCGCGCCCTAGCGCCTTGCCGGGCGCGTAATCGTCCGGCGCGAGAATGCGCGGATCGAGACCCGCCTGCGCGATGCGATCGCCCGTTAGATCGACGACCTCGCCCCGCGCGACGACCGTGTACAGGCGCATTTGCTGGCGCAGCGGCGCTTCCTTCGTCGCGGCGAGAAAGAGACCGGCGTGATAGCGCGTCTCCGCGATGGCCGTGCGCCGCTCGCGGGCGCAGTAGAACACGCCGTAGCTGCCGTCGGAAAAGCGGCTGCCGCTCGGATTCAAATGCGTGAAGGCGGCCATGATCGGCCCGCATCCCGGCCCGAAGCAGCGTTCGTCGGACGGCACCAGATCGAGTTCGCCGGTCTCGGTGCGCAGGCGGTCGTTGGTCATTGCTTCGAGCGCGTAGAGAGCGTCGAAATCTTGTGGCGACGCGACGCGGTCGAACAGATTCACCGCCGGAAAACGCGTCGGAATCACCCGATACGCCGGCGACCAGTCGAGTTCGCCATGCGGCCAGCGCGCCCGCCAGTTCGTTTCAGCCTGCTTGTCGTTCACGCCCAGCCGCCTCGCATCGCGTCGAGATATTGGCGCACGGCGACGAGATCGCTGATATTGCCCGCCAGCATGCGATCGAGCGCCGGCTTGCCGCCGAACGGCGGCGCGGTGTTGGGACGCCTGACCCAGGTATCGGCGGCGTGCGGTTCGGGCAGCAGAATCTGCAGCGCCTTGTAGATGCCGAGAATCAGCGACAGGCGTTCGAGCGTGTCGCGCGGCAGCCGCGCCGATTCGGGCGTGTTCTTCCATTTGAAGTACGTCGAGCGGCCGGGCGAGCCGAGCAGCTTGATTTGCTCGTCGGCGGACAAGGCCCAGTCGCGGGCGATGTTGATGAACGCGCGCAGGCCGGCCGCAGACAAGTCGCCGATATCCGGCGTGGGGCGCGGGACCGGATGTTCGGTCGTCGCCGAGGCAGCGCGTGCGGCGTGAGGCATGTCGTTAAGTCTCCAAAGGAACTCTTAACGCATGGTAGTCCATATATGGATTCATACAAGCGATATTTCGCCTGCACGCGACGACTGCGGGTTAATCTTCGTCTTCCGGCACGGTGTAGCGGCGGCCGGGAACGTGGGATTGCAGTGCGTCGGCGATGTCGGACGGCGTGCAATCGGCCGGCACCACGCAGCGCTGCAGATGCGGATCGCTCTTCAACGACCACTCGACCATCCGGTACGGCTGACCCCAGGGCGGCTCGATCGGCGCGGACAGACGGCATCGGCTCAGCTTCAGCGCGGTGTGACTGCGCATCGCCCGGGCAACATTGGAGAAGGATGAACGCGTGGCGGCGTTGCTGGACATGGCACATTCCTCACGTTGACGGCCCCGTTGGGCCAGATGGCGAGTCGAGTGTGTCCGCGGATAATTAAGCCGCGCTTAACCGGCGCTAACGCGATGCCGCGTGCGGCGAAAAGCCGCTTCGATGCTCCAATGCGCTGGGATGCGCCGGTCAAGAGGCGCTTCGGCATTTTCACCACGCGCCGCGGCGTTTGTTTGCCGGCGGGCCAGCTTACTGTATATTCGTACAGTTGTCCGCAACAAGGAGTGTGCCGATGATATCCCGCAACGATTCGCTCGAAGCCGCCGCGCTCGAACGTTTCATGCGCGCGACACGCGCGGTGAACGCCGCGTTCGACGCCACTCGGGGCGAGCCGGCTCTGGAGTACGGCGCGCGCTCCGTGGCGCGTTCGCAGCAGCGCCTGGACGACGCACTGCGCGAACTCGAAACGTCCGAGCGCTCGCTCGACGCCATCCTCTCGCGCAGCGCGCGTCAGGATCATTAGAGGCAACAGGGGCATAAATCGATGGAGCGAAACGACTTGAAAATCGCATTCCTGACGATCGCTTTCGTGTTGAGTTCGTCGCCGGTAGCGGCGGCGACGCATTACACGGAAGTCTGGAATCCGCCCGAAGTACACGTGGTGAAGGGCAAGAACAAGGCGCATGGCGCATCGCGCACGGCCGGAAAGAAGAAGCGCAAGAGCGCGACGGCAGTCAAGCAGGTGGCCGACAAGGCTTCCATGGATCAGCCGGTCGCCGCGTCGCCGCGCAAGGGTAATTCGCCGAAGCAGACTGAGCCGGTCATCCCGCGCAAGATCGATCCGAACGGACAGGTCATGCGCGTCTGAAGAACTAGCGCGACAGCCAGAACGAGAAAGGGGCGCTCCATCGAGCGCCCCTTTCCTTTTGAGCCGGCGACAGGGCGCTTATAGGCGTCCCATCAGCAACAGGACAATCACCACGACCAGCACGACGCCGAGAATCCCGCTCGGTCCGTAGCCCCAGCTACGGCTGTGCGGCCACGACGGAATGGCGCCGATCAGCAGCAGGATGAGCACGATCAACAGGATGGTTCCGATTGTCATTTGACTTCTCCTTGTAAAAGATCGCGCGACCATCCGGCTCGACGTGGCCTCCCCCAGGCAGCCGCACGTCGGATCGAGCGGCGCGATGCCGCTGGCCTTTGGCGTTGCGATCGACAAGGAGCAGAGAGCAGCATCCGTGCCATTGGCGCGAACCCTTAACAAACAAGGCGCGGCGCGCACCCGGCGACGAAGGCGCGAACTGTCGCGATTGTCAAAAGGAAAGAGTTGGTCGAGCGCCTTGAAAGAATTGCATCGGGGTCGGGTTTCAAAATATTCCGCGGAAGACCCAGAACAGCAGGCCCGCCAGCACAATCGAGACCGGCAGCGTCAGCACCCACGCGAGCGCGAGACTTCGCACCGTGCGCCATTGAAGGCCGGAGCCATTCGCGGCCATCGTGCCCGCAACGCCCGACGACAACACGTGCGTCGTGCTCACGGGCAGCCCGTAGGCATCGGCAGCGCCGATGGTGACCATCGCGACCAGTTCCGCCGATGCGCCTTGCCCATAGGTGAGGTGCGTCCTGCCGATGCGCTCGCCGACCGTCACCACGATGCGCTTCCAGCCGACCATCGTTCCCAGTCCCAGCGCAACCGCCACGGCGACTTTCACCCACGTCGGGATGAACTTCGTCGCGTGATCGAGCTGATGCTTGTAGTTGTCGAGCACGGCGCGGTCATTCGACGCGAAGGCAGGCGCGTTCTGCTTGCCCATCAAGCGCAACGCTTCCGACGCGATGTACATCTCGTTGCGCACGTTGCGGACATTGCCTTGCGGCACGGCGGCGATGGTCTCGCTGGGGCGGATCTGCGAATCGATGGAATCGATCAGCGCCTTCAGCGATGCGACGCTGTCCGGCGCGAGCGTTTTGGTCTGCACGTAGCGTTCGACGCGCGCACGCGCATCCGCACCGGGAGATGCGTCGCCGGCATAACGCTGCAATGCCTCCGATGCGCTGTGGCTTACCGCAAGGAACGTCTGCGTTTCGCCCGAGGTCACGGCCTTGTTGAGCGCGTACGCGGTCGGCACGGTGCCGATCAGGATGAGCATGATGAGGCCCATGCCTTTCTGGCCGTCGTTGGAGCCGTGCGCGAACGACACGCCGGTGCACGTCAGGATCAGCAGGCAGCGAATCCAGAACGGCGGCGGCGTGTTCGGCTTCGGCTCCTTGTAGAGCGCCGGCACGCGCACCACGAGCTTCAGCACATAGAGCAGGAAGCCGGCAAGGACGAAGCCGATAATCGGCGAAAACAGCAGCGACTTGCCGACCGACACCGCCTGGCTCCAGTCGACGCCCGACGTGCCATTGGTCCCGTGCAGCATCTGGTTCATCAGGCCGACGCCGACCACCGAGCCGATCAGCGTGTGCGAACTGGAAGACGGCAGGCCGAGCGCCCACGTGCCGAGATTCCAGATGATCGCCGCGATCAACAGCGCGAAAACCATCGCGAAGCCCTGCGAACTGCCGACGCCGATGATCAGTTCCACCGGCAGCAATTGCAGAATGCCGAACGCGACCGCGCCACTGGATACGAGCACGCCGATGAAATTCCACGCACCGGACCAGACGACCGCGAGGTTGGGCGTCAGCGAGTGCGTGTAGATGACTGTCGCGACGGCGTTGGCGGTATCGTGGAAGCCGTTGACGAATTCAAAACCGAGCGCGATGAGCAGCGCAACGCCGAGCAGAATGTACGGGAACGCGGACGATTCGCGCACGGGCGCCAGATCTTCCAGCAGATGCATGACGCAGTAGACGGCGCCCGCCCCGATTGTGAGCAGAAACACGAGAAAGGCGAGTCGTTGCCCCGGCGTGCGGCCTGCGCGGGTGTTCGGAAAGACGATCTGGTTCATGGCGCGTCCTTGAGCCTGGAACATTGCGGAAAAGGCCATGTTTGCTGGTGCGCGTGTCGGTTTCGTGAACGCGTAAGCCTTTGTTATTTCATATGAATGCGTCTAAGAGAACGCCGATATAATCGCCACGCTGTTCCTGACCAGCAACGACACGACCGATGACCAAAACGACCCCGCCCGCGCCGCGCGATCCGCTCGAACTCGGCGGCTCAGTGTGGCTGAAAAGCGGCGGCGAGACGCTCGGCGGCGCGGCGCGCATCGCGCTTCTGGCTGCCATCCGCGATACGGGTTCGATCACCGCGGCGGCCAAAGCCGTCGGCATGAGCTACAAGGCGGCTTGGGACGCGATCGATACGATGAACAACCTGGCCGGCGAACCGCTGGTCGCCAGCGCCACCGGTGGCCGGGGCGGCGGCGGGACGAAGCTGACGGCATCGGCGTTGCGGATCATCGACACGTATCAGGCCGTCGAGCGCGAGCATCGCAAGTTTCTTAGGCGGGTAGGTGAAGCCATCGAAGGCTTCGAGGACGATTGGCGATTGATCGGGAGACTGGGATTGAGAACGAGTGCACGCAATCAGTTGGCGGGAAAGGTCACGAAGATCACGCGCGGCGCGGTGAACGACGAAATCGAGCTTGGATTGCCGGGCGGACAGGCCATCGTCGCGGTTGTCACGCATGAGAGCACCGAGACGCTTGGTCTCACGGAAGGCAGCGATGCATTCGCGCTCATCAAGGCGTCGTGGGTCATGCTGATGGAAGACGCCCCGGCGAAGCTGTCGGCGCGCAATCAGTTGCGCGGGACCGTCGCGAGCGTGACGCGCGGCGCGGTGAACGCCGAAGTGACGCTTTCACTCGACGACGCGACGACTGTCACCGCGATCATCACGAACCAAAGCGCGGACACGCTTGGCCTCGCGCCGGGTCAGAAAGCGGTCGCGGTGGTGAAGGCGTCGAGCGTGATCATCGGCGTGAACGACTGACGATCGAGCGCGCGGGAACGCGATAGTCAGCTCAGGCCATCGCGGATTGCCTGGACGTCGGTCCGGCGATCCGGCTTGTGATAGCTCTTCGACTTCCAGAGCGCCCGCACGTAAGGGTATGGATGGCCAGACAATCCGAGCGCGATTTCGGTGATCCAATGCTGCGTCGGCACGGGCACGCCATGCAGCGCCACGACGACGGCGGCCAGGCTCGCCGCTACCGGCATCGGCGCGAGCTTGCCCGGCTCCGCGCGCCATGCGATGCGCACGAACGCGAGCGATACCGCCGCGCCGAGCATGCAGCCGGCCACTACTTCCGACACCGAATGCGCGTTCACCACGACACGCGACCCGCTGACCACCACGCCCAGCAGCAAGCCGATCAGCACGCCGCCTCCCCGAACCGAGCCGCGCGCGGGCAACAGCGCGACGAATATCGCGACGGGCAGGACGGACGTCGCCATGTAGGCGTGCCCGCTGATGCCGGTGAAGTCCACGTGACGGATTCCGATTCCCCATCCGATGAACGCGATTTTGCTCACCGCGACGAGTGCGCTGCCGACGCTAAAGAGCGCGACCCATTCAACCGTGTATGTCCAGCGATAGCCGAGCGCGAGCCACGCAGCCGCGGCGATGGCAACGGGCAGCATGACGCCCGTGCCGCCGAGGGCAGTGATGCTCATCCAGACTGAAAAAGGCAAATCGAGGTTCATTGTGTTCGCGTGGCATAGGTGTTGCTGCACTGCGGCAGACCGACCACTTGATCGTGTGCGAAGCCGAGGAGTATACCGGTTCGGATCAGGCCGAATTTGTCGGAAAGAGTTACCCGCTTACGGCGCTCATCCTCTGTGTAAAGCGGACATCGTATGGTAAGTGCGGGCAAAATTCGTTTGCATATACTGATCGCGTTCGGCTAGAAAACGAATATGGTGTTATTGTGCAATGCAGCAAGATGCGCGTCTGTTTGTCGCGCACTAATTGAGTCAACGTTTGTGGAGAGCCCAGCCGAATGTCGAAAAGCCTTACCAAAGTCTGGTTGCGCGGCTTGAGACGCCTGGTCGCTGGCCAAGTGGAACTGAAACCCCTTCCGAAGCCGCGCGCTGCGGGAAAGCCGGTGCGCGCGAAAACCGTTAAATCGAAGATCAAGCCCGTCACAGCGACGAAAACCGCCGTCTCGCCCCGTACTCTGGCGCGCCCTGAAGTCCGCGAGTCGCGGGTGCGGCCGCGTGCGTCGGCGTGGGCGCGAGGCAAGTGGGATCGCTCGTATCATTCCGCGCCGCCGACAGCCGGGCGATTCGTCAATCACCTGTCGTACGCGCTGTACATGCCGCCGAAAGCCACGCTCGGCCGGCTGCCGCTCGTCGTGATGCTTCACGGCTGCCAGCAGACCGCTGACGAGTTCGCGCAAGGCACGCGCATGAACCTGCTCGCCGACAAGTACGGCTTCGCAGTGTTGTACCCGGAACAGTCGAAGCACGAGCATCCGCATCGCTGCTGGCACTGGTACGACGATTCGAGCGGCGCGGGCGGCGGCGAAGCGGCGTCGATCGTCTCGCTCATCAACGCGGTCATCGCGAAGCACGATTTCGACGCCGAGCGAGTCTATCTGGCGGGCATGTCGGCCGGAGCGGGGCTTTCGGCGATGCTGGCGGTGCGCTATCCGCAACTGTTCGCCGCGGTCGGGCTTCATTCGGGCGTCGTGTTCGGCGAAGCGACGTCGGCCATCGGCGCGATGGACGTCATGCGGCGCGCCAGCCGCTCGGATCCGGTCGCCTTGATCGATGCAGCCGTCGATGTGCGCGACTACCCGGGCATGCCCGCGGTCATCGTCCACGGCGAGCTCGATTCCGTCGTCACGTCGGCGAATGCGGATCAGCTCACGAAGCAGTTCTTGCGGCTGAACGGTTTCATCGATGCCGCCGGCAATCGCCGCGCGGGCGATGTCCGCGAGGAAACGCAGGAAGACGGCGTCGTGCGCGATTACTTCAAGAACGGCCGGCGCGTGGTGAAGACATCGATTGTTCGCGGGCTCGGCCATTCGTGGGCCGGCGGCGACGACACCGTCGCGTTCCACTCATCCAAAGGGCGGGATTCGGCTGCGCTGATGTGGGAATTCTTCAAGCATCAGCGCCGTTCCAAAGAAGCGGCGCAGGCTGCGTTCGTCGCGTGAGCGGCGGCGCATCGTTTCGACTGTTGCAAAATGATCTTTAGTATCAGGGTTCTAGCGTAAAAGGCTGGCGTCGCATCAGGGATTACCCTATAATCGCTTTCATAGGTAGTTACCCCAGTATTCCAGCGAGGCCAACCATGTTCCTGCTTTCCCGCTTTTTCCTTTTTCTGACCAAGTCCGCTGACCAGCGCGATCGCGAGCGCGACGACGAGTACCTCGCCGAAGCGACTGACATTTACGATCTCGAATATCGCATGAAGAAGCTCGATCAGCGCGCAGCGGCGCGTCATCCGTCGTGGATGTCGAACTAAACTTCATCGCTTCATTGTTCGCGGTGGATGTGAAAATGCCGGCTGTCAAAGCCGGCATTTTTCATTTGCGCGAGCGTTTCAGCTTACGCGCCGGACACATCCGACGCATTCGGCAGGTCGGGCGTATCGGGCGACTGAACGCCGAAGCATCCGCGATACGTCGCGTAGAAGGAACAATAAAGCGCCGTCGTGACGAGGATGGATGCCGGCATCAGCACCGCGAACGCCATTTCCTGGCCGACGCCGATCGCCTGCATGAGCGCCGTCAGCCCGAACGACACTGCCAGCGCAACCGCGATCCACAACACGCCGTATAGAACGAAGGCGCCGCGATTGCGCCAGCACGAAACGAGGCTGAAGAACAGCGCCTTCGCCGTCGGCACCTCGTGCCACGCGATGAGGATCGGCGCGAACCAGAAGAGCATCGCGATGGGCAGATAACACGCCATCGCGACCAGCACGGCCAGCGGATTGAAGCTTGCAGCGACGGTCTCGGGATCGCCGGAAGGGCCGTTGCCCATCATCAGGTTGAGCAGCGTGCCGCCATCGACGAGCGCCGAGACGCCGAAGATGACGCCCATCGCGATGATATACAGCACCCCGAGCACCAGCAGCCGGCGCGCGACCGCATTGCCGTAGGAGCGAAAGCCATCGACGAGAATGGTCGGCCACACCGGCTTGCCCGCGATGGTATTGCGGCATGCCGACATGAAACCCACCGCGATGCCCGGAATGAACAGCAACGGCAGCAACGGGCCGATGAGCGGCACGCGCGAGATCAGCGTCATCACGAACAGATACGCGAAGAAGAGCGTGAGGAACGCGAACGGGTTGCGGCGGAACAGCCAGATGCCCTGGCGGAACCATACGTAGCCGGTTTTGGCGGGAACTTCGATCAGTCGCATGGATGAGTTGCCGGGTTACCGTTGGGCGTGAGAAGAAGCAGCATGGATTCGCTCGCGCAGAATGCGTTCGAAATGACCGGGATCGTGCGGTTTTAGCAACTCCGCCTCGCGCGGGCGATGGAAGTCGTACAGCCGCGAGACCCAGAAGCGCATTGCGCCGGCGCGCAGCATGTCGTTCCAGTGACGGTCTTCGGCCGGCGTGAACGGACGCACGGTCTGATACGCGCGCAGCAGGGCATCGACGCGAGCAGGATCGAGCGCGCCCGTTTCCACGTCGATGCACCAGTCGTTCACGGTGACGGCGACATCGAAGAGCCACTTGTCGACGCCAGCGAAGTAGAAATCGAAGAAGCCGCCGAGGCGCGCGTGCTCGCGGCCGTGCGCGAACAGGACGTTGTCGCGGAAGAGATCGCAATGGCATGGGCCTTCGGGCAGCGTGGCGTAATCGGCCGAGGCGAAGAACGCCGCCTGATGCGCGAGTTCGGTTTCGATGAGTTCGCGCTGGCTGTCGCTCAGAAAACTGGCGATGGCCGGCACGTTCTCCTGCCACCACGACAGGCTGCGCAGGTTCGGCTGATGCCGCGCGAAGTCACGGCCCGCGAGATGCATGCGCGCGAGCATCTGCCCGACTTCGATGCAGTGCGCGGGCGTCGGCGCCAGTTCCGGCGCGCCTTCGAGCTTCGTGACGATGGCCGCCGGCTTCCCCTTCAGCATGCCGAAGAGCGAACCGTCGCGGCGCGGCATCGGATCGGGCACCGGCACGCGATGCGACGCGAGATGCCGCATCAGATCGAGATAGAACGGCAGCTGCGTCGCGGTGAGTTTTTCGAAGATCGTCAGCACGTACTGGCCGTGCGTCGTCGTGAGAAAGAAATTGCTGTTCTCGATGCCCGAGTGAATGCCGCGAAATTCGACGACATCGCCGAGATCGTAGAGTTGCAGCCAGTCGCCGAGTTCGGCGTCAGTGACGGGGGTGAATACGGCCATGCAGAATACGTCGGTCTGGTGGATGGCCCGAGCGGGCCGAATGAAGGAGCCCGCTGCTGACGAGCGGGCTTGGGACTATCTTACTGGCGTCAATAACGCAGATTGACGGATGGCAGGCGCGTGCTCGCCTTGCCGTTGTCGCGCACTTGCGGCGACGTATCCGCAGGCGCGCTCATCTGATAACGCGTGCCGAAATTCGACTGCACGTTAATTTCGACGGGCTTGCCCTTGTCGCGATACTCGGTGATTTCCGTGCCGTTCGAGCTGAGTTCATGGAAGCTCGGCTTGCGCGGCGGCGAAATTTCCACCTTCGAGCTGACGTTGGCGGGCGGGCGGTTGATGGCCTTGAGATCCGGAAGGCCTGCGGCTTCTTCCGGCGACATGGCTTGTTGCTTGGCCGGTTGTGCTGCCGGGTCCGCTGCCGATTGTGTGGCGTTGGCCACGGGTTGCGCGAAAACGCCAACGCTTGCGGCGGCGAGGACTGCCGCGGCGGCAGAAAGAAGGGGCTTCATGGGAGTTCTCCAGGCGATGGCGGATTCTAGCAAACCCTAACGCAAGCGAAGCATTGCCTTATTCTGCGCCGCTTTTGCGGCTGGCGGCATTGCGCAAAAAAAGATGCATACGGAGGCACCCACGCGATGAGGGGCTTCATGGTTCTCACTTTCTTCCGTGTTAATGTGATTTATCACGAGGGCACAAAGACACGCACAAGACCATGACAAACGACCGCACTCAGAGCACTCAGGGCACGCCTGCGAACGACTTCCCGACCGAATCCTTCGACGATCCGGCCGCCGCCGTCACGCGCCTGTCCGCGATCTACGAAGCGAATACCGCCTTTTTGCGCGATGCCTTCGCGCGGTATCGGCGCAACGAGCAGTTCACGCATCGCGTGCGCGCGTGCTATCCGTTCGTGCGCGTGCGGACCGAGCTGAACTCCCAGATCGATTCGCGGCGCTCGTACGGCTTCGTCGCCGGGCCGGGCATCTTCGAGACGACGCTCACGCGCCCCGATCTCTTCGGCGATTACTATCGCGAGCAATTGCGGCTGCTCGCGAAGAATCATCACGTGGGCATCGAAGTGGGCGTGTCGGCGCAGCCTATTCCGATTCACTTCGCATTCGCCGAGGGCATTCATCTCGAGGGCGATCTCGACCGTGATCGCCTGCTCGCGATGCGCAATGTCTTCGATACGCCCGATCTCGCATTGCTCGATGATCGCATCGTCAACGGCACGTACGAGCCGGCGGCGGGCGAGCCGCATCCGCTTGCGTTATTCACGGCGGCGCGCGTGGATTTCTCGCTGCACCGGCTGCGCCATTACACGGCGACTTCCCCGACGCATTTCCAGAACTACGTGCTGTACACGAACTACCAGTTCTATATCGACGAGTTCGTGAAGCTCGGCCGCACGATGATGTCGCGCGCCGACGATGAAGAGACGCGGGCGTATCGCGGCGAGTATTCGTCGTTCGTCGAGCCGGGCGATGTCGTCACCCACAACGCGAACCTCGACGCGCAGCCCGAGGAGGGCGCTCCGCTGGCGCGCCTGCCGCAGATGCCGGCGTATCACCTGAAGCGCGCGGACGGCAGCGGCATCACGATGGTGAACATCGGCGTGGGGCCGTCGAACGCGAAGACGATCACGGATCACATCGCGGTGCTGCGTCCGCATGCGTGGATCATGCTCGGTCACTGCGCGGGCCTGCGCAACACGCAGCGGCTCGGCGACTACGTGCTCGCGCACGGCTATGTGCGCGAGGATCATGTGCTCGATGCGGACTTGCCGCTCTGGGTGCCGATCCCGGCGCTCGCGGAAGTGCAGGTGGCGCTGGAGAAAGCGGTGGCGCAGGTCACGCAGCTGGAAGGCGTGGAACTGAAGCGCGTGATGCGCACGGGCACGGTCGCGAGCGTCGATAACCGCAACTGGGAGTTGCGCGAGCATCGCGAGCCGGTGCAGCGGTTGTCGCAAAGCCGCGCGATTGCGCTCGATATGGAAAGCGCGACGATTGCCGCGAACGGCTTCCGCTTCCGCGTGCCGTACGGCACGTTGTTATGCGTGTCGGATAAGCCGCTGCATGGCGAACTCAAGCTGCCGGGGATGGCGGATCAGTTCTATCGTGCGCAGGTCGACCAGCACTTGCAGATCGGCGTAAAGGCGATGGAACTGCTGCGGATGAACGGGTTGTCGAAACTGCACTCGCGGAAGTTGCGGAGCTTTGCGGAGGTGGCGTTTCAGTAGAAGCGGGGCAGGCAAGGCCGCGCGGCTGGCGGCCTCGAGCTTCTTATTCCTGCAGACGCGGCGCGGTGAGCAGCCGCGTGTAGTTCATCCATCCCGTCACCGGCGCTTCGGTGCCATGCGAAGGCGTGCAGCCGGTCTGTTGATCCAGTTCTGCCGGCGTGCAGTATGCGCCTTCATAGGTGACGCGAACCCACGGCGTGTTCGTACCGGATGCTTCGGTGACGTTGCGAATCGTCGATGTATCGGCGCTCAGCTTCGAATCCTTCGGAACGATCATAAGCGCCGCGCACGTCGAGCCCGGACAAGAACGCAGATTCATGTCGATGCCACCGAGCCACATATCGATGACGCCGCGGTCGTTCGAAGCCGCGGCGACGGGCGCCGCCTGGACGGGTTGACTTGGCGGCGCGGCCGGCGCGCGCGCGACGCTCAGCCTGCTGATTCGGTTCAGATCGTCGTTGCTGATGCGGCGGACAAAGCCGAGCGTAGCTTGCTGGCCGTCGCCGCCTGTCATCGTCAGATTGTAGGCCGTGTGGTCCGCGTTCCACTTTTTGCGAAGCGTGAGGATCTCTTCCTTGCGGTCGACCACGGTGTTGACGTTCACCGTTTCCGCGTCGGGGTCGACGTCACCCAGCGTGACCGCCAAAGGCGTGTCGCCCTGGACGATCTGCAGGCGGCTGTCGGCGTATTGGATCGTTGTAAGCCCCGCCGTCGAGTTCCAGACTCCCGAAATATCTTTTAGGAGAGTGACCTTCTGGTCTTGCGCAGGGTTGGACGACGAGTTAGCCAGCGGACTCGTTCCCTTCTCGCAACTGGCGAGCAGCGAGACGGCGATTGCCGCCGCGACGGCCACACGTAGTGTTCGATTCAACGCTTTGTTCATGCTTGATCCAGGCTTGCCACTCGGGCAATGACGGCGGCTCTTCAATCAGGCGCCATCTCGAAGAACCGGGATTATCGATGGGAGCGGTGGGATGGACGCGGGACTGCAGCGCGTGCGCTCCCGTATCCGCATCCGATGCGGCGCCGGCGCGCGGGCTTAAGCAGCCGGCGCGCGCGAGAGCATACCGTTCGGACCACTAGGCTTTATGGAAAACTGTCAAGCCGCGGCAAGGTTCTGCCGGGAGAGATGAGGGCGGGGAAGGGAAGGACGGCACGGTCCTTCCCGAAGTGAGTCTACAGCCTCACAGATAAAACATCCGATCCTCGTCGGACTTGCCTTCAGCCGGCGCCTCGACCGCTTCCTCGCGATCTTCATAGAACCGCAGCACCGCATCCAGCACCTGATCGGGTTCGTCGATGACCTGCATCAGATCCAGATCTTTCTCGCTGATCACGCCATTGGTAAGCAGCGTGTTCTTGAACCAGTCCAGAAGCCCCGCCCAGAACTCCGCTCCGACCAGCACGATCGGCACATGACGCGACTTCTTCGTCTGAATCAGCGTAAGCACTTCGGCTAGTTCATCGAGCGTGCCGAAACCGCCGGGCATCACGACGACCGCATCCGAGTTCTTGACGAACGTGACCTTGCGCGTGAAGAAGTGACGGAAGCGCAGCGAGATGTCCTGCCACTGATTGCCCGACTGCTCGTGTGGCAATTCGATGTTCAGGCCAACCGACGGCGACTTGCCCGCATGCGCGCCCTTGTTGGCCGCTTCCATGATGCCGGGGCCGCCGCCGGAGATGACCGCGAAGCCCGCATCGGAGAACTTTTGAGCGATTTCGATCGTGCGCTGATAGTACGGCGACTCCGGTTTCAAACGCGCCGAACCATAGATACTGATGGCAGGGCGGATCTCCGAGAGGTACTCGGTCGCCTCGATAAACTCTGCCATAATCGTGAACATCTGCCACGACGCGCGAGCCTTCTTGGCCGTCGCGCGCTCTTGATCTGCGAGCGATCGCAGACTCGGAATCACTTTTCTCTTGTTCATAATGCCTGAAGAACTCAGTCTTGAAGGTAAGACCCTGCTATTGGTCGACGGTTCTAGCTACTTGTACCGGGCTTACCACGCGATGCCAGACCTGCGTGGTCCCGACGGCGGTCCCACCGGCGCACTGTATGGAATGGTGAACATGCTGCGGCGCCTGAGGCGCGAAATCAATGCAGAGTATAGCGCGTGCGTCTTCGATGCAAAGGGCAAGACCTTCCGCGACGACTGGTACGCCGACTACAAGGCCAACCGTCCTTCCATGCCCGACGACCTCGGCAAGCAGATCGAGCCCATCCACGTCGCGGTGCGCGCGCTCGGCTGGCCGCTCGTCATGATCGAAGGCGTCGAAGCCGACGACGTCATCGGCACGCTCGCCGTTCAGGCCGAGAAGCGCGGCATGAAAGTGATCGTGTCGACGGGCGACAAGGATCTGGCTCAACTCGTGACGGATCATGTCACCCTCATCAATACGATGACCAACGAAACGCTCGATCGCGCGGGCGTCGTGAACAAGTTCGGCGTGCCTCCGGAGCGCATCGTCGACTATCTGTCGCTCATCGGCGATACCGTCGACAACGTGCCCGGCGTCGAAAAGTGCGGCCCCAAGACTGCGCTCAAATGGCTCACGGCATACGAAACGCTCGATGGCATCGTCGCACACGCCAGTGAGATCAAAGGTGCGGTAGGAGACAATCTGCGCAAGGCTCTCGACTTCCTGCCGATGGCCAGAAAGCTCGTCACCGTGCACACGGAATGCGACCTCGCTTCGCAAATTGCGTCGATCGAAGAGACGCTGCCGAGCCGTCCCGAAGCGCGCGACGAACTGCGCGATGTCTTCCTCCGTCACGGCTTCAAGACCTGGCTGCGCGAGATCGAAATCGCGGATGCAGTGGAAGGCCCGACCGACACGCCGCCCGCCGAAGTCACCGAGATCGTTCATCACTACGAGACCGTGCAGACGTGGGAACAGTTCGATGCGTGGCTCGCGCGCATCGAGGGCGCGGAGATCACATCGTTCGACACCGAAACCACGTCGCTCGATCCGATGGTCGCGCAGATCGTCGGCATTTCGGTGGCGGTCGAAGCGGGGCATGCCGCGTACATTCCGGTCGCGCATCGCGGGCCGGATGCGCCCGTGCAACTGCCGCGCGATGAAGTGCTCGCCAAGCTCAAGCCCTGGCTCGAGGATGCATCGAAGAAGAAGGTCGGACAGCATCTGAAGTACGACGAACAGGTGCTTGCGAATTACGGCATCGACTTGCGTGGCGTCGAGCATGACACGCTGCTGCAATCGTACGTGCTGGAATCGCATCGTCCACATGACATGGACAACCTCGCGCTGCGGCATCTCGGCGTGAAGACCATCAAGTATGAGGACGTCGCGGGCAAGGGCGCATCGCAGATCGGCTTCGACGAAGTGGCGCTCGACAAGGCCGCCGAATACGCCGCCGAAGACGCGGACGTCACCTTGCGTCTGCATCAGGCGCTGTATCCTCAGGTCGCCGAAGAAGAGGGCTTGTTGAGCGTATATCGCGACATCGAAATGCCGACATCGCGCGTGCTGCGCAAGATCGAACGCAATGGCGTGCTGATCGACCGCGAGAAGCTGGATGCGCAAAGCAACGAGATCGCCAAGCGGCTCATCGAATTGCAGGCGCAGGCGTACGAACTCGCGGGCGGCGAATTCAATCTCGGATCGCCCAAGCAGATCGGGCAGATCTTCTTCGAAAAGCTGGAGTTGCCCGTCGTGAAGAAGACGCCGAGCGGCGCGCCTTCCACCGACGAAGAGGTGCTCCAAAAGCTCGCCGAAGACTATCCGCTGCCGAAGGTGCTGCTCGAACATCGCGCGCTGTCGAAGCTGAAATCCACCTATACGGACAAGCTGCCGCGCATGGTCAACGCATCGACGGGACGCGTGCACACGAACTATGCGCAGGCCGTCGCGGTGACGGGGCGGCTGTCGTCGAACGAGCCGAATCTGCAAAACATTCCTGTCCGGACCGGCGAAGGGCGGCGCATTCGCGAGGCGTTCATCGCACCGCCGGGCTGCAAGATCGTCTCTGCCGATTACTCGCAAATCGAGTTGCGCATCATGGCGCATATCTCCGGCGATGAATCGCTAATGCGCGCCTTCAGACAAGGCGAGGACGTGCATCGCGCGACAGCTTCCGAAGTGTTCAGCGTGACGCCGCTCGAAGTCGACAACGATCAGCGGCGCATCGCGAAGGTCATCAATTTCGGCCTTATTTACGGCATGAGCTCGTTCGGACTGTCATCGAATCTCGGCATTACGCGCGATGCGGCCAAGCTGTATATCGACCGCTATTTCGCGCGATACCCGGGCGTCGCCGCTTACATGGACACGACACGCACGACCGCCAAAATGAACGGCTTCGTCGAGACCGTGTTCGGGCGGCGTCTGTGGCTGCCCGAGATCAACGGCGGCAGCGGCCCGCGCCGTCAGGCCGCTGAACGCGCGGCCATCAATGCGCCGATGCAGGGCACCGCCGCCGACCTCATCAAGATGTCGATGATCGCGGTGCAGGACTGGCTCGAAAGCACGGGCATGCGCACGAAGATGATCATGCAGGTTCACGACGAACTCGTCCTCGAAGTGCCGGAAGAAGAACTGCCGGACGTGAGGAAGCGTCTGCCCGAACTCATGTGCGGCGTCGCTGAACTGAAGGTGCCGCTCGTCGCGGAAGTGGGCGTCGGCAACAACTGGGAAGAGGCGCACTGAGGGTTCGGCGCCGCGCGCATGTCCGGCATGCGACGGCGGCGCTTGTCGATGCAACGCTGGCTCGCGCACAATGAAGCGAAGCGCCAACACGCAGCGCGTACGCGCGCACTCGATTCCAACGCCATAGGGAGAAGCTCCATGCATCGCTTCATCATCGTCGGCGGCGGAGCCGGCGGTCTCGAACTCGCGACGCGTCTCGGCGACCGCTTCGGGTCGAGCGCCGGCAAGCCGGACACCAAAGCGCCGCGTGCGCAGATCACGCTCGTCGACCGCAATCCGACGCATATCTGGAAGCCGCTGCTGCATGAAGTCGCGGCAGGCAGCATGGACCCCTTCACGCAGGAACTCGAATACGCCGCGCAGGCGCTATGGCACGGCTTCGAGTTTCAGCAGGGCGAACTGACCGGGCTGGATCGCGCGCAGAAGCGCATCAGGATCGGTGCGTTGCGCGACGACGAGGCGGGCGAACTGCTGCCCGAGCGCGAACTGGAATACGACACGCTCGTGCTCGCCATCGGCAGCACCACGCATTTTTTCGGCGTCGAAGGTGCGCAGGAGTTTTCGATTGCGCTCGATACCGTCGGCCAGGCGGAGCTGTTTCGGAAGCGGCTGATCGCGGCGTGCATGCGCGCCGAGCACGTCGTGCCCGAGCCGGTTGCGGCGGGTATCGAGGAAAGCGCGCCGCTGCCGGCCGTGGAAGCCGCGCCGCGTATTCAGGTGGCGATCGTCGGTGCGGGCGCGACGGGCGTCGAATTGTCGGCGGAACTGCGCAACACCGCGCAAGTGCTGGCCGCTTACGGGCTGCACAAGCTCGATCCGAAGCACGACATCGGCATCGTGCTGATCGAAGCGGGGCCGCGCATTTTGCCGGCGCTCAAAGAGAGCGTGTCGAGCGCCACGGCGGAACTGCTCACCAAGCTCGGCGTCCGTTTGATGACCGGCGAGACCGTCGCCCAGGTCACGCGGGATTCAATCCGCACGGCGAGCGGCAAAATCATCCGCGCGGACCTGACCGTGTGGGCGGCGGGCATCAAGGCGCCCGCTGTGCTGTCGCAACTCGACGGCTTGCCCACCAATCGGCTCGGCCAGTTGATCGTGCGCCGCACGCTGCAAACGGAAATCGACGATAACGTCTTCGCCCTCGGCGATTGCGCCGCGTGCCCTTGGCCCGGCACGGAGCGCAACGTGCCGCCGCGCGCGCAGGCGGCGCATCAGCAGGCGAGCTTTCTGTTCGCGGCGTTCGAGCGCCGCATGCAGGGCAAGCCGCTGCCGGAATATACGTATCGCGATTTCGGCTCGCTCGTGTCGCTCGGGCGTTATAGCGCGGTCGGCAATCTGATGGGCGGGCTGATCGGCGGCAACATGCTGATCGAAGGGCTCTTCGCGCGCTTCATGTATATGTCGCTGTACCGGTTGCATATCGCGGCGCTGCATGGCTACGCGCGCATGATGCTCGATACCGTCGCGCACTGGCTGCGCCGGTCCACCGCGCCGCGCGTCAAGCTGCACTGACGGCGCGCATCCGCACGGCAAAGCTGTTTAGAATGAGCGGCGCGCCGCTGTCCGGCGCGCCCGGGCATGCGGCCTTCGCCCGTGACAGTCGTCCAGCGCCGCGCTGCATGATGTTCAACGAGAAGCGCGGTTTCCGGTTCAGCGCCATCGACGGTACGCGGCCCCATACAGCCGACGCCCGCATCGGCGGCGCCTTGGCGGCTCTTGCCGCAGGAGCTTCGTATGCTGACCCCCGAAGTCGACAGCCTCATCCCCCACGTTCCGTTCGATCGCCGCGGCTTCATCAAGGCCGCACTGGGCAGCGGCTTCGCGGCTGCCGTGCTGCCGGTCTCCGCACAAACCATTCATACCGATAGCGACGGTCTCGAGGCCGGTTCCATCGCCGTGCGCGGCGCGGACGGCACGCTGGTGCCGGCGTATCGGGCGCAGCTGAAGGGCAAGACGCATCTGCCGGTGATCATCGTCATTCACGAGATTTTTGGCGTGCACGAGCATATCGCCGATATCTGCCGCCGCTTCGCCAAGCTCGGCTATCTCGCCATCGCGCCGCAGCTTTTCACGCGCCAGGGCGATGCGGCGTCGATGCCGTCGATCCAGCAGATCAACGATCAGATCGTCTCGAAGCTGCCGGACGCGCAAGTGCTGTCGGACATCGACGAGACCGTCAAGTGGGCGGGCGAACATGGCGGCGATACGAAGCGTCTGGGCATTACCGGCTTCTGCTGGGGCGGGCGCATCACGTGGCTCTACGCCGAGCACAATCCGAACGTGAAGGCGGCGGTCGCGTGGTACGGGCGGCTCGTCGGCAACAAGACGGCGACGACGCCGAGCAATCCGATCGACAACGTCGGCGAGCTGAAGGCGCCCGTGCTCGGACTGTACGGGCGGCAGGATCAGAGCATCCCGCAGGACACCATCGAGCAGATGAAGCGGGCCATCGCGAACGGGCCGCAGAAAGCGCGCGGTTCGCAATTCGTCGTGTATGACGATGCGCCGCATGCCTTCTTCGCCGATTATCGTCCGAGCTATCGCAAGGCCGACGCCGAGGACGGCTGGAAGCGCGCGCTCGCGTGGTTCCGCGAGCACGGCGTCTGAAAACGACGGCTTAGGGGTTCGCGCCGGTCGCGACGGGGCGGCCCGGATCGGCGCTCCATTCGCTCCACGAGCCGGGATAAAGCGCCGCGCCATGCAGGCCGGCGACTTCCATCGCCAGCGCGTTGTGGCATGCGGTGACGCCCGACCCGCATTGCAGGACCACGCGATCCACCGGCGTCGGGCCGATCAGCGATGCGAACGCTTCGCGCAGTTCGTGCGCGGTCTTGAAGCGGCCTTCCGGCGTCAAATTGTTCTTGAAGAAGTGATTCAGCGCGCCGGGAATGTGGCCGCCGACGGGATCGATCGTTTCGTTCTCGCCGCGATACCGGTCCGCCGCGCGTGCATCGATCAGCAGATGATCGCGTGTGCCGATGCTGCGCTCGATCGCCTGCGCATCAATCGTCACCTGGAGCGGCGCGGCGGCCTTGAAGCTGCCTTGCGATGTCGGCGGCACGGCGGTGTCGAGAGGCTTGCCGGCCGCTTCCCACGCTTGCAGGCCGCCATCGATCAGCGCGACGGAGTCATGGCCGAGCCAGCGCAGCAGCCACCACAGACGCGCCGCGTACATGCCGCCCTGAGCGTCATAAGCGACGACCTGCTGGCCTTCGTTCAACCCGAAACTGGCGAGCTTCGCGACGAGCGCCGCACGGTCGGGCAACGGATGGCGGCCGTTCGTACCGGTCTTCGCGCCAGACAGGTCGCGGTCGAGATGCAGATAATGCGCGCCGGGAATGTGCCCCGCGGCATAGGCGGCTTCTCCGGCTTCGAGCGCGGCCAGATCGAACCGGCAATCGAAGACGACGACGCTGCCCGGCGCCGTGTCGAGCTGCCCGGCGAGGTTCGTCGCGGATATGAGCGTGGTGTAGTGAGTGTGCGGCATGACGGCTCCTGAGGCAGCGCTTGCAATGCGGGAATAGCCATAAGTCTAAAAGAAAAAACGGGCTCGAAAGCCCGTCTTTTCGCATTGCAAACTGCGCTCAGATGGCGCCGAGCTGATGGCGCAGGAACTCGTGGAAGTGCTGCATGCCCGATTCCATCGGGCTTTGATACGGCCCGACCTGATTTTCGCCGCGCGACATCAGCGCGCGCCGGCCCGCATCCATGCGCTCGGCGATTTCATCGTCCTCGCGCGCGGTTTCCATGTACGCCGCACGTTCCGCCTCGATGAACTCGCGTTCGAACAGCGCGATTTCCTCGGGGTAATAGAACTCGACGATGTTCGTCGTCTTCTGCGTGCCGTGCGGAATGAGCCACGACACCACCAGCACGTGCGGATACCACTCGATCATCAGACCGGGGTAGTACACCATCCAGATCGCGCCGAAGTCCGGCGGTGCGCCGTTACGGAAGCGCAGGACTTCGTCGTGCCACTTGCGATAGATCGGGCTGCCGGGCTTTTCCAGATTCTTGTGGACGCCAACCGTCTGCACGCTGTACCAGTCGCCGAATTCCCACTCGAGGTTGTCGCACGAGACGAAACTGCCAAGTCCCGGATGGAACGGCGCGACGTGGTAATCCTCCAGATAGACCTCGATAAAGGTCTTCCAGTTGTAATTGCACTCGTGGACTTCGACGTGATCGAACATGAAGCCCGAGAAGTCGAAGTGACGCGCGGTGCCCAGCTTCGCGAGATCGGCCGCGACGTTGCGGCCCTGCGCCTCGAAGAGCAGGCCTTGCCAGTTTTGCAGCGGCGTTGCGCCGAGATTCAGGCAGGGCTTGTCCGCGAAATGCGGCGCGCCGAGCAACTGGCCGTTGAGATCGTAAGTCCAGCGGTGCAGCGGGCAGACGATATTGTCCGCGCTGCCGCGACCGTTCAGCATGATGGCCTGGCGGTGGCGGCATACGTTCGACAGCAGTTCGATGTCGTTTTGCCGATTGCGGACGAGCACGCGCCCTTCGCCCTCGCCGGGAAGCGCGAAATAGTTTCCCGCTTCGGGAACCATGAGTTCGTGCCCGACGTAGCGTGGACCTTGCTTAAAAAGTGTGTCGAGTTCGCGCGTAAGAAGCGCTTCGTCAAAGTAAGCCGTGACTGGCAGCTGGCTATGAACAGCCTTCAACTGCAATGCATTGCTCAGATTGGACATTCCCACTCCCGTTAAGACGTGAAAGCAGTGAACAACCCAACCATCGAAGATTCGATTTAGGGAGCCCGCGATTATACCGAAATCCGCCACACCGGGGTGTATAAGGTCTTGATTTGGGTATAAATTGTCGCAAGAGTTCCGTCGAAACCGCGATTATTGCGCGCCCGACGCGCTTCTTGTTCGTTTGAATTTCTGACGGGCGGCGATGAGCGGGCTTGTCCCGCGTGTCGTCCGGCATCCGTACCGGGTGCGGGTCGAAAATTTGGCTTTTGCCGTAGAATGTGCGACTTGGTTCCAATTTTCAACTGCACATCCACGATTCATGGCGAAGACCGCAGTCCAGGCAACAGGCGAACAAACCGGCGACAACACGCCGGGCGCAGACGCCGCGTTGCTTCCGGACAATTACGAAGCCGCGCTGGCCGAGCTCGAATCGCTCGTGGCGCGCATGGAAGAGGGCGCGCTGAGCCTCGAAGAATCGCTTGCGGCGTACCGTCGCGGCGCGACGCTTGTGGGCTTTTGCCAACAGCAGCTCGAAAAAGTGGAGCAGCAGGTTCGCGTGCTCGACGGCGAGACGCTCAAGCCGCTGCCCGCCGACGTACAGCGCGCAACTCAGGGCGCGGGCGCCGCCACCGACAACGGGGACGACCTATGACCTTCGAACAATGGATGCGCGCCACGCTCGACCGCGTCGAAACCGCGCTCGAGCATTATCTTCCCGGAACCGACATCGCTCCGGCGCGGCTCCATGAAGCCATGCGCTACGCCGTGCTCGGCGGCGGCAAGCGCGTGCGCCCGCTGCTCGTGCACGCGGCCGGCGAACTGACCGGCGCGAGCGCGCACGCGGTCGAAGCCGCGAGCGCCGCGCTCGAAATGATCCACGTGTATTCACTGGTGCACGACGACATGCCCGCGATGGACGACGACGCCCTGCGCCGCGGCAAGCCCACGGTACACATCCAATATGACGAAGCGACGGCACTGCTCGTCGGCGATGCGCTGCAATCGCAGGCGTTCGTCGCGCTGACCGCCGCGGGCAACGGCTTGTCCGATAGCCAGCAGGCCGCGCTCGTGCGCGAACTGGCCATCGCGAGCGGTTCGGTCGGCATGGCGGGCGGGCAGGCGATCGACCTCGAAAGCGTCGGCCGCAAGCTGTCGCGGCCCGAACTCGAGACGATGCATCGCAAGAAAACAGGCGCGCTGCTGCGCGCATCGGTGCGCATGGGCGCGCTCGCGGGCGCGCAGCCGGGCGCCGAGGCGCTCGCCGCGCTCGATCAGTACGCCGCCGCCGTCGGCCTCGCGTTCCAGGTCGTCGACGACATTCTGGACGTGACCGCCGACTCCGCCACGCTCGGCAAGACGGCGGGCAAGGACGCGCAGCACGACAAACCGACTTACGTGTCCATCATCGGACTCGACGCATCGCGTGAACTCGCTGCTCAACTCGGACGCGACGCGCACGCCGCCATCCAGCCGTTCGGCCCACGCGGCCAGCGGCTTGCTGAACTTGCAGACCTGGTCGTGAACCGGGTGCATTGAACGTTGAATGCGTGACGAACCCCACGGCGCAACAATCGCGCTGAACGAATCACGCCAGTTTTCCTAAAATGGGACGACGATGTACGACTTGCTGAAATCCATCGACGATCCGGCCGATCTTCGGGCCCTCGATCGACGCCAACTGCAGCCGCTTGCCGACGAACTGCGGGCCTACGTGCTCGACAGCGTGTCGCAGACGGGCGGCCATCTGTCGTCCAATCTGGGCACGGTCGAGCTGACGATTGCGCTGCACTATGTCTTCGATACGCCGAGCGACCGCATCGTGTGGGACGTCGGCCATCAGACTTATCCGCACAAGATTCTGACCGGCCGCCGCGATCAGATGCCCGGCCTGCGTCAGCTTGGCGGCATCTCCGGCTTTCCGCGCCGCGCGGAATCCGCCTACGACACGTTCGGCACGGCGCATTCGAGCACGTCGATTTCGGCGGCGCTCGGCATGGCGGTCGCGAACAAGCTGCAGGGCGACAACCGCTACTCGATCGCCGTGATCGGTGACGGCGCGATGACGGCGGGCATGGCGTTCGAGGCGATGAACAACGCGGGCGTCGCCGACGACCTGCCGCTGCTCGTCATCCTGAACGACAACGACATGTCGATTTCGCCGCCGGTCGGCGCGCTGAATCGCCATCTCGCGCGCCTGATGTCGGGCCGTTTCTACGCCGCCGCGCGCGCGGGCGTCGAGCGCGTGCTGCGCGCCGCCCCGCCGGTGCTGGATCTCGCGCGCAAGCTCGAAGAGCACGCGAAGGGCATGATCGTACCGGCCACGCTGTTCGAAGAGTTCGGCTTCAATTACATCGGCCCGATCGACGGTCACGATCTCGAGTCGCTCATCCCGACGCTGCAGAACATCAAGGAATTGCGCGGCCCGCAGTTCCTGCACGTCGTCACGAAGAAGGGCCAGGGCTACAAGCTCGCCGAAGCCGATCCAGTGCTGTATCACGGCCCCGGCAAGTTCAATCCGGCCGAAGGCATCAAGCCGTCGACCGCGCCGTCGAAGAAGACCTACACGCAAGTGTTCGGCGAATGGCTGTGCGACGCCGCCGCGCAGGACTCGCGCGTGGTCGGCATCACGCCCGCGATGCGCGAAGGCTCGGGCATGGTCGAATTCGAGAAGCGCTTCCCCGACCGGTACTTCGACGTCGGCATCGCCGAGCAGCACGCGGTCACGTTCGCGGGCGGCCTCGCGGCTGACGGCATGAAGCCCGTCGTCGCGATTTATTCGACGTTCTTGCAGCGCGCTTACGACCAGTTGATTCACGATGTCGCGTTGCAGAATTTGCCGGTCGTGTTTGCAATCGACCGGGCGGGCCTCGTCGGCGCGGACGGCGCGACGCACGCGGGCAACTACGACCTCGCGTTCCTGCGCTGCATCCCGAACATGACGGTGATGGCCGCATCCGACGAAAACGAATGCCGTCAGATGCTGTACACCGCGCTGCAGCAGCCGAACCCGACTGCGGTGCGCTATCCGCGCGGCGCGGGGACGGGCGTCGCCACGGTCAGGCAGATGACCGCGCTTCCCGTCGGCAAGGGCGAGATTCGCCGCGAATCGTCGCAGAAGCTCGGCTCCGGCAAGCGCATCGCGATTTGCGCGTTCGGCACGATGGTCGCGCCGTCGCTCGCCGCCGCCGACGAGCTGGACTTGACGGTCGCCAATATGCGGTTCGTGAAGCCGGTCGACGCCGACCTGCTGCGCGAACTGGCTGCGACGCACGACGCCATCGTGACCATCGAGGAAGGCTCGATCATGGGCGGCGCGGGCTCGGCCTGCGTGGAAGCGCTGCTGGCGAGCGGCGTCGTCAAGCCGGTGCTGCAACTGGGCTTGCCAGACGTTTTCATCGACCACGGCGATCCCGCGAGGCTGCTCGCGAGCGTTGGCCTCGACGCCGCCGGTATCGCGCGTTCCATCCGCGAGCGTTTTCTGACTGCCGTCGAAAGCGCGGGTAAGCTGACCAAGCGCGTCGCCTGACGCGAAAGCCTGGAGCAGAGGCACGCCCCGGGGTGCGGGCGCGCCGGACGTAAATTGAGCCATGCGGCGCGGGGTTTTCCCCGCGCCGCTTGCGTTTCATCGCTTATCGCCGCTCAACGCCGGTCGTCTCCGCGGGCGGCGTAGAAGGACATAGAAAAATGAACCAGATGAATCCCGCCTTCGTCATGCCCGATGTCCAGAGCACGCCGGATACGCGTCAGATCGATATTGCGCGCGTCGGCGTCAAAGGCGTGCGGCATCCGCTGTCGGTCAGGACGGCGAGCGGCGTGCAGCCGAGCGTCGGCGTATGGAACCTCGACGTGCATCTGCCCGCCGACCAGAAAGGCACGCACATGTCGCGCTTCGTCGCGTTGCTGGAAGAGCATCGCGAGCCGCTCGATCAGGCCGCGCTGCAAACCATGCTCACCGCGATGCTCACGAAGCTCGAAGCGCATTCGGGCCGTATCGAAGTGAGCCTGCCGTATTTCGTGATGAAGACCGCGCCGATTTCCGGCGTGCAAAGCCTGCTTGATTACGAGGTGACGTTCGTCGCGGAAAAGCGCAACGGCGACACGCGCCTGTCGCTGAAAGTGCTCGTGCCGGTGACGAGCCTGTGTCCGTGCTCGAAGAAGATTTCGCAGTACGGCGCGCACAATCAGCGATCGCACGTGACGATCACAGCGGAACTCGCCGGCGATGTGGCGGTGGAAGAACTGGCGCGTATCGCGGAAGAAGAGGCGTCGTGCGAACTCTGGGGCTTGCTGAAGCGCCCCGACGAGAAGTTCGTGACCGAGCGCGCTTATGAGAATCCGAAGTTCGTCGAAGACCTCGTGCGCGATATCGCGGTGCGGCTGAACGCGGACGATCGCATCGCCGCGTATGTGCTGGAAGCGGAGAACTTCGAGTCGATTCACAATCACAGCGCGTATGCGGTGATCGAGCGAGACAAACGCTGAGCGTTTCCGCTCTCACCTCTAACGAAAAACCGGTCCGCGCGACCGGTTTTTTCATGCAAACGCCGGTTGCGCGGATACATGCGCTTCCCGCACCGACTCGACGACGAGCGACGCCAGCCGCTCGACCGGCGCTGAACCGCCCGCCGATGCGCGGTGCAATGCGAGCGGAATCGAGGGCAGCGACGGCAAGCCGCATTCGGATTCGTCCAGCGCGCGCACCGTCGACGGCAGCCCGTAGCGCGTTCGCACCGTCACGCCAAGCCCTGCGGCTGCGGCGGCCCAGAGGCCCGCGAGGCTCGGGCTCGTGAACGCGACGCGCCATTTGATGCCCGCGCGATCCAGCGCCGCCGTCGCCGCGCTGTGAAAGACGCACGGACGATCGAACGCGATCAACGGTAGCGGCTCGTTTGCGTCGCGTTGAAACGGCACCGTCGATGATCCGATCCAGCGCATGCGCGGCGCGGCGATCGGCTCGAATTCCTTCGCGCCCGCCAGGCCCCACACGAGCGCGAGATCGAGCTGGCCGGTATCGATGCGTTCCAGCAGTTCCGTATTTCGTGCGACGCGCGCCTCGATCCGCACCTTCGGATGCGCCCGCGCAAAGCGGCCCAGCACATCCGGCAGCACGGCTTCGCCGAAATCTTCCTGCAGGCCGAGCCGGATCCACCCTTCCAGATCGACGCCGCGCACCGCGACGGCGGCTTCATCGTTCAGTTCGACGAGGCGCCGCGCGTAGCCGAGCATCACTTCGCCGGCGTCGGTCAGCGCGAGGCCGCGCCCGGATTTGCGAAAGAGTTCGATGCCCGCCTGTTCCTCCAGCTTGCGAAGCTGCGCGCTGATTGCCGACGTCGATCGCCCGACCTGATCCGCAGCCTTCGCAAAACTTCCCAATTGCATCCCGGCGACGAAACTGCGCAGCACGGCAAGATCGAATGTCGTTTGGCTCATGGCAACTGTCCCGGTTAACCGAATGATCGGTGCAAAACTATTTGATTTTCAGGACGATGCTAAGACGTCAGACTGGCCGCAGTCAATGATTATGAGGTGCGGCATGGCAACGACTTTCGATTCGACCGCGCCTGCGGTTGGCGGCGGGCATCGGTGGAAAGTGCTCGGCGTGGGCGTGGCGGCGAACGCGAGCTTTGCCGCCGCCGTGGCCGGGATACCGACGACCGCCGTGTGGTTGCGCAGCGGCTATTACTTGAACAACGCGGAACTCGGGCTCGTGCTGGGCGCGCTCGGGCTGGGCGCGGCGGTATCGGAATTGCCGTGGGGCTTGCTGACCGACCGATGGGGCGATCGCCGCGTGCTGCTGCTCGGTCTGATCGCGACCGCCATCGCGCTCGTCGCGATGAGCGTGTTTGTCGCGCCATCGGCAAGCGCGGGCGCACCGTCGCTCGTCTGGCTCGTAGCCGGCATGTGCGCGCTCGGATTGTTCGGCGGCAGCGTCAACGGCGCGAGCGGCCGCGCGGTGATGGCCTGGTTCGCGGAAGGGGAGCGCGGCCTCGCGATGAGCATCCGACAGACCGCCGTGCCGCTCGGCGGCGGGATCGGCGCGGCGTTGCTGCCGTGGCTCGCGTCGTCGGTCGGCTTTTCCGCCGTGTTCGGCGCACTGGCCGCGATGTGCGCAGTGTCCGGCGCATTCACCTGGCGCTGGCTGCACGAACCGCCGCGCGCCGCGCAGCCGCCGCAGCATCCGCAGCAAAAGCGCGCCGCGCCGCTCGGCGACGTGCTCGTCTGGCGCATGGTGCTCGGCATCGGCGTGCTGTGCGTGCCCCAGTTCGCGGTGCTGACGTTCGCCGCCGTCTTTCTGCACGATGCGGGCCGCTTCGGCGTTACGTCGATCAGCGTGACGATGGGCGCGCTCCAGCTCGGCGCGATGATCATGCGCGTGTGGAGCGGCCGCTACACCGACCGGCATGGCAATCGTCGCGGGTATCTGCGTGTATCGACGTGGATCGCGGTGGCGTCGTTCGCGGCGCTGGCGGTGGCGACCGCGTTCGGCGCGGCAGGCGCGCCCGTATTGCTGGCGACGATGATTGTCCTGGCGGGCGTGTCGATATCGGCATGGCATGGCGTCGCGTACACCGAACTGGCGACGCTCGCGGGCACCGCGCGCGCCGGCACCGCACTCGGAATGACGAACACCGCCGTCTACGCCGGCCTGTTTCTGACGCCGATCGCGATTCCGCACGTGCTGGCCGCCGGTTCGTGGACGGCCGTCTGGCTCGCGGCGGGCGGGTGTGCCTCGCTCGCGCTGCCATTGTTTCCGAGGCCCGCGCGACCTTAAACTGGCCGTCTCTCACACTACCGGGCGCGCGAATGATCCTCATCGGCCAATACGATTCCCCGTTCGTGCGACGCGTCGGCATCGCTTTGCATCTTTACGGCATCGCGTACGAGCATCGTCCGTGGTCCGTCTTCGGCGATGCCGGCAAGATCGCGCCGATCAACCCGCTGATCCGCGTGCCGACGCTCGTGCTCGACTCCGGCGACGTGCTGATCGAAAGCGCGATGATCCTCGATTATCTCGACGAACAAGCGGGTGCGGCGCGCGCGCTGATTGCATCGGACGGCGCCGCGCGACGCGAGGCGCTCAAGGTTTGCGCGCTGGCGACGGGTCTCGCCGACAAAGCCGTCGCGCTGGTCTACGAACGCGTGTTGCATGAGGAGGAGTCGCAGGCGTGGGTGGATCGCTGCAGGGGGCAGGTCGAGCGCGTGCTCGATGCGCTCGAAGCCGACCGCGCCGCGCGCCCGACGCCCTTCTGGTTCGGCGAATCGATCGGTCACGCGGATATCGCCGTGGCGTGCGCGCTGCGTTTTGCCCGCGAGGCGCACGCGCCGGTTTTCGCTGGCGCGCGATGGCCGGCATTGATCGCGCATAGTGATCGCTGCGAAGCGCTCGACGTGTTTCAGTCGGTCGTGCAGCCGTTCAGTCCGCCGAAAAAGAACTAGGCGCGGGCCAGCGAGGTCAGGTCCCAGCGCGGCTTCACGGTGAAAGCGTAGTCGCGCACGGCCTGCTCCGGCCAGCGCGTGAGCCGCAGCGCGCCAGCCAGCGCGATCATCGCGCCGTTATCCGTGCAGAGCGACAAATCGGGATAGTGGACGTCGAAGCGCCGCCTCGTCGCCGCCGCCGACAGCGCCTCGCGCAGCTGCCGGTTCGCCCCGACGCCGCCCGCAACGACCAGCCTTTTCAGGCCCGTATTCTTGAGCGCCGCGAGCGACTTGGCGACGAGCACATCGACGGCGGCATCGACGAAACCGCGCGCCAGATCCGCCTTCGACTGTTCGCAGACGTTCGCGCCGAGCTTGCGGCTCTGCGTCAGCACGGCGGTTTTCAAGCCGCTGAAGCTGAAATCGAGGTCGCCGGAGTGCAGCATCGGACGCGGCAGCGTGACCGCGCCCGGCGTGCCGAACTCCGCGAGCCGCGATACTTCCGGCCCGCCCGGATAGCCGAGGCCGAGCAACTTCGCGGTCTTGTCGAACGCTTCGCCGGCGGCGTCGTCGAGCGTTTCGCCGAGCGTCTCGTAGACGCCGACATCGGTGACGCGCATCAATTGCGTATGTCCGCCCGAGACCAGCAGCGCGACGAACGGAAACGGCGGCGGCGCATCGACCAGCAGCGGCGACAACAGATGCCCCTCGAGATGATGGATGCCGACCGTCGGCTTGTCCCACGCCATCGCCAGCGCGTTGGCGATGCTCGCGCCGACCAGCAGCGCGCCCGCGAGCCCCGGCCCTTGCGTGAACGCGATGGCGTCGATGGCGGCGCGCTCGACTTTCGCCTCGCTCATCACCTGTTCGAGCAGCGGCAGCGCCCGGCGGATGTGATCGCGCGAGGCCAGTTCCGGCACGACGCCGCCGTACTCGCGGTGCATCGCAATTTGCGAATGCAGCGCGTGAGCGAGCAGGCCGCGCTCCGTGTCGTAGAGCGCGAGGCCGGTTTCGTCGCAGGAACTTTCGATGCCGAGAACGAGCATGATCGGGACGTCGGAGGGTAACGGGAAAGTATACCAGCGGGCGCCGGTTACAATGCGCGGCATGGAATCCTTCGACATCGCCGTGATCGGCGCGGGCGCGGCCGGCATGATGTGCGCGGCCGTCGCGGCTCAGGCGGGCCGGCGCGTCGTGCTCATCGACCACGCCGAGCGCCTCGCGGAAAAAATCCGCATCTCGGGCGGCGGCCGCTGCAACTTCACCAACATCAACGCGCAGCCGGCGAACTTCTTGTCGGCGAATCCGCATTTCTGCCGCTCGGCGCTCGCCCGCTACACGCCGCGCGACTTTCTCGAGCTGCTCAAGCAATACCGCGTGAAGTGGCACGAGAAGCACAAAGGCCAGCTCTTCTGCGACGATTCGAGCGAGACGGTCATCGACGTCCTGCGCAGCGAATGCGATGCCGGCGGCGTCGCGTGGCGGCGTCCGGTGAGCGTTCATGCGATCCGTCACGACGGCGCGCGCTTCACGCTCGATACGACTGCCGGCGCGATTCACGCGGCCGCGCTCGTGATCGCGACGGGCGGACTGTCGATCCCGAAGATCGGCGCGACGGATTTTGGTTATCGCGTCGCGAAGCAGTTCGGGCACAAGCTCGTCGATACGCATCCTGCGCTCGTGCCTCTCACGTTCACCTCCGCCGACTGGGCCCCGTTCGCCGCGTTGTCCGGGCTTTCGCTGCCGGTTCGCATCAGCGCGGGCAAAGCGAAGACGCGCGGCGAGTTCGACGAGGACTTGCTGCTCACGCATCGCGGGTTGTCGGGGCCGGGCGTGTTGCAAATCTCCAGCTACTGGAACACGTCGGAGGCGATCCACGTCGATCTGCTGCCCGAACTGGACGCGACGGAGCTTCTGCTCGACGCGAAAGCGGGATCGAAGAAGCAGATCGGCAATTTCCTGACCGAGCATCTGCCCGCGCGGCTCGCGCATGCGTGGCTCGACGCGCAGCGCGTGCCCGTCGATGCGCGCCTTGCCGATCTGCCCGATCGCACGCTCAAGGCGCTCGGCGCGTCGCTGTCGGACTGGACGCTCACGCCGAGCGGCACCGAGGGTTATCGCAAGGCGGAAGTGACGCGCGGCGGCGTCGATACGCGCGAACTGTCGTCGGCCACGATGATGAGCGAGCGCGTCGCGGGACTGTACTTCGTCGGCGAGGCGGTGGACGTCACCGGCTGGCTCGGCGGCTACAACTTTCAGTGGGCGTGGGCATCCGGCGTCGCGGCGGGCAAGGCGGCAGCCGAGTACGCGCACGGCATCGCAAAAGTCGCCTGAGGGGGCGCGCGGACGGGCGTTTTGCCGGTCTCGAAACGCGAACCCGTTTGCTATACTCGGACGGTCATCGGAGGATTCCTTGTGCGCTCTCGCGCCGCTCCTTCGCTCTGACTGGCGTTACGGCGGCGCGCATCGCTCGGAGCTTCCAACGACTCGCTACAGTCCCGCTTGAGGAGGCGCTCCCAAGCGGGTTTTTGCTTTCGCGGCGCGGTCGAACGTCGGTCGGGACTTTCCATTTCGCAATTGCACCGGGTGAACGATGAGCCTCAAAGACCAGATCAACGACGACATGAAGACCGCGATGCGCGCACGGGAAACCGAGCGCCTCGGCACGATTCGTCTGCTGCTCGCGGCGATCAAGCAGCGTGAAGTCGACGATCGCGTGACGCTCGACGACGCCGCCGTGACCGCGGTCATCGACAAGATGATCAAGCAGCGCAAGGATTCGATCAGCCAGTTCGAATCGGCCGGCCGCACCGATCTCGCCGACAAGGAAAAGGCCGAACTGGCCATTCTGTCCGCGTACATGCCCGAGCAGCTTTCCTCCGATGCCATCGCCGCCGAAGTGCAGGCCGCGATCGCCGCGACGGGCGCCGCCGGTCCGCAGGACATGGGCAAGGTGATGGGCGTGCTGAAGCCGAAGCTCGCGGGCAAGGCGGACATGACCGCCGTGTCCGCGCAGGTCAAAGCCGCGCTCGCCAAGTAACGCACGCCGCGCTGACTACCGGTGATTCCGCACGCATTCCTGCAGGATTTGCTCAATCGCGTCGATATCGTCGACGTGGTGGGCCGCTACGTCCAGTTGAAGAAGGGCGGCGCGAATTTCATGGGCCTGTGCCCGTTCCATAACGAGAAGAGCCCGTCGTTCACGGTCAGCCCGACCAAGCAGTTTTATCACTGCTTCGGCTGCGGCGCGCACGGCACGGCAATCGGCTTCCTGATGGAACACACGGGGCTGACGTTTCCGGAGGCGGTGAAAGACCTCGCGCAAGGCGCGGGGCTGACGGTGCCGCAAGAGCCTTCGAATTCGTTTCGCGGCGGCTCGGGTGGCGGCGAGAGCGCGCCGAGCAAGGCGGTCAGCACCGCATTGACCGAGGTGATGCAAACTGCCTGCGATTTTTACCGCAAGCAGTTGCGCGCCGCGCCGAACGCCATCGCGTATTTGAAGAAGCGCGGCCTGACCGGCGAGATCGCCGCGCGCTTCGGCCTCGGCTATGCGCCCGACGGCTGGCAGAACCTCGAAACCGCGTTCCCGGATTATCGCAACGACAATCTCGTCGAAGCGGGCCTCGTGATCGTCAGCGAGAAGACGGACGCGCAAGGCCAGGTGCGCCGCTACGACCGCTTCCGCGAGCGCGTGATGTTCCCGATACGCAATGTGAAGGGCAATGTCATCGGCTTCGGCGGACGCGTGCTAGACGGCGGCGAGCCGAAGTACCTGAATTCGCCGGAGACGCCCTTGTTCAGCAAGGGAAGCGAGCTCTACGGCCTGTTCGAAGCGCGTCTTGCGATCCGCGAACTGGGTTATGCGCTCGTCGTCGAAGGCTATATGGACGTCGTGGCGCTCGCGCAGCTGGGTTTCGCGAACGCCGTGGCGACGCTCGGCACCGTCTGCACGCCGGTCCACGTGCAAAAGCTTTTTCGCCAGACGGACACCGTGGTGTTCAGCTTCGACGGCGATTCCGCTGGCCGCCGCGCCGCGCGTCGCGCGCTCGAAGCAGCGCTGCCGCACGCCGCCGACAACCGCACCGTGAAGTTCCTGTTCCTGCCGAAGGAGCACGACCCGGACAGCTACGTCCGCGAGTTCGGCACGGACGGCTTTGGCGAGCAGGTCGACCGCGCAATGCCGTTGTCGCAATTTCTGCTCAACGAGGTGCTGAACGACAAGGAGCTGGAACAGCCGGAGGGCCGCGCAAAGGCGCTCTTCGACGCCAAGCCGCTCCTGCAGGCGCTTCCGGCGAACGCGTTGCGGGTGCAGATCCTGCATATGCTCGCTGACCGGCTCGATACACCGTTCACGGAAATTGCGGCGCTGTGCGACATTGATTCGCGCGCCGCCGCCGTCGCCCGCGCGTCGGTGCCGAAGAGCGAACGCCGTCGCGTGACCGGCCAGGAACAGCGCGCGCTGCGTAATCTGGTGATGTATCCGGGCATCGCGGTATCGCTCGATGGGGAGGGCGAACGCACGCTCGTCACCATGACCGAGCACGGCGAATTGTTCAGCGAAGTGATCGGCCACGCACGTGAACTGGGCGGCGCGGCGGAGTTCCAGATGCTGTCGGATGTCTTGAGAAATGCTGCAAATGCGCCTACATACGAGGATATCTTCCAGGAAATTCTCGCCTATGATGAAAACGTGCGAGATCTGCTGCTCCGCGATCCATCGGATGAAGGCGCGGCGGAGCGCGTGGAAGAGCAGAAGCGTCTGTTAGCGGAGGAATTGCAGGCAACGGTGGTGAAGCTGCGTCACGACACGTACCGGGCGCGGCTGGATCAACTGGCGCGGCAATCGAACTTGTCGGCGGAAGAGGTCGCGGAATTTTCGGACCTGTCGGCAAAAGTCGCGCAGATCAAGGCTGGCAGGGCCGCTAGCGCAGATGCCGAAAGGTGAACTGCTATAATAAAAAGTTCAAAATTCGTTGTTTTTAGTCACTTAGTTTGTCGGGTTCGCGTCAGGTCGGCGCGAGCCAGCGAGCGACGCGTGACAGAGTAGATCGGGAAGGTCGGGTAGGGTGAAGCAAGGCGCTGGCTGAATCGGCTGTCGAGCGGACGCGGTTGCGGCGAGTGCAGTAATGCGCCGCGAAGGCGTGCCGAGACACGCGGGAACGGGCGGAAAAGCACGCCGACGAACAGACGGGCGCAAGCGAACCGGCTGCTATTGCGGGTAGAGCGATTCACGATCGGGCGCAGTGCGTTCGAACCGCGATAGGGCTCCGGGCAGGGGCACGCGGCAGGTCAGCAGGAAGCGGCGTGCGCATTGGGTATTCACGGTTCAATCGGTTGCCGTCCGGCAGCCGCGAGTCGAGACTAGAGCCTGTATGGCGAACTCCATGACGAAAAAGCTGAACGATGTACCCGTCGAAGACGACGCAACGCAAAACGCAGAGCCGGCTGCCGCACCTGCGGCGAAGGTCGAGAAGGCCAGGGCTCGCGATCGCCGCGCGAAGGAGAAGGCGCTGCTGAAGGACGCGTTCGCGTCGAGCGCGCCCGGCACGGTCGAAGAGCTGGAGGAGCGCCGCTCCAAGCTGCGCGCGCTCATCAAGCTGGGCAAGGAGCGCGGCTTTCTCACGTACGCCGAGATCAACGATCACCTCCCGGACAACTTCACGGAAACCGAGGCGATCGAAGGCATCATCAGCACGTTCAACGACATGGGCGTGGCGGTGTACGAGCAGGCGCCCGATGCCGAGACGCTGCTTCTAAATGACAACGCGCCGAACGCATCCTCGGACGATGAAGTCGAGGAAGAGGCCGAAGTCGCGCTGTCCACCGTCGATTCCGAATTCGGCCGCACGACCGATCCCGTGCGCATGTACATGCGCGAGATGGGCACGGTCGAGTTGCTGACGCGCGAGGGCGAAATCGAGATCGCGAAGCGCATCGAGGACGGCCTCAAGCACATGGTCATGGCGATTTCCGCCTGCCCGACGACCATCGCGGACATTCTCGCGATGGCCGAGCGCGTGCAGAACGAGGAAACGCGCGTGGACGAACTCGTCGACGGCCTGATCGATCCGAACGCGGAAGACACCGACGGCTTTTCCGAGCAGGAAGCCGAGGCGATCGAATCCGAGGAAGAGGAAACGGACGAGGAAAGCGACGAAGAAGAGGAAGAGGACGACGGCGCTGCGCAAGCCAGCGCCAACGCCGCGCAACTCGAGGCGCTCAAGCGCCAGTCGCTCGAGAAGTTCTCGCTGATTAGCGAGTGGTTCGAGAAGATGCGCCGCGCGTACGAGAAGGAAGGCTACAAGTCGAAGGCCTATCTGAAGGCGCAGGAGGCGATCCAGACCGAGCTGATGTCGATTCGCTTCACGGCGCGCACCGTCGAGCGCCTGTGCGACACGCTGCGCGCCCAGGTCGACGAAGTGCGTCAGGTCGAGCGGCAGATTCTGCATACGGTCGTCGACAAGTGCGGCATGCCGCGCGCCGAGTTCATCTCGCGTTTTCCGGGCAACGAGACGGACCTCGACTGGGCGGACAAGGTCGTTGCCGAAGGTCATGAGTATAGCGCCGTGCTTGAGCGCAACATTCCGGCCATTCGCGAACAGCAGCAGCGTCTGCTGGATTTGCAAGCACGCGTGGTGCTGCCGCTGAAGGATTTGAAGGAAACGAATCGTCAGATGGCGGCGGGCGAATTGAAGGCGCGGCAGGCGAAGCGGGAGATGACCGAGGCGAACTTGCGTCTCGTGATTTCGATCGCGAAGAAGTACACGAATCGCGGCTTGCAGTTCCTGGATCTGATTCAGGAAGGCAATATCGGCCTGATGAAGGCGGTGGACAAGTTCGAATATCGTCGCGGGTACAAGTTCTCGACGTACGCGACGTGGTGGATCCGGCAGGCCATTACGCGGTCTATTGCGGACCAGGCGCGCACCATCCGCATTCCGGTTCATATGATCGAAACGATCAACAAGATGAACCGCATTTCGCGGCAGATTCTGCAGGAGACCGGTCTGGAGCCGGATCCGGCGACGCTGGCCGAGAAGATGGAGATGCCGGAGGACAAGATCCGCAAGATCATGAAGATTGCGAAGGAGCCGATTTCGATGGAGACGCCGATCGGCGACGACGACGACTCGCATCTCGGCGATTTCATCGAGGACAACAACACGGTCGCGCCGGCGGATGCAGCGTTGCATGCGAGCATGCGCGATGTGGTGAAGGACGTGCTGGACTCGCTGACCCCGCGTGAGGCGAAGGTGCTGCGGATGCGGTTCGGCATCGAGATGAGCACGGATCACACGCTGGAGGAAGTTGGCAAGCAATTCGACGTGACGCGCGAGCGGATCCGGCAGATCGAGGCGAAGGCGTTGCGCAAGCTGCGTCATCCGAGCCGGTCGGACAAGCTGAAATCGTTCCTCGAAGGCAGTTGATGCGTTCGGCGGGCTTGTATTGAGAGACGTTGTAAGGCAAACTCGCAGACCTTCGAGAGTCGCCTTGCGCATCTTTCTGAAGCATCAGAAAGCGCCGCTGCGGCGCTTTCTTTTTGTCTCTTTTTGCTCGCTGCGCTTGTTTGCGCTGTCTCAGGGCCGGAAGCTTAACTGGTATAAGCTGTCGACTCATAATCGACCGACAGTGGGTTCGAGTCCCACCCGGCCCACCAAAATTCCTTCGTAAAATCAAATACTTACGGAAATTGAGAGGCGTCCAGGGACATCCCAGGGACAATTTCGTTTTCGGCCTCCTGAATTGACGATCGGTTTGCCGCGGCTGGCGGCCGTGTTCAGGTGGAAACTGGCGGCTATCGAATGGGCCGTGTAGGGCCTTTTGGGGCGGTGTGTGCCGGGCTGTCGGCGTCGCCGGAGTTCTTCCTCCCACTCCCGCTGCGTGCGGTTTCAGCCGGGGCTGGCGCCGTTTGCTGCCCGCGTGCCCAGAGCCGACTCCAGTCGCGCCATCTCCAGGTCGTTCTGGTTGCCGTCGATCCACTTCGCGTAGATGCGCAGGAACATCTCCACCGTGTGGCCGAGTTGCTTGGCGCAGAACGCGGGCGTCATGCCGGCCATCAGCATGCTGGTGGCATAGCTATGGCGCATGTTGTAGGGGCGCCGGTAGCGGATGCCGAGCCGCTTCAGGATGCGCGACCAATACACCCGCAAGAACGCCTCCTCGCTGTGCCAGGGGCGGCTGTACCGCGGGTCCTGGAACACGCGCCCGCCCGCGAGCCCTGTGACCGCACGTTGGCGCTGTAACGCGGCGTGTGAGCGGCTATTGAGCCGCACCAGCCGCGCTTCGGCCGTCTTGGTGCGGTCCTTCTCCTCGCCGCCGACCAGCACGCGCTCGATCGAGACCGCATCGCCGTAAAGATCCACGTAGCGCCAGTCGAGTCCGTTGAGCTCAGAGGTGCGCAGCCCCGTCCAGAACCAAAATTCGATGTAGTTGTGAATCTGTGGATCGACCTTCGCTGCTTCGGCGATGATCGCCTCAGACTCGGCGCGCGAGAACGGATCGGCAGGCTGGCGCTGGTGCTTGGCGCGCGGTACGGCTTCGGCGAGGTTGGTCGACAGCAGTTTGTCGGTGACGGCGAGTGTGAACGCCTGACGCAGCACGGAGACGTAGTTGTTGATGGTCTTGCCGCTCAAGTCAGGACGCGAAGCAATTGCCGTCAGAATGTGCGACAGCTTCAACGCCCGCAGCGGTATCGATCCAAGCGTGCGCTGCTTGCCGTCGCATGGCGCGCGACTCCAGAACTTGATGGCCGCGTCGTAGCCGCCGCGCGTCGAGTTTTCGATACGCAGGGTGGTGAGCCACTCGATCAGCCACGATTCGACGGTCAGCTCGGCGGGGCTCGTGGTCTCGTCGGAGTCCGGGAAGTACTCCCGCATGATGAAGGTGCCGGTGCGAATGCGCTCGCAGATCTCGATGATCAGCCGGTTCGCATACTTGATGTTCGCGGGCGTGGGCGCTAGGGCCTCGCCGTCGATCATGAGCGTGGGGCGGTAGCGCATGCCCTCGACGGTGAAGTGCATGCGCATGGAGGTGTCGCGGATTTCTACTCCGCCCGATGTTCGATTCGTTCGACCCATTTCTCGTAAGCTCGTAAGTCAATAAAAATGCCGCCGTCCGGCGAGTGGTGATATTCGCGTCCAGCGATCCACTTGCCGTCCTCGATCTTGCGACGGATCGCTTTCTCGCTCAGTCCCGTCATCTCAGCGGCTCGTGCGATGGTCACGTAGTGGACGGGCGACAGCGGGGTAGGTGGCGTGATCATCGTTAGTGATCCTCTGTGATGACTGGACCACTGTGCGATGGATTCCCGTCACTGCGGCTGTTGGCGTTCTCTCTCTGGTTCAAACGCAGGTCGACGATACCGTTGCGTGCCGTGAACATCCACTCGTGGGTGTCGAATGGGTGCAGGTTCGGGCGCAGGTGTCGCTTTTGGGTCTGCGGGGCGCACATGCCGCTTGATTTCAGCGCCGGCGTGAGCGGGACCGCTGCAAATAGCCCACGCCCGCCTCGAGCCGTTTCAGGTCCTGCTGGACCTTGCGCAAACTGCGCCAGTCCGAACTGGTGGACGAGACGATCACGAAGTCGCCGGTGCCTCGGTGCCGCACGCGCACGTGATGGTCAGTGCGGCTGACTTCGAGCGACGGATGACGCGCGAGCAGCTTGCGTACGTTCTTGTCGGAGACGAGGCACCTCACGTCTGCTTCCAGTCGTAGTCGCATACGGCCGGTGGACTCATTGCGGCTTGCCGGACGTGGCGTGTACTTCGATAACGTGAACCGCGACATCGTCGAACATCTTGGTGAGCAGGTGCTTCACTCGGAAATCTTGTACCTCTCGCCGCGGCCGGCTTCGATCTAGTCAATAAAAATCACTGACAGTGATATCGCGCCGCTCGTGTCAATGCGAGCCATTCGACGCCGCTTCTTCACCCGTGAGCGCCGATTCCAGCCGCGCCATCTCCCGGTCGTTCTGGCTGCCGTCGATCCACTTCGCATAGGTGCGAAGGAACATTTCGACGGTGTGGCCAAGCTGCTTCGCGCAGAACGCGGGCGTCATTGTTAAACGCATTTGAAATCTGAGCCACTGGGGGTGCGGCATGTCGTAGGGCCGGCGGTAGCCGATGCCAATCCGCTTCAAGATGGGCACCCGGTAAACCCGCTGGAACGCCTCCTCGCTGTGCCACCGCTTGCCCGTGCGCGGGTCCTGGAACACCCATCCGCCCCGCGACCTGGGTGAAGGCGCGCTGGCGCAGCAGGGCGGCCCGTGAGCGGCTATTCAGGCGCACAAGCCGCGCCTCGGCCGTCTTGGTCCGGTTCTTCTGCCCGCCTGCGACGAGAACCCGCTCGATGCCGATCGTATTGTCCTTGAAGTCGACGTAGCGCCATTCCAGCCCGTTGATCTCCGACGTGCGCAGCCCGACCAGAACCACAGTTCGATGTAGTTTTGAATGCTCGTCCATCCGCGCGGCTTCTGGAATGATCGCCTCGGACTCCTCGCGCGAGAACGGATCGGTGAGCTGACGCGGGTGCTTTGCGCGCGAGACTGATTCGGCAACATTGGCCGGAATCAACTCGTCGGCCACCGCGATGCTGAGCGCGAGGCGCAGTACGGAGACGTAGCTGTTGATCGTCTTGTCCGACAGTTCGCGACGGCTGGCGATGGCCGTCAGGATTTGCGAAAGCTTCAGGTTGCGCAGCGGCAGGGTGCCCTGCGGCCGGCCTCGCTGCGGATCAGTTTTGCGCCGGTCCGGCCTGGTCGGCGGAGTGCTCGTCCAACGTGAACGCCTGGAGGTATCGGGCGCGGATGGCTCACACGGCACGCCGTGGGGCACCAACATCGGCGCGCGGTTTCTGGGCAACCAGACGTGGAACGGCGGAACCAGTACGCAGTCCGGAATGGACTGGAGCCTGGGGGCCTATGCCGGCGGCAACGCCGTGTCCGACACGATTCTGTGGCCGGCGAGCTACGGCAATGTGCAGTCGGCGAGCAACGCAGCGCCCGCGTTGGGCACGGTGATCATAAAGTCGTCACCTATCAGAACGGTGCCTTCTGCCTTTATCTGAATGGCGCACTGCTCACCACTGCCCACTCCACCAACGTCACCATCCGCGCAATGCTGCAGATTGGCTCGACCGGCTGGACCTGCCGCGCATTGAATGGCGCAATTGGGGAAGTCGCCCTGTATGGCAGCGCGCTGAGCGCCCAGCAGGTTGCGGCGCACTACGCAGCGGGCCTCGTCCCCCATCGCGTGTCCTTATGGTTGTCCGCTTAACGCTCGTCGTCACGACATTGCTCGTGTTGTCGGCCTGCACGCTCATCCATGTCGCGGGTGACTCGAACAGCGTTGCAGACGGTGGGAACCACAGCGGTACGCTCACTGTGCCCAAGGCGAAGGTTGACCGAGCGAGGCGGCTGCTCAGTCGGCAGGGCCTTGAGTACAAGCAGCCAGGAAGCACTGTGTCTAATCAAGTAATTGATGTTTGGCAATCGTATTTCGGCCTGCTTAGGCGCGCACGCTTATCACGCGAATGGGCCTTGATACATCTGCTGCATTAATTCGTCACCAATTTTCACCGAAGTGTAGGGTTTCCAATACGCAGATCATGCGAGGCATTGACCTGAGTAGGATGTAATCCTAAATTCATCGTCCAAAAATGGGCGCACAACGATCTCACGTCGTTGCTCTGAACAAGAAAGGATGGCGTATGAATGCTGTGACAAAACCGCTGATCGACGCGCTGCGTCATCCAAGCGCGCGCCTCAGTCAGCACATGAGCATCTGGATCGGAACACATGAGTTCGATCTTGACGTGCTCAAATTCAAGATGCGTTCTGGCTTTTGCGAAGACTACGTCGTGGATGTCACGGTAACTTCGTCGCAGCTCGACATCGACGGCAAGCTTTGTGTCGGACGCCGCGCGGGTTTGCATATCGACGAGCGCGTCACGGTGCCCTCAGTCAACTATGTCGATGCCGTTGATCATGATGCGGCGGCCTTCAATGGCGTTGTCACCCGCTGGAAACGCATCCGCACGAGCCGGGACGAGTCTGCCTATAAATTACGCATCGAACCACGGTTCGCTGCGCTCTGCAAGCGCGTGCACGGGTCCCGGCGCTTCGTCGATAAGACCTTTCAGGAAATTGTCACAGAACTGTTGGTCGACCGAAGGAACTTCGATGCGGTCGATGTCGAGTTCAAGCTGGAAGGTTCGCAAGAGAAGCTCGAACAGGTCGTGATGTACGAAGAGTCCGTGTGGGCGTTTATCGCGCGCCATTGCCGACGCAACGGGATCGTCTGGTACTACAAACAAGGGCGCGGCAAGGACGGCCAGCTCGACACGATCGTCTTTGCGGACAACCCGCGCGCCTATGTGCGTTCAATCGACGTTCCGCTGCTACCGGCATCCGGGCTCAACAACAACTGGCACGAGGCGATCCTGACGCTCGATGGCGAGCGCGCATTGGTGCCGGAGACGATCGAACTGTGGGAGCGCAACTATCGCACGCCGGAAGAGCCGCTGCGGGCCGCAACATGTGTGTCCGACGAGGACGGTGACCGCTCGGTGTTCGGTCAGATCAACCGAAGCACGGAATTCCATCTGACGCAGGAAGGAGGCAACGCTCGGGCGCAGATTCGGCGCGAGGAGCAAGTTTCCCGTCAGCTCATGGTTCGTGGCACGAGTAACGTGAAGGCGCTCCTGCCGGGCGTGGTGGTCAAGCTGACTAATACGAAGTCGCCCATCGCCCCATACGGGTTCGTGATCAAGTCGATGATCATGAAGGGCAGCCGCACGAAGCCGGCGCACAACCGGTTCAAGGCGATGCCCGCGCATCTGGTCTACCGTCCGAAGTTCGATTACGAGAAGCATTGGCGTTTTTTGAGCGGTCCGGTTGTCGGCGTGGTGACTACGTTCGATAGCTCGCCCTACGGATGCATGGACGAACACGGGCGTTATCCCGTGTTGCCGAAGTTTTTGCAAGGCTCGGACAGCGTCGAAAAGCAGGTGCTTAACCTGCGCTTGTTGCGTCCGTCGTCGTCGTATCAGGGCGGCTTTCACGCGCCTTTGCTTCCATCGACAGAGGTTTTGCTGGAAGGAGCGCACGGCGATGTGGACCGCATGCATATTTCCGGGGCGCTGCACGACTATTCCCATCCCGATGTCGTGCATGGCGCAGACGCGATGTTCAGCTACGCGATCTGGCGTTCGCCGTTGCGTGGCGCGGAAACCGTGTTCAATGACTTGCAGGGCAAGGAGAGCGCGCGTATTGCCACGGTCCATGGTCAGTCGGCGGTGAACCTCGGGTATCTGCTCGATAGTAAGAAGCTTGCGCGTGGGACCGGCGTCGAAATTACCAGCCGGGATTGGGCGACCGTTCGCGCAGCAAAAGGTCTGTTTTTCTCCGCTGACGCAGCGGCTGGCGCTGACACGCCGCATCTGGAGATGCCCGCTGCGGTGGCGCAACTGAAGGCTGCGCTGCAACGTGTGACGGATCTGGCGGCCGCGACCTCACAGGCCCAGGGCGATGCAGCGGATCGTGCGACGCAATCGGCGTTGCTGGATGGATTGAACGAGCTTCGCGATGCGGGCCTGCTGGCCAGCGCGCCGGGCGGCATGGGCTTCGTCACGCCGAAATCGGTCCAGCATTCTGCGGGCGAGAGCGTGATCGTCACGGCAGGCCAGGACATGGACGTGAGCATCACGCGACGCTTGCGCATGGTGGCGGGCGATCTGATTTCTCTCTGTGCGCACAAGCTCGGGCTGCGACTGACAGCGGCGAAAGGGCCGGTTGAAATCGCCGCGCAAACGGGCGGCATGGATCTGTTCGCGCAACAGCAATTGCGCATGGCCAGCGAAAGCGCGGAGGTGCAGGTGGCGGCCAAATCGAAGATCACGCTCAACAGCGGCGGGGCGTCGCTGGTGATCGAGGACGGCAACATGACGTTCAACTGTCCAGGCGCGTTCGTCATCAAGGCGGCGTCGTTCACGTTCCAGGGGCCGGGTAATGCTGCGACGCCGTTGCCATCGCTGCCAAGAAGTAGCCTGAAAATTTCAGACCAGTATTCGTCGTCGCACTAAAACAATGATTATCAGCCCTCCATTTCTACCCGCTTCCGGCCTGACGTCTAACGATGCGTCGAGGCCGGACCCCATGATGGACTTTGTCGACGAGTTCGAGATTGGCCATCACGGCGTTTATCCGATTGCCTTCGATCGACGTTTTCACTGCGGGATTCATTTGAATCCGGGCACGCAGGGCGCGGGCCACGCAGAGCCCGTGCGTGCGATCGCCGATGGCGAAGTCGTAGCGTATCGGGTCTGCCAAAACGCCATCTCTGACGGCGCGATCGACGCAACCACCGGCCATCCCAAATTAAACTCGAACGCTGGCTTTGTGCTGCTCAAACACACGACCGATACGGGTGAGGGGCGAACGATCACGTTCTACTCGCTTTATATGCACTTGCTGGACATGAACGGTCAGCAGCGAATCGTTCCGCAGCCGACCAATCCTCCAGAGACAGGATCGGCGAATGCGTTGCCGAAGTGGCTGCTCGACACATCAGGCGGCAACGATGGGAAGGTTCTGCCGGGTGGAACGAAGAAGGTATATCGCAAGGACATTCTTGGCTACATGGGGCAGCATCAGGGCGTGCCACATCTGCACTTCGAGATTTTCATGACCACGGGTGACTTCACGTCGTGGTTCGAGCAGGCCGGGCACAAGGTTCAATTAGGCGAGAAGCGCCCGATTCAGCCCACCTCGACTGACTACTGGGGACATTCCTATTTCATTATCAAGGGGCCAGTGGAATTGGCGGCGCAGCCGGCGGGCATGGGCGACAGGTGGTTTCCGCGTGTGCCCGGCGGCTCAGTCGGTCAACATGACACGTTGTATGTCGAGGCATGGTTCCACAAAGGGCGGCGCTATACGAAGGCCTGGATCGACCGCGGCAATAGTGGCAAGGTTACTCTGCTAACGCCTAGTCCTATTGCAGATCCCTACGATAGCGACACCAAGCAGTACGAGTACGACCTGTATGAGCGCGCAATGGCTCTCTATTCGGCATGCCCAAGCGATGGCTATGAAATGCTGCGGTTTGGGCGCATTCTCTCGCATCCGGTCGCTTCTGGAGCGGCTCCTGCCACCTGGATTGCAGTGCCATTCAACGAGACTGGCACTCAGGGTTACGTCAATGTTGCGCCCGACGCAGTCATCAAATTGTCTGACGCCGACTTTCCATTTTTCAAAGATTGGCAAAAGATTGATGATGGCAACACGCCCTTCAGGGAAAATGGACTATGCGGATACGATGAGCTTTGTCGTGTAACCGGCGTAGCGGACCCACAGACGACTGCCGGCATGGTGCAGCCGTTGGAGTACGACAAGAACAACGCCGACCATGCCAACCAGCAGCTTGCGGGGTATGTGCGTCATGCGGACGGCGTTCGTCCCAAACTGAAGGGGCTGATCTGCAAAGCTCGAAGCGAGTGGGACCCGTCCGACAATGAGGACCGTTATCGAGATCTGAAAGCTCCTGATGGTTTTTTTGGTAAGCAGACGCTGACCAATCCCAATGGTTACTCGAATTTCCTCGCGTTTCTGAGCAAGTCTCAATTTCTGGATAAGACACCGCTCGCTGGGAAGGAGCTTTGGTTCTTTCATCCATTGGCGTTTATTCGGCACTTTAGGATGTGTGGGTGGTTAAGTGCCATCGAATTTAAACAATTGCTGCCGACAGAAGTGCTGCGCGAGGCCGGAGCGAATGTGTTGTACTACGAGGATGTGGCGTATTCGGCACGTCGGTCAGACCTCGCGAGAAGACATCGAATCCCGTTGAATATTGCTTTGCGAAAGTACAGTATCTCAACTCCTGAACGCATGGCGGTATTCTTTGGAAACTCTGTGCAGGAAACGCAGTGGCTCGAGAAATTGCATGAGAATAACCGCAATGAATGGTACTACCCATGGGACGGCCGAGGATTTCTGCAGCTCACACACTCGTCGAACTATATCGGATATTGGGATTTTCGAGGACGTAAGTCTCAGATTTCACAAGCCACACGCGATGCGTTGGCACGCGCGCAAGCTCAGGCGAACCAGCATCGCCCTCAGGCCCAACTGTACCTGGCGGACTCGGTCAGCGGAGCGACGGCTTTGTGCATCGGCTGGCGCGAGCAAGTTGGTGCGGAGGGCACGCCTGTCACGCCGGAAGACACTCTTGCCCCCTCCGACAGCGCAGGCTACTACTGGGCTCAGATGGGCATGGGGCGTTACGCTGATAGGCGGACGGTTCTTGTAAGGCGATCAATAACTGCAACGCGACCGCCAGATCCGAAGCATCCGCGGCCAAATTCGCCCTGCACCAAGATTTATTACCATAGCATGAGCTTTAGGGATGCGTCTGCATCTGTGAATCTCCCTAGTGCAGTGGGGCAACCTAATAGACCGTTTAATGGCTACATCGCTCGATGCGTAGCATACGGGCAGGCGTTAGCTGTGCTGGCCGACAACAAATTTCCGGATGCAACGGGGGACCCTGTACTTGGATTTCCTGAAGGCCGCGTTCCACGGAGGGGGTGAACATGCGTAAAATGATTTTATTATCCGTTATTGGATTGTCTTTAGCAGTCGCCCCATTGGTCTCGAACTCTATTGAAGAACATTCTGTTGATAACGAGTCGTCAAGACTAGTGGTCGACATGGGAAAGAACTGCGTTATAAGCGTTAATGATTACTTCAAAGGTCATTTTGCTAGTGAAATGCAATCCAATGCATCTTATTGGACTGACAGGCCGCCTGGTCGGACATCGCTCACGAAATTTTCCGTTGACTTTGTTTGTGATAATTTGGTCGATAAGTCCAAAGAGGATATCGCACGCCAGTATGGTGCTACCTACGATGGCGAACATGGAAGGTGGGTTCCATATTACGACAGCGAAAGGGATTCGAGCCTGCTGAGTGCATTTACCAAGGTGCGTGACTTAAAGTCAGTCAATGGACGTGGATTCTATCTGACACAAGACGACCGAGACGGTAATCCGGCACAGCGCGAGCGTTACCTCGCATTCTGCATATTTCACGACTCCACTGCTGTGTGTGGCAGTAAGCCCATTATGTACCTTGGCGATCCGAAGGGCAGTCTGCTTCCGTTCGTTCTAAGAATCCTCCGCAGCGTGGAGTTCGTTGATACCTCCCTGCGCAATTAGGACTGGCAATATCGCTGCCGTCCAATGATCTGAGCGATCAGACGAATCACAAGGAAAAGATTGGTCAATGGAGGCGGGAACGGTTACTACGAAAGGCAGGCCTATTCGATGTACATTTTTCGTTTGATGGGGGACGGAACAGATGTCAGTGAAACCGTGACGATAAACCCGCCTGATCCAAAGAACGCAGTCGTCGCTAGCATGCTAAGGCCGGAGTGATTTGATGAAAGTCTGTAAGATTGTCCTATTGGTTTTTTTGTTGGCCGCCACGTGGATGGCCCATGCAGCGAACGACTCCAGAGTAGTTTTTTCACCGGCCAGTGACGTTCAGGCGGTCGTGGAGACGAAGGGTCGAAGTTTGTTATGGAGAAGCGAGCGAGAGGGTTAGTCCGTCAAGGAAACATTATCCTCGATACCGAAAAAACTATTCATATCGCAGTGGGTGGTTACGACTTTAGTGGACGATTGGGATTTTTGGTATGGTACCTTGATGATGGAATGGGTACATCCACTATTCATAGAGTTTTTTCATTCTCTCCAGCGACTAACAAAATTGTCGAGAGGTCTCCTCAGTGCGGCGATGATTCCTTGGTCTGCAAGTCGATAAGCAGAATCGCCGCCTAGTTAGCACCTATTTTTCACAGAATATTCCTAAGATCTGCACTACTAGGTTGGCAATTAAGAAGTGACGTCCGTCAGAATCTATTTAAGCGACCTGTCAACGGATGGGTCCTGTCCACACTGTTTTGAGTAATGTGAATTATTTGGAATGAAATCCCTTATCCGTAAAGGCGACAAACTCGAGCACGGCGGCGAAGTGACCAGCGGTTCTCCGTGGACCGACTTCATGGGCCGCTCACTTGCGCGCAAGGGCGACGAAGCGCGGTGCGACCTGCACGGCCCGACCTCGATCGACGAAGGCTTAGCGAAGTTCCCCGACCGCGACGGCAAATGGTTCGCCATGAACGGCCATCGTTGCGTGTGTGGCTGCGCGCTAATTTCATCGCTGCAGAACGTCAATATCACCTAATGCCGGTTGATCTGTCTCCAGCCGGACGCCCCAGCGCCTATCCGCGCCGTCCACGGTTCTGGCCGTGGTGGTGTTGCATCTGGCTGGCTTGTGACGTACTCGGCGCTGGCATTGTGTTGTTGCTCTGGCCGAAAACTGAGCCAGCGAGCGGCGCCTGGTTTTGGTTCTGCGTCGTTGGTATTCCGAACGGCGTATCGCTGGTCCTGTTCGGCATCGAGCGAGCGGGGTACGAAGGACTGTGGTATCGAGCGCACTACCGGAACCAGCATCGCAGTCGATGGTTAGCACAGCAGCTCGGCATAGCCCAAAAGCCTTTGCAGGTCCTCGGCGTTGGCTACTGCCTGCCGCTTGGCGGTCAGTCGCTTTCGAGCGTGATCGAAGCTGGAGTACGACTGCCCGTTTCACAAGTTCCCCGCACAGGTCCTGGTCTCATCGAGCACGCGCGTTTTGAAGAAGCGGGTTGGTTGATCGACGATCCCATGGACAACGATCTTCCAGACGACAGCGAGTTACGCCCTGATGCAGAAAGATCTGCAAAACAGGTTTCGCTGCTCACCCTGAAGATGGCCGAAGCGCTCAAGCCACTCGCAGACAGCGTGCTCGTCCTGACGCGCTACCAAAATATCTGGTGGCCGCAGGTTCGCGCTTTGGCTCCGCCCGGCAAAGAGCAAGCCTATGTAGCGCATGTAAGCGATGCGCTGCGCAGGGCGAATCTGCCGCCCCTCGCTGTGCAAGCCGCATCGGCGTCGGACGGCCTCATGGTGGCGGATGCGTGGCTGGACGCCAACGAGCGGCGTCCGCTACTCGTTGTGGCGACCGCCTGGCACGAAGCAGGACCACCGGAAAAAAGCACGGAAGGTTGCGTGGCCATCCTGCTTGCGCCGGGCTTTTTCCGCTTGCCGGCATCCGTCACGGTCGCTGCCCGACTGCACAGGCCGGTCGCCGGCATCGGATCGGAAATGGAGTACGGATTGGCTAATGCTGCGGTCTGGGGCAAGGCTGACGCCGCGTCCCCTGCTCGCGCGTGGATCACCCGTCCTGTCGACGGATGCAATAAAGCGTTGCGCGCGGCTCATATGGATGTCCTCACGAAAGATGCTGCGCAACGGCGAGCGGACCATGTTGTTGGCGAATTGGGCGACGCGAACGGCTGGCTGTCCGTTGCCGCAGCTGTTGAATCAGGCGGAGCAGAAGTAGCGCAACTTATCGTTGATGGCGTACAGTCGGCGATTTTGCGCGTAACACCTGTCATAACGATGACCACAAAGAACCATCCAGTTTCAGATGACCGATCCCAAGCTCACCCTGCAATCGCTTGAGTCCACACGGAGCACACCAGAACCCGATTTGTCGAGCCGCATCGCGATCTGGGGTCTGCCGGCCGTGATGCTGATCATCGGCGTGTTCGCGATTGGCTTCGTCTGGATCCGAGGAGACTCGGTCGGCCTGCCGTCCGGTGAGCCACGCATGTGGGCCGTGATTACCGTACTGGTCAGCATCGTGCTGCTGGTCGTGCTTCACCTTTTCCTGCTCGCCGCGGGAACCTACGCGTTCGCTTACAGGCTTTTTCACAAGGAAACCGGCGACAAAACGAAGTCGTCAAAGCCTCTCAAACGCGACGCCCGCTTACAACGCATGTTCGAAGAACTGCGCGTCGCCCGCGGCTGGTCGTGGCGCCGCCGCCTGCGCTGGCTTTTGCTCCACGGCACGGATGAATACATCGAGCAGGTAGCGCCCGGACTCAAGCAATTGGGCGTCGTACACGTAGGCGAAAGCATTCTGGTACATGCCTCGCCGGACAGCATTGAAGCGACTAGGTGGTTGAATGAGATTCGTCGGTTGCGTCGTCATCGGCCTGTCGACGGCATCGTGCATGTTGCACGTGCTGATGCAAACGATTCCGAACTGCCGCGCACGCTATCAGGCATCACGACAGCGCTGGGCTGGGCCGCGCCCGTCACATTTCTTCATCCCGTCGAGGCGAGGGGCGGCAAGCCTGAACGCTTTGATGCCGTGGGCGCGTTCATGCCGGACGCATCGCGTGGCGCGGCTTCGTTCGCTGTCGCCACGTTGCCGGACATGCTGCACGAGCTTGAACAGAGAACGGCGGACATCGGCGTGCGCATAATCAGCGAGAAGGGCTGGATAACCTGCTTGATATCTGAATACATCGGCAAGCATGCCGAGCGAATGGTCGAGAACCTGCGCGGGCTGACAGCCTCGAACTGGCTGCGCGCTCCGCTTGCGGGCGTCATGTTCGCTCCGGTCTTTCCCAAAGCGGCCGTCGTACCGGTGCCGGAAGTCAGCGAGGAGCAAACGCAAGGCGAACCTGCACAGACGGAGCAAGTCGACACGATCCCCATCACGCGCGAACAACCGCCGGCCTTGCTGCCCGTCTGGCAGCAGATCGGGGCGTCCACATCCCGATATCGTGGTCGTCGCACGCGCCTCTATTGGCCGAACCTGCTGGCGGCGTGCGTCCTGATAACGGCGTTGCTGTGGTCCGTGCTTCTGGTCGTTTCGGGCATCGGCAATCATGTTCTGGTGCAAGACGCACAGGCCACAGTCGCCGCAGCGCAAGCCGCCACGCCTGGCACACCCCAAGCTCTGCGCGCGCAACTCGCCTTGCAGAAGCAGATCGAAACGCTCGAATTCCGCCAACAGCATGGCGCGCCCTGGTATCTGCGCGCGGGGCTGTCGCACAACGACGAACTGCTCGACGCCTTGTGGCAGCCCTATCAAACCGTGGCGGCGCAAAATCTTCGTCAACCAGTCGTTCAGGCGCTGGAAAGCCAACTCACCACGCTTTCGCAAACTCGCTCCGACGAACAGCAAAGTCACGACGTGCAGCAGCGCGCGTATAACCGCCTCAAGGCGTACCTGATGCTCGCCAACCCCACGCGTGCCGATGCGTCCTTTCTCAAGACACAACTGATGGACTTATGGCCCGCGCCTTCGGACATGCGCGCCGGTGAATGGCTCGACACGTCACAGCAACTCATGGCGTTCTGGACCGACCACCTGAAGGCGCATCTCGCGTGGCGGATCACTGCGTCGATGCCACTGGTCACGCAAATGCGCTCGATGCTGGTCAACCAGATTGGTCTGGCAGGCAGCGACGACGTGCTGTACGAACGCGTGCTCGGTTCCGCACGCGGTAAATACGCGGACGTATCGTTGGCCACGTTGCTCGCGGGCGCAGACGCACATGGTCTTTTCACGACGACGCAGACCGTGCCGGGCATCTTCACCCGCGCGGCGTGGGACGGCGTTATCGAAAAATCCATCGACGATGCAGCGAAGCAGCAACACCTCGAAGGTGACTGGGTGCTGACGGACGATCGACCCGCAGGCCAGCCGAGCGTAGTGGCCGGCGCGGCCGGCGCGGTTGACGCTGCACGCACTGCGTTAGACAAGAAGCGCGACATCGACGATCTCAGAAAGCGCCTGCGCACGCGATACTTCACGGACTACGTTTCCGCCTGGGCGAGCATGCTCAACAGCCTGCGCTGGACTCAGCCCACGAGCTTTTCCGGCGTCATCGATCAGCTCACGCGGATGACCGATGCCCAGACCTCAGCGCTGATTGCCATCATGAAGTCGGTGAAGTATCAGGGTGAAGCCGGGCGTGAAGCGCACCGGGAACCTCGGAGACCGTTTTGCTGGAGTTAAGCAGCCATCGGCATTCCAGCGAGTTGCTCATAGTAACGAGCTTCCGCCTCGGCCGGTGGGATGTTGCCGATAGGTTCAAGCAGACGTCGGTGATTGAACCAGTCCACCCAACTAAGTGTCGCCAGTTCGACGGCTTGCACATTGCGCCACGGGCCGCGGCGATGAATGACTTCTGCCTTGTAGAGGCCGTTAATCGTTTCGGCGAGTGCGTTATCGTATGAATCGCCTACGCTTCCAACTGACGGTTCAATCCCTGCTTCAGCTAGCCGGTCCGTGTACCGAATAGAAACGTATTGCGACCCGCGGTCCGAATGATGTACCAAACGGTTACCTTCGGCTGGTCGGCGCTCATGTAGGGCCTGCTCCAGCGCATCCAGTACGAAATCGGTGCGCGCTGAACTTGACACTCTCCAACCCACGATGCGTCGCGCGAACACGTCAACGATGAAGGCAACATACGCGAAGCCTTGCCAGGTCGCGACAAGGGTAAAGTCGGACACCCACAGTGCGTTGGGCTTTGACGCCTTGAACTGACGCTGAACATGATCAAGCGGACAAGGTGCGTTTTTATCGCTGACGGTGGTTCGCATCGACTTACCCCGCCGTACACCCTGCAGACCTAGCCGCCTCATCAACCGTTCAACGGTGCAACGCGCAATTCTGAAACCTTCGCGCAGCAACTGTCGCCAGATCTTACGCGCACCGTACACTCGAAAGTTCTCTTCCCAAACGCGACGGATATGCTGACACAACAAAGCATCACGCTGCTGCCGCGCTGGTAGCCGACGAGGATCGGCGCGGCGGGAGGCGTACAGGTAGTAAGTCGACGGGGCGATCGGCAATACTCTGCAGATCGGCTCGACCCCGTAGACCGATCGGTGATCGTCGATGAAAGCGATCATCACTTCGGTCGGCGGTCGAGCTCCGCCTGTGCGAAATACGCCGAGGCCTTGCGCAGGATCTCGTTCGCCTGGCGCAGTTCCCGGACCTCTCGTTCAAGCTCGCGAATTCGATCTTGCTCTTGCTTCGAGGGGCCTGCTCGCACACCACGATCACTCTCAGCCTGACGGACCCAATTTCTAAGAGTCTCGCGCGAACAGCCCATCTTCGCGGCGATCGACTGGATCGCTTCCCACTGCGTAGCGTATTCCGAACGGTGCTCGAACACCATGCGAACCGCGCGCTCGCGAACCTCGGTCGGATACTTCGGCGCAGTCTTGCGTTTTGCTTTGTCGATGCTTTCCATTTCCTCATTCTCTCAGGAGTTGAGGTCTCCGGAAAACCCGGTGCGCTTCAGGCGTCCGTCGCAGGCGTTAGCTGACACGCTCGTGCGCAAGGCACAGGGTTTCCTTGGCGCAAACGAGTCCGAGCAGACGCAAGCGCCGGACGCCAACCCGCTCGACAAATCGTTCGGCCCGCTGCTGGCACTGCTTGGCGACGCCAATGCATCAGCGAGAAGCAGCAAGAAGGACGATGCCAACTCGCCCGACATCGCCGCCTACAGCGGCGTGAGTCTGTCGCGCGTACTGACCGCCGATACGACCGTGCGCCTGAAGCTCCAACAGATCCAGTCTAGCCCGGACGCACAATCGATGGCGCGTGCGCTCGCGCAGGCAGTATTTCAGGGCAAGCTCTCCGACCTGTCGCAAGCACGAAACGACGCGGCGCTGACCGCCGCGAGTCTGGGCGCGCAGTGGATCGGTTTTGGCCAGACGATGTTCGTGCAGCCCCTCGACGCCGCCTGGCAGGCTGTCCTGCAACCCGCTGCCGCAAGCCTGAACGATACGTGGCGTGCGAGTGTTGCCGCACCGTTCCAGTCGTTGTTCGCCACACGCTATCCTTTTGCACAAAACAGCGTCGATGCCTCCTTTGCCGAATTCGGCCGCTACGTGCGCCCCGACACAGGACTCATCAGCCGCTTCATCGAAAGCGAACTATCCGGCGTGCTCAAACGTCAGGGCGACCAGTGGGTGCCGAACGAACTCGCGCCGCAGTCACTTCAGTTCGATCCGAAGTTCCTGGCGATGCTGCGTCTCATTGGCCCGCTCGGTGCGCATCTCTATGCACGCGGGGAAGCGGCCTATCACTTCGAAATGATGCCGCATCCGACGCCCGAGATCACACGCAACGAACTGAGCGTGGACGGACAGAAGATCGTCTATTTCAACCAACTCGAACTGTGGACGCCACTGACCTGGCCGGGCGACGGACTGAACGGGCGCGCGTCGCTGACGTGGCAGGCGCTGACCGCTGGCTTACGCGTCGCATTCGACGCGTCGGGTGATTGGGCGTTCCTGCGGATGCTAGAAAAGGCCCGCATCAAGCCGCTTGATGACACACGTTATGAACTCGTCTGGAACGCCGAACCCAACAGCGAAGACGCGAAAACGAAGGGATACGCATTGGACCCGATTCACTATGAAGTGCGCGTGCAAGCGGGCGCCGGTCCGCTCGACTTGCTCAAGCTGCGCGGCTTCCAAATGCCCGAGCGCATCTTCATGACGGGCCGCGCGGGTGTGCTCCAGGCCGTACCTTCCTTGCCGCCGCTGCCACCGGAGATGCAACCATGACGGCGCCGTGGAAGCGCTCGCCGCTCGAACACGAGAACCCGTTCCTCAAATACTTCGATGAGGAGATGCGCTATTTGCGTGAGGCAGGCGGCGAGTTCGCACAGGCGCACCGGGACACCGCGCGCCGCCTCGGTATGCGTTATGGCGAACTCGGCGAAGGCGTGCGCGAGACCTACGAAGGCTTCGCGCTTCTCGCCGCGCGATTGCGCATGAAGCTTGATGACGGTGCGCCGGAAATCACCGAACCGTTGATCGACAACCTGTACGAACATATGGCGCGGGCGATCCCCTCGCTCTCCATCGTCGAATGTACGCCGCTCGGGCGTGCGGCGACGACCGCGGCGCAGGTTCCTGCAGGCGCTGTCATGCGCTCGACGCCGATCGGTCCGGATCAGGCGCAATGCCTCTATCGGACGACGCAGGCGGTGCCGTTGCTGCCGCTATCGGTGGAAGATGCCGAAGTCGCGGTGCGCGCGGACGGTCGTACCGTCATTCGTCTCACGTTCGGTCTGTTGCTGGCCGAGCAGCGCGAGCGGGCGGACTTGTCGCGTATCAGGCTCTATCTACACGGCGAGCGGCCGGCTGCATCCGCGTTGTACGCTGCGCTCACACGTCAGGTCGCTTCCGTCGGATTGCGTCTGCCGTCGGTGCGCAATGGCGAATTGCAACGGCTGGCCGACGTACATTTCGAGGCAGCGGGCTTCGGCTCCTCGACGCGGCTGTGGCCGGTCACGAATGCCGAGCGCGACAAGACGCTCGACCGCGAACAGACGCTGCTCGAATACTTCGTGTTCCCGCAGAAGTTCCATTTCGTCGATCTGTGCGGCCTCGATGCGTCGATGGTGCCGGCAGGCGAAACGCGCATGACAGTCGAAATCGAGCTGAACGGACGGGTGCCCGGCGACTACGCTGTCAGCCGTGAGAGCTTTCGCCTGTTCTGCACTCCCGTGATCAATTTGTTCGAGATCGATGCCGTAGCGCTTCGGCCCACGGACTGGCATGACCGGGAACATCGCATTCGGGCACACTCGAAGCTGGCCGGTCACGTGGAGCCGTATGACGTGCTCGCGGTGACGGCAACCGATCAGGAGGACAGCGCGCTTCATGCCTACAGCGCCTTCACGACTTTCAAGCATCGCGGCTGGATGTTGCGCTATCAAAAGCCGGAGCGGTATTTCCACACATCGACACGCTTTGGTGTGGTGGGGCGTGAACTCTGGGTGACGCTGTCGGGCCAGTTATGGGAGAAGCAAGACGCGCGTCGCGACGACCGGGAGGGCGGATCGATCGAACCAGATCGACATCTGACCGTGCGCGCGTTGGCGAATAACGGGCGATTACCCCGCATGGCGCTCGCCGAGGCGACGATCACCGAGACGGTGTCGGGCTTCACCGGCATCGCGTCGGTGCGCAACCTGACCGGACCGACTTTGCCGCTTTATCCGCCGCGTCATCACCCGGGGTACGACTGGCGTGTGCTGGGTCACTACACGGCAGGTGGCGCGAACGAACTGAACATGATTCAGATGGCCGGCGCCCCCGCATTGCGCGCGGCATTGGAGTTGTACGACTGGTCGGTTGACGACAGCATCACGAAACGCATCGACGCGATCGAACGCGTGTGGCTGGTCGAGCATAAGGCGCTACAGCGCGCGTATGTGCATCGTGAAGCCCGAATGCATGTTCAACTCGACGCGAAGGCGTTCGACGGCCCTGGCGATGTGATGCTCTTCGGTGACGTACTGAGCCGATTCATCGGCCACTATGCAAGCTTCCATCACTCGATGCGGCTGGTGCTGATCGTCGATGGTAAAGAGACCGTGTATCCGCGCATGGAGCACGAAGGCGCGCCTTTCTGATGGGACTGGGTTGCTCATCTATCAATCGCTACAATAATGAAGCCTCGAGAAAACGCGACCGCGACAGGGCGGAAACGGCGCGGCGGACTCAAGGCGCTGACGATTGAGGAAATGCGGACGATCGCGAGCGCGCGAGGAGCCTGCGCGCGGGGCATTGGTGTCAGCAATGTACGTTCGCGGCGCGACGCCGAACAATGGACGAGATTCACGCGCTCGCTGCAAAACGAGGCGTGCAGTGTTTGTCAAAGACGTATTCCGGTTCGCTCGATCGACTACGTTGGCGCTGTTCGTGCCGTCATGAATCAGAGAGCCGAGTTGCCAATATACGCAATGGTCACTGGTGCCAGCCGTGCCAGAAGGAAAAGCGGAGTCAGGCGGGCTTGAGCGAATGCGAAGGCTGGCGGCGGCGCGTGGTGGCATCTGCCTGTCCGACGCCTACCTGTCAGCTCACCAAAAGATGGAATGGCTGTGCGACCAAGGAACACGCCCGGTCGACCAGACCATCGAATATCGTCAATGGAAATTGGTGCCGCAGTGCGCGGCGCTGGCGCGCTGTCTGCAGGAGAAGGCGAAACGGCGCTATCGGCCAGCTGGACTGACCGAGTAAGAACCGCCCCGCTGCCATTCACGTTGTGCTGAACTTTGTCGATGCGACTGAACCGGGAGAGTTCGGTCTGTCGACGGATTGAGTGCGACAAGCGCCGCAGATCAAGCGGACGTTGTGCGCCAAGAAGCACCGGTGTCTCCGAGCGAAGTTACGGACGGTCGACGTCCTGAGAATGAACACGGACTCGCCTTCGACCGTACCTCGGTCCGCACCTACGATCACGACGGTCGACCGCACGTTGCCATTCGCCGATCAGCAAGGCGAACGTCTGTCTCTAGTTTGGCAGCCAGATTGCCAACGGCGAGGCGTTTCACGTCGACGCGCAGCGCACCTACCGGCTACTGCGTGACCTCAATGAACTTGCTCGTGCCGCACCGGCCTTCAACCGTTTCCACTGATCGACGCCTTCTACGAGACGGACCGCGAGCACATCCCGGTTTCCGCAGCGTCGCCCAAGAAACAGGTCGTAATCGGTAACACCCCAATACGCCGTACCTGCGCAACAGCCGCGTCGTATCGGACGCTAAGGCAATTCGAGGCATCGATGACGATACGCGCCGGGAGATATCATCGGCGTATCACACAGCGCCGACATGACGCAGACGTTTGAGGGCGAGCCTAAATCTTTCACATGCGTGATCGCTTCAACTATCAAAGATGGTCGAGCGCGCAATCACCCGATTGGCGCCACTCGGGCATTCGCACATCACGATGTCGCCGTCGACAACCGCTCGCGACGTGCCGAATCCCCAGTTGACGGCCGTGCCTAGCATCTGACCGTTCTTGCCACAGCGCGGACACGACGCCAGGCCCAAGTGACGGGCGATGAGTTGTCCCTCGTCGAGCATCGAGTCGTCGCCATCCAGCACGCGTCCGCCGGTTGTGGTGAGATTGCCTTTGCAAGCAATCATTTTGGTCATCCCAATCTTCCGTATTTCGTTTCAGCCGGATCGGTCGACGCAGCGCGCCGTCACGCATCGCTGGCGATCGAGTTCAATATGCGCAGCCGCGTCTGTCCGTCCGGCGTAAAATCCGTCCCGAAACGCACCAGGCCTTCCCGCTTCAGATGACAAACCATCGTGAAACTGAGCAGCATGCCCGGCTCGGGCTTCTTGATCTCGATCTCGACTGCTTTGAGGCGCGGCTCGTATTCCAGCAGCGTCGACTCGATCTCATTTCTCAACCGATGCGACGACGCCGGCAAATGCCGGTAGATCTCAGACAGATCGTCCAGCCCATAAGCCGGCAGATGAGCTAGCGCCCGGCGACGACTGTTCAGGATGCGCTGGATGTTGTCTTGCACCGAATAGAACGTCTGCGCCTCGGGCGAATGATCATCGACTGCGGTGCCATCCGCAAAATGACCCGTGATGCGTTCGAAGAGTCCCGGTCCTGCTCCCGTCATCGTTTGTCCTTCGTCAATGCGTCATGCGCGCAACCGACGCGTCGAGCCAGCCGTTGATCGCGAACCACGCGAGTCCGGTTGCGACGCACGCCAGTGCCATGCACGTCAGCGGAGAAATCCGGCTCGTCCATGGGCGAACGACGTCGGCTTTGATCACGATCGATTCGTCATCTTCCGACTCGTGTTTGTGCGAGACGCCAAGTCGCTGGTCGATGCTTCGTCGAAACTTGGCGCGCGCTTCTTCGCCTTCGAGCGCGAACCGACCCATAAAGCCGAGATCCAGGACCGCGCCGAAGATCGCAAGGAGCAGCCGTTCTGTGCGCGCTTGTCCCATCCAGCGCTGCATGCGCCGCACAACTTCTTCGCCCGCATCGTTGCGCTCGAATTTCCCCAGTTGCAGCGGATGAAGCTCCCAGTTATGGCGTTCATCGCCCGCAAGGCAACGCATGGCCGTCTCATCGATCAATGCGCACTGTGCATACTGCGCGTCTTCGATCACATCAGGCGACAGACCCCGCATTTGAAGTTCCGCGCCCAACTGCTCGATCTGGTTCTTCGCATCGGCGAGTACGGCCTCGGCCGATGGCTTGTTCTCGCCGTGCAGCTCGGCAATCGTGAGCGCCGTATCGCGCAGCGCGACGGGCAGCAGTTCGTTCATCGCGCTCATGTCGGTAACACCGCGTAGAGTTCGAGCGACACATCCGGAATCGATGCCGGCACATAGAACTGACAGGCCCGTGCATCAAGCATGCGTTTGAACGCAGGATGCGCCGCATCTAGTGCGAAGTATTGATTCTCAATGCGCACGGGAATCGCCGCCGGCAAGCGCGACATGGACTTGATTGGAATGCCGGAAAGCGCTGAATTGACGATCTGTTCGACTTCGTCGGGTGAGCCGGCCTTACAAAGCCGTGGGAATCGTTCGATGAGCGTGTGCGCGGGCAAAGTGGCCTGAACCGATAGATAGTAATCGGCACCCTCGACGAGTCGCTCTTCCTTGATGAGACCCGTCCACATCGTGCCACGCACACGCTCCAGTGCGATCGGCACCACGCGCGAGGGAATCACGGTGTCGAGCAGGATTCGAATCAGCGATTCGAGTTCCGCGAATACGGGTTCCGGTGCTCGGTGATCGTAGGCGGGAATGGCCTGCAACGTCTCGGTCGTGGAGAACGTCAGCAACGAACCCGCGAGGCGCGAGAGCAACGCATAGAGCCGCTCCGGATGCTGATTCGGCGCCTGCACCAGGCGCGCGAACTCCGGCCACGACGAGTTCACGCTGTGAAGCAGCCAGAACAGCGACACGTCGGCGACGGCGAAATCGGCGATCTGATCGGAGCGCTCGCGCCGACGCACCGCGAGACTGCCGCTTTTAGCGCTCAAAATCTCCGACAGGCGCTTGACCCGCTCGATCAACGTCGCACTGGCTGACAGAAAGAGACACGGTGGCACGAACGACGCGTCAGGCTCGAAGCGTCCCTGCGCGTTGCGGATGAGTCGTGCGACCGGACACGTTACGTAGTCACCGGATTCCTCGAAGTCGAACAGCAGCGACACGACGTGACGCTCGACGCTGATTTCCTCCTTGCCTTCGCCATGCAAGTCATCGACGTGGAGGTATTCGCGTACATATCGACGTGGCCGCGCAGGCTTCGCGCCCGCCTCGATGCAGTTATTCCCCTTCGCATCCACGAGCGCCACGCCCGCGAGCACGGTGACGGCATCGTATTGCGTCGAGACATCGTCGAGACTGCGTGCCGACGGGAGCCAGTCTGACGTCTCGCTGTCGATGAAGGCGCCGTCGGGCAGACGCAGGCATAAGGACGTGAACTGCAGGCGATTGATGCCGAGCGCCTGTGTGTCGATGGCCACTTGGACCACGCCCCATGGATCGGGACTCGCCATCTCGGCAATGCGTGCATTGGCGAACTGTTCCCACAGTGCCTGCTGCTGAAAGTGCTGGGGCGTCATGAACACGCCCTGTGCCCACAGCGGTCGGGTGATTTTCATTGCTTATTGAGTCTGGTAAATGCAGGATGGGGCGGCGCGCCCCTTTGCACGAGTTTGAATTGAACGGGTTAATTATTTTTCGCTCTGGGCATCTGAGAGACGAGTCCCAAGTTGATGTCCATTCCTTCGATCTGGAAATGCGGCACGATAAAGAGCTTGACGCGAAAGAACCCCGGGTTGTCCTCGATGTCCTCGACGTCTACGCGCGCCTCCCGCAAAGGATGCGCGGCTTGCAAATCATCGCCTGCGCCGGTCATTTCAGTCACGAGTGTCTTGATCCACGTATTGAGCTCCAGTTCCAGCAGCCGACGATCCTTGGTCGTGCCGATGTTCTCGCGCTGAATCACCTTCAAATAATGCGCGATTCTCGACAGCAGGAATATGTATGGCAAGCGCGCATTCGCCCGGCTGTTGGCGCTGGCTTCCTTGGTGTCGAATTCTTCAGCTTTCTGGACGGAGTGCGCTGAATAGAAGCACGCGTAGTCATGATTCTTGTAGTGCGACAGCGCGATCAACCCCAGATGGGCGAACTCGAACTCGCGTGTCTCGGGAATCAGCACTTCGGTCGGAAATTTGCCTAAACGACCCGCGCCGAGATCATAGAGTTGCGTCGGCAAACCTTCGACCAACCCACCGGCTTGAGGGCCACGAATCTGGATGCACCAGCCATTGCGGATGAAGCTACGTACCAGATTCGTCGCAAAGGCAAACGAGGCGTTCGCCCAGAGCAACCGGCCCGGGCCAGCGCCGTCGACATCTTCGACATAGTTGAAGGGCTGCGTGGGCGCGGTGTTATCGAGCCCATACGGCAAGCGTGCCAGAAAGCGAGGCAACACCAGACCGAGATAGCGTGCATCTTCCGTCTGGCGTAGTGCTGTCCACTTTTGATATTCGGGGCGCTCGAAGTGATCGTCGAGATCGCGAATGCTGGCGACCTCTTCCATTGAAGCCCGACCAAAGAAGCGCGGCGACACCGCGCCGATGAACGGCATGTGAGCGGCAGCGGCGACCTTCGACAGATCACGCAGCAGGGTCACATCTTGTGCGCTGTTGTCGAACGTATAGTCCGAGATGAGCGCCGAGATCGGATGGGCGCCCGGCGTGTCGTATTCCTCCGTATAGGTATGGCGGAACAGACCGCTTTGCACCACATCGGGCGCGTCTTCGAAGTCTTGACGGAGCGTTTCCTTGGACACGTCGAGAAGCTCGATCCTCACCGATTGACGAAAGTCGGTCTGATCGACGAGAAACTTCAGCCCGCGCCAGGCGGATTCCAGTTGCTGGAAATCGCGCTGGTGCAAAAGCACGTTCAATTGTCGGCCGATCTTCTCGTCGATGTCGGTGATCCAGTAGTCCAGCAGCGCGATGTCACGGTCCGATGTGGCGTTCGGCGATTCGTCTCGTGATGACGTATCGATCGCATTCAAAAGCGATGAGAGGGCATCTTGATGAGGCGCGTCACCATTCCCGGAATCGGCTGCAGGTGATTGGCGAGTAGGCGGGGCTTGCACCATCGAGACGTCGTATTCCTTTGTGGGTAGTCTGGTCGCTGCTTTGAATCAGCCATTCAACGACAACCGGCTGTTGAACAAGCTGAGCGCAGGGAAGGCTTCAAGCTTACGTATAGCACGCGTGAGCATTTAAATCTGTCAAGCATTGAAAAAGCACCTGAACAGATGCGGTTTTGTCTTAAATGGGGAATGCTGGCCTTGCCAGGATTGGTGCGACCCGCTATCTTCGCTCCCCAAATAGATGGATCGCATCGCGGATGTCGCCAACGCTTGCTCTTCTGCAAGCTTCGATGGCACTGCTTAGAAAGGAGAGGCAACGATGGCCGACGTACTGGATGAAACCTTGCAGCGGGTGGCGGGGCAGGTGATTACCGGGCGGCAGGAATACCACCTGGAAGTCTTTGGCGCAGAAGAGAAGGCGCAGGGCTTTTCGGTTGTCTCGTGCAGCGTGCGTGAACGCATGGGCGAGCCCGTGGTGGCCACCATCGTGCTGACGCATCCGAACCGGCTCTCGCGCAAGCATTTCTTGGGGAAGGACGCGAAGTTCTCGATGAGTCCGCTGGACGGCACGCCGCACTGCTTCTCGGGGTTCATCGCATCGTACAAGACGCTCAAGACTTCAGTCGATTTCACGAAGTACGAGATTGAGTTGAAATCTCACTTAGGTAGGCTGGAAGGCGTCAGTCGCTTTAGAATCTATCAGCATCAAACGACACCAGAAATTGTGGTGTCGAAGCTGCGCGAGCACGGTATTCCGGATCATCTGATCAGTGTGCGCTTGCGTGGCGCTCACCCCCAACACGCATTCCGCTTCCAGTATGGGCAGAGCGACCTTGCCTATGTTCAGATGCTGTGCCAGAAAGCGGGCATTTATCTCTACATTCAGGAGACGGAATACGGCGATCAGATCGTGCTCGGCGACGACATTGATCACTACATCTACGATCCTGAGCTGAACCTGTCGTACCGTGAAGTGTCCGGGCAGAATGCCGCGCGTGCCTCGGTGTACGAACTGTCGGTCCACGCAACGACGGTAGCAAAATCGTTCGCGGTTGCCGAGTACAACCCTGACCAGGCCTATGAGCGCTTCTTTGATGAAGCCAACGTCGCGCCTGAAGATCCCACCACCTACGGCACGCCTTACGCGTTCGGGACCGGGCACCGGGATTTTGCCGGAGCGAAGTTCGAAGCGCAACTGCGCCATGAAGAGGCGATTGCCTGGCAGGTGGTGATCGAAGGGAACAGTACTGAGCTAGGCCTGCAGACCGGACGCGTCTTCCATACGGACGAAACACTCGATGATGCGCCAGATGGGCTAATGGTCATCGAAGTGACGCACACCGGCGCGCGGAACCAGGCTTATACGAATGCATTCAAGGCCATTCCTGCGGATCGGCGTTTCCGGCTTCGACTCGAAACGGAGAAGTGGCCGCGGGTGGCCGGTACGCTCAGTGCGCGTGTGACTTCCCCGGATCGATATAAATATGCCTTCCTGAACGCGGCAGGCTATTACACGGTCCGCTTCGATTTCGACTTCGATGGCTGGCCTAAAGGCGGCGAAAGCGTGCCGCTGCGGCTGGTCAAGCCGTTCGCGGGTGCATTGCAGACGGGGTTCCACTTCCCGACGCTGGATAACACCGAGGCCATGATTTCGTTCCGCGACGGAGATCCGGACAAGCCTGAAATCAGCGGCTTCCATCACCATAGCCAGGCCGTTGATCTCGTTACGAGCGACCGCCGGTGGATCTCGCGCGGGATGATCCGTACGCAGAGCAATAACAAGCTGCGCTTTGAGGATTGGCAGGGGCAGGAGGGCATCAAGCTCAGCACGGAGCATTCGGGCAAGTCGCAGCTGAATCTCGGTTATCTGGTTGATAACAAGCTGGAAAAGCGCGGGGAAGGATTTGAGCTGAGGTCGTCGGGTTATGGTGCTGTCCGTTCAGGTAAAGGGCTTCTTCTCAGCACTGACGACCAGCCCGACGCAAGCGGCAAACAGCTCGATATGCAGGAGGCCATGCAGCGCCTGGAAGACGCTTACGGACGCATGGAGGGACTCTCGCAAGCCGCGCAACAGTCGCAGGCCGAGTCGGCTGATCTCAAAGCTATGTCGGAAGTTCAGCAGAAGCAGATCAAAGATATGCAAGAAGCAGTCATGCTGCTCTCCTCAAAGTCTTCGATTGCTATGGTTAGCCCGGATTCGATTCAGCATAGTGCGGGGGCGAACCTCGCCTTTACGGCGGGAGACAGCGCGGACGTCGGTGTTTTACGGAGGTTTCGGGTCTTTGCAGGCGAAATGATCAGCCTCTTCGCCCACCACATGGGTATGAAGCTCTACGCAAATCACGGAAAAATTTCGATTCAGGCTCAGAACGATGAGATCGAACTGACCTCGCAGCAAAACATGACGGTCACAAGCAGTGAAGGTCACGTGGTGGTGCAAGCGGGCAAATCCCTCACACTGACGGACGGCGGCGGTGCCTACATCAAGCTTGAAAACGGTCAAGTCACTATCGGTTCGCCCGGTCAAGTTGCCATTAAGATGGCCAACTTCAAGTGGGACGGTCCGGACAGCATTCAAGGCAAGCTTCCCGGATTCAGCACATGCCATGCTTCGAACGCCGCTGCCGCAACATCTGGCGAGAATAGCGGAGCGCTGACGTGAGCGCTGTCTCTTCGATCGTTTCGTCGCCGGACGCATCGCATTTTGAAGATGGCTTCTTGCTTGCCGATCCTGGTGCGCTTCCGCCAGAGATATCGACGTCGAGCTTTCCGTCATCCCTTTGCATTCCCACCAATTGGGGGCGTGATTTTACAGGCCTGCCCATGGTGATCAGTTTGGCTGATTGTGACGCGTCGCAACGCGAGTGGCTTGCGTCGATCGCGGAACATGAAGCGAATCTGAGTGGCCAGATGCCTTTAACGCATGCAGGTGTGTGCGCGCATTTGACGGCGACAGCCTCCTTGGCTCAAATCGCACTACACATTGCGCGTCAACTTGTCGTGCTGCCTGTTGATGCGGAACGACGTCGATCGGGCGCGCCCTCGCTGTGGCGGTTCTTCGATCCTCGGGTGTTTACCCATCTGTGCTGGCTACTCGATGTCGATGAGCAATGCAGCCTGGTCGGCCCCGTCTCAGCATGGGCATTTCCATGGTTTGGTCGTTGGTACAGGTTCCAGAATCCTTTTCCCATAGGAATCAATGAAGATTATTTCTCTCAATTGACGCCCTCAGGTTTTCGCCAGATCGAGTGGGGCATGTGGGGTCGCGCGCAGCGTGTTTCACAGATCAATCAGGTGCTAGCACGTCTCTCATTGCCCGAAGGTTACACCTGGCAGCAACAGACTTATCTTGCGGCAATCATTGAAAAAGCATTGCAAGCGGCAAATTCTCGGCTCAATTTTGCTCACACTGGCGATCAGATGCGTTATGCCGAACACGTGGCGAGGCACGGTGACGCATTCGAGACGCACCCTAAGCTGAAGGAGTACTGGCGAGCCCGCGAAACGCGTATGGCATCAGGAGGTTGGACGGAGGTCTCCGAGCTTTTGACTAACGACGTATATGCGCAATTGCCTGAGCGAACTCCAAATCGTGCTAGCTCAAAGAACGAGCCAGCCCTTGTTTGACAATATCTTGAGGAGATCCATCCATGGCTTCGGGAACCGAACCGGTCTGCAATCTTTGTGATAAGCATGGTCTGCTCATCATGCCGGTGCGTTACGCCATTGCCCCGCGAGAGCTTGGCTTACCGGTTGTTACTGCTCCGCTAAAGGTGGAAGACGTAGCAGAGAGCGTCGGCAAGGGCAAGAAGCAGGACGTGCAGTTGAAGGAAAGCGCTCAGTACACGACTCGCGTGATGCGCAGCGGGTATCTCTACGTCTACGACGAGATGCGCGATCGCATGCAAAGCTATTGGATCACGTCTCAGGGAAATTTCATGAGTTTCCCGGCTGAGACGACAATTCCAGAGCAAGCGAAGTCGGCGACGCCTTGTGATTTCGCCGGCCACAAAGAGCTGGCGGGTTGTATTGCAATCAATGATGTTGAGCACGCCGGAATCGTTTGGCTTGGCTTCTCCGATGTGCAATGGACGCCGGCCGTGGTGAAGGCTCATCAAGGTAAGGCTGGCCACGCACAGCGTACACTACATATGAGGGCCTTCGACGCTGGCGCTTGGGCGAAGGCACATAAGGTGACGCCTGGGATATTCCCCGCGAGCGATCGTGGGAGCGTTCCGCATGTAGTGGGACTGACCAATTTGGGCACCACTGTCGCCGAATATGCATCGGTTGGCAAGAGCGCGCAAGGCGCATCGGCGTCGTTCAAGCCTTCGACTGCGCCGAACTACCACGCACGGGCAGGGCAAGCGTCGGCCGTGCTGGAAAGTTGCGCACGCCGAAGCCCTAAACTGCAGGCGGCGATCGTCGCGCTTGATGATCCTGCTGGTATCGCTCAAGATCTTGCTGCTCTCATTCAATGGCATTTTAATCGACTGCTTGATACACCGGTTTCGATAAATAAATTCGGAAAGGGCTATGGTTACGCGACCAGCTACCGAAATTTGGTTGCTTTGGACGGCTCTCTAAAGGCGCTGAAATCGTCGAATGATGAAAAAGTAAAGCTTGAGATCTTTGCGAATAGGGACGCGCTTGCCGACGCTTTGAAGGTCAGCTATGACGTTGGGCGTGAGCAGGCTGCAGCCATCGCCGTGACACCTTCTATGGCTAGCAGACCGGGCGTGGGCTCGCAGTCCGGCAAGACGCAAACCTTGGTCGATATTGCTAGACAGCACGAATCCGACAAGCTAGTGAGAAATCCGACTCCTGAGTTCGTTGAAAAAACACAGAGCTACTATTGGAATCAGTACCTAGAACGTACAATCGTTGGTCAGAAGAACGGTCCATATGCCAGTTGGCGGAAGGAGTTCAAGGGCGCTTCTGACGCGTTAATGAAAGAGCATACAAAGCCGCTTAGTCAGGTGCACGCCGCGTGGATGCAGAGTAATTTACTTGCTAATAAGCTCGAGTCGACTCATGACGGGGCGCAGCCACTATCCGGAGACGTATATGCCGCGACTTTATACCGTTGCATTTCAGGCACTCAACAGGTAGACGGATGCCGGGCGGTGTATGAGAACTGGCTTAGAGGAGACGTCAGAGAAAGGACGAACCTATTGCTGCGTGCATTTCTGCTCAAACAAGACGACCTCATTGCAAAGCTTGCGGTGGCCTCACTCGATCCTCAAAATGTTCCATGGCAAACGCTGATGGACCAATATGCGGCGCACATGAAGGCGCTTCTTAAACCGGATGTAAATGCGCCGGCGGTCGCAGCTGCCGCGCAGCGAGATGAAGCCAAAGCAAAGAAGACGTATGAGGAGGCCACCACGGCTTACTTTGAAGCACTCGGCACGGCTCCTGGGCTGGCGTTTATGAAGAGCCCGATCAAACGCAAGATGGAGGAAGCCAAAGCCGCATGGGAAAATGCGCAAGCGCAGGCGGACAGCGCTAAGCAAAATACTAATGCGAAGCTGCTTCCCGATTCGGTCGCCACGGTGCTGACGTACGTCTCCGCCCCGTTCGGAACCATGTTGCGTGAATTTAACGGCAATGCAGCGGAAAAGAAGCTGATGCAGTGGATGGTGATCGCGGGCGTGACGATGCGGACGCCGGTGGGCGTCATCGAGGTGAATGGCACTGTCCAGCAATCGATCAAGTTTTTGTCACAGATCTTTGTGGACAACCTCGTGGCAGCGGGGAAGCAAAGCGGCAATGAACTCTCGGAGGCACAGATCCGACAGCTCAGGACTTACGCCGAACGTCAGGTGCGTGGCAGCTTTGCGAGCGGAAACGTCGGTGCATTTGAGACGCAAATGGGTAGCAGCACGAAGTCAAAGATGGCCGTGTTCATCACGCCACAGATGTATAACGAACTGGATGCCATCAAGGATCCGACTAAGAAGGTGGCGTGGCTGGTCGAACATGTGAAAACGCCGAAGAACCTGCAAGAGTACGGTCTGATGAGAATCGGGTCACGCATCAAGCTCTATGGAGCGGTCTCGGAGGGTGTGCTGACCGTAGTCGACGCGATTTGCAAATACGCGACGTGGCAGCAGGCCATCAGTGACGAAGCATCGGCATTGAAGTTTCAAAAGACGTGGACACTGGATGCACGTGCGACGCTCTGCGATGGGCTATTTCTTGGCGCGCTGGCGTCGGGAGCGGGCAGTGTGCTGAAGATGTACGGAGCATGGCGCAATGCGTATGCGGTGGGCATGCCGGAGATGTTGGCCGGTGAGAAGCAGATGGAGCGCGCCGCTGTATTTCTGAAATTCGCCGGGGTGTTGGGCGGGATACTTGCGGGCGTGTATGCGGTTATGGATCTTGTCGACGGCTTTCAGAGTAGGTCTGAAGGACAACGAGGGCTTGCTGCTCTTCAACTCACCTCAGGAGGCGCAGGTGTTGTCGGCGCAGGCATTGCTATTTGGGCTGCGCTCGCGGCGGAAGGTGGTGCGACCATTGTCGGATCAATCGGAGTACTCGGAGCAACTTTTGCTATCACGTTGACCTTCATCGGGTTTGTACTGGCTGCAATATTAGCCGCACTTGCATTGTGGATTGGCAGCCTCAAGGGCGATAGCATTGCGCAGTGGATGAGCCGTTCTTATTGGGGAAGTTTGGGAGATACGGCGAGATACCCTGATTTTGATAAGGAACAGTCCGACTTCAAACAATTGATGGCGGGGGCGTGAAGCGCATGAAGCCACGCAACCTCAAGACATTCAAAGGAGAACGCTTCCTTACACAGAAAGATTGCGAATGGCACCTTCGAATCGACGAGCCAATTGTCGCACCCCATGCCTCGGCTTTGGCCATCCGCATGAATTCCACCTACCTGGAGATGGTCGATGGGTACTATGCTAATCGCGGAGTTATGAGTGCATTTGGAGTCTTTGCTGCGATCGTTGGCGTCGTTGGATTGGTCATGAATATTTTTCTCTCAGCTGTCGAATTCTTTAGTTCGGGACGAAACCATAACGATGATCTTTCGATATTTCTCTTCACGGTGTTTACGACGTTCCTGTTTTCCATGCTCACGTTTGGCGTCGTTCTTTTTAATCGTTGGATAGGCGAATGGTTTGGCTATACGCACTATCCGATCCGTTTGAATCGAAGGAACCGTATGGTCTACGTGTTTCGAGGCGATGGGACAGTGCTCGAAGCGCCATGGGATGCGACCTACTTTACGCTCTACGTGGTCAAGAATATCGGCGTACCGTGGCTGGGTGTCTGCGGTCTGGTAATGAAGGACGAAACGACCGTGCAGGAGCAGTTCATGTTTGGCTACTCTTCGTCTATTAAGGAGAATTGTCTTCGACATTGGGAATTCATGCGCCGCTATATGGAAGATGGCCCTAGCGCCGTCATGAACGCCGATGGATTCCGCTACTGCTTGCCGATCGCGGACAGGAAGGAAACGCCCTATCAAGGGTGGGTGGCGTTGGTGGCGAGTGATGCGTGGAACCCCGTGTTCAAGTGGCTGATGTTTCCGATCCACGTGGTTTCTTTTCTTGGTCGCATAGTCTGGCGCGCAACATCTAAAGTGCCGCTTTGGCCGGCCGATGTGGAGGCGGCCTGCCGAATTGAACCGGGCGATCCGTATGTACGTGACTCGAGTAGCGACCCGGAAGGCTTTCGGTAACGCCGCACTTTGTTGGGAGCGGTAGTTGGCCACTCGATTATCGTTCTGTGGCTGCACGACCTTCAACAACAACAGAATCCGATCCGACTAAGAAGGTGGCGTGGCTGGTCGAACATGTGAAAACGCCGAAGAACCTGCAAGAGTACGGTCTGATGAGAATCGGGTCACGCATCAAGCTCTATGGAGCGGTCTCGGAGGGTGTGCTGACCGTAGTCGACGCGATTTGCAAATACGCGACGTGGCAGCAGGCCATCAGTGACGAAGCATCGGCATTGAAGTTTCAAAAGACGTGGACACTGGATGCACGTGCGACGCTCTGCGATGGGCTATTTCTTGGCGCGCTGGCGTCGGGAGCGGGCAATGTGCTGAAGATGTACGGAGCATGGCGCAATGCGTATGCGGTGGGCATGCCGGAGATGTTGGCCGGTGAGAAGCAGATGGAGCGCGCCGCTGTATTTCTGAAATTCGCCGGGGTGTTGGGCGGGATACTTGCGGGCGTGTATGCGGTTATGGATCTTGCGGATGGTAATCAAAGTAGAGAGCAATACCAATGGCAACTGATGACGTTGCAGGGACTGTCTGGTGCTACGGGTGCTGCTTCTGCAGTGATCGCGATTTGGGCGACGCCTGCCGCAGAAGGTGGTGCAACTGTAGTGGGCTCTATCAGTATCCTTGGGGCGACCTTTGCAATCACGCTGACTATCATCGGGTTTGTGCTGGCTGCGATATTGGCCGCACTTGCATTGTGGATTAGCAACGTCAAGGGCGACAATATCGCGCAGTGGCTAACTGCTGTTATTGGGGAAGTCTTGAAAAGGCGCGATACGCTAACGTCAATGATGAGCAGTCCGACTTCAAAGAATTATTGGCTGGAGCGTAAGGGGCATGAAGGCGCGCAACCTCAAGACCTTTCAAAAGGAACGGCCCATTTGCGAGCAGGATCGCGAATGGTACCTTCCCATTAGTTATTCGGCTGGTGAGCCCCACGCCTCGGCTTTGGCGATTCGCATGAATTCGACATACTTAGAGATGGTCGACGGATACTACGCCAATCGGGGAGTCATGAGCGCATTTTCCATATTCGCGCTATCTGTTGGCCTTGGCTTTCTGGCAATGCTTCTGTTTTCCACAGCTCACGACTATCTAGATTCCAGCTGGAACCATAACGAAGATATTCCGATGTTTATTGCCACGGGTAGCGTTGCAACCGCTTACTCCTTGCTTATTTTTGGCACCATCATGTTCACGTGTTGGATAGGTGAATGGTCTGGCTATACGCACTATCCGATCCGTTTGAATCGAAGGAACCGTATGGTCTACGTGTTTCGAGGCGATGGGACAGTGCTCGAAGCGCCATGGGATGCGACCTACTTTACGCTCTACGTCGTCAAGAATATCGGCGTACCGTGGCTGGGTATCTGCGGTCTGGTAATGAAGGACGAAACGACCGTGCAGGAGCAGTTCATGTTTGGCTACTCTTCGTCTATTAAGGAGAATTGTTTTCGACATTGGGAATTCATGCGCCGCTATATGGAAGATGGCCCTAGCGCCGTCATGAACGCCGATGGATTCCGCTACTGCTTGCCGATCGCGGACAGGAAGGAAACGCCCTATCAAGGGTGGGTGGCGTTGGTGGCGAGTGATGCGTGGAACCCCGTGTTCAAGTGGCTGATGTTTTCGATCCACGCGGTTTCTTTTCTTGGTCGCATAGTCTGGCGCGCAACATCTAAAGTGCCGCTTTGGCCGGCCGACGTGCAGGCGGCCTGCCGTATTGAACCTGGCGATCCGTATGTACGTGACTCGAGAAGCAACCCAGAAGGCTTTCGGTAGCGCCGTTCGCATGTTGCGTGACGTCGAGCGGGCAACTGGATCAGCGTTCCGTGACGGCACGACTTTCACAGCAGCAGAGCGTGATACAACCTTTCACCCAAAGAAACAGCAATGCCGAATCTCATCTACGTCGGGGATACCACCAGTCACGGGGGCGTCGTCCTTACGGGGTCGTCGCGTGTTTCGCTTAACGGACGCGGCGCGGCTCGCAAGACGGACCGCGTATCGTGCCCACGGTGTGGAGAAAACGAAATCGTCGAGGGAGACGCCCAAATGAAAGATGGTGACCTTCCTTTGTCATTCCATGGACATCACACGCGCTGCGGCGCGACCCTGATTTCGTCGAACGGAACCACCGGTAGCGCTTGATGGCTTACGACCTGCGTCGGATTGGTCCTGAAAAGCCCGTGCCGCCCTTCGAGCCAGCCTGGATCAGGTGGGCGGTGTTTTGCGTGATCCTCGCAGGAGGAATTGCGGTAGGCGTCGTGAGTCGCTGGCCCAAAGGGGAGTCCGCTCATGCTGCGTGGTTTTGGACCTGCGCCACCGTTCTCCCGATTCTTCTCGGGTCGGCCCCCTTTCTGTTTTATCTCGGCGTCCTGCAGGCGCGGCGCAGTAATGCTCAGGAATATAACGACGATAGGGGCGACTATATCCGACAGGTCCAGCGGGAAGGTGGCGTGCCTCTCCACCTACTGGCATCGGGGTTTGTGTTCTCCGCGTATGAGCATGAGAACACTCCGGTGTCGGTCACGGAGAAAAAGCTGCTGCTCCAACCCCGAAGCCGCTATCCGGGCGATGGTCAATGCGTGACTGCGCGGTGGATTGAGTCGCCGAATCACTGCTGGTTGCCTGGAGGGGACGGCGTTGACATTGCACGTCACGAAGAGATATTTCGACTCGTTGCGGATTCGCTGGTCAAACAGATTTCATCAGCCATCAAGGCTTTGCCGGAGCATCTGCCTGTCCTGACGGAGCTTGGTGTTGACACGTTGCTTCCGACTTCGAGCGTGGAAAGCATCTGGGCCGAGGTGTGGAAGGCGAATCAACTGAAGGCGGTGTCTCTCCCCCTGGTGCGCACTGATACACCCGCCTTGATAGAGGTCGACAAATGGTTGGATGGCGGTATTCCCTACACACTTGATGCAGTTCGGATCATGGGTTCCGTTCGGTTGGCCACGTTATTAAGTGCGTCTCCCGTTGCCGGCACAACTGAAGCAGGTGCGGTTCTTGTCTTCGCGACCGACACCCTAAGCAAGCGAAAGCGGCTGGATTCGAAGGCGCTGCTTTATCGGCCGGAGCGAGGCGACCAATCAGATCTTGCGCAAAGCGTGAGACAAATTCTATTTTGGAGCAGGGCGAAGGAAGTCGAACTTGAGGATCTTTGGTTTGGCGGGGGATCGGACGCTCCGTTATTCCGGACGTTGATGGAGCAGTTGGACGCTCAAGGTATTGCTCTTGCGAAAGCGAGAGAGTTGAAGGGCCATCATGATATAGATCTGCGAATTGGTAGCGCTGGATTTGTCGCTCCGTGGCTTGCCATTGCCCTTGCCTCAGTCCACGCAAATATCTCCGCACACAAGCAGCTCGTCAGCGTCGCAGATGACGAAGCGCTGACACTCGCCATAGTCGTTCCTCGAACTTAAAGACAAGTCTTATGCGTTTGAATTTCACGCTCGCGGCCGGATTGGCCGTTGCTGCCGCTGCCGCTGTCGTCATCCTGTTCAAGGGTGGCGAAGCCGGTTTGGACTCCATCTTGGCACGGTGGCTCGCGGTCGCAGCGTTGGCTATCGTGTTTCTGCTGGTCACCCTTGCGAAGATTGTGGTGGGTCGGCACATACGCAAAAAAAAGGTGCTGCGTGAAATTGGTTCAGCACAAATCGATACGGTAACGACGACACCCGAACCGAATGAAGATCCTTTGCGAGAGTTGCACGAACGCATGCGTCAGCAATACGGTTGGCGATGGCACTATCGCCTGCCATGGCTTCTCGTGTTGGGGCAAGAGCCTACCGTGCGTCGCTTGCTGCCGGAGCTTGCCGAGAACGGATATGTGATTACCGATTCTGCCGTTCTGCTGTGGAATAACGAAAGCAGCGATGTCGCCTGGCTAAGAAAGATCGGAAAGCTTCGTCGTAATCGTCCGGTTGACGCCATCGTTTTGACGCTGGACGGCGCCGCAGCCTTGTCGAGTTACTTGAACGAGGAACTGGGGTGGGACAGAACGCTTGCGCGGATCACCGAAGTACTGAATTGGGCTGCGCCGATCTTTGTGCTTGATCTCGCAGGTGAATCGACCGCGAGCGATGTAACGTTTGTGATCGGAAGCGAATTTACCAGTTCGACGGATAAATCCGTTATTGAGAGCGCACTCCTGACGTTGCGGGATTCTCTAGCCGATCTCGGGATCAAACAACTCGGTCACGACCTCGGGGAGCGCTTCTTGTCGCAACTCTCGAAGCGATTGGACACTCGGGCGCAAGCGCTCGCGCAGTGGATCGTTCAATTGTCGATGTGGCAGCGGCACCCGTTTCCGGTCGCTGGCGCATTCTTTTCGTCGTGGGCGGCCACCAAGGCGGATAAACTCGATAAGCATGCTGCCGATCAGTTCGCTCTGTGGCGCTATCTTGCAGAGGGCACAAAACGGAAAACGGGCCGCATGACGGGCTTTCATCCAGTCACAATTTTCTCCGCGCTCGTGCTAAGTGCGCTTGGCATCATTGCCGCAGGCATGGCCGCGTCAGGCATCACCAACGCTCATGAGATGGTGCTCACGAATGAGGCCATCGGCTCCCTCGACCGTGCGCCCGATGCCGCCACACGCCTGCGTGCCTTGTCCGCGCTTCAGCAACGCATCGGCTTCTACGAATACCGCGTACAGCACCACGCGCCGCTGTTCTCCCGCTTCGGCCTGAATCACGACCGCGCCGTGCTCGATGCGCTGTGGACGCCCTTCGCCAAAGCGAGCCGCACGCTGCTCAGCGCCCCGGTGCAACAGGAACTCGAAGCGCGTCTGGTCGATCTCGGCCAGATGCCGACGACCGATCTCGACGATCAGGCGACACACATCGCGCAAAGTGGCCAGGCGGCGCTCAAGACGTACCTCATGATGGCCGAGCCGCAGCACGCCGATGCGGCCTTCATGACGCCGCAACTCGCGCAGTACTGGAACCCGACCGCAAGCCTTACCGCGGGCGAGAAGCTCGACCTGTCGCAACACCTGCTCGGCTCCTGGGCTGAACACCTGCAGTCGCATCCGGAGTGGCGCATCCAGCCACGCGAGGAGCTTATCGCGACCTCGCGTTCCACCTTGCTGGCGGTAATTGGTGTCAAAAATTCCGAGGACACGCTCTATCAGAGCGTACTCGCCTCCATCGGTCACAAATACCCCGATCAAACGCTCGCCTCGCTCACCGCCGGCACGGACACCCGTGGACTGTTTCGCACCACAGCCACCGTTGCCGGTGTCTACACGCGCCAGGCATGGGAAGGATCGATTGAAGCCGCCATGGACGAGGCAGCCAAGCACAACGGCGTGGCAAGCGACTGGGTGTTGGGTAACGTGAACAACGCGACGGGTGCTGACGCGTCCAGCACGCAAACGCCAGACGCCCTACGTGCGGCCCTACGCGCGCGCTATTTCACCGATTACGCCGAGCACTGGCAGTCGTTCATGAACAGCATGCGGTGCGACGCTGCCCCGACGCTGCCGGCCGCGATCGGCCAGTTGAAGTTGATCGCCGATGCGCGTCAGTCGCCGCTGATTGCGCTGATGAAATCGCTGGAATACCAGGGTGGCGCCGGCGCCCAACACGCATCGCTCTCCGACACACTGGTCGGTAAAGCGCAGAGCGTGTTTGGCAAGAAGGATGACGTGCCGCAGACCGCCAAGGCGGACCCTGCCGGACCGCTGGGCGGATACTTTGGGCCCGTGTTACGTCTCGTGGGGCAAGCCAACGCAAACACACCTGCCGCAGCAGCAGCGGCGGCAGCCGCTAATCGAAGCGACCTAAGTCTGGAGCGCTTCACCGAGCGCATCACCACCTTGCGGCTGAAGCTGCAGCAAATCAGCGACAGTCCGGATTCCGACGAACAAGCCCGGCTAATCGCGCAATCGCTCTTCCTGGGCAAAGGTTCGGAACTGGCCGACACGCTCTCTTACGCGCAATTGATCGCCGCGAGTCTGGGCGAACAGTGGGCCGGTATGGGCGCGGAGTTATTCGTGCGACCCGTCTCGCAAGCGACGCAAACGGTGATCCAACCAGCACAGGCCAGCCTGAACGATGCCTGGCAGCAAAGCGTTGAGGCGAGCTGGAACAAGTCCTTCGCTGGACGCTATCCGTTCGCCAACACGACGAACGATGCGTCGCTGCCGGAGCTTGCGCGCTTCCTGCGTCCGCAGGGCGGTCTGATCGACACGTTCCTCGCCACGCAATTGGCGGGCGTGCTGCAACTGCAGGGCGACCAGTGGGTACCGGTCGCAGGCGGCACAAGTTCAGGCAGTGTCTCCCAGGCGATAGATCCGGCATTTCTGAAGGCGATCAACACGCTACAGCGTATCGCCGGACATATGTTCGCGCAAGGCGAGCCGTCGTACCGGTTTGAACTCAAGCCGATCCCGCAGCCGGGCATCACCGATACCTTGCTCACCATCGACGCGCAGAAGCTGCATTACTACAACCAGATCGAAACCTGGAGCGGCATGGCGTGGCCGACCAACGATCCGCAGAGTGCGGGCACGCGTCTGGAGTGGCAGACGGAGACCGCGGGCACGAACAAGCGCTTCGAATTCCCGGGTCGTTGGGCACTCGTGCGCATGCTGGAACGCGCGCACGTCGAGCCGATCGATACCGCAACCTATCAGTTGACCTGGCAGGCCAAAGCGCAGTTCGAGGACACGCGCTATGCCCCGAAGACGACCGACGCGGTCGATCAGGACGCGTTGACCGCACACGGCCCGACTGCCAATACATCAGCGGACATCACGCATCCGCTGAGTTACATGATGCGCACCGATGTGGGTAAGGGCCCGTTGGAATTGCTCGACCTCAAGGGCTTCGCGATGCCCTCGCGCATTTTCATCAAGCGCGACACCTTGCCAAAGGGCGTGAAGATGGCCGATGGTCCGCCGCCGCTGCCGAAAGCGGCAATCGAAGCGGCGAGGCAAGCGGAAACGCCGCTGCCCGCCGCACGAGGTGCTTTATGAGCTTGGCGAGCCGCTCATGCCAGGCGAGGCGACATGCACATGCAGTCGCACGGCCCGCAACACAGCGTGCGCAAGCTGATCTTTATCGCGCCCACGGTGATCCGGGCTGACCGGCTCGCTGAGTCGCGCCATCATTCAAACTAAAAGACTTCAGCTTCCCATGTTCACGAATTTACTCAAGGCGCTGTTCGGCACGCGTGAGCCGTCCGATCTTGCGCGCGCCGCTCAAGCGCAGTGGGATGACTGGCTGCGGCCCATCCGCGCGGATGCCCCCACTGGTGACGACCCCGGTTACGACGACGATTTCCAGGCCATCAAGGAAGAAGTCGCCAAGCTCTCGAACGTCGACGATGCGCTCATCATCGAGTCGTCCGAGCGGCTGCTCAAACGCCGCGCCAAGGACGTGCGCATCGCGGTCTACTATGTCTACGGCCGCATGCGCCGTGATGGCGCGGAAGGTGTCGCATCGGGCTTCGAGTTGCTGGCGTCACTCGTCGATCGCTTCGACGACACGCTGCTGCCAGCACGCGCAGCATCGCGCCGCGCGGCATTCGAATGGCTATGCGGCAGCACTTTCGCCGACCGGCTCGACAACGTGCAGGGGCTGACCGGCGATTTGCTCGAACGCACGCTCTCGGCGCTGGCGCTGATCGACGAGCGCGTCGTCACCTGGCCCGAAGCGGAGCGTCCGGCGCTGGCGGCGCTGTTCCGCCGCTTCGAGGGCCGCGTTGAGTCACCTCAGGCCGAACAGGGTGCGTCGTCTTCTGACGCACCGATCTCAGCATCGTCCGCCAGTCTACCCGCCGCATCGGAAGTCACCTCGACGCGCGAACTGCTCGATCGTGCGCGCCAGATGGCGCAGTTCCTACGTGAGCAGCCGCAGGGATATCTGGCCGCTTACCGTCTGATGCGCTGCGTGCGCTGGGACACGCTCACCGAAGCGCCGCCCTTCGAGGCCGGTGGCAAGACGCGCCTGCTCGCGCCGCGCACCGAACTGCGCGCGAACCTCAAACGTTTGCTTCTGCAAAAGCAGTGGCCCGAGTTGCTCGAACGCGTCGAATCGGCATTTGCGGAAGGCGCAAATCACTTCTGGCTGGACTTGCAGTACTACGCCTTCGTGGCTCAGGAGCAGGCGGGCGGCGAGTACGCGCAGGTGCGCGAGACGGCCGCCACCGACTGCGCGCTGATGCTCGAACGCTTGCCGGGCCTTGAACATTTGCTGTTCTCCGATGGCTCGCCCTTCGCCGATGACGCGACGCTCGAATGGATTGCGCGCTATGCGACCGTGCGTGACCTCGAACGAGGAGAGGTTGCCGCGCCGGTAAGCGTACCCGCAGCCGGCACAGACTGGGCCGAGACCGAAGCGCAGGCAAACGATCTGGCCAGCCAACAAGGGCTCGATGCGGCGCTCGCCTGGTTGCAACGACTGCCGAGACAGGATGACGCGACCACGATCTCGGGCGGCGAGCGCGAACGCTTCGTCCGTCAGTTCGTGATGGCGCGCGTGTGCGAACGTGCCGAACGGCCTGACACCGCCGTGCATTTGCTGACCCTGCTCGACGCCGATGCGCTGCGTTATCAACTCGCGCGCTGGGAGCCGTCGCTGGCGTTCGAAGTGAAGCAGCATCTGCTGCGCATCCTCAAGATTCGCCTGAACCGCAAGGATGCCGACAGGGCCGCGATTGGCACGCGCATCGACGCGCTGATTGGCGATCTCACGGCCATCGATCCGGCTCGCGCGGTCGCGCTGGCCTGAAGCACGTAAGAATGAAGCACGTAAGAATGAAGCGCGTAAGAATGAAGCACACCAGACTAAAGAAAGCCTGAATGTCATCTCCGACTAAAGACAACGAAATCCTGCGCTACTATGAAGCGGAGATGCGCTACCTGGGCGAGGCCGGAACCGAGTTCGCCCGCGCGTTTCCGGACCGTGCACGGGAACTCAACATCGATCGCCTGGGCGAGCGCGATCCGCACGTCGAACGGCTGTTCGAAGGCTTTGCGTTCCTGATGGGGCGATTGCGTCACAAACTGGACGACGAATTGCCGGAACTCACAGAAGGGCTGGTGAGCATGCTCTGGCCGCATTACCTGCGCATGATTCCGTCGCTGGCCATCCTCGAACTGAGACCGACGGTCGGTGTGCTACAAAAGCACGAAATCATCGATGCGGGGCTGGAGGCGACGTCCGATCCGATTCAGACCGGCACGAGCGCGGGGGATGCGCAGACCACGTGCGTTTATCGCACCACACAAGCGGTCGACGCGTACCCGCTGACGCTGACGCAAGCAGGTACCTATGCGCGCGAAGACGGCCGCTCGGTGATCCGCTTTCGCTTCGCCATTCAGGAGCAGGCGCAGCGTGATCGGCTGGAGGTGCCGAGATTGCGTTTCTATCTGCACGCCGACCGGCCCGTGGCGCTCGCGCTTTACGCCGCACTGGCCGCCAAGCCGATCGCCATGCAGCTACGCGTGCCGGGTTTCCCTGAGGATCGACCGGGCACGCCTCAGGCGATGCCGGGCCTGCGTCTCGCGCCCGCGGGATTCTCCCCGCAGGAACGCCTGTGGCCCAAAGCCGACAACGCCTTCGGCGGCTATCAGCTGCTGCTCGAATACTTCACGTTTCCCGAGAAGTTCATGTTTATCGATATGCTCGGTCTGGACATGAAAGCGATTCCGGCGTCGGTTCGATCGTTCGACGTCGAAGTGGTGCTGGATAAACCCTATCCGGACGACATGCGCTTTACCGAAGAGAACGTGCGTCTGTACTGCACGCCGGTGATCAACCTGTTCTCGGTCGCCGCCGACCCCGTCAAGGTCACGCAGTTCGAGACGGAGTATCGCGTGCGCGCAAGCGGGCAGCAGGGCGCATTGGTCGATATTTATTCGGTCGATACGGTCGAAGTCTTCGAGAAGGGCAAACGCTTTGAGTATGTGCCGTTCGCTGCGTTCAAGCATCGCGGCGGGATGTTGCGTCATCAGCTCCCGGAACGCTACTTCCACACGCACATGCGCCGCGGCCCTTCGGGACGGTTCGATGCGTGGATCGTACTGGGCGGTCATGGGTGGGAGAAAGCACAAACGCTGCCGAAAGAAACGCTGTCACTCAAAGTCACCGGCACCAACGGCATGCTGCCGCGCAAGGCGCTGCGTGAGGCGGGCATCACGCGCATGCGCGGTGGGTTCACCAACGTGGCTTCGGTACGCAATCTGACGGCGCCCACCTTGCCCGTGTATCCGCCGGCGGGTGACCGGTTCCAGTGGCGCGTGCTGTCGCATCTGGCGCCGAACTACCTGTCGTTGCTCGATGCAGAAATTCTGCGCGGTTCGCTCGCGTTATATGACTGGACCGAGGGTGAACTGAATCGGCGACGGGTTGAAGCGATCACGGATGTGAAGCATCGGCCATTGAACAAGCTGGTGAAGGGCGGGCTGATGCGTGGCGTGGAAATCATGGTGACGCTCGACAGCAGCCGTTTCGCGGGCGATGGCGACATCGAACTGTTCGGCGGGATGCTCAACCGTTTCCTCGGTCTCTATGCGACGGTCAATCTTTACACGAAGCTGGTGATCGTGTCACAGCCGACGGGCAAGCGCATCGAGTGGCCGGAGACCAAGGGTGAAGGAGCGCCGTTTTGAGCGCGCCAGACAGCATCAGAGCGTCAAGAGAAACGCAACGCGAGCTATTACCCGCATTGCTCGATGACGCGACGCGGATGAACTTCTTCCGCTTCTGCGAACTGATCGAACTGGCCGCGCCCGATGCCGCACCGATCGGTACGACCGACTCGCCATCGACGGAGCCCGTGCGATTCCGCTCGCGCGCGCGATTGGGCTTTCCGGGCAGCGAGATCGATTGCGTCGAATTTGACGACGACAACGAAGATAAAAAAGCGCCACCGACAGTGCGCACGACCTTCCTCGGGTTATATGGCGTCGATGCGCGCATGCCGTCGTATTTCGTGGATGAAGTGGCGCAGAACCGCGATGGCGCGGAGCCGCTTGCGGCGTTTCTGGATGTGTTCCATCACCGCATCGTCACGCAGTTGTATCGCGTGTGGCGCAAGTATCGCTATCCGGTGGGCTACCGGCAGGGCGGCACGGACCCGGTTTCGCGTTATCTATTGAGCTACGTAGGGCTGGGGTTCAACACAGCGCACGATCAACGTGCCAAATCCGGCGTCGACCCGCGCACGCTCATGTCGATGTTGGGCGTGGTCGCACAGAAGACGCGCACGGCCGAGGGACTCGCAGGCGTCCTGCAGCACGCGGTCCCTGATGCAAAGGTGCAGGTCGAAGAGTTCTTCCCCGTATGGCGCGAGGTGAATGACTTCGAACCGGCGGCGCTTGGTGAACAGTGTCTGCTCGGGCGCGGCTTTTACGATCGCTCGAATGCAGTGCGTGTGATCATCACACCGGACACGCGTGAGACGGTGCTCAGTCTGACGCCAGGACACGCGGCGCATCGGGAAATCATGGCGCTGCTGCGGTTCTATCTGGGCTATGAGGGTGAGGCGCATCTGGAGATGCATGTGCGACCCGAATTGATGCCCGATCCCGTGCTCGTGTCCAGGCAGACGAGTTTGGGGTTGACGAGTCAGTTGCCCCCATCATCCGCGCAACACAAGAATCAGCACATCACACGCGTTCATCTGGGCCGCTGGAACGGGTCGAACGCATGAATCGAATCGATCATCTGAGGCAAGAAGGAACGATGCAGCACAAGAAAGTCATGATGTCATGCGCGGGTCGATCGTCCGCGCGCTTTGCAAATGCCGCAAGCGCCGCGGCCTGCGCCGCGAGCGTGCTCGCACTGGCCGGTTGCGGTGCATGGCAAGCCACCAGGGACACTACCGTAGGCGCGGCGCAGTGGCTCTTCACCACACAGGTCAAGACGATGAACGTCGATCTCGACGCGCGCGCGGCGACCAACGAGACGACGGGCGGACAGTCGCTCTCGACGGTGGTGCGGCTCTATCAGCTCAAGGATTCGCAGACCTTCGCGAAGCTCGAATACGTTCAGCTCCAGAACAACGATCTCGAGTTGCTCAAAGCCGATTTGCTTGCCACCAGGGACGTCATAGTGAAACCGGGCGCTGCGGCAAGCGTGAGTGAGCCGATGGATAAGGACGCGGAATACGTCGGTGTCGTCGCGTTCTTCCGCTCACCGAACAGCAACGGCGTGTGGAAGGTGCTGATCCCGAAGAAGCAGTGGAAGGACACCGATCCGGTCAAGGTCCACGTGGCAAACAACACGCTGGCGTATGAAGGTGCAAACCCGAAACCCGTCAAGCGCGATGCGCCTCAGCAGTCGACACCCGTGGCGAAGGCTTCGCCGGGTATGGCGGCGAGCGACGTTTCGAGCGGCACGGGGAGCAGCGCATCGAACAACGCAATGAACGAAGTGAAGAACCATGCAGCGGCACTCGGCAATGCGGCCGACACGGGTGGATATTCATCGGCACCCGCCAAGGCTGCGGTGCAAAACGTCAATGCTGCCACGACCTCGGTCACGAACGTCAAGACGAGCGCGAGCGCGGCCATACGAAGCGCAACGGGGCTGCTTCTTAAGTAATCACGCGCTTGAGCCGGCGACGGCATTTATCTCATTCGATCATCAATAAAAGATCAAGGACATGAAGAACGTTCTTTCACTCACAGGATGTGCACTCTCCATCTCGCTGCTGAGCGCTTGCGCTATCGGCCCAAACCGCGACGACGAAGTCGCCCTGAACCAGCAAGTCGGCATCGAGGTCACGCAGATCAAGGAAGGCGTGCAGGTGCGCCTGCCGGACCGCGTACTGTTCGACTTCGACAAGTCCGCGCTGCGTGCCGATTCCGGTCCCGCGCTGAACCGCGCGGTCGTGTTGATCAAGCGTAGCAAGAAGTCGGTGATCGTCGAGGGGCACACCGATAACACAGGTACGCACGAGTACAACCAGGCGCTGTCGGAAGCACGTGCGCAGACGGTCGCCGCCGCGCTGGAGGAACGAGAAATTTCCGCCTCGCGCATCGCGACGAAGGGCTTTGCGTACGACAAGCCGACGGCGAGCAACGACACGCCAGACGGTCAGGCGAAGAATCGCCGCACGGAGATTGTTGTGGTAGGCGAATCGCTCGATGCGATCATGGGCCGGGCGAAACGCTGAGGCGCAGTCGTTACCGGTCGTTTGCACTTGAGTCGCAAAGCTATCCGATGAATTCAAATCCGTCGATTAACGAAAGCAGTCCGTATGTCGCCAAGCTGAATGCTCGCGCAAGGAACTCAGTTGGCGCTGCCTTTCGCAAGAATGGCTGGGCACTCAAGCGATCTACGATTTCGCGTGTGCAAACGGCCATCGCTTCAAGCGCGCCGCGAAGCACGTTCTGTACGTGGAATCTCTCCTCTGCATTGAATGTGAGATCGATACAATCCGCGCAGCATGCATGACCTCCGTCGCAGGACGAGGCGCGGCGCTTCGCGGAACCTTCACAAGGCTCGATGAACGATATCGTCTGCGCTGCGCAAGAGAACACGAGTGGAAAACATCGGGCCTTTCGATCAGGGAGGGTAAATGGTGCATCAAATGCCATCGGCAAGTTCGGTCGCTCAGCGACGGTCTTGAACAACTTCAGGCGGCGGCCTCCGCAAAAGGCGGACGATGTCATGCCGACAATCGATGCCAAAGCTTATTAAGCAGGGTCATTGGGTGTCCGTACTGCGCCGGTCTTCAGATTACGACGCGTGCCAAGAAGCGCAGGCGCTACGATATGCAGGATAAACGACCGGTGTATTCAGGCGACGTATCTTTTGACCGAGCAAGGATGCCACTCTCAAAACAACAACTGAGAAACGCCGCGATGCTGCTGCGTTTGGCTGATGCGGCGAGCGGGCGTGGCATGACGCTGCTGCCCACGCAGTGGATGACAATACGGTCGTCTATCGATTCCAATGTGCTGGTGGCCATCAACTCGAACGCAGCGCTCCCGTCCTGAATAGAGGGACGGCCACCTGTCCCGAATGCACGCGCAACGAGTTGACGCAGCGGTTCGAAAACCTATTACGCGAGGGCGGCCTTGCTTGCCTCGACGAGGTCGCTGGCGTCAAGCTCCGGTATCGCTTCAGGTGTGACGACATGCATGAGCGGGTTGCGCGTATAGCCCCACTACTCGACGGCCACGGCTGTCCCTCTGGTGCTGTGTCCGGCAATCGGCGCTTTACACGCATGCGGATGGATTCCAACGCTTGAGGCCGCTGCGGCCAAACATGAAGGTCGGCGTCTCGCGAGCGGTTACACCGGCATCGCCGATTATTACGAATCGAAGTGCGCTGTCGCACGGTTTACTGTTGACAACGCGCAGCGTGCCGGGGGCATTCTGCGCAAGCAAGAACGCCGGCGCAACCTTGAAGGCTGCGCCGGCGCTTCGGCTCCATGCATTGCAGTCAAGGCTGCGATGGGCGTGCGATCAGCTCTTTGCCTTGGGCATTTGCGACACCAGCGACAGGCCGATATCCATGCCTTCAACCTGGAAGTGCGGCACGACGAACAGCTTGATGCGGAAGAATCCCGGGTTGTCCTCGATGTCCTCGACCATCACCTTGCTTCGCGCAAGGGGTGCGATGCCTGCAGTTCATCGCCCGGATCCTTCATCTCGGTGACCAAGCCCTTGATCCAGTTGTTCAACTCGATCTCGAGCAGACGCCGGTCCTTGGTTGTGCCGATGTTCTCCCGCTGAATCAGCTTGAGGTAGTGGGCAATGCGCGAGAGCAAGAAGATGTACGGGAGACGCGCGTTGATGCGGCTGTTCGCGGTGGCTTCCTTGGTTTCGTAAAGCGCGGGCTTCTGCGTCGAATTCGCCGAGAAGAAGCAGGCGAAGTCGTGGTTCTTGTAGAACGACAGCGGGATGAAACCGAGATTGGCGAACTCGAACTCGCGCGTCTCCGGGATCAGCACTTCCGTGGGGATCTTCGGCTGCACGCCGGTGCCGAGGTCGTACAGATGCACCGGCAGATCTTCCACCTTGCCGCCCGCCTGCGGGCCGCGAATCTGCACGCACCAGCCGTTGTTCACGAAGCTGCGCGTCATGTTGGCCGCGAATGCGAACGAGGCGTTCACCCACAGATAGCGGTCGTGGTCCGGACCCTTGACTTCTTCCTCATAGTTGAAGGCGCGCACGGGCGTGGTGTCCTTGCCGTAGGGCAAACGGCCCAGCACCCGCGGCATCAAAAGACCGACGTAGCGGGCATCGTCCGTGTCGCGGAAGCTCTTCCACTTGATGTACTCGGCCCGGTCGAAGTAGTTGCCGATGTCCTGAATAGCCGCGACCTCTTCCATCGACTTCTTGCCGAAGAACGCCGCGCCTACCGACCCGATAAACGGCATATGCGCGGCGGCCGCCACCTTCGAGATATTGCGCAACAGCGCCACGTCCTGCGGCGAGTTGGCGAACTCGAAGTCGCTGATCATGGCGCTGATCGGTTGGCCGCCCGGCGTGTCGTACTCTTCGATGTAGGTCAGACGGTACAGGCCGCTTTGAATCAGTTCGGGCGCGTCTTCGAAATCGCCGATGAGCGCCTCCTTCGAGACGTCGAGCACTTCGATGCGCGCGTTCTTGCGGAAATCCGTGCGGCTCACCAGCATCTTGAGGCCGCGCCAGCGGCCTTCGAGCGCCTGGAATTCGGGGTTGTGCATCACCGCGTCGAGTTGTCGGCCGATCTGACGGTCGAGCTGACCGATGAAGAAATCGAGCAGCGACTTGTCCAGCCGGTCGACGGGCTTGCTGGCTTGCGCCACCAGATCGAGAAACGCGCCCATGCCGCGCGCGAGACGTTCGTCGGCCGATGCCTCCGAAAGCATGTCGTTGTCACGGAACGCTTCGAGCGGACGGGCCTGCGCCACCGGGTGCAGATTAATCTTGTTGCATAGCGACGCGTAGACGCTGTCGCCCTGCGCGTCTTGCGGGGCGTCGAGCACGACGGTGTCGGCTGCTGCGCTCGGGCGGGCGGAAGGATTTTTGCTCATGGTATGTCTTGTCTGCAATGCGGAGTCGGTTGGGGCTTGCGCGCGATTGCGTGCGTTATGCGTTCCCTTCGGGCTGCGTGGCGGCCGTGGCGATCTGCGAAAGCTCGCCGCGCAACTTCTCCGACAGTTCTCTGTTCTTGAGGATTTTTTCAAACTCGCGGCGGAACGTGCCGTTATCGAGCAGGTTCGACTTCAGATCGCGCAGCAAATTGCGCATGGCCAAAAGCGCCTGAAGTTCGGGAATCTGACGCGCGACCTGCTCAGGCTCGAAGTCCTTCATAGAGCGAAACGACAGATTCACCGGCAACTCGGAGCCGTCGTTGGCCAGCGTGTTGTCGGCGGCAAACTTCAGATCGGGCGCGTAATCAGCGAGCACCGCATCGAAGTTGTTCTTGTCGATATTTACCTTCTTGCGCTCGGCGAGCGGCGCCTGCTCGCGCCCCGCGCTGAAGTCGCCCGCCACCAGCAGCTTGAGCGGCAGTTCGACTTTCTTTTGTGCGCCGCCCGTGTGCAGGTCGAGGGTAATGGATACCCGGCTTTTTGGAATTTCCCGTTGAAAGCTGTCCATCAATAGTCCTTAATAGAATCACTACATTATGAGCAGGGGGTGGCGGTGATCGAACATGCGCCAAGGTGGCCTCGTTCGCCGCGCGTCATAGGGCCCATCCGCCTCTCATGGGCGGCATCTTAAACAGCTGTTCAAGGAACTGCAAACGAAATGACTTGGCTTAAGGATTCGAGGCATAAGGCTGCTTTTAGTCAGTCAATGATTCGATCGATATGAATCTCTAAGATAAGTCGCGCCGGTTTTGAGAAAACTACGAATTACAGGTACCGTTGCGCAGGGAGTTTGATGGCGTTTTGGACGCGTAGGCGATGAACGTGCATTCAATCGCTGTTCTATCGGTATACGAAATAATCGCTGAACTATAGAATCCGTGACCGATGGAATTCATGAGCAGAGCGTGGACCCAGCCGCGCACACGAGTCCATGGGTTCGCACGAGTTCATTGCTCAACCACTCAACCGTAGAATAAACCCTTGAGCAGCACGTTCTTCTCCTCATCTCTACGCGACAACTCACCAGATCGCGACGCAGGTTTGCCGACTATCGCTCTTGCCTCATCCGGCGCCTTGTGCGATTTGTTGCGCAATACGGCATTGCTCGTCGCCATGCTCAGTGCAAACGGCCAGGCCGAAGCACGCTCTGTGATGCGTTCGCGCTGCGATCAACTGGTTGCTCAATTTGACGCAGACTTGGCGCGCCGGGGTTATGCCCGCGATGTCTGCGAGGATGCGCTGATGGCCCAGTGTGCGTTGCTCGACGAGATTGCGCTGCGCCATCTCGGCGAGCATGACAAGGTCGAGTGGGCCGCGCGGCCTCTGCAAGTGAGTCGATTCAACAAGCATGACGCCGGCGAGTTCGTCTTCGAACGCCTCAATGCGCGCATGCACGAGGCGCCGCCCAACGTCGATCTGTTGGAATGCTATGCCATGATGCTCGGCCTGGGCTTCATGGGCCGTTACGCACTTGAAGGGTCGGCTAAGCGGGATGCGCTTATTGCACGCCTGACTGCGCAAATCGCGCCGCTTCGCCCTGCCAGGCAGCCGGGCGTGCTCGTCGATCGGCAAGCACCGCGTCCGGGCGACTGGTTTCATCGCGTCTTGCCCTGGGCCATCGCCGGGCTGTGCGTCGCGATGACATTGACCGTCTGGCTGGCGTGGCGCATCGCGCTGGACGCCCAGCTCGTCTCGGTCATCCCGCAGGCAGTGAAACCGTGATCTCGCTACACAGGCTGGGCTATCCCGCGCGCTCCATCGTCGCGCTTGGCGCCGCGCTCTCACTTGCGGTGCTCTGGCTCGTAATGCCGTTTGTTCGCGAGCTGGCGTGGGCGCTGACTTCCTGTATCGCGCTTGCCGCGCTGCTCGCCATCGGATGGCGCACATATGGGCTCGAACGGGCGCGCACGCATAGCGCGCGCGTGCTCGACGCGCTGGGCGCCGCCACGGCCGACGTACCCCTCAACCTGCGCAGGCGCATGCCGCTCGTGCTCGTGACAGGCGATGCGTTGCCCGCGCTCTTCAATCACGACAGCGGCACCGAGCGGCTCGTCTTTATCGGCGATGGCGCGCTGTGGGTGCGTGTCGATCACGCCCGTGACCTGCCGCGTGTGGCGCTCGCCATGCGACAGTGGCGCGACGGCCAGGCGCCCGATGGCGTGGTGCTCAGCGTTGCCCCGGCCTTGCATGCCGATGCCGACTCGCTCGCGCAGTCTTTGCGCGTAGTGCGTCAGGCGCTTGCTGATGCGCAGCGCCTGGCCGGCGCGCGGCTGCCCGGCTACGTCGCCGTCTATCAACGTCTCACGCGCACGGCGCCCCGCGCAGACAGTCCTGCGCAATGGTACGGCGCGTCCACCAGCACATCGCCTCTTGACGCACATCGCTTGGAAGCGGTCTTGCAAGCCGCCGAGACCGAGGCGCGGCAAAACGCCTCCGATCCCGCCGCCGGTGAGCTTACTGCGGGACTGGCCGCGCTCGTCGGCTGGACGCAGCGCACCGTCTTCGGCACGCTGACCGACCCGCGCCAGCCTGCCGCGCCGTGGCCGCTTCACGGCGCGGGCTGGATCGACTGCGGACCCGCGAGCGATGCCAGCAAGCCGTGGGAGCAAGACGTGCGGATAGCTACGCGCATCGCGCCGGCGAGCGTGGCGGCCTCACCCACGCCGTGGCCGCTGCCGCAGCCCTTGATCGAGGCGATGCCGCGGAGCAGGCGCCTGTCACCGCGCCTGGCTGCGCTCGCGCACGCCATCGCCCTTGCCGCGCTGGCGCTGGCCGCCGCATGCTGGGGCGCGGGTCGGAACAACGCCGCATTGCTCACGCGCGTCGGCGCGGATCTAAACCGTTATGAAGCGATTCCCGTCGAACACGACGCCGCCCGCCGCGACGCGCTTAAGGCCTTGGTCGCCGATCGCGATGAAGTGGAGCGCTACGCTCGCACGAGTGTGCCGCTGCGTCTGGCATTGGGGCTGTATCACGGAGCGCGCATGTTGCCGCCGCTGAATGCGGTCATCGCTTCTTATCAGCCGCCGCCACCGCCGCCTGAAGTCGTCACGCTGGACAGCATGTCGTTATTCGACAGCGGCCGGGCGCAGCTCAAGCCGGGCTCGAACCGCGCGCTCGTGGCCGCGCTAGAGATGATCAAGGCGCATCCGGATAAGCGGATTCTGGTCGCAGGCTATACAGACAACGTGGGCGGTGCGACGAGCAACCTGCATCTGTCGAACGCGCGCGCAGCGGCCCTGCGCGACTGGCTGGTCGACGCCTCCGGCATCGCGGCCACGCAGTTCGCCATCCAGGGTTATGGCGACACGCGCCCGATCGCCTCCAACGATACGCCCGAAGGCCGCGCGAAGAACCGCCGAGTGGAAATCACGCTGGTGCCGGACACCGAGCGGGTGCACTGACGTTTTGAATCCCCGGAGCAAAGGCTTCGGGATCTTGAGGCCAGGAAATCTTTCCCGGTCTTGGTTTGTAGTACTAAGAGGAGTAGAAAAAAATGGCAATTCCCGCCTATATGTGGCTCAAGGATGACGGCGGCGCCGACATCAAGGGTTCGGTCACCGTTCAGAACCGTGAAGGCAGCGTGGAAGTCGTCGCGTTTGACCACGGCATTCACATCCCCACCGATGGCAACACCGGCAAACTTACCGGCACTCGCGTGCATGCGCCGATTACCTTCACGAAGGAAACCGACGCGTCCACGCCATATCTGTACAAAGCGGTGACCAGCGGCCAGACCCTGAAGTCCGTCGAGCTCAAGTGGTACAAGATCGACGACGCGGGCAAGGAGAAGGAATACTTCAACACCAAGCTCGAAAACGTCAAGGTCGTGGCCGTGCGCCCGAAGATGCTCGACATCAAGATTCCCGACTTCGAGAAGCACAACCACCTCGAAGAAGTGGAGTTGCGCTATGAGAAGATCACCTGGGCGTACAAGGATGGCAACATCATCCATGCCGACACGTGGAATGAGCGCTCGTAATACGCGCGCTTGAGTCGCACGCGGGCCGGGTCAATCGATCCGGCCCGTTCGCTGGTTCGCTTGCATCGGACAGGACGATCCAGCGTTCGCACTCTTCCCACCCTCCGCCTTTCTTCCGTTCTCTGAGCTTCTCCCCGTTATGACCTTGCGCGATTCGACCCATCTGCTCCGCCGGCTCAATCCTCATTGCGCGCGCACGCTGGAAGCGGCCGCGAGCCTCTGCCAGACGCGCCTTGCCGATGAAATCACCGTCGAGCACTGGCTGCTGAAACTGATCGAAGCCGACGAAGGCGACATTCCGGCGATCCTGCGCCACTACGAGATCGACATCGACGCCGTCTGGAACGCGTTGCTCGCCGCGATCGACCGTTTGCCGCGCCATCTGCGCGGCATGCCCGCGCTATCCGTTCAACTGGCCAGCGTATTGCAGGATGCGTGGAACATCGCCTCGCGCACGAATATCGATGGCACGATCCGCTCGGCGCATCTGTTGCAGGCGATTCTCGGCGCGCCCCATGTGCTGCGCACGCAAGACGCGTGGCCGATTTTCTCCCTATCGAGCGTGCAAATCGAGCGTCTGGCGCCGCGTCTGGGCAAGCGCTCATGCGAGAACCTCCCTGAGGAGCCCGAAGCGGCGGAGTCGGAATCGGATGTGCCCGCCATGAACGCGCAGACGAACGCCGCGGGGCGCCAGACCAACCCGGCACCGGCGGCCATGCCACGCTCGACCGAAGGCGAGGCGCTTGCCCGCTTCGCCATCGATCTCACCGAAAAAGCGCGCGGCGGTGATATCGATCCGGTCTTCGGGCGCGATCGGGAAATCCAGCGGATGATCGACGTGCTGGTGCGCCGGCGCAAGAACAACCCCATCCTCGTAGGGGAGCCGGGGGTCGGCAAATCCGCGCTTGTCGAAGGACTCGCGTTGCGCGTGGTGGACGGCAGCGTGCCGCGGCTCTTGCGCGAGGTGCGCATCCTCACGCTCGACCTGGGCTTGTTGCAAGCCGGCGCGGGCGTCAAGGGCGAATTCGAGCAGCGGCTCAAGAATGTGATCGACGAAGTGAAGGCTTCGGCCACGCCGATTCTGCTGTTCATCGACGAAGCTCATACGTTGATCGGCGCGGGCAACTCGGCTGGCGGCTCCGATGCCGCCAACCTGCTCAAGCCCGCTTTGGCCCGCGGTGAATTGCGCACCATCGCGGCCACCACCTGGACCGAATACAAGGAATATTTCGAGCGCGACGCCGCGCTTGAACGGCGTTTCCAGATGGTCAAGGTCGAGGAGCCCGACGACGACACCGCCTGCCTGATGCTGCGCGGACTGGCGACGCGCTATGCCACGCACCATCACGTGCATATCCGCGACGAAGCGCTCGTGGCGGCCGTCAAACTCTCGCGCCGCTATATTCCCGCGCGCCAGTTGCCCGACAAGGCCGTCGATCTGATCGACACCGCCGCCGGCCGTGTACGCATGGGGCTGGATACGCCGCCGGCCGAACTGCAACGCGCGCGCGCCGCAGTGGCCGCACTGAAACTGGAACGCGCGACGCTCGATGCGGATGAACGTGCGGGCGTCGATGACCTCGCGGCCCGGCGCGACGCGCTCGACGCCTCGATCGAGCAAGCGGCTGAGGACGCCGATCGGCTCGCGGCGCACTACGAACGTGAGTTGTCGCTCGTGCGCGCGCTGCTCGAACAGCGCGGCGACGGCAGCGCGAAACCGCCATCCGGCGCGCTCGCCCAGGCGCGGCGCGCGCTCTCTGAAGTGCAAGGCACAACGCCCCTCATCTTTGCCGACGTCGATGCGCAGGCGATTGCGCGGGTGGTCGGAGAATGGACCGGCGTGCCGGTGGGCAATCTCGTCGAAGACGAACTGGTGAGCTTGCTCACGCTCGGAGAACGCCTCGCCGAGCGCGTCGTGGCGCAGGACGATGCGCTTGGCATGCTCGCGCAAAGCCTGCGCACCGCCAAGGCCGGGCTTAAGAGCGAACATGCGCCGCTGGGCGTGTTTCTGCTCGCCGGACCGTCCGGCGTCGGCAAGACCGAAACGGCGCTCGCGCTCGCGGATGTGCTGTTCGGCGGCCAGGCCGCGCTCACGACCATCAACATGTCGGAATACCAGGAAGCGCACACGGTGTCGCAACTGAAGGGCTCGCCGCCCGGCTATGTCGGCTACGGGCGCGGCGGTATTCTCACCGAAGCCGTGCGCCAGCGGCCTTACAGCGTCGTGTTGCTCGATGAGATCGAGAAGGCGCATCGCGACGTGCTGGATATCTTCTATCAGGTGTTCGATCGAGGCACGATGCGCGATGGCGAGGGCCGCGAAATCGACTTCAGTAACTGCGTGATCCTGATGACGTCGAACCTGGGGAGCGCGCAGATCGATGAAGCGACGACGGACAATCCCGAGATCGCGCAAGCCGCGCTGCTCGATGCGATTCACGAGCCGCTTGTCAAGCACTTTCAGCCGGCCTTGCTTGCGCGTTTCCAGACGCTTGCGTATCGGCCTCTGAACGTCGACGCCATTGCCGCCATCGTGCGTCTGAAGCTCGAGAAAATTGCCGGGCGTCTCAAGCGTCAGCACGATGTCACGCTTTTGTGTGAGGACTCGCTGATCGCATCGCTGGCGCAGCTGTGCCTTGCACGAGAGTCGGGTGCGCGCAGTGTCGATGCCTTCCTCGATCAGCGCATTCTGCCGGCCGTTTCGCAGGAGTTGCTCGCCCGCATGACCTCTGGCGCGGCGCCCGCCGCGATTCATCTGGCGAGCTCGGAGGACGGTAACCTGACGATTGAGTTCGTTGAGCGTGAGGCGGTGCCTTACGTAAGCGTAGGTGCCAACTAAGTTCGGGCAGGCAGATACGTGTTTTCGCTGTCCGTTTTGCCTCGTTAGGTCGCGGGCGGTAGAGAGTCCAGGGTGGAATGCAAGTGCACCGCATGATAGGAAGCGACGATGTACGAATTGAGATCGCGCCGAGCTTCACCGTGGTTAGCGCTTGCCGTCCGTCGGCCACCGCGTTGTCGGACACTGCCGCAGGCACCGCACTGCGCGTCACGACCCGAGTTCGCGCGTGGCCTCTTCGTTGAGATATCCAAACTGGTTGCCTTGGCCGATGTGCACGATCCGACTATCGTGCGCTCGGACTTGCGCGGTCGGGCCAATACTGTATTCGAAGGCCCAGCCCGGCTGGTGGGCGAGACGATCTGGGCATCGGGCGAAACGCCTTCGAGAACTTCTATCAATTCGCCGACCGTCATCATGTCACTCATCCTTCTTTCCAAGCGAGTGCGTCGTTCGATCACGGCGACAAGACCAGATAAGAGGGTCATCTAAACGAATGCGAATCCTATCTGCCGTTGGAAAATCGACATAAAGATCAGAGCGTTCCTGTACATGTATGAGCGCGCTCGATCGCAGGAAAAACGTTCATGCGGTACCTGTCGATGCCATGGTCGAATGTGCAGGGGACTCGCTCGCCTCAAGCACTGCGCGATGATTTGAGCTTTTTGTTCGTCGCCGATACGCCTGCAGATGTCCCCTATGGAAGCGCTCATGTTGGCCGCCGCCCAAGCAAGTCGTGGCGGAGATATCTGCGTGCGTTTTGGTGCGATCGAGTCAATCGATCAGCGGTATGGCGGCGGAAAATGGAGCATTTGCGGGCCATCAACAAAGCTTGGCAAGCAGAACTTCGGCGGGGAAACATTTAGTCCATAGTGCAGTCGGCGAAATATGTTCAAAGCAGCTTCGCAACGGCATCGAGCCACTGCGCGTTTCGTTGACGTCCAATGCTATTTCCTTCGTTGGCGAAATTTCCGCGGAGGACCAGCTTGCGTATTGCGCGCGGTTGCATCCGCTGTTCGCGCGGGCGGGCCGCGTGACGTTAGACGAAGCCGCCGAGCATGACTGGGCGTGGCGCAGCTATCCGTTGCCCGGAGCGGGCGCGCTGATGCCCCGCTCGATCAGCGCGCCGTCGCGGACAACATAGAATCGGTCGCGATGCTCGTACTGTCCGGGCGGCATCTCGGTTATCTGCCGGAGCATTTCGCCGCCTCGTATGTCGAGGACGGCCTGCTCGCCCCGCTGAACGAACAGACGATGCGCTATCGCGTCGCGTTTCAGATGGTCACGCGCGCACGGCGGGACCGCGGGGAACGACGCGAGGTTCTCGATGCGTTCATCGACGATATGAGCGCAGCGCCTGGGTGCGAGGGAAGCGCATTAACGTATCAGAGAGGTCCTGGAGATGTTCGATTCCATCGTCGAGAAACTGGAGGGTTCCATCGCACCAGCACATGCAAGCGCCGGCAGTCCGCTGGCCGAACGCGCCTGGCCCCTCTGACAAGGATTGAACGAATGGCATTTTCGACGGCCCACATGATCGCCGCTGGCGTCGTCGGCGCAGTCAGGGGGCATCGCTCAAGCCGGGCTTTTCGCCTACAAGAAGTTTCTCAATAAAAAATTCAGTCCGCGAATTAACCTCATCGTTCCGGTCGCCTTCGTCGTTGCCAGCTTCAGCGAGCCGGCAAGAGGTCCAGAAAATCATGACGTCGGTCTCCCTGGCGATGCAGCAGAAGTATGGAGACAAGCTTCAAATTCTTCAAGGCCGGTCTCCTGCAAGCGTGGGCCTCACCGACGAGTCCGCTTGTAACCTCGTGGCTGACTCCTACGAACGGATCGCCACACTGCCGCCCGGCGAGGCCGGCCCGGCGTTGCGGGGCATGCTGGCCATGCGCTGATCGCGGCGTCTTCGCCGGGCTGCTCCACCGAGCCGCACGGCGTGTCATCACCCGTTGATCACATCTGCGCCCTTCGGCACCTTGAACTTGAAGGTATCGCCCTTCATCGGCGGGTTCTTCTGGATGTTCAGGGACGTCAGCAGCGTGAGGTTGCACGGATACGTCGTGCAGTTCCATCGATTGCGGATTGCCGTCCTTGAACCGGATGCAGACCGTTTCGAACTGCGTGTCCTTCGCCTTCCGCGTCAGTTCCAGCCAGTCGATGCCGCATAAGAAACCAACCTCTCTGTCTATTCGCAAGCCAAGCTCAACACCATTGCTCGACGGCTCAACGAACGTCCATGCAAGACATTAGACTTCGATACACCGGCTGAACGATTCCATCGGGCTTGTTGCATCGACCGGTTGAATCCGCCGTCGGAAGTCGCCGATGTGGGACCAGTAAACCGTCGCATGCGCTCATCGGTCGCGGCAATTGCCATTGCCGCACCATAATACGGACGAGTGTGCAACGGCCCTGCGCATGACGGCTACGATTGCTTTGCGGTACGCAACGATGTCAAAGGGTCCGTGAGCGCGTTTTCCAGCCGTGCCATCGCCAGGTAGTTCTGGCTGCCGTCGATCCATTCCGCGTAGGTCCACACAGAAGCATCTTCACCGTATGGCCCAGTTGCCGGGCGCAGAAAGCGGGCGTCATGCGGGCCAATGGCATGCTGGTGGCGTAGCTGTGCAGCATGGTGTAGGGCCGGCGGTAGCGGATGCCAAGGCGTTTCAGGATGGGCGCCCAGTAAACCCGCTGGAACGGCTCTTCGCTATGCCACGGCTTGCCCGTGCGCGGGTCGTGGAACACGTGGCCGCACACCACTGAATCTAGCCAAGCAAGGCCCACACTGCGCTACGATGCGTCTTTCCCTAAACTAAAAATTGTATGGCTTACTTCAGCGCCGGCGTCGAATACGCCCTGCACTGTTTGCTGTGGATCGCGCGCCCGACGCAAGCGCGCGCCAGCAGTCGGGACTTGGCCGAGCTTCAGGGCGTGCCTGTCGCTTACATGGCGAAAATCTTCCCGAAGCTCGAAAAGGCCGGCATTCTTCAAGCGTCGGAAGGCATTCGCGGAGGATATGCGCTCGCCCGGCCCGCAAAGCGGATCTCCGTGCTGGATGTCGCCGATGCCATCGATGGCGAGAAGCAGTTGTTCGATTGCCAAGAGGTACGCGCGAGGTGCGCGCTGTTCGAAGGCGACGCGCCGAGGTGGGCGAGCAACGGTGTCTGCGAAATCCACGCAGTGATGCTTCGAGCGGAAAAGCTGATGCGCAACGAACTGGCCGCGACGACGTTAGCCGACCTGGTCAACGGCGTCGCGAAGAAAGAACCTGCGCGGTTTGCGCAACACGTCATTGATTGGTTCGATGCCCGTTCTGACGCACGTGATCAGGCGCGTCAGGAGGGCGTCACGAATCGCAGGGGCAAGCCACGCGCGTGAGCGCCTGTCCTGATTCGCACAGCGACGGGACACAGGCAGACTGCTGCCCACCGTCGCTTTGTTCGATCTCCCTGCGTTACAGCAAAACGGATAACGTCCTTTAGACCAGTCGCCGCGTGGGATCAGCAGCCAGGAACGCTTCGTTGCGATCGGCGCGAGGCGGATAGATCCACGCAGTGTTGATCTGCCGCTTAAGCTCCTTCGCTTGCGCTCCGGACAGTTTGACTTTCCGATCCCAGCCTTCGGTAAGTACGGCGCCCCATGGTCCGAGGTCCAGACACGTGACGTAATTGACTTGATCGTACGGAATAGTGGGGATGCCAAGCAGATCGGCTGCTGCATTGTGACCTGCGGAGCGTCCGAGATTCATGGCGTGCTGGCATGACATCAGCGCGTGATTCCCGGCGTCGTCCGTTGCGGCAAAAGCCGTATCGCCGGCTGCAAAGATTCGTTCCTGACCCACGACTCTCAATTCAGGCGTGACATGCAGCCGGCCTTGCCGATCGCGCTTCGCGTCGATCTGTTGCGTGAGTGGACTCGCTTCCAGGCCAGCGGTCCAAATAACCGTCGCGCTGTCGATGCGCGATCCATCGGCCAGGCGCACACCCCGTTCATCGATCTCCGCAACGCCTGCGCCGAGTCTGAGCGTTATGCCGAGTTCGTGCAATGCCTCTTCGATGACCGGTCGAGGTCCCATCCCCATATCTGGCCCGATGACCTCGGCGCGCTCGACGATGATGACGTTCACCTGCGCATCGCTTCCAAGGATTTGCCTCAACCGGGCCGGCATTTCTGCTGCGGTTTCGATTCCGGTGAATCCGCCACCTGCTACCACGACGGTGTTGCGTGCAGGCGTATCGGGCAGATCGACTAGACCGTCGAGATGGCGTTGCAGGTCCTGAGCCGCAGCAAGGGTATCGTTGTTGAACGTGTGCGCATCGAGGCCGGGGATGTTGGGTTTGGCGAGCCGGCTTCCGGTCGCAAGGACCAGTCGATCGTAGCTCATCGACGCGCGTTCGCCACTCGCATTGCGATAGACGACGCGGCTATCGGCTGCATCGACTTGCTCGGCATATCCGGCCACGAACGTCACACCGACAGCCTCGAACAGATCGTTAAGCGGAGCAGAGACGCCGGACAAATCGCTCTCATAGAACCGGGGACGCACGTTCAGGCGCGCCTCGGGGGCGAGCACGGTCACATCCAGTTCATTCGAGCGGCCGGACAGACTTGCGGCACGGGCAGCCGACAGTGCGCTCCACATACCCGCGAAGCCAGCGCCAACGATAAGAAGTTTTTTCATAGAAGGGATTTGATCTGCAATAAGTGATGCGTCGGATCGGCTCTGGGCATTAGGCGCGAGTTACGGAGGCGCATGGCGTCTCCTGACGGTCGTTCAGCACGCCGACTCGATCAACGCGGACTTTATCAGTCCGTGTAAGAAAGTGCAATTGCGCCTGAGATTTGCAATGGTGACTCCTTGCCATCGGTCGATGTCGAAACGTGCGGACTCAGTCAGCAAAGGGGCGGTTGGGTTAGAACGTCGGTGTAGATGCGCGAATGCTTTCGGCTGATGTCGGCACGTGCCCTAGAACGTCGGCCCGCGTCACTGCTTACATAAGCGAATTCAGAGTCGGCTGACTGTAGTCATCTTTTAGGATAACGATAATTTGAGGTTGGCTTTATCGCACGAAGCAGTGAAAAAGAATGAATAAAGGTCTACACAAGGTAATTTTTTGTCGCGTGCGCCGCATGCTCGTCGCGGTTGCTGACTTCGCCGCCTCGCATACGAGCGAGCCGGGCAGTGGCGTGGGCGCGGCTCAGGCATTGAACGGTCGCTTTGGCGCTGTGCCGGTTTTGCGCAGAACCGCGTTCGCCGCGATGCTGCTGCTTGGCACCGTCTCGACGATGGCCGATGCGCAGATCGTCGCCGCACCGGGATCGGGCGCACAGGTCATTCAGACACAGAATGGGCTGGATCAAGTGAACGTCGCCCGTCCGAGTGCGGCCGGCGTGTCATTGAACACATTTTCACAGTTCGATGTGCCGGGCAAAGGCGCGATCCTGAACAACTCGCCGACCATTGTCCAATCGCAACAAGCGGGCTACATCAATGGCAATCCGAATTTCGGGCCAGGCCAGTCGGCGGGGATCATCGTCAACCAGGTGATGAGCAATGCGCCGTCGCAACTGCGAGGCTATCTCGATATTGCGGGATCAAGAGCCGAACTGGTGATCGCCAATCCGAACGGCATTGTGGTCGACGGCGGCGGCTTCATCAACACGTCGCGTGCGATCCTGACGACGGGCACGCCGAACTTTGGCGCGAACGGCAGCCTATCAGGCTTCAACGTGACGGGCGGCAACATCACGATCCAAGGCGCGGGGCTGAATGCGAAGAACGTCGATCAGGTTGATCTGCTCGCTCGCGCAATTCAGGTCAACGCCGCGATCTACGCGAACAACCTGAACGTCATCGCCGGCGCGAATCAGATCGATCACAACACGCTGTCGGCGACGGCAATCGTCGGTAATGGCGCTGCGCCAGCGTTGGCGATCGATGTTGGCGCGCTGGGCGGGATGTACTCGAATCGCATCTTTCTGGCGTCGAACGAATACGGCGTCGGTGTGAGCACACGCGGGGTGCTGGCCGCGCAGGCGGGCGACTTGACGCTGCAATCGAGCGGACGACTCGTGCTCGCCGGACAAACGAACGCAAGCGGCACGATCAACGCGAACGCGCGTGACGGCATCGACAATAGTGGCACGACCTACGCGCAAGGCAACGTAAGCGTCGCCACGGGCGGCACGTTGTCGAACAGCGGCGTGCTGGCCGCACGGAACAATACGACGGTCAACGCAGGCAGCGTCGCCTCATCGGGCACGCTCGGCGCGGGCGTCAACGCCGATGGCACGATCGCCAACTCGGGCGATCTCAACGTGCTGTCGAACGGCGCAATAACCGCGACCGGCCGCAATGAAGGCGGCGGCAACACCGTCATCCAAGGCGCTGCCGTCAACCTCGCGGGCACCAATACGTCGGCCAATGGCGCGCTGACGCTCGCAGCCAACAGCGGCGACCTGAACCTGGCGAGTGCCACTACGACCGCTGGCGGCGCGTTGAACGTGACCGCCGCCGGCACACTGGTCAACGATGGCGGCAAGCTATCGAGCGGCGGCGCGATGCAAGTCGCCGCGGGCGGCATTCGCAACGCGGGCGGTCAGCTCGTCACGCAATCGACGCTCGACGTCAACGCGGCCGGTGCGCTCGACAATGGCCAAGGCGTGATGCAGGCAGCGGGCCGCGAGACGATCCGCGCGGGTTCTGTCGATAACACCGCGGGACGCATTGCCTCGCTGAACGCGGACGGGTTGAGTATCACCGCGACCGGCGCGCTCGTGAACGGCGCGGGCGGCACGATCGGCACCAACGGAGCGCTTGGCGTTTCGGCGGGTACGCTGTCGAACCAGGGTCAAATGAACGCGGCGGGCAACGCGACGCTCAACGCGCAGAGCATCGACAATCACGCGGGCAGCGTGGTCGCTGGCGGCGCACTGAATGCGACCACAACGGGCGCGCTGAACAATGCGGGCGGCACGCTCTCCGGTGCGACGACGACGGTCTCCGCTGCATCGATCGACAACACGAAAGGCGGCATCAACGGCGATGCGCTCGCTGTGTCCACGCCGGGCGCGCTGGTCAATCGCGGCGGCAAGCTCACGCAGTACGGCGCTGGCGATCAGACCATCAGCGCAGGCGGCGCACTTGACAACACCGGCGGCACGATCGCATCGAACGCGAACAATCTGAGCGTCAACGGTCAGAGCATCACCAACGACGGCGGCACGATTCAACACGCGGGCGCGGGTGCGCTGACGGTCAAATCGAACGGCGCATTGTCGAATGCATCGGGCACGATCGTGACCAACGGCGCGCTCGCGCTCCAGGCCGCGCTTCCACTGAACAACGCGCAGGGCGCGATTCAGGCGGCACGCCGCGCGGATATAGCTTTCCTATTCTCAAAATTCCTGGGTTTGGGGCAAAGAATGCAAAGCATTAAGAAAAAACATCGGAAGAAGGTTTGGGGTTGTTTCGTGTTTGTGTTTGGAGTGACGATGATAATCGTTGCTGGTTTGATAAATCCATCGAAGGCGGATAGCGAAGCCCGCTTGGCTGTGATGACTGCGGATATGCATAACGCACTGGTAGCAGGGGGTAGTATTCAGTCCACATACTCCAATGCTAAATTTGGTGGGGCGCTGCTGATTACGAACATACATGCTGCGTCGTGGAAGCAGAACCTAGCCGAAACCTATCGAGACATTTTGATAAGTCGTGGTTGGCGGCAACAAGAATCGTCCATAAATCAAAGCACGATACTGTGCAAAGACGGAATTCTTGCACGAATCGATGTCGCTCCGACGATTGATGCGACGCGTGGTCCTGCCCAGTTGGTGTACGGCTTCTCGATGTCTTACAACCTGAGTACACGCAGAATCTGCTCACGATAGTTGACCGGTACAATCGGCAGTTGCATCCGGATGAAAAGAAGCGGATAGCGGACAAAGCCAACGGAGACAAGGCCGAAGAGAAGAAGCTGACGCAAGCTGCGTGTTATGCGGTGAAGTGCTGGGCGGAATATCCGCAAGGCAGTGACGCGTACAACGCGAATTACGTGAGTCAGCTCGAAGCGTCGCAGCTCGGGCCGGAGCTGGCGTGGGTGAATAACCAGAAGGAAGGGGGGTTGTTCAATTACACGCCGGGGCAGAAATTCATGGATATGGTGATGAGTGATCCGCTTGGCGTAGGGAAGGATGCGGCCAAGGCTGGCCTCGGTGCATTAGTCACTGCAGCTGGCGTGAGATATTGCGCGACGGGGTTGCGTGTGGCGTTGGCGGCGCGATGGCCGTGTCCGGAGCCAACGATGTAGCCACCGGAATGAGCGGCCTCTATAACCGATACAACGCGATACCCGAATTGGGAATAAATCCGCTACAGATGGCATTCAACTACGCCTCGCCAACATGGGGTAACACGCTTTATGACGTGGCATCGCTAGCCGTGGCGATCGCCGCGTTGACTCCTCCCGTTCCACTGAAGATGGGCTGGTCAGATGGGCTAAATCGTCCCGCCAGCATGTTCGACGTGACTGTTACAAAGTTCGGCAGCACGACTACGATCCCGGTCGTGAATTGGGTAATTCCGGGCGACGTGAACGCGGCGATCCAAACAATCAATGCTGGCACGAAGGGTGCAAAAGTCGAAAACGACGCCCGCGGAGCAGGGAAGCAAAAATGAACTGGAAACGTTTTTATGCGACCGTGCAGACCATCTGCGTCGTGTGGGGCTCGGCTATTGGCGCCGGAACAATTATCGCGATGCTTGCGACGGGGTTGTGCCGATTTGCGTTCAATCTCGATGAACAGCCTGCAATGCTCTTCGTTTTTTGTCCGCTGTGCCTAGCGCTTGTGATCTATTGGGTTCGGAGGTTGCCGTCCCGTCTGCGAAAAGCCGGAATGATCAGTGATAAACCGGAGAAGTTCGGCCCTTGGTTCAAGAACTGAACTTGATGCAAGAAGACCTTCGTAGCCATCGATCTAGGTTTGTCGTTTGTAGCATTGTTCAAACTGGCAGAGCGATGAGCCCTCCCTCGACAACGTGAACGCATACTCGGTCACAGGATCCTGCCCGGCGTGTTCGAGCCATCGCCCGGTGCGCCGGAGTTGGGGAACGCACAGGGCAGTGTGAGTGCAATGCACGGGCGTTCGAGCAGAAGCGAAATCTGGTGATTGGCTCGATCACCGTATCGAGACCGTGATTCTTAGTAGATAGCATGAGAAACAGGAAAAGGCTGGCGGCTTTGCCGCTCACAGCCGTAGTAACACTCGCCGTTCACGCACAACAAGCGCCAACACTAGCGGACCAAGCCGCTGCGGCACGCGCCAACGCCGAGCAGAATCAGCAGATTCAGCAACAACGTGAAGCGCAGCAGCGCGACGCCGCTGTGCAAGCGCCGACGGTGCGGTCGACTGTTCCGGCAGCCGGTGTCTATCCCGACCTGCCGAACGAATCGCCGTGCTTTCGTATCGACACATTCGCGCTCGATACGCCCGCGACGTTACCTGAGGCGGTGCGCGGTAAGGCCGCGTCGTCACTGCCGCTGGACCCCTTCGCGTTCGCGCGTGAATGGCTCGATCACTACAAGGGGCAATGCGTCGGCAACGACGGCGTGAATCTGATCACCAAGAGCCTGCAACAGGCGATTCTCAGCCGTGGTCTGGTTACGACGCGCGTGCTGCTGCCCGAACAAGACCTGTCGAGCGGCACGCTCAAGGTTGCGCTGGTGCCGGGGCTCATCCGAGAAGTGCGGTTCGAAGATCCCGTATCATGGGGCACTTGGAAATCCGCCTTCCCCGCGAGACCCGGCGACGTACTGAATCTGCGCGACCTCGAACAAGGCCTCGAACAGATGAAGCGCGTCGCCAGTCAGGACGTCGCGATGAAGATCGAGCCCACCAGCGTGCCCGGCGAAAGCGATGTCGTGCTCACGCTCAAGCGCTCGAAGCCGTGGAGCTTCGTCGCATCGGTCGACAACTCAGGCAGCCGCGCGACAGGCAAGCTCCAAGGCAACGTCAGTCTCGGCATCGACAACCTGCTCGGATTGAACGACATCCTGACGCTCGGGGCCAGCCAGGACTTGTACTTCAAGGAAAAGGCGCTCGGCTCGCACGGCTTCAACGGCTCATATTCGATGCCGTGGGGCTACTGGACGGCGACGTTGTTCGGCAACACGAACACGTACTACCAGCAGATCGCAGGCGTGACCCAGACCTTCGTGTCGAGCGGCAATTCGCAGTCGGCGGGGTTGAAGCTGGCCCGCGTGCTACGCCGTGACCAGAACGATGTATTCGGAAGCTATGTGCAACTGTCGAAGCGCTTCGGCGTGAGCTTCATCGACGACACTGAAATCACGCTGCAACACCGCAACAACACGTTGTTCGAAGCGGGACTGACCGATCGACATTACTTCGGCGGTGCGCAGTTCGATGGGACGCTGGCGTATCGGCAAGGCATCGGCGGGCTGGGTGCGACGCCGGATCCGGCATTGCCGCCCGACGATGGCGTCATCGCACAGACGCCCGCGACCAAACCAAGCGGCCCGACGTATCGTTTCCGCATGGCTGTGTTTGACGCGAACCTGTCGGTGCCGTTCGCCGTCGCATCGCAGGCGTTGCGCTACGTCACGACGTTCCACGGCCAATACACGAACGATACGTTGTTCTATGTCGACGACTTGACGATCGGCAGCCGCTACACGGTGCGGGGCTTCGATGGTGAGCAGATGCTGGCAGGCGAGAAAGGTTTCTATTGGCGCAACGAGTTGCAGGCGCCGATCGGCAAGACCGGCCAGTCGCTCTATGTCGGCATCGACTACGGACGCGTGTTTGGTCCGAACACCGCGTATTTGGCGGGCACGCAATTGGTCGGTGCTGTAGTTGGCGTGCGAGGCGGCATCCCGGGCAAGTATGCGGGACTCAGCTATGACCTATTCGCAGGAACGCCGATTCACAAGCCATCGGCGTTTGCGACTTCCCGCGTAACCGTCGGCTTCCAGGTGATGGCGCAACTCTGAGGAAAGACCGCATAGAAGGCGCGATCGAGCATCGTCAACGCACAACGAACAAAAGGGCGGCGATAGTAGTCGGGCAAAAGCGCGGCTTATCCCGCTCAAAATCCGTGAAGCGGCATGGCCTGGAGCGCCATGCCGCGCTCGCAACCTTCGGGCGGTCTCCGCTAGTCAAACGTCCCTTGCTTCACCGCTAAAACCGCTTGTGCGCCTCCAGCGCAATTCAGTCGCACGCAAGCGCCGCCAGATTAACGAGCCTCCGCTTTTGCGCCGCATCGACCGAGCGGGGCTGCTCGATATGACCAATAACCGGCCGATGCGCCTCGCTCACGCTTATCCTGTTTCCTGGTGCAAAGCTGGAAAATCCTCTACGAATTCCGTGGTCTCGCCTCTGGCCTATTCCAGCCATAGCTTCACACCAGCGTGTGAAAGCCAGCCGCGCACTTTTGTGACGATCGACCCCACCCGCATAACGCCCACGATCTACCCAAGCAACCCAAGCTGCCCCACATTCGTAACGGGCTTCGCAGGCACACGCTGCCGCGTCCCGACGCGCTTCTCCGCAACCACAACCGCTTCCTGCGCCACCAGACTAAACGACGGCCGCGCATCACACGCGACCCACTCAAGTTCCCCCGACGCGATCCGCCTAGCAATCAACGCATAAACATCCGCATCGAAGGGCCGCAACTCGGGCGCATCCGCGAGCACCCCAGCAATGCCATCACGCGCGCCGCACGTACCCACGTAACACCATCGATCGATCACATGCCAGGCCTCGCCTCCCGTGCCCGCATCGTACTCAGCGATCGCAACCGGCCCCTCATGCGGCCACCGCACCACGCGCGCGTGTTCCAGCGCATCCAGCGCCCGCGCCGCGTGCTCCGCAAGCGATTCCGCACCGGCACACGCGCCCAGACAACGCCTCACCTGATACCCGAAGCACCCGCGCAGTTTCCCCGGCGGCGCTTTCTCGATCCCCAGCGTCGCCGGACACAGCTTGTGTTCATCGGCGAGATGACGCATGAACGCATGCGCCTTCGCACGCGACGAAAACACGCCAAACAGATGCGGCTCGCGCGACAAATCCCGCTTGCTGGCGCGCAACAGCGTCGGCGCGGGCGCACCCGGTAGCCATTGCCACGCGCACGTCGCCGCTGCGCGCTTCAGCAGCCGGTTGTGTACCGGCTGCAACTCTTTCACGAGCTTCGCTTCCAGCAACAGCGCGCCCAGTTCCCCGACGGTCTCCCGGTAATCGATCCGCCGTATCGCCTGCGATATCGACAAATCCTTCGCCAGCCGATGATCCCCGGAAAAATGCGCCCCCACACGCTGCTTCAGGTTGATGCTCTTGCCGACGTAAAGCGGCACGTCGTCATCGCCATGAAAGAGATACACGCCGGGCGACGACGGGAGCGCATCCAGCGCGCCTTCGGGCAGCGCGGCAGGCAGACTCGCGCGCCTGACGAGCGCCTTCACGGCGGCATCGACGAGTTCCTGCGAATAAAGCTCGTGGATCTTCTGCCAGAACTGCCAGAGCAGATCGGCATCGGCCAGCGCGCGGTGGCGTCCTTGCGGCGCGAGGTTCAGCCGCGCGATGAGCGCGTCCAGCCCATGCCGCTCGACGGAGGGAAACAGCGCGCGCGACAGCCGCACCGTGCAAAGCGTATCCGCGCGAAACGCGATGCCCGCGCGGCGAAACTCGTTCTTCAGAAAGCCGTAATCGAAACGCGCGTTGTGCGCGACGAAAAGCTTGCCGTGCAGCCGCTCGGCGAGTGCCGGCGCGAGCGATTCGAAACTCGGCTGGCCGCGCAGCATCGCATCGTCGATGCCGGTCAGACGCGCGACGAACGGCGGCACCGGCATGCCCGGATCGACGAGCACGCTCCAGTGCTCGATGCCCGCCGTGCTCGCTTCGACCACGCCGATCTCGGTGATGCGATCGGCGGTGGCGTCGCTGCCGGTCGTCTCCAGATCGACGAAAACGATCGGGCGCGCGAGACCGGCGAGCAGGGCATCGGCGAGGGAATCTTCTTGCATGAACGGCAACGGAGGCATAAAACGCGAATGAGCGCCGAGTCTAGCGCGAAATGCAAAAGCGCATGCATCGCTCAAGCGCAGGTCCGAGCCTGCCGTTAATCCGATTTGAGCAAGCGCGCTGCGATGCGCCGGCGTGATCGCTACAATGGCGGCCTGGTTTCTGTTTTTTAGGTATATCGACATGACTTACTGCGTGGGCATGTGCGTGGACGAGGGCCTCGTGCTCCTGTCGGACACGCGCACCAACGCGGGCGTTGACCACGTCAGCGCCGCTCGCAAAATGGCCGTTTTCGAACAGCCCGGGGAACGCGTCATCGTGCTGCTTGCAGCGGGCAATCTCGCGCTGACGCAGGCCGTCACGCAACTGCTCGCCGAACCCGCCGGCCCCGACGCGCCGACGCTCTACAACTGCGCGACGATGGCCGAGGCCGCGCGCATCGTGGGCGATGCGGTGCGCGAGGTGCATCGGCGCGACGCGATGTCGCTCGCGGAATTCAGCGTCGACTTCAATTGCAGCTTCATTCTGGGCGGGCAGATCGAAGGGCAGGGCCCGCGCATGTTCATGGTCTACGCGGCGGGCAATTTCATCGAATCGACGCGCGTCTCGCCGTATTTCCAGATCGGCGAATCGAAGTACGGCAAGCCGATCATCGACCGCGTCATCACGCCTGCCTCCCCGCTCGACGAAGCCGCCAAATGTGCGCTCATCTCGATGGACTCGACGCTGCGCTCGAATCTCTCCGTCGGTTTGCCGCTCGATCTGCTGGTGTACGAAAAAGACTCGCTGCGGGTCACGCGCTTCGCCACGCTCGACAACAACAGCGCCTACTACCAGATGATCAACCGTAGCTGGGGCGAGCGTCTGCGGCAGCTTTTCGGGGAGATTCCGAATCCGTCGTGGACCGATCTCGCCGACGTGCCGCTGCGTCCGCGCGAGACGCGCGCAACGGTGCCGCGGCTCGTCATCGGCGATGTGCCGCCCGGCGGGTCGGACGCGCCCGCGCAGACGCTCGCGCAGGACGTCGAGGCAGCGGGCAACGCGCCGCAAGATTGAGTCGGCCTAATGCGCCTCGTCCGCGCATTGCAGCGGCTGGCCGATGCGCTTTCTGATCCCCTGCATCGTGCGCGGCGAATCCACCAGCACGGCGTCGATGCCGAGACACGCGGCGGCGCGATAAGCCTCCGCATCGTCGACGCCGATTGCCATCACATGCGCATCGCCGCGCGCGCGGAAGCAGGTCATCGCTTGCGGCGTCCATAGCTTTGCGTTCACCGCTGAACGCGCTTCGCCCAGCGTGAACGTCTCGACCAGTTCCATTTTTCTCGACCACTCGAACGCTGCCCACGCGCCGGACGGCGGCGGGCTGCAATCATGCGCCAGCGCGACGTTCGCAAGCCGGGCACGCGTCGCATCGCGCGATTCGAACAGGCGCGCGCGCGGATAGGCCGCGAACGCCGTCTGATACGCGGCATCGGTGGAATACAGCAGCGTGCGATCCCAGGCGTGCGCCTCGTCGAGCACGCGGGCCACGGCTGCCGCCTGACGGTCGGCGGGCAGCGCTCTCATGTCGAGCATCACGGGAATCGACGGCGGAATGGCGTTGAGCGCCTCCGCGAGCGTCGGAACTCGCAACGGATGCGCGCGATACGGATACGTCGTCGCGCCGTTTGCATCGGCGCTCGCGAAGTTGAAGCCGGCGTTCAGCTGGGCGAGCGCCGCGAACTCCATGTTCGCGACCGTGCCTCGGCCGTCCGTGTTCGCCGATAAATCCGCCGGGCGATACAGCACCGGCACGCCATCGCGCGTCAGTTGGACGGACAGCCAGATCGCGTCCGCGTGGTGTTCCAGCGCGCCGCTGATCGCGAGCAAGGTGTTCTCGGGGAAATCGGCCGCGCCGCCGCGATGCGCGACGATCATCGGCAAAGACCGTGCAGCGTCGGCATGACGCGGGAGCGCCTGAGACGCGCAGCCGGATATCAATGCGGCAATGGCGCAAAGCCAGAGCGAAGCAGGCGCACGTGAGGTCATCCGAAGCACTCCGCAGGACGGGTATCGAGCGAGCCATTGTGCATTCACTCGCGCGGCTCAACTCGCCTGATCGGTTGCAAGCGGCAATTCATCGCGGATAGAACGGCAAGCACAAAAAAAACAGCCATCGGAAACCGATGGCTGTTTGAGATGCTGCTGTCCGCAGACGCGGCACTCGCGTGCCACGTCTGCCGGTTGTCAGTTCTTATTAGAACTTGTGGCGCAGGCCGATCAGGACGAGCTCCTGGTGGCTGCGGCCGCTGTCGAAGCCGAAGTCGCTGATCGAAGCCGTCGCGCCGACCGTCGACGAAGTGCCGTCGGCGTTCGTCACGCGCTGCGTGCCGCTTGCGTGCTGGTACGCGCCGACAGCGTAGACGTCGGTGCGCTTCGACAGGGCGTAATCGGCGCCCAGGCTGACTTGGTGGTAGTTCGCCGACGTGTCGCCGCTTGCGTGCGTGTACGTGTAGCCGAGGCCCAGCAGGGTAGCCGGCGTCAGCTGGAAGTTCACGAACGCGTTGCCGACGTTGAACTTCTCTTGCTCCTGGAACAGCGAGTTGCCGTCGTTCTTGTACTGCGCGAAGCTGTACGACGCGCCAACCGTGAACGGACCGAAGGCGTACTGGCCGGCGCCGCGTGCGATGCCGATTGCGTGTGCCGTCGAGTAGCCGCTGTTGATCACGCTGTTGAACAGCGAATCCGACGACGGGCTGTTCCAGCCGGTCGCGCGGTTTGCGCTCGGGTTGTTCACGTACAGGTAGCTGCCGGCCACGCCGAGCGGGCCGTTGTTATACGTGACCGCGCCGCCCCAGGTCTGGCCCTGGCCGGTCGTGCCTGCCAGGTTGCTGAAACCGTAGATGCCTTCGAACTGGAAGCCCGAGAACACCGGCGAAACGTACTTGACGGCGTTGCTCACGCGCAGGCTGTTGTCGTAGTTGTCGACGTCGCCCGGGGTTGCGAACGCTGCGCCCCAGTAGTTGTCAGCCGTGAGGCCCTGAACCATGTCGACCGACGGGTCATATTGACGACCCAGCGTGACCGTACCCCACTGGTTGCCGCTCAAACCGACGAAAGCCTGACGGCCGAACTCGCGGCCACCCTGGTTCAGACGGCCCGTGCCCGGATCGAAGCCGCTTTCCAACTGGAACAGCGCCTTCAGACCGCCGCCCAGATCTTCCTGACCCTTCAAGCCCCAGCGCGGACCGGACAGCGTGCCGTTGACCATGCCGAACAGGTGGTCGCCAGCCGCATTGGCGTGGCTCACATAGGCCAGGCCGGTATCGATCACGCCATACAGCGTCACGCTCGTTTGTGCCTGTGCTGCGCCAGCTGCGCCGAGCAAGGCCAGCGAGAGGGACGTCAGTGCGAATCGTTTCATCGAATTCTCCACGCGAATGATTAATATCGTTGTTACCGGCGCAGAGAATAACGCAACGTTTCGTAACTTAAAAAACGAAAAAAATAGAGTGTCTCGAAAAACACACACAGTTGCCGAACGCCCGCCCACGCACGTTCTGCGGCAATTCGGCAGTTGTTTTCGCGACGACAGTGGCGCTCATTGAAAGTTCCGCAGGGAGTTTCCCGGAAGACCGGGCGGTATTTCTTCCCGGCAGATTGTTCGCGATTTCATTGATAAACGGCAAGCGCGCGATTCGCCTTTAGCCGGGTCTTCAATCCCTGCGAGACGTATCGTGCTTCGAGAGCAGCGCGACCGCCATGCCCGCGCTTGCCGCGACGAACACCGCGCGCCACGGATGCCGTCTCACTGCGGCGTTCGCGTGCGAAGCCTTGCGGCCCGCGCCTACCATCGCGACGGCGGTTGCACGCGTGGCCGTCGATTCCGCCCGCGCGATCGTGCGTGACAACGCGACCGCCCGCGCCACCGCCGATGCCTTATCGCGCCGGGGAGTCAGCGCGCCGGCATTCGTCACGGCGGCAGGAGGCGCGACGGGACGCGGGGCGGCATCGCCGGAAGTCGCTGAAGTAATTGGAGCCGCCGGCATGCCGACGCGCGTCGAGCCGGCGAGCATCGAGCCGATTTTCGCGCGGCTGCCGGGCGGAACGCGTCCGCCGCTCTGCACGCCGCCGGGGCCGCGCGGATCGTGCATCCGCGCGCGCGCCGCCGAGAACTCCGCGCCCAGCAGCAGCACAGCCGCCGAGAAGTACAGCCACATGAGCAGCACCGCGAGCGATCCCGCCGCGCCGAACGCGCTCGCCGTGCCCGCGTGCGTCAGATAGAACGCGAACAGCTTCTTTCCGGCAGAAAACAGCAGCGCCGCGACGAGCCCGCCGACGAGCGCATCGCGCCAATGGACCGGCGCGTCGGGCAGAAACTTCAGCAGCGCGCCGAACGCGACGGTCAGAATCGCGAGCCCCACGACCAGTTGCACGATGTCGCCGATGATGACGAACGGCGAATCGCCCCACAGCCACATGCCGACCGCCTGAATCGCCGTATCGAGCACGAGCGAGACGATCAGCAGAAACGCGACGCCGAGCACGAGTCCGAACGACACGAGCCGCACGCGCACCATCGCCATGACGCTCGAGCGTTGCTCGCCGGTCAGCGGCCAGACGATGTTGAGCGCCGTATTGAGCGATGAGAACGTCGCCGATGCGCCCACGGCCAGCAGCACGAACGAGATGATCGCGGCGATCCCCGTGCCGCCGCTGCGATGCGCGTTCTCGACGATGCTCTGCACGCCCGCCGCCGCCTGATCGCCGATCAGCCCGTTGACCTGATGGAACAACTGCCCGCGCGCCGCTTCGGGTCCGAAGACCCAGCCCGCGACGGCGATCACCATCACGAGCGTCGGCGCAAGCGAGAAGGCCGAGTAGAACGCGATGCTCGCGGCCATCGCGGCGCAGCGGTTCTCGGAGAACTGCTTGAGCGCGTTCATCGCCCACGACGCGTCTTTCTTGACGGCTGCCTCTAGTTTTTGCGTGGAAACGGAGCTCATCGTGGTCCTCTCGAGTGGATCGGATCGATCTCGGCAAGGGTCGAGCCTCGCGCGGGCGTCCGCTTGCGGTAATTGCACCCGTTCGAGCAGGTTTCATTCCAATTCGAGCCGACGCGGGCCTAAGCGTTTTCTTAAGTTCATTGCTATGATCCCGCCTTTGTCGCGCGACGCACGGCGATTGCTGTGCAGCGGCAAGAAACGATCGGCTTTCTTGGTGCAATTCCTATGCAAGGTCAAGCATCGGGGCCGTATCGCGTACCTATAATTCAAACCACCCACTTATACGACGCGCCGAGGCAATCATGCCGCAAATGTCACGGCGACAGTTCCTCAAGGTTTCCGCGAGCACGCTCGCCGGATCGAGCCTGGCTGCACTGGGCTTCTCTCCGGCACCCGCGCTCGCCGAAGTCCGCCAATACAAACTGTCGCGCACCACTGAAACCCGCAACACCTGCCCGTATTGCTCGGTCGGATGCGGCATCCTGATGTACGGCCTCGGCGACAACGCCAAAAACGCAAAGGCCAGCATCATCCATATCGAAGGCGATCCCGACCATCCGGTCAATCGCGGCACGCTGTGCCCGAAGGGCGCATCGCTCATCGACTTCATTCACAGCCCGAGCCGGCTGCTGCATCCCGAGTATCGCGCGCCGGGCTCGAACGAGTGGAAGCGCATGTCGTGGGACGAGGCGCTCGACCGCATCGCGAAGCTGATGAAAGCGGACCGCGACGCGAACTTCATCGAGAAGACGCCGGACGGCAAGACGGTCAACCGCTGGCTCAGCACGGGTTTTCTCGCGGCGTCGGCGGGCAGCAATGAAGTCGGTTATCTGACGCACAAGACTGTCCGCAGTCTTGGGATGCTCGCATTCGACAATCAGGCGCGTGTCTGACATGGCCCGACGGTGGCAGGTCTTGCCCCGACGTTTGGCCGTGGAGCGATGACGAACCATTGGGTCGACATCAAGAACGCGGACGTGATTCTGGTAATGGGCGGCAATGCGGCCGAGGCGCACCCGTGCGGTTTTAAATGGGTGACCGAGGCGAAGGCGCATCGCAAGGCGCGGCTGATCGTCGTCGATCCGCGCTTCACGCGCACGGCATCGGTTGCGGATTTCTACGCGCCGATCCGCACCGGCACGGACATCACTTTCCTTGGCGGCGTCATCAACTATCTGCTGACGCACGACAAGATCCAGCATGAGTACGTGACGAACTACACGGACATGTCGTTCATCGTGCGCGAGGACTTCGCGTTCAAGGACGGCGTGTTCTCCGGCTACGACGCCGAAAAGCGCCGGTACGACAAGACGAGCTGGGACTACGAGCGCGGCGACGACGGCTTCGTGAAGGTCGATCCGACCTTGCAGCATCCGCGCTGCGTCTACAACCTGATGAAGCAGCACTACGCCGCCTACACGCCCGAAATGGTGACGAAGGTGTGCGGCACGCCGACCGACAAGTTCCTGAAGGTCTGCGAGATGCTCGCGTCGACCGCCGCGACCAACCGCGCCGGCACGATCCTGTACGCGCTCGGCTGGACGCATCACTCGGTCGGCGCGCAGATGATCCGCACGGGCGCAATGGTGCAGCTTCTGCTCGGCAACATCGGCATTGCGGGCGGCGGCATGAACGCGCTGCGCGGGCACTCGAACATTCAGGGCTTGACCGACCTCGGCCTGATGTCGAACCTGCTGCCCGGCTACATGACGCTGCCGATGGAAGCGGAGCAGGACTACGAGGAGTACATCACCAAGCGCGCGACCCAGCCGCTGCGGCCTAACCAGCTCAGCTACTGGAAGAACTATCGCGCGTTCCACGTGAGCTTCATGAAGTCCTGGTGGGGCGACAACGCGACCGCCGAGAACAACTTCGGCTTCGATTTCCTGCCGAAGCTCGACAAGGCGTACGACCTGCTGCAAGCCTTCGAACTGATGGCCGCGGGCAAGATCAACGGCTACTTCTGTCAGGGCTTCAACCCGCTCGCCGCCGCGCCGAACAAGGCGAAGATCGGACTCGGGCTGTCGAAGCTGAAGTATCTCGTCATCATGGACCCGCTCGCGACCGAGACGTCGGAGTTCTGGAAGAACCACGGCGAATTCAACGACGTCGATGCGTCGCAGATTCAGACTGAAGTGTTCCGCCTGCCGACGACATGCTTCGCAGAGGAGCGCGGCTCGCTCGTGTCCTCGTCGCGTGTGCTCCAGTGGCACTGGCAGGGCGCGCAGCCGCCGGGCGAAGCGCGCAGCGACATTGAGATCATGTCGGCCCTCTGGCTGCGCTTGCGCCGTGCGTATCAGGAAAACGGCGGCGCGTATGCCGATCCGATCCTCAAGATGACGTGGCCGTATGCGGACCCGGAAAGCCCGACGCCGGAGGAACTCGCGATGGAGTTCAACGGCCGCGCGCTCGCCGACGTCACCGACGTTGCCGACAAGACCAGGGTGCTCGCGAAGAAGGGCGAGCAGCTTTCGAGCTTCGCGCAACTGCGTGACGACGGGTCGACCGCGAGCGGATGCTGGATCTATTGCGGCGCGTGGACTCAGGCGGGCAACCAGATGGGCCGCCGCGACAACTCGGACCCGACGGGCATCGGCCAGACGCTCAACTGGGCGTGGGCGTGGCCGGTGAACCGCCGCGTGCTGTACAACCGCGCATCGTGCGATGTGAACGGCAAGCCGTTCGATCCGTCGCGCAAGCTGATCGGCTGGAACGGCAAGACGTGGTCGGGCCCGGACATACCGGACTTCAAGGTCGACGAGCCGCCCGAGAACGGGATGAATCCGTTCATCATGAATCCGGAAGGCGTGGCGCGTTTCTTCGCCCGCGACGGCATGAACGAAGGACCGTTCCCGGCGCACTACGAGCCGTTCGAGACGCCGCTCGGCTATAACCCGTTCTTCCCGGACAACAAGGCCGCCACGAGCAATCCGGCTGCCCGCGTGTTCCCGGACGATCGCGCGCAGCTGGGCACCGCGGACAAGTTCCCGCATACGGCCACGACGTATCGCCTGACCGAGCATTTCCACTACTGGACCAAGCACGTGAAGCTCAACGCGATCGTGCAGCCGGAGCAGTTCGTGGAGATCAGCGAGGACCTGGCGAAGGAAGTCGGCGTCGTCGCGGGGGACCGCGTGAAGGTGTCGAGCAATCGCGGACATATCGTCGCCGTGGCGCTCGTTACGAAACGCATCAAACCACTGACCGTGGAGGGGAAGAAGGTGCAAACCGTCGGCCTGCCGCTGCACTGGGGCTTCAAGGGCCTGACGCAGCCGGGTTATCTCGTCAACACGCTGACGCCTTCCGTGGGCGACGGGAACTCGCAGACGCCGGAGTTCAAGTCGTTCCTGGTCAAGGTCGAGAAGGCATAAGGAGGAGACATGGCTCTGCAATCACTCGATGTGAAGCGCGTCTCCGCCACCACCACGCCGCCGCCGCAAATCCGCGAGCCGGCCACGGGCACCGTCGCGAAGCTGATCGACGTGTCGAAGTGCATCGGCTGCAAGGCTTGCCAGACGGCGTGCATGGAGTGGAACGACCTGCGCGATGACGTCGGCCATACGACCGGCGTCTACGACAACCCGCGAGATCTCACCGAACATTCGTGGACGGTGATGCGTTTCACGGAGTACGAGAACCGGAAGGGCGACCTCGAATGGCTGATCCGCAAGGACGGCTGCATGCACTGCGAGGACCCGGGATGTCTGAAGGCATGCCCGTCGCCGGGCGCGATCGTTCAGTACACGAACGGCATCGTGGATTTTCACGAGGAAAACTGCATCGGCTGCGGCTATTGCGTGACCGGCTGCCCGTTCAACATTCCGCGCATCTCGAAGGAAGACAACCGCGCCTACAAGTGCACGTTGTGTTCGGATCGCGTGGCCGTCGGACAGGAGCCCGCGTGCGTCAAGACCTGCCCGACTGGCGCGATCATGTTCGGCACCAAGGCGGACATGATCGAGCAGGCGGCGGATCGCGTGGAAGACCTGAAGGAACGCGGTTTCGAGAACGCGGGCCTGTACAACCCGGCTGGCGTCGGCGGCACGCATGTGATGTACGTGCTGCATCACGCCGATCAGCCGGGGCTGTATCACGGGCTCGCGCAGGATCCGAAGATCAGTCCGCTGGTGTCGGTCTGGAAGGGTGTGACGAAGCCGCTCGCGGTCGCCGGCATGGCGCTCGCGGCGCTCGCCGGATTCTTCCACTACACGCGGGTCGGTCCGGACGAGGTGACGGCGGAAGAGGAAGCAGAAGCGCAGCGCGAAGCCGACGATGCACGCACGGGAAGGGAGCGTTCGAATGAAACACGATAGCGATTTGCGCGACGTGCGGGGCAACCGCCTGATCGTGCGTTACACGCCGAACGAGCGCACGAACCACTGGATCACCGCGATCAGCTTCGTGCTGCTCGCGCTGTCCGGGCTCGCCATGTTTCATCCGTCGATGTCCTGGCTCTACGCCGTGCTCGGCGGCGGGCAGTGGACGCGCATCCTGCATCCGTTCATCGGCTGCGTGATGTTCCTGTCGTTCCTCGTGCTGGCGCTGCGCGTGTGGCATCACAACCGCATGGACAAGAGCGACGTCCAGTGGATGAAGCAGATCGACGACGTGCTCGCCAACCGCGAAGACCGCCTGCCCGAGATCGGCAAGTACAACGCCGGTCAGAAGCTCGTGTTCTACGTGATGGTCATCAGTCTGCTGCTGCTGCTGGCGTCCGGTGTCGTGATCTGGCGCGCGTATTTCGCGTTCTATTTCCCGATCACGGTCATCCGTCTGGCGGCGGTGGTGCACGCGGCGACGGCCTTCGTGCTGATCATGTCGATCATCATCCACATCTATGCGGGACTGTGGATCAAAGGCTCGATCAGCGCGATGGTGCGCGGCACGGTCACCTATGGATGGGCGCGCAAGCACCATCCGCGGTGGTTCAAGGAGATCATCGGGAAGTAGGCGTCCTGATCCGGCGCCGAGGAAGTCAACTGAACCGCTCGTGCTTCATCTCATGCGAGCGGTTCTTTCTTTAACGGATCGACCTTATCCGCGACCGGTTCAGCCGCATTTTCGCGGTCTGATCGCGTTCGATTTAGCTGATATGCTTGGCCGACGAGCGCGCGGCTGCTGCCCGTCGCGCCAGGCACCCTGAGGACAAACCCAAGTGGTTCAACGCATACTCGAAGCCGGCACGATCGAAGCGCTCGATCCGTCGGCCATTCCCCGGCTGCGCATGCCGGAACGCGCGACGGTGTTCAGTGCGCGCGCCGCGCGTCTGCGCCAGCTCGCCGATGCTAGCAACCCCATCGCGGGCTATCTGCGCCTGATGGCCGTGCTCGCCGATGCCCAACAGCGCGTGCTCGCCGATTTCACCGCGCCGACGCCATCGCGTGAATCCATCGAGTTGAATCAGCGTCATTCGATGCCCATCGTTCCCGCGCTCACCGACGCCCGCGATCCCGCGTGGCGCGACGTGCTGTTCATGCTGCTCGACCGCATCGAGACCGCGGGCGCGCTGACGCCGGCGCTCGCGCAACTCGTCGCGCGTCTTCGCACGACCGAAGCCGCCGCGCTCGACGCCCAGGCCGACGCCATCCTCGCGCTGCGTTTCGCGGACATCGAACCCGCCGGCGCGCCGTTCATCATGGCGGCGCTGCAAGTGCTGTGGACCGATGTCGCGAGCCGCATCGCGATGAGCGATGTCCCCTACGTCGACGCGCCCGGCGTCTGCCCCGTCTGCGGCACGATGCCGGTGGCCAGCGTGGTGCGTATCGGCGGCACGCACGACGGATATCGCTACGTGCAGTGCGGCCTGTGCTCGACCGAATGGCACATCGTCCGCGCGAAGTGCTCCAATTGCGATTCGACCAAGGGCATCGCCTATCACGCGATGGACGCCGCCGAGCATTCCGCCGAGGACGAACAGGCGAAGGCCGAACGTGCGCGAAACGCGCCGCTGAAGGCGGAGTCGTGCGATGAATGCGGCACGTATCGCAAGATCGGCTATCAGGACAAGGCCTACGATTTCGAGCCGTTCGCCGATGACCTCGCGAGCCTCACGCTCGATCTGCTGATGAGCGATGCCGGTTTCCTGCGCGCGTCGCCGCATCCGTGGCTGTGGCCCGAGCAATCGCGCGAGGCCGACGAACCGGATCAGGCGGACCAGCCGCGATGAACGACGTCACCGGCGGCGACGGAAGCGAACTCCGCGCGCTGATGGCGCGGGTGCCATCGGTGGAGCGCGTGCTGGCGTCGGCGGTGTTCGAGCCGCTCATCGCCGATTACGGGCGCACGCAGACGCTCGCGATGCTGCGCGCGACGCTCGACGCATGGCGTGCGGGCGCGCAGGCGGGCCACGCATCGGTCGATGCACTCACCGACACCATGCTCGGCCACGCGGTCAGTCTGCGGCTCGCGAAACACGCGCAAAGCCGCGTGAGAAGCGTGTTCAATCTGACCGGCACCGTGCTGCACACGAATCTGGGCCGCGCGCTCTTGCCGGATGAAGCGGTGCGCGCGGTGGCCGAAGCCCTCACGCGCCCGGCGAACCTCGAATTCGATCTCGATACCGGCGCACGCGGCGACCGCGACGACCTCATCAACGACCTGATCTGCGAACTGACCGGCGCGGAGGCCGCGACCGTCGTCAACAACAACGCGGCTGCGGTGCTGCTGACGCTGTCGGCGCTCGCGCCGCGCAAGGAAGTCGTCGTGTCGCGCGGCGAACTGGTGGAGATCGGCGGCGCGTTCCGTATTCCCGACATCATGAACCGCGCCGGTGCGAAGCTGCGCGAAGTCGGCACGACGAATCGCACGCATCTGAAGGATTACGAAGAAGCGATCAACGCGAGAACCGCACTGCTGATGAAGGTCCATTGCAGCAACTATGCAATGAGCGGCTTCACCAGGGAAGTCACGACCGCCGAACTCGCGCCGCTCGCGCGGGAGCGCGGCGTGGCCGTCGCGGTCGATCTCGGCAGCGGCACGCTCGTCGATCTCACGCAATGGGGCTTGCCGCGCGAGGCGACCGTGCGCGAAACCATCGAAGCGGGTGCGGATCTCGTCACCTTCAGCGGCGACAAGCTGCTCGGCGGTCCACAGGCGGGTCTGATCGTCGGGCGCAAGGAACTGATTGCGAAGATCAAGAAGCATCCGCTCAAGCGCGCGCTGCGCGTCGGCAAGCTGACGCTCGCGGCGCTCGAAGCGGTGCTGCGGCTGTACCGGTCGCCGGAAACGCTGCAAACGCGCCTCACGACCTTGCGCCTGCTCACGCGCGCCGCCGATTGCATGCGCCTCGCCGCCGAACGCATCCGGCCCGCGCTGCAACGCATGACGGGCGATGCCTTCATCGTCGCCACCGAGCCGATGTTCAGCCAGATCGGCAGCGGCGCGTTGCCCGTCGACGTGCTGCCGAGCTACGGCCTGACAGTCAGGCTGGCGAGCGGCAAGCGTGCGGGCGGGCAGTTGAACCGCATCGAGAGAAAGCTGCGCGCGCTGCCGCGTCCGGTGATCGGGCGTATCGCGGATGGCGCGTTGTGGCTCGATCTGCGTTGCCTCGAAGAAGCCGACGAAGCCGCGTTCATCGCGCAGTTGCAAGGCGAGGGCGCATGATCGTCGGGACGGCAGGGCACATCGATCACGGCAAGACCACGCTCGTGCGCGCGCTGTCGGGCGTCGACACCGACCGGCTGAAGGAAGAGAAGGCGCGCGGCATTTCCATCGAACTCGGCTATGCGTATGTGCCGCTTGCGGGCGGCGGCATGCTCGGCTTCATCGACGTGCCCGGCCACGAAAAGCTCGTGCATACGATGGCGGCGGGCGCGTGCGGCATCGACTTCGCGCTGCTCGTGATCGCCGCCGACGACGGCGTGATGCCGCAGACGCGCGAACATCTCGCGATCCTGCAACTGCTCGGCGTGATGCGGGGCGCGGTCGCGGTGACGAAGACCGATCGCGTCGACGAGGCCCGCGTGCGCGACGTGCACGCGCAAATCCGCGGGTTGCTCGCCGATACGCCGCTTCACGACGCACCGTTTTTCGATACCCGCGCCACCGCCCCGAACGATGCGGGCGTCGCCGCGCTCGATGCGCATCTGCGCGACGCCGCCGCTCACGGGGCAATGCGCCGCGACGACGGCTTTTTCCGGCTCGCGGTGGATCGCGTATTCACGCTGTCGGGGCAGGGCACCATCGCGACGGGCACGGTGTTCGCCGGGCGCGCAAACGTCGGCGACGTGCTCGCGCTCGCGCCGCGCGAGAACGGCAGCGAGCCCGTGCGCGTGCGCAGCATCCACGCGCAGAACCGTGCGGCGCAAGCGGGGCGGGCGGGCGAGCGCTGCGCGCTCAATCTCGCGGGCGTCGACAAGGACGCGCTCGCGCGCGGCGACTGGATCGTCGATGCGCGGATCGCGCGGGCATCGGAGCGGCTCGATGTCGACCTGACGCTGCTCGCCGACGCCGGCATCACGCTCACGCATTGGGCGCCGCTGCACGTGCATCTCGGCACGACGCACCGGGTCGCGCACGTCGCGCTGCTCGAAGGCGAGTCGCTCGCGGCGGGCCGGGCGGCGCGCGTGCAACTGGTCTTCGAGCAGGCGGTGTGCGCGCTGCCGGGCGATCGCTTCATCGTGCGAAACGCGCAGGCGACGCGGACCGTCGGCGGCGGGCGCGTGCTCGATCCGTTCGCGCCCGCGCGCAAGCGCCGCACGCCGCAGCGCCGCGCCTGGCTCGATGGACTCGCCGCGTGGCTCGACAGCGCCCGCGCCGATGCGCTCTTTCACGAGTCGCGGTATGGCATTCCGCGCTCGCTCGTCGAGCATCTCTGCGGAATGCCGGCGGAAGCGATTGCGTTGCCTGATGGCTTGCGCCGCGTGCCCCTGCATGACGAGGCGATATTCATCTCCGCATCGCACTGGAACGCGCTTGCCGCGCGTCTCACCGATGCGCTCGCCGCGTTCCACGAACGCTTCCCCGACGAGCAGGGGCCCGACGCCGCGCGTCTTCGCCGCATGGCCGCGCCGCTCGCGCCCGACGCGTTGTGGCGCGCGATCATCGACGATGCCGTGGCGAGCGGCGCGATCGCGCGCAGTGGGCCGTGGCTGCATGTGCCGTCGCATACGGTGGCGCTCGACGCCGCCGAGGAGGCGCTGGCGGGCGCGGTGCTGGCGTCGATCGAGCGCGGGCGTTTCGATCCGCCGTGGATGCGCGATCTCGCCCGCGAGCACGGCGCGGCCGAAGACGCGATGCGCCGCCTGTTGCGCAAGCTCGCGCGGCGCGGCGACCTGTTCCAGATCGTGCGCGATCTGTTTTATTCGCGCGCAGCCATTGCGGAACTCGCGCGGCTCGCGGCGCAGAACGCATGCTCGCGCGACGGCGTGGTGCACGCCATCGGCGCGGCCGAGTTTCGCGATGCGACCGGGCTCGGCCGCAAGCGCGCGATTCAGGTTTTGGAGTTCTTCGACAGGGTTGGTTACACTCGCTTTCACCGCGACCTTCACCTGTTGCGCGCCGATAGCCGCTGGCACGAGCCGGTCTGAATCGGCTGCACGGGTCCGTTCACTCGGGCGAGGCGAACGATGGAGCATGCTTACTACCAGTTGCTGCATCTGATGTCGGCGCATCCCGAGTGGTCGCTCGGCGTGGTCCTGCTCGCGTCTTTTCTCGAATCCCTTGCTTTCGTCGGCACCTTCGTCCCCGGCAGCACCGCCATGTTCGTCGCCGGTGCGCTGGTCGGCGCGGGCGCGCTGAATCTCGGCTGGGTAATGGTCTGCGCGATACTCGGCGCGATTGCCGGCGATGCCGTGAGTTTCTGGTTCGGCGCGCGCTACGCCGATACGCTCGCGCAGATGTGGCCGTTCCGTCGGCATCCGGGCGCGCTCGCCGCAGGCAAGCGGTATTTCGAAGCCCACGGCGCGAAGAGCGTCGTGCTCGCGCGCTTTGTCGGACCGATGCGCGCGGTCGTGCCGGTCGTCGCCGGCATCTCCGGCATGCCGCCCGCGCGCTTCTTCGTGGTCAACGTCGTGAGCGCGTTGATCTGGGCGCCGCTGCATGTGCTGCCCGGCGTCGTGTTCGGCGCGTCGATCGAACTGGCGGGCGCGGTATCGGTGCGGCTCGTCGTCATTCTCGTGATCGTGACGGCTGCCGCGTGGCTCGTTTTCAATCTCGCTCGCGTCGTCGTCTCTCATGCGAGAGAATGGACGGTCGCTTCGCGCGAGCGCCTGCTGACGTGGTCGCAGCGAAAGCGCGGGCTGGCGGCGCGGCTCGTCTCGCGCGCGCTCGATCCGGGCAATCCGGCGAGCGGGCTGATCGCCGTCATATCCGTGTTGCTGCTCGCGTCGGCGGTGCTGTTCTTCTATGTGCTCACGAACGTGACGCGCGGATCGTCGCTCGTGCAGATCGATGCGTCGATTTACCGGCTGCTGCAATCATTCCGGTCCACATGGGCCGATACCATTCTCGATGCCGCCGCCGCCCTCGGCAGCATGCCGACGCTGCTCGCGCTCGCGGCGATGGTCATCGTGTGGATGGTTCTCGAGCGGCGCTGGCGCACCGTGGCGTACTGGCTCGTGGCCGTCGTGTTCTCGCAGGCGCTCGTGGCCGTGATCCGCTTCACGACGCATCAGCCGTTGCCGATGTCCTTCGCGCCTGCGGGCCGTACGTTCCCGAGCAGTCATCTTGCCGCGACGGTCGTCATCTACGGCTTTCTCGCGTTCCTGCTGCTGCGGCGCGTTGGCATGCTGACGGGCGTGTTCGTCGCGACGGCGACATCGGGAATCGTCACCGCCGTGGCGCTCGCGGGGCTGTACTTCGGCCGCTTCACCATCTCGGATGCGCTCGGTAGCACTGCGCTCGCCGCGATCTGGGTGTTTCTGATCGCGCTGACCGCCGTCTGGCGCAATCCGGGCAAGCCGAAGCCGCGTCCGCTGATGCCGCTTGCGGTGCTCACGGTGGTGTGTGCGAGCGTGGCCCTGCAAATGAGCGATGAGACGGAAGCGCATAGCGTGCCGCCCGCGACGGTCGTCATTACGCCGATCGAATGGATGGATACGGTCTGGCGCAGGTTTTCCTGTTACCGGTCGAGTCTGGATGGCGACCGGCGCGAACCGATCACCGTGCAGTGGGCCGCCACGCCCGCGCAGATTCGCGCGCAGCTTGCGAGCCGCGGCTGGCAGGAAGTCACGGGCGTGACGATGCAAAGCGTGATGTCGGTGGTGTCGCCGAATGCGCCGGCGACCGCGCTGCCTGCGCTGCCGCGCCTGAACAACGGCGAGCCGTCGAAGCTCGTTTTCACGCGCTCGCCGCGCGGACCCGATCAACGCGACGTGCTGCGCTTCTGGCCGACGACCTATGCGGTGCGCGAGCATCCGGGCGCCGCGCCGACGCCGATCTGGCTCGGCTCCGTCGTGCACGAACGGCTGCGGCGGCCGTCGTGGCCGTTCAACGTGCTGCGCCCGGACCGGCGCATCGATCCGATGGCCTTGGATCATGGCGACGGGTCGCCGTGGCGCGGCATCGAAATTGCATCGAGTGCGGGGTGCGGCAGCGTGCCGGTGATGCTGGTCGAGTCGGGGCCGAAATGAAGGCAGGCATGGAAGGCGGAGGCGCCGTTTGATCCAGATTCCGCCATCGGCGACTACGCAGTGGGGCGCGGCTGCGGTGTTCGGCAACGTGCTGCTGACGCGGCTTGGCGTGCCGTTGCCGTCCGCGCCGCTGCTCGTGCTGGCGGGATCGGCGATCGCGAGCGGGCGGCTATCGTTCTGGCACGTGCTGCTGGCGGCGGCGAGCGGCGCTTTGGCCGGCGATGCCGTGTGGTTTTCGGCAGGGCGTCTCTATGGACGGCGGCTGATTGCAGCGTTGTCGCGCCGGTCCTATGCGTTCGACACGGGCATGCGCTCGGCGAGCGATCTGTTCGAGCGGTATGGCGCGCCGATCGTCGCGGTATCGAAGTTCGTGCCGGGGCTCGGGCTCGTCACGCCGCCCCTGATGGGCACGACGCACATCGCCGCGTCCGTGTTCTTTATGTGGGACGCGGCGGGCATCGTCGTGTGGGCGGGGTTCTGGCTGCTGGGCGGTGCGCTGTTTCAGCGGCAATTGCATGTCGCGCTGGTGGAGTTGCAGACGCATGGCGCGACGATGATCGACCTGCTGGTCGTGCTGGCGTTGCTGTTCTTCGCGTACCGCCTGCTTCGCCGCCGGCAGCCGCGAGACGACCACACAGGGGAAGATGCCAGTTGACGCCGGTGCGTGCGATAGGCGTTACGCCGTTATAATCGGGCGCTCGCGCTGTTCATCTCAATTTGCGCTCGAGGAAGGCATTCGTATCCGGTGGTGCGGCTGGGCTTCAAACCCAGTTGGGGGTGTCAGACACTCCCAGGTAGGTTCGACTCCTGCTGCCTTCCGCCAGGCATCTCTCAGGTGCTCTCGGTGAGACACAAGAGGCGCGATATCCCCCAGTTGCGCCGAAGGCGATTACGCGTTCGAGCCGATGCGGCGCATGTCAGGCGTTTGCATCTCGTGTATCCCACACGCCTTCCAGTCCTCCTTCAATACCCCGTTCGCTGCGCCGTAAAAACTTCGCGCACCTTCGCGATGTCTTGCGACGGCGAATCGCCCATTCGCATCGAGCTTCCGTCAACGCGAAAGCGATGCCCGCGCATCACGCAATGTGACGAATCGCAATCCCGACGACCGAACGATATCGATCAGCCGCGGCAATACCGCCAGCACGACCGGATCGCCGGTCGATGTCAACGCCGCGCCCGCGTCGTGGACAAGCAGAATATCCCGCGCGGCGAGTCCGTCCGTGAGCCGCTCGAGAATGCGATCGGCGTCACCCTCGCGCGTGTCGAAACCGCGCCGCGTCCACGCCGCCAGCCGAAGGTCCAGCCGGTGCAGAACCGGCTCCAAGAAGAGATTGCGTAACCCGGCGGGCGCACGAAAAAACATGGGCCGTTCGCCTGTCAGCGTTTCGAGTGCGTGTTGAGCGGAGTCGATTTCCTTCGCGAGCCGGAGCGGCAACGTCACCGAGAACGTGTGCACGTGACGATGCGTGTGATTCTCGACGGCGTGACCTCGCGCGACGATCTCGCGAACCAGCGCCGGATGCTCGGCGGCGCGCGTTCCGATGCAAAAGAACGTCGCGCGCACGCGATGCCGGTCCAGAATGTCCAGGACTTTCGGCGTGACGACTGGATCGGGGCCGTCGTCGATCGTGAGCGCGACGGCATCGGCGTTGGACGGCGTGTCGGGCAGGCGGGTCCAGTTCGGCCCGAGAAGCTTCGAGCGCGGCCACAGCCCGATCGACACCACGACGATGTGACTGACCGCGACGCTCGCCAGCCACGCTATCCACGCTGAAGGTCGCAGCAGCCATCCGCATAGGGCCACGCCGTGCCAGGCGAAGGTCGCGATGACCATCGGCGGCCAGCCTGTGCGCGGCCAGCGTCTCGGTGCTTCGGCGCGCAGCCGAGAAATGATTTGCCTCATCTTGCATGCAGTCTGCGCCACTTCGGTCAAGGCCCGAATGGCAGACGTTTTAACTTTAGTCAAGCGGCGAACGATATCACGCGCGCCAGACGTTGATGACCCGGCCCGTGTGGGAATGTTGCACAAACCGCTGGATGCGCGTCGGTCCGGCGTCTCGAAAGACATACCTCGTGCACGCGCTGCAAGTCCTACTGCGTGTGCGTCGCGTCGATGAGACGGAGCCGCAAAAAGTGCTCAATTTTTGCTACTGCAATCGGCCGTAACATCGGTATCATTCGCACCCCGTTTCTAACCGAATCGTGCGCATCTCCGTCGAATTTTCGCGTCAACAGGCTAAATAATCGCTGCGCCGTGCCGTTAATTCGACGGGTCAATTACCTGTTAAGGAGCTAATGGGGTGGCCACCGTCGAACCAGGCAACGCGCTGTCGCCGGTTGTTCTTCCCAGATGCTGATCGTTTTCCGAGCGCGAACACCGATATGCCCGATCTGCACTGGACCATTCCGGTTGCGCGCTGGTCTTCCTGGCCTGCCGCCGCATCCGTAGCACCCGACGTCAGCTTCGTCGAGCCGATGGCGCGGCGCCGGCTCAGCGCGCTATCGCGAGCCGCGCTCAAGGTCGCGTACGACTGCGCGGCGACGCTGCCCGCCGTGCGTGTCGTGTTCGCGTCGCGTCATGGCGAACTGCGGCGCACCACCGGCATCCTGTGCGATATCAGCGCAGGCGAACCCGTCTCGCCGACATCCTTCAGCCTGTCCGTGCTCAACGCGATGACCGGCGTTTTCGGCATCGCGCGAGGCGACCGTGCGCCGGCGAGCGCCGTGTCGGCGGGAGCGCAGACGCTCGGCTATGCGCTGCTCGAAGCGCATGCGCAGTATGCGACGGATGCCTCGTCGCCCGTCCTGCTCGTCTACGCCGACGAACCCGCCGATCCCGCATACGGAACGATAGAAGACGAAGTGGAGGGCGGCGCGCTGGCCATCCTGCTTGATGCATCCGCGCAAACGGGACGCCTCGAATGCGCGCGCACGGCGTTCGGCGACGACGCAGCCAGCGCCCCGTTCGAAGCCGGCGACGCCACGCGCGCCCGGTTCGCCACACAGAGCGAAGCAGTCCGCCGGTGCCTCGACGCAAAAGCGCCGGTTCAATGGCGCGGCCCGAATTCGACATGGCAATGGAAGTGGCATGAAGGCGCTTGACCATTATTGGCGCCTCGTCGCGACGGCCCTTGCGTTCTCCGCCTTCGGCGTCTGCGGACTCGGCTTTTCGCTGATCGTGTTTCCGCTTGCCTGTGTGTGGCCGCATCGCGCGTCGAAGCAGCGCATCATCGCCGCGATTATTCACGCGTTCTTTCGCGCGCTCGTCGCCGTGCTGATCGGCGTGCGCGTGATGAAGCTCGACGTGCGCGGAGCGGATGCGCTCAATCGCAAGGCGCAGCGCGCCGCCATCGTGGTCGCCAATCACCCGACCTGGCTCGACGTCATGGTGCTGCTGTCGCTCACGCCGCGCGCATGCTGCGTCGTAAAAAGCGCGCACTGGAGCAATCCGTTCTTTTGGGGCGTGATGCGGGCGGCGAATTACGTGAGCAACGCCGATCCCGTCGAACTCGTGGAAGCGGGCGCGCGGCAACTCGCTCGCGGCTACACGATGATCATTTTTCCCGAAGGCACGCGCAGTCCGGGGCGCAGTCGCCTGCATGCGTTTTCGCGTGGTTTCGCGCATATGGCGCTGCAGTCCGGTGCGCCGATTCTGCCCGTCCTGATGGACTGCGACCCGCCCGCCTTCACGAAAAACATGCGCTGGCACGACGTGCCCGAGCGCCCTTTCCATATGCGCGTGAACGTGCTCGACCCGGTCGGAGCCGACGCGCTCGCCGATCGCGACGAACCGCCCGCGCTCGCCGCGCGCACTGTGACCAACGCGCTGCAAGCCCACATTACCGAGCATCTGATCGACCATGGATTCTTTAAAGCTTGAAATCAAACAGCTTCTGATCGAAGCACTCGATCTCGAAGATCTGACACCCGCCGACATCGACGACGATGCGCCGCTCTTTTCCACCGATGGCGTCGGGCTCGACTCCATCGACGCGCTCGAAATCGGCATCGTGCTGCGCAAACACTATCAACTGACGATCGCCGCCAACGACGAGCGCACGCGCGAGCACTTCCGCTCGATCAACACGCTCGCCGAACTGGTCGCGGCCCAGCGCGAGGGCGCGCGGGCATCGGGCGACACTGCAACGAAGGGGGAATGACCGTGACCGACATCGAAATCCTTGAGCGCATCCGCGCGATTTTCAAAGAGAACTTCGGCATCGCACCTGAGCGCGTGACGCCGCAAGCGCATCTGTTCGAAGAACTCGATCTGGACAGCATCGATGCCGTCGATCTCGCGATCAAGCTGCAGGAAATGACGGGCCGCCGTATCAAGCCCGAGGAATTCAAATCGGTGCGCACGGTCGGCGACGTGATCGCCGCTGTCGAGTCGCTGCTGGCAGCACAGGACTGATGCAGCCACGGACCGCCCCAACCCGCGACGGCGCGCATCGAAGCTGGATCGGCTTCGCGCTCAACGTCGCGTTCAAGCTCGCGTATCCGGCCGTCATTCTGTGCGGCTGGTTCTGGAACGCGCCACGCTATATCGGCTGCCTGCTGTTCGCGCTGATCTGGCTGCAGCGCTGCGCGGGCACGGGCGTCGTCGGTGCGTCGCTGCGCACGCTCACGGTCGTCGACTGGGCGGTCGGGCTCATGTTGAGCGCGGCATCGGCTGCGATCGTGTGGACCGATAGCGAGCGCCTGCTCCATCTCTATCCGTCTCTCGTGAATCTCGGCCTGCTGATTGCATTTGGTTCGACGTTGGTACGCGGTCCGTCGATGATCGAAAAATTTGCGCGCATCCGAACGCCCGATCTGAGCGAGCCGGCCGTGCGCCACACGCGCCGCGTCACGCAGATCTGGTGCGCGTTCTTCGCCGCGAACGGTCTGTTCTCGCTCTATACCGCGCTGTACTGGTCGCGCGAGGCGTGGTCGCTCTATAACGGCGCGATCGCGTATGGTCTGATCGGCCTGCTGCTCGCGGGTGAGATCGCGTGGCGCTATCTCGTGATTCTGCCGCGCGCGCGGCGGCTGGGGGCGTCATGATCGCGCTGCACGAACTGCTTTGCGCGCGGCGCGATCCGCACACGCCCGTCTGCCGCGATGGAGCGGGGGACGGCGCGGACGCGATCCTCACGCATGCCGCGTTTCGCGCACGCGTGGCGTCGCTCGCGTTGCACTTGCACGAAGGCACGGCGCGCCGCTATGCGCTGTGCATCGACGATTCCTTCGATTTCGCCTGCGCGCTTTTCGCGCTCTTTGCGTGCGGCAAGACGCCGGTGATTCCCGCGAGTTCCGCGCCCGGTTATCTGGCCGATCTCGCCGACGCCTACGACGCCGTCCTCACCGATGCCGAAATCGCCGCGGCAGCCGGCGCCCACGCGCCCGGCGCGCTCACCCTGAATATCGACCCGCACGCGCCGCTCACGCTCTACACATCGGGCAGCAGCGGCGTGCCGAAGCCGATTCACAAGACGCTCGCCCAGTTCGACGCCGAAGTGCGCACGCTCGAACGCGACTGGGGCGCGCTGATCGGCGACGCGACCATGCTCGCGAGCGTGCCGCATCGCCATATCTACGGCCTGCTGTTTCGCGTGCTGTGGCCGCTCGCGGCGGGACGCGCATTCGACCGCGCCGTCTGCGTGGAACCGCAGCAGGTTCAGGCGCGCATCGCACGTTGCGGCGCGACCGCCATGGTGTCGTCGCCCGCGCAACTGATGCGCTGGACCGCGCTGGCGGGTTTTGCTTCGCTCACGCCCGCGCCGCGTGCATTCTTTTCGTCGGGCGGACCGCTTGCGGAGGACACGGCCCGCGACTACGCGGCGGTCCTCGGCGACGCACCCGTCGAGATTTTCGGCAGCACCGAGACGGGCGGCATCGCGTGGCGCAGGCAGAACGAAACGGCCGCGTGGCGTCCGGTCAGCGGCGTGGACGTGCGGCGTGCCGGCGACGGGGCGCTCGAAGTGCGCTCGCCGCATCTGGACCACGACGGCTGGCATCGCACGGACGATGCGATCGTCTTCGACGACGACGGCCGCTTCCGGCTGCAGGGCCGCCTCGACCGCGTCGTCAAACTCGACGGCAAGCGCGTGTCGCTGCCGGAACTCGAAGCGCGTCTCGCGCTGCATCCGTAGGTGGCGCAAGCGAGCGTCGTGCCGCTCGCGGGCGCGACGCGCGAGCGTGTCGGCGCGGTCGTCGCGATCTCCGACGAAGGCCGCGCGGCGCTCGACGACATCGGCCGCGTGGCGCTCGCAAAGAGCTTGCGCCGTCATGTCGCCGCCTACTTCGACGTCGTGCTGTTGCCGCGTCACTGGCGCTTTCGCATCGCGCTGCCGTTCGATGCGCGCGGCAAGCTGCCGGTTGCGGCCGTCGCGGCGGCGTTCGGTCCGCGCGCTGAAGGCTTCGAGTTGCTGTCGGAATCGCGGGACGGCGAGAACTTGCGCTATGAGTTGCGCGTGCCGCCCGCGCTCGATCATTTCGCCGGCCACTTTCCGGGCTTGCCCATCCTGCCCGGCGTCGTGCAGGTCGACTGGGCGATCCGGCTCGCGTCGGAACACGTCGCGGCGGCGCGCGCAATCGAAAGCGTCGATCGACTCAAGTTCATGGCGCCCGTGCCGCCCGGCGCGGTGCTCGAATTGCGGCTCGCGCACGATGCCGCGCGGCGCCGCGTGCAATTCGCTTATCGGATCAACGGACGCGACTGCGCGTCGGGCGCGATCGTTTATCGGGAGCGCGCATGAGCGGTGCGGACATCGCGACGTGCATCGTCATTCCGATCTACAACCACAAGGACGCGATTGGCGGCACCGTGGCGCGCCTGAGCGTTCATGGCCTGCCGATCTTCGTCGTCGACGATGGCAGCGACGTCGCGACGCAAGCCGTCCTCGCCGAACTCGCCCGCCGCTATCACGGGCAGATGACGCTCTTGCGTCTGCCGGTGAACGGCGGCAAGGGCGCCGCGGTGATGGCGGGCCTGCGCGCGGCACGACGCGCGGGCTTCACGCACGCGTTGCAGATCGACGCCGACGGACAGCACGACGCGAACGACGTGCCGCTCTTTCTCGACGCGGCGCGCGCCGAGCCGGGCGCGGTCATCCTCGGCCGCCCGGTCTACGACGAAAGCGTGCCGAAGTCGCGTCTCTATGGGCGCTACCTGACGCACGTGTGGGTGTGGATCGAAACGCTGTCGTTGACGATCCGCGATTCGATGTGCGGCTTTCGCCTCTATCCGCTCGATGCCGCCTGCGCGCTGATCGACAGCGTGCAACTCGGCACGCGCATGGACTTCGACATCGAGATCCTCGTGCGGCTGCACTGGCGGCGCCTTGCGTTCCGCTCGATCCCGACGCGCGTCGTCTACGCGACGGACGGCGTGTCGCACTTCGACGTGCTATGGGACAACGTTCGCATCAGCGCGAGCCATACGCGGCTCGTGTGCGGCATGGTGCTGCGCTCGCCGATGCTCATCGCGCACAAGCTGATGCCGCGCAGAACGGCGGCCTCTGAACAGGTCACGCATGGTGGCCCCGGCTGGTGGCGCGTCGCGGAGCGGGGAAGCCGCCTCGGCATGGGCCTGCTCGCGCTCAGTTGCCGCCTGTTCGGCATGCGTTTCACGGGGCTTTGGCTGCATCCCGTCGTCGGCTATTTCCTGCTGACGGGACGCACTGCACGTGCGGCTTCGCACCGGTATTTCGCGCAACTCTCGCAGGCCGCGCCCGGCGAGCGCACGCCGCAGCCGGGCTGGCGTTCGGCGTATCGCCAGATGCTCGCTTTCGCGCAGTCCGGGCTCGACAAGCTCGCGGCGTGGTCGGGGAGAATCGGCGATCGGGAAGCCGTATTCGACGATCCCGCGCCGTTCGAAGCGCTCGTCGCGAGCGGCCGTGGCGCGCTCGTGATCGGCGCGCATCTCGGCAACCTGGAAATGACGCGGGCGCTCGCGGCGCGCAACGGCCGCGCGAAGGTCACGGCGATCGTCTACACGGAGCACGCGAAGCGCTTCAACAGCGTGCTGTCGTCCGCGAATGGCGACTTCGCGAAGCATCTGATTCACGTGAGCGACTTCGGCCCGGACACGTCGATGATGATGCAGGCGCGCATCGACGCGGGCGAGCTGCTCGTGATCGTCGGCGACCGCGTGCCGGCGCACGAGTCCGGCCGCACGACGGATGCGCGCTTTCTCGGCGCGACCGCGCCGTTTGCGCAAGGCCCGTATGTGCTTGCCCACGCGCTCGGTTGCCCAGTGTATCTGTTCTTCTGCCTCAGGGAGCGCGGGGGCTCATATCGTTTGTACTTCGAACAATTTGCCGAACGCATCGCGCTGCCGCGCCGGGAACGCGCTCAACACATCGCGGCGTGGGCGCAGCGCTATGCGTCGCGTCTCGAACACTACTGCCGCAAGGCGCCGTATCAATGGTTCAACTTCTTCGATTTCTGGGCGCGTGCGGGCAGCGCCGCGCCGGTGTCCGTATCCGATCTCACTGAAAACTCGCGTCATGGCTGAACTGAAGCACAACAAGACGCTGACGGCGAGCGCGATCGTCGAAGTGCCGTTTCACGACGTCGATGCGATGAACGTGTGCTGGCATGGCAACTACCTGAAATATTTCGAGGCGGGGCGCGCGGCGCTGCTGCGCGCATTCGACTACGACTACGGCGAGATGCGCGCGTCGGGCTATGTGTGGCCGATCGTCGAGGCGCATCTGAAATATGTGCGTCCCGCGCGTTACGGGCAACGTATCGACGTCCGCGCGGAACTGCTCGAATACGAAAACCGCCTGAAGGTCGGTTATCAACTCGTCGATTGCGTAAGCGGAAATCGTCTGACCAAGGGCTATACGATCCAGGTTGCCGTCGATGCAGCCACCGAGGAACTGCAATTCGTGTCGCCGCCCGTCGTGTTCGAAAAACTGGAGCGCGTATGGTCGCAACGATGAAACTTCGCTGCGCGAGCACGGCGCTCGTCGCGTTGCTGCTGACGGCGAATGCCGGCTGGCTTCATGCGGCCACGCCCGCGCAGAACGCTGGCGGCGACGCGGCGCTCGTCTCGCAAGTGACGTCGCGGCTCGGGCAGGTCAAGGGCGTGCACGCGCAGTTCACGCAGACGCAGACGCTTGCGGCCATGAAGCAACCGCTGGTCAGCACGGGCGCTTTCGTGTTCTATCGCGAGCGCGGCGTGATCTGGCGCGTGCTGACGCCGTACAAGGCAACATTCGTCATCACCGACGCAGGCGTCGCGGAAGTCGATGCCAACGGCAAGCGCATCGGCACGAAAAGCGTGCAAGGCGTGCAAGGCGTGCGCGGCGTCGCGCAGGTATCGAAGATGATGCGCGCGATGCTCGGCGGCGACCTGTCGGCGCTTTACTCTCAATTCGATGTCGACGCGCAAGGCTCGCCATCGCAATGGGCGCTGTTGCTGAAGCCGAATCAGCCGCAACTCGCGCAGTCCATCAAAGGGCTGCACATGAAGGGCGGCGCGTTCTTGCAGAGCTTGCGCATCGAGCTTGCGAACGGCGATGTCACGCAGATCGACTTCACGCAGAGCGAAGCGCTCGACGACGTGCCGGCCGCCGAGCGCGGCTTGCTGGGAGCGCCGTAATGCTGAAGGAACGGCAGCGCAGCCGCGCGGCACTTCTCGCGATACGCGCCGCGTGGCTCGTGCTCGCGCTCGTCGCCGCGCTGTATTGCGTCTATCGCTTCAAAGGGCCGTCGCCGCTGGAGACAAATCTGCTCGCGCTGCTTCCCGCGACGGAAGCCGATCCGGTCGCCGAAAAAGCCGTCGATCGGCTGGCGAATGCGCTCGGCGACCGCACCGTGTTTCTCGTGTCGAGCCGCGACGCGACCCACGCGAAGGCCGCCGCGAAACGCTTCGGCGTCGCACTGCGAACCAGCGGCGCGTTTGCATCGGTGACGGTGGAACTGCCGCCATTCGACCTCGCGCAGATCGGCGCGCTGTATGCGCCTTATCGCTTCGAGCTGCTGACCCGCGATGACCGCGACGCCGTCGCCCACGCGGCGAACGGTGCGCCGGCGCTCGGCGATGCGCTGATGCAGCGCATCTATAACCCGGTGCGCGGGCCGCTCGCGACGCAACTCGCGGACGATCCCTTCGGCTGGCTCGAACACTGGTTGTCGGAGTTGCCGCTCGGCACGTCGGGACTCGATCTCGAAGACAACTTGCTCGTCGCGCATCGGGGCGACATGACCAGCGTGCTCGTCGTTACCACGCTGAATGGCTCCGCGTACGAGTCGCGGACGCAGCGGGCGGTGCTGTCGGCGGCGGCGCAGACCGAAGCGTCGGTGAAAGCGGCGTGGCCCGACGCCACGGTTGCGCGCGCTGGCGCGGTGTTTTATGCGCAGGCGGCGCGCAGCGCGTCGGAACGCGAGGTGCATCTGATCGGCGTCGTGTCGGCGTGCGGCATCGCGCTGCTGATGCTCTGGGTGTTCCGTTCGCCGCGGCTTCTGCTGCTCGGCTTCTTATCGACGACGCTCGGCATCGTGTGCGCGCTGGCCTTCACGATGCTCGTCTTCGGCAAGCTGCATCTGCTGACGCTCGTGTTCGGCGCGAGTCTGATGGGCGAGGCGGTCGATTATTCGATTCAATACTTCGTCGTCTATCTCGGCGCGCAGCGCGGCTGGAATGCGCAAAGCGGCGCGCGGTCGGTGCGGCCCGCGTTGGGCGTGGCCCTTGCCACGAGCCTGCTCGGATACGCCATTCTCGCGTGGGTCCCGTTTCCCGCGCTCAAGCAGATTGCGTGCTTCGCGATGGCGGGCATCGGCGTCGCGTTCGCGTCCGTGATGTCGCTGCTGCCCGCGCTGCTCGTGAAGCCGCCGAAAGCCGGGCGCCGGCGTCTTTTCGCATCCGCCGCGACGCTGCTCGCACGCTGGCGCGGCGTGATCGGCGGAAAGCGCGCATGGCTCGTCGCGGCGGCGCTCGTCGCGGTCGCGCTGCCGGGCTGGCTGCGTCTCACGAGCGACGACGACATCCATCTGCTGATCCAGCGCGATCCCGTGCTCGTCGCGCAGGAAAACGAGGTCCGCGCGGCCGTCGGCGTCGACGACACCGCGCAGTTCTTCGTGGTCCGGGGCGCGTCCGAAGAAGCCGTGCTCCAGCGCGCCGAAGCGCTCGGCGCAAGGCTCGACGCATTGACGGGCGATCGGTCGGTCGATGGCTGGCGCTCGGTCGTGCAATTCGTGCCCTCGGCGCAGCGTCAGGCGCAAGCTCGCGCGTTGCTCGCGCAACACGTGTTCGCCGACCCGGCCGCCTTGCGTGCAACGCTCTCGCGTGCGGGCTTTCGCGACGAAATCGCCGATGCCTGGATCGCCTCGTTCGGCAAGGACAGTGCGCAACCGCTGACGATCGGGCGCTGGCTCGCCGCGCCGTGGTCGCAGCCGTACAGGCATCTGTGGCTCGGCGCATTCGATGCGGCTGGCCAACGCGGTTACGCGACCATCGTCATGCCGCGCCGCGTGACGCCGCAGAACGAATCCGCGCTCGTCGAAACGGCGCGCTCGATCGACGGCGTCGTTTTCGTCGACAAGGCCGCGAGCGTGTCGAAGCTCTTTGGCGCGTATCGCGTCGATAGCGGCCTCTGGCTCGGCGTCGCGCTGCTGTTCGTGCTCGTCCTGCTGATGGCGCGCTACCGGCTGCGCGGCGGCATCGCGACGACGCTGCCCGTGCTGCTCGCCGTCGGCGTGACGATTGCCGCATTCGGCTATGCACGCGTGCCGTTCAATCTGTTCAACTGCCTCGCCCTGATGCTCGTGCTGGGCGTGGGCGCGAACTACGCGGTGTTCCTGCGCGAAGGATGCCTGCGCAGCGACGCCGATCTCGGCGCGGTGTGGGCGGGTGTGCTGTTGTCCGCGGCGACGACGCTGCCGTCGTTCGGCTTGCTCGGCATGAGCGCGATGCCCGCCTTGAAGAGCTTCGGCGCGACGCTCGCGCTCGGCATCCTGGTCGCGGTGCTGCTCGCGCCGATGAGCATGCCGCCCGATAGGAGAAATGAAGCGTGACGCTGCCATCCGTTTATCTGCATGCGCTCGGCATGGTCAATGCGCTCGGCGGCGACGTCGATTCGATTGCATCCGCGCTCGCTGCGGCGCAGTCGCCGGGCATGGGGCCGATGCGCACGCGCCGTGGCGATGCGTTCGTCGGCCGCGTGCTCGCGCCGCTCGACATCGCGCCGCCCGCATCCGTTGCGCGCTTCGATTGCCGCAACAACCGGCTGCTGCTCGCCGCGCTCGAACAGATTCGCCCCGACATCGAAGCGGCGCGCGAGCGTTTCGGCTCGGCGCGCATCGGCGTGGTGCTGGGCACGAGCACGTCGGGTATCGGCGCAGCGGAAGAGGCGTTTCTGCACCGCGCCGAGGCGGGCTGCCTGCCGGAGCGTTTCGACTATCGCCAGATGGAGATCGGCACGGCCGCGCCGTTCGCAGCCGCCGCGATGAACCTGCAAGGTCCGGCGTTCACTATCTCGACGGCATGCACGTCGAGCGCGAAGGCGTTCGTCGCGGCCCGGCGGCTGCTGCAACTCGGGCTGTGCGATGCGATCGTCGTCGGCGGCGTCGATACGTTGTGCGAGCTCACGTTGCAGGGCTTCGCGTCGCTCGAATCGACGAGTCCGTCGCGCACCAATCCGATGAGCCGCAATCGCAACGGCATCAACATCGGCGAAGGCGCGGCAGTGTTCCTGATGACACGCGACGAAGGCGCAGTGCGTCTCGCGGGCGCGGGTGAATCGAGCGACGCGCATCACGTGTCCGCGCCGGACCCGCAAGGCGTCGGCGGCGAACTGGCGCTGCGCGCCGCGCTCGCGGATGCAGGCGTCACGCCCGCCGGCATCGGCTACGTGAACCTGCACGCGACGGCCACGCGCAAGAACGACGAGATGGAATCGCATCTGATGGCGCGGGTCTTTCCGCAAGTCGTGCCGGCGAGCGGCACGAAGCCGTTGACGGGGCATCTGCTCGGCGCGGCCGGTGCGACGGAAGTCGGCTTCGCATGGCTGACGCTCACGCGAGCGCGTTTTCCTTTGCCGCTGCATCAATGGGATGGCGTAGCTGACCCCGGCCTGCCCGCGCTCGATCTCGTTCAGGAAGAACGTCATCTCTCGCAGGAAGCGTCACAGCGCTACGTCATGAGCAATTCTTTCGCGTTTGGCGGCAGCAATGTCAGCCTCATCCTCGCGGGTTGACGCACGATGACCGGACACACTTACATCGACGAACACGGCGGCGCGTTTGCGCCGATCGAAACGATCATTCCTCATCGCGGCACGATGCTGCTCGTGGACGAAGTGGCCGCGTGCAGCGACGTTGCGCTCACCGCGCTTGCGACCGTGCGCGCCGACGCGTGGTATGCCGACGAACACGGCGCGATGCCCGCGTGGATCGGCATCGAGCTGATGGCGCAGGCCGTGGCCGCGCACGTCGCGCTGCTCGCGATGCGCGCCGGCGGCCATGCGCGTCCCGGCGTGCTGCTCGGCACGCGCAGCTATATGGCCGATGTCAGCACGTTTGCGCGCGATGCGCGGCTCACCATCCGCGTGGAAGAAGTGCTGCGCAGCGAAGAGGGCCACGGCGCGTACGAATGCACGATCGAGCACGACGGCGAGCGTTACGCGCAGGCCGTCATCAAGGTCTTTCAGCCACGCGATTTTCAGACTTTCATCGAAGGGAGCATCAGTTCATGAGCCGGCGAGTCCTCGTAACTGGCGCAAGCCGCGGCATTGGCCGGGCGATTGCGTATCAACTGGCCGCCGACGGCTTCGCGGTCACCGTGCATTGCCGCACCGGACGCGCCGAAGCCGAAGCGGTGACGGCGGGCATCGCCGTGCAGGGCGGCTCGGCGCGCGTCGTGCAATTCGACGTGCGCGACCGCGCGGCGTGCCGTGAGGCGCTCGAAGCCGATGTCGCCACGCACGGCGCGTATTACGGCATCGTGTGCAGCGCGGGCGTGACGCGCGATGCCGCGTTTCCCGCATTGACCGACGACGACTGGGACATCGTGATCGAAACGGGTCTCGACGCGTTCTACAACGTGATTCATCCGCTGACCATGCCGATGGTGCGCGCGAAGCAGGGCGGCCGCATCGTGACGATCGCGTCGGTCTCGGGCGTGATCGGCAATCGCGGACAGGTGAACTACAGCGCGGCGAAAGCCGGCTTGATCGGCGCGACAAAGGCGCTCGCCGTCGAACTCGCATCGCGCAACATCACGGCGAACTGCGTGGCGCCGGGACTGATCGAAACGGGCATGCTCGACGACGTTTCCGTCGATCATGCGCTGAAGACGGTGCCGATGAATCGCGTCGGCCAGCCGGGCGAAGTGGCCGCCGTCGTCAGCTTCCTCATGTCGGATGCGGCTTCGTATGTGACGCGCCAGGTGATCGGCGTGAACGGCGGGATGATCTGATGAAGCGCGTTGTCGTTACTGGCATGGGCGGCGTCACGGCGCTCGGCAATTGCTGGCATGATATCGAAGCCGCGCTCCGGAGCGGCCGCAACGCGGTGCGCCGCATGCCGGAATGGGACTTCTTCGCAGGGCTTCATACGCGCCTCGCGTGTCCGCTGCCCGCCTTCGAGCAGCCCTCCGAGTGGCCGCGCAAGAAGACACGGTCGATGGGCATGGTGTCGATGTACGCGGTGCGCGCGAGCGAACTGGCGCTGGCGGACGCGGGCTTGACGGGAGACACGTCCATCAGCGACGGACGCATGGGAGTCGCGTATGGATCGTCGTCCGGCTCGGTCGAGCCGATCCGCGCGTTCGGCACGATGCTTCGAACCGGTTCGATGGTCGATGTCACATCAAACAGCTACGTGCAGATGATGCCGCACACGACGGCGGTGAACGTCGGCCTTTTCTGGGACCTGAAGGGCCGCATCCTGCCGACGTCGTCCGCGTGCGCGTCGGGCAGTCAGGCGATCGGTTTCGCGTATGAAGCCATCGCGTCGGGCAAGCAGACGATGATGCTCGCGGGCGGCGCCGAAGAGTTGTCGGGTCCGGCCGTCGCTGTATTCGACACGCTCTATGCGACGAGCACGCGCAACGACGAGCCGGGTCTCACGCCGCGCCCGTTCGATGCCAGGCGCGATGGTCTCGTCGTCGGCGAAGGGGCGGCGACGCTGGTCCTCGAGGAGTACGAGCACGCCGTGGCGCGCGGCGCGACGATCCACGCGGAGATCGCCGGATTCGGCTGCAACTCGGACGGCGCGCACATGACGCAGCCGACCGCGAGCACGATGGCGCGCGCGATGCACCTCGCGTTGCACGACGCGCGGCTCGATCCGCAAGCCATTGCCTATGTGAACGCGCACGGCACGTCGACGGATCGCGGCGACATCGCGGAGAGTCACGCAACCGCGCAGACGTTCGGCGAGCGCGTGCCGATCAGCTCGCTGAAGAGCTACGTCGGACACACGCTCGGCGCATGCGGCGCACTCGAAGCGTGGTGGACCATCGAGATGATGAAGCGCAACTGGTACGCGCCGACGCTCAATCTCACCGAAGTCGACGCCGCGTGTGCGCCGCTCGATTACATCACGGGCGAGGCGCGCGCGATCGACGCCGAATACGTGGTGAGCAACAACTTCGCGTTCGGCGGCATCAATACGTCGCTCATCTTCCGGCGCGTTCGATGATCAAGGCGCAAGGCATGCAGCGCGTCGTCGTCACGGGCATGGGCATCGTTTCGTGTCTCGGCAATACGCTCGATACAGTGAGCGCCGCGTTGAAGGCGGGGCGCTCGGGCCTGACGCGCATCGACGCGTGGCGCGAGCGCGGATTCGGTTCGCAGGTGGCGGCGGTGGCGTCGGTGATGAATGAGCCGCCCTTCGATCGCAAGCTGGAACGCTTCATGGGCGAGACCGCGCGCTTTGCGTGTCACGCTGCACGCAAGGCCATTGAGGATGCGCGCCTCGGCGACGACATGCTGCGCTCGCCGAAAGCCGGTGCGGTGATCGGCTCGGGCGTCGGCGCGATGGCCGAATACGACGCGGCGATGGGCATCGCAGTGACGCGCGGCATCGAAAGAACGCCGCCTTACACGGTCCCCAAGGCGATGAGCAGCACCGCGTCCGCGAATGTCGCGCAGGCGTTCGGCATCGAGGGCGTCGCGTATTCGCCTTCGTCGGCATGCACGACATCCGCGCTCGCCATCGGGCAGGCGATGCAACTGATTCAGACGGGACGCCAGCAGATCGTGCTCGCGGGCGGCAGCGAAGCGCTGCACGACAACATGACGCTGATGTTCGACGCGATGCACGCGTTGTCGCGCGGCTTCAACGACACGCCGTGGCAAGCCTCGCGCCCTTACGACATCGCCCGCGACGGCTTCGTGATCGGTTCGGGTGCGGGCGTGCTGGTGCTCGAAGCGCTCGATCATGCGCTCGCACGCGGCGCGCGCATCTACGCGGAACTCACGGGTTTCGGGCAAAGCACGGATGGCGCGGGCATGGTGTCGCCGCATGCGGACGGCATCGCGCGTGCAATGCGCATGGCGCTCGACGAAGCGGGCGCGTTGCCCGGCTACATCAACACGCACGCGCCTTCGACGCCGCTCGGCGACGCGGAAGAACTGCGCGCGTTGCAGTCGGTGTTCGGCGCGGACGTGCCGCCGTTTTCGTCGACGAAAGGACTGACAGGGCATCCGCTCGGCGCGAGCGGCGCGCACGAGGCGATCTACACGTTGCTGATGATGCGCGACGGGTTCATCGCGGGAACCGGAGAGCGTAGCGCGTTCGAACCGCTTGCCGAGCGCATGCCGCTCGTGCGCGAGACACGCGAGGCGCATATCGGGCGCGCGATGTCGGTGTCGTTCGGCTTCGGCGGCAGTTCCGCGAGCCTCGTGTTCGAGAAGTTTCAGCCGTTGTCCGTCGGAGAATAACGGGCGCATCCCAGCCACAACTAGAAACGAAACCGCACTATGAAAACAAAAATCGTCCTCCGATGATGGCCGGCGTGCTGATCACGCAAGCCGGCTGCACAACGAAAATCCATTCGCTGCCGATGCCCGCCGCGCTGCAGACGCAAAAGCCGAACGACGTCGCGGTGTATTTCGGCGATCAGAAGCACGCGAACGTCAAGACGATGTTCAGCAGCAAGGAAGTGGCGGTGCGCGTGGCCCGCACGATGGACGGTCAGGAAGCGACCTGCAATATCGCGCTCGGCAAGGCGCTCGACCAGTTGCGCGACTATGCACGCGAGCAGCATGCCGATGCGGTCATCAACGTCACGACGCGCTTTCAGCACACGCAGACCACGTCAGCGAAGGAGTTCGTCTGTGGCGCGAGCAACAACGGATCGACGCTTGCCGTGCGCGGTGACGTCGTGAAACTGGACGTCGAATAAGCAAACCACCAGGAACATGACCACCATGAAGCGTCTTTTCATTTGTGCGGCAACCGTTGCAGCGCTCTTCTCGTCGCAAGCGTTCGCGCGCAATACGATCAGGATCTATCCTGTCGCGCCCGCTCTGGTTAGCGAACCCGACAAGGTCGACAAGGACATACCGCTGTATTTCGCGGGACAAGCGCATCCGCGGGTTTTGAAATCGCTCGGCGAATTCGCGACCAACAAGAAGACCAACGCGTTCGGCAAGAGCGACGAGGACGCGTGCCAGCACGTGTTCCTTTCGGCTGTGAGGGAGTTGCAGGAGCGCGCACGCAAGGAAGGCGGCAACGCGGTCATCAATATCAAGAGCAACTATGAGAACGTGGAGCGCGAGAGCGCCACCGAGTTCACGTGCGGCGCGGGCGCCGTGGTTGCAGGCGTCGCGTTGAAGGGTGAAGTGGTCAAGCTGAAAGACTGAGGTTCAAGCGCGAAGCGGTGCGTGCCTCGATGCACGCGCCGCATGAACGCCGTGCGCTGCTCAGGCGGTTTTTCTCGCGACGACGTTGACGAGCGTTTCACGCCGCTTGCCGGGCTTAGGCACGTAGAGGCCGATGCGCTCGAGCAGCCCGAAATCCTTCGCGCGGCTCCACCAGAGATACGGCAGCGAGACGTTGTGCGGCCCGAAGCTGAAGCCGCCCTTGCGGATCATGTCGAGATAGCCGTCGGCGCTCTTCTGCACTTGCATCGGATGACGAAACAGTAGCCGGATGACCCACGACTTGATGTACGCATCCGTCGATTCCGCGAACATCAGCACGCCGCCAGGCTTGAGCACGCGGCGAAACTCGGCGAGCGCACGTTCCTGTTCGACGAGGTGATGAAACGTCTGGTGACAGAAGACGACGTCGGCGCTTGCGTCCGGCAGCGGCAGGTTCGCGCAGTCGCCGTGAAGCAGTTCGATCCTCGTGGCCGCGGTTTCGGGACGATGCGCGCAGGCTTGCGCGGATTTGGCCGCAAGCGCGAGCGATAGCGCGTGGAAGTCGATGCCCACGATGCGCTGCGGCTTGAACGCTTGCGCAAGCAGACGGAACGAAAGGCCCTGACCGCAGCCGACATCGACGATCACGGGCGCGGCGGGCAACGGAGCGTCGATGAGGCGTTTGAGGTCGTCGATGGCAACACGCAGAACCTGATGTTCCCACGTGTGCGTGCGTAAGAACCAGACGCCGAAAGAGGTCTCGGGCACGAACGGCACATTGGATGATTCGGTGAACTGCACGATTAGATTCGGTAAAGAAGTGTCTTGAGGTTTTGATGCATGGTCCGCGTGTGATTGTAATCGCAGGTGCGTGAATCATGTGTCTTGTTCGCAATACGTTGCCGTGTGCAACGAGGAAATTTGAAATGAGTCAAGAAACTTCGGTGAAGACAAACGTCGATGTAGCCATCATCGGCGCGGGGCCATCGGGCGCGGTGGCTGCCGCGCTGTTGCGAAAAGCGGGACGCTCGGTGCTCGTGCTCGAACGCCAGCATTTCCCGCGTTTTTCGATCGGCGAGAGTCTGTTGCCGCAAAGCATGGCGTATCTGGAAGAAGCGGGGATGCTGCGCGCGGTCGTGGAAGCGGGCTTCCAGTACAAGAATGGCGCGCAATTCGTGTATCGGGATAAAGCGCCGGCCTATGACTTCCGCGACAAGCATTCGGAGGGATGGGGCACGACGTATCAGGTCGAGCGCGCGGTGTTCGACGATCTGCTGATTCGCTGCGCGGCGGAACAGGGCGCGGACGTCCGCTTCGGGCATACCGTGCTCGCCATGGAAACGGGCGATGCGCCCGTGCTCGATGTCGTCGACGAGGCCGGCGCGCGGTATCAGGTTCACGCGCGCTTCGTGCTCGACGCGAGCGGTTTCGGCCGCGTGCTGCCGCGTCTGCTGAACCTCGAAGCGCCGACGCGCCTGCCGACGCGCGCCGCCATCTTCACGCATGTGCGCGACGGCATTCCGGTCGAAGCTCACGATCGCAGCAAGATCACGGTGGCGGTGCATCCCGAGCATCGCGACGTGTGGTACTGGATGATTCCGCTGGCGAACGGGCGGTCGTCCGTGGGATGCGTGGCGGAAGCGGCGTTTTTGGATGTGGACGAAGCAGAACGGGAGCAGAAGCTGCGCTCGCTGATCCGGAGCGAGCCGACTCTGAACCGGTTGATCGGCAATGCGCCTTTCCTGATGCCGGTGCGGCACATTGGCGGTTATTCGGCGAACGTCGAGAAACTGCATGGCGCGGGCTATGCGCTGCTCGGCAATGCGGGCGAGTTTCTCGATCCGGTGTTCTCGTCGGGCGTGACGATCGCATTGCGGTCCGCGCATCTCGCGGTTCAGGCGCTCAAGCGTCAACTGAATGGCGATGTCATCGACTGGCACACGGAATACGACGCGCCCTTGCGCAAAGGCATCGATACGTTCCGTGCGTTCGTGGAGCGCTGGTATTCGGGCAAGCTGCCGGACATCATCTTTGCGCCGGATCAGACTCCGGTCATCCGACGCATGGTTAGCTCCGTGCTGGCCGGTTATGCGTGGGACGAAACGAATCCCTATGTCGCCGATGCCGCGCGTCGGCTCGATACCCTCCATGAAGCGTGCATGCAGCGAGGCTGACGACGCTCGTCCGCCGCTCGCGTCATTCGATGCGGCGCGGACGATTGCCGCTGCATCAGTCCGCTGCTTCACGCGGACGTCGTGCTCAAGGCTGCGCGTGCCGCGCCGCGTCCTCGATGACTGCTGCCACCTGCCGCGGACGCGACTCATACACGGAATGACTCGCGCCCGGAATCACGGTCGTGTGGCTATGCGCCCGCTCGTAATACCAGCGTTCGAGATCGGGATTGATGATCTTGTCGCCCCCCGCGACGATGCCCCAGCTCGGCTTCGACGTCCACGCCGCAGCGGTCAACGGCGTCGAGAAGACATCCGCCGCCGTCGGCATCTGCGCATGTGCTTCGAACCTGGCTTTGGCCGGTGCAAGATCGGCCGCGAAGTCTTGCGGGAACACAGCGGGATTGAGGTACGTGTAGCCATCGGCGGTTTTCTCGATGGCGCCGGATTGCATCGACGTATAACTCGGCATGCGTTTGCCGAGCGCGCTTTCGTCCTCGCCGACGGCGGGCGCGTGCGCCGCGACATAAACCAGCCCGACGACGTTCGGATGCACGCCGGCTTCCGTAATCACCGAGCCGCCATAACTATGACCGACGAGTATCGTCGGGCCGTCCTGCGCGTCGAGTACGCGGCGGGCGGCCGCCACATCGCCGGCAAGGGACGTCAACGGTTCCTGCACCACGCTGACGTGATACCCGTCCTTCACGAGGATGTCGTAGACCGGCTTCCAGCCGGAGCCATCGACCCACGCGCCGTGGACGAGAACGATATTCCTGACCGGCGCAGATGAAGGCGCGGAGGCCGGCGCGGCGGCGATCGCCGATGAAGCAAAACCAGCGGCAACCGCGAGCGCGATAGCGGCATGCGAGAGAGATTTCACGAGACACTCCGTCAACGGATAAAAGCGCTTGCAAAAGCGGCGGGCGGGCCAGGCCGCCCGGCCGCGACTATCAACTGCCGAAGTAAGGCGTGCAGAAGTCAGCCGGTCCGACGCAGGTCGATTGCATCGACGTACGCGCCGGCGCACCCGACGACGTGCGCTGCTGCACGCCGCCGAAACCGCCGCTCGTCTGTTCGGCGGCGATTTTCGCTTCGGCGGTCTGGATGTCGTCGGGATAGTGCGGATCGCTCGCAACCGCCGGGTTGTAACCCGCTTGCTCGACGCGCACCAGATCCGCGCGGACCTCGGCGCGGGTGAGGGGACCATTCGACTGTGCGAAGCTCAAAGCGGGCGCGGCGAGGGCGCTGACGGCAACGGCGAGGGAAACGAGGATATTCTTCATGATTGACACTCCTTGGATGGATTGAATGACCGGGATGCGGCTCTGAAGCGCCTGTATGCAGTGCATCAGGCGGTGCTTCGTGCGGCTGACCGTGTCATCGATGCAGCCGTGAGTGAAATGTAGTCGGGCGTGGCTGGCCGGCCCATCGTACGAAGGCGCGCGAGCAGGCACGCTGGCGTTGGTTTCGCGTGTACTTCCGGATGACCGTGGATGGCTTCGCGAGGCGCGCGGATGGCGCTCATCGAACGCAAGGCCAGCCGCCATAGGCAGGCCGCATGACGCCGTCATACCAAGGTATGAACCGCGCTCGGAGCGGCGCACGACCTATACGCACATATGATTTTCGGCGCTCGCCACCCTCGCTAAGATGGCATCACACGAGCGGACCCGCATGACCGGGCCGCGCCGACAGCCTATGATCGAGGACACGCGCTTGACCTTCCCTTTCCTGGTCTCAGTCATCGACGACGACGAATCCGTTCGCGCCGCCACGTCGAGCCTGCTGCGCTCGCTCGGCTGGGAAGTGCATCTGTACCCGTCTGCGGAATCATTTCTGGAATCCGGGCATTTCGACGAAGTTGCGTGCATCATCAGCGACGTGCAGATGCCCGGCATGACCGGCTTGCAGTTGCAGCAGCGGCTGCGCGAGCTGGGGCTCGCGTTGCCGATCATCTTCATCACCGCGTTCGCATCCGATGCGGTGCGCAGGCAGGCGCTCGACGGCGGCGCGCTATGCTTTCTCGGCAAGCCGGTGGACGGCGCCGTCGTATCCGAATGCCTGAGTACGTTGCAGCGAACGTTCGATCCCGGCGCCCAGTGAGCGCACGCATCCGTCAAGCCAACGCCATTTCGACTGCCCATGCATAAACCGCTTAGTCCGGCCGATTCGCGCGGCCAACCAAACGAGTCTGTCAGTCCTTTGCGCCCCGAGGTGCGAATCGCATGGGCGCTCGCCGGCGCTCTTGCTCTCACGGTTTTCCTGATCGACGCGCTCACGCCGCTCGACATCGCGATCGCCGTGTTTTACGTGGTCGTCGTGCTGCTCGTCGCGTCGTCGGGCGGGCGCACGGCAACGGTCCGCGCGGCATGGGGCTGCGTGCTCCTGACGCTCGCGGGCTTCGCCCTCTCTCACGACGACTCGGTGTCGACCGGCGCGATCGCCCGTTGCGCGGTGAGCCTGCTCGCGATCGCGACGACTTCCTATCTCGCGTTGAGGAACCAGACCGCGACGGCCGACCTGCGCGAGCAAGTCGAGGAGCGCAAGCAGGCCGAACGGGCGCTCGAACGCACCGAAGCGTTCCTGCTCGATGCGCAGCGCCTGAGCCGCACCGCCAGCATCGCGACGCGTTTGCCCGAAGGCACGATGTGGTGGTCCGACGAGGCCTATCGCATCTTCGATTACACGCGCGACGTGACGCCATCCATCGACGCGATTCTCGCGCGCACGCATCCCGACGATCTCGCGCTCGTGCGCAACGCATACGAAAACGAGAGGGGCGGTGCGCCGGTGATCGATGTCGAACATCGGCTGCGAATGCCCGACGGCGCCATCAAGCACGTGCATTACGTCGCGCATGTGATGCAGCGAAGCGGCGAGCTGGAGTACGTCGGCGCGCTGATGGATATCACCGAGACGACGCTCGCGCAGGAAGCGCTCGCGCGCTCGACGGCGGAACTCGCGCACGTGACGCGCATTTCGATGCTCGGCGAACTCGCGGCTTCGATCGCGCATGAAACGACGCAGCCGATCGCGGCCATCGTCACGTGCGGCGATGCGGCGTTGCGCTGGCTAAACCGGCCGCAGCCGGATCTCGCGGAAGCGAAGCAGTCGATCACGCAGATGATCCGCGATGCGAAACGCGCGAGCGACGTGATCCAGCGCATCCGCGCGATGGCGAAGAAACACGAAGGGCCGGCCGCGAGGTTCGCGCTGAACGGAACCGTCGAAGAGGCGCTCGAACTGGTGCGCGGCGAACTCGACCGTCACAGCGTGGCCGTGCGTGTGCAGCTTGCGGAGCCATCGCCTGTGGTATGCGGCGACCGGGTCCAGTTGCAGCAGGTGCTCATCAACGTCATCATGAACGGCACACAGGCGATGGCTGGCCAGAACACGCCGCGGCGCCTGCACGTTGCCACGCGCACGTTCGACGATAATCATGCGCATGTGATCGTCGAGGATTCGGGTCCGGGCATCGGCGAGGAGAGCGCGGGGCGCATCTTCAACGCCTTCTTCACGACCAAGGCGGATGGTATGGGCATGGGGCTTTCGATCTGCCGGTCGATCGTCGAGGCGCATGGCGGCCGCATCTGGGCGGAAGGCGCCGCGCAAGGCGGTGCGTCGTTGCAATTCATTCTGCCCGTCGACAGGGAGACATGTGATGAGCAGCCGGCTGGATAACGCCGCGAGCAATGCGATGGTCTACGTCGTCGACGATGACGACTCCATGCGCGATGCCGTCGGCATGTTATTGCGTTCCGTTGGACTCGACGTGCGGACCTTCGCATCGGCGCAAGAGTTTCTCGCGTGCGAGATGCCGGACGTGCCGAGCTGTCTGATTCTCGACGTGCGCCTGAGAGGGCAAAGCGGGCTTGCGGTGCAGGAGCAGATCGCGGCGAGCGAACTCGGCGTGCCGATTGTTTTCATGACCGCGCACGGCGATATCGCGATGACGGTCAAGGCGATGAAGGCCGGCGCGCAGGACTTCCTCGCGAAGCCGTTTCGCGACCAGGACATGCTCGATGCCGTCGCTAACGCGCTCGCCCGCGACGAAGAACGGCGCAAGTCGCGGCGCTCCGTCGCCGATCTGCGGGTGTGCTACGGATCGCTGACGCCGCGCGAGCGCGAAGTAATGGCGTTCGTCGTGGCGGGACTGATGAACAAGCAGATCGCGTCCGAGATGAACCTCAGCGAGATCACGGTCAAGATTCATCGCGGACAGGCGATGAAGAAAATGCAGGCCCGGTCGCTCGCGGATCTGGTTCGCAAGGCAGAGGCGTTGGGCGTCGGGCCGAATCAGGGTTGATCGGACGCGGGCGGCATTGCGCGACGCAGCGCGCTGCCGTCGTCGATTGATCGCCCGGTACGCCGCGTGCCACTGCTCGCCGCCAGCGCGCAGCAGATGCACGAGCGCGTGCTCGCAAGCTATGCCCTAAGACTCAACGCAATACGTACGCGAAATGCGGCGCGAATAAGCCAGCAGCGGCCGCTCATAGCGCGCGAGCATAACCAATCGCCAACGCGCACGTTGCATTGACGCGCTCGCGTCACGTGTGACTTGCTGCATCGCCAGCAGAGCTCAGTCCGACTCCAAACGCGCCAAACATAACGCTCCACAGCGGCCATCAAGTCCGTTTACACGATTTTTATATCTCCGCTTCATCTCTTCTCAAGTCCTTTACGCCCCTTCTCGTACGCTCCAGCCTGTCTTGAACTGCTTCGAAGGAGAACACGGCAATGGACTTGCTCTACCTCGCCGGCATCGTCCTCGTCTGGGGACTGTGCGCGGCACTCACGAGCGGCTGCGAGCGATTGAGCCGCCGCACGACAGGAGGTCATCCATGAACGCGTGGATGATCTGGCTGGCAAGCGCCTCCGCGCTGCTGCTTTTCGCGTACCTCGTGTACGCGCTGCTTCGTGCGGAGGACCTCGAATGAGCACCAACGCGATAGTGCAGATGACCGTGTTCATCGTCGCGCTGATCGGCCTGGCGATTCCTCTTGGACGCTACATGGCCAGCGTGCTCGACGGTTCATCGGCCGTCGTGCGCAAGTTAGGCCGCCCCGTGGAGTCGCTGCTGTATCGGCTCGCCGGCGTGGATCCCGGCGTCGAAATGTCGTGGAAACACTATGCGCTCGCCGTGATGCTGTTCAACGTGCTCGGCGCGCTGGTGCTCTACGGCATCCTGCGTCTGCAAGGCATGCTGCCGGCGAATCCGCAGGGAATGGCCGGCATGACGCCCGATGCGGCGTTCAATACGGCCTTGAGCTTCGTCACCAACACGAACTGGCAGGACTACGGCGGCGAAAGCACGCTCGGCTATCTGGCGCAGATGCTCGGGCTGACCGTGCAGAACTTCGTCTCGGCGGCCACCGGCATCGCGGTTGTGACTGCGCTGATTCGCGGCTTCAAGCGTCACGGCATGCAGACCATCGGCAATTTCTGGGTCGATCTCACGCGCACCACGCTCTTTATCCTCGCGCCGCTCGCGGTGATCTTCGCGCTCGTTTTCGTGAGCCAGGGAGCGATTCAGAACTTCAGGGCCTATCAGGACGTGCCGACGCTGCAAGTCACCACGTATCAGGCGCCGCAGACGGACGCCGAGGGCCACGCGATGAAGGACGCGGCGGGCGGCCCCGTGATGCAGGACATCAAGGTCGACAAGCAGACCTTGCCGATGGGCCCGGTCGCATCGCAGGAAGCCATCAAGATGCTCGGCACCAACGGCGGCGGCTTCTTCAATGCGAACTCGGCGCATCCGTTCGAGAACCCGACGCCGCTCTCCAACTTCCTGCAGATGCTCGCCATGCTGATCATCCCCGCTGCGCTATGCGTCGTGTTCGGGCGCATGGTCGGCGACGCGCGGCAAGGCTATGCGGTGCTCGCGGCGATGACCATCGCGTTTGCCGTGGCTTGCGGAAGCGAGATCGCGTCGGAGCAGGCCGGCAATCCAGTCTATGCGTCGCTCAAGGTCGATACCCAGGCATTCGCGCTGCAGGCAGGCGGCAACATGGAAGGCAAGGAGACGCGCTTCGGCATCGCGCAGTCGGGCATCTTCACGGTGGCGACGACGGCGGCTTCGTGCGGCGCGGTCAACGGCATGCACGATTCGCTTACCCCGCTCGGCGGCCTCGTGCCGATGCTGCTGATCCAGCTCGGCGAAGTAATTTTCGGCGGCGTCGGCTCGGGTCTTTACGGCATGCTCGCATTCGCCCTTCTCGCGGTGTTCGTCGCGGGACTGATGATCGGCCGCACGCCCGAGTACGTCGGCAAGAAGGTCGAGTCGTTCGAGATGAAGATGGTGTCCATCGTCATTTTGCTGACGCCGCTGCTGGTGCTGGCGGGGACGTCCATCGCCGTGCTGACGGCGGCGGGGAAGGCCGGCATCGCCAATCCCGGCGCGCACGGCTTCTCCGAAGTGCTGTATGCGTTCAGCTCGGCCGCCAACAACAACGGCAGCGCGTTCGCCGGTCTCTCGGTGAATACGCCCTTCTACAACGTGCTGCTCGGCATCGCGATGTGGTTCGGACGCTTCGGCACGCTCATTCCGATTCTCGCCATCGCAGGGTCGCTCGCGGCCAAGAAGCGCCTCGCCGTCACGGCGGGCACGCTGCCCACGCATGGACCGCTGTTCGTGGTGCTGCTGCTCGGCACGCTGCTTCTGGTTGGCGCGCTGACCTACATTCCCGCGCTCGCGCTCGGACCGATCGTCGAGCACATCACGATGGTCCACGGCCACTGATTTTGAGGACAGCATGACTCAACAGACGCAAACGCCGCTGCCCGCTCCCGGCCAATCGGGGCGCGTGCGGACGGCCGCTCTTTCGATGTTCGACCCGGCGCTGCTGAAGCCGGCGATCGTCGATTCGTTCCGGAAGCTCGCCCCGCGCACGCAGTTGCGCAACCCCGTCATGTTCTGCGTGTACGTGGGCAGCATCCTGACCACCGTGTTGTGGATCGCCGCGCTCGCCGGCCAGGCGGAGTCGTCCGCCGGTTTCATTCTGGCGATCGCGCTGTGGCTCTGGTTCACGGTGCTCTTCGCCAACTTCGCCGAGGCGCTCGCGGAAGGGCGCTCGAAGGCGCAGGCCGCGTCGCTGCGCAGCGCCAAGCACAACGTCATGGCGAAGAAGCTGAACGAGCCGCATCCGAAGTCGCCCATCCGCATCACGACATCGACCGACCTGGTCAAGGGCGATGTCGTGCTGGTCGAATCGGGCGACGTCATTCCCGCCGATGGCGATGTCATCGAGGGTGTCGCTTCCGTCGACGAATCCGCGATCACCGGCGAATCTGCGCCGGTCATCCGCGAGTCGTGCGGCGACTTTTCGTCGGTGACGGGCGGCACGCGCGTGCTGTCCGACTGGATCGTCGTGCGCATCACGGTGAATCCCGGCGAAGCGTTTCTCGACCGCATGATCGCGATGGTCGAAGGCGCGAAGCGGCAAAAGACGCCCAACGAAATCGCGCTGACGATCCTGCTCGTCGCGCTGACCCTCGTGCTGCTACTCGCGACGGCCACGCTGCTGCCGTTCTCGATGTTCTCGGTCGAGGCGGCGGGGCAAGGGCATGTCGTGACGATCACGGCGCTGGTCGCGTTGCTCGTCTGCCTGATCCCGACGACGATCGGCGGGCTGCTGTCGGCGATCGGCGTCGCGGGCATGAGCCGCATGATGCAGGCGAACGTGATCGCCACTTCGGGCCGCGCGGTGGAAGCCGCGGGCGACGTCGATGTGCTGCTGCTCGACAAGACCGGCACGATCACGCTGGGCAATCGCCAGGCGTCGGCGTTCACCGCCGCGCCGGACGTGGACGAACGCGATCTCGCGGACGCGGCCCAGCTTGCGTCGCTCGCGGACGAAACGCCGGAAGGCCGCAGCATCGTCGTGCTGGCCAAGCAGAAGTTCGGCATTCGCGAGCGCGACATGGCGGCGCTTCACGCGACGTTCCTCGCGTTCACCGCGCAGACGCGCATGAGCGGCGTCGATCTGTCGCCCGGCAAGGCGTTCCCCGGCGCGCCGGACCGCGAGATTCGCAAGGGCGCAGCCGATGCCGTGAAGAAATACGTCGAGCAGCATGGCGGGCGCTTCCCGCAGGAAGTGCAGCATGCGGTCGATGACGTGGCGCGTCGCGGCAGCACGCCGCTGGTGGTGGCCGAGCACAGCGAAGGCAAAGCGCGCGCGCTGGGTGTGATCGAACTGAAGGACATCGTGAAGGGCGGCATCCGCGAGCGTTTCGCCGAGCTGCGCAAGATGGGCATCAAGACGGTGATGGTCACCGGCGACAACGGCCTGACGGCAGCGGCCATCGCGGCGGAAGCGGGCGTGGACGGCTTTCTCGCGGAAGCCACGCCCGAGACCAAGCTCGCCACGATCCGCGCGCATCAGTCGGAAGGGCGGCTTGTCGCGATGACCGGCGACGGCACCAACGACGCCCCCGCGCTCGCACAGGCCGATGTCGCGGTGGCGATGAATACCGGCACGCAGGCCGCGAAGGAAGCGGGCAACATGGTCGATCTGGATTCGAACCCGACGAAGCTGATCGAGATCGTCGAGATCGGCAAGCAGATGCTGATGACGCGCGGCGCGCTGACGACGTTCTCCATCGCCAACGACGTGGCCAAGTACTTCGCGATCATCCCGGCGGCGTTCGCGACGACCTATCCGCAATTGCGCATGCTCGACGTGATGCATCTCGCGTCACCGTCGTCGGCGATTCTGTCGGCGGTGATCTTCAACGCGCTCATCATCGTGTTCCTGATTCCGCTTGCGCTGAAGGGCGTGAAGTATCGCGCGCTGGGGGCGGCGTCGCTGTTGCGCCGGAACCTGCTGGTCTACGGGCTGGGCGGGATCGTTCTGCCGTTTCCGTTCATCAAGCTGATCGACATGGCCATTTCGGCGCTCGGCTGGCATTGAGCCGGGCATCACTTCAAAGGATAGCGACATCATGAAAAGCCTTCTTCGTCCGGCGCTGGTACTGTTCCTCGCGCTGACAGTCGTGACCGGGCTGATTTATCCCGCAGTCGTCACCGCGATCAGCCAGGCTGCGTTCGCGCATCAGGCCAACGGCAGCCTCATCGAGCGCGACGGCAGGACGGCCGGCTCGGAGCTCATCGGACAGCAGTTCGACGCGCCGCGATACTTCTGGGGGCGGCTCTCGGCGACGACGCCGAATCCGTACAACGCGGGCAGTTCGGGCGGCTCCAACCTCGGCCCGACCAATCCGGCGCTCGAAAGCGAGATCAAGACGCGCATCGATGCGCTGCGCGCCGCCGATCCCGACAACGCAACGCCGCCGCCCGTCGATCTTGTCACTTCGTCCGGCAGCGGCCTCGATCCCGACATCAGCCCGGCTGCGGCGGCGTATCAGGTGACGCGGGTGGCGAAGGCGCGCGGCATGACCGTGCCCGAGGTCGAGGCGCTCGTCGCGCAAGCCACGGCGGGACGCCAGTTCGGGCTCATTGGCGAGCCACGGGTGAATGTGCTAAAGGTCAATCTTGCGCTGGATGCCGCCAGACCGTGAACGCACCTTGACCACCACGAGCAATGACGATGACCCGCCCCGATCCCGATGACTTGCTCGACAAGCTCCAGCGCGAAGAGCAAAAGCGCCGGCGCGGGCGCCTGAAACTGTTCTTCGGCGCATCGGCGGGCGTGGGCAAGACCTACGCGATGCTGCAGGCCGCGCGCCGGGTGCAGGCTGACGGGCGCGATGTCGTCGTCGGCGTGGTCGAAACGCACGGCCGCCACGAAACGCTTGCGCTGCTCGACGGCCTCGAAACCTTGCCGCTCGCGCGCATCGACTATCGCGGAAAGGTGCTGACGGAGTTCGACCTCGACGCCGCTCTCGCGCGCAAACCGCAACTGCTGCTCGTCGACGAACTCGCGCACACGAACGTCAAGGGCGCGCGTCACACGAAACGCTGGCAGGACGTGCAGGAACTGCTGGACGCGGGCATCGACGTGTACACGACCGTCAACGTGCAGCATCTGGAAAGCATGAACGACGTGGTCGGGCGCATCACCGGCATTCGCGTGTGGGAGACGGTGCCCGATCGCGTGTTCGATCGCGCTGACGAAGTGACGCTCGTCGATCTGCCGCCCGAGGAACTGCTGGACCGCCTGCGCAACGGCAAGGTGTATCTGCCGACACAGGGCGAGAGCGCGGTGCGCAACTTCTTTCGCAAGGGCAACCTGATCGCGCTGCGCGAACTCGCCTTGCGCCGTACGGCGGACCGTGTCGATGGACAGATGCGTGAGTACCGCGCCGACCGGTCGATCGATCGAATCTGGCGCGCACGCGAACGGCTGATCGCCTGCGTGGGGCCGGGGCCGCAAAGCGCGGCGCTGGTCCGCGCGGCGGCGCGTCTTGCAGCCGCGCTGAAGTCAGACTGGCTCGCGGTCTATGTCGAGACGCCCGCGCTCGAGCGGCTCTCCGACGATGCGCGCGCCCGGACGCTCGATGCCCTCAAGCTCGCCTCCGAACTCGGCGCGGAAACGGTCACGCTCGCGGGCGCCGATGCCGCCGCCACGCTCATCGACTATGCGCGCATGCGCAACGTGTCGAAGCTGGTGGCGGGCGTGTCATCGACGCAAGGCTGGCGGCGCTATGTCACGCGATCCGTGAGCGAACGCATCGTCCGGCAGGCGGCGGATATCGATGTGACGCTGGTGCCGGCGGGCATCCGCGAAGGCCAGCCGCAGCCATCGCGTTCGTTCGCCGCGCTTCAGAAGGACATGCGTTCGCCGCCGCGCGCCTATGGTTTCGCTCTCGCGATCGGTGCGGGCATTACGCTCGTCGCAAGCGTGCTCGCCTATCGCCAGTTCGCGCTGACGAATCTGGTGATGCTCTATCTGCTGGGCGTGATATTCGCTGCGGTGCGGCTGGGGCGCGGGCCGGGCGTGTTGCTGTCGTTCGTGTCGGTCGCTGCTTTCGATTATTTCTTCGTCGCGCCGGTGATGTCGTTCACTGTGAGCGACACCCAGTACCTGCTGACCTTCGCAGTCATGCTGCTGACGTCGCTCACGATCAGCCACCTGACGTCGAGTCTTCGGCGCGAGGCGCGCGTCGCATCGCTGCGCGAACGGCGCACCGGCGCGATGTACGCGATGACCCGCGAGCTTGCCGCTGCGCTGATGACCGAGCAGATCATCGAAATCGGCATGCGGCACATCGCGGATGTCTTCCACGCGAAGACGCTCATGCTTCTTCCCGACAGCGCCGAGAAGGTCCAGCAGAAGGTGATCGACCCTGACAAGGACGTCATGCTCGATGCATCGAGTGTCGATCTGGCCGTCGCGCAATGGGTCTACGATCAGCAAAAGCCGGCTGGTTCCGGCACCGACACCTTGCCTGCCGCCGCTGCGCTCTATCTTCCGCTCAGGGCGCCGTTGCGCACGCGAGGCGTCCTCGCGTTCGTGAGCGAGCGCATGTCCGATCTCGACATTCCGGAGCAGCGCCGGATGCTCGAGACTTTCGCCGCACAGATCGCGCTTGCGCTCGAACGCGTCCATTACGTAGAGATCGCGCGGGATGCGCTGGTCAGCATGGAATCGGAACGCCTGCGGAACTCGCTGCTGTCGGCGGTTTCGCACGATCTGCGCACGCCGCTGACGTCGATCGTCGGGTTCGCGTCCGTGCTGGAAGAGCAGGGCCGGGCAGGGGGCATGCAAGCAGACAATGCTCAGGAGATCGTCCAGTCGATTCACGAGGAAGCGCTGCGCATGAGCAGCATCGTCACGAACCTGCTCGACATGGCGCGCCTGCAGTCGGGGACAGTTCGGCTCAACCGGCAATGGTTCATGCTCGAAGAGATCATCGGCGCGGCGCTGGCCACGATGCGGCGCACGCTCGAAGGGCGGCGTATCCGCGTGAATATCGAGCCGGAACTGCCCTGGCTGCAACTCGACGCGGTCCTGATGGACCGGTTGCTCGTGAATCTGCTGGAGAACGCCGCGAAATACACGCCGCGCGGCACGGACATCGAGATCGGCGCGAGAACGGAACAGACCGCCGACGGGCGTCAGGTGCGCGTGTGGGTCGACGATCAAGGGCCGGGCGTTCCGATGGAAACGCAGGCACAACTCTTCGAGAAGTTCACGCGCGGCGAGAAGGAGTCGCCGCAAACGGGCGTCGGTCTGGGCCTTGCGATCTGCCGCGCGATCGTCGGAGCGCACGGAGGCGAGATCGGCGTGGAAAATCGTGAGGCGGGCAGACAGGTGGGCGGCGCGAGGTTCTGGTTCACGCTGCCCGCGAACGCAACGCCGCCGGATGTCGCGGAAGAACAGCCGTTGACAGGACCCGCGACCGGGCAGCAGGCGATGCCGCGCTCGCAGGTCCCGTAAAAAGCGGCACGCATCGGCGCGATTGCCCCGCTTGCGATTACGCATCACCATTGAGTCACCGCGTCAACTGTCCGAGCGCCCGATGCCCGAATCCCCGAATACTGCGATCCTGATCGAAGACGAAAAGCAGATCCGCCGCTTCGTGCGCGTGTCGCTCGAAGCACATGGCATGACGGTTCACGAGGCGGAAACCGGGCAGCAAGGTCTGGTCGAAGCGGCAACGCGCAAGCCGGATATCGTGATAGTGGATCTCGGCCTGCCGGACATGGACGGCATCGACGTGATCCGCGAACTGCGCACATGGACCGCTGTGCCGGTCATCGTATTGTCGGCGCGCACGCAGGAAGACCAGAAAGTCGCCGCACTCGATGCCGGCGCAGACGACTACCTGACGAAGCCCTTCGGCGTATCGGAATTGATGGCGCGTATCCGTGCTCACTTGCGCCGGCGCGATCAGGCGGGCGCGAGGGAATCGGCGGCGGTGACGTTCGGCGATGTCACCGTCGAACTCGCGATGCGGCGCGTCACCAGGGCGGGCAACAGCGTGCATCTGACGCCGATCGAATATCGCCTGCTTGCCACGCTCGTGCGTCATGCGGGCCGCGTGTTGACGCACCGGCAACTACTGCTGGAAGTCTGGGGGCCGTCGCATGTGGAGAGCCCGCACTATCTGCGCATCTACATGGCTCACTTGCGACAGAAACTCGAGCGCGATGGCGCTCAGCCGGAGCACATCGTGACGGAGACGGGAGTGGGATACCGGCTGGTCGGCGCGGTGTGAGGGATACCGGCGTGAAACGACGGACCAGCCGGGCGACGCTAGTGCGTGCCCGCCCGGACAGAGCTTCCTTCACTGCATCGCGAGCTTCCTGATATGCATCAGCGCGAACAAGCTGACGATGGCCGCCGCGATCAGATAGAAGCTCGGCGCAAGCTGATTCCCCGTCAAGCCGATGAGCGACGTGATGATGAACGGAGCGAAGCCGCCGAACACCGTGACCGACACGTTGTAACCGACGGACATGCCAGTCGTGCGGTTCTTCGTCGGGAACAGGTCGCTCAGCAACGCGGGCAGCGCACCGAAATAGGCAGCGTTGGCGACCCCGAAGAAAATTTGCACCCCGACTAACGCTCCGAGTGTCGGATGGTCGTGCAGCAGCCTAAAAACCGGATACGCGCAGACGAGGAAGAACACGCCTGCCACGATCATGATTCGTGTCCTGCCGATACGGTCGGACAGGTGGCCGAAGAACGGCGCGCCGATCATCTGGATGACGCCCGTCGCGATGGTGGCAGTGAACGCAGCGGATGCCGGCAAGCCCAGTTGCTTCACGGCATACGTGGGCATGTACAGGATCAGGTACGTCGCTACGGTGCCCAGAACCACCGCTCCAATGGCCAGGATGAGGCGCTGCCTTTGATCCGTGAAGGTATCGGCAAGGGGCGTCTTCGCCGTTCCTGTGCTGACGAACTCCGGGGTTTCGTCGATGTTGCGCCTGATGTAGTACGCAACGGGGCCGATGAACAGCCCGAAGAAAAACGGCAATCGCCATCCCCAGCTCAGGACTTGCTCGGGCGTGAGCGCCGTGGTGAGCCACGTTCCCGCCAAAGCTGCAAGCAGGGTAGTGAGTCCCTGACTGGCCGCTTGCCAGCTTGCAAAGAATCCACGGCGTTGACCACCGTGTTCGGCAAGAAAGGCGGTCGCGCTGCCGAACTCGCCGCCGGCGGAAAAGCCTTGAATCATGCGAGCGAAGACGATTCCGACTGGCGCGAGGATGCCGATCGTCGCGTATGTCGGCATGACCGCGATAAGCAGGGTGCCGATCATCATCAAGAGAATCGACAGCGTCAATGCGGCTTTTCTGCCCGCCTTGTCCGCGTAGACACCCAGCACGACCGCGCCGAGCGGGCGCATGAAGAACGAGACGCCGAACGTGCCTAGCGTCAGCAGCAAGGAGACAGTCTCGCTGCCGGCGGGGAAAAAAAGCTTCGATATCGTGACGGCAAAGAATCCGTAAATGACCAGGTCGAACCACTCCAGCGCATTGCCGATCGATGCAGCCACGATGATTCGCCACGCACGACGGCTCGGTGCGGTCTTTTCGAGCGAGAAGCTCGGCATATCGGTCATTCAGTCTCTCCTCGTTTCTATTGTGATGTGAACAGACGCGGCGCGTTCCGTGAGCGGAATCGTCACCGGCGTTCAGACGCATTATCGACTGGAAATAATCTTCAGGAACGGATTCGTTGCCGATAGTGAGGCGCGCGGCGTGATAGGCTCCACTGTCTTTCGGACACCGCAAACGGACCATTCGCGAGTCTGGCGATGCCGTCAGCACCCTCGTCACGTTCGACTATGCATATCTCCACGCGCCCGACGCATACGCGCCTGCAGCGCACGCACGACAAGGATAATCACGCTTTGATCAAGGCAATTCTGTGGGACATGGATGGCACGCTCATCGAGAGCGAGTCACTGCATCTGGCCACGCTCGTCGAGGCGCTGGCGCGTCACGGGGTAGAAGCGGGCGATGAACTGCATCCGCTCGTCTTCGGCAAAACCGGCCGCGAAGTGCATGCGCTCGTGCGTGAACGCTTCGGGCTGTCGGTCGACTTCAGCGAATGGTCCGCGTTTCGTGCGCGGGCGTATCTGAACGGCGCGCCACGGCTCGTGCCTCGTCCCGGCGCGCTGGAGGTGTATCGCAAGGCGAAGGCGGCGGGCATGACGCAGGCGATCGTATCGAATGCGTCGCGCATGTTGCTCGAAGCGAACCTGCGCTCGCTCGGCATCGAAGATCCTTCGCTCATCACGGTCAGCGTCAATGACGTGCGTCACGGCAAGCCGAGCCCGGAGCCGTACGAACGCGCCGCGTGGCTGCTGCGTCTCCCGCCCGAAGAGGTCGTTGCTGTCGAAGATAGCCCGACCGGTGCGGGCGGCGCGATCGCCGCCAACATGCGGGTAATCGGCTGGCCCGTCGATGACGATGCCGCCGCGCTCTTTCCGCCCGAAGCGCACATCGTGCGTTCGCCGGACGAACTGGCGGCGGAACTTGGTTTGAACGCAATCCCGCTGTCGAAGTTACCGGAGATGGACAGGTAACCGAACTATCGCGGGCCTTCTCTTAGAACCGGTCGATCATTCCCACCTGCACCCCGCGAACCGGCGCACCGGGGTAAGCGGGCGGGAGGCCGGTGACATTGACGCCTCGCAGTGTGAACGTCGCATTGCCGCGATTGCGCAGCATCGCGCCGCTCGCGTACAGCATCAGCTTCGGCGATACATCGTATTCGCAGGCAAGACTGAACTGGTCCGCGTCGTTGCCGCCGCCCGAGCGGTCGCGCGCATAGGCATAGCCGACTGAAGCCCGCAGACGCGGGCTGAACGCATAGCGCATCGATGCGGACAGACCGTCGTCGTGATAGCGCGGCGAACCGCCATCGCCATTGAAGAACGACAGAAAGGCCGTCGCGTGGCCGAGCCGGTATGAAACCCCGCCGAGATTGGATCGCAGTGTGGTCGCACCACCATGCGTTTGCTGATGCGCGTAGGACACACGCAGCGGACCGTGACGCCACGCGAACGTTTCATAGTCGCCGGACAAGCCGTTACCGCTGCCGCTGTCGCGCAGTGCGATCATCACGGTCATCGTGAACCCGTGCAGATCCGGCGACAGGTACGCGATGCCGTTATTCGTGTACGGCGTGATCTTCGACAGATTGTTGAGGCCGGATGCGATGGTCCCCGCGCCGAACGCATCCAGTTGCCCCTTGAACGGAATGTAGATCGGCGAGTACTGACGGCCCGCGCGCACTTCGCCCCACGGTGCGCCCACGCCGATCCACGCCTGGCGATTGAAGAGCGTGCCTGCGGTGGACATGGTGCCGTCGGCGGAACTGAAGCCGCTCTCGAGAGCGAACAGGAGACGCGTGCCGGAGCCGAGTGCTTCGGACCCGCGCACGCCGAACCGCGAGCCGCGATACGCGCCCGAGTCCATGCGCGGTGTCCACGATGAACCGGGGTTGGTGACTTCGATACTGGTATCGATGACGCCATATAGCGTGACCGAGCTTTGTGCGTGAACCGCCGATGTGCAGATGCCGCACACCACGGTCAGGCACATCGAAACAGAGCGCGTCGCAAAAGGGCGGCGCGTAAGAATTGTCGAACTCATGGAACCTTCGGCGGAAGCGGCCGATACTGCGGAAGCGAAGAATTCGAACGGCGGCTCGCACGTCGCGCGCAGCCGCCGTTCGTCTTCAGGACGGAAGCATGAACGGCATGTCAGCGATTCAATGCATAGGCGATGACATAGTCTCCGCGATCAGGCGACTGACGCGCGCCGCCCGCCGAGATCAGCACGTACTGCTTGCCCGTTTTGGGCGAGACGTAGCTCATCGGGCCGCCCTGACTACCGACGGGCAGACGGTCCTTCCATACTTCGCGGCCAGTCGCGCTATCGAACGCGCGCAGATAGTAATCCTGCGTACCGGCGATGAACACGAGTCCGCCTTGTGTCGCAAGCGTCCCGCCGAGCGTCGGCATGCCGATGGGCATCTTCGCGCGCATCTTGATGCCGAACGGACCGGTATCCTGCACGGTGCCGGCCGGCACTTGCCACAGCAGCTTGCGGGTTTTCAGGTCGACCGCCGACAAGGTGCCGAAGGGCGGCTTCTGACACGGAACGCCGAGCGGCGATATGAAGCGGTTCTTGTTCACCGCGTACGGCGTGCCCTTCAGCGGCACTGCGCCCATGCCCGTGTTCACTGCTTCACCGCCGTTGCTCGCGGCTGCGTTGTCCGTCTTCTGCGGGATCATCTGCACCCAGAGGCCGAGGCGCATGTCGTTCACGAAGATGACGTGATGATTCGGGTCCGTCGACAGGCTGCCCCAGTTCATGCCGCCGAGCGATCCGGGGAAGCTGAGCGATACGTCCGTGTCAGGCGCAGTGAACAGGCCGTCATAGCGCATCGACTTGAAGCTGATGCGGCACATGAGCTGATCGAACGGCGTCGCGCCCCACATGTCCGATTCCTTCAGCGGTCCGACGCCAATGGTCGGCATGCCGATCGAGAACGGCTGCGTATCCGGATACTGCTCGTTTGCAATCGTGCCTTTCTTCACCGGGCGTTCTTCGACTTTCGTCAGCGGCTTGCCCGTCATGCGATCGAGCACGAAGATCTGGCCGGACTTGGTGCCGAAGACGACAGCGGGTTTCGTCGCGCCGTCTTCCTGCGGGAAGTCGATGAGGCTCGGCTGCATCGGCACGTCGAAGTCCCAGAGGTCGTTATGGACCGTCTGGTACACCCACTTCTCCTTGCCGGTCGTCGCATCGAGCGCGAGGATCGATGTTGCATAGCGATGATCCAGCGGCGTGCGGTTGCCGCCCCACAGGTCCACCGACGAGCTGCCCATCGGAATGAAGACCGTGTTCATCGCCGGATCGTAGGACATCGGCGCCCAAGAGTTCGGCGTGCTGCGTGCGTAGGTCTGGCCCGGCGCGAGGCGCGCGTTCGCGTCGTCGTGGCCGGGGTCGAACGCCCAGCGCATCTGACCGGTGATCACGTCGAAGCCGCGCAAGACGCCGCCCGGCATGTCGGTCTGCACGTTGTCGGCCACGCGTCCGCCTACGACGATCGTCGTGCCGGCCATCGTCGGCGCGGACGTGAGCTGATACTTCGGATCGGCTGCGTCGCCGAGGCCCGCTTTCAGATCGACGAAGCCGTGATCGCCGAAGCCTTCGCACATTGCGCCGCTATCGGCATCGATGGCGACGAGGCGCGCGTCGATCGTGTTCATCAACAGGCGGCGCTGACAGTTCGCACCGGCCGCGATCGATACCGGAGTGACCCGCGTTGCGCCGCTCAGCGCAGGCTGCGCGAGCGGCTGGGTTGCATCGAAGTAAGCGAGACCCCGGCAGCGATTCCACACCTGCGCCTGCGCGTTGATTTCGCGCTTCCAGATCTGCTTGCCGGTGTCCGCATCGACGGCGATCACGTTGTTATGCGGCGTGCAAAGATAGACGCGATCGCCGATTTGCAGCGGCGTTTCCTGATCTTCCGCGCCGTTGCCGGTCGGGCTGACGGGGATATCGCCCGTATGAAACGTCCAGGCAACCTGAAGGTTCTTCACGTTGTCGCGCGTGATCTGATCGAGCGCGGCGAAGCGGCTGCCGCCCGGCGTGTTGCCGTAATTGCTCCAGTCCTTCTGCGCCTGATCTTTCGCGACAGGGACGAGCGGCGCCGGCACGCCATCGAACGGGACAGTTGGATGCGGCTGGAACATCTGCACGAGCGTGCTCAGCATGCCGAGTGCGATCAAAGCCGCCAGCGCGAAAGCCGGCTTCGTCGCCGGTTGCGCTGCATCGATCTTGCGAAGCGACGGCCATGCAACCAGCGACAACACCATGAAGCCCGCAGGCACCATGAGCCGCGAGACGAGCGGCCAGAAATCGAGGCCGACGTCGATCAGCGCCCAGATCAGCGTGCCGACGAATGCCGCGCCATAGATGACGACAGCGGACCACTTCGCCCGAAAGAACTGCACTGCGGCCACGACGATGACGAAGCCCGCAATCAGGAAATACGCACTGCCATGCAGTGACACGAGCTTTGCGCCGCCGACCACGAAAAACAGGCCCATTGCGAGCAGCACGAGGCCCAGCAAAACACATCCGACCCTCAGCGCCGCCGAAGGACGGACTTTACTTTTGGACATCTGACTTTCTCTCTCTTCTCTCTGCAGGAAACCGGTGAACGCTTCGCGCGCGCAGGCCAGGCGACTCAAGGGTTCCGTAAGGCAATTCCGCGCGACGGGCAAATTTTAAACAAATAGTTAAAAATTTGCACGAACCGAGGCGCGGCCCTGTTTTTCAGGGGCCAAAGTCCGAAGGAAGAGGATGAAAGGGCGGACGGGGAAGCTCGGCCTGACCGTGTCGGCTCTGAGCCGTCATATCGCGAAGCTGGAGGGCGAACTCGGCGTGTCGCTTTTCGAACGGCATGCTGGCAGGTTTTGCTGCGCCATGCGCAGCGCACGTTAGCCGATGCCGAAGCGGTATTTGAAGAGATTCAAGGCGAAGAGCGGCGACGCGCATGCACGCTGACCATTGCCTGCACCGAAGGCTTCGCGTTCGACTTCTTGCCGGTATCGCTGGCGGCATTTTGCGCAAAACACGCCGATGTGGCGATGCAACTGGAAGTGGTGAAGTCAGATCGCGCGAGACAGATGTTGCTGTCGGGAGAGGCGTCGATTGCGCTTGCGTTCAGCTTCAAACCGGAAGCTGGCGTCGTCGTGCAATTCACGCAGCGCGCGCCGGTGATGGCGTTGATGTATCTGGAGCATCCGCTCGCACAGCGATCGAAGATCGTTGAAGGAACTCAGTGCGTATCCCGTCTTGCTGCAGGACAAGGGGACGACGAACCGGCAAGTCTTCGATATCGCGTGCAATGTCGAGAGCATTGAGATTCTGCCGGTGATGACGAGCCGTTACGTCGCGGCGCTGTATTGTTTTGCTCAGGTGGTGCCGAACGGAAGAGTGCCTGCGATAGATCATCGACGATCTGACGCGGACTTCGCAGGAGTCGCGGCGCGCGCGAATTTCGTCACGTCGGCGCAGCGTCTCCACGCGCGCCACGTGGTCTGTTCGATCTGCATGTATCGCAACAACATGGCGAGTTTCTCGTTGGCGATGCGCACCGGCTCCCGGTCGTTGAACAGGCGATAACCCGCCATCATTCAGCGATGACAGCGACGGCCTTTATTTCCACGATGTAACCGGCAGCACCGCCTAGCATATGCGCGCCCACTGCCGTCCATGCAGGCAGTGGATGCGTATTCAGGTATCGGTCACGGACTTCCATGAAGAGCGGAAGATCGCGCATGTCGGTGTGAAAGGTGGTGACGTCGACGATGTCGCCGAGCGTTGCGCCTGCCGCTTCGAGCACGGTCTTGAGGTTCTCGAAAGCCTGCACGATTTGCGCTTCGCGTTCTTCCACCAGCTTCATGTTTCCGTCACGGCCGATCTGACCAGAAACGTATACCGTGCTGCCGACTTTCACCGCCGGAGCGTAGCGAATCTTGTCGTACACCGCTTCCATTCCTGCGGGGACAATGGCTTTGCGTTCGTTCATCGTGGCGTCTCCTTTTAAATTCTCTCTCATGCTTCAGCCGTTGTCACCGCCTGCAACTGGCAGCACCGCGCCTGTGATGTAACCCGCTTCGTCGGATGCGAGAAAGAGGATCGGTGCGACTTGCTCTTCGAGCGTGCCGTAGCGTTTGAAGAACGTCGACTGCGTGACCTGCTCAACCGCTTCGCTCATCCAGACCTTCTCTTGCGCGCTGTCTCCTGCCGCATTGCGAGGCACGCGCCGGGGAGGCGCTTCGGTTCCGCCCGGCGCCGCCGCAACGACGCGGATGTTGTGCTCGCCATATTCCATCGCGAGGGCTTGCGTCATTGCGTTAACACCGCCCTTCGCCGCCGAGTAAGGCACGCGACGAATGCCACGCGTCGCATTCGACGATACATTCACGATCGTTCCGTGACCTTGCGCGAGCATGTGCGGCAACACCGCGTGACACGCATAGAGCGTCGGCATGAGCGAGCGGCGGATTTCCGCATCGATCTGGGCCGGTTCGAACTCGGCATAAGGCCGCATGCGGATCGCACCGCCCACGCCATTGACCAGAATGTCGATGCGGCCAAACCGCTGTATGGCGAATGCCATCGCCGAGGCTGCGCCTTCATAGGTCTCCATATCCGCGACGAAGCCGGCCGTATCCGCGCCCGTCGCTTGAGCCGCGACTTCCGCAACGAAGTCCGCGCGATCGACGAAGAGAACCTTCGCGCCTTCGGAAGCCGCACGCAGCGCCACGCCCTGGCCGATGCCCTGTGCCGCGCCGGTGACGACCATCACCTTGCCTTCGAATCTATGCGTGTTCATGAGCCACCGCTGCGACGTTGGGAGTGAACTTCTCGTAGTGAAAGCTGTTTGGCGCGACACCGTTATCGTCGAAATGCTTGCGCACTGCGTCGACCATCGGCGGAGGGCCGCACAGATAGACATCGACGTTGCCATCGTTCAGGCATTCTGGGGGCATGTGCTGCGTGACCCAGCCTTTGCGCGGATGACTGGATTCGGCTTCGGCAACCACGGTCGTGAACGTGAAGTTCGGCAGCTTCCCGGTGTAGGCCTGAATGGCTTCGACCAGCACGAGGTCGAGGTCTCGCGTCACGCCATAGATGAGATGAACCTTCTGTTGCGAGTTTGTGCGTGCCAGCACTTCCAGCATTGAGAGGAACGGCGCCAGACCGGTGCCGCCTGCGAGAAACAATAAAGGGCGTTCGACGGGGCGCAAATAGAAGATGCCGATGGGCCCGGTCAACTCCACCTTGTTGCCCGGTTGCGCGGATTCGAGCCAGGTGCTCATCACGCCGCCCGGAATCTTCTTGATCAGAAAGCTGATCTTCGATTCCCCCGGCGCGGACGAAAACGAATACGAACGATGCTGTCCGCTGCCCGGCACGTCGATATTCACGTACTGGCCAGCGAGGAAAACGGGAGGAACGCTGTCCACATCGAGTTCGAGAACCACGGCGGCATCGTTATGTTGTTCGACCTTCGTGACCGTTGCCGCGAACTTGTTGTGCTCGGTTTTGCAAGACGTCGACGACGCCGGGACCGCGATGACGCAATCGCTTTGCGGCACCATCTGGCACGTCAGCACGAGACCGCTGTCTTTCTCGTCGCCGGAGAGCGCGTCTTCGATATAGTCCTCGCCGAGATCGTAATTTCCGCTTTCAGCGCGGCACTTGCATGTGCCGCATACGCCGTCGGAGCAATCCATCGGCAGATTGATCCTGGCGCGAAAGGCGGCGTCGAGAACCTTCTCGCCGGCCTTGCATTCGACAAAGCGCGTCACGCCGTCTTCAAAATTCAGTGCGATGTTATAGCTGGACATAATGCCTCCTACTTCCTTGTCTCGTTCCTGCGAAGCGCATCAGACGTGATAGACGTCGAGCACCTGGCGGATATAGTCGTTCTTCAGCGCGATCTTCTTGCTCGAAATGAGCAGGCGGTCGTCGATCTTGCGGAAGGTGACGTAAGCGGCGCCAAAGAACTGGTCCGTGACCTTGTAGCGATGACTGAGCGTGTTGAAGTTGTATCGGACCTCGACTTCATTGTCGCGTTGGGCCAGCACTTCGACATTCGTCACGTTATGACTGGTCCGTGGCTCCGGCATGGACGCGCCGCTGCGCTCGGTCTTGATGCGGAACACGCGATCTTCGAGTCCGCCGCGATCCGCGTAAAACATCAACGAAATCTGGCTATGCGGGTCGTCGGTCAGCTTGTCGTCGTCGTCCCACGCGGGCATCCAGTACGTGACGTCTTTCGTATAGCAGGCGAGCCATTCGTCCCACTGGCGATCGTCGAGAAAGCGCGCTTCCTGATACAGCGCATTGCAGACCTTCTGATAGTCGATGCTCATGCTGTCGTCTCCGACTGTTCCTTTTGCAGGGCGTCGCGCATCACCTGCATCCAGTAATCGTGCTGAACCACGAAGAGGCCTTCGTCTTCGCTGCGCTCGCCCGAGACGAGCGGATTCAAGCCCATGCCCTTTGCGTTCGCGTCGGGACCATGCACCCACAGCGGCGCGCCGCGCGACATGTCGTTCCACATCGATGTCGTGTTCGCGTAACCTGCCTGGCACGCGCGGAATTCTTCGAGATCGTCGCTCGTGCCCATGCCCGAGACGTTGAAGAAGTCTTCGTATTGACGAATGCGGATTGCGCGGCTTTCTGCGCTTTCGCCCTTCGGCGCGAAACAGAAGATGCTGACTTCCGTTTTATCGACGCTGATGGGACGGACCACGCGAATCTGCGTGCTGAACTGATCCATCAGGAACACGTTCGGATACAGGCAGAGATTGCGCGTCTGATTGACGATGTATTTCGCCTTGTCTTCGCCGACGCGTGCCGCGATTTCGTCGCGATGCTGGTAGACCGGCCGCACTTCGGGATTCATCGTGTTGGTCCAGAGCAGGATATGGCCATGCTCGAAGCCATACACGCCAGCAACCGACTTGCTCCAGCCGTTTGCATCGACTGCCTTGGTGCCTTCGACCTTGCGGCGTCCCATCGTCGCCGAATAATTCCAGTGCACGGTGCTGACGTGATAACCGTCGCATCCGTTTTCCATCTGCATCTTCCAGTTGCCGTCGTAGATGTAGGAGGAATTGCCGCGCAGCACTTCGAGACCATCGGGCGCTTGCGACACGATCTGATCGATGATGACCTTCGTTTCGCCCAGATAGTCTTCGAGCGGCGTCACGTCGTCGCTCAGGCTGCCGAACAGGAAGCCGCGATAGTTCTGGAATCGCGCGACCTTCTTCAAGTCGTGCGAGCCTTGCTTGTTGAATTGCACCGGATACTCAGTGGTTTTCTCGTCCTTCACTTTGAGCAGCTTGCCGGCGTTCGAGAAGGTCCAGCCGTGAAACGGGCACGTGAAGCTGCCCTTGTTGCCGTGCTTGCGGCGGCAGAGCATCGCGCCTTTGTGAGCACAGGCGTTGATGACTGCGTGCAGTTCACCGGTCTTGTCACGCGTAATGACAATAGGCTGGCGGCCAATCCACGTCGTGTAGTAATCGTTGTTGTTCGGGACCTGGCTTTCGTGCGCGAGATACACCCAATTGCTCTCGAAGATGTGCTTCATCTCGAGTTCGTACAAGTCGGGGTTCGTGAAGATGTCGCGACGGCAGCGGAAAACACCGTTTTCCTTGTCGTCCTGCACCGCGTTGGCGAGCAGGTCGTCGAGCTGTCGTGCTTTATCGAGTGTTGCGGACATGAGTCGTCTCCCTATGCGGGCTTCGTCGAGAAGCCCATTGCATCGGTTTGAATAGTCGTGCGGGGGTGCTGGCGATATGGCGCGATGTTGCGTCAGGCTGCGACGGCGACGCGAGTGCGATTGACCAACTGGTTGTCCTTGCCCTGCACCAGCGGAGTCAACGCGATGTCGAACACGATTTCCTTATACGCATCGGACTTGAGGCCGAGGGCTGCGCCGCCGGTCTTCTCGGCTACGTGCGGCACGAGCTCTTCGCGAGTGGCGTAAGCAAAGTCATCCCAGATCAGCGGATCGCCTTCGATGTTGATTTGCGTCGTCAGCTTGCGAGTCTTGTCGCTCGTCACGAAGAAGTGCACATGCGCCGGACGATTGCCGTGACGCGCCATCGCATCGAGCAGTTGCTGCGTCGCGCCTTGCGGCGGGCAGCCGTAGCCAACGGGCATCAACGTGCGAAATTCGTATGTGCCGTCCGCGCCGGTTTTCACCGCACCGCGAAGATTGAAGGCATCCTGCGCGCCGGTCGGATCGAAGTGCGAGTAGAAGCCTTTCGAGTTGGCGTGCCAGCATTCGACCACCGCACCGGCATGCGGCTTTCCATCCGGACCCGTCACCGTGCCACGGATAACCAGCGGGCCTGCATCTTCATCGGCGTTGATATCGATTCTGGAAACGCCATCACGAACCGGCGCGCCCGCGACATACAGCGGGCCTTCGATCGTGCGCGGCGTGCCGCCGTGAATATCGGCTTCGCGATCCTCGGCGTCCATGCGGATGTCGAGATACTTTTCGAGGCCAAGGCCGGCTGCGAGAAGCGCGGCCTCGCCATCTTTGCCGAGCTTGTTGAAGTAATTCACGCCCGCCCAGATTTCATCGGGCGTCATGTCGAGGTCGTCGATGGCTTTGAAAAGATCGCTCAGCAGGCGATGCGTGATCTGCTTGACTCGGACGTTGCCGTCCTGACTTCCCAAATTCGCAGCGGCCCTCAACAGGTCGTGAACTTCCTTCGAGTCGAATACCTTGGCACTCATGTCTGCTCCTGTGTCTCTGTCTTTTGCTGGGGTTAACCCTCGTTTCAAGCCGATGCCCGTATGCTCATAAGGTATAGTCCGGGCTTGAAACAAAGCGTGAATGCAGAATAGAGGACGGCAAACAGCATGGTCCAACACTGATTTAGTATCGGGCTATATCCCGGAGGTATCGTATGGAGCTGCGGCATCTTCGTTACTTCGTGGCGGTGGCCGAAGAGCGGAACTTCACGCGCGCCGCGCAGCGGCTTCACATCGCCCAGCCGCCGCTCAGCCGGCAGATACAGCAGTTGGAAGAGAGTCTGGGCGTGCAGCTCTTCGAAAGAAACTCGCGCCCGCTGAAACTCACTGAGACTGGCAAGTTCTTCTACGCTCACGCGGTTCAGTTGCTGGCGCAGACGTCCGAACTCGAATCGATGACGCGGCGAGTCGGCAATATCGAGCGCAGCATGTCAGTGGGTTTCGTCGCATCGACGCTTTATGGCCTGTTGCCGAAAATCATTCGCCGCTTTCGTGACGAGAACCCGACAGTCGAACTCAGCCTCCACGAGCTATCGACGATGGATCAGATGCGGGCGCTCAAGGATGGACGGATCGATGTCGGCTTTGGCCGCCTTCGTCTCGAAGACGCGAACATCCGCCGCGTGGTCCTGAGAGAAGAGAAGATGATCGTCGCGTTTCCCGTGGGGCATCCGCTTGCGCTTTCGAAGCCGGTCTGCGCGCTGCGTGACGTGATCAATGAGACGCTCATCGTCTATCCGAAGACGCCGCGTCCAAGTTACGCCGATCAGGTGCTCGCCGCATTCAAGGACCGGGGACTGGAGCCGCGCAAGGTGTACGAGGTGCGCGAAATCCAGATTGCATTGGGGCTGGTGGCGGCAGGCGAGGGCATTTCCATCGTGCCGAGCAGCGTCTATGGCCTGAAGCGCGATGACGTCAGCTACCGGGAACTCGACGACCCGACGCTGGTATCGCCGATCATCATGAGCATGCGGGCGATGGACGAGTCGCGCGACATCAGGGAGATGCTCGAACTGATCTATCGGCTCTACGACGAAGCGCAGATTCCCCACGTGGCGCCCGCCGAGAAAGGGCAGTGAGTTGGTCATACCTTCGGGGTATCGCATTAGACGTCGATGGTCTTGGACAGGCGGAGGTTGCCCGGGCAATACTTGAGTGACTCCTTCCACTCCGCCAATTCAGGTATGAACGCTCAAATCACGTCTGTCGAAGCGATTCTGGTCGACCTTCCGACCATTCGCGCGCACAAGCTCTCCATGACGACGATGCAGCAGCAAACGATGGTCGTCATCCGTCTGCGATCGAGCGATGGCATCGAGGGCATCGGCGAAGCTACGACCATTGGTGGCCTGTCTTACGGAGAAGAAAGTCCCGAAGGCATCAAGCTCACGATCGACACTTATCTCGCGCCGGCGCTGATCGGACAGGACGCGACCAACATCAACGCGGCGATGCTCACGCTCAACAAGGTCGCACGCGGCAACCGGTTCGCCAAATCAGGACTCGAGACCGCATTGCTCGACGCACAGGGAAAGCGCCTTGGCGTGCCCGTATCGGCGCTGCTGGGCGGTGCGGTGCGCAAGACGCTTCCGGTGCTTTGGACGCTCGCGAGCGGAGACACCGCCCGCGATATTGAGGAAGCCGAAATGCTTCTGAACGAACGCCGCCACAATACGTTCAAGCTGAAGATAGGCCGTCGGAGCGTGCGCGACGACGTCGCCCACGTGTCGAAGATCAAAGCGGCGCTGGGCGATCGCGCTAGGGTCACGGTGGACGTGAATCAGGCATGGAACGAAGTGGATGCGGCTGTGGGTATCCAGGCGCTGGAGGCAGCGGGTATCGACCTCATCGAGCAGCCGACGCCGCGTGAGAATCGCGGAGCGCTTGCGCGGCTTGCGGCGCGCTTCATCGTTCCGATCATGGCCGACGAGGGCGTCACCGGTCCCGAGGATGCGCTCGACCTCGTGCGCGACGCCTGTGCCGATGTCTTCGCGCTGAAGATCGCAAAGTCCGGCGGCATCTACGGCATGATGCGCACGGCCGCCATCGCCGATGCAGCGGGCGTATCGCTCTATGGCGGGACGATGCTCGAAGGCAGCATCGGTTCGATCGCTTCGGCACATGCTTTCAGCGCGCTTCCGCAGTTGGCTTGGGGCACCGAGCTGTTCGGCCCGCTGCTGCTCAAGGATGACATCGTGACGAATCGTCCGCAGTATCGCGACTTCGATCTTCATCTTCCGCAAGGTCCGGGGCTCGGGTTGCAGATCGACGAAGACAAGCTCGCCTTTTACCGACGCGACAACAAGGCGTGAGCGACCGTCCCGTTCAACATGCAGTGTGAGTGTTACCCTCGAGGAGAAGACATGCTTTATCTCGTAAGAATGGACGTTCGCCTGCCGCACGACATGCCGCCCGCACAGGCAGAAGAAATCAAGGCGCGTGAAAAGGCCTATTCGCAAGAGTTGCAGCGGGCAGGGAAGTGGCAGCAGTTGCATCGCGTCGTTGGCGAGTATGCGAATTACAGCGTGTTCGACGTCGATTCGCATGACGAGCTGCACACCATGCTGTCGGCTTTGCCGTTGTTTCCATACATGACGATGCAGGTAATGCCGCTCGCTCATCATCCGTCATCTATTCGCTAAAGGCGCTGAATCATTCCATGAGTCAGAACAAGAACGGCACGCTGGATTCCGTCAATCAGAAAGGCTTATGGTCGATATCCGCAGTCACGGCGGGGCTGCTCGCTGTCGTCATTTCCTATGCTGGGCCGCTCGCGATTTTCTTTCAGGCGGCGCATGCCGCGCATGTCGGCAATGACGTAGTGGCCTCGTGGGTATGGTCGATTTCGATGGGCGCGGCGGTATCGGGATTGACGCTGAGCTGGTGGCTGAAACAGCCGGTCATCACGGCATGGTCCGCGCCCGGATGCGCGCTGCTCGTAACGCTTTTTCCGGGGATGCCCGTCAGCGATGCGATCGGCGCGTACATCGTGGCCGGTGCATGTATTTTTGCGCTCGGTCTCTCGGGCTTGTTCGATCAAATCACGAAGCGGATTCCAAAAGGCATTGCCTGCGGGATGATGGCGGGCATTCTCTTTCAGTTCGGCACCAACCTGTTCAAGTCGGTGGCCATTCATCCGTGGCTCGCGCTCGGGATGTTCGGCAGTTATCTCGTGTTTCGGCGCTTGGCCGCGCGTTACTGCCTGATTCTCGTGCTTGCTTTCGGTTGTGCGCTCGCTGCGGCGCTTGGCTTGACGCATTTCGATACCGTGAGCCTTCAAGTGACTCATCCGGTGTTCACGCTGCCTACCTTCAACTGGCAATCGACGATCAGCCTCGCGCTGCCGCTCGTCATCGTGAGTCTGACGGGCCAGTTTCTTCCCGGCTTCGCGATTCTGCGCGTCTCCGGATATGAAACGCCGAGCCGGCCGGTACTCGTCGGAACCGGCCTCGCGTCGATTCTGGTCGCTTTCACGGGCGGCGTGACGATCGTCATCGCGGCGATCACCGCGGCGCTATGCACGGGTCCCGATGCGCATCGCGACCCGCAGCGCCGATATATCGCGGGCATTGCAAATGGCTTGTTCTATCTGATCGGCGGAACCTTCGCGGGAACGGTCGTCATGCTGTTCGCCGCGCTTCCGAACGCTTTCGTGGCGGTTCTCGCGGGGCTGGCTCTGCTGGGCGCCATTGCCACGAATATCGCGGGCATCGTCCACGATGAGGCGCATCGCGAAGCCGCGTTCATCACGTTTATTGCGACTGCCTCCAACATGAGTTTTCTCGGTCTCGGTTCTGCGTTCTGGGGAATCGTTCTGGGAACGGTCGCGCATCTCGTGCTGAGAAGAAACGCTGCTACGGGTTAGTGAACGTTCGCCGCCGAATCCTCACGAATAAAACGACGGCTTCGGCGCACGCCCATTGAGCGCCCAGTCGCCCAGTTCGCGAACCTTGTAGTCGATCGGATCATGCAGCGTATGCACGCGCACGTTGCGCCAGAAGCGATCGAGACGCAGCGCCGCCGTGGTCGAACGCGCCCCGGTCACATCGAACATGCGGCTCGCGACTTCCAGCCCCGCACGCGCCGCCGCGACCTTCGACGTGGCCACTGCAATGGCCACTTCGCCGCGTTCGCTCTCCGTCAGTGCAAGGCCGCGTTGCCAAGCCTCGTCGAACGCTTGCATCGCGCGTTCGGCGAGCAGGCGGGCGCCCTCCAGCGCGACCCAGAAGTCGCCGTAATGCGCAATCACATACGGATCTTCCGAGGGCCGCTCCGCCTGCGAAGCGATCCACGGCCGCGCCTGCGCGAGCGTCGCTTCGCGCGCCGCCTGCAATGCGCCTTCGCCGATGCCCACGTAGATGTGGCTCAGGATCGCCTGTGCGAGGAGCGGTCTAAGGCACGCGAAAGGACTCGACAGCGGGCCGGGATCGTTCAGCAATTCATCCGGCGCGATGCTGACGCGCTCGAAGATCACCGTGCCGCTGTCGGTCTGACGCTGGCCCATGTTGTCCCAGTCGTCGAGCACGGTGATGCCCGCGCGATTCGTCGGCGTCACGCCGATGAGCAGCTTGCCGTCGCTGTCGAATGCAGACGCGAGCAGTTGATCGGAGTCGCGGGCGCCGGAACAAAAGCTTTTGCGGCCATCGAAGAGATAGCCGTTCGTTTCACCGGGAAGCGCGCGCGTGCTCTTGTCGAGAGGATTAAGCGCATTGCCCCAGAACCAGCCCTGATTTGCGGTTTCGGACAGCCAGTGGCGAATCTGCGTATCGCGGCCAAAAAGGCGGATCGTCGCGAGTTGCAGATGATGAAACGCGAAGAGATGCGCGAGCGAACTGTCGACTTGCGCCATGCGCCTCACGATATCGAGCGTCGTCGACCATGAAGCGCCGTCGCCGCCGTATTGCGCCGGAATCGACAGGCGAAGCAGGCCGCTCTTGCGCAGCAGGCCGCGCTCGTGAAATGCGGTGCCGCCGGATTTGTCGCGCGCAGCGGCGGTTTGCGCCCATTCACGCAAGAGCGCGTCGAGCGGCTCGGTCCACGGTGCGTTCTCAGTGCGGCTCATTGCGGTACCTCCTGATCGTGATGGGTCATCCGGTGTCGTCTGCGAGGCACGCGGTGCGTGACTGCAAGGGTATAAGACGCGCATGCCGAAATCCATAGATTGATAGCGGAATTTCATGGGGAATCGCCGCTGTTTTAAGTGGACGCGGGGTCGCCACGTTAGTCCGCGCGAGCCGCAGATTCCGCTCAGTGCGTTTATATTTCTCAGCCAATAAGTTGAAGCGGTTTCGAAGCTCCCGAAAAGCCGTGCCGGTATAACGTGAACCGAGCCGCGCACCTTCTCGCAGCGTGCCTTCTTCGCACGATGTCTTATAGATGCCGCCCGTCTGCAGTTAGAGAATGACGATACGGACGAAATCCTCGTAACTTTCGGCCGTGACCCTGCGCGTGAGTTTGAAGCAGATGTTGCACCGTGGCGCCGCGCTCGCCATCGGCTGAAATAACCAGTTGCTTCGGATGACTTCATACGCGGTGAGGCGCAAGAGTTTGCGCTATCGCCTAATGCTCAAACCTCAATTGGTTATCGTTAGAAATTGGATGGAGCGAAGCGCGGCTGACGTTAGCATGTGCTTCTTTCCAACTCGTCCTCCGGTTCAATCCAGCGATGTCCAATTCTCCCCGCTTTGGTGTCTGGGCGCTCGTGCATGGCAGCCGTGCGGCGCTGCAAGATCCCGAGGAACCTTACGACGCCTCTTGGGCGCGCAACAAGGCGCTCGTGCTCGAAGCCGAACGGCTTGGTTATGACTCGGTGCTCGTCGCGCAACACACGATCAATCCGCACGACCCCTCGCTCGATCAGTTGGAAGCGTGGACCGCATCGGCGGCTCTGGCGGCGCTTACGTCGCGTATCGAGATCATCGCGGCCATCAAACCTTATCTCTACCACCCCGTGGTGCTGGCGAAGATGGCGCAGCAGATCGAGCACATCAGCGGCGGGCGCTTCGCGATCAACCTCGTCAATGCGTGGAACCGGCCGGAACTGGAACGCGCCGGCATCGGCTTCGCCGAGCACGATGAACGCTATGCCTATGGCCGCGAGTGGATCACGGTCGTCGATGCCCTGTTGCGCGGCGAAGCCGTGAAGCATCGCGGTGACAACTTCCGTATCGACGATTATCAGTTGCGCCCGGCCGACCCGTTTCGTGCGCGTCCACGCATTTACGTCGGCGGCGAATCGGAGCCCGCGCGTTCCCTCGTGGCGGCGCATGGCGACGTGTGGTTCATCAACGGCCAGCCACACGATGATGTAGCGAGCCTCATCGCCGATGTTTCCGCACGCACGCGTCCGGACGGGCGTGAGCCGTTGCGCTTCGGACTATCGGCATTCGTGATTGCGCGGGACACGGAAGACGACGCACAGGCTCATCTCCAGCATCTCTTTGGGCTCGCCGAACTGGACAAGCCGCTGCGCGAGCGGCAAAAGGCCAATACCGATCCGAACGCGGTGATGCATAAAACATTCGCACGATCGGCGCGCGTCGGATCGAACGGCGGCACGGCTGCCGATCTCGTCGGCGATTACGATACGGTCGCGCGGCGCATCGTCGACTTCCATCGCGCGGGCATCGAACTGTTCATGCTGCAATTCCAGCCATTCGAAGCCGACATGGCCCGCTTCGCGCACGAAGTCATGCCGCGCGTGCGCCGCCTGTTGAACGCGTGATTGCGACGCGCCTCGGCTGTGGTTCAGCGGAGGCGCGTCTCATCATCAAAAGAACGCGCCCGTAGGCGGCAATTGCCCGGTCAGCAGGTTTTGCCCGAGCAGGCGTTCCTTGTAAAGCCTCGGGTTGTGCGACGCAATCACCTTGATATTGCGCCAGTGCCGGTCCAGCGCACCGATGCGCGACACGACCGAGCCCGAGCCGAGATCGATCAGCCAGCTTGCAATTTGCGGCGCGAGCTCGTCGATGACGACCTTCGCTTCCGATGCCGCGAGCGTGGCGGCAAGCGTCGCGTCGTAATCATCGGGCGTGCCGTGCGCGTCGCACGCGCGCTGTAGCGCATCGACCGCGCGGTCCGCAGTCGCCTCGACGCTCGCGGCATAAGCGCGAATGCGGCCAAGTAACGATTGCAGAACCGGCTCGTCCGTGGGATGCGCCGCTTCGCCGTGATAGAAGTTGCGTCCCCGCGTGCGCAATACATCGACCGCGTCCAGTGCCACGCGACGCACGATGCCCGCAATGCAGTTGGTCAGATACACCTGATGGAAAGTGAATCCCCAGGGCGCGGCTTCGTCGGACTTCGGCGGATCGGCCGGATAGAGATGCGCGGCGGGAATCGTCACATCGCGAAAGCGCGCGGTTCCCGAGCCTGTCAGGCGTTGACCGAAGCCTTGCCAGTCATCGTCGTCGCTGACGCCGGGGCCGCGTTCCAGCACGTATTGCACCGTTCGGCCCGCGCGGCTTTCCACTGCCACGCCGATGAACGCATCGTTATAGAGATTGCCCGTCGCATAGACCTTGTCGCCGGAGCCGACATAGACATCGCTCGATGCGTCCCATTCGAGCCTGCTCAGGACCTTCGCCGGTCGGGCGCCGGCCGCCGTCACGTCGCTGTCGACGAAACTCAGTCCGAGTGTCTTGCGCTGTCCGGTCAGTTCCAGCACGCGCGCATGGAACGGATGATCGCGGCGTCGTAGCGCGGCTTCGACCTGCCACAGATGATTGCGAAACGCATGTGCGATGTTCGAGTCCGCCGCGGCGACATCACGCGCGACGGCGAACATGTCGCGCAGCGATGCGCCGTGCCCGCCAGTATCGGACGAAAGACGCAGCGCGCCGAAGCCGAGCGCCTTGAGCCTGGCGATCTCCTCATGCGGCAGGCGATGCGCGCGTTCACGTTCGGCGGCCGTCGCGGCGATATCGTCGATGACTTGTGCGAAGCCGAGCGTTGCCGACACGGCGGACACGAGCTTCGGCCCCGCGAAGTGCGTGCGTTCGGTCATGATCGTTGGTCTCCTCGCATCACACTTTGATGCTGTAATCCGCGACCCGGATGCGCGAATTGATGATCTTGCGTTCCGCGAGCCAGTCGGCGGCGCGCTGAAATTGCGCGATGAAAGCGGCGTCGTCGGGCTCGTGAAACTGATTGACGCGCTTGAGGCTCGTCAGATACTCGCGAACCTGATCTGGATACTTGCCCTCGCGCTGCACGAGCAATTCGGCGTCGGCGGAATGCGCGGACTGCCATGCGCCTTCGACGTAATAGGCGTCGATCACCGCTCGGACCAGTTCCGAATTCTCTTCGGTAAACTTACGGCGCGAGACGAGCGAGCTATAGTCGATGAGAAACTCCAGATCGCGGCCTTCGTTGAAGATGTCCTTCGCATCGTTGGAGAAGCGCGAGATGTCGACGCCCGGCGACCACATCGACCACGCGTCGACTTTGCCTTGTGCAAATGCAGGCGCGGCATCGGGCGGATTGAGGTAGACGAACTGCACCTTGTCCCGGTCGATGCGATGCTTTTCCAGCGCTGCAATCAGCAGGAATTCGCCGAGGCCCGAGCGGTTGACGGCGACCTTGCGGCCCGCCAGATCTGCGACGGCATTAATGCCGCTCGACTTCTTCGCGATGATGGCCGTCGAGCGCGGCGAGTAGATATCGAATGCGTTGAAGACGATGGGCGAACCGGCGAGCATGGCGGCAAGCGCGGGCGTCGTCGATCCCCAGAAGCCGAAGTCGGCGCTGCCGCCGACCACGGCTTGAATCGAGGGTGCGTGGTTTGGAAACGGGCCGATCCATTCGACCTTGATGCCTTTGGCGGCGAGCGTTTTCTCGAATACGCCGCGTTGTTTGGCGATATCCGGCAGGCTGCCATAACCCCAGCCGATACGCACGGTATCGGTGTTGCGCGTGAGCTTGCGCGGCTCGGCCGCGTACGCCGGGAAAACACTGCTGGCGGCCACGCCGGCCAGCAAGCCACCCGCCGCGCGCAATAACTGGCGGCGGCTCATTGAAGAGTCGTTCATCCTTTCGGGTCCTTCTGGTCTTATGGAAAATCGGTCAGTGACGTTGCACGCCCAGTTCCGCGAGAAGCGTGGGCCGCAGCGCGAGAGGCGCGTAGTCTTCCGTGTCGAACGACGCCGCAATGCGTCCGGCGCGCATGACGAGGATGCGGTCGGCGAGGGCGAGTGCTTCGTCGACATCGTGCGTGACGATCAGCACGCCCGGCTGATGAAGCGCGACGAGTTCTTTCACGAGCCCATGCATCTTGATGCGCGTGAGCGCATCGAGTGCGGCGAACGGTTCGTCGAGCAGCAATAGCGCAGGGTCGTGGATAAGCGCCCGCGCGAGCGCCACGCGCTGCGACTGACCGCCCGACAGATTGCGCGGCCAGTCGTCCTCGCGGCCGGCGAGCCCGACTTCGGCAAGCGCACGGGCTGCGCCGTCACGGCGAATCGTGTGTTCGTGACCGAGCGCCACGTTCTCCCACAACGTCGCCCACGGCAGCAGGCGCGGCTCCTGAAACACGACGGAAGGTCGCTCTGGCGCGTGGATCTTGCCCGCGTCGGGCGTATCGAGCCGTGCGAGCGCGCGCAGCAGCGTGGTCTTTCCGCAACCGCTCTCGCCGAGCAGCGCGACGAAATCGCCTTTGCGGATATCGAGGTCGAGCGAATCAATGACGATGCGGCTGCCGTAGCGCCGTTGCAGCCCGCGCACGGACACGGCGAGCGCCGATGGCTCGTTGCGGTCGCGGGTCCGTACCCCCGTCGCGACAGGTTCGATGCCTTGCGTCACTTGCGCGCTCCTTTGACGTAGTTCGCGTGCCAGGAGAGCAAGCGGCTTTCGAGCATGCGAACGAGTGCGTCCGCGACGACGCCGATGATCGCGTAAATGATGATGGTGAGCAGGATGACGTTGGTGTTGAGGAACTCACGCGCGTCCATTGCGAGAAAGCCGATGCCTCGCGTTGTCGCCAGCGTCTCGGCGATGACCAGCGCGAGCCACGCATGCGCGAGCGCATAGCGCACGCCGGTGAGAATCGAGGGCATGGCGCCGGGAATGACGATTCGCCGCACGACGCCAGCCCGGCTCATGCCGATCACGCGGGCAAGTTCCATCAGCTTGGGATCAATCTGCCGGATGCCCAGCATCGTGTTGATGTAGATGGGAAAGAGGACTGCGAGCGCAACGAGAAAGATCTTCGCAACTTCGCCGACGCCGAACCACACGATGACGAGCGGAAGCATCGCGAGAAAAGGAACGGCGCGGATCATCTGGATAGGGCGGTCTAGTAGCGCCTGCGCAAACGGCGAGAAGCCGACGAGGACACCTAGCGCCAGCCCGATGCTTCCGCCGATGGCGAAGCCTCCTGCAGCGCGCAACAGCGAGACGCCGAGATGAATGAATAGCTCGCCGTTTTGCGTCATGTTCGCGGCGGTCGCGAAGACGCTGCTCGGTGCGGGAAGCACTTGCGGCGCGATCAGTCCGAGCCGGGCGGCGGCTTCCCATAGCAGCGCGACGATCGCGGGAACCGTCCAGGATAGCCATCGATAAAGCACGTGCTTCGAAACGCCCGTGCGAGGAGGCAGCGTCGACGCATAGGTGTTGCGCGAGGAAGTCAGGTCGGCCATGTCGGTTTGGATTCAGCGATCGTTCGGACTCGATGCGCCGGTGCTGCGAATGCTTTTGCAAAGCAACGCTGCCGGAATGTCGAGAGAGAAAGCGAGTCATTAGAAGCCGGCATGCACTCGCGCAACAAACGATTTATTGTTGAATGCTTTTCAGGCCGTGAGTGGCAAGCAATCGTCCGGGCTTGATTCGGGTCATCTCGCGGCCCATTTCTTGCTGCGAAGCGCCGCGCTGCGGCAGACACGTCACGGGCGCTACAATTCAGCCATCGCAGCCAGAGCGTTGGCAAACACGGCAATAGCGCACGCAAAGCTGAATCAGCAAAGACCAGAGAAAGGGAGAAGTTGAATGGCGGGGGAAGAGTTGAAAGCGGTCTTGCTTGTCGAAGACAGTGAGAACGACATCGAGTTGACGCTTCTCTCGCTACAAAGGGCAGGCCTGGAAAATCCCGTTGATGTCGTCCGCGACGGTGTGGAGGCGCTCGAATATCTGCGTCGCGAAAAGAAGTGGAGCGGCCGCCCCGACGTGCATCCGGCCGTCATTCTGCTCGACAAGAAATTGCCGAGGCTCGACGGCCACGACGTACTCGCCGCCGTCCGCGCAGACGAGCAATTGCAGCACATTCCGATCGTGATGCTCACATCATCCAGACAGGAAACCGATCTTCTGACGAGTTACGACCTTGGCGTGAATGCGTATGTCGTGAAGCCGGTCGAGTTCACGGATTTCATGGACGCCATCAAGGACATCGGCGCGTTCTGGCTCGTGTTGAACAAGCATCGCGCACGGCAGCCAGGCAGGACGTCCGCCACGCGGCCCGCAAGCGACGACGCCTAATCACTCAGCGGCAACGTCACGACGAACGTCGTGCCGCAACCGATGCCCGCGCTGTGTACGTCGATGCGCCCATGCTGGCGTTCGACGAGCGTCTTGACGAGCCACAAGCCCAATCCCAGGCCGCCGACGCGCCCCGACGAACTCGGCTTCAACTGCTCGAAGCGATCGAATACCTTGTCGATCGCATCGGCTGAAATACCGCAGCCCGAATCGCTGACGGTGAGTACGGCATGTCCGTTCTCTGACGACACGGATACGTCGATCACGCCCGTATCCGTGAACTTGATCGCGTTGGTGACGAGATTCCAGACGATCTGCTTGACGCGCGCGGCATCGCCCTGAATGGTGCACGAGTCCAGCCGGACGCTAGTCAATTGCAGCTTCTTGTGATCGGCCTGCAAGCGAAGATCGTTGACGAGATCCACCACGAGCCGATCCAGCGCGAGCGGCGCGAACTCGATAGACAGCTTGCCGGAGACGATTGCCCCGCTGTCTAGCAGATCATCGACCATCAGCGCCAACTGCTTGGCGTTGCGCTGAATGGTGGCGGTGGCGCGTGGCAAACCGGCCTTGTAGTCGGTGCGCTCCAGCAGTTCCGCCCAGTTGAGGATCACGCTGATCGGCGAGCGCAACTCGTGTGACACCGCCGTGAGGAAGTGATCCATGGCAAGCGCGTTCCTGTCGCTTTGTTCCCGTGCGAGCCGCTCATCGCCTGCGATGCGCTGTTGATCGATCTCCTGCTGCTTGCGAGCGGTGATGTCGAGCACGAAGCCGAGCATCTGCGTGGGCTGGCCGCCTTCTCCATAGCGTGCGCGGCCACCGACCATGACCCAGTGGCCCGAACCGTCCGGCCATATGACGCGATATTCCACCCGGTAATCACGATGCGCGACGATGGACGTCTCGAGTTCCTCGCGCACGCGCTCACGATCGGCCGGGTCGATGAGTTCATTGAACAGGCGCTCGGTCGTCAACTCCTTGTGCGGCTTCAGTCCGAGATTGATCTTGGCTTGCGTGGTGCAGGTGATGACGCCGCTCATCAAGTCCCGCTTCCATGCGCCTACTTTCGCGAAGGCGAGAACTTCGGCTAGTTGCTCGCGGCTTTCCTGAAGCTGCCTTTCTTTCTCCGCAGCGATGATCTGGCGAAGCTGGGCTTGCGATCGCAGACGCGCTTTCTCGCGCTTGTCGGCCTCGCTGCGCTTCACGCGATCGGTGACATCGCTGACGCGAATGGCGTAGTAGGAACGGCCGCTATCGGCGGGGACGATCACGCTGGCCTTGATCTTCCAGAAGCGAAGCGCGAGTTTGCCATCCTCGTTCGAAGGCCATTCGGCGCGAAAGGGCGGCGATGAACGTGTCTCGCCCGGTTTCAGTTCCGCGATTGCAGCCGCAACCCACTGGCTACGGGCGGCGCGATGTGCTTCGCTTCCGTATTGATTGATCTCGTAGATCGACTTGCCGATGACTGCCTCGCGTGTATGCCCCGTCAACTGCGTATAACTGGCGTTGACAAAACATATACGGTAGCTCTCGTCCAGGATGACGTAAGCATCGAGGATCGCTTCAAACCATGCTGCCGCGTCCGGGACATCTGTTTGAGAAAGCGATCTACTGAGGTCATCCATAGGAGCTTGAAGGAAAACGCGGGCGCGTTATTGATATTGTGCGCGTTGCAAGATGGCATTCTCCCATTTTTCTGGAATCGTGTACGCTGCCGGCTGTCATCCTAATCACTGATTCACAGTGAAAGAGTGCATCGCATGAAGCGAACGACGTTCTGACAGACATTCGCTTCACTTCGCTTTCTTTCCGCGCTTGTTTCTTCTTGTTTCCGTGAGTTCCAATCTATGCGGGGGTTCCGTGTCGATTAAATCGGCGGGCGGTTGAAGGTTGTTATACGGTATCCATCGGCGAGCCTAGGATGAACAGAAATTGGACGAGTGAGTGAATGTCTACCCAAGTGGTAAGCGTGCAAACAATGGCACTCGATTTGCTTGTCCATCGAACGCCCGGAGCGCACATCCACGGGTAAGATATGCGCGAACTCACTGACCTCTGTAGAAGGTTCCTGAGTGAACGAAACCCGCCGAAGCGTCCAAGCGCGGAAACTCACTCGTGACTCTCGACTGCCGTAGAAATGCCCACGACCAACGACGACGCACTGGCGCTCGCGCTGCTGGAAATCAACCCGTCCGCATGCGCCATTCTTGCCCGGGATCTGTCTGTCATCGCGGGTAACAGGCACTTCGTCGAACGCTTTGGCGAGCCTGCGCCGGGGCCAGTATCCGAAGGAATTCTTTCACTTCTCTTGAAAGACCATCCTGCTTCGTCGAGGGACGAGTGGGGCGCCCGCGTGTTCGCCGGTGCAACCGAAGCCCTTCGAACGATGCAGCCCGCGATTGTGGTCGTGCCTGCGTCCACAGCTTCGACGGCGGAACACGGGGCAGCCTGGACGCTGGAGTTCCGTCCGCTCCCGCAGCGCACGAATGCCGCTCGAGAACCCGCGATGCTGCTCGTCGTGAAGCCGTCGGGCGCGCATCAGGTGTTGATGGACATCGAGACCGCGCTGGCGGGATATCGCATGCTCTCAGAGGCGATGCCGATTATTCTGTGGACGGCCAGCCCGGATGGCCTTCTCGATCACATGTCGAGCGCGGCATTGCGCCATACCGCCGCGGAACAGCCGCTGCTCGGACGCGCATGGGAAACGTTGACTCACCCGACCGATCGCGAAGCGACGGTTCAACGATGGGCGGCATCCGTGCAGGACGGCACGGACTATGTCATCGATCATCGGCTTCGTCAGCCGGACGGGACGTATCGCTGGATGCGATCGCTCGCGACGCCGCTCAGGGATCGCGAAGGCGCGCTGGTTCGCTGGCTCGGCGCGACCATCGACGTCAACGAGCCTAAGAACATCGAGCTGGAACGCTTGCGGCTCGAATCGCGATATCGCGCGCTCGTGACGGTCGCGAGCACGATCGCCTATGTGTGCGACGAAATCGGCCGCTTCGTGATTCCGCAGCCCTCGTGGGAAAGCTATACCGGGCAGCCGTGGGAGAAGCATCAGGGCCACGGATGGATTGAAATGATCCATGAAGCGGACCGCGCGCTGGCTCAGGCCGCGCTCGAGCGCGCCGTCAAGACGGATCAGCCTTATCGTGCCGACGTGCGCCTGTGGCATGCGGCGTCGTCGACGTTCCGGCGGTGCCAGGTTCGTGCGGCGGGCACGCGCGGCAAGGACGGTGATATCTACGAATGGGTCGGCATGATCACCGATGTCGAAGAAACGCTACGCACCGCACAAAGCCTGCGCGAGGAACGCGAACGTCTGGACTTGTCGATCGAAGCGGCGGAGATCGGGACGTTTCATTGCCCGATCCCACTCAGCCGAATCATATGGAATCCGAAATGTAAGGAGCATTTCTGGCTCGCACCCAACGCGGAGGTCGACCTGGAACTGTTCTATCAGATCGTTCATCCGGAGGACAGGCAAAAGACTCGCGTGGCCATCGAGCGGGCCGTCAACCAAGGCATTCCCTACGATATCGAGTACCGCACGGTCTCGCCGGCCGGCGACGTTCGATGGATTCGCGCGAAAGGCCGCACCCACGTCGATGACGACGGCCAGCCGGTGCGATTCGACGGCATCACCATCGACATCTCACATCAGAAGAGCCTGGAAAGCGAGCGCAACCGGCTGCTGGCGAATGAACGGCTTCTGCGCCTTGAAGCGCAGCACGCGAGCAACCTGAAAGATACGTTTCTCGCGACCGTATCGCATGAATTGCGCACGCCGCTCAACGCGATGCAATCGTGGAGCTATCTTCTGCGTCACGAAAGCGCCAACGCCGAACTGCGCGCGCGCGGGATCGACGCGATCGACCGGAACGTGAAGTTGCAGGCTCGCCTCGTCGATGACCTGCTCGACCTGAGCCGCATCGCGGCGGGGCAGCTTCTCATCGAGATGGAGACGGTCGATCTCGTGCCGCTGCTGGTGTCGGAGATGGAAGACGTGGCGCTGGAGGCGGTGGCGAAGGAAATCAATATCGTTCATGAGCTTCCCGAATCGCTCGTGATAGAAGGCGATTCAACGCGGCTCAGTCAGGTCTTCTCGAACCTGCTCGGTAATGCGCTCAAATACACGAAGCCGGGTGGCCGCATACGCATCGACGCACGCAGAAAGGGGGACGCTGCCGAGATCGAAGTGGCCGACACCGGCGAAGGAATTCCGGCGTCCTTTATCGAACGCGTCTTCGAACCGTTCGCGCAGGCTTCGAACGCGCCGGCGACGACGCGCGCGTTCGGCGGACTCGGGATTGGCCTGGCGATCGCGAAAAGCATCGTCAATCTGCATGGCGGTTCCATCACGGCGTATAGCGGCGGTGTGGGGCAGGGTAGCGTCTTCACGGTGTCACTGCCGTCCAGGACCAGCGACGATGCGCAATCCGGCGGCGTTGTCCCGTTGCATGCTGCTTCATCATCGCGTCGCGACGTGCTCGACAGTCTCGACATTCTGCTGGTCGAAGACGAAGCCGACGCGCGTGATGCAATGACCGCCGTGTTGGGTTCCGTCGGCGCGCAAGTGTGCGGGGCGGAATCGGCGTCGGCTGCGCGGCATTGCCTCGCGACGCGGCGGTTCGACGTGGTGCTGTCGGACATTGGGATGCCGCACGAAGATGGTTACTCGCTCATGCGATCGTTGCGACAGGCGGGGCATCGGACGCCGGCTATCGCGGTGACCGCTTTCGGCAGCGCGGACGACAAAGCGCGTGCGTTGCAGGCGGGGTTCGATCTGCATCTGTCGAAGCCCGTAGATCCTGCCCGTCTTTTCGATGCGATACGGAGCGTGATCTCCGAATCACGGATGAGCGAGCGGCAGTGATAGTTGGATCGTCGGCATATTGCGGCAGTCGGGCTCGGCGTCGAGTGGTGCGTTCTGTTCTTCGATTAGCGCGGACGGCTGCGATTGTTTGCGTTGCTGAGCGTGGCGCTTTTGAACAGGCCGCGCAAACGGTGGAACGTCCGCAAAGGCAAATGCTGATCCAAATCACTTGCAGCGACGCTTCCGAGCGCGCGCTACTTTTTGCGTCCGCAAATTGACCGAACGTGGGCGCATCATCGCCGGGCGCGACTTCCGGCAGCCGGTGGCCGTTTAGTTCGCCGTGGGCATTGATCTGCGAGCGCCCTTATTGCACGCATGCGTCGCTAACGCGCGTAGTTCGACGCGCGTGGGTCAGGCTCACCCCGCCAGGCGGCACTGCCCTTGAACGCAGCAAACATTTAAAAATGATAAAAATGAAAGGATCGTTGAGGGGCGTCGATTCGACGTTGACGCGGCCAAGGCTGGTCCAGCTTGCCTCGACAGGCCCCACGACCTAACAAGAAGCGACGATCAACTCTCACAAAAAATGATAAAAATGAAAGTGAAAAAGCCAGACGCGCTCGCCATCAGCTATACTGTCGTTTCTGTTCTGCGGAACGTTCGCTCTCTCAGGTTCTGGCACGGCCCTCGGAATGGCCAGAACTTTCAAGCCGGCTCCATGAGCCGGCTTTTTTTTGCCTGCCGCTCGTGCATCCCGTTTGGTCGCCGTTGCAAATCATCGACCGTAATAACGATATTGCGAAAAACGATGCGACATTGGAACCGGTTCCAGCTATCCTGCCCGCGCAGCGCTGGAATCAACCGTGTTTCGGCCAGCTAGAACCTGAGAGAGAGCCGAGGATCACAAGCCAACGGCCGGCGCTGCATCTTTCGAAGGCAACCGCACGCGCCGCTGCCTGCGTGCTGTGATGCTCAGACTTGCGCCTGACCGCCGTCGACAAACAGTTCGGCGCCGTTCACGAAACTCGCATCGTCGGACGCGAGGAAGAGTGCAGCCGCAGCGATTTCGTTCGGGTCGCCGACGCGCCCCATCGGAATGCGCGACGCCAGATAGTCCAGCAGGCCTTGCTGCTGCGTCTCGTCCGGGCCTGCGAGTTCGACGAGTCCGGGCGTCTTCGTCGCACCGGGGCTGATGGTGTTGACGCGGATGCCGCGGTCTTTCAGATCGAGAATCCAGCTTCGGGCAAAGTTGCGGATCGCAGCCTTCGACGCCGAATACACGCTGAACGCCGCCGTCCCTTCGATGGTCGTCGTCGACCCCGCGAGGATCACGGATGCGCCCTTGGACAGCAGCGGCAGCGCCTTCTGCACCGTAAAGAGCGTGCCCTTCACGTTGCGGTCGAAGGTGTCGTGATAATGCGCTTCGGTGATCTCGCCGAGCGGCAGCATGCTCCCGCCGCCTGCATTGGCGAAGAGCACATCGAGCCGGCCCTTTTCCCCGCGAATCTGCTCATAGAGCGCGTCCAGTTGATCGAGCTTCGACGAATCGACACGCACGCCGGTCGCCGAGCCGATCGCGTTGATGGCCGCGACCGCTGCATCGAGTTCGGCTGCGCGACGGCCCGTGATGTACACATGCGCGCCTTCCGATGCGAACCGCTTGGCGGTTGCGAGACCGATGCCGCTGGTGGCGCCGGTGACGAGTGCGATCTTGCCTTCGAGCTTGCGTGCCATGGTGTTGCTCCTTGTGTGTCCGGTTGAAGTGTCATGTCGTGAAGCGATGTGAGAAGGATATCGACGGACGCGTCCTTTCGAAATAGAATCGTCTGCAAACCATCGTTGCAGAAATGAAATGACGAAGCTACCGGATTTCGAGGGTCTGGCGATGTTCGCCAAGGTGGCCGAAGAAGGCTCGTTCGCAGCCGCCGCCCGCGCGATGGGCGTCTCCGTCGCGACGGTGTCGCGCGGCGTGGCGAGGCTGGAGGATCGCCTTGGCGCGAGGCTGTTCAATCGAACATCGCGGCAACTGGCGCTGACCGAGTTCGGCGGGACTATCGCGGAGAAAGCCGGCGACATTTATCGGCAGGCGGAGGAAGCGGAAAGCGCCGCGCGCGAGATGTCGGTGCAGCCGCGCGGGCTGGTTCGTCTCGCTGTTCCGATGTCGTTCGGCTTGCGCTGGGTCGCGCCGCTGATGCCCGCGTTCTTCCAGGCGTATCCGGAAGTCTCGGTCGACTTGCATTTGTCCGATGCGACGGTCGATATCGTCGCGCAAGGTTTCGATGCGGCGCTGCGGATTGCCGCCTTGCCGGATTCGTCGCTGGTGGCGAGGCGCTTGTGTCCGGTGTCGCAACTCGTCGTCGCGTCGCCGGACTATCTGGAGCGATACGGCCGCCCGGCGCATCCACGCGATCTCGCGGGCCGGCCGTGCCTTTCGTACGCCTATCGCGCGGGCAACGCAGTGTGGCGCTTCACCAACGATGCCGGCGAAGAAGAGCCGGTCACGCCGACGGGACCGTTGCGCGTCACGAACGCCGATGCGCTTCTGCCGATGCTGCTCGATGGGCTCGCCATTGCCGAACTGCCCGAGTTCATCGCGGGCGAATATCTCGCCGATGGCCGTCTCGAAACGATCCTGCCCGATTGGCGGCTGACGCGAGGCGGCCTGTACTTCGTCACGCCATCGGCGAGGGCGCGTCCGGCGAAGGTGACGGCGCTCGGCGATTTCTTCGCGGCGCATCTTTCCGAGCCTGCGTGGCTGCTGCACCGCTGACCACTGACCACGCCAATCACGCCGATAACGCTCAGTGCTGCCGAGGATGCGCCAGAAAGAATCGCAGCATGGCGGCGCTGGCATCCGGGCCGGTGGGATCGGTATAGGAGCCGCGTGAACTGCCGCCTGACCACGCATGCGGCGCGCCGTGTATCGTCCAGAACTCCGCCCGCGTGCCTTCAGGCGACACCAGCTTGCGCACCGTGTACTTGCGCGTACTCACGATGTCGCTTGCGGGCGCGGCCGACGCGGCCGTATCGACGCTGAAGCCGCGCAGGATCGCATCGGCGTTGGCGTGATGGACGGTGGTATCCGCATCGCCGTGGAAGACGATGAGCGGACAGCGCGAAGGCTGCGTCGTCTTCGCGTGCCCGGGACGCTGGCCGCCGCGCATCGCTGCGAGCGCTGACGGAAGATCGTGCGCCGAGCCGGCAGCCAGTCCCGAATGCACGCCTGCCGCAGCGTACAAGTCCGGATAGGTCTGCGCGAGTATCGCCGCCATCGCGCCTCCCGCCGATAACCCCGCGACATACACACGCTTCGAGTCCACGCTATGACTCGCCATGACTTCACGCGTGATGCCCGCGATCAACGATGGCTCGCCGCGCTCGCGCGCCTGATCGGCGGGTTTGAACCAGTTCCAGCACTTCGACGGGTTCGCCCCTTGCGGCTGGATCGGATAGACGACGATGCAGCCGTGCTCGTCCGCGAGTGTGTTCATTTGCGTGCCGGCCGCGAAATCGTCGGCGTCCTGCGTGCAGCCGTGCAGCATGACGATGAGCGGCACCGGCTCGCCGCGATATCCGCTCGGCACGTATAGCTTGTAATCGCGCTGCCCGGCGGCATTCGCGTAGCTTTTCCGGCTGAAATGTCCGCGATCCTCGACGGCAGTATCCGTTTCAGTCCGCGTCTTGTGAAAGCGGCCGAAGGGCGTCGTATCGACCTTTGCCTGTTCCGCGCGTTGCGCTTGCGGGGGCTCCACGTGTGTGGATTCGCCGCTTAACGCGCGCCTGATGAGATCGGTGGCGGCGGCGGGGTCGTGTTCCTTGAAGCGTTCGAACGCTTCTTTCATCGAGTCCAGAAAGCCTTCATTGAGTTTCATTATGAGGTCCGTTGTTTGTTGGCGTGCATGCTGGCGTTAGCGGATTCGACCCGCGAGCGCAGCTTTGACGGCCGCTGGTGCGTGCAATGCGCCGCGCACCAGAATGGAATCGATCGTGGCCAGCGCGAGCTCGGGCGTCACGTCGGCGGCAATGCTGGCAAGTCCCAGCACCTGAATGTTGAGTCGCTCGTTCGCGGCGCGCACCGCTTCGAGATCGCGCTTTGAGAAGTACTGAAGGCCCAGCACCAGTTCGCGCCGCGTCACCGTTTCCCGAACGACGACCGCGTGAACGGACAACTGATTGCGAATGGCCGTGCGAATGAGGTCCGTACGGTTCGAGTAGAAGCCTTCTTCGACGAGCAAGTCGATCTGGCCCAAGTCCACCGGGCCGAGATTGATCGTAATTTTTTCCGTTTCGCCGCCGCGTGAGCGCGACGATTCGGGCGTATCCGTCTTTTCCATGTTTTCGGCGTTTCCATCCGCTCACCATCCAATGGGATGGTTATAGGCTTATAAATCGTCGGTGTCAAACGAATTCGCGTTCGCGCGCCTCGATGCTGATGGGCGATAAAGCGACTGCGGCATCGAATCCGACGACACCCGGAACCTTGACTTCCCCGGCCTTTGCGCGCGAGCATGACTGACTCGTGCGATCCGTTTAATACCGGCCGAATTAGTACGTACTCCCTACATCATTGCCTCGCGATGAAGCAGTGCTCGTCCCCGCCGCGGCAACAGATACGTCTATGCATGGCGAGCGATGGCGCGCGCATCGCTTATGCGACGTGCGGCTCCGGGCCGCCGCTCATCAAGGCGGCGAACTGGCTGAGCCATCTCGAGCTGGACTTCTCGAGCCCGGTGTGGAGTCATCTGATGCTGGAGCTGTGCCAGCATCACACGTTGATTCGCTACGATCAGCGCGGCTGCGGCCTCTCCGATAGAGACGTCGCCGATATCTCCTTCGATGCGTGGCTGCGCGATCTGGAAACCGTCGTCGACGCGTGCGGCATCGAGCGTTTTCCATTGCTCGGCATATCGCAGGGCGCATCGATCGCCGTCGCGTATGCGGTGGCGCATCCCGAGCGCGTGACTCATCTCGTGCTGCACGGCGGCTATGCGAGAGGACGCCTCAAGCGCACGAACGATCCCGCCCTGCACGAGGAAGCGGAAATGCTCGTGCGTCTCGCTGAAATAGGTTGGGGCAAGAGCAATCCCGCGTTCCGCCAGTTCTTCACCACGCAGTTCATACCGGGCGGCAGTCCGGAACAGCATCGCTGGTTCAATGAGCTGGAACGCATGACCACGACGCCGCGCAACGCGGCGCGCATCATGCGCGTCTTCAACGAGATCGATGTGTTCGATCTGTTGCCCAAGGTGGAATGCCCGGTACTGGTGCTTCACGCAAGCGGCGATGCGCGCGTCCCGTTCGACGAAAGCCGCCTGATCGCAGGGATGATTCCCGGTGCGCGCTTCGTCCCGCTCGAAAGCGACAATCATCTCGTGCTCGAAGCCGAGCCAGCCTGGCAGCGATGGCGCGATGAAGTGCGCGGGTTTCTTCCGGCGTTGACTGCGCCCGATCCCGCCTTCGCGATGCTGACGCCGCGCGAGCGGGACATCGTCGAATTGCTTGCGGGCGGCCGCGACAACGCGCAAATTGCCGCGCGCCTCGCATTGAGCGAAAAGACCGTGCGCAATCATCTCACCAGCATTTTCTCGAAGCTCGAAGTCGATAGCCGCGGACAGGCGATCGTGCTTGCGCGCCGCGCAGGCTTCGACGACGTTTCTTCGTAGACCCGACCTGGCCGGGACACGTGTCCCGCTTTCGCGCGTACTGCGCGCCTCTTCCCGGCATCGACCGGGACGTGCGACTCATGTTTTCGCGCATGCGTCTGCCCAGAATGATCTCCAGACGGTGGCGCAACGCTTTCTTCCTTCTTCCGCCGAACCGTCCTTTATCTTCCGACAGACAGTTCACGGAGTATGTTCATGAAAGCCTTCAGTCCTCAAGCCGCCCAGCAACGCTATATGAAATGCATCGAAGCATCGCGCCGCATTCGCTGGGACATCGACCGGGACGTATTACGCGGCCGTCAATTCGACCCGTTGCACAAGTTCATGCCCGAAGGACTGAGCGAGACGGAACGCCTGCCGTTTCTCGATGACGCCGAGCGCCGCCTGATGTCGCAGATTCAGGGCCGCACCTACGCGAACATGTTCGGGCTGATCGAGCGTTTCATCGGCGCGAAGATGATCGAACTCGGCCGTGAACACGCGCTCGCCAATCAGACCGCGTTCGAGGCGATCGTGCGATTCACCGATGAAGAGCTGAAGCATCAGGAACTATTCCGCCGTGTCGATGCGCTGGCTGCCGCCGTCATGCCGCACGGCTATCGCTTCACTGCGAGCGCCGATGACGTCGCCGCGCTCGTGCTGACGAAGTCGACGTGGTCGATTCTTGCGCTGACCTGCTGCATCGAAATCGTCACGCAAGTGCATTACCGGCAGAGCATGGAAAGCGACAGCAACATGTCGCCGCTCTTCAAGGACATCTTTCTGTTTCACTGGCAGGAGGAGTCGCAGCACGCGATCATCGACGAACTCGAATGGCTGCGTGAAGACGCGCGCATCGACGAAGCCGCGCGTGATGAGGCAATCGGCGATCTGATCGATCTGGTCTGCGCGATCGACGGCCTGCTGCAAACCCAGGCCGCAGCGGATGCCCATTGCTTCCTGTCGATGCTCGACCGCGCGTTGTCCGACGATGAAGAAGCGCGCGTCTGCGCCGGCGTGCTGGATGCTTATCGCTGGCAATACATCATCTCGGGCGTCGAGGCGCCGCGCTTCGCCGAGGTGCTGACGGGCATGGTAAGTGACGCGCAAGGGCAACGGCTTGCGGCGGCGCTCGAACCGCTGCACGCCCGGACGCTCATTTGCGGCACGGATGCCTTCGCGCAATCGTGATGGCGCAAGCCGGATCACACGACCAGACGGTGAAATACCATGATCATGTTCTTGTTTTATCTGCTGAACGCCTGGCTCGACGCGATCGAGCGCAAGCGGTGCGATGCCTATGTCTCCGAAGCGACTGATCTTGCCGACGTTGAAAGGCGCATACGAAAGCTCGAAGCCGGGGACGTGCTTCGTTGATTCTTCGAAGCAAGTCTCTCGACGACGCATGCGCCACGCCGGACACAGAAGCCGGCGGCGCATGCATCGCCCGCGCAGGCCATCACGCGCTCATACCGTTTCCGCTTGCAAATAGCGTTTGACTTCAGGGTTGGTCACGAAGCTCGCAGCGGACGAGGCCACGAGTATGTCGCGGGCCTCTTGCGGCTTTGCAATGGCGAAGCCCTGTACATAGTCGACGCCCAGTTCCTTCAGCGCATCGAGCGTTTGCAAATCTTCGACCCATTCGGCGATGCTGCGCATGCCGAGATTGCGCGCGAGATTGATGATCGCTTCGACGATTGCGATATCGGCGGGATGGTTGCACATCGTTCGCACGAACTCGCCGTCGATCTTGAGCGCATCGGCCGATAGCTTCTTCAAATAGCGCAACGATGTCTGACCGGCGCCGAAATCGTCGATGGCGATCTTCGCGCCCATGTCGTGAACGCGTGCGATGAAACGCTCCGTATGCTCGAGGTCGTGCAGCGCGACGCTCTCGGTGATCTCGATGCACAGGTAATGCACGATGTCCTCGTAACGCGAGAACAGCGCGAACAGTTCGTCGAGGAAGTGCTCGTCGTTGAGCGAGCCGCCGCTCAGGTTCACGCACACGAAGCGCGTTCTCGAGAGCGATGCGCGGTTCTCACTCAACCATGCAAGCGTCGTCGCGAGCACCCAGCGGTCGATCTGTACGATCGTGCCCGAGTCCTCGGCGGCGGCGACCAGCTTGCCAGCAGTTGCGACCGCGCCATCCGCGGTGCGCAGGCGCAACAGCATTTCGAAATCGAGCGATTCTCCCGGTGCCTGCATCGACATGATCGGTTGCATGACGAGGAAGAGTCCGTCGGGCAGGCGGCTTTCTCCGAGCGCTTCGATGAGGCTGATTTCGGCGGCGCGTTCCTCGAAGGCGGGCGCACCTTTACGCAATGCGACGAGCCGTGCGTTGCCGCCGCGCTTGGCGGCGCGGCATGCGCGGTCGGCGTAGGCGAGGGCGTCCTGGCCGTGTTCACCGTGCGAGCATTCGACGACGCCGATCGATCCCCTGACCTGGAAGGCGCGTGTATCGACGAGGAACGGGGCCGCGTTCAACGCGGTGACGAGTTCCTTGCAGCGCGCGATCGCGTCGTCGATCTCCATGTCGGCAAGCACGCACACGAACTCGTCGCCACCGATGCGCCCGATCGGCACATGCGAGCCAAGGCGCTCGACCAGACGCGCGGTGACATGCCGAAGGATTTCATCGCCCGTGCTGTGGCCGAACAGATCGTTGAACACCTTGAAGCGGTCGAGGTCGAGATACGCGAGCGCCCATGCGCCGCTCTTTTCGCATTGACGGGCGATGGCGTGTTCGATCCCGCGCCGGTTCAACAGCCCGGTGAGCGGGTCGTGTTCGGCGAGGAAGTGCAGGCGCTCGACGGCTTTCGAGCGGTCCGTGACGTCTTCGAGCGAGCCTTCGATGAAGCCCTTCGCGCGAATGGCTCGAAGCGAGTAGCGGCGTCCGTCGGTTGTCGTGCCGGGCGCGCCCTCGATTTCGATCGACGCCGATTCATCGCCTTGCAGCAGTTCGTTCAACGCGCGCTCGGCGCCTTGCGCGAAGTAGTCGGCCCAGCGATGCGAACCATCCTGCGCATGCGGCAAGCCGAGCATCGCGTGCAGCGCGGGATTGGCGCGCACGAAGCAATGCTCCTCGTTCAACGTGAAGAGGCCGATGGGCGTGACATCGTAGGTATTGCGCAGCTCGATCTGCATCTGACGGCGGCGTTCGCGCTCTTCGCGCATGCGTTCAGCGATTGCGAACGCGCACAGCATGCTCGACGACAGCGCCGTCAAGACGGGACTATGCGCGCCTGCGAGTCCCTTGAAGCCGAACGCTGCCTCCAGCACTTCCGACAGCGTCGCGAAGAGCACGATGCCCATCGACGCGACATACCACAACACCGTGCGCGATCTCGCCTTGAAGACGAGCTGCGCGAGAAAATACGTGAGCACCACGATGCAAAAGCTCGCGCTCGCCCACAGCACGGGAATGAAGTGGGCGTAGCTCAGCATGAAAGCAGCGACCATCAGAATGCAACCGCCGTATCGGACTGCGTGCAGAGTCCAGCGCAGGCCGATCGCTTTCAGTTCGCGGCGGAACAGTTCGACGAAGAGCGTCGCAGTCAGGATGTAGTAGGACGCGAAGGTGAATTCGCGCAGAAACTCAATATGACCGGGCGGAATGAGACGGCCCATCCATTCGGTATCGAAACCCATTGCGTTGGCCGTCAAGCGCAGATTGCCAACGAGCCATGCGGCAAAAATGACGTACGTCCATTCGTGATTGATGATTGCCGTCACGAACACGAAGATCGCAAGCGTGAGCAGGCCGCCCGTGATCAGCGATGCGCCCTGTTGAAAATCGAGTGTGGTTTCTTCGAGCTTGTCGCGGCTCAGTGCGGTCGCGGTGATGTACGCGGGTCCGGAGAATGTGCCGCGGCAAAGAATGGGGGTGTCGCGTGTTTGCGCACCAAGTTGCAGCGCAAAGCCCGCCTTGTTGAAGCGGATGTCGCCGTGCGTGCCGTAGCGGTCGCCGGCGCCGAGAAGGGCAGGGCTAGGGGCGGTGCTCCAGCAGGATATCGTTTGCGCGTGCCGCGACGGAAGGTCGATGAACGCGGGTACGCTGGTATTGCTTGCGGGCGCTTCGAGCAGAAACCAGAACGGCGTTTGCGCGAGATGCGTGCTGAAACGCGCAGTACGCGCGATGGACGCCGTATCGCGCAGGCGGGCGATGGCATCGGCGGGCCGCAGCGTCGCGGCCGGATCGGCGATCACGTGGAAGCGAAGCGGAACGGTGCCCGTCGTGTCGAACTGACGCGGCGCCCAGAACATGACCGCGATGGTGCCGAGCGCAATCACGAACGGCGCCACGTATACGGAGAACCGCAGGAACGCCCAACTGGTCAGCCGGTCCCGAAACGTCCACTTATCGCTTGTCATTTAGTGCCCTTTCCTCCTTGACTACCGCTTTCATCTCGTGGATCGAGATGCTACGACAATCGACAGCGGCCACGCGAATGCGTCGCCGCCGGCGATCATCGGTACGCTCCTTATGCCCGGGCGTACGTTTGCTACCTTACGCTTCGCTCAGCGATTGCAGCCCGCTGTACTCGACGCCATCCGCTTGATCCGGCCTCGACGCCACGCTGACATCGATGTCGACATGATTCGTCTCGAAGAAGAAACCATAGAACGAGTGACTGACCGCGGCCCAACGCTGGCGGACCAGCGCAACCGGCTTCGCCATCACCCGATGCGGCATGCCGCCGACGTGCGTCATCGGCAGGAACTCGTTCTGGCCATACACGTCGTTGAACAGCATCGCCTCGTACTCCCGGTCGAGCGGTGAACGCGCGGTAATCAGCATCCAGTCGATATCGTTCTCAACGCAGTACATGTAATACGCCTTGCACAGCGCCACCTTGACCATCCGGCCGATTGCGCCGCGTGCGACGCCAAGCCGCGTCGCCTCGGCAAGTCGCGCCTGGTTCAGCCAGTCGGGCAGGCGGACGGATTGCTCGACCGCGAGCGGTCCGAATACGTTGGTCTGGATCCGCATCGTACCGAGCGGACCTCCGTCCAGCCGTGATTGCGCGAGCAGCACGACCGTGCCGGGCGCGGCATCGAGCGCCTCGACGTCCATCGTTTCTGCGAATTCCGGCAGGTGACGCCCATAGGCGGCCCGCCGCATTTCGACGGCTTTCGAGAGTTCTGCCTGATCACTCACGATCTTTATCGTAAACGGCAATCTTTCCGTTTTCTTAACCGTGCTTGGCGCCAGGTCTTGTTCGAGCGACGTGAAGTCCAGATGTTGCGTGAGAAGCGCTGAGTCGATGCGGTCCATTTTTTATCCCGTGGATTAAAGAAAGAAAAAAGTGCGCCGCTTTAGGGAATAAGGTTGGCCCCTAAACGCGACGACCAAGATTCTCACGAACGTGCGGGACGTGATGTGTCCCGGCCGGCAAGCCGGGAGTGTCGTGTCGACGGAGCGAGTAGCTTTTACATGAGTATTTACTAGTTCCTTTTTTCCTTAGCGAGTGCAGGCAAAAGTCAAGGCGTTTCTTACCGATACGACACGAAGTCGCTAGCGTTCGTGCGTTGCTGGTAGTCTGCGGCCTTCGTATTCAAGACGCCGGATCTTTGACACTGGACCGGCTGCAACTCAATCCGCTATGCACACAGGCAGATAATGAACCTGAGTTCGAAATGGGACCCGCGATCACTGGCCGTCCTTCTCGCAGGCGTCGGGCTGTACAGCGCGAGCGCGTGCGCTCAGTCGTCAGTGACGCTCTATGGACTCGTGGACACGGCGCTGCGCTACACGACTCATGCCGACACGTCCGGCAATGACCGCCTGCAACTTTCGAACGGCGGCCTGAGCGAAAGTCACTGGGGCCTGCTTGGTTCCGAAGACATTGGCGGCGGCAACAGCGTCGTTTTTCAATTGGAGAATCGCTTTTTCCCGAATAGCGGGACGAATGACCCGGCTTATCCTTTCTTCAATACGGCCTTCGTCGGCATCCGGTCGTCTACTTTCGGACGACTGACGCTGGGGCGGCAAGTCAATCCGCTTGCGACGGCAGTCCTGCGCACCTATGTCACCAATGCGTGGCTGCCGACGGTTTATGTCTTCCGCCCCGAGGTCGGCATGGCGCAGGGCGTCTGGACCAGCAACATGGCCAAATACACGGCGCGCTGGCAAGACGTGACGATGGAACTCTCCTATGCGTTCGGCGGTGTTGCCGGGGCATACGGCGCGGGGAGCCAGATTGGTGCATCGGTGTCGTATGTGCCGGGCTGGCCGTTGCGGCTGGCCGCGGGCTATCTCGACACGCGCGACGCCGTGAACAGTTCGGCCCACATGAAGTCGTGGACGGCGGGCGGAGCCTATACGTTCGGGAACACTTCGGTGAACGCGGGATGGGCGGTGAATCGCGAGGATGGTGCGTATGTGGGCAACGCGCCAAACGGCCCCTATACGCCCGCGCTGTTGACGGCGCTGGGATTCACGCAATTTTCATCGCGGCAAATGTTTTTTGGCGGGGTAACGCAGTTGATCGGCACGCGCACGCACGTGTCAGCCAACTTCTGGCGCACGCTTCAGGATGGCAAGAATGCAAGCGGAGACGGCAACGCGACGCAGTTCCAGGTGGTGGCCGATCACGGCATATCCCGCCGCACTGACGTCTATGTCGAAGCCGATTACTCGCTCTATCGAGGCGGCCTGATCGGTGCGCAATTGCAGGGCGTCAGCGGATTGAGCGCAGCGAACGGATCGACCCAACTGTCGGTGATGACCGGCCTTCGGCATAGCTTCTGAGCATCGAGCGATGACTTCATCGGACCAGGATATCGAGCGTTGCGTGTTCGAATTGCTCGGAAGGCGCTCGGCAACTGCATCCATTTGCCCTTCGGATGTCGCGCGCGAACTCATTCCCGACGATGAAAGCGAATGGCGCAAGCTGATGCCTGCAATACGGCAAGTCGCCGCGCGGCTGGCGCGAGAGGGAAGCATTCTGATCACGCAAGCCGCGGTGACGTTGTCGCCGGAGTCGATCGATCGCGGTCCGATCCGCTTGCGGCGCGGCCCTCGATTTCCCGCGCCGTGATGGCTCGCTCAACCACCCGCTATCCGATAACTTCCCGTCTTCTTTCCGACGAAGTTGAAGGTTCCCTTGTCGGCGGGCAGCGGCTGCACCTGTTGCCAGTCGAGCTGGCCTTCTATGCCCTTGTATTTGCCGGTCCCTGAGCCAAGGACCGCTTTTCCTGCAATGGTGCCCGCCTTGTGACTGAACGTCTCGACGAACTTGTCGCCGTCCTTGTCGGTGAAGACGCAGAATCCGTTCGCCTCGCCGCCGCTGAATCCGGATTCCACGCAGCGCGCAATCACGTTCTGCATCAAGGGCGTCTTGACGTTATTGGTGAAGGCCATCGTCGCTTCATACAAGTAGACGACGTCCTCGCCGCCGGCCGGTATTGCGCTGATGTCGCGTCCGAGAGCCGTGAAAGTCACATCGATGGGACCTTGCTTCGGGATCGTCTGCGCCGATACGGCGCTTGCCGCGAAGAGCACGATGACCGAAGCCCTCACCAGTTTCTTACTTAAAAGGCACGTCTTGCGTTGCATGACGACACCTCCGAACATTAACCCCGACAAATTGCTGGGTTATGCTTATCGATCGTTCGGTTTCCTTAAGGGACGGGAAAGCGAAGTCGCCGATGCATACGGTTATAGGGCTTTCGAAGAGAAAGGTCCAGTCATCGGAGAATGATTAGGATGTTTGATGAATGTTCGTTCCATCGTGGCGCGATAAGAGCGCAAAGCGCAAAAAGGCGAAACACTCGTTCCGCCTTTGCCCGAATACAACGTCGCAAACTCAGGTTGCCTTGGCACGCTTCTGCAACTCCGCGGTCGTCTCTCCTCCGCCATTGGGCAGCCAGCCCGGCGGGCGCAACACGAAGCTGACTGCATCGGACACGCTTTTAGCGCTCACCACGTCTTTCGCGAGGCTCGTCCAGTGCTCCGTCTCAACGACGATCGGATTGCGCGATGTAGTCGGCGTCGTCAGTCCATAGCGGCACGGTTCATCGGCGCGTTCTTCGACGTACGTGCCGAACAGTCGATCGAAGACGATCAACACGCCGCCGAAATTCGCATCGAGATAAGCCGCATTCGACGCATGATGCACGCGATGCGATGAAGGCGTGTTGAGCACGTATTCAAGCCAGCCGAGCTTCGGAATCCACGTGGCGTGCAGCCAGAACTGATACAGCAGGTTGATCGACAACGCGGCAAGCACCACTTCCGGCTTCACGCCGAACCATACGAGCGGCGTGAAGAACATCGCGGCGCCCGTGATCTTGCTCGTCCAGCCGAGCCGGTACGCGGAAGAGAGCGTCAACTGGTTGGGCGAGTGATGCACTGCATGCGTCGCCCAGAAGAAACGCATGGTGTGCGAAGCGCGGTGATACCAGTAGTAGCAGAACTCCATGCCGATAAAAAGCATCAGCACGGTCAGAGGCGTATTGCTCGTCACCGTGTGAATGCGATGCTCCCACGCGAACGCGAACACCGGCGTCGCGAGTGAAAGCGGCAGAAACGCAAGCAGCTTGCGGCCGACGAGATCGGCGAGGGAGATCCAGACTTCGTGCCAGTCGAATGCGCGCGCAGTGCCCTTGTGAACGCGGCTGAGAATCAGCGCTTCGAGCATCGACGCTCCGAGCACGATGATGAGCACGTACATCGATAACTTTCCGATCATTTCCATGATGTCGCCATGAGTGGGTTGCGGATGAACGCAACTGTAGTGATGGCGCCGGTTAAAAACCACGCAGCATTTGTTTCGCGAGTTGTCGCGGTGTGGCCGTGGACGCGCCGAACCTGACGAAAGGCTTGTCCACATCGCCCGTCCTGTATAACATTGCGAATAATTCCTATTTACCAACGGACGTCGAATGACCGCAGCCGCGCGCAAATTTCCTTTGAAGGCAGTGTCAGCATGAGGCCGGTGCTCGTCCGGCTGCACCGCTGGTTTGGTGTCGCGACCGCGCTGTTCCTGTTCGTGTCGGGGCTGACCGGGGCGATCATCGCGTGGGATCACGAGATCGACGCGATGCTCAATCCGTCGTTTTTCCAGGCGCGTACCGGCGGCGCGCCGCTGCCGCCGCTCGAGCTAGCGCAGCGCGTCGAAGCAGCCGATCCGCGCGTCGAGGTAACGTATCTGCCGCTCGGCGTCGAGCCGGGGCATGCCGCGCAGATAATGGTCTGGCCGCGCACGAATCCGTCGACGGGGGCGCCGTATGCCGTCGACTACAACCAGATCGCCGTCGATCCCGCCACCGGCGAAGTGCAGGCGCGGCGCATGTGGGGCGCGGTGTCGCTTGCGCGCATCGATCTGATGCCGTTCCTCTACAAGCTGCATTACACGCTGCATTTGCCGGTGCTCGGCGGCTTCGATACCGGTACGTGGCTGCTCGGCGTCGTCGGCATCATCTGGTTTTTCGACAGCGGCATCGCGCTCGTGCTGTCGTTCCCGAGCGTGAAGGCGTGGCGCAAGTCGCTCGCGTTCCGCTTCCGTCGCGGCGGCTATGCGCTGACCTTCGATCTTCATCGCTCGGGCGGCGTGTGGATCTGGGCGCTGCTGCTGATGATGGCGCTCACCTCCGTTTCGATGAATCTCGCTGATCCGGTCGTGCGGCCCATCGTGTCCGCGTTCTCGAAGCTGTCGCCGTCATTCCTTGAAAACGCCGATCTGGTGCGCCCCGCGCCAACGAGCCAGCCGCCCGCGACACGCGCGCAGATCATTGAAACGGCGGCCCGCGATGCGAAGCGCGAGAGCATCGCCGAGCCGATGGGCGCGCTCTACTACGCCCCTGCGATGCAGGCGTACGGCGTCGGCTTCTTCGCGCCCGGTCACGATCACGGCGATGGCGGCCTCGGCAACGCGTGGTTGTACTACAACGGTCACACGGGGACGCTCGCGGGTTCGTCGATCCCGGGCCGCGGCTCGGCCGGCGATATCTTCATGCAGGCGCAGTTTCCGCTGCATTCGGGGCGCATCGTCGGGCTGACGGGGCGGATTCTGATCAGCGCGGTCGGCGTGGCAGTGGCCATTCTGAGCGCGACCGGCCTCATCATCTGGATGCGCAAGCGGGCGGCGCGCCGGCACTCGGCCGCCGCTGCGGACGCTCGCGCGGCGCGAGGACGGTCGCTGTCGTCGTGACGCACAGGGCTGAACGCGACAGCGGAAGACAGCAGCTCGGCCGAAGCGGGCGTGCGCGGGCATTTCAATACCGGCCCGATGTCGCATTTCGTGACGGCGGGCGCGTCGATTCCATGTCGGCCTATACCTTCGCCGGCGCGTTCCCGACGAGTCTCTACGACACGCCGCAGGTGCCGTATCCGGCGAGGACGCTGTCCGCGGGCGATCTCGAACGGCCTGACGTTGACGGCGCGCTGAATCCATACCGGCTCGCAATATCTGGACGTAACGAACACGCTGTCAATTCCGGCTTGGGATCGCTTCGACCTCGGCGCGCGTTATGCGACCGTGCTGTTCGGCAAGCCGACGACGTTCCGCTCAAGCGTGCTCAACGTGGCGAACAAGTCGTACTGGTCATCGACGATCGGCGGTTATCTGACGCAAGGCGCGCCGCGCAAGGTGCTTCTGTCGATGACCACCGATTTCTGATGAACGCTGAGTGAAAGCAAGCGCCGCTGGTTCGTGTCTTGAACCGGCGGCGTGCTTTTTAATGGTCTCGTGACCGCGCTACGCCGCATCGGCGAGCGGTATAAACTTAGATGTATATGTCTCGCGCACGCTGCGCCCACACCGTCATCATGGAACCGACCTCGAGTAAAGAACCGTCCCGCAGGCGCTTGTCGGCGCGCTCGCTCAATGTCCTCTCGGCGCTGGTCGGCATCGGCACGCTGGCGCTTGGCATCGGCTGGCTGATCTATAGCTGGATGGTGAACCTGGAAGTACCGTACTTCGCGATTCCGCTCGTGCTGACCGTGCCCGTGATCGCCGCCGTGGCGTTCCGGAACATGTGGGATTAGGGGAGTACAAAAGAGGAAGCAGAAAAACAAATCGCCGCGATGAACGCGGCGATTTGTTTTACAGCATATGCGTTGGTAGGCTCGATTGGACTCGAACCAACGACCCCCACCATGTCAAGGTGGTGCTCTAACCAGCTGAGCTACGAGCCTGTTGAGCCGCGCATTATAGAGAGCCCCGAGCGGATATACAAGCCCGAGCGCGAAGAATCTTCAGACGGCTCACACGCTCACACGCTCACGCAGCGAAAGCCCGCATACACGTACTGGTAATTCCCCTGGAACCAGTTGCGGAAGCTCGGCCGGAGCATGCACGCCGCCGTGCGAGGTGAGCCGCCCTTGATGATGAAGTGCTTGCCGTCGAAGAAGTTCGCCGAATAGCCGAGATAGAACGGGAAGGGCTCGAAGCCATCCAGCGGGCCGAATGTCGTCGATGTCCATTCCCAGCCGTTGCCGAACTGCCCCTCGACGCCGAACGCGCTGCGGTTCTCGGGATGCCCCTGCACCGGCGTCGGGTCCCAGCGGCGGAAATCGAAGTTGCCTTCCGCGACGTGCGGGGCGCCCGTGGCCGCGCGTTGCCACTGCGCTTCAGTTGGCAGCGTCTTGCCGGCCCAGCGTGCATAGGCGCTGGCTTCCGCATGGCTCACGTACACCGGCCAGTCGAGCGGAAGCGGAATCTCTTCGAACATCGTGCGCAGCTTCCAGCCGGCATCGGTTTGGTCCGCACTGGCTGCAGTGTCGTCGGCCGCGTCGCCCGGAATCCAGAAGGCCGGATGCGCAATGCGATGCCGTTCCTTCCACGCCCAGTCAGCGTCGTTCCAGAAGTCGCGATTCCAGTAGCCGCCCGCATCGATGAAGCGCAGGTAATCGCGGTTCGTGACCATGTAGCGGTCGATATCGAACGCCGGCACGTCCACGTGCATTTCATCGAACTCATTGTCCCAGCCGAATCGCCCGCTCGCGCGGGAAAGACCCAGCGTGACCGTGCCTTCGGGAACGTGCACCGTCTCGTGCACGAGCGGGCGGTCCGAGGTCCGCTCGGATGCCGCGTTCGCCGGTGCAATTTTTCTGTCGACCGGCAATTGATGCAGCATGTAGGCAAGCGTCTCGGCATGCATCAGCCGATGCTCGATCGCGACTTCGAGCAGCTTCGCGGGCGGTTCGTCGGCGGACGCGGGTTCGGCGACGAGCCTCGTCGGATCGAAGCGCGCGTCGATGTCCGCGCGCACTCGCATCTTGTAGGCCTGCACTTCGTCAAGGGAAGGCCAATCGCCCGGCTGATCGGTCGGCAGGCCGCCATCGACGGGATCGATGCCGAATGCGAAAAGCTGGTCGTAGGCGGGATCGGTGTTCGGCAGGTCGAAGAGGCGCTTGTCGAACAGATTGCGGTCGAACGCCTCGAGATGGCCGATATAGAAGACGATGCGATGCCGTTCAGCGATCGGCCGATCGTAGAGATGCTCGCGCCTGACGATGTCGAAAAGTTCGTCCGTCACGCGGCGCGCTTCAGCGAGCCGCTCCAGCAGGGGATGACGCAGGGATGGTTCGCGATTCATTTCGCTCGGTCTCCGGTGCAAGCCGAAAGCATTGCATAGGATTCGGGCAAGCGCCAAAACGCCTGCCCGGTTGCATGAAAGAGCTAATGTGTAGCGAAGTCCGTGCCACGCGCGCCGAACACGGCGTTTGTTCGGGTGCGCCGAACAAACCGCCGCGCGCTCACGCGATTGTCAGATGCCGCGCAGTCCGTCGAAATCGCGGATGCGGATGGATTTGCCCTGCGCCTCGATGAGCCCGAGCTTGTCGAAGCGAGACAGCGTGCGGCTCACCGTTTCGAGCGTCATGCCGAGATAGCTGCCGATGTCGTCGCGCGTCATGCGCATCGTGAACTCGGCGGTGGCGTATCCGCGCCGCGCGAGCCGCGCCGACATGTCGAGCAGCAGGCGCGCGACGCGCTCGTCGGCGCGCAGCATGCCGAGCCGCACGACGTGTTCGGCTTCGCGGTTGATCGCCTGGCTCATCATGCGATGCATGCGCCGTTGCAGGGAATCCGTCTCGCGGCACATGCGCTCGAAGAGCGCGTACGGCACGACGCAGACGGAGCTGTCTTCCAGCGCGACGGCGTCGCACGTATGGCGGCCATCGCCGATGCCGTCGAGGCCGAGCGCATCGCCCGCCAGCAGCAGGCCGGTCATGCGCTCGCGTCCGCCGTCGCGGCTGCCGTCATTGGTGACGACGGTCTTGAGCGAACCGGAGCGCACCGCGTAGAGCGAATCGAACGTGTCGCCGGTGCGGAAAAGGGCATCGCCGCGACGGATCTTGCGCGTCACGGAGATGATGTGTTCCAGCTTGGTGACGTCCCGGGCGCAGAGGCCTTCGGGCATGCACAGATGGCGCATAGCGCAGCTGGAACAGTGCGCCGCTTGCCGCCGGGGAAGGATCGGATCAGACATGGCGAGCTCGGATTCTTGATGGATGACAAATTGATTGTCCCATAGCACGCCTGCCCGACCGTGCGGAAAAATGCCGCGCCTCCGCTGCTTGCACAATCTTTACATCATGCGGTAGAGGCGTCGTCCGAATTCGTTGCCGCCGAGGGAATCAAGAGCACCGGCAAGCTGGCTTGCCGCAGGCAACGCTCGGCAACGCTGCCGAGAATCATCCTTTTGAAGCCCTTGCGGCCATGCGTGCCCATCACGAGCAGATCGGCGTTGAATGCACGCGCGGCGCCGATGATGAGCGAGGCGACATCGTCGCTGACGGTGGCTTCGACGGTGACGACGTCGCCCGCGACGCCGCGCGCCTTCATCGCTTCGGCGGCTTCCCGCGCCACCGTCGCGCCCTGTTCGGTCAGGCCCTTCTGCAGCAAGGACGGATCGTAGCCGGGCACGTCCATATACATCGGCCCGCTCTCGACGACGTAGTACGGCTGGACGATGGCCTGATGCGTGACGGCGAGGTCGAGCGCGGTGTCGAAGGCGTGCTGGGACGTGCGGCTGCCGTCGATGGCGACGATGATGCGTTTGAACATGGCGTGTTCCTCGTGCAATGAAATGTCGGGCGCGCCGCCGCCGGTGCCTGGCGCGGGCGTTTGCCTCGCGGCGATACGCGCTTTGCAGCATAACGCGCAGCCGTTGCCGGAAGACCGCGCAATTTTTGGGATGAGTCGATCTGTCGCAAGCGACGCCGTACAATCCTTGATTCCACCGACTCAGCGCCCGCTTAACACGCCGCATGACCGACGACCGCACCACCGAACCCCAGCCGCACGCACTCGCGTTCCGAACCGCCCTCTACGCGATGCTCGGCATCGGGCTCGTCAACATGCTGGTGGCGCTGGACCAGACGGTCGTGAGCACGGCGCTGCCGTCGATCGTCGCGGAACTGCACGGCTTCGAGTATTACGCGTGGATTGCGAGCGCCTACCTGCTGGCATCCGTCGTCACCGTGCCGGTGTTCGGGCGGCTCGGCGATTATTTCGGCCGCAAGCGGTTCGTCATCGCGGCGGTCGTCACGTTCACACTTGCCTCGGTTTTGTGCGGGCTCGCGCCGAACATGCTGTTTCTGGCGTTGTCCCGCGGACTGCAGGGCGTGGGCGGCGGGATGATGGTCGGCACCGCGTTCGCCGCGATCCCCGATCTCTTTCCCGATCCCCGCACGCGCGTGCGATGGCAGGTCGTGCTCGCGGCGGCGTACGGCATCGGCACGGCGGCCGGGCCGTCGCTCGGCGGATGGATGAGCCAGCACTGGGGCTGGCGTTCGACGTTCCTGATCAACCTGCCGGTGGGCGCGGCGGCGCTGTACTTCATCTGGTCGCATCTGCCGAACCTGCACCGGCCGCGCGAAGGCGCAGTAAAGATCGACTGGACCGGCGCCGTGCTTGTCGCGCTCGTGCTGGGCGGTTTTCAGGCGCTGATCGAGTCCGTGCCGAAGTCGGGGCTGTCGGGCGGCAACGTCGCGCTCGGTTGCGCGGTGATCGTCGGCGCGGCGGCGCTCCTCGTCTGCGAGCGGCGCGCAACGCATCCGATCATCCCGCTGGATATTTTCCGCGATCCGCATCTCGTCACGCTGTTCACGCTGTCCTTCATGGCGGGCTTCGTGATGTTCTCGCTGATCTTCTTCGCGCCGCTGCTGCTGCAGGGCGGCTTCGGGCTTTCGCCGCAGGAGGCGGGGCTGCTCGCCACGCCGATTGCCGCGTGCATCGCGCTCGGCAGCTTCATCAATACGCGGATCGTCATCCATTTGCGCAAGCCGACGATGATCCTGACGATCGGCTTCTCGCTGCTGGTGCTGGCGTCGGTCGGGCTGTCGTTTGCGCGCGTGTCGACGCCGCACCTGTGGATCGAATTGCCGATGGCGGCCGTCGGTATCGGGCTCGGCTTCGTGCTGAACAACATGAACGTGTTCGGGCAGGAGATCGCGGGGCGCGAGCGCTTCGGCATCACGACGGCGCTGCTGCAATCGACGCGCATGGTCGGCGGCATGCTCGGCACGAGCATCGTCGGGACGATCGTCGCGCATCATTACGCGAGCGTCGTCGAGCGCACCGTCAGCGTCCTCGGCGCGACGGCATCGGCGCAATGGCAGCCGCGTTTCGTCGATCCGCGCATTCTCGTCGACGAAGCATTGCGCGATACGCTGCTGCGCGATCTGGGCTCGGCCGGGCTCGACGCGCCCGCGCTCTTCGACGCTGCCCGCGATGCGCTCGTGCAGTCCGTGCATATCGGCACGATGCTGACGGCGGTCGCGGCGCTCGTCGCGGTGTTGCTGGTGCGGCGGATCGGACATATAACGTTCCGGAAGGCCGGCAAGGGCTGACGCCGCGCTGATCGTGCGGCGGAACGCTTTGGCCGCCCGCGAGTCACTTTGCCAGGCGCGCACCGATCCGGCACACGCCATGCGTTGCCGAATGCCGCATCCCTTGCCGCCCGCTCAGGCACGGGCAGCACCAACAGCACGGAGGTTCACCATGATGATTACCGGAGAAATGCTGATCGGCGCATCGGCCGTGCGGGGCGCCGAAGTTACGCTCCGCGCGTTCGACCCCGCTCGCAACGTCGACCTGGAACCCGTCTTCGGCGGGGGCGGCGCGGCGGAAGTCGACCGCGCGTGTAACCTCGCCGACGCCGCGTTCGATCCATATCGCCACGCGCCGCTCGAAACGCGCGCGCAATTTCTCGAGGCGATCGCGGACAACATCATCGAACTGGGCGATGCGCTCATCGAACGCGCGCAGGCGGAATCTGCGTTGCCGAAAGCGCGGCTCGAAGGCGAACGCGCCCGCACGGTCGGGCAGTTGCGGCTCTTTGCGTCGCTGGTGCGCGAAGGGCGCTGGCTTTCCGCGACGCTCGATTCCGCGCAGCCCGATCGCAAACCGCTGCCCCGTCCTGATCTGCGTTTGCAGAAGATTCCGCTCGGCCCCGTCGCGGTGTTCGGCGCGAGCAACTTCCCGCTGGCGTTTTCGGTTGCAGGCGGCGACACGGCGGCGGCGCTGGCGGCGGGATGTCCGGTCGTCGTGAAATCGCATCCGGCGCATCTCGGCACGTCCGAACTCGTGGGCCGCGCGGTGCAGAAGGCGGTCGCCGACAACGGCTTGCCCGAAGGCGTGTTTTCGTTGCTCGTCGGCGCGGGGAACGCGATCGGCGAGGCGCTCGTCGCGCATCCGGCCATCGCGGCGGTCGGCTTCACCGGCTCGCGGCGTGGCGGTCTCGCGCTCGTCGAGATTGCCGCCAGGCGAAGCGTGCCGATTCCCGTCTATGCCGAAATGAGCAGCGTGAATCCGGTCTTCGCGCTGCCCGGCGCGCTGGCCACGCGCGGCGATGCGCTCGCGGCCGGCTATATCGATTCGGTCGCGCTGGGCGTCGGCCAGTTCTGCACGAATCCCGGCCTCCTGTTCGCGCTGGCTGATTCGAAGCTGGAAGACTTCATCGACGATGCGATGGCCGCGCTCGAGAAGAAGGAAGCGCAGACGATGCTCACCGCGGGCATGGCGGCGGCGTATGCGGACGGCATCGCGCATCGCGATGCGTCAGGCGCGCTGCGCATCGCGACGGGCAAGGAGAGCGAGACGGCGAGCGGCGCGCTGCCGGCGCTGTATCGGGTGAACGCGGAGCAGTTTCTCGCGACACCGCAGCTTGCCGATGAAATCTTCGGCCCGACGTCCGTGATCGTTGCCTGCGCGAACGAGGACGAGATGATCGCGGTCGCGCGCCAACTCGAAGGCCAGTTGACCGCGACGCTTCTGATGGACAACGACGACATCGATCTCGCGCGGCGTCTGATGCCCGTGCTGGAGCGCAAGGTCGGACGGATTCTGGCGAACGGCTTCCCGACGGGCGTCGAGGTGGCGTATGCGATGGTGCATGGCGGCCCGTTCCCCGCGACGTCCGATGGACGGTCCACATCCGTCGGCGCGATGGCGATCGAGCGGTTCTTGCGGCCGGTTTGCTATCAGGACTTGCCCGCGCCGCTCTTGCCGCAGGCGCTGGCGGACGAGAATCCGCTCAATCTGTGGCGGCTGCGCGATGGGGAACTCGGGGCGAATTGAAGCCGCCTTGGTCGCCACAGAATCACGCGTATGACCCGCGCGCTTTCGGCGCGCCGTCGCCCGCAACGGCTTTGCATTCTCAAAAAGGACCACTCGATGCCTCCATCCGACCGCCGCTATCCCGACCCCGCCATCCGCGTGCTCGATCCGCGCTTCAACGCGCTGCGCATCGCTTCAGCGTCGGTCGAATGCCTCTATCAGGGCGCGCGCTGGTCGGAGGGGCCGGTGTGGTTCGGCGACGGCCGCTACGTGCTGTGGAGCGACATCCCGAACAATCGCATCCTGCGATGGGACGAAGAAAGCGGGCAGGTCGGCGTGTTCCGCAAGCCATCGAACAACGCGAACGGCAATACGCGCGATCGTGAAGGGCGGCTCGTCACTTGCGAGCATCTGACTCGGCGCGTGACGCGCACCGAGTACGACGGCTCCGTGACCGTGCTCGCGGATCGCTTCGAAGGCAAGCCGCTGAATTCGCCGAACGATGTCGTCGTGAAGTCGGATGGATCGATCTGGTTCAGCGATCCCGTGTTCGGTATCGACGGCTACTACGAGGGCGAGAAGCAGGAGCCGCAACTGAGGCCATGCGTGTATCGCGTCGATGGACAGAGCGGCGAGATCACGAAGATGATCGACGGCTTCGTCGGCCCGAACGGACTCGCGTTCTCGCCGGATGAATCGGTGCTGTACGTCGTTGAATCGCGCTCGACGCCGCGCAAGATCTTCGCGTTCGATGTGCTGAACGGCGGCCGGTCGCTCGGTGAACCGCGCCTTCTGATCGACGCCGGTCCCGGCACGCCCGATGGCTTTCGCGTCGATATCCACGGCAATTTGTGGTGCGGCTGGGGCATGGGCGATGCGGAACTCGACGGCGTGCGCGTGTTCACGCCGCAAGGCGAGGCGATCGGACATATCGATCTGCCGGAACGATGCGCGAACGTGTGTTTCGGCGGCCGGCATCGCAACCGGTTGTTCATGGCGGCGAGCCACGGCTTGTATTCGCTGTATGTGAACTCGCAGGGATGCTGAAGCAGACCTGACGTCTCACGTCTTCCGCCACGCGCCGCAAAGCCTCAGTCGAGCGACGGCTCGCACGGACCCTTCGCGGTGCGAGCCATGCCCGAACGTCCCAGCGCCGTCACGCGTTGCAAGGTCAGCAGGCCGAGCACGGCGAGTCCCGCGCCGAGCATGAAGTCGGTCTCCACGCCCGCGCGGTCGACGATCGCGCCGCCTACTGCCGAGCCCATCGCGATCGCCACCTGAATGATGCTGACGAACATGGCGGAGCCGGCTTCCGGATAGTCCGCCGTGCCGCGCTGAATCCACACGCTGAAGCAGAGCGGCAGCGCGCCAAACGCGACGCCCCAGATCAGCATGGCCGCTGTTTCGCCGATGTGCGAATGCCCGAACAGCAGCATCGATACGATCGCGCCGAGCAGCAGCAGAATCATCACGGCCACGGACTTGACAAGGTGCTTCGCGACCATCGCCGACATCAGCGCGTTCGAGAAGAAGCCGATCACGCCGAAGCCGAGCAGCAGCAAGGTGATGGCGTTCAGCGAGAAGTCCTGTTCCAGCAAGGGCGCAATGTACGTGTAAGTCGAGAAGTGCGCGCCGAATGCGAATGCCACCATCACCATGCTGAGGCGCGCATGCGGCCTTGCCAGCAGCGCCTTGAAGTCGTGGATGCGCAGACCGGACGCGGACGGCAGTCGCGGCACCAGCAGCGCCTGCGCCATCAGCGCGACGGCGACGAGGCCCGCAGTCGCGGCAAACGAAAGCCGCCACGACGCAAACGACGCGATGAAGATGCCGAGCGGCACGCCGATGACCGTCGCGAACGTGACGCCCGTCAGAATGATCGCCGTCGCCTTCGCTGCGTCCTTGCCCTGCACGAGGCGAGGCGCCGCCGCCGTCGCGAGCGTCCAGAAGCCGCCAAGCGCCGCGCCGAGCATCGCGCGTCCGACGAGCATCATCGCGAAGCCGGGGGCCATCGCGCACACCACGTTCGACACGAAGAGGACAGCGGTGAGCAGCAGGAACACATATCGACGATCCATGCGGCCCGCGCCGATGATGAGCGTCGGTGCGAAGATCGCGGCCATGACGCCGGGCGTCGTCACCATCAGGCCTGCGATGCCTGGACTGACGCCCAGGTCGTGGGCAATCTGCGGCAGCAGGCCGACCGGCAGAAATTCCGCCGTCACGAACGCGAACGCACTGACTGCGACCGCGAGCACGGCAAGCCACTGGCGTAGCGTGGTGGAAACGTCGTCCGGTGCCCCGGAGACGGTGGGCGAGTCGATATGCATAGAATGAAAACCAGAAAGTGCCGGCGAAGCCGTGGCCTCGCGTTCGGCAGTCGCAAAGCTGACGCGCGGCGCGTTCAACACTGAACGGCCGGCGCGGCGAAGGACACACTGTAGAAGGACGGGCGGCGAGGAAAAAGGGCGGCGCGTCGAATTGACAATCCAGGGCAGCCGAACAATCGCGGCAATGTACGCCCAGCAACGCGCGAGGCTTCAGGAGCGGCCGATTTTTTCCATGATCCGCTCCGGATGCTTTGGCGCTTCGAAGCCAAACCGCGCATAAACGCCGTGTGCATCCAGCGTGACGAGCATCATTCGGCGGAGCCCTTGCAAGCCGGGATGCGCCATGATGCATTCGATCATCCAGGTGCCGAGTCCGGCGCCTTGATGCTCAGGCAAAACGAACACATCGGCGAGATAGGCGAAGGTCGCGGTATCGGTAATGACGCGCGCATAGCCAATCTGCCGTTCGCCCTCGAACAGCCCGAACGCGAGCGAATGCCGCGCGGCGCGCTCGACCGTCTCGCGCGCTATCCCCGGCGACCAGTACGCCACTTCGCTCAAATAGCGGTGAACGACATCGAAATCGAAGGTGTCGATATCGGTGGTCACGCGATAATCGTCGCGCGTGCATCGCATGGCATCGTTTTGCATGCTTAGTGAACCTGATAGACACGCCCCGTCTCGGCGCCTTCGACACTGCGGCTATACGCAAGCGCCACGCGCGCGCCGCTCGCCGATTCGAACCCGCGAAAGTAAGGGCCGTAGCTCTCCATCGCTTCCGTGAGCACCGTCGGACTGACCGCGTTGATGCGCAAGCCGCGCGGCAACTCGATCGCCGCGCCGCGCACGAAGCCTTCGATCGCGCCGTTGACCGCCGCCGCGCTCGCGCCCAGCCGGATCGGCTCCGCGCCGATGATGCCGCTCGTCAGCGTGAACGAACCGCCATCGTTTAAATAATCGCGCGCCGTGAGGACGAGGTTGACCTGGCCCATCAGCTTGTCGTCGAGGCCGACGCGAAATTGCGCGGGCGTCATCTTCACGAGTTCGCCGAAATGGACGTGTCCCGCCGTGGCGACGATCGCATCGACGTGGCCAATCGTGTCGAAAAGACGCTTGATGCTGTCGACATCGAGCAGATCGACGCGATGTGTCCCGCGCGTCGCGCCGATGTCGATGATGTCGTGACGCGCCTGCAATTCGGCGCAAACGGCCCGGCCGACCGTGCCGGTCGCACCGATAACGGCAATTTTCATGAGCAGCCTCGCTATGCGTTGCGGTTGAGGATTCGCAACGCATTGTGCACGCGCCACTGCACGATGAAAAGCCGCGAAGCTTTTGCTTATCCGGCCTTGCGCGACGGCATCGGCGAAAGCAGGCAGAGCGACGCCGCGAGCCGGCACGCCAGCATTGCGCCGGAAAGCACGGCGGCGCTGGGAAACACATGCCACAGCATCGCGAGCGTCGGAGCGACGAGCCCGACCGACGCAAATCCGAGCGCAACCGTCGCCCAGCGCGCCCATTGCAACCGCGACGCGACGCACAGGTAAAGCAGGCCGACGAGCACGCGCGACACGATGGACGCCGCCACCGGATAGCTCGCCGCATCGCCGGGAAAGCCCAGCGCGAGCGAGAGGCCCAGTTCGGCCCATGAGAGGGCGTAAGCCGTGCCGAGACACGTGAGCGCGGTCTTGAAGCGTTGTTCGGCCGACGATCGCGCTGGTGCGGCGGCGTGCGTTTCCAGTGGCGGCGGCGCGGGGGTGTCGGCAGTTTCGTCAGTGGCGTTGTAATCGTCGTATGCCTGACCCGTGCTCATGTTTCCTTCCTCATCTCGTTCGATTGATGCGGCTGTCATCCGAATCTTCTTTGCAGCCAAGCTCTTGCGCAATCGGTGTGCCTGCTGTTACCCGTGTTGGAATGAACGTTGCTGCATTGCATGAAGACACCCACGGCTCGCCTCGCGAGCCCACGACAAAGGAGCCGACAATGAGCAACACCAAGGAACAGAATCCCCATTCGGAGCGCGATGAAGAGATCGTCGACAAGGCGGTAGAAGACACGTTTCCGGCGAGCGATCCGCCCGCGACCGGCGGCGTGACGCGCATCGAGACCGACGATGAGGCAGACAAGAAGAAGGACGAGTAAAGCCGCTCCGCAGACAGGCCGCGCGTCGTGCGCGGCCTGTCTGCACGCCATCACGAACGCTCTATTTCAATGAGACGCGATGGCCGCAGGTGGTTCAACGCATAGTGCTTGCGGCCGCGCAAGGTGTGGCCGCGCGCATCGCGTGCTTCGAAGCGCTGCTGCGCTTCGACTTCCGGCAGCGCCGGCGTGACCATGCCGCGATCGATCATCCGGCAACCGCGCTCCAGCGCCAGCGCAAGGCCATTGCGCGCGGGGCGGCTGTCGAAGCCGCCGAGTCCGTCACCCGGTTCGGGAACGGTGTTGACGAGCGTCGCATTCGATGAAATGACCGAATCCGGCTCGCGTGCGCGCATCTCCGCTTCCCGTTTCGCATGAATGTTCTTGCCATCGGCATCGACGGTGTCGTCGAGTGTCTCGTCGTTGAGAACATCGATACCGCGCGGATGACGGCTTTGCGCCTGGTTCGGCGCGGCCGTGTCTTCCATCGCACCCGCGCCGGCATGCGCTTCGCGGCCGGCCTCGGCCTTCCTTGCATCGTCCATGCTGACGTGCGCGGTCTCGGTCGCAGGTGTTTTGATGGGGCTGCGCGCCGCGCGATCGCTCTGCTTGCCTTGCGGTTCGTTAGCTTCAGCGTTGTTCACGATGACCTCCTGCAGTGGCATGAGTGACGATGCTTTGCTGCAAGAGCCGTTCCGGATTTCTGACGATGCAACCGGAAGCCTTGCACGATGGGCGCTCCATCGACGATAAAAATTTCGCGGATTTTTTTCGCCACTCAGGGGTTTTACTACCAGTATTATTTGTAGCTTGTCCGCAGCAAAGCGCAATAGGGCGCAACACGCGCGACGCTGCCCGACTTCAGGCAACGCCATTCGAGAGCAGGGCACTTTAGGACGGGTGACTCATGCAACACGATGCAGCCTTTTTCCATCGAGGCTATCTACTCAACTGCGCGCCCGCCCGGACGGCGGACGGAAGCTATCAACCGTATGTCGTCATCTCGCGTTCGAGCGATGGCGAACTCGTCGCGAACCGCTTTTTCCCCGCTGAATTGCGCTTTCCGAGCGAGGACGACGCGATTGCGCACGCACGCGACTGGGCCGTGCGCTGGATCGATGCAAGCCATGTCACGGTGTAAGCAAGCGGCGTCGAATCGACAGAGTCGCGTGCGAAAGCGCCAACTCCGGGCCGCGTCGACGCAACGCCAGTCGAAACCGGGTACGCTTGAGGTAATTCCGCCGTGCGCGTCACGGTCGCCGTTTACATTCTTTCGTTGTCGACATGCAGAACACGCCTTCGGTCAGAACTTCCATGCCACGCGACATCGCGCCTGACTCCCTCAACGACGCGCCGCTTCACGACTCGCGCGAATGGGGCTTGTCGCGCATCGTCGCGGAACTGCGTGAGTCGCGCGAGGAATTGCATCGCACGCGGCATCCGCTTGGCATACGCGAATTGCCGTCGCGCGACGCCATTCTGAAGATCGTCAATGGTCTGCGCTCCGCACTCTTTCCGACGCATTACGGCGCGCCGGATCTGACTGACGAAAGCGTCGATTACTACGTCGGGCAGACGCTCGAAAACACGCTGCGCCTGTTGCATGAGCAGGTTCGCCGCGCATTGCGCTTTCTGCCCGAATATCGCGACACGAACGATTCCCAGCTGAACACGCTTGCATTCGGCATCGCGCGTGAATTCGGCGCGCAATTGCCGGCTATCCGTGCGCTGCTCGTCTCGGACATCAAGGCCGCTTTCACGGGCGATCCCGCCGCGCAGCACATTACCGAGATCCTGCTGTGCTATCCGGGCGTGTGGGCCATGACGCATCATCGTCTCGCGCATGCGCTGCACAAGCTGGGCGTGCCGCTGCTCGCGCGCTTCATCAACGAGATCGCGCATTCGCTGACGGGCATCGACATTCACCCGGGCGCGACGATCGGCCCGAGCTTTTTCATCGATCACGGCACGGGCGTGGTGATCGGCGAGACGGCGGTCATCGGCGAGCGGGTGCGCGTGTATCAGGCCGTGACGCTCGGCGCGAAGAGCTTTCCATCGGGCAACGACGGCGTGCTCGTGAAGGGCAACGCGCGGCATCCGATCGTCGAGGACGATGTCGTGATCTATGCGGGCGCAACGATCCTTGGCCGTGTCACCATCGGCAAGGGTTCGGTGATCGGCGGCAACGTGTGGCTCACGCATAGCGTCCCGCCGGGCAGCAACGTTTCGCAGGGCAAGGTGCGCGAAGGCGCGGGAGCGGATGCGCTGCGCAATGGCGTCGGCGGCGACAACGGCCGCGGCGCATAAAAAACGAAAGGGCCGCGAAGGCCCTTTCTCTTGCGTGCTGCGACTGTGCGCTTCAGGTATTCGTCACGCTGAACGCGCTCGATTGCCCGACGATCGCAAGAAACTCGCGCCGCGTGGAAGGATCGTCGCGGAACGATCCCAGCATGCGCGATGTCACCATCGCCACGCCCGCCTTGTGCACGCCGCGTGTGGACATGCACTGATGCGCCGCTTCGAGAATGACGCCCACGCCGAGCGGCTGCAGGACTTCATCCAGCGTATCCGCGATCTGCGCGGTCATCTTCTCCTGAATTTGCAGGCGCTTGGCGAACGCATCGACGAGGCGCGCGAGCTTCGAGATGCCGACCACGCGCTTGTTAGGCAGATAAGCGACATGCGCGCGGCCGATGATCGGCACCATGTGATGCTCGCAATAGCTCTCGAAGCGAATGTCCTTCAGCACGATCATTTCGTCGTAACCCTGCACTTCGGAGAAGGTGCGGGCGAGGATGTCGTGCGGATTCTCGGCATAGCCGGCGAAGAACTCTTCATAGGAACGCACGACGCGGGCAGGCGTGTCCAGCAGGCCTTCGCGGCGGGGATCGTCGCCGGCCCAGCGCAACAGCACGCGCACGGCGGCTTCGGCTTCCTCGCGCGACGGACGATCGGCTGAGTCAGCAGGCATGTCCGAGCCGGTTAGATGATTTTTGCGCGGGCTGCTCATTGAAAACTCCTTCTGTTCGGTTTTGCGGATAGCGCCTTATATTGTTCCACGTTTTGGAAGGTCTATACGCTCGTCCGGTCTTTAGAGCTTTCGATGGCCGCCCGCGGCCGCATGGCAGCATGCGATCAGGCCGGGTGGCTTTCCACGCCGCCGAGCACCATCCACGACACCCCGAACTTGTCCTGCACCATGCCGAAGCGCTTCGCGAAGAACGTCTGCGTCATTGGCATCTGCACCTGGCCGCCGTTGCCGAGCGCGTTGAAGAACTTCTCGGCCTGTTGCTCGTCGTTGGCCGTCAGCGAAAGCGATACGCCCTGGAAATTGGGCTTGCCGCTGCACATGCCGTCGGAGGCCATCAGCATGGAATCGCCGATGGTGAAGGCGGTGTGCATGACCTTGTCTTCCGAGCCTGCGGGCAGGCTGCAGCCGCTGGCCGCTTCGCTGCCGTTGTCTTTCGACGCATCGGGATTGTCCCTGAAGCGCATCTTCATGAGCACTTGTGCGCCAAGCTGTTCGCGATAGAACGTGACCGCTTCTTCGCAACGGCCTTCGAAAAACAAATAGGGTTGAACTTGCATGTCTGCTCCTTGAAAGAGACGGTCAGGGCTTTTCGTCGGGGTCCATGTCCATCATCAGCGGCACCGAGGCGTGCTCGTGCACCACGCGCCAGTCGCCGTCTATTTTTCTGAAACATACGGTGGCGCGAACGAGGTCGTCGCGCCCGCCCGCCGCCACGCGATTGAGCGAGTGCAGAAACGCTATGTCGCCGCTTGCCGCGATATGCATCTCCCTGAACTCGAACGTGAACGGGCCATTGATGCTGTCGAACCAGCGCTGCCAGTTCTCGCAATAGTGCTCGACGCCCTGCATCGACGCGGGCGGTACGACATCGAACACGACTGCGTCCGCCGCGTAATGCGCGACCAGCGCAGACGTGTCTTTTGCGAGCACCGCTTGCCGCCACGCCTCGGCAATCTCGCGTATGCGCGCTTCGTCATTCATACGGTCGTTCGGAACGGGCATGGTGCCTCCACACGTGACGGTATTCCTACGATGCACGCCTGTCGTGACAGAACAACGGCAAAGGCGCACGCGAAATAATTCTTCGCTTGTGTACACCGTCCACAAAAAGTAGCAGAGATAATGGACGCTGTCCACATAGCGCATCGCCCTTGCAAGCAAAATGACAAGACCGAACGCGACGAAAGCGCGAAGCACTTACAGACATGGCGATCTGCGCCGTGCGTTGATCGACGCCGGCATTGAGCTTGCGCGCGAGGGCGGGCCGGATGCAATCGTGCTGCGTGAAGCGACGCGCCGTGCGGGCGTCGTGCCTAACGCGGCGTATCGGCATTTCGAAAGCAGGCAGGCGTTGCTGTCGGCGGTGCGGTCGGCGGCGTTGTCATCGGTGGCTGCGGCGATGGAGGACGAACTGGCCGCGCGCCCGATGAAGCGTCGCCGCGCCGATGCCGCGCGCTCGGGGCTGCGCGCGATCGGCGCGGGTTATTTGCGTTTCGCGCAGGAGGAGACGGGATTGTTCCGCACCGCGTTTGCCGCGCCGCAAGCGGAGTGGGCCGAGCACGACGCGCCCTATGGCGCGGGACCGAGCGGTCTCGATCCTTTCCAGCTATTGAGCCGCGCGCTCGATGAGATGGTGGAGGCGGGTGCGCTCGAAGCGCGTCGCCGCAGGCAGGCGGAGTATCTGGCGTGGAGCGCGGTGCATGGATTTGCGCTGCTATTGATCGAAGGTCCGCTGCAAGGGCTCGGTCCTGAAGAGATCGAGCCGCTTGCTGCGCGTCTGCTTTCGATGGTCGAGCAAGGCTTATGAGCGTTTAGCCGTTGTTTTTCGCATCGACGCTTGCCACCGGTTCGACGATGCTCAGGAGCAGCAAGAGACAGAGCAGGGACGTGCCGAACATATAGAGGAACACGCTCGTCCAGCTATAGCGATCGAGCAGCAGCCCGACGGCGAGCGGGGCACACGCGCCGCCGATCTGCCCCAGCGAATTGACGATGCCGAATGCCGTCGGATACGTCGCTTTCGTGGCAAGTCCCATCGGATACGCGGAATAGCCCGCGAAGCCGATGCCAAGCATGAGGCCGGACATCATCAGCGCCGCGCCCAGATAAGCGACGCTGTCGGGGGCGTCGATCAGCGCGAACATCATGATCATGGTGCCGAACGCGCCGAGCATCATCATCGGCTTGCGGCGGCCGCCGAGCAGACGGTCCGAGATCACGCCGCCGAGCATGTTGCCCGCTACCGCGCCGATGAAAGGCGCCGACGCGAGAAAGCCCATCTTGACCGAAGCGAAGCCCTTCACAGTGACGAGATACGTGGGAATCCACGAGATGAAGATGTTGCTGATGCCGATCATGCAGCCATAGCCCAAGGCTACGCCGAAGATATTCCATGAGCGGAACACCTGGCGAATCGTGTCGAGCGGGGCGACGCGCTTCGTGCGATTGATGGCGTCGAGCCAGGGCATCGGTTCGAGGTGGCCGCGGCTCGCAGCTTTGGCTTCGCTCATGCCGGCGGACGCTTCATCGAGAATATAGCGGCGTTCTTCGGGCGAACAGAACCTGTTTTCCCCGGGCGAATTCGTGACCAGCACCATCCACACGAACGCGAGGACGATACCCGGCACCGCGAACACATAGAAGATTTCACGCCATCCCCAAAGCTGGATCACGATGATGCACACGGGCGGCACGATCAGCGGCCCGAGCTTCGACGCTGCAATCCAGAGGCCCGTTGCCGTGCCTTTCTCTTTGGCCGGAAACCAGCGGTTGATGATGTTCGTGCAGCCGATGCCGAGCGGTCCTTCCGACAAACCAAGGCCGACGCGATACGCCTGAAGCAGGAACACCGACGACGTGGTGCCCATGAGTCCAGTGAAAACGGACGTCAGAATCAGGAACACGGAGAAAAGAAAACCCGTGGTCTTCTCGCTGAGACGCTTGTAAAGCAGGCCGACTGGAATCTGCACGAAGCCATACGCGAACGAGAAGAGGCTGACGATCAGGCCAGCCTCGGTATTCGTGATGTGGTATTCCTTCTTGAGATAGGGCAGTGCGATGCCGAAATTCGCGCGGTCCGCGCAAGCGATGGCCCAGATACAGAAGATCAGGCCCATCACGATCCATCGATGACCCGTGCGCTTGCCCGCAATGGGCTCGGCCTGCACGGACGAGACAACGCCTTCAGCGTTATTCATGTGACTTCCTCCGGTTCATTCGACGCGAGGAGAACATCGCGCATGGGTTGAACGCGTGTTCTTGCGAAGGGACAGCTTCAGCGGGCGGGGCCGCTAAAACGTGCGAAGGCGGGGAAGTGCAACGGAAGTGCGAATGTAAGGCTCGATTTCACGCTGATGTCTCCGATCAGATTCAAGGCAATTTTTAGTGTTCTTTCTGCCGATGAACCGATTCTCACGGCGGACGTGATCAGCCGTCCAATCTTTTATTGCTATTACCTGATTCCCGTATTGAATCGGTTGTGGCGCTCCGTGTGAAGCATCGAATCGTGGATCAATTGATAGCGATTTGGGATTGGACGCGCACTGGAAAAGACGACATGATCCGTCGCAATCCACCGCCCGCGACGAACGCGATTCACACGGAGACACTCTCTTGAAGCCCAACATCCTGCAACTGAATCCCATCCTCGTGCCCGCAATCAACGACACCTTGAACGCACGGTACATGATGCATCGCCTCTTCGAACAGGACGACAAAGAGGCGTATATCCGCGAGCATGGTGCATCGATCAGAGGCGTCATCACGGGCGGGCATACGGGAATCTCCAATGCACTCATCACGAAGCTGCCGGCGCTCGAAGTGATCGCGGTCAATGGCGTGGGCACGGATGCCGTCGATCTCGAATTCGCCCGCTCACGCGGCATTCCGGTGACGGCCACCTTTGGCGCGTTGACCGAAGATGTCGCGGATCTGGCTATCGGTTTGATCATTACCGTGCTGCGCGAGATCTGCCCGGGCAATGAGTTCGTCAAGGCCGGCAAGTGGCAGTCCAATCCGAGTCCCGCTGCGATACCGCTGTCGCGCCGTTTTAGCGGCAAGCGCGTGGGCATCGTCGGGCTGGGGAAGGTCGGCCGGGCGATCGCACAGCGCGCATCGGCGTTCGGCTGTCCGATCGCTTATACGGACATTCGCCGCATGGACGATGTCGAGCATCGCTTCGTGCCCGATCTTCTATCGCTTGCTCGCGAAAGCGACATTCTCGTGCTGGCCGCCGCAGCGGATAAAGCGCAGGGCATCGTCAATGCAGCCGTGCTCGATGCACTCGGCAAGGACGGGTATCTCATCAACGTTGCGCGCGGCAAGCTGGTGGCGGAACACGATCTCGTCAATGCGCTGAAGGGCGGCGTGATTGCAGGCGCGGGCCTCGATGTGTTCGTCGATGAGCCGAATGTGCCGTCCGAGCTGTTCGGCATGGATCGCGTGGTGTTGCAGGCGCATCGCGCGAGCGCGACCGTGGAATCGCGCACGGCGATGGGCGAAATGGTGCTGGCGAGTATCGCCAAGGCGCTTGCAGGTCAGCGTCCTGAAGGCAGCCTCACGACCTGATTGACGCGGCGACGCAGCGCGATACCGCTGGAAGCGCACCTATAATGATCGGCTATGCCGTCACCCGCGCCGTTTGCGCCGATCACGATGCTCGACCTTGGACAAGTACGTTGCTTCGTCGCCGCCGCGACGGAGCTGAACTTCCGACGTGCCGCCGCGTTGCTCAACATGACGCAGCCGCCGCTCAGCAGGCAGATTCATCTGCTTGAAGAGAACCTGGGCGTCAAGCTGTTCGAGCGCATTGGACGCACCGTCAAGCTGACGACCGAAGGCCACGTTTTCCTCGCCGATGCATCGCGGTTGCTCAATCTCTCCGAGCAAGCAGAAAGCGCCGTCCGGCGCGCGAGCAAGGGCAAGACGGGGCGCGTGCGAATCGGCTTCACGGGCGCGGCGGGGTATGAACTCATTCCGGAGGTGCTCGTTGCCGCACGGCGCGAATTGCCGGATATCGATGTCGTGTTGCTCGAACTCATTTCAGTCGCACAGATCGAAGCCTTTGCCGCCAATGCAATCGACCTTGGTTTTCTCAGGCCCTTGCCGTCGCGTCAGAAGCTCGAGTTTCAGCTTGTCGACAGAGAGCCTTTGATCGTCGCACTGCCAGCGGGTCACGCGTTATGCGGCCATGAACAGATCGCGCTCCGGCAACTCGATCAGCAACCGTTCATCATGCACTCGCCTACGCACGGAAAGTACTTCTATGAACGAATCATGGGCATGCTTGCTGCGGAAGAAGTGAATCCGCATTTCACGCAATATATCGATCAGACGCCGACCATTCTGTCGCTCGTACGCGCCGGGCTTGGTGTGGGCATTCTGCCAGCATCGGCGCAACGCTTCCATTACGACAACGTCGAGTTCCGCCTGATCGCGAACCACAGCGTGCAAGCGGAAATGAGCATGGCCTGGCGCGCGGATCAGGACAATCCCGCCGTCACCGCTTTCAGGCTGATGGCGGCGGATCACTTTGCCAGCAAGGCACAAAGCTGACTACAAGATGTGAAGCGCCTTCGCCGTCGCATTGATCGCCGCGTTGGCCCTGGCGACGATCTCATCGATCTCATCGTGCGTCACCACGAGCGGCGGCGATAGCAACATGCGGTCGCCGCTTGCGCGCATCACGAGATTGCCGTCGAAGCTGAAATTGCGGCACAGGGTTCCGACCTCGCCGCCATTGGCGAACCGCTTGCGATTGAGCGGATCTTCAGCGAGTTGGATGCCTGCAACGAGACCCGCACCGTGTATCTCGCCGACGAGCGGATGATCGCTCAGCGCATCACGCAATCGCTGCTGGAAATACGGTCCCGCATCGTCTTTGACGCGTGCGACGATGCCTTCATCGCGCAATAGCTTCAGGTTCGCGACCGCGACGGCCGCCGCGACCGGATGTCCGGAATAAGTGAAGCCGTGATTGAACTCGCCGCCATCAACGATCGCATCCGCGATGCGGTCCGACAGCCCGACCGCGCCCATCGGGACATAGCCGCTCGTCAGACCCTTCGCCATCGTGATGACATCCGGCGCGAATCCGAAGTGGCGATGCGCGAACCATTCACCCGTGCGCCCGAATGCGCCGATCACTTCATCGGCAATCAGCAGAACGCCGTGTTTGCGGCAGATGCGTTCGATCTCCGGCCAGTAAGTCGAGGGCGGAAAGATCACGCCGCCCGCGCCCTGAAACGGCTCACCGATGAACGCAGCGACGTTCTCTGCGCCGAGTTCGACGATCTTCGCTTCGAGTTGACGTGCACGCGCGAGGCCGAATGCTTCGGCGTCCATTTCGCCGCCTTCGCCGAACCAGTAAGGCTGATCGATATGCGCGACATGCTCGATCATCGACGGCATCTGCTCGTGCATGTAAGTCATGCCGCCGAGCGTGGCGCCCGCGATCGTCGATCCGTGATAGCCGTTGTGTCGCGCGATCACATAACGCTTGTTCGGCTTGCCTTGCAAAGCCCAATAGCGATGCACCGCGCGCAGCGCCGTATCGTTGGCTTCAGAGCCGCTGTTGCAGTACAGAAAGCGATTGAAGCCTGCCGGAGCCAGTTGCGCGAGCATGTCGGATAGCTCGATCACCGGCGGATGCGTCGTTCTGAAGAACGTGTTGTAGTAGGGCAATGCCTGCATCTGTGTGGATGCGGCATTGACGAGTTCGCGCCGTCCATAGCCGACGTTGACGCACCACAGCCCTGCCATGCCATCGATGATGCGCACGCCATCCGAGTCCCACAGATAGACGCCATCCGCTTTCACGATCACGCGGCTTCCCGCGCGATTGAGTTCCGCCATATCCGAAAAGGGATGCAGATGATGCGCGGCATCGAGCGCACGATAATGCGCTGTCGAGTGGATACGATCATTCATGTTTGCCTCCGCTATCAGACGTGCAGCAAGAGATGCTTGCGTTCCCATGAGCTGATGACACGGAAGAACGCTTCGTATTCGGTTTCCTTCAACGCAAGATAGGCGCGCACGAACTTCTCGCCGAACATGTCCGCGAGCGGCTCACAGGCGCCCATTAGCGTCAATCCTTCGTCGAGATTGCGCGGCAACTGAAAGGGCATGCGATAGCCGTCGCTGGTGAGCGGCGCGGTCGGTTCCAGATGCTGCGTCATGCCGAGATAGCCGGCCGCAAGCGTTGCCGCAATCGCGAGATAAGGATTGCAGTCCACGCCCGGAATGCGATTCTCTATGCGCCTTGCTTCGGGCGACGCATGCGGCACGCGAAAGCCGACCGTGCGATTGTCGTAGCCCCACTGGACGTTGATCGGCGCGGCCATGAAGCGCGAGAATCTTCGATATGAATTGATATATGGCGCGAAGACCGGCATCAGCGCAGGCGTGTACTTCTGCAGCCCCGCGATGTAGCTGTAAAACAGGCCCGTCGCTTCGCCATCGCGCCCGGTGAAGAGATTGCGCCCGGTCTCTTCATCGACGATGCTTTGATGCACATGCATGGCCGAGCCCGGTTCGTTCTCCATCGGCTTGGCCATGAACGTCGCATACATCTTGTGGCGCAACGCGGCTTCGCGCACGGTGCGCTTGAACAGAAACACGCGGTCCGCGAGATTGAGCGCATCGCCATGCAGAAAGTTGATCTCCATCTGCGCCGCGCCGACTTCGTGAATCAGCGTGTCGACTTCCAGTTCTTGAACCTCGCAATACTCATAGATGTCTTCGAAGAGCGGATCGAATTCGTTGACCGCGTCGATGGAATACGCTTGCCGGCCCGTTTCCGCGCGGCCCGTGCGGCCGACGGGCGGCTGCAACGGAAGGTCGGGATCGCGATTAACGTCGACGAGAAAGAATTCCAGTTCGGGCGCGACCACGGGCCGCCAGCCTTTATCCTCGAATTTCTGAAGCACTTGACGCAACACGCGGCGCGGCGAAATGGCGACCGGCGTGCCGTCGAAATGCACGCAGTCGTGAATGACTTGCGCGGTCGGGTCCGTGGCCCACGGAATCAGGCGGATCGTCGATGCATCCGGCACGCAGATCATGTCGGGATCGGTCAGGCCCGTGAAGCTCGCGTCGTCGGGATAATCGCCGGTCACCGTCTGGATCATGACGGCCTGCGGCAGGCGCATGGATTCGCCCGATTCGAACTTGCTGCGCGGAATGATCTTGCCGCGTGCGGTGCCCGCCATGTCGGGAATGATGGCTTCGATTTCAGTGATGCGATGCTTGCGCAGGAATTCGTCTATGCGTTCCATTTGCGTGCTCTCTTTCCGATGCGTTTTCATAGGGCGCGCGCATCTCCGGCCTAGGCGGGAGATGCCGGCCGCAAAGCGTGCAGACGAGCCTGGCCCGCGCGAATGCTCGCGCTCAAGCGGCTGTCGAGCGAAGAAGCGGAAGAAACGGAAGAAGAGGCGCTACGGCAGCAGCGAAGCCACGCCGACGCAATCCACGGCGATGAACGCGCGCGCTGCAATGGCGTTGCGTCGCCGCACTGAGCGGCGAGACAGGATGGTGACGACCGGCATGAAGCGGCAATCGGGATAGATGCCGCAGCGATCGGTGAAGAAGCGGCTCGCGCTTCTGCTAACCAGAGGGCTTTGGACGCTCACGATAATGCTCGTTTGGCGAAATTGAACTACTCGAGGGATGGCGGCGCATGGCCACTGAGTCCCTCTAGCGAGAATATACGAGCCATCGGCGCCGTCAAGCCGTGTTTTCCAGCGCAGAGGTTTTTGTCATGCAGAAAGGCTCAGTCCAATTTGATTGATAATGTCGCCTCGTCGTTCTTTTGCCTTCTCGTTTTCAACGCGCCCGATGCTTGCCAATCTGCTCGTCCAACTCGTCAACGGTCTCGCCGATGCCTGTGCGCTCTTTCTCGTTGCATCGGGACTCTCGCTGATCTTCGGCGTGACGCGCATCGTCAACTTCGCGCATGGCTCGCTGTATATGCTCGGTGTGTACGTGGCCTATAGCCTGACGAGCCGTTTCGGTGCAAGCGTGGCGGGTTTCTGGGCATCGGTCGTGGCCGCAGCGGTCGTCATCGGCGCATTGGGCGCGGTGATCGAAATCGGCGTGCTGAGACGCATCTATCGCGCGCCGGAGCTATTCCATTTGCTCGCGACCTTCGCGCTCGTATTGATCTTTCGCGACGCCGCGCTTTATCTGTGGGGCCCGGAAGATCTGTTCGGCCCGCGCGCGCCGCATCTCGCGGGTGCGGTGCAAGTGCTCGGCCATGCGTTGCCAACTTATAACCTCATGCTCATCGTGACTGGACCGCTCGTGCTCGCCGCGCTCTGGTATGCGCTGACGCGCACTCGCTGGGGCACGCTCGTGCGCGCGGCCAGTGCGGACCGCGAGATGCTCGGCGCGCTGGGTGTGAATCAGGCGTGGCTCTTTACCGGCGTGTTCTTCGTCGGCGCATGTCTCGCGGGGTTGGGCGGCGCATTGCAGGCGCCGCGCATGTCGGCAAATCTGGCGCTCGACATCGCGACGATCGGCGATGCCTTCGTCGTCGTCGTGGTGGGCGGCATGGGCTCGATTCCCGGCGCGTTCGTCGCGGCTCTGCTGATCGCGGAGATCAAGGCGCTGTGCATCGGCATTGGACACGTGTCGATCATGGGCGTGGACTTCTCGTTGTCGCGATTCACGCTGGTCGCCGAATTCGTCGTGATGGCCGTCGTGCTCGTGTTGCGGCCTTGGGGGCTCTTCGGGCGTCCGCAAGCCATCGCACGTTCCGCCGCGCCCGCCGACAGGCCGCTCGTTCCCGCGACGCGGCGCATGAAGTTCGCGGCGGGCGTCGTCGTGTTGGTGCTCGTGCTCGCGCCGCTTGCTGCAAACGCTTTTCCGTACATGCCGGTGCTGCTGGTCGAGATCATGATCGCCGTGCTGTTCGCCGCAAGCCTGCACTTCATCATGGGGCCGGGCGGCATGCATTCGTTCGGACATGCCGCTTATTTCGGCCTTGGCGCATACGGCGCGGCGTTGTTCCTCAAGGCATTTTCCCTGCCGATGGAAGCGTCGCTCGTTCTATCGCCGATCATCGCGGGCTTCGGCGCTATCGTCTTCGGCTGGTTCTGCGTGCGCTTGTCCGGCGTCTATCTCGCGATGCTGACGCTCGCGTTCGCGCAGATCGTATGGTCCGTCGTGTATCAGTGGGACGCCGTGACGGGCGGCAGCAACGGCCTGCTCGGGTTGTGGCCATCGCCGTGGCTTTCGTCGCCGGTCGCCTTCTATTACTTGACGTTGTTAGCCGCGATAGCGGGCGTCTGGTTTCTGCGCCGCATGCTGTTCGCACCGCTCGGTCTTGCCATGCGCGCGGGCCGCGATTCGCCTTTGCGCGCGGAAGCAGTCGGCATCGACGTGGCGCGCGTGCAATGGTTTGCCTTCGTCGTTGCATCGCTCGTGTGCGGACTTGCAGGCTCACTGTACGCGTTCTCGAAGGGCAACATTTCACCGGACGTGATCAGCGTCGCGCGTTCCGTCGACGGCCTCGTCATGGTCCTGCTAGGCGGCATACAGACGCTGACCGGGCCTATCGTCGGCGCTGCGGTGTTCACTTGGTTGCAGGACACCGTCGCGCGGCAAACCGACTACTGGCAGGCGCTGCTCGGCGCGGCCATTCTCGTGCTCGTCATCGCGTTTCCGCAGGGTATTGCAGGCTTTCTGCGCGATCGATTCCCGGAGGCGCAATGACGCTCTTGCGCATCGAACATCTGTCGAAATCGTTCGATGGCGTGCAGGCCGTCGATGACGTGTCGTTCTCATTGAAGGCGGGGGAGCTACTTGCGCTCATCGGTCCGAATGGCGCGGGCAAATCGACGTGCTTCAACATGATCAACGGGCAACTCAAGCCAGGCGCAGGCTCGATCGAACTGGACGGTCAACGGATAGCGGGGAAGCGTCCGCGCGACATATGGCGGCTCGGCGTAGGCCGCACGTTTCAGATCGCAGCCACGTTCAATTCGATGACCGTGCTCGAAAACGTGCAGATGGCCTTGCTGTCGCACGAACGGCGCGTTTTAAGCCTGTTTTCACGCATTGCTTCGTGGCGCGAAGACGAAGCCATGGCGTTGCTCGATCTCGTCGGCATGGCGGGCCATGCGCAACGCAGTTGCGCCGTGCTGGCTTATGGCGATGTCAAGCGCGTCGAACTGGCCGTTGCTCTGGCGAATCGCCCGAAGCTGTTGCTGATGGACGAGCCGACCGCCGGCATGGCGCCCGAAGAACGCAACGCGTTGATGGCGCTGACCGCGCGCCTTGCGAAAGAGCGCAACATCGGCGTGCTCTTCACGGAGCACAGCATGGACGTGGTGTTCGAATATGCGGATACGCTGATCGTGCTGGCACGCGGCAAGCTGATCGCGCAAGGCGATGCCGACGCCATACGCAACGACTCGCGCGTGCGCGAGGTGTATCTTGGCACGGGCGCGTCGTTCAGTCCGCATGCCGCGCTCAACGACGGAGCCGCACGATGACGCTGCTCGAGGTCGGCACCCTCAACGCATTTTATGGCCGTGCGCAGATTCTTTTCGATGTCGCCTTCGACGTGCGGCCCGGCGAAGTGGTCGCCTTGCTGGGCCGCAATGGCGCGGGCAAGTCGACGACCATGAAGGCCATCATGGGCCTGTTGCCGCGTACGACGGGCGCGATATCGTTCATGGGCGAGAGCATTATCGGCTTGCCGCCGTATCGCATCGCGCGCATGGGACTGGGCTATGTGCCGGAAGACCGCCGCATATTCGGCGATCTGACCGTGATGGAGAATCTCGACACCGGCCGTCAGCCGCCGCGTGAAGGCGCGCCCTCGTGGACGCCCGAGAAGCTCTTTCGCGTGTTTCCTGACCTGGACGAAATGCGGGGCCGCCGCGCGAGCCGCATGAGCGGCGGCGAGCAGCAAATGCTGACGATCTCGCGCACGCTGATGGGCAATCCGCGCGTGGTGCTGCTCGATGAGCCATCCGAGGGCGTGGCGCCGGTCATCGTCGAGCAAATGGCCGATATGATCCTCGAATTGAAACGTGAAGGCATCGCCATTGTTCTGTCGGAGCAGAATCTGCACTTTGCGGCGCTCGTCAGCGACCGCGTTTATGTGCTCGAAAAAGGCCAGATTCGCCATGAAGGCCCGATGAATGAATTCGTTCGCGACGATGCCGCGCGTCGTGCGTACCTGGGCGTTTGAGCGTCGATGCTCGCGCGAAAACAATATCGCTAAAGGAGAAAGATTGATGACGATTCGTGCAGGACAATTGCTCAAGCTCACTTTGACCGCCATAGCGGCGCTAAGCGCTTTCGAAGCCCACGCGGACGCCATCAGGATTGGCGAAATCAATAGCTATAAAGCGCAGCCCGCTTTTCTGATGCCCTATAGAAACGGCTGGAATCTCGCGCTTGAACAGATCAATGCTGCAGGCGGCGTCAACGGTAACAAGCTCGAAGTCGTCTCTCGCGACGACAACGGCAACCCCGGCGATACCGTGCGCGTGGCGCAGGAACTCGTCGCCCGCGAACAGGTGAAGCTTTTGTTCGGCGGCTATCTGTCCAACACGGGACTCGCGCTCGCTGACTACGCCAGGCAGCGGCGCATATTCTTTCTCGCCGCCGAACCGCTGACCGACAAGATCGTCTGGCAGAACGGCAACAAGTACACCTATCGCTTGCGGCCTTCCACTTACATGCAGGTGGCGATGCTCGTGCCGGAAGCGGCCAAGCTCAAGAAGAAGCGTTGGGCGCTCGTCTATCCCAACTATGAATACGGCCAGTCCGCGGTGGCGACCTTCAAGCGCCTGCTGAAAGCCGCGCAGCCCGATGTCGAATTCGTCGCGGAGCAAGCCACGCCGCTTGGCAACGTGGACGCGGGCGCGGTCACGCAAGCCCTGGCCGATGCGAAGCCCGACGCCATCTTCAACGTGCTCTTCAGCGCGGACCTCGGCAAGTTCGTTCGCGAGGGCAACACGCGCGGGCTGTTCAAGGATCGCGCGGTGGTGTCCTTGCTGACCGGCGAGCCGGACTATCTCGACCCGCTCGGCGCGGAAGCGCCCGTGGGCTGGATCGTGACGGGCTATCCGTGGTATTCCATCGATACCTCCGCGAACAAGCAGTTCGTCGCTGCATATCAGGCGAAATACCATGACTATCCGCGCCTGGGCTCGGTCGTCGGCTATACGGCGATGATGTCGCTTGCCAATGGCCTCAAGAAAGCGGGCAGCGCCGATGCCGACAAGCTCGCAGCCGCATTCAAGGGCTTGCCCGTCGATACGCCCTTCGGTCCGATCGTCTATCGCAAGCAGGACAATCAATCGACGATGGGCGCCTACGTCGGCGTCACCGCGCTGAAAGACGGCAAGGGCGTGATGACGAATTTCCGTTATGTAGACGGCGCGAGCGTGCAACCATCGGACGAAGAAGTGAAGAAGCTGCGCCCGGCAGATTGATCAGTCTTTGGGAAAGGGCTTGCTGAAGTATTTCGATCCGGCAAGCCCGAAACGCCACGGCACATCCATCGCCTTGCTGATGCCGATGCGCGGCCCCGATACGATGTCGAACGCTTCTTCGGGCGGCTCGATATGAAAGGGCGCTTCCAGCAGCGACATGCCGTTGTTCTTGTGCGTGATGCCGAGCGCCTGCGCGACGCGCCCCGGTCCCGAGCACAACAGCTTGAGCGGTTCCAGTCCGCGCCGCTCGCGCATCGCGTCGATGCCGGTCAACGGTTCGATTGCGCGAATCAGCACCCCCGCGCCGTGACCGGCTTCGCGGCACACGAAGTTCAGGCACCAGTGAATCCCATACGAGCGATACACATACGCATGCGCGGGCGGCCCGAACATGACCATGTTGCGGGGCGTGGGGCCTGAGAAGCTGTGCGATGCCGGGTCTTCGCGATCGTAAGCTTCGGTTTCGACGATACGGCCGCCAACGCCATCCACGGTCACGATCGCGCCGATGAGACGGCGCGCGACCACGTCCGAGGCGGCGGAAAAATCGATGGGATCAGGGTTCGCTTTCACACCCGGCATTCTACGGGCGAATGTTCATCGGCGTCATTGCGTCAGCCGCAGCACACCGAGCCTGCCCGCGATCTGCTGAAAGATGCTGTTCAGCGTGGCGTTGTCGGGTGCATGGTAATAGTTGCCGGGACTCGCGCAATTTTGCATCGTGACCCGCGCGGTCGAACTCGAGGCCGACGCGCCGAACGTGATTGCATAGACCGTGATGCCCTTGGCCTTTATCGCCGAGCAGATCGCCAACTGAAACGTGTTCGCGTCGTCGGGCCAGCCCGCGTTGTTGCCGCTCGAAGGGTCTCTCGGATCGCCGCCATGCAGTTCCGCGGAATCGGTGCGCGCATTGGTCATCGAGGAGCCGTCCGCGCGTTTCACCGTGTTCGCGGCGAGACTGTTCGATCCCACGCCGGACAAGCCGTTGAAGTACAGCGTATTGGGAATGGAACCCGCCGCGCCGATCTGATTCAGTCCATCGGTCAGCACGATCATCACGCGCTGAAGATTCGACACGGTGCCATCGGTGGGCTTGGGCAAGCTCGTATCCGTCGATACCCATCCGTTGCCCTTGCCCGCCACGTTCTGCGACCACGCAGGTTCGAGCATGCGCCAGCCCCATAGCAGACCGGTCGGAATGACGGTCGAACCGGAAGGCGTCATCGCGTTGACGGCACTGGTGAGCGCGGTCTCGTCTTGCGTGAGGAAGGTGACCGGTGTGGCAAGACAGCCGGAATTCTGCGTGAGCGTTTGCCCGGAGGACGTGTACTGATCGTAGCGATACCCGATGCCGGTTCCTTGTCCCGAGTTGGGATAGTCACACAGATTGGCTCCGCCCGAACCCAGCGTGACCGGAACGTTGCTCGCGACCGTGGGAGAGTAGTTTCTCGAAAGGCTGCACGAGCTGTAATTGCTTCTGCTGCTATACGTGTAGACGCTCAGTCCGCTCGTCGGCACGTTGTAGTAGTAACGGCCGAACTTGCCCGTGTCGCCCGGCGAATACGCTTCGGGGGACAGGTAGCCTCCCGTGCGCGGCTCGACGGGGCAACCGCCCCAGCTTGCCGTCTTGATCGAAGAAGTCGCGTTATAGACGGGCCATGACGAACTGAGCCAGCTCCCGCTCGACGATAACGCGCCGCTCACGTTCACCGTGCTCGCAAACGGCACGAGCCCGATATAGCTTTTCTTCGATGCCGAAGGCAGCACGCTGTCGATCAGCGTGTTCGCCGCTTTCTTCAGGCCGGTCATCTTCGTATCGCCGCTCACGCCATTAGCGGGCGAACTCATCGAGCCGGTGTTGTCCAGCACCATCACGAGTTCCAGCGTGCTTTCGGGCAGGCGCAACGCCGTGTTCGTCGCCGAGACGATGGACGCCTGCGGCGACGACGGCGTCGAGCCGGAGCCGGACCCCGACCCCGGACCGCTCACGTGCATGCTCAGGACCTTCGGCGCGAAGAGCGGCATCGAACCCGATGCGGACAACGAGATCTTCTGACCGGCGGCGGGCGTGCCGGTCACGGTCGCAACGAAACTGGCGTCGGGCATCGTGAAGCCCAGCGCGTTCGTTGGCATGTTCGCGTTGTAGTAGGCGCGGGCGTCGGCCTGCCAGGTCGCGAGATTCGCGCCGGTCGGCGTGCCGTTGAAGTGCGAGAGGTCCGCGCCGGCCGACAGCGTCGCGACGTCGAGCGCCATCTGCATGCGGCCCTGCGTCATCGCGTAGTCGATCGCATCGAGCGACATGCACATCGAGCCGATCGTCGCGCTCGCGCACATGGCGAACAGAATCGCGACGGCGCCGCGTTCGCCATCGCGCACGCGGCGCACGAAGCGCCTCGCGGCGGGCATCGGCTTGAACGTGAGCCTGGCTGAAGGTCGGGCGCGCGGGTCCATGTTCATTGCTTGTAGAGCGGAAGGCCGGTACGCGTTCGCACGTAGACGCGGCGATAGATGGTCTGCTTGCCCGGCAGCCCGGACATGAAGTTCGATGTCATCGTGAACGGGTTATACGACAGGAACACTTCCACGATGATCGCGGAATCGCCGGTGCGGAACGGCCACGTCGCCGGCAGCAGATTCGTCTTCGTGACCTGTGACGTCATGCCCGCATTCTTCGTCCAGCCCGACGGCGATGCGGTCCAGTAAATCGTCGCGGTCCCGGCTTTCAGCGAGTACGAGTTGTCCGTGATGCACGGCAGCGAGTCGCACACGGACGTGATGTAGACCATGCCGTTTCCGTTGAGCTTGTAGGGCGCGGCGATCAGCGCAGCCGCGCGCCATACCGATGCGGTGCTGTTCGCATCGGCGGTGTCGGAGTCGTCGATGATCACGCTCGACATTTGCCCGAGCGAGTTCGCGACGGTAAAGGCCGTGCGATCGACCGCGCTGACCGCGCGCATGTACATGTACAGCTCGGTGAAGCCGAGCAGAACCAGCAGCATCAGCGGCACGATGACGACGAACTCGACCGACACGCTGCCGCGATCCGAATGCAGCAGCGCCCTGATTCGCCGCGCCAGTTTATCGAATAGCTGGGCCATGTTCATTTCTCGTTCTGCACGATGTAGTTGCGCTGGAACGTCAGCTCCTTGACGCCGAACATCTTCGGAATCCCGGTGACGCCCTGCATCGTGAGCTTGATGTTGTAGACCACGACATCGCCGTATGCGCCCATGTCGCTCGACGGCGTGTAACTCGCGTTCGCGAGGTTGCCGAACGTGACGTAGTTGGCTTCGGTAATGGCCACCTTCGCGCCGAGCTTCGTCCATCCGTTGAGAATCCGGTTCACGATCGCGGACGCCTGATCCTGTCGCGTGCCGCTGGCGGGCGCCGTCGTCGTGAGGCCCACGCGTGACGCTTCCTGCGCCGCCACTTGCACGGTCGCATCGACGATCATCTCCAGCGCCAGTTCGATGGTGCCGACGATAAGCACGACCGCGACCATCAGCACGAAAGCGAATTCGATCGCCGCGATGCCGCTGTCGTCGCGAAGAAGGCGCGTCGCTTTCACTTGATGCCGCCGGCTTGCGCGAGCCGTTCGCGCTGAATGTCGTAGTAGCGCAGGTTGTCTTCCACCGATGCCTTCGGCAAATCGCGCGACAGGATTTCGGCGGCGGCTTCCCGGTTTCCGAGCAGGCCGTAGGCGAGCGCGAGGTCCTGACGCGCTTGCGGCGGCGCGGCGGGGAAGCGCGTGACATCGAGCAGCACGTTCGCGCCTTCACGCGGATCGCCGCCGAGGATCAACGACATGCCGAGGTTCACGGACAGCATCGGGTCGCCGGCATGCTTGCTCAACGCATCGCGCAGAAAGGCCTGTGCCGCCGCGTGATCGCCCGTCATGTCGATGGCCGCGCCGAGTCCGGCGAGCGCGAGCGTATCGTCCGGCGAGAGCGCGACGAGGCGTCGATACGTCGCGATCGCGTCATCGAAGCGGCGCTGACGCAACGCCACGCGCGCCATGCCGATGAGCGGCGCGGGCGCGTTTGCATCGACCTTGCTCGCGCGGTCGTAGTACACGCCCGCCCGCGTGAAGTCGCCGACCGCATACAGCGTGTTGCCGAGCCCGGTGAGACCCGCCGAGGAACGAGGATCGGCCTGCACCGCTTTTTCGTAGAGCGAAGTCGCCAGTTCGAGATTGCCGGATTCGAGCGCCGTGTCCGCGATGCGCAACTCGCTCATCGTGCTGGGCGCGGAGTTGCGCATGACCGGATGCGTATCGGTCACCTGGCGCGTGGTCGTCGTGCATGCGGCGAGTGCAATGACGAGCGATGCCGCGCCGGCTCTCGACGCAAGATTCAGTGCGCGGCTCGGGCAGATTTTTAGAGTGTTCATTTCTTTGCGAAAACGCTCATGAGTTGAATGACGGCCGGACCTGCGGCAATGAGCATCACCGCGGGAAGGATGAAGACCATCATCGGCACCGCCATCTTGGGCGCGAGCTTCGCGGCCTTTTCTTCGAGCGACACGATGTGTGCAAGCCGCTCCGTATGCGAAAGCGTGCGCAGGGCCTGCGTGATGGGCGTGCCATAACGCATCGATTGCGTGAGCGTCGAAATGAGCGCGCGAATCGACGGCAGGTCGATACGATCGGCCAGCGCGTGCAGCGCGCGCTGGCTGTCGCCCGACAGTTTGAGTTCGTCCGCCGTCAGCGCGAACTCGCTTGAAAGCGGCGGGCAGATGGTCTTCATTTCATCTGCGACGCGGCGGATCGACACGCCGAGGCTATTGCCCGCGTTGGTGCAGATGACGAGCAGGTCGAGCGCATCGGGCAGGCTCGACGCCATCGCCTTGCGGCGGCGCGAGGCGAAGAACGCGAGCACGTATTCCGGCAGGATCATGCCGACGACGAACACGAGCAGCATCATGATGCCGCGCACGGCGGGATAGCCGCCCACCACGGGGATATGCGAGCCGAGCATCACGGTGAACGCGGCGCAGATGAGGCCGACGACGAACTTCACCGCGAGCAGCACGGACACGGCTGCCTGACTGCGATAGCCGCTGCGCACCATCTCTTTCCTGAGCTTCTCGCGATACTTCGCGTCGAAGAGCGGCAGACGGTCGCCGAGACGCGCGAGCCGATGCGTCGCGCGCGCGACGGCACTGTCGTTCTGGTCGTCTTCGTCGCTCGCGCCTTCATTGCGATGCGTGAGCCCGGCCTGACGCACGCGATCCGCGATACGCCCGCGCTGGCCGCCATGCTTCGTCGCCCACCAGATCGCAATCGCGATCACGAGCGTCAGCAGCATCAGCAGGTTGATGAGTGTTTCGACGTTGGCCTGGCTCATCGCGATGTATCCAGTTTCGACATCTTGTGAACGACGCTCAATCCCATCACGAGCGAAATCGCCGCACAGGTGAGCACTCTCTGACCCGTCGACGTGTCGAACAGCACCATCAGATAAGCGCGATTGAGCAGGAACATGCTGCCCAGAATGACGAACGGAACGGACGCGAGAATCTTCGTCGTGATGCGCGCCTCGCCGGTCAGCGCGCGCGTCTTCTGGCGAATCTCACGGCGCTTGCGCACGATGCCCGCGAGGTTTTCGAGCGTCTCGCCAAGCTGTCCGCCGGTCTCGCGCTGAAGCAGCAGACATACGCAAAAGAACGAAAAATCCGCGATGCCGATGCGCGCGACCGCGACATTGAGCACTTCTTCGAGATCGAGGCCGACCTGGAGCGCATCGCCCATCTGCTTGAACTCGCTGCTGAGCGGCTCGGGACATTCGCTGGCTGCCGTGCCGATCACATGCGTCACCGGCACGCCCGCACGCACCGCGCGCACGATCAGGTCGATCAGATCGGGGAAGCCATCGAGGAAGCGCCGCTTGAAGCGTTCAATGAGAAAGCGGTACGCCTGCATCGACGCGAACACGGGCAGCCCGATCAGCAACACCGGCGTCAGCATGGAAGGCAAGGGCAGAAAGCGCGCCATGGCGAGCGCGATGATCTCCGCGACGATCGCCGCGCCCAGCACCACGCGCAACCCGTTCGCGCCGGCCACCGTCCTGAGCCGAGCGATTCGCGGCGCAAACCAGAGGCTGAACGCGTTGTCGTTGCGGCTCAATGTATAGAGGTCCGAATGGTCGTGACGCGCATCGTGCAGGCGCATGCCGTTCTGCGGAAACGCCGAGCGGATGCGCGCGCGGATGCGTGCGTCGGGCCGTTGATTGCGCATGTCCTGCAGCACGAGCGCCATGATGCCGAGCAGCAGCACGCCGGCAAACGCGCAGAACGTAATCAGGTCGACGGAGGTCATGGCCGCATCGCCTCCAGCAGCGCGTCTTCGAGACCGTAGTAAGCGGCGCGCGTCGCAAACGAAGGCCGCACCGCCGCACATTCGTAGACGCCCTTGACTTCCTCGCTATAGGCGCTCGCGTCGTAGCGGAACGTGAACAGGTCCTGCGTGATGATCACGTCGCCTTCCATGCCGACGAGTTCGGTGATGCGCGTCACGCGCCGCATGCCGTCGCGCATGCGTTCGATCTGCACGATCATATGCACCGCGCTCGCGATCTGGCGGCGGATCGACAGCAGCGGCAGGTTGCCGTTCGCCATCATCACCATGCTTTCCAGACGCGTGATGCCGTCGCGAGGCGTGTTGGCGTGGATCGTGGTCATCGAGCCGTCGTGACCGGTGTTCATCGCCTGAAGCACGTCGAAGGCTTCCGCGCCGCGCGTTTCACCGAGGATGATGCGGTCCGGGCGCATCCGCAGCGCGTTGCGCACGAGGTCGCGCTGCGTCACCGCGCCGAGTCCTTCGGCGTTTTCCGGGCGCGTTTCGAGGCTCACGACATGCGGCTGCACGAGTTGCAGTTCCGCCGCGTCTTCGATCGTCACCGTGCGTTCGCCATGTCCGATGAAGTGCGACAGCGCGTTCAGCAGCGTCGTCTTGCCTGAACCGGTGCCGCCCGACACGATGATGTTGAGCCGCGACGTGCTCGCGAGCTTGAGCACGGTCGCCATCGCGCTGGACATGTTGCCTTGCTGCGCCATGCGATGCAGCGTGATGTTGCGCTTCGAGAACTTGCGAATAGAGATGGATGCGCCGTGAATCGCGAGCGGCGGCAAGACGACGTTCACGCGGCTGCCATCGGCGAGACGCGCATCGACCATCGGGCTGCTTTCGTCGACGCGACGCCCCACGCCCGCCGCGATCCGCTGCGCCACGTTCACCACGTGATTGTTGTCGCGAAACTTGCAGTTCGTGAGTTCCAGCCGTCCGTGACGTTCCACGTAGACCTGATCGGGACCGTTGACGAGCACGTCGGTGATGGTGTCGTCCGCGAGCAGCGGTTCGATCGGGCCGAGCCCGAACATGTCGTTCAGCAGTTCGCCGACGATCTGCTGCTGCTCCGCGATGGTGATGTTCAGGCGCTCGCGTTCGGCCACGTCGAGCACGAGCGTCTCGACGCCCGGCTTCATCTGCTCGCGCGTCTTGCCGACGGCCGCCGACGGGTTCATCGCGGCGAACACGCCGTTGCGAATGACTCTGAAAAGGTCCGAGCGCACCAGCACGTCGTTGCCTTCGGGCGCGGCGGGCCGCGCGGGCGCGGCGACGGGCACGGCATGAACGACCGGCGCGACGGCTTCTTCGTCCGCTTCCGGCGTTGATCGCGAGGCCTGCTTCTGCCCGAACATCATCCTCTCCCGCGCTTGAGCTTCTGGAAGAAGGAACGTTCGGCGCTGACCTGCTGCCCGGTCAGGTCGCCGCCGATGCGCGTGATCATCTGATTGAAGCCGTTTGCTGTCTTGTCCTTCGGCGCTTCGCCCAGATTTTCGGCGGTGGCGAGCGCCTTCGCCTCGAACGGGATTTCATACAGCACGGTGCGTCCGACTGCCGCCATGAAGTCGCCCGTCTGCACCTTGCCGCTCGTCGCGGCGTTGGGGTTGTTCAGCAGGAGCGAGGTCGGCGGGTTGTTGTCGCGATCCTCGATGTGCCGCAACAGGCGAATGGTCGAACGCGTCGAATGTACCGAGCGGTCCGCAACGAGATAGACGCGCGCCGCGTGATCGAACGCTTCCTGTGCAAGCGGATCGTTCGGGTTGCTCACGTCGAGAATCACGTAGTGGAAGCTGTCGCACAGCAGTTCGAGCACGCGTTGCAGCGCGCCTGCGGAAAAAGGCCGCGCCGCGGCGATTTCCAGTTCCGCCGACAGCATGAACAGGCGCGTGCCCTTGGGGACGAGCGTGCGCTCGACGTATTGCGGATCGAGCCGGTGCACGTTCTGCAAGACATCGACGAGACCGTTGTTGGTCTGCAGGCCGAGCATCGAATTGGCGGCGCTGCCGTAGAGATTCAGATCGACATACGCGACCCGCCGATGCGTGTCCTCGGACAGATGGCGCGCGACGTTGAGCGCAAACGTCGTCACGCCGACGCCGCCGCGTGAGCCGACGAAGGCGATCGTTTTGCCCGCCCGCGCGAGCATTACCGGACTGACCTTGCCTTCCGACACGCTGATCGTGCGCTTCAGCAATTCGACCGTTACCGGCTTCACGAGATAGTCGCGCACGCCGATTTTCAGCAGGCTGCGGAACAGGCCGACATCGTTGCGCTCGCCGAGCGCGACGACCTGCACCGACGGCTCGCACACTTCGGCGAGACGGCCGAGATCGGACAGCGGCATCACCGATTGCTGCAGGTCCACGAGAAGGAACAGCGGGGAGCGGTCGATCTTCGCCAGATAGGCGATGGCGTCGTCGACATTGCCGACTGCGACATGCGCATGCGGCATCGCCTGTTCGAGCACGAAGCTTTTGACGATCTGCTCGGTCTTGCGATCCGCGACGAACGCGATGAAGTCCGCGTTGCGCGCGCCGGACTTGCTCTTCGTGAAGGAAAATTCAGTGCTCATGCGTGTCTGCCTTGTCGTTCGTCACTTGCTGCTGCGTGAAGTCGACTTGTCGAGTTCGATCACCCGGCCGGTTTCATACCGGCGCACCGCGCTCGCCGCGACGGCCGCATCGGCGGGGCCGAGCGTGCGCGGCGCGACGAGGTCCTCGCCACGCGCGACTTGCGCCGCGAGATTGGTGTAGGTCGCGCATCCCCATTGCACGCGCGGCCGGCGAATGCCGGCGTCGGTCAGCAGCGACGGACGCGACAGGCTCGCGCAGTCGGGCGGCACGGCGGCCGTGCCGTCGAAGCCGATCACCGACGCTTCCGGCATGTTGCGCGGTGGCTTGAAGCAGCCGCTCGCGCTCATCGCGAACGCGCAGACGAGAAGGAGAGAGAGCAGTCGTGTGGGTTTCATGGCGGCCTCAGTACACATATCCGGCCGCGCCGACGAGACGCGGCTGACCGCTTTCCACGGCCCCGCCGTTCTTGCGCCGGAAGCCGTATTCGACGTCGCTCGACGGCGAAATCAGCGATTCCAGTGGCGAGCGCAGATTCGACGGATTCGTCGGCTCGACGAGATACGGCGTGACCATGATCACGAGTTCGGTCTTGTTATTCAGATAGTTCGTCGACGAGAACAGCTTGCCGAGCACGGGAATGGAGCCGAGGCCGGGCACCTGCGAAACGATGTCGCTGGTATTGCTCTGCAGGAGGCCGCCGATCGCAAAGCTCTGTCCGCTGCCAAGCTCGACGGTCGTATCCGCGCGACGCACCGACAGGCCCGGCACCGTCACGCCGCCGGTGGTGACGCTCGCGCTCGTGTCGATCTGACTGACTTCCGGACGCACCTTCAGGCTGATGCGGCGGTCGTTCAGCACGGTCGGCGTGAAATCGAGCTTGACGCCGAACTGCTTGAACTCGACCGAGATCGCGCCGTTCGTCTGCGACACGGGAATCGGAAATTCGCCGCCCGCGAGGAAGCTCGCCGTCTGACCGGACAGCGCGACGAGATTCGGCTCGGCGAGCACGGTGAGCAAGCCTTCCTGATTCAGCGCATCGACGAGCGCGCGAATGTCGACGTTGTTGGTCCTGAAGCCGCCGAAGATCGAGAACGCATTGTTGGTCGGCAAGTTGACCGGATACGACACGCTGCCATTCGAGCCGGTGATGGGGTTGCTCAGGTTATAGATCGGACGGCCGCTGAAGATGCCGCTATAGAAGTTGCCGACCGCGTTGCCCATCGCCTGCCAGTTGATGCCGAGTTGCTGCGTGACGTTGCGATCGACCTCGGTGATGCGCACGCGCAGTTGCACCTGCAACGGCCGGTCGATGGTCATGCGGTTGATCAGCACTTCCTTGTCCGCCAGATACGGCGTGACCGCCTGCACGATGGCGTCCGCATCGGCGGCCGTGGCGGCCTGGCCCGTGAGCAGCAGGGAGCCTTGTCCGGTGCTGACCTGCAGGTTCGTATTCGGGAAGCGGGCGGCGAGCGAGGCGCGCAGCGTCAGCATGTCGCGCGTGACGACGACCGTGCGTTGCAGGATCGGCTTGTTGTTCGCGCCGAGCACGTAAAGCGTCGTCGTGCCGGTCTTCTTGCCGAGCACGAAAAGCGATTTGGGCGACGGCACCTGTACATCGGCGATGGCCGGATCGGCGATGAACACCGATACCGCCGGTTCACCGAACTGCAGCAGCGTGCCTTTGCCGGCGTCGAGCGTGAGCGGGCCTTGCTGGCCCGCGTAGGCCGGCGGCGTCGCCCCGCGCACGATCGACGGTGCGGTGTTGGGTGGCGGCCGCACGGACTCCGCTGCCTGCGCGGCGCTCGCGGCGATGGCCGCGCACATCGGCAGGGCGGCGAGCAGCCTTGCATCGGTACGGATCGAACTGAACTGCGTTTTCATGAACCTGAATCCTGGCGATGGCGCGCGAAAGGACGGTGACGCGGCGTCAACGTTCGGTGGGAAGGGCCGGCAGCGGCGGCGAAACGCCGGCGATACCGGTGACGCCCGCTTGCGCGCCGCCCGACGTATCCGACTTCTCGGAGCCGCGATAAATGGTCACGGTGCGTGCAACGGCCGGCGCGTGCGGAGCGGCGTTCGCCGTCCCCGCCGGCGCCTGTCGATTGCGCGGCAGATCGCGGACCGCGCGGGAAATGTCGCCGGCCCAGATTGGCTTGCGCTCGTCCGCCGTCGATGCCGCCGTCGCGGCCGGATCGCGCGTGACGGTGGCGAAGCTGCGCAGCGCGAGCGACAGGCTGCCGAGCCGCGCGGCCACCGCGACGACTTCGCCCATGTGCGGCGTGACTTCGAGCGTGACGGTGCGGGCGCGGGCGATGGCTGCGTCCTGCCCGTCGCTGTCGTTCTTCGGGCGCTTGATCTCCGAGCCCACCGCCAGCACGCGGACATGCTCGACCACCGTCTCGCTCGATACCGCGAGATCGGGCGAATCGGTGCGGCGCTCCATCTGTTGCGTCAGCAGCAGGTCCACGTAATCGCCCGGCTGGATCAGGCCCGCGTTGCCGGAGACGTCATCGACGGCGACGGACACCGCGCGCATTTCCGGCTTGAGCGTCGCGGCGAGAAAGCCGGGCGCACTCGGGAGGATCACATCGTCGGTGACGAGCACCGCGCCGCTCTCGACCGGATGGCGCAGCAGCGCGCCCTTGAGTTCGGGCGCTTTCGCATCGCCGGAAACGATCGCGTTCGGCGGCACCTGCGTCTTGTCGACCGGCTTCCACGAAAGATCCTCGTCGCGAAGCAGCAGCCCTTGCGGAAGGCGTGCCGCGCTCACGAGGACTTTCTCCGTCGTGGCGGCGGACTTGCCCGAATGCGATGCGCTGGCAATCACGACGCGCACGATCAGCGCGACCAGGAGCGCGCCGACGAGCAGCACCGCGAATTTGATGATGTTGGACATGAGGATGCCGTCCTATTGCGTCGAAAGAAGGCGCAGCACGGCGGGCAGCACGATCACCGCGCCGCCGCCGAACGCGAGCGCGACGCCGTACGGCACACCGCGCCGGGCGGAGAACATCGCCAGCGCGCGCAGCGGGACGAAGCGCTGCGACGGATTCATGTTGCGCGTGGCGAGGCTGACGAGCGAGACGAGCGTGCCGATCACGGAAACGAGCGTGAGCGTGGCGAGCGACAGGCCAAAGCCGACCCACAGAAAGATGACGGAAGCGAGCTTCGCATCGCCGCCGCCGAGGAGCCGCGCCGCGAACAGCAGCGCACAGGCGAAGAAGACGATGACTGCGAGCACCAGATGCGCGATGAGGTCGTCGAGCGGCATGCCGGCGATGAGCGCATCGACGAAAAAGAGCGCGCCGATCGCGAGGACTATTTTCGTGGGCAGACGTCGCGCGCGCACGTCGATGACCGCGAGCCACAGGAGCCCGCAGACGGCGACAAGACGAATGACAACGGAAAGAGTCGGCACGATGGATCGCTGGGTGATGGGCAATACGGAGAACGGCAAGGTGGAGATCCGGCGAAGCGCTGCGCGGATCTCCGGGTGCATCGCCGGCGATTAAGACGGTTTCGCGTTGGTGATGGCGGTGGTGATGCCGCCCCACAGGCCGCTGATCGCGGACGAGAAGCTGGTGCCGGCCGCGACCAGCGCGATCACGACGATGCCAGCCAGGATGGCGTATTCCATCGCGCTGACGCCGCGTTCGTCGCGCACGAACGCCTTCAAGAACTTTTGCATGGTTGCTTCCTTTAAGAGGGAGGAGAGAACGACTTCAAGCGCTGCAGGGGATTGCTTACCGGTTGAAGCTTATCCACCACCGCCAAGAGGCAATTCATCGAACAGGAGGCAGAACCGCGCCTATATCGAGAACGTTTGGCGGTGGGGTGGATAGGAGCTTTATCGGCAGAAACGCGGTCGTCTTTAGCGGGGTTCATGGCTACCGCTTCGTATCCAAGGAGACTTGATTTCAGCGCGTTACAAGGAACGCGCAAAACGGGAGTGCGCAATCGTTTGCGCGTCTTGCGAAACGTTCGGCGCGGTGCTTCTCCACCGAGCGACAAGGCACGCCCGTTGCTCAAAGGGCGATACGACTCACCTCAAAGGAGCACCGACATGCCGGAGAAAAAAACCGTCGAGCGCGCGAAGAAAGCGAAGCGCGAAGGGAAGTCCTCGAGCACGCAGGCGGGCGCGTTCGTGAAGGAGCAGATCGATCACGTCCGCGAGGGCAAGCATGGCGCGAAGTCGGCGAAGCAGGCGATCGCCATCGGCTTGTCCGAAGCGCGGCGCTCGGGCGTCAAGCTGAAGGCGCCGAAGAAGGGCGAAGCGTCGGAAGGCACGCGCAAGAAGGCCGCGCAGGATACGAAGGCCGCGCATCGCAAGACGAAGAGCCCGAGCACCGAATCGAAGGCGAAGCGCTCGGAGACGTCGACGCGCGTACTGAAGCGCGAAAGCACGAAGGCGGCGTCGCACAAGTCGCTGTCGAAGCAGGCCCACGCCAGCGCGAGCCGGCGTTCGGCCGCCGATCGTTCGGCGTCCGCGAAGAAGGGCTGGGCGACGCGTCGCGCGCACGCGGCGGGCAAGAAGTCCGCGTCGAGTTCGCGGCACGCGTCGCGGTGACGAAGCGTTGACGAAGCGTTAGAAAAGCGGGACTCGCGCGAGTCCCGCTGTTCGCTTAGCGCGGATCGCTTACCGTCTGATTCAGCGTCTGCCCCGCGATCACCGTGTTGACGAGCTTGATGTCGTGCACGTTGTACGCATAGACCGGTCCGGGCGATGCCGCCGTCGCCGGGCCAACTGCAACCGGCGTGCCGAAGTCGCAATTGGTGATGGTCACGCCGGTGATCGCCGGAATCGCGGGTGTGGGCGGCGCGCCGTTGTAGTCGAACGCGACCGGCCCTTGCGCGACGATCGCCTGAAAACACGATCCCGTCTTGCCGCTGAGCGTCACGTTGCTCGCCTTCACGTTCGAGATATTGACGTTCTGCACGAGCGCCGGCCGCGTGCGGATCGCATCTTTCGACGGCTGATAGTCGCAGTCGAACGTGATGATCCCGCCTTGCGCCGCCGACGGGTTCGCCGCCGTCGCCGTCACCACGCCGAGCGGAACGGTCGAATTGATCGGGCTGCCCGCGAGCAGACTGCTGCCATAGCCGGAAGGCGTGAGGCTCACGCCGTTCGGCAGTGTCACGTTGTCGACATAGAAGTCCTTCACGAAGCCGCCGCGATTCATGTTCGTCTTCACGCGGATCGCGATGTTGAGCGAGTTCGTCGCCCAAAACTGATTCAGCATTTGCAGATTGCGCGCGTAGATCTTCTGCACGCCGCCGCCCATCTCGCTGCCGAGCGTGATGCCGCCGTGGCCGCTGTTCATCGTGCAGTTCTGAATGACGTGATTCTGCGCGGGGCCGTATTGCGTATCGAGATCCTTGCCCGACTTGATCGCGATGCAATCGTCGCCCGTGTTGAACGTGACGTTTTCGCAGAGCACCATGTCGCAGGCGTCCGGGTCGAAGCCGTCGTTGTTCGGGCCGATGCTGTCGACCGTGACGCTGCGGATCACGACGTTGGTGCAGTCGGTCGGATGGTGCTGCCAGAACGGCGTGTTGATCGTGCGATAGCCCTCCATCAGCACGTTGGTGCAGCCGATGAATTCCACCATGCATGGCCGCAGGTAATGCCCGATGCCGAAGATACGCTTCTCGATCGCGACGCCGGCTTCCGACAGCGCGGGCAGGTAGTTCTGATCCTGCTGCCACGGTGTCGCCGGGTCGGTGAGTTTGGCGTAGAGCGAATCGGCGATGCCGGGCGCGGCCGATTTCAGGTCGACGTTATTCGGATTGGCGAATGCCTGCGAGGGCGTCGACGATCCCGCGAAGCCGTATGCGCCGCTGTTGCCTTTCCACGTCCACCAGCACGTCGCGGTGTTGCCGCTGCCGGCGAACGGCGTCATCGCCTGGCCGTTCAGCACGGAGGTATCGCCTTCGCCGGTGATCGCGATGTTGGTCTGGTTGCGCGCGTAGACCGGCGGGCCGTAGTTGAGGCAATCGTTTGCCTGCCAGCGGCTATAAAACAGCTTGCCGTTCGCGCCGCAGTCGATCGGGCCGTCTTTCGCGAAGTCCGCCGGGTTTTGACTGAAGAAGATTTCGCAATTCGCGCTCAGATGGAAGTCGACGTTCGACAGCAGCACGATCGGCCCCGCGCAATACCAGTTGCCCGTTGGCACGACGACACGCCCGCCGCCGGCCGCACTGCACGCCGCGATGGCCGCGAGAAAGGCGGGCCGCGAATCGAAGGAGCCGGGCGCGTGCGTCTGGTCCGCGCCGGTGCTGAGGGGCGACTTCGATGGATCGGTGTACGGATTCGCCGCCGCGACGACCGCGCAGGGCTTCGCGCCGTAATCGGTGACGAGGAACTGGCGGCCCGGCACCATCGACGTCGACACGTTCTTCAACGCGTTGACGATCTGCGTCGCGGAACCGGACGGGCCCCAGATGGGATCGGCGGCGGTCGCTGGGGTGCCGGAATCGTCGTGGCCGCCGCAGCCGGCGAGGACGCCCAGGCTGCCGAGTCCGCCGATCAGCGGCGCGCTCGCCGATACGCCGGCGAATTTCAGGATGCTGCGGCGTCGAGGCGAGGTGAGAGTGGGATTGCGGTCCTTCATGCGTGTCTCCATTCCGGTTTGGCCGGATATATCGTGGGAATTTAGCTGACGTCGTACAACCATGCGCCGCGTTTCGGCGATGAGTTAGGAAACCGTTTACCTGCAAGGACGATACCGGGCGCTTCCCATAAGCGTCAAGGCTCCGCCGACGTGCATCGGCTCAGGACTTACCCCTAACCTACTTATACGACGTCAGCCGTCGAAAGCGTCGCAGGGCCGCGCGCGTCCGAACGGCGATCGACCTAGAATGAACGGTCTCGTGTGTCTGAACGGAGCCGCCATGCTCGATTTCGACCGCCGCGCCGAAACGCCGACGCTGAACATCGCCTATGCCGACGCCGGCCCCGCCGATGGGCCGGCTGTCATCCTGCTGCACGGCTGGCCTGACGCGGCGCGGGCGTGGACGGCGGTGGCGGCGCGATTGAACGCCGAGGGCTTTCGCACCGTCGTGCCGGAGTTGCGCGGCGCGGGCGGCACGCGATTTCTGCGCGATGCCGCCGTGCGCGATGGCTCCGGCGTGGCGCTTGCCAACGACGCCGTCGAACTGGCGGACGCGCTCGGCATCGGGCGATTCGATATCGTCGGCCACGACTGGGGCGCGCGCGCCGCGTACACGGTCGCCGCGCTGTTTCCCGAACGCGTGCGGCGCATGGCCGCGATTGCGCTCGCGTTCCAGCCGCGCGGCGAGTTCGCGCTGCCGCCGGACTTCGGCCAGGCGCGGCGCTTCTGGTATCAGTGGTTCATGTCGCTCGATGACGCACCGGCCGCCGTCGCCGCCGATCCCAGGGGCTTCGCGCGTATCCAGTGGGACACGTGGTCGCCGCCCGGCTGGTTCGACGAAGCCGAGTTCGCCGCCACGGCCCGCGCATTCGACAACCCCGACTGGGTGGCGGTCACGCTCAACGCCTATCGGCGGCGCTGGCGCAGCGATCAGCCATCGGATGCGTCGCTCGCGCCGCTTTACGAGCGCCTGCGCGGGATCGAGCAGATCGGCGTGCCCGCGCTGATGATCCAGGGCGGCGCGGATAGCTGCGACGATCCGTCGATGTCCGAGGGCAAGGAGGCGTGCTTCACGGCCGGTTACCGGCGCGTGGTGATCGACGGCGCGGGGCATTTCCCGCCTCGCGAAGCGCCCGATGCGGTGGCCGACGCCCTCATCGCGCACCTCCGCTGACGTCGACCGGGCGAGCTACTTGCAAAGGCACAGGCGCACACTTCTGGCGCGTCTGGCGACACATACTGTATAGGTGTACAGTACTGTTCGCTGCGGCAGGTGCGCGCTGCCGAACACTTGTGCGCGCTGCCCACGGCTGTCGACCGACGCGCGAGAGCCGTCCATCACCTTGAACCGGTTGAAAAATTGGCATCGAACAACGCAATCCGCATTCGCGGCGCCCGTCAACATAACCTCAAGAATCTCGACCTCGACCTGCACACCGGCCAGATGACCGTCGTGACGGGTCCGTCCGGGTCGGGCAAATCGAGCCTCGTCTTCGATACGCTTTACGCCGAAGGCCAGCGCCGCTACGTCGAAACGTTCAGCGCGTACGCGCGCCAGTTTCTCGACCGCATGGACCGCCCGCAGGTGGATCGCGTCGACGGCGTGCCGCCCGCCATCGCCATCGACCAGACGAATCCGGTGCGTAGCTCGCGCTCGACCGTCGGCACGATGACCGAACTGAACGATCACCTGAAGCTCTTCTACGCACGCGCCGCCGAACTGTTCGACAAAAAGACCGCGCATCGCGTGCGGCACGACACGCCCGAGACGATCTATGCCGAGCTGCTCGAACGCACGCGCGCCGGCGATCCGCGTCTAGCGATCACGTTTCCCGTCGAATTGCCCGACGCCACCAGCGACGACGAAATCGCGCAATGGCTTTCCGCGAGCGGCTACACGCGCGTGCAGGCGAAACGCCACGTAGAGACGGACGCGGGCGCGCGGCAGGTGCTCGATGTCGTCGCGGACCGGTTCCGTTTGCAGAACACGGAGCGCTCGCGTGCGCTGGAGGCCATCGAAGGCGCGTTGTTGCGCGGCACGGGGCGCGTGAACGTCTACGTGCTGAACGAAGAGGGCGAGCCGGACATCTGGCGCTTCTCGACCGGCCTGCATAGCCCCGAAAGCGACCTGCGCTATGCCGATCCCCAACCGGCGCTGTTCTCGTTCAACTCGGCGTATGGCGCGTGTGAAACGTGCCGCGGTTTCGGGCGCGTGATCGGCGTCGATTACGGCCTCGTCATTCCGGACGAGAAGAAAACGCTGCGCGAAGGCGCGGTCAAGACGCTGCAAACACCGGCGTGGAAAGAGAATCAGGACGACCTCGTGAAATACGGCGCGAAGGCGGGCATCCGCCTCGGCGTGCCGTGGAACGAGTTGACGCAGAAGGAACGGGACTGGGTCATCAAAGGTTCGCCCGACTGGACCGGCAAGTGGCAAAGCCAGTGGTACGGCGTGCAGCGCTTCTTCGACTATCTGGAGTCGAAGGCGTACAAGATGCATATTCGCGTGCTGCTGTCGAAATACCGCAGCTATACGACGTGCCCCGCGTGCGCGGGTGCGCGTCTCAAGACCGAATCGCTGCTGTGGCGTCTCGGCACGAAGGAACAGGCCGATGCCGTCCTCGCGCCCGCCGATCGTTTCCTGCCGAACGGCGTCGACTGGACGCGCGATCAGCTCGAAGCATTGCCGGGCCTGACCGTGCACGATCTGATGCTGATGCCGATCGAGCGCATCCGCCGCTTCTTCGACTCCCTGACGCTGCCTTCCACCTTGCTCGACGAAGCGCTGAAGCTGCTGCACGCGGAAGTGCGGACGCGCCTCAAGTATCTGTGCGACGTGGGCCTTGGCTATCTGACGCTCGATCGCCAGAGCCGCACGCTGTCGGGCGGCGAAGTGCAGCGCATCAACCTGACGACCGCGCTCGGCACGTCGCTCGTGAACACGCTGTTCGTGCTCGATGAACCGAGCATCGGGCTGCATCCGCGCGACCTGAACCGCATCGTCGAGGCGATGCATCGTCTGCGCGATGCGGGCAATACGCTCGTCGTCGTCGAGCATGATCCTTCGGTGATGCTCGCCGCCGATCGTCTCATCGACATGGGGCCGGGGCCGGGCGAGCGCGGCGGGGAGATCGTCTACGACGGCACGCCCGACGACATTCAAGCCAGCGACACGCTCACCGGCGCGTATCTCGGCGGCCGCAAGCAGGTCGCGCACGCGGCGAACTGGACGCGCCGCGTGGTCGATGCGAACACGCCGCGCCTCGTGCTCGAAGGCGCGAGCGATCACAATCTGCAGGACGTGACGGTCGAGATTCCGTTGCAGCGTCTGGTCTGCGTGACGGGCGTATCCGGTTCGGGCAAGTCGACGCTGATTCAGGACGTGCTCGCGCCCGCGCTGATGCGCCACTTCGGCAAGGCGACGGAAGCGCCTGGCGCCTTCCGTGCGCTGAAGGGCGCGGAGCAACTGGACGACGTGGTGTTCGTCGATCAATCGCCGATCGGCCGCACGGCGCGCTCGAATCCGGCGAGCTACGTCGGCGCGTTCGATGAAATCCGCAAGCTTTTCGCGAAGGCGCCGCTCGCCGCGCAGCGCGGCTACGGCGCGAGCATGTTCAGCTTCAATTCGGGCGATGGCCGTTGCCCGACCTGCGGCGGCTCGGGTTTCGAGCACGTCGAAATGCAGTTCCTGAGCGATGTCTATCTCCGCTGCCCCGATTGCGACGGCCGGCGTTATCGCGCGGAAATTCTCGATGTGAAGATCGAGCGCGCCGGCCGTGAACTGAGCATCGCGGACGTGCTGGAGCTGACCGTCAGCGAAGCGGTGTCGCTATTTGCTTCGGACGGCGAAGTATTGCGCGTGTTGCAGCCTATCGTCGACGTGGGCCTCGAATACGTGAAGCTCGGTCAGCCGGTGCCGACGCTGTCGGGCGGCGAAGCACAGCGTCTGAAGCTCGCGGGCTTTCTGGCGGAGACCGCATCGCCGAATCAGAAAGACCGGCTCTTCATGTTCGACGAGCCGACGACGGGCCTTCACTTCGACGACATCGCCAAGTTGATGCAGGCGTTGCGCCGGCTGCTGGAACGCGGTCATTCGCTGATCGTCATCGAGCACAATCTCGACGTGATTCGCGCCGCGGACTGGATCATCGATCTCGGTCCCGAGGGCGGCGACGGCGGCGGGCAAGTGGTGTGCGTCGGCACGCCCGACGAGGTGGCCGGCTGCGAAGCGTCGCACACGGGCCGCGCGTTGCTCGACTACGAAGAAGCGATGCAGCCGGGCGCGGCGGAAAAGCGCGCGGGCGTGCCGCTGCAGCTCGCGGCGGAAGTGGCGAGCGCACGGCGCGCGCTGCAGGGCGAGGGCGTCGTGCGGATCGTCAATGCGCGCGAGCACAACCTCAAGTCGCTCGACGTCGATATTCCGCACAACAAGTTCAACGTGGTGACGGGCGTGTCCGGCTCGGGCAAGTCGACGCTCGCGTTCGACATCCTCTTCCACGAAGGCCAGCGCCGTTATCTGGAATCGCTGAACGCTTATGCACGCTCCATCGTGCAGCCGGCGGGCCGGCCGGAAGTGGATGCCGTCTACGGCATTCCTCCAACCGTCGCGATCGAGCAGCGCCTGTCGCGCGGCGGGCGCAAGAGCACGGTCGCGACGACATCGGAAGTCTGGCACTTCCTGCGTCTGCTGTATGTGAAGCTCGGCATCCAGCACTGCGTCAACGACGGCACGCCGGTGCAGGCGCAAAGCGCGGAGTCCATCGCGGCGCAGATTCTTCGCGATTTCAAGGGGCAGCATGTCGGGCTGCTAGCGCCGCTCGTCGTGAATCGGAAGGGCGTCTATACCGATCTCGCGAAGTGGGCGAAGGCGCGCGGCAATACGCATCTGCGGGTGGACGGCGAGTTTCACCCGGTCGATCCGTGGCCGAAGCTCGATCGTTTCCGCGAACATACGATCGAACTGCCGGTGGCGGACTTCGTCGTATCGGCGGATAACGAGGCGGAACTGCGGCGCATGCTCGAAGACGCGCTCGAAGTTGGCAAGGGCGTGATGCACCTGTGCGCGCCGCTCCACGAACTGCACGGCGCGTTGTCGAACGGCAAGCGGCGCGGCAGCGAAGAGACGATCGTGTTCTCGACGAAGCGCGCCTGTCCCACGTGCGGCACGAGCTATCCGGAACTCGATCCGCGCATGTTCTCGTACAACAGCAAGCACGGCTGGTGCAACACGTGCGTCGGCACCGGCGTGAAGCTCACGCGCGAGCAGCGCGCCGCCTTCGACGATACCGTCTTCGCGCAGGACGATCGGGGCCGCGAGCAGAGCATCGGTTCGGTGGATCAGGAGCCGGACGATATCGTCGATCAGCCGTGCGCCGAATGCGAAGGCACGCGCCTGAACGACGTCGCGCGGGCCGTGACGTTCGGCAATTATCCGATCACCGAAGTGGGACGCTGGACGGTCACGGACACGCGCGAATGGATTGCGGGCCTCAAACTCACGGGCCGCGATGCGGACATCTCGCGCGACGTCGTCAGCGAAATCGAAGGGCGCCTGCAGTTTCTGGAAGAAGTCGGGCTTGGCTATCTGAGTCTCGATCGCGCGGCGCCTACGCTCTCGGGCGGCGAAGCGCAGCGCATCCGGCTGGCCGCGCAGTTGGGCAGCAACCTGCAGGGCGTGTGCTACGTGCTCGATGAACCGACCATCGGTCTGCATCCGCGCGACAACCTGATCCTGCTGTCCGCACTGAAAAAGCTCAACGACAAGGGCAATACGCTCGTCGTCGTCGAGCATGACGAGGACACGATCCGCCGCGCGGACCACATCATCGATATCGGGCCGGGCGCGGGCAAGCGCGGCGGCACGGTCGTCGCGCAGGGCAGCGTGACGGACCTCGCGGCGCACAAGGCGTCGCTGACCGGGCAGATGCTGGCGAACCCGATCGTGCATCCGCTGCAGCCGCGCCGGGACGTGCGCGCCGGGTCGGGCAAGCGTGCCGCCGTGCCGGAACAGTGGCTCACGGTCGAGAACGCGACGCTGCACAACCTGCGCAACGTGACGGCGAGCGTGCCGCTCAACCGGCTCGTCGCGATCACGGGCGTGTCGGGATCGGGCAAGTCGACGCTCGCCCGCGACGTGCTGATGACCAATCTGCTCGATGCCGTCGGCCGTTCGGCGCTGTCGTCGCCGGCCGAGCGCCGCGCGCGCAAAACGGCGCAGGCGGCGCAGGGCAAGCCCGCCGCGAAGTCGCGCTCGAGCGTCCTCGCGCGGGAAGCGCCGGGTCCGAAGTTTGATGTCGTCCACACATGGCACGGCTGCTCGGGCGTCACCGGTTTCGAGGCGATCGACCGCGTGCTGGAAGTCGACCAGACGCCGATCGGCAAGACGCCGCGTTCGTGCCCGGCGACGTACATCGGCATGTGGGACACCATCCGCAAGCTGTTCGCCGATACGCTCGAAGCTCGCGCGCGCGGTTACAAGCCGTCGCGTTTCTCGTTCAATACCGGCGATGGCCGTTGCCCCGCCTGCGAAGGCCAGGGCGTGCGCACGATCGCGATGAACTTCCTGCCGGACGTCAAGGTGCCGTGCGACGTCTGTCACGGCCAGCGCTTCAATCCCGAAACGCTCGCGGTGACGTGGCGCGGCAAGAACATCGGCGAAGTGCTGACGATGGAGATCGACGAAGCCGTCGAGTTCTTCTCGTCGATGCCGAGCATCGGGCATCCGCTGCAACTGATGAAGGACGTGGGCCTCGGCTATCTGACGCTCGGCCAGCCGTCGCCGACGCTGTCAGGCGGCGAGGCGCAGCGCATCAAGCTCGTCACCGAGTTGTCGAAGGTGCGCGACGACATCACGCGGCGCGGCCAGAAGCCGCCGCACACGCTCTACGTGCTCGACGAACCGACGGTCGGCCTGCACATGGCGGACGTCGCGAAGCTGATTCGCGTGCTGCACCGGCTGGTGGACGGCGGGCATAGCGTGATCGTCATCGAGCACGATCTCGATGTGATCGCCGAAGCCGACTGGGTGCTCGACCTCGGGCCGGAAGGCGGCGTGAACGGCGGGACGATCGTCGCGGCGGCGGACCCGGAGACGCTCGCGAGCCATCCGCGCAGTCACACGGGCACGGCGTTGCGACCGGTGCTCGGACGCACGCAGCGCGCGGAAGACGCGGCGTGAAGGACGGCGCCGGGTTCGTCGCGTCGATCCGCTGTTGGCGTTGCAGCGGCGGCATTGATATGCTGGCGCCCTTTCCACCACTCGCGATGACGACTCGATGGACACGCAGGATAAAGCCGTAGCCCTGAAACGAATGAAGTGGTTCGCCGCCGGCTTGCTGGTCGCGGCGGGCGCGTTGTTCGCGCTTGCCAAGAGCCAGCACGATGCGGGCGCGTGGGCGTGGGTATCGGCGTTCGCGGAAGCCGCGATGGTCGGCGCGCTCGCGGACTGGTTCGCCGTCGTCGCGCTGTTTCGGCATCCGCTCGGCGTGCCGGTTCCGCACACGGCCATCCTGCCCGCCAACAAGGCGCGCGTGGCCGATAACCTCGCCGCGTTCGTGCGCGACCGCTTCCTCGGCACCGATGCGCTCGTCGAGCGCGTCAACGCCTTCGATCCGGCGAGCCGTCTGTCGGCGTGGCTCGCGGAGCCGAAGAACGCCGACCTGCTCGGCAGAAAAGCCGTCACGGCGGTCGGCCAGTTGCTGTCTTTCGTCGACGACGAGCGCGTCAAGGCGACGCTTCACGAAGCCATCCGCCGCCGGGCCGAGGCCTTCGATTTGTCCGCCGCGGCGGGCAACCTGCTGTCCACGCTGACCGCCGACCGCCGTCATCAGTTGCTGCTGGACGAGGGTCTCAAGCAGATGGCCGCGTGGCTCGACAAGCCCGAGGTGCAGGAGATGCTGGCGGCGCGCATCGTCGCGGTCGCGGGAGAGGAGTATCCGAAGCTCGTCGGCATGCTCGGTTTCGTCGGGCTGGACGCCGCCGACCTCGGCAACAAGTTCGCGGCGGGCCTCGTGCGCGGCGCGAATCAATGGCTGCACGACGTGACGAGCGACCCGGAGCACGAGCGCCGAAAGGCCTTCGACGCCGCCGTGGAACGCTTCGTCGAACGCCTGAAGTCGGACCCGGCGTTCAAGGAGCGCATCGACCTGCACAAGCGCGAGTGGCTCGACAAGCCCGAGTTGCGCGGCTATGTCGATGGCCTGTGGGACGAATTCACCACATGGCTCGGCGCCGATCTGCAGCGCGCCGATTCCGCGCTGCATGTGAAAGTGGTTCAGGTGGCGTCCGGCTTCGCGCAATCCTTGGGCGGCGATCCCGCGCTGCGCGAGTCGATCAACGAGCATATGCGCGATGCATTGAAGGCGCTCGCGCCGGAGTTGCGCGAAGGCATCGCGAAGCACATCGCCGCGACCGTCAAGCAATGGGACGACGCGACGCTCGTGCGCGATGTCGAGCTGAACATCGGCCGCGATCTGCAGTTCATCCGCGTGAACGGCACGCTGGTGGGCGGCGCGGTCGGCTTGCTCATTCACGCGGTGACGCTTCTAAGCATCTGATACGCAGATCAGCGTGCGGTCAAGGCCGCTCGACCATCACGCTTCCCGCGCCATACGGCATGTTCTCGGCGCTGCTGCCGTGGACCGTGACGGTCAGTCCCGACGTCATCGCGGCGGTCAGCAGTTCGCCGCGCGCCGGTTCGGTGTGCGCGAGCGGCGGCACGCACCACTCGTTGCCGTCGGGCGTCTGGAGCACATAGACGGCGCCCGCACCGAGCAGGTCGGAGTCGATCACTCTAATGATGTTCCCCATCTCGCTCGTCGCGAAGCGCGTTGCGCCGCAATGGAAGGTCGGGCTGCCCGCACGCAGCAGGCCGATCGCGACGCCGGTGATCGTCGAAGCGTCGTCGGCGCAAATGCTGACCGGCAGGTTCTTCGCCAGCGCGGACATCAGCATCTGATGCCGGCTCGGGTGATCCACGGTGTTCATCTGCGCGCAGTAGTGCGCGCCATCGGCGGTACGCAGCACGTAGCGGATATTTTCGAGCGAATCCGAATCGATGATGCGCACGAGCATGCCGCTGCGTGTCTCCGTCAGCTTGGCCCCGAATAGCACGAGCGACGGCGCGGCGGGCGCACTCAGCGCGCCGACCGCGATGCCGGTGACGTAGTGCTCCTTATCCCCGTTGACCGTGACCGGCAAGCCCGTCTTGAGCCCGAGCAACAGCAGGTTGTTTCGGTTCGCATGCTCCTGCCGGTCGATCTGCGCGTGATAGCGCGTGCCGTCCGGCGTTTTGACGATGACGATCAGCGTGTCGGACACTTCCTTGTCCGTAATCTCGTCGATGACGCCGGAGCGCGGCGTGCTCGCGATGAAGGCGGGCGCGGCGCTCAGGTGCGGCCCGAACGCCTTCGATCCAACCGATAGCGCCGTGAGGTAATAGTCGGCGTCGCCGGCCACGGTCACGGGAAGGCTTGCCCTGAATGCCGCCATCAGCAACGCGTTGCGATAGCCGTGCTCGCGCGGGCGAATCTGCGCGCAATGGTGCGAGCCGTCCGCGCTGCGTACGATGTACGCCATGCTCGCGAGGGTATCGGCATCTTCGATCTGAGCGATGCTTCCTGTCCTGACGTCCTCCAGCAGACGCCAGGTGGCGTCAATGGAAGGAAGTCGCGGGGCGCCGGGCAGTGCTGCGGAAATGTCGGTGATATTGTGGCTCGCGTCTCCGGTCATCGTGACAGAAAGCCCCGATTCGAATGCCATCAGCAGAACCGAATTACGATCGGGGTATTCCCGATAATCGAGTTGCGCACAATATAGCGATTCGCTCTCGGTTTTAAGCACGTAAATAACATTATCGGGCGATACCGATTGAATGACGCGAATAATGACGCCGGTTCGGGTGTCAGTCAGGAAATAATCCGCGGACGCCTGCGATGGCGTACTCATTGTGGGCTTGATTCTCATCGCGCTCTACTTCTGTGCTGCTGCGGTTCTTGATTGGCGTCGGTGTCAGGTCGACGCGGCATGGCGGCGCTGCCGGATTCATTCACCCAGCGGGTGCGGCCACCGGATTATATTTAAATGGCTATCTTTAGGATATCGGTTTGAAAAAATTATCCGCCGTTGATCGCCGGTTGAATTGTCATTTTTTGATTAAGAACAATCTCAGATAAAAATAAGAAACATCCTATTCGTAGAATAACGACCCTTGGCTTTTAAATGAGGCGCGCGGTTTTTAGCTACTTCCGCATTTCGTGATTGGCATCAGGGAACCCGCGATCATGCAGACAAGCCGCAGTCGCGCGAGAATGCGACTTTGTGCGCGCCGCAGCCGCCGCCAACACGCACAATCGATCCGCCATGCCGAATACGAACATCGAACTCATCGAGCGTTTTTACCGTGCTTTCGGGAACGTCGACGCCGACGCGATGGCCGCCTGCTACGCACCCGACGTCCGCTTCGAAGACCCTGCCTTCGGCGTGCTGTTCGGCGTTGAAGCGGGCGACATGTGGCGCATGCTGCTGCATCGCGCGCGCGACTTCGCATTGAGCGTCGACGGCATCGAGGCGCTCGGGCAAACCGCGAACGCGACCGCCGTCGTCCGTTACACGTACTCGGCGACGGGCCGGCCCGTCGTCAACGAGATACGCACGCGCTTCACGATTCGCGACGGACTCATCTTCGAACAGACGGACGCCTTCGATCTCTGGCGCTGGAGCCGTCAGGCGCTCGGTCCCGCCGGCTGGTGCTTCGGCTGGACGCCGCGCATGCAGCAGGCCATCCGCCGCAAAGCGCGCCGCGCGCTCGCCGACTATCGCAAGGAGGCGTCGGCATGACGGCGCTCGACCCGGCGCGCTTCGAAGACGAATGGCTCGAAGCGGATGCGCATGGCGGCTTTGCATCGGGGACCGTCGGCACCGCGCGCACGCGCCGCTATCACGCGCTCCTGCTTACGGCGACGCAGCCGCCCGCCGGGCGCGTCGTGCTCGTCAACGGCGTGGAGGCCTGGCTCGATGTCGACGGCGCACGCGTTCCGCTGACCATGCAGCGTTACGCGCCGGACGTGCTGTATCCGGACGCATCGGCGTATCTCGATTCCTTCGATACATCGCCGTGGCCGACGTGGCGTTATCGCATCGGCGAGAACGTGACGGTCATAGCGGAAGTGTTCGTCGCGAAGGAGAGCGGCGAGACCGTGCTGCGCTGGCGTCTCGAAGGCCCGGCGGCCCGAGCGGCGCTGCACGTGCGGCCGCTGTTGTCCGGGCGCGATTATCACGCGCTGCATCGCGAGAACGCGTCGTTCAGCTTCGATGCGAGCGTCGATGGCGAGCGCGTGCACTGGCGGCCCTATGGCGACCTGCCTGCCATCGGCGCGACGAGCAATGGCGCATACGAACACGCGCCGGACTGGTATCGCAACTTCCTGTATGTGCGCGAACGGGAGCGCGGGCTCGACGACATCGAAGACCTTGCGACGCCCGGCGTCTTTCACTTCGATCTCGCGGGCGGCGAAGCGGTGCTCATCCTGCACGCCGATGCCGGCGATGATCCGCCGCGCGAACGCGATGCGCTCGCGCTTGCATCGCAATTCGACGGGCGTGAGCGAGAGCGCCGCGCCGCGTTTGGCTCGCGGCTCGCGCGCTCGTCCGATGCCTATGTCGTTGCGCGCAAGCACGGGCGCACGATCATCGCGGGCTTTCCGTGGTTCACCGACTGGGGCCGCGACACGTTCATCTCGATGCGCGGCCTGCTGCTCGCTTCGGGACGTCATCAGGATGCAGAATCGATTTTGCTCGAATGGACCGACACGCTCTCGGAAGGCATGCTGCCGAACCGCTTTCCCGATAGCGGCGGCCTGCCGGAATACAACTCCGTCGATGCGTCGCTGTGGTTCGTGATCGCGGTCCACGACTATCTCGCGACCGGCCATGCGCCCGCCGCGACCACGACGCGCCTGCAACGCACCGTCGATGCAATTTTGGAAGGCTATACGCGCGGCACGCGCTTCAACATCGCCGCGGACGACGACGGCCTCTTGCGCGCAGGCGTTCCCGGCGTGCAACTCACGTGGATGGACGCGAAGGCGGGCGACTGGGTCGTGACGCCGCGCATCGGCAAGCCGGTCGAAGTGCAGGCGCTGTGGATCAACGCGCTGTCGATCGCGTCGGCGTGGAACGCGCGCTGGCAGCCGATGCGCAATCGCGCGCAGCAGGCGTTCCAGGTGCGCTTCGTCGACCCGCAGACGCACGCGCTCTACGATGTCGTCGATGCCGATCACGAGCCGGGCAAGCTCGATCGCTCCATCCGTCCCAATCAGATTTTCGCGGTCGGCGGTCTGCCGCATGTCATCGTCGATGACGAGATCGCGCGCGCGGTTATCGCTCAGGTCGAAGCGCACTTGCTGACGCCGCTCGGGCTGCGCACGCTCGCGCCATCAGACCCGGCGTATCGTTCGCGTTATGCAGGCGGATTGCTGGATCGCGATGGCGCTTATCACCAGGGCACCGCGTGGCCGTGGCTCATGGGCCCGTTCGTCGAAGCGTGGCTGCGCGTGCATGGCGCAGCGGGCGTGCGCGAGCGCTTTCTCGCGCCGCTTCACGCGCATCTCGAACATTATGGCATCGGCCATATCAGCGAAGTCGCGGACGGCGAAGCGCCGCATACGCCCGGCGGCGCGCCGTTTCAGGCGTGGTCGCTCGCGGAGCTGATGCGCGTCGAGAAGCTGATCGGTGGCGCATGATGCATCGTTTGTGCGGGCGCTCGTCGAATCGCGTTAAATTGGGCGTCTTTGACAATCATCCATAGCCGCACCGAGGAACTCTCATGCCGAAGCCGCGCACCGTCAACCAGATTCATACCGCCGAAGGAACGCGGCTGCATGGCGGCGACTGCCCGCGCTGGCAACGCTGGGGGCCGTACCTGAGCGAGCGTCAGTGGGGCACGGTGCGCGAGGACTACAGTGAATTTGGCACCGCATGGGAGTACTTCCCGCACGATCATGCGCGGAGCCGCGCGTACCGCTGGGGCGAGGACGGCATCGCCGGCTTCGGCGACGACAAGCTCAACTGGTGCGTCTCGCTCGCGCTCTGGAACGGACGCGATCCGATCCTGAAGGAACGGCTCTTCGGCCTCACGAATCAGGAGGGCAATCACGGCGAGGATGTGAAGGAGCTGTACTTCTACGTCGACGGCACGCCGACGCATTCCTACATGCGCATGCTGTACAAGTATCCGCACGCGGCGTTTCCGTACGCCGATCTCGTCGATGAAAACGCGCGTCGCGGCGCAGACATGGCCGAGTACGAAGTCCTCGATACCGGCGCCTTCGACGACGAACGCTACTTCGATGTGCACGTGGAATACGCGAAGCACACCGAGGACGATATCGTGATGCGCGTGAGCATCGAAAATCGCGCGAACGAGGCCGCGGTCATCGACGCATTGCCGCAAATCTGGGCGCGCAACACCTGGTCGTGGAAACCGACGCCGACGAAGCCATCGCTCACGCTCGAATCGGTGCAGGGCGCGACGTACGTGGCGGCGAGGCATCTGGGCCATGAACCGATGGTGGTCACCGCATGGTCGCCGGATGTGCAAGGCGTCGAATGGATGTTCTGCGAGAACGAGACCAACGTGAAGCGCCTGTTCCACATGGACGGCGCGGGGCCGTTCAAGGACGGCTTCAACGACTACGTCCTGCATGGCGATGAAGACGCGATCCGCCGCGACACCGGCACACGCGCGGCGGCCCGCTTTCATCTCCAGCTCGCGGCGCATGGCAAGGCGACGGTGTACCTGCGCTGGCGTCCCGAATCCGCGCCGGACGGCGTTCCGCTCGACGCCGATGCTTTATTCGCGCGACGCATCGCGGAAGCGGACGAGTTCTACGGCGCGCTCCAGCACGAGATCGCCGATGCCGACCAGCGGCTCGTGCAGCGGCAGGCACTCGCGGGCATGCTGTGGTCGAAGCAGTACTATCAGTTCGATGTCACCCGCTGGCTCGATGGCGATCCGTTGCAGCCGAAACCGCCGAAGCAGCGGCGCTTCGGGCGCAACTACGACTGGCGGCATCTGTGCAACGCGGACATCGTGTCGATGCCGGACAAGTGGGAGTATCCGTGGTACGCGTCGTGGGACCTCGCGTTCCATGCGGCGGCATTTGCGCTGATCGACCCCGAGTTCGCCAAGCGGCAATTGCTGCTGCTGGTGAAGGACCGCTATCAGCATCCCAACGGCCAGTTGCCGGCCTACGAATGGGCGTTCGGCGACGCCAACCCGCCCGTCCATGCGTGGGCGACGTGGCGCGTATATGAGATCGATCGCGCGATCACGGGCGTCGGCGACCGCGATTTTCTGGAACTGGTGTTCCACAAGCTGCTGCTCAACTTCTCGTGGTGGGTCAACCGCAAGGACGCCGACGACCGCAATATCTTTCAGGGCGGCTTTCTCGGGCTGGATAACGTCGGCATCTTCGATCGCTCGTCGCCGCTGCCGACGGGCGGTCATATCGACCAGGCCGACGGCACCGCGTGGATGGCCGCGTATGCGCTCGACCTGATGCGGATCGCGCTGGAACTGGCGTATGCGAACAAGGTGTTCGTCGATATCGCGGTGAAGTTCTTCGAGCACTTCCTGTATATCGCGGAAGCGGTGAGTTGCGAGGACGGCTGCGATACCGGTCTTTGGGACAGCGAGGACGAATTTTTCTACGACAAGCTGCGCCTGCCCGATGGCTCGAGCGTGCCCATGCGCGTGCGCTCGATCGTCGGCCTGATTCCGCTTTTCGCGGTTCACGTGCTGGAGCCCAGCGTGCATCGCGCGTTGCCGGGCTTGCGCGACCGGCTGCACTGGTTTCTGGAGCATCGGCCGGACTTGTCGCGGCTCGTGTCGCGATGGAACGTCGCGGGGCAGGGCAATAGCGTGCTGCTGTCGCTGTTGCGCGGGCATCGCATGAAAGCGCTGCTGAAGCGCATGCTCGACGAAACCGAGTTCCTCTCCGATCACGGCGTGCGCGCGCTTTCGCGTGTCCATCTCGACGAGCCGTTCGTCTTCTATCACAACAGCGAGAGCTTCAGCGTGCAGTATCAGCCGGGCGAATCGACGTCGCGCGTGTTTGGCGGCAACTCGAACTGGCGCGGGCCGGTGTGGATGCCGGTGAACTATCTGCTGATCGAATCGATTCTCGAATTTCACCGCTATTACGGCGACGATTTTCGCGTGGAGTATCCGACCGGCTCGGGAAAGACGTTCTCGCTTGCCGAAATCGCCGATGAACTCGCGCGTCGCGTGACCACGCTTTTTCTGCTCGACAAGAACGGCGAGCGGCCCGTGATGGGCGCATATCCGTTGCTGCAGGCCGATCCCCGCTCCCGCGATCTCGTGCTGTTCCACGAGTATTTCCACGGCGATAACGGCCGCGGCGTGGGGGCGTCGCACCAGACGGGATGGACAGGGCTGGTCGCGCTGCTGCTGCAACCCCGCGCGATGGGACCGTCCGGCGTCGTGCCGCTCGCCGGCGTTGCCGACGCCGATGTGCAGGAGTTCGCGGGCGCGAAATGAGCCGCGTGAAAGCGCCGTTTCACCGTTCAGTCAAGAGCCAAACCTGCAGTCTACGGTTCGGACAAATCCGATTCCTCTGCTGTCTCCTTCTGCGTAAGTTGTGCGGACACAAACTTGCAGCAGTTTGGAGAAAAAAATGAACGGAATCGCAGGCATGCAGGGCTTGGGACAGTACAACGCATCGCGCGGGAACGGGTTCGCCTGTTTACGCCGCCGCACCGAGCACGAGGAATCGCCCCCGTTCGGGCTGGTGATGCTGGTGTTCCTCGTGGCGATGGCGGGCGGCGTCTACGTGAGTTGCACGCTCGACAACCTCGCGTTCGGGTGGATTGCGTGCGTCGGCATCCTGGCGGCGCTCGGCGCGGTCGTCGACCGCTTCTTTTGCGGCGCCGCCGCGCTCGAACGCCGCCTCAGCGCGCGGTCACGGGCGCGTCAGCAAGCGGTCTGCAAAGCCACGCTCAAGTGCAACCTCAGGCGGCAAAGGCTCGACTGGCAGAGCGCAACAACACGGGAATGGACTTCGATGTCGGCGTACCGGCGCCATCCGCAACGGACGCGAGCGGCACGAGCGGATTCGTTTCGGGATAGTACGCGCCAAGACAGCCACGCGGAATGTCATACTCGACCAGCTTGAAGCCCTCGACGCGGCGCTCCACGCCGTCATCCCATACGCTCGTGATATCGACGAGCTCGCCCGGCTCGAAGCCGAGCATGTCGATATCCTCACGATTGGCGAACAACACGCGGCGCTGGCCATAGACGCCACGGTAACGGTCGTCGAGGCCGTAGATCGTCGTGTTGTACTGATCGTGTGAGCGCGTCGTCATCAGCGTCAGGAGGCGCTCGCCGTGCAGCGCGCGGGCGCGGTGAATCGGCGTATCCACCGCGATTGCATGCACGATGAACTGCGCCTTCCCGCTCGGCGTCTTCCATACGCGATCGCGCGACGCCACGCCGAGATGAAAGCCGCCCGGCTGCTTCAGGCGCTCGTTGTAATTCTCGAATCCGTCGATCACTTTCTCGATGCCGTCGCGAATCATCGCGTAGTCGTCTGCATGCGCGAGCCAGTCGACCTTGGCGCTGCCGAGCGTCGCGTGCGCCATGCGCGCGACGATCGCCACTTCGCTCAGCAGGTCCGGTGACGCCGGCTTGTTCATGCCGTAGGAGATGTGCACCATGCTCATCGAATCCTCGACGCTCACGCCTTGCGCCACGCCGTTCTGCATGTCGATTTCGGTGCGGCCGAGCGTCGGCAGAACGAGCGCGTCGCGGCCATGCACGAGATGGCTTCGGTTGAGCTTCGTCGTGATGTGCACGGTGAGGTCGCAAGCGCGCATCGCTTGCCAGGTGCGCGGCGTGTCGGGCGTCGCGATCGAAAAATTCCCGCCCAGACCGATGAACACCTTCACGCGGCCTTCCAGCATCGCGTGAATGGTTTCCACGACGTCGTAGCCGTGCTCGCGCGGCGGCTCGAAATCGTAGGCTGCGCCGAGCCGGTCGAGAAACGCCTGCGTCGGCTTTTCCTCGATACCGACCGTGCGATCGCCCTGCACGTTCGAATGCCCGCGCACCGGGCACAGGCCCGCGCCGCGCCGGCCGATGTTCCCGCGCATCAGCATCAGGTTGGAGAGCAACTGAACCGTCGGCACGGAGTTCTTGTGCTGCGTAAGACCCATGCCCCACGTCGCGATCACCGCGCGGCCGTTCGCGTAGATATCGGCGAGGCGGAGAATCTCGTCCATCGGCACGCCGCATTCCGCGACGATCATGTCCCAGCTTTCCGCGCGCAGATCGGCGGCGAAGGCATCGAAGCCAACGGTATGTTGCGCAATGAATTCGACGTCGAGCACCCGCTCGCCGCCCGCGATGCACGCCGCGTCGTCGAGTTCGATCACGCGCTTGGCGACGCCCTTGATCAGCGCGAAATCGCCGCCGACTTTCGGGCGGATGAATACCGAGCTGATCTTCACGCCCTTGGGCTTCAGCATGTCGAGCGTGTGCTGCGGGCTGGCGAAGCGCTCGAGGCCGCGCTCCTTGAGCGGGTTGATCGATACGATCGTCGCGCCGCGCTTCGCACATTCGCGCAACTCGCCGAGCATGCGCGGATGGTTCGTCGCCGGATTCTGGCCGAAGAGCAAAAGCGTGTCGGCGTGCTCGAAGTCGTCGAGCGTGACCGTGCCCTTGCCGATGCCGACCGTATGCGGCAGGCCGCGACTGGTTGCTTCGTGGCACATGTTGGAGCAGTCGGGAAAGTTGTTCGTCCCGTACATGCGCACGAACAACTGATACAGGAACGCGGCTTCGTTGCTGGCGCGGCCCGACGTATAGAACGCGGCGCGATCCGGGTCGTCCAGCTTCTTCAGGTGCGATGCGATCAGTTCGAAAGCCGCATCCCACCCGATCGGCACGTAGCGGTCGCGTTTCGCATCGTAGACGAGCGGATCGGTCAGGCGGCCGTGTTGCTCCAGCTCGTAGTCCGACTGCGCCATCAGCGACGACACCGTGTGTTTCTCGAAGAAAGCCGGCGTGACGCGCTTGGCCGTGGCTTCGGCGGCGACCGCTTTCACCCCGTTTTCGCAGAACTCGAACGTCGAGGCATGCTGGCGATCAGGCCACGCGCAACCGGGGCAATCGAAACCATCGGGCTGATTCTGCTTGAACAGCGTGCGATAGTTGCCGCCCGACACCTTTTCCTTCACGAGGTTGATGGCGACCTGCTTGAGCGCGCCCCAGCCGGCGGCGGGGTGATGATACGGTTCGATGCGCGGTTCGGGCTTCTTCATGGCGGGGGGCGACGGCTTAATGAGACGATGGGTCACAGCGTACTGTGTCCCGAATCGAAGGCGGCGCACAGAAAACCAGAAATGAGAGGAGCACAGTTGCGGCGATTTGCCCTAGACTTGCGCTTGATCCAGCCGATAAACGCGCTCCGTGAACCTCTACGAACGACTCGCCGATGAAATCGAAGCCGCCGTGCGGCGCGGCGTGTTCACGCAGGGAGAGCGCGTCGCGTCGGTGAGACAGGCGAGCCAGCAGCACGGCGTGAGCATCAAGACCGTGCTGCATGCGTATGCGCTGCTGGAAAGCCGCGGCATTCTCGAGACGCGGCCGCAGTCGGGCTATTTCGTGCGCGCGAAGCCGGGCGCACGCGTGACAGGCCGCAACGGAGCCGCCGAGCCCGGCGCGATCGCGGTCGCGTCGGAAGTCGACGTGAGCCGCCTCGTGCTGTCGACGCTGCGCAGCATCCGCGCGCACGACGCCGTGCCGTTCGGCTCGCCGTATCCCGATACCGAGCCGTTCCCGTGGCGGCGGATCAACCAGTACGCGAACGCCATTGCGCGGCGGTATGCAAGCTGGAACCTGATCGACGATCTGCCGCCGGGCAATCCGGAGCTGATCCGCCAGATTGCGCGGCGCTATGCGGAGACCGGCGTGCCCGTCGATCCCGGCGAGATCGTCATCACGGTTGGCGCGACGGAAGCGATCAACCTGAGCCTGCAGGCCGTCGCGAAGCCGGGCGATACGGTCGCCGTCGAATCGCCGACGTTCTACGCGATGCTTCACGCAATCGAGCGCCTCGGCATGCGCGCGATCGAAGTGCCGACGCATCCCGCCGATGGCATCGACATCGACGCGCTCGCGCAGATCATCGGCGAGGGAAAAATCGCGGCGTGCATGGTGATGCCGAACTTCCAGAACCCGCTCGGCTTCGAGATGCCCGACGCGCGCAAGCGCCGGCTCGTGGAATTGCTGTCGATGCACGATATTCCGGTGATCGAAAACGACGTCTATCACGAACTGCACTTCGGCGATGCGCGGCCTTCGACGCTCAAGAACTACGATACAAAGGGCATCGTGCTGCACTGCGCGTCGTTCTCGAAGAGCCTGACGGCGTCGTATCGCATCGGCTGGGCGATGCCCGGGCGTTTTCGCGCACAAGTCGAGAAGCTGAAGTTTCTCAACACGCTGACGACGCCTTCCGTGCCGCAAGTGGCCGTCGCGGACTATCTGCGTCAGGATGGCTTCGACCGGCATTTGCGGCGCGTGCGCAAGCTATATCGGCAGCAGGCGCGCATCATGATCGCGATGGTCGAGCGGTTCTTTCCTGCGGGCACGCGCACATCCGCGCCGCAGGGCGGTTACGTGCTGTGGGTGGAACTGCCGGAGCGCGTCGATTCGATGCTGCTGTATCGCGCGGCGCTCGCGGAGGGCATCACGGTCGGGCCGGGCTATATGTTTTCGACGCGCAACGCCTTCAGCCATTACATCCGGCTCAACTACAGCTATCCGTGGACGCCGCAGCGCGAGGCGGCGCTGCAACGGCTCGGGCAACTCGTTGGGGAACTGGACGCCCGCGCGAACGGAGCAAGAACATGAACGATGAAATCGATCCGGCGCTCGTCGCCGTTCTCGCGCAACTGTGGCGCGCGAAGCAGGAGTCGCCGGGGCGCGCGTGGTCGCTGGCGAGGCTGGCGAAGCAGTCCGCCTTGCCGATGAGCGCGCTGCGCCGTCAACTGACCGCGCTCGCCGATGCGCAGCTGGTCGAAGTGCAAACGGGCGAAGAGGGCGCGGGTTCGGCCTGGCTGACCGCCGATGGCGAGGCGCTTTGCAGTGCAATTTTCGGAGACGACGAGTGACTCGCGGTCCAAACGCTCAGGTGCAGCCGGGCGCTGTAGCTGTCCGTCCATACTTTTTTCGCGCATCGCGCGGCCGAAGCAAGAAAACGCCGCGTGCCGAATCGCCGCCGCTTCGCTAACGACATCGCTACCCCGTTGGACATCCACATCACCCTGCACGGCCGGCGCGACCTGACCGGCCAGATTTACGGTCAGTTGCGCGCCGGCATCATCGAAGGACGGCTCGCCGCGAACGCGCGCCTGCCGTCCACGCGCGATCTCGCCGCGCAGCTCGGCGTTTCACGAAAAACGACGCTCGAAGTCTTCGATCGCCTCATCGCGGAGGGCTTCCTGCGCACGCGCGCCGGAGACGGCACGTTCGTCGCCGATGGCCTCGCGCGGCTGCCCGGCGCACGCCCCGATCCGGCGTCGGCGCGCGCTCGGGCCGCCGGCATCTGGCGCGCGATGCCCGAGCGCATGGCCATGCCGATGCCGCCCGCGGACGTCACGCTCGATTGCGACTTCAAGGGCGGCGTGACCGACAAGACGCTGTTTCCCTTCGATGCCTGGCGCCGCTGCCTGAATCAGGCGCTGCGCACGCAGGCGCGGGCGGGCGGCGGCGTGGCGTCGTATCGCGATCCGGCGGGCGAGCAGGAACTGCGGCTCGGCATCGCGCGGTATCTCGGCTTCAGCCGCGCGGTGGCGTGCAACTGGCAGGACGTCATCGTGACGCAGGGCGCGCAGCAGGCGCTCGATCTGCTGGCGCGCGTGGTCATTCAGCCAGGCGATGTCGTCGCGGTCGAAGAACCGGGCTATCCGCCCGCGCGGGCGCTGTTCGCGGCGCTGGGCGCACGGATCGCGCATGTGCCGGTGGATGGGGAGGGCATCGTCGTCGGCAGGCTGCCGCGCAATGCGCGGCTCGTCTACGTGACGCCGTCGCATCAGTTTCCGCTCGGCATGCCGATGAGCCTTGACCGGCGCGTCGAATTGCTCGAATGGGCGAGCAAGCGCGGCGCGGTGATCGTCGAGGACGATTACGACGGCGAGTTCCGCTTCGAAGGACGGCCGGTGGAATCGCTGAAGAGTCTGGATCGCGCGGGCCTCGTCGCCTATGTCGGCACGTTTTCGAAGACGCTGTTCCCGGATTTGCGGATCGGCTATGCCGTGCCGCCGGCGACGCTTCGCGAGCCGCTCTGGAACGCGAAGCAGATCGCCGATTGCCATAGCTGCATGCTGACGCAGACCGCGCTCGGCGCTTTCATGCTCGACGGCGAGTACGCGAAGCATCTGCGCCGCATGCACAAGGCGTATGCGCAGCGGCGCACGGCCTTGCTCGACCACTTGACGGGCGATCTCGCGCCCTTGTTCGAACCGTTACCCGCGATGGCGGGGATCCACCTCGTCGCGCGGCTTCGCGATGAGTGGCAAGAGGAGCGCGTCGTCGCGGCGGCGCGGGAGGCGTCGGTCGGGCTGTACGGCATCCGCCCGTTCTATGCGGGTCAGGCGCGCGAGCAGGGCATGCTGTTCGGATACGGCGGGACGAGCGTCGAGACGATCGAGCGCGGCATGACGCGTCTTGCCGCGCTCATGCCGTCGCTTCGCGGATGACCCGCGTCACTGGTCGTCGCACAGCAGCAGCAGCTTTTCCTGACCGGTGCACGTCGATTTCTTCTTGCCCGCGGCGGCGTCCGCTCCGCGCGTGGACACCGTCTGCGCCGATCCTGGCGACTTGCCCGCCGCCGTGCGCCGCGCGATGCACTGGCGCAAGTGCTTTTCCATCGGCGGATAGTACTTCCAGCCGCGCGTGAGCGGCGGGAGTTCGAGACGCACCTGTTTCCACTTCGGATGACCGCTCGCCTGCAGCGTGTCGAAGTTCGTGCAGAGCGAATCGGCGAACTTCGACAGCGCGCCGACCGTGCCGCGCAAGCCGTAGTCGTAGGTGACGAGAAACGCCTTCACGGTGAGCGTCGGCGTGTCTTCCTGAATCCAGTTCGGATAGCTCGTCGTGCGGATGGTCGCGGGGAAGTACGTCTGCTTCGCTTTCGCCGTCTCGGGCGCGGCGGGATCGAGGCGCAGCAGCTTGATCTGCTGCAGCAACTCCGGATTCATGTCCTGAAACAGCTTGGCAGGCTGGCCCGCCACGATCACCGCGACGTCGATCTTGCGCACGATCAGCTTCGCGAGCGCGTCTTCGTTGTTGTAGTGCTGCTCGTTCGCCTCGGGGACCGGCTCGCCGAACATCAGCCGGTAAAGCGTTTCCGCCGATTGCGCCGTCCCGCTGCCGATCGGCCCGACGCTGATGTTCTTGCCCTTGATCTCGTTGATGGTCTTGAGCGGCGAATCCGAGCGCACGACGAAGTAAATCTCTTCGTCGTACAGCGTCATGATGAGGCGCAGCGGCTGAATGATCCTGCCGGCGTCCGCGTTGCCCGAAGCGGCCATGTCGAGATACGCCTGATACACGTCCGACTGCACCAGCGCGAACTTGACGCCCGGCTCGTAACGCATGCGCTGCACGTTTTCCGCCGATCCCTTCGACGGCAGCACTTCCAGATCGATGCCCGCCGGCTCCGCGACGTACTTCGACAGATCCTGGCCGATCTGGATATACGTGCCGCGTTCCTGGCCCGTCGTGATCTTGTACGGCACGGGATCGGCGTGACTCAGGCTCGCCGCGCCGGCGAGCCCGATGACGGCAGCGAGAGCGAGCGCACCCCGCGCGGCATTGCGCATGAAACTGGTCGAGACCATGGTTGACCCTTGAGTCGAGTTGGACGGGTTCTTCGAAACACGCGCGATGCGGCTGCATCGCGCGAAAGGCGGTCATGCGCTGATTGCGCGGGCGGTCTAGCGCGCGGGTTTGGGCGCGGCGTCGGTGCTGCTCCAGCCGTATTGCTTGATCGCGCGTTCGACGTCGTCGCTCTTGTCGGCGTCGAAGCGCGCCGTCACGGTCGATGCGGCCGGCGTGCCCGCCGCCCGCACGCCGGTACTGGCGACGGGCGTGGTCGGTGCGAGCGTCGCGGCGACGGCGGTCTGCACGGTCGCGACGGGCCTGACGGCAGGCGCGGCGCTCGACGTCGCGGACAGCGGCGCGTGCGATACGGCGGGTTGCGCGAGGGCTTGCACCGCTGCCTGCGTCGTAGCCAGCGCCGATGCCTGCGTGGCAACGGGCGGCGCGGATGACTGCGCGCCGGCGGGCGTCGAGCGCTGTGCCGGCGCGGGCGCGGGCGCGGGCGCGGGCGCAGGCGATGGAGCGGGAGCCGGGCGCGGCGTCGGCGCGACATACATGCCGTTCGGCGCGGCGGGCGCGACGTACATGTCGGTGGGCGCGCTCGGGGCCACGTACATGCCGTTCTGCGCGCTCGGCGCGACATACAGGCCGTTGCCCGGCGCGGCTTGCGCCGGTGCGGGTCTGGCGGTTTCGACGGCCGTCACGGTCGATGTCGCGGCCGGTTTCGTCGGCGCGGCAGCCGTCGCAGCGGGCGCGGAGGCGAACGCGGGCGTCGGCGGAACGATGGTCGCGGCCACGACCGCATTGGTCGCCGCTTGCGCACGCGCGATCTTTTCCGCTCGCGACAAATACCCGGTCTCGGCGCGGGCTTCGTCGAGGGCGGCCTGGCGCGCGGCTGCCGCGGCGGCGGTTGCGCTCGTTGCGCGTTGTGTCGTGTGCCGTTCCGGGGCCGGTTTCGCTGCCGCGACGGCGGCGGACGGTGCCGGCGTTGCCGCAGCCGGCGTTGCCGGAGCAGCGGCCACCGCCGCCGATGCAACGTTTGCCGGAGCAGGCGCCGGAGCCGGCGCGACCGCCACCGCGCCCGTCGCGGCAGCGGGGTTCGCCGTGTTGTCAGGCGTGTTGGCAGCGCGTGCCTTGCCGCCCTGCGGGGATCCGGCGAGCCAGCCCGCATGGGTGATGACGCGTTCGAGCATCGCTTGCGATTCGGCGTTGCTGCCGTCGAGCGCGAGCGCCTCCGCCGCATTCTGCTGCACGCACGCCCACGCGGACGTCCGCTCGCACGCGCGAGCCAGTTGCAGCGCGGCGTCGCGTTGCAGTTCGCGGTTGGCCAGTTCCTCCTTGAGCGCATCGAACTCGGGGCGCGCCTGCTGCTGTGCGGGGAGTGCCTTCAGACGGGCGCGCGCCGCCGTGAGGTCGCGCCGGTCCAGCGCCATGCGCGCGGCGTACAGCGGATCGTCGGGAGCGATGACGCGCGCGCTGTCCTGCGCCGTCTGGACTTGCGGCTTCGGCGTGGCGGGAAGGGCGGACTCGGCGGGCGCATCGGTTGCGCCGCGGCCGAATGCGCCGAATTTCGGATCGATGGTGCCGGACGCGCTCAGTTCCGTCGTAGGCGCGGGCTGCTCATCCGATGCTTGCCGCACCAGGGCGATTGCGCCTGCCGCCACCGCCAGCGCGCACGCGCCCGCGATGACCGTCTTCCGGCGGTCCCAGTTGCCGGAGCCGGGCAGCCCGTCGGGGTCGTTGCTCGGGTCCGCGTAGGCGTTGCGCGCGGATTCCTCGGCGCGTTTCGCCCTGTGGTCGGCCGCCCGCTGAGCGATGCGCTCGCTCGCGCGCTTCGGGTCCCAGCGCCCGGCCCAGGCGGAATACGGTGCATCGTCGTCGCCGGTTTCGATCGGACCGGAAGCCGCCGCCGATGCCAGCGGCGTCGACGCCTGCTGCTCGAACATGTTCGCGCGCGGCCGTGCTTCCGCCGGGCCCCGTTTGTGGCCGAAAGCCGCGCTGCGGTCGGCGCCGCAGTTGGGGCAACTGTCGGCGCTTTTGCGCATCGTGCTGCCACAGCGCTGGCAGACGACGGAAAACATGGATGCGGGAAACGTCAAACGCGTGGTCATGCTAAAAGCCCTCGAAGGACATATGCAATAACGTGGCCTCGGCGCGGCCCCGCGCGTGACACGCGGGAGACGCCGCAGCAATCCTTCGTATTGTTTCCCCGTGCGAAAACTCGCTAACGGGAGCGACATCTGAATATGGTTCAACCGTTTGCGGACGTCAATTGCATTTCGCACCTAGATTCGGGCGTCTCGATGCGAGCGCCGGCGCATGGCGCGCCGGATCCGGATCGCGGCGCGTGGCTCCTTGTCCCGGTGCGAAAACGCCGGATCGCTGCGGGCGCGGCCCGTCGCTACGCTTCGTAAGCGCCGGGCGATGCGCGCAGCGCCACGCTTCAGTCTCACTGTTTGCGACATTTTGCGCGGGGCGGCGGTTTTGAGACGCCATTCTTTAGCCGATAACCGACAAGGCCGACGGGCCGCTCGATAACCCACTGATGCAAAAGCGCTTACCGCGTGGACCGGCTGGGGCTTGCCCGGCCGGCGGCGCGCAGGCGTGAATTCGTTAGGTTGACGAAATAATCGCCCCCGAGCCGAAAACAAAAAACGCCCCCGAAGGGGCGTCCTGCGAGACCGTGCTTCGGTCAGCTCGCGAGTTGCAGCTTGCCGTCGATACGGCGATTCAGCCCCAGCGGATTGTCGATCTTTAGCGCGTCGGGCAGCAGCGCTTCCGGCAGGTCCTGATAGCTCACCGGGCGCAGGAAGCGGTCGATCGCCAGGCTGCCGACCGACGTCGAACGGCCATCGGCCGTCGACGGATAAGGGCCGCCGTGGACCATCGCGTGACCGACTTCCACGCCGGTGCCGAAGCCGTTCACCAGAATGCGGCCGGTGCGGCGTTCCAGCGCCGGCAGGAAGCTGCGGGCATCGGCGTAATCGGCTTCATCAATATGCAGCGCGGACGTCAACTGGCCTTCCAGCGATTCGATCAGCTCGCGCATCGACGCGAGATCCGGGCAACGCACGACCAGCGACGACGCGCCGAAAATCTCTTCCTGCAGTTCGTGATTCTTGCGGAACGCATCCGCCGTCGTCACGAACAGCGCCGACTGGCCCTGATGGCCGCTCTTGGCTTCGAGGCCGCGCGCGGCGATCGTCACGTCGGCGTGCGAAGCGGCCTTGTCGATCGAGCTTTCGTAGGTCTTGTGGATGCCCGGCGTGAGCATCGTCTGCGCGCTGGTTTCCTTCAGCGCCGCCGATGCCGCTGCGATGAACGCGTCGAGGTCGGGACCGTCGACGGCCAGCACGAGGCCGGGATTCGTGCAGAACTGGCCCGCGCCCAGCACGAGCGAGTGCACGAACGCCTTGCCGATGGCTTCGCCACGGTTTTTCAGCGCGTTCGGGAACAGCACGACCGGGTTGATGCTGCTCATTTCCGCGTAGACCGGGATCGGTTCGGTGCGGGCCGCGGCGAGCTTCATCAGCGCCGTGCCGCCGCCGCGCGAACCGGTGAAGCCGGCCGCCTTGATGCGGTTGTCCTTGACCAGGCCCTGGCCGATATCGCGGCCGCTGTCGAACAGCAGCGAGAACGTGCCTTCCGGCAGGCCGCAATCCTTGACGGCCTTCTGCACCGCGCGGCCGACGAGTTCCGCCGTGCCGGGATGCGCCGAGTGCGCCTTCACGATGACCGGGCAACCCGCGGCCAGCGCCGATGCCGTATCGCCGCCGGCAACCGAGAACGCCAGCGGGAAGTTGCTCGCGCCGAACACGGCGACCGGGCCGAGGCCGATGTAGCGCAGGCGCAGATCGACGCGCGGCAGCGGCTTGCGCTCGGGCTGCGGCGGGTCGATGCGCACGCCGAGGTAATCGCCGTTGCGGACGACTTCAGCGAACATGCGCAACTGGCCGACCGTGCGGCCACGCTCGCCTTCGAGACGCGGACGGGGCAGGCCGCTTTCGATCATGCAGCGCTCGATCAGGTCGTCGCCGATATCGAGGATGTTCTGCGCGATCGCTTCCAGAAACTTGGCGCGTGCTTCCGGCGCGGTTTCGCGATACACGTCAAATGCGGACCAGGCGAGCGCGCATGCGCGGTCGAGGTCTTCGAGGGTCGCGCCGCCGAAAGCCGGTTCGATAGCCGCGCCCGTCGATGCGTTGATGGCCTTGATGGAGCCGTTCGCGCCATAGACGGATTGCTGGCCGATGAGCAGATTGCCTGTGAGTTGCATGATGTCTCGTCTCTCTCGTGAAATGGTTCGCCGACTCGTATGATGTGTGACGAGCAGGGCGCTGTTCCGACTATACGGCGCGAGGACGCCGCCTGTATAGTGAAACCTTTCCATCGCATGATCGCTTTTCGGAATCACCCCGCGGCGCCGCATGATGAAAAGTTCGCTCGATACTCTGATGTCCCGGCTGCGGATGAAGCAGCTTCAATTGCTGATCGCGCTCGACGAGCACAAGTCGCTGCACAAGGCGTCCAGCGCAATGGCGATGACCCAGTCCGCCGCGAGCAAGGCGCTCGCGGAACTCGAATCGATGCTCGAAGCGCCGCTTTTCGAGCGCGCAAAGAGCGGGCTGATTCCGAATCCGTTCGGCCGCTGCGTGATCCGCTATGCGCGCGTGCTCGCCGCCGACCTCAACGCGCTGTGCCAGGAAGTCGCGCAGATCCGCGCGGGCACGGGCGGGCGGCTGTCGGTCGGCACGATCATGGGCGCGGTGCCGGGCATCGTCGCGCCGATCGTGAACACGATGCACGCGAAGCATCCGGACCTCGCGATCGAGATCATCGAGGACACGAGCGCCAACATGCTCGTGATGCTGGACGATGGCCGTGTCGACCTCGTGATCGGGCGGGCGAGCGTGTCGGATCAGCCGTCGAAGTATCACTATCAGCCGCTTACGGACGAGCCGCTCAGCATCGTCGTCGGGCGAAGTCATGCGGAGCCGGGCGTGAAGGAGATCGGCTTCGCGGAGCTGGCGAATCATCGCTGGGTGACGTACCCCAGCTATCTGCCAATGAGCGCGCTGCTCGAGCGCGAACTCGACCTGGCCGGCCTGCCGATGCCCGCGAATCCCATCTCGACGGCGTCGCCGCTCGTCACCGTGACGTTGCTGCAGGAGAGTCCCGAACTGGTGTCGATTCTGCCCGCGAGCGTCGCGCGCGTGTTCGAGCGGCACGGCATGCTGCGCGTCTTGCCCGTGCGCATGAAATCGAAATCGCAGACGTACGGTGTCGTCACGCGAAAGGGCGGCGAGCTGTCGCCGGCGGCGCGGCAGTTCGTGCAGATGCTGCGTGAAACCGGCCGGCCGCAATGAGCGTTGTCACCGCGTCGCGACGATAAAGAGACGCGGAAACGGCAGCAGCACGGAACCGTCGTCCAGCACGGTGTAAGCGGAGGCCAGCGCGGAGCGGTAATGACTTAGAAAGTCCGCCTGTTCGCCCGCGTCGAGCTTCGCCAGGAAGGGCCGCAATGCGCTGCCCTTGAACCATTCGACGACCGCGTCGATACCGCCGTCGAGCGCGTGGTGATAAGTGGTTCGCCACACATCGACGCGCATGCAATGCGGCTTCAACAGCCGGTAATACCACTCAGCCGAAAAGCGCGCGGTGCGTTCAACACCCTGCAGCCGATCACGCCACCGCGCGTCCGACGCCACTTCGCGCATCAGAACGTGAGCGGGCTCGTCGAGGTTGTCGGGCATCTGGATGGCGAGCCGTCCGCCGGGCGCGAGTTTATCGACGAGGCGTGGCAGCAGCATGTCGTGGCCCGGCACCCACTGCAGCGACGCATTCGCGAGGATCAGATCGCACGGTCCGGCGTCGTCCCACGCAGCGATATCCGCAAGCTCGAAGGTGACGCGGGGCAGGCGTTTGCGCGCGGCGTCGATCATGTCCTGCGAATTGTCGATGCCGATGACGCTCGCCTCGGGCGCATACGCAATGAGCGCTTCAGTCGAATTGCCGGGACCGCAGCCGAGGTCGACCGCCGTCCGGATGGGCGCGCCTTGCGCACCGTTGAGAAGATCGCGCACCGGCCGCGTGCGTTCGGCTTCGAAGAGACTGTACTGCTTTGCTTGCCAGCCGGATGCTGTCGTCATGGGCTGCTCCTGCCATCGGGTCCGCGTAAAGAATAACGCCGCGATCAAGAAAAACAATGCCCGAACTGCATGGTCGGACATACGCCGCGCGCGATGTGTCGGCCTATACTGCCGTGGTGTTCGAAGCGGCATGCGGTCGAATCGACCTTTATTGCCGCATAACAGTTCAGCGTCATGCGCGCCGCCTCCGGCGCACAGCAATCGGAGCATCGCACATGAGCGACACCCCAGCCGGCGGCATGCGCGGTCTCGTGGCCGCGCTGCGCCACCGGCAAACCGAACTCACCGAACGATGGATGACTCTCGTGTTCGGCGATTCCGAAGTCGAACACGCGGACCAGCTCACGTACCGCCAGCTCGCGGATCATTTGCCGAGCATCTTCGATGAAATCTGCTCGGTGCTCGAGTCGCCCGGCGCGGTCGATAGCGCACGCTCGCTCGAAGCCGACGCGCGGCTGCATGGACAATGGCGCTTACAGCAGGGCTATCGCATCGACGAGCTGGTGCGCGAGCTCGACGCTTTCCGGCAGGTGTTGCTGTCGGCCATCGGCGAATATGCGGCGACTCACGACGACTTGTCCCGCATCGACGAGGAGCACGCGCGCCTCACGACCGACGAAGTCGTGAGCTTCGTCACGCTGACGTCGATCCGCGAAGCCGTGAGCGAGCGCGATCGCAAGATCGACGAATACACCGGCATGCTCGAGCACGCGAACCACGAACTGACGCTGCGCCAGAAGCTGATCAGCGAGCTATACGAAACCCGCATGCAGATCACACGGCGCGTCGCGCACGACCTCCGCAATTTCCTGAATGTTTTCTCGACGGCGCTGCAACTGGCCGCGCGCTCGCCGACCCGGCGCGATACGGCGCTCGCGCTTGCGAACCGCCAGATCGGGGACATGGCGACGCTCGTCGACGAAATGGTCGAATACTCGAAGGTGCTCAACGACGATTCCATCCTGACGGTCGAATCGGTCGATCTCATCGCCCTCTATGACGAGCTGATGCAGTCGTCGCGCGTGGCGGCAGAGGCAAAAGGGCTCACGCTTGTCGGGCATCTGGACGCGGGCCTGGGCGCGGTGGTGTCGAACCGGCTGAAGGTCAAGCAGGTCGCGCTGAACTTGCTGTCGAATGCGATCAAGTACACGACATCGGGCGAAATCGCACTGTCGATCAGCGTCGCGCCCGGCGATCGCTGGCGTTTGCGCGTCGCGGATACTGGCGTGGGGATCGGCGAGGCGGATCAGGAGCGGGTGTTCGAGGAATTCGAGCGCGCCGCCGCCGACGATATCCCCGGCGCGGGTCTCGGCCTCGCGATCGTCAAGGAACTGTCACGCGCGCTCGATGGCGAGTTGCGCTTCCAGTCGTCGAAAGGGTACGGCAGCGTGTTCGAAGTGACGTTTCCGCTCGTGCTGGAGCCGAAGCCTTCGAGCGCGCCGTGACTTGCGCGGCAAAGGAAAAGAAAAAGGCGAACGGATCGCTCCGTTCGCCTTTTTTATGACTGCGCTTCCGATGCTGCTTACGCCGCCACGGCTTCTTCCTCTTCGACCGATGCGCGGATCAGGTGATCGAACGCGCCCAGCGATGCCTTCGCGCCTTCGCCCACCGCGATCACGATCTGCTTGAACGGCACGGTCGTCACGTCGCCCGCGGCGAACACGCCCGGCACGGACGTCGCGCCCTTCGCATCGACGATGATCTCGCCGTGCTTCGACAACTCCACCGTACCCTTGAGCCATTCGGTGTTCGGCACGAGGCCGATCTGCACGAACACGCCTTCCAGTTCCACGCGATGGCTTTCGCCGTTCACGCGGTCGGTGTAGGTCAGACCGTTGACCTTCTTGCCGTCGCCGGTGATTTCCGTTGTCTGCGCGCTGGTGACGATGGTTACGTTCGCCAGGCTGCGCAGCTTCTTCTGCAATACGGCGTCGGCACGCAGTTCCGCGCCGAATTCGATCAGCGTCACCGCCGACACCACGCCCGCCAGATCGATCGCCGCTTCGACGCCCGAATTGCCGCCGCCGATCACCGCGACGCGCTTGCCCTTGAACAGCGGGCCGTCGCAGTGCGGGCAGTACGCCACGCCGCGGCCGCGATATTCGCGCTCGCCCGGCACGTTGATTTCACGCCAGCGCGCGCCGGTCGCGAGGATGATGGCCTTCGCCTTCAGCACCGCGCCGCTCGCCAGATGCACTTCGTTGATGCGGCCCGGCACCAGCTTTTCAGCGCGCTGCACGTCCATCACGTCGACGTCGTAGCTTTTCACGTGCTGCTCGAGCGCGGTCGCGAACTTCGGTCCTTCCGTTTCCTGCACGGAGATGAAGTTCTCGATCGCCATCGTGTCGAGCACCTGCCCGCCGAAGCGTTCCGCGACGACGCCGGTCGCGATGCCCTTGCGTGCCGAGTAGATCGCCGCAGCCGCACCAGCGGGGCCGCCGCCGACGATCAGCACGTCGAACACCGGCTTCTTTTCCAGTTCCTTCGCCGCGCGGGCCGCCGAACCGCTATCGAGCTTCGCGAGGATTTCCTTCACGCCGCTGCGGCCCTGGCCGAAGCTCTCGCCGTTCAGGAACATCGTCGGCACGGCCATGACCTGGCGTTCCTCGACTTCGTTCTGGAACAGTGCGCCGTCGATTGCGACGTGCTTGATGCGCGGATTGATGATCGCCATCACGTTCAGCGCCTGCACGACTTCCGGGCAGTTCTGGCACGACAGCGAAAAATACGTTTCGAACTGATAGTCGCCATCGAGATTGCGAATCTGCTCGATGGTCGCGTCGTCGAGCTTGATCGGGTGGCCGCCGGTTTGCAGCAGCGCCAGCACGAGCGACGTGAATTCGTGACCCATCGGGATGCCTGCGAACTGGATGCTCGCGGCCTTGCCCGGCTCGCCGATCGTGAACGACGGACGGCGCGCAGCGGCATCCCCTTTCTCGACGACGCTGATCCGCGGGGACAGCGAAGCGATTTCGTCGAGCAGGCTCTTGAGCTCATGCGACTTGTCGCTGTCGTCGAGGAAGGCGACGAGCTCGATCGGCCGGCTGACCTTTTCCAGATAGGCTTTCAACTGATTCTTGAGGTTGGCGTCCAGCATGGCGTTGTCCGTTCCGTGACGTTGTTCTTGGCGTTCTTGCGACACGCTCCGGCGCGGCGCAAGGCGCCGTACCGAAGGCGTAGGAGGCGAATCCGCCGCGAGTGGTGCGGCGGATTCGTGATGCGCTCGTTGTGAAAACCCAGACTTAGATCTTGCCGATGAGGTCGAGCGACGGCGTCAGCGTTTCAGCGCCCGGCGTCCACTTGGCGGGGCAGACTTCGCCCGGATGCGATGCGACGTATTGCGCAGCCTGCACCTTGCGCAGCAGTTCGCCAGCGTCACGGCCGATGCCGTTGTCGTGCACTTCGCACAGCTTGATCTCGCCTTCCGGGTTGATCACGAACGTGCCGCGCAGTGCCAGGCCTTCTTCTTCGATCAGCACGTCGAAGTTGCGCGAGATCGCGAGCGTCGGGTCGCCGATCATCGGATACTTGATCTTGGCGATGGTTTCCGACGTGTCGTGCCATGCCTTGTGCGTGAAGTGCGTATCCGTCGATACGCCGTAGATCTCGACGCCGAGCTTCTTGAATTCTTCGTAACGATCCGCCAGATCGCCCAGTTCGGTCGGGCAAACGAACGTGAAGTCAGCCGGGTAAAACACGAACACGGACCACTTGCCCTTCAGGCTTTCGTCGGTGACGGTCACGAAGTCGCCGTTATGGTAGGCGGTTGCTTTGAACGGCTTGACTTGACTGTTGATGATCGGCATTACCAGATTCCTCTTGGAGTGGTGTTGAAGAAGTGAGTGAAGTATGAACTAAAACTATCAATCCTTGAAAATGGATTGATTTTATCATTGTAATTGATCCAGGCTATGGCGTCGATTCGTCGCGTTTTCCCAGAGGCGGCACTGCGCTCGCGTAGCTAGGCAGGCGCTTAATTCACGGAGGGTTTTTATGAAAATCGGCATCATTGGAGCAGGCAACATCGGACAGGTTCTCGCTGAACGCTTCACGCAGTCCGGGCACGACGTCAGCATCGCGAACTCACGCGGGCCGGACTCGCTGCGCGACGTCGAGCGGACGACCGGCGCGGTCGCCGTCGAGGCACGCGAAGCGGTGAAGGGTGCCGAAGTTGTCGTCGTGACCATTCCGGAAGCGAAAGTGCCCGGCTTGCCAAAGGACCTGTTCGCGGGCGTGCCGGCGAACGTCGTGGTGATCGACACGGGCAACTACTATCCGCAGCAGCGCGACGGACGTATCGAGCCGATCGAGAAGGGCATGCCGGAAAGCCGCTGGGTCGAACAGCAGATCGGGCGTCCTGTCGTGAAGGCGTTCAACAACATCTACGCGGCGCATCTGCGGAAGAACGGCAAGCCGGCGGGCGCGGCGGGGCGCATCGCGCTGCCGGTCGCGGGCGACGATCATCGCGCGAAGAGCGTCGTGATGAAATTGATCAACGAAATCGGCTTCGATGCGGTCGATGCCGGCGAGATCGACGACTCCTGGCGTCAGCAGCCGGCCACGCCTGTCTATACCGCCGATCTCGACGCCGCCGCCCTCCGCGCGGCGCTGCAAAAGGCCGATCCGGTGCGCAAGCCCGAATGGCGCGCGACGGACAACAGTCCCGGCACTTTCGAGAACCCGGCGTGAATCGGGACCATCAGCGGGGCAACGGGTAAAGCGGACGCGCGCCGTGCGACAATCTGCAAACTTTCCCGATGGGCTTTACCATGACGTGCCGGGTCGCACCCGGCGTCATGGACTCGCTGATTCACTATGAAAACCGTTTCTCCAACGCTTGCCGTGCAGGACACTGATCACCGCTTCGGCGAATGCGCCGAATGCGCGGACGTTGAACTGGTCGCTACCGCCACCATTCCGACGCGTTATGGCACCTTCGGCTCGTATGTCTATCGCGTGAAGGAAACGGATGTCGAGCACATCGCGTTCGTGATGGGCGACGTGAGCAACGGCGACTCCGTGCTTACGCGCCTGCATTCCGAATGCGTGACCGGCGATGTGTTCGGCTCATATCGCTGCGATTGCGGCGAGCAACTCGATCTGGCGCTGCGCTATATCGCCGCTGAGAATCGCGGCATTCTGCTCTATCTGCGCGGGCATGAGGGGCGCGGCATCGGCCTCGCGAACAAGATTCGCGCTTATGCACTGCAGGAGCAGGGCCTCGATACCGTCGATGCGAACCTGCACCTCGGCCTGCCCGACGACGCCCGCGAATACGACTCAGCCGCCGCCATCCTGCGCGCGATGAACGTCCGGTCGGTGCGGCTGATGAGCAATAATCCGTCGAAGTTCGATACGCTGCTGCGCCATGACATTCCGGTCAGCGAGCGAGTGGCGCTCGCCATCCCGATGCGCGAGGAAAACGAACGCTACATCAAGACGAAGCAGACGCGCTTCGGGCATTACTTCGAAGAGAACGAGTAAGCGTCAGCGCGCGTCGTGGAAGATCACGCCGAGCATGTGCCGCCGGCCAGTGCGCAGGCGGCTGACGCCATGCCGCATGTTCACGCGATACACCCCGCGCGTGCCGTTCACGGGCCGCTGATGCACCGCGAAGAACACCGCGTCGCCTTGCGCCAGAGGCACCACTTCCACGCGGGACTGCATGCGCGGACGCTGCTCCGTCATCACGAATTCGCCGCCCGTGAACTCGCGTCGGGGCGCGGAAAGCAGAATGGCCATCTGAATCGGAAAAACGTGCTCGCCGTATAAGTCCTGGTGAAGGCAGTTGAAGTCGCCGGGGACGTATCGAAGAAGAAGCGGCGTCGGGCGCGTTTGTCCCGCGCGGTGGCATCGCTCGATGAAGGCCGCATGATGCTGCGGAAAGCGCACGTCGATGTGCATCGCTTTGTTCCAGCGATTCGCAATCGGCGCGAGATGCGCGTACGCCGCGCCGCGCACGTCGTCGATCAGCGCGGGTAGCGGATAAGAGAAGTACTTGTATTCACCGCGCCCGAAGCTATGCCGCTCCATCACGATGCGGCTGCGAAACAGGGCTTCGTCGTCGTACGAAGACGCGAGCGCCGCGCATTCCTCGCTGGACAACAGGCCCGGCGCAATGGCCGAGCCTTGCAAGCCGAGTTGCGTTTCGATATCCGTCCAGTCGAGCGCATCGACGCGTTCGACGATGTCCGCGCCCGCATCGTATGCGAGCGCGTTTCCAGTCACTTTCATGAATGCTCCGGCCGATGTGTGAGTCTCGCCGTCACTGTGCGGCAAAAGCGCGGCTCACACGCTCCGGATCTTGCGGTGTGATTCAGTGCGTCGTCGCGGTCGCGACTTCGGTGATGCGGTTCTGCAACTCGGTCTTGCGCGCCTCGATCTTCTCGCCCAGCTTGACGAGGTCGACCCCGGCCTTGCGGATTTCCTTGAAGAGCTCGGTTTCCTCTTCTTCGACGTGATGCGTGACGTTTTCCTTCAGCACGCGGAAAGTTGCATCGAAGCCTTCGTCGCCGGCGCGCAACTGCGTGAACTTCTCGATCAGCGTCTTCACGAGAAAGTGCTCGACGTACGCTTCTTCGACATCGATCTTCTCGTCGTCCTTGCCGAACGCCTCGCGGGCGGCGGGGTAGAGCAGTTCCTCTTCGACGATCGCATGAATCGTCAGCAGTTCGCACGCGCGCTGCACGAGCGTCGACTTGCGTTCAAGATCGTCTTTCGGCGCACGGTCGAACGCCTCGAAAAGCTGTTCGACGGCGCGATGATCGGCGGTGAGGATTTCGAGCGCGTCGCCCGCTTCCGGTTGCCGCAGCGGTTGATCGGTGGTGGACATGGCTTCTCCTTATGTGTGGCCTGGGCTTCTCGCGCGGCAGGCTTTTGGGGTGCCTTTATCCAGCAAGGAGAGTGCCCGCCGCCTCGCGCTCGCGAACGATGTTCACGTTCCACCAGGCGGGCAAGAGCCGCCGCACTTCGGCGTGGGCGAAGCGATCGTCGATCAGGAACAGGACACCGCGATCTTGCGGCCCGCGAATGACGCGCCCGGCCGCCTGCACCACCTTCTGCAAGCCTGGAAACAGATACGTGTACGCATAGCCTTCACCGAAGGCATCGTGCATGCGCGCTTTCATGTGTTCGTTGACGGGGTTCAGTTGCGGCAGCCCGAGCGTCGCGACGAACGCGCCTATCAGCCGCGTGCCCGGCAGATCGATCGCCTCGCCGAACGCACCGCCCAGCACCGCGAAGCCAATGCCGCGCCCATCCGGCTCGAAGCGCGCGAGAAACGCCTGTTGCGCGGCCTCGCTCATCGCGCGGGACTGCTGCCAGCAGGGTATCGACGGATGCCGCTCCGCCACCGCCGACGCGACTTGCGTCAGATAGTCGAAGCTGCTGAAAAAGCTCAAATAGTTGCCCGGCGCGCGCGCGTACTGCCCGGCGATCAGATCGGCGATGCGGTCCACGGAGCGCTCGCGATCCCGAAAACGCGTCGATACGTTCGAGATCGCGCGCACGTCGAGCTGGTCCGCGGTGAAAGGCGAATCGACGTCGATGCGCACGTTCGTCGCGGGCAGGCCGAGCATGTCGGCGTAAAAGTGCGCGGGCGTGAGCGTCGCGGAGAACAGCGCGACGCTGTGGGCGCGCGCAAAGCGTGGCGCGAGATGCGGCGCGGGAATCACGTTGCGCAGGCAGAACACGGCGTGGCGTTTGCCAGAAAGCGCGATATCGAACAGCGAATGCGAGCCGAACCGCTCCGCGATGCGCGTGAACTGCACGGCGTCGAAATAAAAGCGCAGGACATCGGGCGTGAAGACGTCCGGCTGCTCGGCGAGCGTTTCGGTCATCGCCGATACCGCCTGGCCCAGCGCCTTCAGGAGTTTGGCGGGCGGCGCGTCGTGCGCCGCGTATTCGATGCCCGCCGCGCTCTGCTCGCGGCTCGTGTCGCTGAAAGCACGCGCCACGCGAGCCAGCGTGCGCTTGAACGCCGGCGGCGCGGTGCGGCGCATGGCGTTGAACGTGGCCTGATCGAGCGTCGCGGAATACATGCCGCGCGCGCGATCGACGAGGTTATGCGCTTCGTCGACGAGCACGGCCACGCGCCAGCGATTCGCCACCGCCAGCGCAAAGAGCATCGCGCTCGTATCGAAGTAATAGTTGTAGTCGCCGACGATCACGTCGCCCCAACGCGACAATTCCTGGCTCAGATAGTACGGACAGACGGCGTGCTCCCGCGCCACTTCCGCAATCGACGCGCGATGCAGTTGCGCACGTTCGAGCGCAGCGCTGCGCGCGGCCGGCAGGCGATCGTAGAAGCCGCGTGCAAGCGGGCACGAATCGCCGTGACATGAGCGGTCCGGATACTCGCACGCCTTGTCGCGCGCCACCAGTTCGATGACCCGCAGCGGCCGCTGCGTGGACGCGCCGAGTGTCGTCAGCGCATCGAGTGCGAGCTGGCGGCCTGCACTTTTCGCGGTGAGGAAGAAGATCTTGTCGAGCTGCTGCGCGGGCCACGCCTTCAGCAGCGGAAAGAGCGTGCCGACCGTCTTGCCGATGCCCGTCGGCGCTTCAGCGACAAGGCATCGCCCAGACATGGCCGCGCGATACACGCCTTCGGCAAGCGCGCGCTGTCGGGGGCGAAACGTGGCGTGCGGGAAAGCAAGTGCCGTGAGCGAGGCATCGCGCGCCGTCCGGTGTTGCACTTCCTGCTCCGCCCACGCAATGAACCGCTCGCATTGCGCATCGAAATGTTCCTTCAGGGCGAGCGCCGATTGCGTCTCGACGAGGACGGTTTCCGTCTGCGCGACGATGTCGAAATAAACAAGCGCGATGTCGATGGATTCCAGCGCGAGCTTGCGGCACATCAGGTGCCCGTAGACGCGCGCCTGCGCCCAATGCAGATGCCGATGGTTCTGCGGCATCGACTCCAGCTTCCCGCGATGCGTTTTGATCTCTTCGAGCCGGTTCGATGCGGGATCGTAGCCGTCAGCCCGGCCGCGCACGCGCAGCGGGCCGTAGTCTTCCGACAGCGTGATTTCCTTCTGATAGCCGTCGGGCCTGCGCCCAGTCACGGTCAGGTGACCGGCGACGCCTTCCTGTGCGGTCGGCGTGGGCGTGAAACGAAGGTCGAGATCGCCTTGCTTCGCGGTGAATTCGCACAGCGCGCGCACGGCGACAGTGTAGGCGGGCTCTGGAACTGTACACATGTACAGTAGTCTAGCATGCGGAATATTGCGCTCCGGCGACGCGTTTATTGAACGTCGCTAACTTCTGGAGACGGACATGAAGCTCGCAATCATCGTCGCGGCAGTCGTCGCGCTGCTTGGTGGAACGCTCGCCGGGTGTCAGACGGAGGGCGGTGGCGCGTCGTCGAGCCGGTCGTCGTCCGGTAGCGGCGGCGGGGCGTATTAGCGGCGTTTCGCTAGAATGGTCGCTGTCTCGATCACGCGCGAACGGATGAAACGATGGAAACGCCCACGATAAGCAGTTGGCACGCGCACGTTTATTTCGACGCCGCCAGCCGCGACGCCGCGTGGCAACTCAGGGAACTGATCGCGGAGCGGTTCGCGAGCGACGTGCAAAGCGGTGTGTTGCGGCTCGGGCGCTTTCACGAACGGCCTGTCGGGCCGCATCCGCAATGGTCGTTTCAGTTGGCGTTCGGGAGCGAGCGGCTCGCTTCGATGCTCGAATGGCTGGCCGTCAATCACGGCGCGCTCGATATTTTCATGCATCCGAATACCGGCGATGACTTGCGCGATCATCGCGACTCGGCCGTGTGGATAGGCCGCTCGCACGAACTCGTGCTGACGGCCTTTCAACGGTAACGCGTTCTCACTTCTTTGCGCTCGCAGCCTTCGTCGATACCGCGCGAACGGCGGGCGGCGTCGCTGCACTGGCGGTGCTGGCGGCGTTAGCTGCGCTGGCTGCATCGTCCTGTGCGGCTTCGACGACCTGGCGCGCAGCGGCGCGAGCGGCTTCATACGCCGAGTTCGCGGACTGCGTGGCCGTATCGATGACCTGCTTCCACGCCGACACGACCGCGTTGCTGCCCGGCGCACCGTTCGCGATGCTGTCGACAAACGCCTGAACGTTGCGTTGCGATTTCCCGATCTGATCCTGCGCGGCCTCCAGATAGACACCGCGCACGCCCGTCGCAACGTCGGCAACCTGCTGCCAGTACGCTTGCGTACTCTCGGCGTTCGCCTGGAATCGCGCGTTCTGAAGCGCGAAGAATTCTTTCGGATCGCGGACGGAGAAAGCCTTCGTCACGTATTCCTGATGTTCCGCGAGTGCTGTCCTGAAGGTGCGCACATTCAAATCGATGAGCTTTTCAAAGCCTTCGACCGCGCGCGATGCAAGACCGAAACTGACGTTCAATCCTGCCTTCTGCGATGCAAGTAGATTCTCCGGCGCAAGACTGCTCGTGCTCGATTCCATTGAAATGCCTCTCTAAGAAAATCGGTGAATTTTGCGGTGCAGCGAGGAATCGATTTTTAGAGAAAGTCACACGCGTGTCAATTGCCATTTCTAATGCTTTATTTTGGCGGCGGCATTGCTCTGTTTAATCTGGGTTCAACGGCAGTAAACGGGACACGACGCAACCGTGCGTCCTGCTTATGAATCCGCCGACCGAGGCACGGCGCGTACGAACGTTCGATAAGTCCTTGACAATAAAGCGTTTTACGTTTGCGGCGGGTAAACACTTAGAGCGGCGGGCATGAGATCCGGTCTATCCCCACTTGACGGTATGCCTCCTATCTTGAAAAATCTCGCACTGCAATAAGCGCATGATTCAACGAGAGAACAGGGCTGTCATTCGTTCGTCACTGTTATTTTGTACGATTCATGGAGCAGATCGAGCCGGCGCTGAACGGCCAAATAGATAAATCGAGAGAGTTAAAACAGATGGGCCGACATACCTTCACCATTGGGCACCTTGAACGCAGTCACGACGATAATTCCTTGCGGCGCGCAATGGCCGCGCGCCTCGACCGGGCGATGCAGCGCGCGAACGTGAGTTCCGCCAAAGCCGCGAAATGGGTCGAAGTAAGCGAAGACGACGTGCAATTCTGGCGGCGCGGCATTACCGTCCCGCCGCTCCACGCTTTCAATCGCATCGCCAGGGCGCTCGATGTCGACGTGCACTGGCTCTGTACTGGCCAGGCTCAAGCGGCGCAAGCATCGCGCTGATTTGCTATCCGCGTGCTTCGGGGCGTGCGCAGCGCGCGGCAGCGTTCAAACCGTGACCGCCTTGCGGCCGTGCATCAGCACCGTCCCGATACCGCTCGCCGCGATCACGCACATGCCGATCGCCACCCAAAGGTCGGGCGCCTGTCCGAAGAGCAGCCAGCTAAAGCACGATGCAAAGGCGAGCTGCGCGTAGGAAAAGGGCGTCAGCACCGATAGCGGAGCGCGGCGCAACGCCTGCAGCATCAGCAACTGGCCGACGGTCGCCATCGTCGCCATGAACGCGACGAGCATCCAGCTTGCGGCAGTCACGCGCGCAATCTCTGGCAGCAGTTGTGCCTGATCCGCCCACACGGCCGCGCACAGCACGATCGTCGCGACGAGCGCGGTCAGAAAGTTCGTCGTGGCGGCGTCATCGACGCGCGACAGATGGCTCGACACTACCTGGAAGCACGCGAACGAGGTCGCCGAGGCGATCGGAAAAATCACGGTCCACGTGAATCCGCTGCCGCCCGGCCGCACCACCATCAACATGCCGATGAAGCCAATCACGACCATCGCCCACTTGCTGCGCGGCACGTGGTCCTTCAGCACGAGCGCGGCGAGCAGCGTGGAAATGAGCGGCGCGAGCATCGCAAGCGATGTGGTCACGGGAAGCGGCAAATAACGGAGCGCGGCGAAGGTGCAGGCGGAGTTCGTGAGCAGCAGGAGCGCGCGGACAATTTGCAATTTCGCATTGTCGGTGCGAAAGAGGCTGAACGAGCCGCGCCGCGCTTGCCAGACGCCGAGCACGATCATCTGGAAGAGGTAGCGCACCCACAGCAGTGCGACGAGCGGGACAGCGGCGCCGATCAGCTTGACGGTCGAATCGCTGGCGGCGAAGGTGGCGGTCGTCAGGACCATGATCGCGATGCCGGCGCCGGTGTTGTCGGTATCGATCCGAAATCGCGCTTTGCCTTCCAGGGTTGCCATCGACTGTCCGCCCGTCCGCTGCCATGAATGAAGAACGGCTTTAATTAAGCCGTTGCTTCCATTCTGCGGACATCGAACGCGGCTGGCAAGGCGGCAGTAAAGTACTTTTCGCGCTGTTGTGCGAGCGTCACGATGGTGAAATTAACTAGACGGTTCGTTCACGCGGGTGCATGAGGAGGTCGAAGAAGAGGCGCGATCATCGAGAAAAAACGTGAACGCTGCATCCGATCATGCGCGATTCGGGCTTTGTCTTCCGCCGTTTGCCGCCTACACTTAAAGTAGTTTCTCAACGCTTCATCAGGAGACGGCGATGCGAACGAGACCACGCGAAGTCGTCCGTATGCTGGCAATGTTTCGGAGATCGGCGCAATGCCGGGCCTTGCGGGCTGCGTCGGCGCAAGAGGCGATGCGCCTTGCGAGAGAAGAGGCCGACGAAGCGTCCGCAGCGGCGGATAGCGAAGCCGATTCCGCCGCAGACCCCGATACCGCGTGCAACGAACGAGCGCAGCGGCGCATGCATTGAAGCCAAGCGCCGCGCTGCGGCTTACGCGCGCGCCGCGCTCCTGTACGGCGAGAATCGCCAATGGCCTGCGGCATCTTTCACGGCGACTGCGCCATGTTCATGCAGCATGTCGCCGATCGGGCCCGGTTTGATATGCTCGGTGATCCTGATGACCAGCAGCGTGCGCTGCCGGACGGCATCGTCGTTTTCCGTGGGACCCGGCGGCCGTGGCGGCTTCGGGTCGCGGGAAACGAAACGGTTGTGCGCCCCGATTACCCCTTGATGTTCGCCATGTGCGATGTATTCCGCCTCGTCCTCTTCGTGCGAGGGCAGCGGAAAGGCGTCGAAATCGACATCGTTCGGCCCGGCGCGGTACAGATGCGCGTCGTCGCGTGAAAGTCCGGCATGTTGCAACGCGCGCAGCGCCTCGTGTCCGTCGCGATAGGACGCAAATACGCCCACGATCACCTGATTGGTCGCCTGATTCATCGTCGTCTCCGTCCGCGTGTATGCGCGTATCGTCGATGCGAGCGTCGCTTCCTTGATCGAACGACGCGACGCTCGCATGAGTGCGCGGTGTAGGAATCATCAGAAGAGACAGCAACGTGCGTTCCCGCACGTACGCCCGGCGCGGCACGTTTTCGAAGTTTGTCCGGGTTGCGACCCTATCGGCAATCGCCTAAAGTGGGTGGGCGTCTTTTCAGGCCACAGCGCGTCGACTCGAATGCGCTTTCTACGAGGCTCGCATGACAGCGAAAGCGTGTGCGTGGGTGTGTCTGCTCATTATGGCAGCGGCGAGCTCTGCATGGGCGGCGCCCTGCTTCAGCGACGGCGACATCGTGATGCTCGAAGGCAAGGTCACGCGCCAGGCTGCGCGTCAGGCCGACGCCGCCACGAACCGCGCATGGATTCTGGCGCTTTCGAGCCCTCTTTGCATTGCGAGCGCGGGGACGCAGTCGAATGTATCCACGGTGCAGATCGTCGATGCCGAGCTGCCCGAAGACGCACGCGTGCAACTCACCGGCAAGCTCGTGACCGGCAACGTAAGTGCGTACTACGCCGTGTCCACGGCGATCTGGGTGCTCAAGCAGCGGATCCTGTCGGAGCGCTGAACCGACGTCAGCTCAGTGGTACTCAGTCTGCAATCAGGCTGCCTTCGCTTGCGAACGGCAATATTGGGCGACGACCCATTGCAGCGGCTGTTCGTCGAACTTGCGCTCTTCGGCGAATCGCATGATGGCGTCGAGTTGCTGGCCGCTGCAGCGGAACGCCTGACGGCGCGGCATCGAAAGTTTGGTCTTGTGCTTGGTCATGGCAATCCCTTTTGCTTGGTTCTCTATGGACCTTGGGACCTTCCCCGGAGGGCAGGCCGGTCGAACGGTGACCCGCTCGTGCGCCTGCTGCTCCTTTATTAAGCCGGATAGTCGCTGTTTCGACCGGCTGTTAGCGCACATAGTCACCAGACAATCGTCTTAGCGCAAACCGTGGGCCTGACAGGTTCGCGCTGGCCTGAGTGCTTCGTGATGCCGACGAAAAACGTCAGCCGGTCTGTTCGACCGGCGTCACTTCGATGTCCTGTTTCTGCGACCCGCGCAGCACCGTGATCTTCACCGCACGATCGATTCGCGATGCATCCAGCGTGCGCTGCAAACCGTCGACGCTATCGATGACGACGTCATCCACCGCGACGATGCGATCGCCGGCGCGCAGGCCGCCCGACGCAGCCGGGCTTCCCTTGACGACTTCCATCACGTGCACCGCGCTTGCGGCCGGCAGCCCGAAGAAGCGCTGCACGCGCCGCGAAACGGGCGCAGTCGTGCCCGCGACGCCGATGTACGCGCGCCGCACGCGCCCGTGCGCGAAGATCTGCATGATCACCCACTTTGCAGTGTCGATCGCCGTGGCGAAGGAAATGGCCTGCGCGCCCGAGATGATCGCGGTGTTCACGCCGATGACCTGTCCCGCCGAGTTGATGAGCGGCCCGCCCGAGTTGCCAGGATTGAGCGCGGCATCGGTCTGGATCACGTCGTAGATCATCCGGCCGGAGTTCGATCGCAGCGAGCGTCCGAGCGCCGACACGACGCCCGTGGTCACCGTTTGCGCAAGCCCGAGCGGATTGCCGACGGCAATTGCGATCTGCCCGACGCGCAGGCTGTGCGAATCGCCCAGTGCGACGTGCGGCAGCGGCTCCGGCGAACCGATGCGCAGCACCGCGAGATCGCTGTCGGGATCGTCGCCGACGAGATCCGCATGGAAGCGCGCGCCGTCCGCCAGTGTCACGGTGATGCGCGTCGCGCCGTGGACGACGTGGCTATTGGTCAGCAAATAGCCGTCGGGCGTGAAAATGAAGCCCGAACCGGTGCCGCCGGCCGCGCGGCGAGCCCCGCGCGCATCGGCATATTCGCGTTCCACTGAAATGAAGACGACGGCTTGCTGCACGCGCTCGAGCGCGCCGATCACGGTGCGCGAATAGGCATCGAGCAAAGGGGCGTCGTCGAGCGGCTGGAGCGGCTGTGAGGACGCGGCGTCTTGCGAGCCGCGCGCAAGATCGTCGATGAATCGAGGACGGCTTCCCATCTCGGACTCCGAATGTATGAGAGCCGACATGCGGGCCGCCGCACGGCTTTTCAAGGCCGGTTCGGCGCTCTCAGGCCGGGCGCGATGCCCGCGCGAGGAGGCGCATCGGCCCGAGCGTTTCGACGATGCGGCGCTGTGCATCGTCACGCACGAAAAGCGATCCTGCGAAGCCGAGCGCGTTCACCGCGACGCCATCGACATCGGCGGCGGTGCGCGCAACGGCGAGCATCCATCGGCGTGTGACGAGCAGGTTGTAGGGCGCCGATTGATGCGCCGCCCCGAGCACATCGAACGGTTCGATACCGATCGCGTCCAGCAGCCGGCGATACGTCTGGAATGCGTCGGCCGCTTCGACCGACGTGGCATCGCCGAGCCACGCGGCCGCATGCGCAAACGGCAATTGCGGCACTCGATACGGCGCGGTATCGCGAGCGGCTTCGACGAGCGGTTCGATCGGCACCGGATGACCGTCGAGCGGCAGCGGCACGATCTGCAGATGCTTGTGCGGCTGGCTCGATCCGGCGACGGCGCCGCCGTTGTAAAAGCCGAGGCCGTCGAATTCGCGCAGGCACGCGAGGAGCGCCGCGAAGTCGCCGGCGTCGAGCAGCGCGGCTTGCGGCTCGAACTCCGTCGTCACGATCAGCAGGTGATGCGCGAGCACGTTGAACTTGTTGAGCAGGAGAAAGTGCCGCTCGCCGATATCGCCGACGCGCAGCGCCTCCTCGCACGGAGAGAACGGATCGCGCCATTCGCTGGCCGCATCGGCCGCCGTCTTGGCCGCCAGCTTCGCGGCTTCTTCCTTGCGGGCGAGATTCGCCGCCTGACGCACGAGAAAGCGCACGCCTCGATCGTCGATGACATGCGGGACAGTATCGAAGGGACGCAGTGCGCCGCAGGCGAGCGCGCGTTCTGTCTGCTGAAGGATATTGCGCCACGATGGCGCGCGAAGCGGGGCGCGTTCGGTCATTGGCGTTTGCGGGAGTGACGGAGCGTCTATTCTGCGCGATTCGATCGTCCGCCGCGCCGAGCGTTCATAGCGCATCACGTCCAGTCGTCTTCATCGTGCTTGGGCTCCGGCAGCGTCAATCCTGACGCGGGCAGCGGCAACGCGGTCTTGTATCGCACCTGCTTGAGCGCAAAACTGAAGCGGATGTTCGACACGCCCGGCATCTTCGTCAGCCGTTCGAGAATGAAGCGTTCCAGCGCCGCCACGTCCGGCAGAACGACGCGCAGCAGATAATCGGCGTCGCCCGTCATCAGATAGCACTCCATGACCTCCGGGCGCTCGCTGATGGCCTGTTCGAAGCGGGCGAGCGCGTCCTTGACCTGCTTTTCCAGGCTTACCTGAATGAACACGTTGATGCTCAAGCCGAGCGCCTCGGGACTCAGCAGCGTCACGTGCTGCCTGAACAGCCCCGCCTTTTCGAGCGCCCGCACCCGATTGAAGCACGGCGTCGGCGACAGGTTCACGGCGCGCGCCAGTTCAGAGTTCGTGATGCGCGCGTTCTGCTGCAACTGGTTCAGTATGCCGATATCGATGCGATCGAGGCGTTGCTTCGGTTGCACGCTCATAGTGTGATGATTCCGGTTTTTGGCGGTTTCAAAGAATGAACACACTATCGCAAAGCGGCGCCGCAGCCAAATGAGACGCAAATTCTGCCGGGAACTGGATATGCTTGAAAGGATTCAGCCCTTACCCGGAGTCGCGCCATGACGGACTTGTCGAGCGGAACCAGCCAGCTTCTTTCTCTTGCGCGAGGCCGTGAAGACACGGACCCCGCCGAAACCGCGGAATGGCTGGAAGCGCTCGATGCGGTCGTCGCGCATGTTGACAAGGAGCGCGCGCAATATCTCTTCGACAGGCTCGCGGAGCATGCGCTGTCGGTCGGCGTCGAATCGGCGCGGGCGCGTGCGACTCCATACACGAACACGATAGGCGTCAGTGAGCAGCCGCCGTATCCCGGCAATCTCGATATCGAAGAGAAACTCGCGGCTGTCCTGCGCTGGAACGCACTGGCGATGGTCGTGCGCGCCAACAGAGCGTATGGCGAGCTTGGCGGCCATATCGCGAGCTACGCGTCGGCGGCCGATCTCTTCGAAGTCGGTTTCAATCATTTCTTCCGCGCCGCCGGCGATGAACGCGGCGGCGATCTCGTTTATTTCCAACCGCACTCGTCGCCGGGCGTGTATGCCCGCGCGTTCCTCGAAGGCTTTCTCGACGAAGACCACTTGCGCCACTATCGCCGCGAGATCGCGGGGCCGGGGTTGTGCTCGTATCCGCATCCGTGGCTGATGCCCGACTTCTGGCAGTTCCCGACCGGCTCGATGGGCATCGGTCCGATCAACTCCATCTATCAAGCGCGCTTCATGCGTTATCTGCAGAATCGCGGCTTGAAGCAGACTGAAGGACGCAAGGTGTGGGGCTTCTTCGGCGACGGCGAGATGGACGAGCCGGAATCGATTGGCGCGCTGTCTCTGGCGTCGCGGGAGCAGCTCGATAATCTGGTGTTCGTGATCAACTGCAACTTGCAGCGGCTCGATGGCCCGGTGCGCAGCAATGGCCGTATCGTCGATGAACTCGAAGCGCAGTTCACCGGCGCGGGCTGGAACGTCATCAAGGTGCTGTGGGGATCGGACTGGGACGCGCTCTTTGCGCGCGACCGCACCGGCGCATTGCTGCGCGCGTTCGCGCACACGGTCGACGGCCAGTTCCAGACCTTTTCCGCGAACGATGGCCGCTACAACCGCGAGCGCTTCTTCGGCCAGAATCCGGAACTGGCGGCGCTCGTCGCGCATATGTCGGATGAGGATATCGACCGTTTGCGGCGCGGCGGTCACGACGTGCGCAAGCTGCACGCGGCATATGCAAGGGCGCTGGCGCATCGGGGCCAGCCGACCGTGATCCTCGCCAAGACGATGAAAGGCTTCGGCATGGGCGCGGTCGGGCAGGGCCGCATGACGACGCATCAGCAAAAGAAGCTCGATCTCGATGACCTCAAGGCGTTCCGCGACCGCTTCCGCCTGCCGCTGTCGGATAGCGATGTGGAACAACTCAGGTTCTACAAGCCTGCCGACGATGCTCCGGAAATGCGCTATCTCCACGAGCGGCGTGCGGCGCTGGGCGGCTATCTGCCGCGCCGCCGTGCACGGGCCTCGCAACCGGTCGTGCCGCCCGCGCTCGACACGTGGGCTCAGTTCGCGATGGATACCGCCGGCAAGGAGATGTCGACGACGATGGCTTTCGTCCGCATGCTCGGCAGCCTGATGAAGGATGCGACGCTCGGATCGCGCGTCGTGCCGGTCGTCGCGGACGAGGCGCGTACGTTTGGCATGGCTAACCTTTTCAGGCAGGTCGGCATCTATTCGCCGCTCGGCCAGTTGTACGAGCCGGAGGACATGGGCTCGATGCTCTACTATCGCGAGGACACGCGCGGCCAGATTCTGGAGGAGGGCATCTCGGAAGCGGGCGCGATTTCATCGTGGATCGCGGCGGCGACGTCCTACAGCGTTCACGATCTGCCGATGCTGCCGTTCTACATCTACTACTCGATGTTCGGCTTCCAGCGCATCGGCGACCTGATTTTCGCGGCGGCGGATCAGCGTTCGCGCGGCTTCCTCATCGGCGCGACGGCGGGACGCACGACGCTCGGGGGCGAGGGCTTGCAGCATCAGGATGGCACGAGCCACCTGTCGGCATCGACGATACCCAACTGCCGCGCTTACGATCCCGCGTTCGCGTACGAGGTCGCGGCCATCGTCGATGAAGGCATGCAGGAGATGATGCAGCGCCAGCAGGACGTGTTTTATTACATCACCGTGGGCAACGAGAATTACGCGCAGCCGTCCGCGCCCGGCAAGACGCTCGACGCGGCCACGCGCGAAGGCATTCTGCGCGGCATTTATCGGATTGGCGACGCTGCTTCGGCGAACGGCGCGCAAGTGCAATTGCTCGGCTCCGGCGCGATTCTGAACGAGGCCATCGCCGCCCGCGCGATGCTGCAGGCGGACTGGAACATCAACGCCGCCGTGTGGAGCGTGACGAGCTACACGGAGTTGCATCGCGATGGCGCGGCGTGCGAGCGGCTTGCGCGTCTTTCGGATGCGGAAGACAAGCCTTACGTCGAGCGTGCGCTGGAAACATCGCGCGGACCGGTCATCGCCGCGACGGATTACGTGCGCGCGGTGCCCGAGCTGATCCGCGCTTACGTGCCGCGCCGTTATGTGACGCTCGGCACCGATGGCTTCGGCCGCAGCGATACGCGGCAATCATTGCGCGCGTTCTTCGAAGTGGACCGCGTGTCTATCGTGCTGGCGGCACTGAAGGCGCTGGTCGATGAGGGCGTGGTCGCGCCGTCGATACTCGGGGAGGCGCGGAAGAAGTATGGGCGGGAGGGAGCGGAAGGCGACGCTCCCTGGACGCGATAGCGTCCACGGCGGGCAACGGGCGGGCTTACGCGGCGCTGTTGTGCCTCCGCCAAGTAATCAGGGATACTTGGCAACGTTCAGGAGCCGGCGTGCTCCTCGGACTGCTGCTCATTGCGGATGACGGAATGACGTAGAACCATGCGGCGGCGCAACGCGACACCCCGTTAAGCACTAACCCCGCAAACCCAGCAACGTGCGGACTTCCTCATCGCTCGTCTGATCGAAGTCGAAATAAAACTGCCCGACCCCCAGGTACTGCTGCGGCCTTAGCACGCATACGAACTCATCGACGACATGCGCGACGCGCGCCTCCGAATCCAGCGGGGCGACCGGCACCGCCGCAACGATCAAAGCAGGCGGCGCGTCGCCGTTGCGCAACGACATGGCGGCGGCCTTCATGCTTGCGCCGGTCGCCATGCCGTCATCGACGATGATCGCAATCTTGCCCGACAGATTCAGCGGCGGCCGCGATCCGCGATAAAGCCGCTCGCGCCGTTCCAGTTCCGCGCGCTCGCTGGCAATGACGTCCTCGAGTGCGGAAGCGGACACGCCCGCATATTCGACGATGCGTTCATCGAGATAAAACGCGTCGCCGGAAGCGATCGCGCCCATCGCGAGTTCAGGCTGCCACGGTACGCCCAGCTTGCGCACGACGAGGACATCGAGCATGGCATCGAGCGCGCTCGCCACTTCGAACGCCACCGGCACGCCGCCGCGCGGCAGGCCGAGCACGACGACGTCGTCGCGGGCCGCATACGTCGAAAGAAGCGTGGCGAGTTCGCGGCCTGCGTGGCGTCTGTCGGTGAAAGTCGAGGTCATTTGATGTGTCCTCGGATGTGCTGGAACATGCGCCTGCACGTCCCTAAGCCCGCAAGCTACGCGCGTTCCCGCGAAAGCGCCATAGCCGGCATGAGGCTTTTCAGCGAGGCAACGCCGTAGACAAACGACCGCCCGCGCATCGTCAGAACGACGCCCGCTCAGTTCGCCAGCGACAGATACGGCGAACTGAACGCCTGCGGCGGAAATAGCGGCTGCACGTTGCCTTGCCGGTTGAAGCTGTATCGCACGTACACCGCCGCCAGCCATTCCCGATACTGATACGCGTTTCCGAACGAAGCCGTCGCGCCGAACGCCAGTTGCGGCGCGAGCTGATACTCGCCGGTCGCGCTCAACGAGTACGACACGCCCGTCTTGCTCTGGCCGGGATACACCGCGCCGGCATCGGGAACCGTCGATGACCCCGCTGCGTTCTGCTGCCGCTGGCTATCGGTCGGGAAGTAGCTCGACGCATCCTGCCGGTAATGCTGCACGCCGACCGATCCCTTTACATCGTAGGTGAAAAGGCCCGTGCGTCCCATGTATTCGACAGGGAAGTTGAGGATCACGTACTGCTGCGGGCTGAAATAGCCGCCCTGACCGTACGTGAAATACGACAGGTTCTTGTCGTAGTGCATGAGCGTCGTGTTCGCGCCGACAGTCAGCGTCTGGTCCGGGTCCTTCAACAGCCGCGTGTAGATGCCGCCGCCGCCTTTCTCCGCCGTATTCGACGCGACGTTTCGGCCATCCAGATACTGGAACGCCGCATTGACATAGACGCCGCTCGTGCCGTCGTCCCAGCCGAGGTCCGCGCGCGCGCCGCTCGACGTCACGCCGCCCCATTCGAGGCCTTGGCCGGCATCGCGTGCGCCGGCGTAGGAGAGCAGGCTGTCGGTGACGGCGCGGCGGGCGACGGCGAGCGAATACGATACCTTGTCGCTGATCGCGTTCTGATACTGCACCCCGCCGACGATGTTCGTCTCGCGGAAGCCGAGCGGCGTCGTGCCGATATCGCCCTTGAAATGGCGATTCTCGTAGCCGACCGACAGGCCGACGCCCGTCGCCGTCTGCGAGCCGTATCGATTGGCGACCGGCGTCGTCGTCGCGTCTTGTCCCGAGCCGAAGCGCGCGAGCGTCTGCTGCGTGCTCTCGGCGGTGCCGGCATCGAGCGTGACGGGCGTCGCGCGCACGATCACGTGTCCGTTGCCCGCCTTGATGCGGCCTTCGACGGGCGCTTCGATATCGGTCAGATTCGACAGGCCGTTTTCGCCATCGCGATTGCGGAAGACGATGCCGCCCGAGATCGTGCTCGCCTGCTCGCGGTTGATCGCGGCCAGTTCTTCGGCGACGCCGGCCGTCTGCGAACTGACGATGCTTGCCGCGCCGCCCGCGCTCACCGCTGCGGCGGACGCGGCGCGCTGCGATTGCGCCGGATAGTAGGGCTGCGCGTAGCCCGCAGGCGGCTGCGGAATGTAGGGCTGCTGCGCGTACTGCTGCGGATAAGCCTGTTGAGCGTAAGGCTGCGCATACGGCTGTTGCTGCGCGTATTGAGGCGGCGCGTATTGAGGCGGCACATGTTGAGGCGGCGCGTATGGCTGCTGTCCATACGGCGCCTGCGCAGGATAAGCCGATGCCGCCGCCGTCTTGCGCGATGCCGCCCGCTTCGAAGCCGGAGCAGCGGCGGTTGCATATCCGCCCGTTTTCGCCTGACGCGCCGCAGGCGACATCGGCCACGGCGACGTCGCGTAAGGGTCGGCCGCGCCGTAGGCCGCTTGCTGCTGCGGATACGGCGGATACGCATCCGGCTGCGGGTACGCCTGCGCCGGATAAGCGCCCGGCTCTTGCCCAGGATACGGTTGCAGCGGCGCGGCCGGCTGCGCGTAGCCGGCGTTGTCCGGAGCATAGCCGCTGTTCGCCGCCGGGCGCGGCCCGCCCGACTGCGCGGAGCCATAGGCATCCGGGCCATATCCGCCGCTTGCCGCTGAGCGCGGTGCGCCATAGGGTTGAGGCGCCACGTAAGGCACGGAATAGGGCGCGGGCTGCGCAGGCGGCGGCAGATAAGTCGGCACTGGTGTCGAATAGGACGAGTTGAACGAGTTGAACGAGTTGGACGGACCGAAATCGGCTTGCGCATTTCCCGAGCCCGCCGTTCCGACGGCCGTCTTCCCCTCGAACGGATTGGTCCCCGGAAGCGGCGTCGAGCCGATGCGATTCATCGCGGCCTGCCAGTCGCGCGGAACGTTGCCGCGCCTTTCCGCGCCGCCAGCGACGGACGGACTGGCCGCAACCAGCGACCGCTGCAAGAACTGTGCGGCGAGATCCAGCTTGCCTTCTGCTCGATACATCCGCCCGATAGCGGCGAGCAGCGCGGGATCGTTCGGCGCGGCGGCGATGGCCTGCTTCGCCATCGATTCCGACAGCCGGAAATCGCGCACGCCGGACGCTGCCGATATCGCGGCGCTCTGCAAACCGATGTCGTCCGGACGGCGGGCGAGCGCCGCGCGATAGCACGCGAGCGCGTTGCGGTCATCGCCGGCGGAGGTGTACATGCGGCCCAGCGCCGCCTGCAGGTCCGCGTCGTCGGGCATCGCGGCGAGCCACGGCGCGATCACGTCATAAGCGCCCGCCAGATCGCCGCGCGTGCGCACCGCGTCCGCCTGCGCGATCACGATACCCACGTTCAGGTCGTTGAAATCGGCGCGCTGCTGCGTGGTCAGCGGCATTGACTGGAGACGCCGCATCACGGAGCCAAGCTCGGCGCTTTGCTGCGTCGATGAAAGGATGCCCGCGTATTGCAGCAGCAGGCCCGGATCGTTCGGCGCACTGGCAATCGCCCCGCGCATGAGCGCGAGTCCACGCGATGCATCGCCCGCCTTCAGATACGCCGACGCGACCGCGCCCGTCAGTTCCGCGCTGCCTGCGGCGAGCGGCTCCGCGCGCTGCAAAATGGCGATCGACTGGGCGCGCTGGCCCGCGTTGGCGACGCGCGTCGCGAGTTCGGCCTGCTGATGCACCCACAGTCGATGCTGCAACGCCGTCATCGCCGGCGTGCGCTGCGCGGCGGGGACGCGTTCCAGTTGCGCGAGCCCCGTCGACCAGTCCTGCGTTTCGGCGGCGAGGAGGGCGCTGGCGTACAGCGCATCGGTCATCTCGGGGTGGGCTGCGACGAGGCCGTCCATCATGCTGCGCGCATTGCCGACCGCGCCCTGCCGCACATAGATGCGCGCCAGGTCGAGGCGCAGCCACGGATCGTCGGGCAGGTTGAGCAGCGCGTCTTCGAAGAGGCTGCGGGCCGCGCCGAGATCGCCGCGCGCTTCGGCGGTGCGCGCCTGGGCCGCCTGCGCTTCGCCGCGAAGGGTGTTGATGCCGCCCGCTTTCGCCTGCTGTTCCGCGTTCAGCCGATTCGCGAATTCGAGCGCTTCGTCGCCCCGTCCTTGCGCGGCCAGCGCGCCGACGAGCCCGCGAATCGCGTCGGGATTGTCGGCCTGACGGCGCAGCGCCATGCGAAACGCCGCTTCCGCGCCGCGCGGATCGCCATTGTTGAGCAGCATGTCGCCGAGCAGGGTTTGCGCGGTGACATCGGACGGATTCACGGCGATGGCGCGCTCGAACAACGCCTTCGCCTTCGCGATTTCACCGTTGCTGCGCGCGCCGATGCCATCGCTCGTATAGGTCCAGTAGGTCGCGCTGGTGAGCGCGTCTTTCCAGCGCGCGGCGTTGCCGGCACGCGATGCCCGTTCGAGATACGTACGCGCCTCCGCGAAGCGCTCCTGCTTCAGCGCGACGACACCGAGGCCGCCGAGCGCGTCGGCATCGTTCGGGTCGCCCGCCAGCACCGACGAAAAGCGCGCCTGCGCCGCGACGAGATCGCCGCGATCGAGCGCCGCGAAGCCATCGGCGACGGCGCGGCCGCGCGCATCGACGGCGGCGTCCGCCTGCGCGCGGTCGCGGGCGGCCTTGTCCTGCTGCACCATCGCATCGAAGCGGGCCTTCACGGCGGCGTCATCGGGCGCGGTCTGGAGATACGCCTGAAACAGCGGCGCATCCGATGCCCGCGCGCCCAGCCACAACAACGCCTGCCGCCAGCTCGTTTTCGCCTGCGCACCGACGGCGCCGTCGCCCGCCAGCTTCGCGAGCCGCGCGATACCGTCGCGGCGCGTCGCATCGCGATAAGTCAAATGCTGCGCGTAGGCGAGGGCGTAGCGCGGATCGTCGGCGTTCTGGCGCGCGAGCTGTTCGAGGCCGCGACGCGCCTCGTCCCAGCCCTGCGGCGTCGCGGCGAGCGCCTGGTAATACTCGAGCTGGAGCGCGGGCGTCGCGGGCTTGCCGTCGATCGCGCGCCGGTATTCCTGCACCGCCGACGCGCTTTGTCCGCTTTGCGCGAGACGGCGGGCGTCGTTGACGCTCTGATCGCGCGGGCTGGATTCGCCGAGCCTCGCGCCGAGTTCGTCGATGCTCGGATAGTTCGGCGCAACCTGCCGCAATTGCGCGAGATATTGCTGCGCGCCGCTGCCGTCCTTGCGATCCGCCAGCACCATGCCCATGCCGAAGAGCGCGTCGGGCTGCTTCGGATTGATGCGCAGCACTTTCTGCCACGCCTGCTCGGCGAGATCGCCCCGCTTGTGCGCCTGCCAGTACTTGCCCTGATCGACGAGCACCGTCAGCGGATCGGCGCTAGCCTGCGCGAATGCCCATGCGGGCGCGGCGCAGAGCATCGCCGCGATGGCGCGCTTTCTCGTGCGGATCAGCATGCGCTTCTCCAGTTCGGCACGAGGCGGCCGTTGGCGTCGAAGCGGTATCGCCCGTCGATGAAGCCGCCGCCGAACAGCCCGAGCACGCGGTCGTAATAGACCGGCTCCTGTCCGCCGTTCAGCGCGTCGAGATGGGCGCGCGCGAGGCTGAGACTTCGCTCGTCGTTCAGCGCCCTGAAATACGGCGCCAGCGCGCCCCAATAAGATAGCGGGCCTTCGCCGCTGGCCGCGCCGGTCGTCGACGAAACCTTCTCGGGCGGAAAGCCCGTCTTCGCCACGCTTTGACGCATGCCCGAAAGCGCGTCGAGCCAGGGCCGGGAAAGCGGATCGCTGCTCGCGGCAAGGCCGGCCCACAAATAAACGCGGATGGCGTCGTAACTGCCGATATCCCTGCTCTTCGGATCGACGACGAACTGGCCATTGCGATACGCCGCCCAATCCGGCGCGTAGCCGCGCGGCGACGTGATCCTGACGAGGCGGGCGGCGTTTTGCGCGAGCTTCGTCCACGGGCCGTCGGGCATCTCGTGGGCGAGGCCGCGCAACAGCGGCAGGGGCAGATAGCTCGGATTCAGCCGCGTCACGCCGTCCGCGCTGAAGCCTTGCGGACCGGGCAGGAGCATCGGCCCAAGACCGGGCAGATCGGCGACTTCCTGCTTCACGACCTGCGCCGCGAGCGCGCGGCCGAGCCGCGTGTAGGCCGGCTCGTTCCACAAGCGGCCCGCTTGCAGCAGGTCATAGGCGATCCACAGATCGGCGTCGGAGGCCGCGTTCGGGTCCATCACGCCGAACGAGCCATCGGCCTTGCGGCCCCATTGCCACGCGGGCAAACGGATGTCGTTCGCGTCGAAGCGACCGGCGGCGAGGTTGGCGCGCGTCCAGCCGAGCAGGCGGTCGAAACTCGCGCGGTCGTTGGCCACGAGCGCGAAGAACATGCCGTACGACTGGCCTTCGGACGTCGTCTGCTGCGCGTCGGTGGAGCGGTCGACGACGCGGCCATCGGCCTGCACGACGCGCTCGACGAACTGCCGATACGCGGGCCAGTCGCACGACTGCGCAGCGTTGGCAGGCGACGCCGCGCCCACTGCGACGACCGCGCCCGCCGCGAGCCGAACGAGAACCTCACGCATATCAATCCCTCAGACGGCGCGCCGCGAGCGAACGCAGCGCGCGGTAGAACAGCGCAGCGATGATCAACGCGGCGATCACCGCGGAGAACACGAGCAACAGCGGATGCGCGGACAGCGCCCAGCGCATGTAATGCATCGGCGAAAGATGGCCGACGTAATACGCCTCGCCGTTCGACGTCACCGTGACCGTGCGGCCGTGGATGACAGCCATCGCGCCTTGAATGGACGGCAGCAGGTCGTTGTCCAGCAACGCGGCGGACAGGTCCGCATCCGATTGCCCCGCCGCGCTGATGAGCGCCACCGCGCTGCGCCCGCTCTGCAGCGGCGATTCGAAGCCGGTCAAGAGCGCGTCGCCGTTCGCGCTGACGAGCGACAAATCCGCGCGTGCCGGCGAGCGTTCCGGCCCGTCTTCCCCATGCCACCAGTCGACGACCTTGAACGCCACGTCGCTCAACTGAAAAGTGCGCGCGTCGCCGTCGCTCGAAAACGGCATCTGCTTCGCCCAGCGTTGCAAGAGCGGCTGGCGGCCCGGCGCGCCGAGAATCAGCAGGTCCTTGTCGGCGAAACGGTCGACATCGTTCGCGTTCGTCACGGTGACGCCCGTCACCGGATAGCCCGTCGACGCTCCCATGCGACCCATTTCCAGCAGATACAGGCTGTAGTCGGCGGAGTTCGGGTCGTTCGGCAGCACGACCGCCGTCTGCGACAAATCCGCGAGGCGCGTGAACGGAAAGCCGCCGTTGGCGAACGCGGCGAGGTCGGGCAGCGCCATGTAATGCGGAAAGCCGGACAGGTCGATGGTCGAATTCGGATCGATCGCGCCGACGACGTTATCGAGCACGCGGCCCTGACATTCGCCGGTCTTCGGGATGTCGTAATAAAAGTGCAGGCGCAACTGCGCTCGCGGCGTGATCAGCAGCGGCGGCAAGTAAATCTGGCGGCGCGCGGCGGCGGTCCGGTCAGGCAGCACGCGGCTGAAATAGTGCGCGAGATCGAACGTCGATGCCGACACCGCCGGAATCCGCAGCGACTGCACGAAACCGTCGTTCACGCTGATGTTGAGCGACGAGCGATCCGGCGCGGGCCGCACCGTGTAGCGATAAGCCAGGTCGATGGGCACGCCCTTGGTCTGCCACATGAAGAGATCGGGCGGCACGCGCAGGTTCACGCGCACCGCGTCGGCGTCGTAGCCGTTGGCGGTCAGATCGCGCGCTTCGGCCAGTTCGCCGAAGCGCACCGGGCGGTCGGTGCGCAGCCAGTTCGGCGCGTCGTAGGGGCGGCGCGGCTGCAAATCGTTGAACTGCGTGATCGTCGCGCTCGCACCCGACAGCGTGTTCTGCCCGACGCCGAGCGCCTTCGCGGCGATCTTCAGTTCCTTGTCGTCGCGGCCGAGCACGAGAAGCAGGCGGCCGCGTGCGGCGGCATCGCGTTCGACGACCGCGATCGTCGGACCGGAAACCGGCGGGATATCGACGCCCGGCAGCTTCGCATCGCCGAGGGCGAACACGACGGCATTCCCGGCAAGCGGCACGGCGTCCGTTTGCGCGGGAAAGACCGCGCCGCGATAGCCCGCGAGCGACCCGAAATACGACGCCACCATGCCCGCCGCCTCCAGTTCGCCGAGGCCCGGCTTGCCCGCGAACACGAAGGGCAGTTCGAGCCGGCGCACGTCGCGCCGGTCGAAGAACGGCTGCGGCAACGCGGCGAGATCGGGCTTGCTCGCAATCGACGCATACGTGAGATCGAGCGAACTGGAATTGCTGACCGTCGCCCAAAGCGTCGAATTGGACGGGTCTTCGCACTGCTGCGTGTAGTGCCCGATCAACTGCACGTTCAGGTGATTGAACTCGGTGATGAAGCGCGGATCGATCGCCACGTCGCGGGCGACGAGCGTGCCGGCCTGCTCGCGCGGCACCGGCAGTGTCGCGGCCACTTCGCCGTTGACGAGCACCTTCAGTTGAGAAATCGCTGCCAGCAGCGACGGCGAATAGCTGTAGATCAGATGCAGCACCGCGCCGGTCACGACTTCGTCGCCGCGCACCGAGAACGCGATGCCGTTCTGGCCGTCCGTGCCGCGCAATTGCAGCGGATCGAGCGCTCCATAGTCGGCGAAGGTGAGCGTCTGGCGGCGTCCGCCGGGGACGAGCATGCCGGGATCGGCGGTCGTCGGCACGCGCGAGGCGAGCGGCTTGTCGGGCTTGCCGGAGAACGCGGGCACCGGCGCCGCGAGCGCGGGCTGCGCGATGGTGTTGGGGTTATAGACGACGGCCGGGCCCGGCGCGACGTCGGCCGCCCCCGCGACCGGCACGCCCAGCGCCATAGCCAATGCAAACGCGCATGCCACTGCGCCGCCGAGACGCGGCCTCGATGATCCCTTGCTCATTATTGATCTTTGGTCGTCAGCTTCTTCGCGTCGACCGGCGTCTTGCTCGTCCAGGTCCGAAGGTCGCTGTACAGGTGCTCGAAAAGGCCGGCGATGCCGCGCGTGCCGACCAGCAGCACGTGCGACAGGCCGCGCAGCGGGGTATCGGCGAGGCGGCCTTCGGACCAGCCGGTCCAGGCATCCGCGCGCGCGAACGTCGTTTTGACGAAGTCGTATTCCTGCTCGCGCGTGAGCTGCAAAAAGCGCAGGCCGACGCGCCCCGGCTCGCTGAAACCCACGGTCGCGGGGAACGCGAATTCCTCGTCGCCGCGAAAGAGCGAGACGGTGACGCGCTCGTGCAGCGGCACGGCGATGCTGTTCGGCAGCTTCACGCCGACGCCGCCTTCCGAATAGTCGATGGTCTCGCAAGCGAGCGTGCGCCCCGTCGCGAACTTAAGCATCACCGGCATTTTCATGGTCACGCGATGCGTCGACCGCACTTGGCGCTGCTCGCTCGCCGCCGCCACCGACGCGCCCAGAATCAGCATGTTGTAGACGGTCCAGCAGAGGTTAAGCACGGTCGTCTGCACTTCGCTGCGCACGTGCCAGTTCAGGCCGATATGCACCGCGCCCGCGATGAAGCCGAGCAGGTTCAGCAACAGGAGGAACAGATACGGGCGCGAGATCGACCAGTCGAAGTAAGCCTTCGCGATCTGTCCGCCCTTCGCGGTCACGTTGAACTTGCCGAGCTTCGGGTTGATGACCGCGAGCAGCGTCGGCGCGGTGATGTACGACGCCAGCACCGACTCGTACACTTCGGCCCAGAATGAATGGCGGAACGACCGCTGCATCCGCGAATTGGTGATGCTCGCGTGCATCATGTGCGGCAGCGCGAAGATGGCGATCGTGCTCGCCGCCGCTTCGATCACGTGCGCGCCGAAGAACAGATACGACAGCGGCGCGGTCAGAAAGACGAGACGCGGCACGCCATAGAAGAAGTGCAGCATGCCGTTCAGATAACACAGCCGCTGACCGATCTTGAGACCCTTGCCCGTGAGCGGATTGTCGATGCGGAAAATCTGCGTCATGCCGCGCGCCCAGCGGATGCGCTGACCGATGTGTCCCGACAGGCTCTCCGTCGCGAGCCCGGCGGCTTGCGGAATCCCGAGATACGCGGTCGTATAGCCCAGCCGATGCAGCTTAAGCGCGGTATGCGCGTCCTCGGTGACGGTTTCCACCGCGATCCCGCCGATCTCTTTGACCATCGAGCGGCGCAGCACCGCGCACGAGCCGCAGAAGAACGTCGCGTTCCATAGGTCGTTGCCGTCCTGCACGAGGCCATAGAACAGTTCGCCCTCGTTCGGCACCTTGCGGAACGTGCCGAGATTGCGCTCGAACGGATCGGGAGAGAAGAAGTGATGCGGCGTCTGCAGCATCGAAAGCAGCTTGTCGCGTAGAAACCAGCCGAGGCAGATTTGCAGGAACGAGCGCGTCGGGATGTGATCGCAGTCGAAGATCGCGAGGTACTCGCCATTCGTGATCTTGAGCGCCTCGTTGATGTTGCCCGCCTTCGCGTGGCGGTTATGCGTGCGGATCGTCCAGTTGACGCCGACTTCCTCGCAGAACGCCTTGAACTCGGGGCGGCGGCCGTCGTCGAGCACGTGGATCGCGAGCTTGTCGGTCGGATAGTCGAGCGCGAGCGCCGCGTAGATCGTCGGCTTCACGACGGAAAGCGGCTCGTTGTACGTCGGGATGAAGACATCGACCGTCGGCCACGCGCTGCGATCGGCGGGCAAGGGCAGCGGCTTGCGCTTGAGCGGCCACGCGGTCTGGAAGTAGCCGAGCATCAGCACGAGCGTCGCGTAGACTTCGGCGGTGACGAGCAAGAGGCCCCACGCGGCGTCGAGCGGGCGCTCCCAGTACGTCGTTTCGGTGAGCCGCCAATACATGTAGCGGCCCGAGGCCGTCACCGACAGCATGATCATCACGAGCGTCGCATACTGGCCCTGTAAGCGGCGGAAGCCGAGCGCGCAGACGAAGCAGATCGTTGCGAACGCGAGTTGCTGGCCGAACGCGAGCGGCACCGTCACGACGAAGTACAGCGCGAACGCGGCGAAAAGCGTCAGCGCGGCGACCACGATCCGGCTGCTCCAGATCCCCGCATCGACGATCCGTTCGAGCCGCGACGTCGCGACGCTGACCTCCGTTTCCTGCGATGGAATCTTCGCCGATCTCATGCGACGTTCCTTGAAGGCGCGATCGCGTCGATGGCGGCGAGCAGCCAGTCGCCGCACGCGCGCAGATCGGCGGCGGCTTGCGAGAGCGGATCGTAGTGGATCAGTGTCGTGTCGCACGCGAGCGATTCCGCGATGCCTTCGTCCTGATGGATCACGCCCGGAAAGAGCTTCGAGCCGAGCATGTCGCGCAGCACCTTGAGCACGTCCTTGCTCAACTGACGCGATTGATCCACCTGATTCACGACATAGCCCTGACCGGCGAAGTCCCTGCGCGGCGCGGCGTACGCGTCGATCATGCGCTCCATGCCGGGAATCGCGGCGTAGGAGGCCGCGTCCGCAAGCACGACGTTCAGCGCGAAATGGGCCGCCGTCAGCGCGGTGCGCGTGTAGACGGAGGAGCCGGGCGGGGTATCGACGATGACGATATCGTTTGCGTCGAGCGCAAGAGAATTGAGCGAGCGCGCGAGCCAGGCCGGATCGCTGTCGACGAGCGTTTCGAAGCGGCGGCGATCGTCCTCGACGACCGCGCCGTAGGGCAGCACGGTGACGCCGTCGATGCCGTCGAACATCACCGTTTGCCACGGACTCTGGCTGAGCGTGGCGCGCGAGATGCCGTCGATGCTGTCGAGCGGAATCCCGAAATGCAGGCGCAGGGCGTTCTGCGGATCGAGATCGAGCACGATCACGCGGCGATTGCGCGACGCCAGCACCGAGGCCAGATTGGCGGCGAGCGTCGTCTTGCCGACGCCGCCCTTCGCGGATACGACGGTGACGACTTTCATGAGCGTGAGCCGCCGTTGCGCAGGCGGTGAAACAGCGCGGGGAGCGAGTCGTCGGAGGCGGCTTGCGCGGCGGGCGCGGGCTGGAAGAGCTTGCCGAGGATCGACGAAGCCGGGTTCGCGCGCGGCGTTTCGGCCTTCGGGATCGCCGGAGCGACGGCGGCTGCGGCCTTGTCGACGGCAGGTATCGCCGCAGGCGCGTTGCGCGCGTCGAGCCAGCCGGGGCGCGCGACGTTCAGCGACGCGGGAACGGCCGCTCGCACCGCCTCTTCCGGCGACGAAAACCGCGCGGCGCTCAGCGAATCGTGCGCGGCGGGCGGATTCACAGGCGGAATCGTCCGTCGATGAGACCGCGCGAAGAGCGGCGGCTTGCCCCGGCGAATTGGCGTGAGCGTGGGAGTGGTCGTCGGCGCGGCGTCCGATGGCCCGCGCGACTCGCGGCGCGCCGCGATCTCGGGAATCGCCGGCTGCGCGAAGTCGAGCGTGGCGAGCAGCGGCCAGCGGGTGCGAGCGTTCCTGGCCTCGTTCTCCCGGCCGATCTCCTGATATTCCCCTGCATTGCCGCCGAAGTGATCGAACAGCTTCTCGATGTCGCGCGAAGTATTCATGGATGCCGCATCCTCGTGATGCCCTGCTTCAAACGTGGCCAGTGCTGCGTGCTGCATTTTTTTCGCCGTCCGATGCTGAACGGTCGATGCCGCCAACGACGCGGCCCATCCTCGACAGCCGCTGCTCAGCTCGCGCCGTGCGCTAGCCGGAATTCGATGGCGGCGTCGCCGCCCGTCTCCCCGATGCCGCCGTGCTGCCGGACGGCCAGCCCTTCCGCGCCCAGCGCCGAGAGCCAATGCTGGTACGCGCCTTCCAGAAACGCGGGCGTCCACGCGAGGGCGCTTTCGCCGAACGCCCGAAGCGGCGCGCAGTAATGAACGATGCGCAGATGGTCGCGCGCGTCCGACAGCTCGACGAAACCCCAGTCCGCTTCGCGCCAGACTGCGTTCAGCGCATCGGCGAGGTCGGCCGTCGAGGCACATGGCGGCAGGGGCGACGCATCGGCAAAACGGTTGCCTACGCGATGCATCAGTTGACGCAGTTCTGCACCGCCGATCTGCGCCTCGAATTCATCCGCGAGCGACGACAGCAAGCCGCGCCACTGCCGGGATATCTGACGGTCGAGCAGGTAATCGAAAGGTGCGGCCATCGTGGTCGATTCGAATGCGCGCGCAAGGTGCGTGCAGGTTGTCCGGTGATTTTCGCCTTTGCTTATCTGACTGAAAGCAGACGTCGAATCCCTCTAATCCCAATAGTCGGTCAGGCGTTGCTTCTCGTCTGAAGTTAGCTCAGATCATTGGCTTCTGCCAAAGAGCAATAATCAGGACGATTAGCCAGTACGGCGATATACCGCTTGATTCGCGGCATTGATTTCGGTCTTTCAGGCGCCGTCTGCATGGACGAATGATGGACAGCAGCCGCGTCTTACTTCAGACGCGAGTCCGCGCTTAGCGGACGGCGAAGTGTACCATCGTGTTAATACAGTTCGGTAACGAATATTGACGCTTTTGTTTCTCTTGACTTTTTGTCGGTCAGAGCGACCGATGGCGATCTTTGATCTGCACGGCGATTATTGTTCTGATAATTGGTTCGCCGGCGCAGTGAAGAACGGTGAATGTCGCGACCGAAACTGGACAAAAAAGCGCCCCATCCGGGGCGCTTCGTATAAGAAATTCGAACGCTCAGGGGTTGGCGCGAACTGCGTCCCTGACAGCGTCCATCACGATGCCGTAATTGAGCGGGATGTCCAGCGAATCGGCGTAGTCGGCTTCATCGGCGGAATCTGCCTGAGCGGCGCCAAGCGGGATTGGCTCGTAGGCGGTTTCACCAGCCGGATTGTCGCGTCCTTCGATCGCACCCTGCAATTGCGGATTCTTCACGATTAACTCCTTCCGGTAATGGAGCGGCGAGGACCTGCAAGATAAACCAGTGTCATGACAAATTGACGACTTCGATTGAAACTCTTCGCGAAACGGATTGCGTTCGGCGCGCCGGGAATCGCCGTAATAACACGTTTCGACAAGAGTGCGGGGTCTCTAGTTTAACGGCGTCTTCCTTGCATCATGGTGTGCGGCGGATTATGGCCGGACGGGTTGGTTATTGGCGGGGACACTTAAAACCGGCTCGAAAATTGCGTTCCCGGAACCGGTCGCCGGTTCTGAAGGCGGCGGCATTGCCCGAACGATTCTCGCATTCGTCGATTCGTCGAAACGGAATCGGGCCATTCGATGCGGCGCCTCTGTGTTTTCGCTCTCTGTGTGAAGGAATTACCGCGCACGGAGTTGCACGTTTTGCGCCGCCAACGCCGGGAGGACATGCATGAGCAAGATTGCGATCATCGGCGCGACGGGCAATGCCGGCAGCCGATTGCTGGAGGAAGCGTTGCGCCGGGGACACACGGTAACGGCGCTGGCCCGCGATACATCCGCCCTGAACGCGCGCGACGGCGTGACCGCGCGCAACGTCGACGCGCTCGACATGGCCGCGCTCGCCGATGCGATCGCGGGTCACGACGCGGTGTTCAGCGCGACGCGCTTCGCCTCGGTGCCTGAAAGCGCGATCGTCGGAGCGGTGAAGCGCGCGGGCGTCGAACGTTTGCTGGTCGTCGGCGGCGCGGGAAGCCTGTACGTCGCGCCCGGCCGGCGCGTGCTCGATGCGCCGGGCTTTCCGCCGGCCTATCGCGAGGAGGCGACGGCGGGCGCGGCGTTCCTCGACGCGTTGCGCCGCGAGCGTGACGTGATGTGGACCTTCGTGTCGCCGTCGGCGGAATTCGTGGACGGCCCGCGCACGCGTAAATTCCGCGTTGGCGTCGACGAATTGCTAGTCGACGCCAACGGCAGAAGCTGGATCACGTTCGACGACTTCGCGATCGCGTTCCTCGACGCCTTCGAGCGCGGCGTACCGGTCAGGCAACGCTTCACGGTCGGCTACTGATCAGCCGTGGACGTCGGCTTCGACTTCCTCGTCTTGCGGCATTGCGGCGGCGAGGATCATCGCCGATGCGTTTTGCGGTTTGGGATCGCGCTGCGACGGGCGATACACCTGATCGCCGCGATGAATCGGCATCCCCGACAGGGAGCAGACGCCTTCCGTGTTGGCCGTCGTCGCGCGCCAGCCCTGATAGCCGTAATGGCAGGTGCCGGGATCAGACCAGTAGACGAGCGCGGTGGCGCTGCTCGGGCGCTCGATCACGCGCACGATGGCTTGAGGATAGGGCAGCCGGTCATTCGCAGGCTGCGGATGCGCCCGATTCCAGTCGCGCGTCAGACGGTCGACAAAGGCGCTCTCGGCGCGTGCGGTTCGTTGGGACGGAGCGATGCGGCCGGTCTCGGCGGGTATCGTTTCGAGCTGATGGACCGTTTGAGACCACGGATCGGCTCGCTTCGAAAGTGCTGTCATGGCATTTTTCCAGGCTTTGGCTCGACCTAGAACGTACGTCATTAAGCACATTCCGATAAATACGGCATCAGTGAAAACACTGTCCCGTTGACGCGAATAATCCCAATGGACGGTCAGATTTGCGCTTATGTCAATGCCGGATGCTTGCCGGGTAAGGCTTTGCGGCCTGTTTAAGTTTTGCCTACTCCGTCGGCAAAACAGAGCTTTGCTCGAATCTAGAAAGCGATAAGTAATTAGAAAGAAGGCAAATTCGAAAGAAGCGCCGCAGCGTTCAGTCGCTACCGCAATAAAACCGGGCTGCAACGACACGCGCGAAGCAGCCCGGCAGCACTTCACCCCGCCACGGCCCGAGCCGCCGCGCGACCGCGCAACCATTCGAGCGCCAGCAGCAGACTCGTCGAAAACACGATGAGAATCGTCGCCAGCGCGGCGATTGTCGGACTGATGTTTTCGCGGATGCCCGTGAACATCTGGCGCGGCAGCGTCGTCTGTTCCGCGCCGGCGAGAAAGAGCGTGACGACGACTTCGTCGAACGATGTCGCAAACGCGAACAGGGCGCCCGATATCACGCCCGGCGCGATCACCGGCAGCGTCACGCGAAAGAACGTCGTCAGCGGGTTCGCGCCGAGCGACTGGCTCGCGCGCACCAGGTTCGTGTTGAAGTTCTGCAGCGTCGCGGCGACCGTCGTCACCACGAACGGCACGCCGAGCGCCGCGTGCGCGAGAATCAGTCCGAAGTACGTGTTCGCGATGCCGAGCGGCGCGAAGAACAGATACATGCCGACGCCGACGACGATCACCGGCACGATCATCGGCGAGATGAGCACCGCCATCAGCAAGCCCTTGCCGGCAAAGTTCGCTTTCGTCAGCCCGACTGCGGCGAGCGTGCCGAGGATCGTCGCGACCAGCGTCGCCGATGGCGCGACGATGAAGCTGTTCTTCGCGGCCATGCGCCACTCATCCGACATGACGAGGTTGTGATACCAGCGCATCGAGAAGCCGGGAATCGGATAGACGAGGAAGGTGCTCGACGAGAACGACAGCGGCACGATGGCCAGCACCGGCAGGATCAGATACAGCAGCGTCAGCACGCACAGAATGCGCAACGCGAAGTACCAGATGCGCTCGATGGCGGACGTGTGCGGCGCGAACAGCGGTTTGGCGAGTTTCATCTCTGTTACCCCAGGCTCACGTTCGAGCGCGTGAAGCGCCCGTAGACGACGTACAGCACCAGCGTCGCGGCGAGCAGCAGCGCGCCGAGGGCGCAGGCCATGCCCCAGTTGATGGTCACGTTCGTGAAATAGGCGATGTAGTAGCTCACCATCTGGTCGTTCGGGCCGCCGAGCAGCGCCGGCGTGATGTAGTAGCCGATCGCCAGAATGAACACGAGCAGCACGCCCGCGCCGATGCCGGGATAAGTCTGCGGTACATACACGCGCCAGAACGCGGCGAACGGATGGCTGCCGAGCGATACCGCCGCGCGCTGATAAGTCGGCGGCACCGACTTCATCACGCTGTACAGCGGCAGAATCATGAAGGGCAGAAGAATGTGGGTCAGCGAGATATAGACGCCCACGCGGTTGAAGAGCAGCGCGAGCGGCGAGCCGATCAGCCCGCTGCCGATCAGCGCCTTGTTGATGAGCCCTTCGCTCTGCAGCAGTACGATCCACGCGGCGACGCGCACGAGCACCGAGGTCCAGAACGGTATCAGCACGAGGACCATCACGAGGTTCGCGCGGCGCGCGGGCAGCGTCGAGATCCAGTAGGCGAGCGGATAGCCGAGCAGCAGCGCGAACAGCGTCACCGCGAAGCCGATCACGAAGGTGCGCCCGAATACGTTGAGATAGATGGACTGGTCGGGATCGGCGTGGACGATGTTGCCGAATCCGTCCTGCTTATGATCGAGCGACGCCAGCAGATAGAACGGCGACAACCGGCTCGCGTTCTTCGCGATGACTTGCCAGTAGGCCGGATCGTTCCAGCGCTCGTCGATTTCGATGATCTTGGCGCGCAACTGCGGCGGCGCGAGCGGCTTGCCGTCGTCGCCGGTGAGCGGCATCGCGCGAGCGGTCTTCGCAACGAGCGAGCGATAGCCGGGAATCTCCGTGTTCAGGCGGCGGGCGAGCGCGCCCATCGAATCGCCGTCCTGGATCGCGGTCAGGTCTTGCGCGAGCGCGGCGTAGGCGGCATCGGGCGGCGCGGCCTTGCGGTCCCAGCCGGCGAGCGCCGCGCCGGTATGCGGCAACGCGTTCGCCACTTCGGGATTTTCGATGGCGCGCGTAAGCAACGCGCCGATCGGCACGACGAAGATCAGAAACAAAAAGATGGCGAGCGGCGCGATCAACGCAAGCGCCATCGCGCGTTTCTTGGCGTCGGCGAGCTTCAGCTCTTTTTTCAGGCGCGCGGTCGATTCGCCCGACTCGTCCACGGCGATCGTGATGGTGTTCACGCTGGTGTCTCCCTGCAACTTGGCGGTAACGAGGCCGCGCCTCACAGGAGGCGCGACCGTCGCACCGCAGTCAGCCACTTACTTCGATGCCCACGCCGAGAAGCGCTGTTCCAGTTCATCGCCGTGATCGGTCCAGAACGCCATGTCCTGCAACACCGCGTTCTTCGCGTTGGCCGGCGAGTTCGGCATATCGGCCTGCGTCTTCGCATCGAGCGCGGTGATCGCGGCCTTGTTCACCGGACCATAGGCGATGTGCTGCGCATACTCCTGCTGCGGCTTCTGCGATACCGAATACGCGATGTACTGCATCGCCACGTCCTTGTTCGGCGAGCCCTTCGGAATGGCCCAGTAGTCGAGGTCGTAGATGCTGCCGTTCCACACGACCTTGAGGTTCTTGCCCTCTTTGCGCGCGGCATCGATACGGCCGTTGTACGCGGTGGACATGACGACATCGCCCGCGACGAGGAATTGCGGCGGCTGTGCACCGGCCTCCCACCACTGGATGCTCGGCTTCAGCTCGTCCAGCTTCTTGAACGCGCGATCCGCGCCGGCCTTGGTCCCGAGCACCTTGTAGACATCCTTCGGCGCGACGCCGTCGGCCATCAGTGCGAATTCGAGGTTGTAGCGCGCACCCTTGCGCATGCCGCGCTTGCCGGGGAATTTCTTCGTGTCCCAGAAGTCAGCCCAGCTGGCCGGCGCGCTCTTGAGCTTGTCGGCGTTATAGGCGAGGGCCGTCGACCAGACGAAGAAACCGACGCCGCAGGTTTGCGGCGACTCGGGCACGAGCTCCGATTTCTTCGCGATCTTCGACCAGTCGAGCTTTTCGTACAGACCTTCGTCGCAGCCACGGCCGAGATCGCCCGATTCGACTTCGACCACGTCCCAGTTCACGTGCTTGGCTTCGACCATCGCCTTGACCTTGGCCTGCTCGCCGTTGTACTCGACCGCCGTGACCTTGTTGTTGGTCGCCTTCTCGAACGGCTGATTGAACGCGACCTTTTGCGCGTCGCCATTAGCCCCGCCGAAGTTGACGACGGTGAGGTCCGCCGCGAACGCGACCGATACGCTCGTCGCGCACACGAGCGCGGCGGCTCCCTTGGAACACAGTGCGAACTTCCTCATGGTGGTTTCCTCTGCTTGGTTTTATCAATTGACTGCGGAAAAGGGCATGCGCGCGGCACGCCGGGGAACGTCTCACGCGAACACGCGCAAATGCTCGGGCGCGAATTCCAGTGCGATCGGCGCGCCGGGCGTAAAGCCTGCGAGGGCCTCGGTGCCGAGCGGCACCTTGACGAAACACTCGTCCTGATCGCGCACGCCGCAGCGCATGCGCACGTGGTCGCCGAAATAGATGAGGCTCCTGGCTTCACCCGCGAGCGCGTTGTGTCCGTTGGCGCCGTTCATGCGGTGCGCGCCGGCTGCGAGCTTCATGCGTTCGGGCCGGATGCACGCTACCGCCGACGCGCCGGCGTTCGCCTTCGCCACGTTCAGGCCCGAAAGCCGCGTGCCGTCCGCGAGCCGTATCTCGCAGTAATCGCCTTGCGTATGTTCGATGGTGCCCCGCAGCCGGTTGCTGTCGCCGATGAAGTTGGCGACGAACTCGTTGCACGGCGCTTCGTAGAGGTGGTCGACGGTATCGAGCTGCTGCACGATGCCCTTGTCGAACACGGCGACGCGGTCGCTCATGGTGAGCGCCTCGCCCTGATCGTGCGTGACGTACACAAAGGTGACGCCGAGCTTCTCGTGCAGCGACTTCAGTTCGTACTGCATGTGCTCGCGAAGCTGTTTGTCCAGCGCGCCGAGCGGCTCGTCCATCAGCACGAGCTTCGGCTCGAACACGAGCGCGCGAGCCAGCGCGATGCGCTGCTGCTGACCGCCCGACAACTGCGCCGGGTAACGCTTCGCGAAGCTCTCCATGCGCACCATCTTCAGCGCGTTGTTGACGCGATGAGCACGTTCTTCGGCGGACATCTTGCGCACTGTCAGCGGATATTCGACGTTCTGCTGCACCGACAGATGCGGAAAGAGCGCGTAGTTCTGAAACACCATGCCGATGTCGCGCTTGTGCGGCGGCACCTTGTTGAGCAGCTTGCCGTCGAGCCAGATTTCGCCGCCCGTCGGGAATTCGAAGCCCGCGAGCATCATGAGGCACGTGGTCTTGCCCGAGCCGGATGGCCCGAGCAGCGTAAGGAATTCGCCTTGGTAGATGTCGAGATCGAGAGACTTCACGACGAGCGTTTCGCCGTCGTAAGTCTTTCGGACGCCGCGAAAGCTGACGATCACCTGATCGGATTTCATCTTCCGTGTCTCCTTCGGAAAGCTGAATGCGGATATTTCGGATGCCGGCGCCGCAACGGGACGGCGAGCGGCTCCGGAAATTTTTTCCACTACTTGCGCTAACTATAGCCTGAGACGGTTCTACAATGGGGAACCATTTCAATATTCATCGGGGAGCCACTTCCGGCAGCCGGCTCCTCGTCCCGGGACAGGACTTTGAACGCTATCCTCCTTGCAGACTGGCTGAACGCGCGAATCGACCGCGCGCGCGAAGAGCCGGTCTACCGGCAACTGCTCGAGGCGATGCAGCAGGCCATTTTGACCGGTCAGCTCGCGTCGGGGGCGAAGCTGCCGAGCTCGCGCATGCTGGCGGCCGACATCGGCGTCGCGCGCAATACGGTGCTGCATGTGTACGAGCAGTTGACGGCCGAAGGCTATGTCACGTCCACGACCGGCAGCGGCACCTATGTCGCCGATACCGCCCCGAACGACCGTGCGGCCGTGCGCAAGCCGCAGGAACCAGCCGACGAAACGCCGCGCAAGCCTTGTCTGATATCGAAGCGGGGCGCGCGGCTGATCGCCCACGCGGGCGTCGCGCCGAAGCAGTGGGGCGCGTTCATGCCGGGCGTGCCGGATGTGGCGGAGTTTCCGTCGCGTACGTGGAGCCGTTTGCAGTCGCGGCTCTGGAAGCGCGCGAGTCCCGATTTGCTGACGTATGCGCCGGGCGGCGGGTACCGGCCGCTACGGCGCGCGTTGTCGGACTATCTGCGCGTCGCGCGTTCGGTGAAATGCACGCCGGATCAGATCATCATCACGACGGGGATTCATCAATCGATCGATCTCGCGGTGCGTCTTCTGACCGATAGCGGCGATCGCGCGTGGGTCGAGGAGCCGTGCTACTGGGGCGTGCGCAGCGTGCTGCAGGCGTCGGGGCTGTCGCTCGTGCCCGTGCCCGTCGACGAAGAAGGCCTCAATCCGAGCGCGCGCGACATGGCCGCGCCGCCGCGCATTGCGCTCGTGACGCCGTCGCATCAGTATCCGCTCGGCATGGTGATGAGTCTCGCGAGGCGTCGTGCGCTGCTCGAATTCGCGCGGCAGCATGGCGTGTGGATCATCGAGGACGACTACGACAGCGAGTTCCGTTATCGCAGCCGGCCGCTTTCGTCGCTGCAGGGACTCGACGATGCCGGGCAGGTCATCTATGTCGGCAGTCTCGGCAAGATGATGTTTCCCGGCTTGCGCATGGGCTATATGGTCGTGCCGGAGAATCTCGTCGATACGTTCCGCACCGGCGTAGCGGAGCTTTACCGCGAAGGCCAGTTGATGCAGCAAGCGGTGATGACGGAATTCATTCTGGATGGGCATTTGACGTCGCATGTGCGGCGCATGCGCGGCCTTTACGATGAACGCCGTCAGTTGCTCATCGACGCGATCGGCGCGCATTTCGGTGAAACGCTCGCCGTGCGCGGCGACGAAGCGGGCCTGCACTTCGTGCTCGAATTGCCCGGCAACGCGAGCGATCGCGCAATCACCGACGATGCGCTCGCGAACGGCGTAGTCACGCGTCCGCTTACGCACTACTACATGAATCAGGACGACGCGCGCAGGGGCTTGATGCTGGGCTATGCGTGTGTGCCGAACGCCGAGATCGCGCCCGCCTTTGCAAAGCTGGCGAGCGTGATCGAGCGGGCATTGAGCGCGGTGGAAGCGGGTTCCTAAAGAATCTCGGCGTCGATGTGCTGTTGAGTTTCGTCCGGTGCAAACGGACGCCAGACGGGCGCGTCCGTCGAGAAATCATCGAGCAAAGAGAATTGCTCCAGTGCCGATTCGGTATCGAACATGGGCTTATCCTTCGAATAGTTAGAATGACGAATGAATCAGCGTGCGCTCAGATTCGCGGCGGCCGGCGCGCCATTCGCGTAATCGACGATTGCCCGGTTGTGCGCTTCTGCCTGCGCGGCGACGGCGTCGCCCCACATGCTTCGCGAAGGATAAGTATTGCGATTGAGGGCCGGCAATGAGCCGTTCGAATAGGCTGCGGCGAGTTCGGCCCGCACTTGCGCACGCGTTTTGGGCGTTTCGCTTGCGCTTGCCGTGCTTTGCGTAGGCGTGAGATACGTTCCCGCACGGCCGATTCCCTGGCCGCCTTCCGCAAAAGCGGTGCTCGAGATCACGGCGGACACAGCGGCGAGCGAGAGGCTCGTGAGCAGATAGCGTTTCATGGTGCGACTCCTTTCGATCCTTCGGGATACGGCGCATCGTGTGAATGAACGATGCGCCGTGGCAGGACGAAATGTAGTCGCGCCGGTGCGGCGGATAAATGGCCTATTGACGAATAGATTTATCTATTGCGGCGAATAATCGTCGAGCCGTCAAACCACGACGTCCGCCGTGCCCGCGACTTCGGGCGTGCCGTGGCGAACGATCATCGGCGATGCGGTGCTCGTCGGCAGGCAGCGCTCTTCCGCTTCTTTTTGGCCCTGCAGCAGCGGGCAGCGTTCGAACAGCTCCGCCACCCAGTCGACGAACACGCGCACCTTCGGCGACAAATGCCGGTTGTGCGGATACACCGCGGAAATGGGCATCGGCATCGGGCTCCATTGCGGCAACAGTTCGACGAGTTCGCCCGAACGCAGATACGGCAGCGCCATGAATCGCGGCACCTGAACGATGCCCACGCCCTTGAGCCCGCAACTCAGATACGCTTCGGCATCGTTCACCGCGATCATGCCGCGCATCTTCACTTCGATGGTCTCGCCGTCCACGACGAAATCCATGTCCATGATTCGCCCAGTCCGGCTCGAGAAGTAATTGACGGCAGTGTGGTTCTGCAGATCGTCGAGCGTCGTCGGCGTGCCGTTGCGTTCCAGATATTGAGCGCTTGCCACCGTGACGCCCTGAAACACGCCGATGCGCCGCGCGACAAGACTCGAATCCTGCAGCGTGCCGACGCGGATCACGCAATCGACGCCTTCCTGAATGAGATCGACCGGCTTGTCGCCGAAGCCCATCATCAGTTCGATGTCCGGATAGCGCGTGTGGAAATCGCATAGCTGGGGCATAACGATCAGCCGCCCGATGGCCCCCGGCATGTCCACGCGCAACTTGCCGTGCGGCCCCTTGCCGTTGTTCGAGAACGTGCTCTCGGCTTCCTCGATGTCCCCGAGGATGCGCACGCATCGCTCGTAGTAGGCGGCGCCGTCCGGCGTGAGATTGAGCCTGCGCGTGGTGCGCTGAAGCAGCCGCACGTTGAGAAAGGCTTCGAGGTTCTGAATGATCGTCGTCACCGATGCACGCGGCAGGTTCAGCGTATCCGCTGCACGCGAAAAGCTGTTGGTGTCGACGACGCGAGTAAAGACCTGCATTGCTTGTAGCCGATCCATTTTCGTACCTTCGATGCTTATAGAGGCAGGGAATTAAGCGGCTGGCTAAGAAAATTGCCGGGAGCTTAAGCGATGATTGTTCGGGGCGACCGAATTGTGTTGCCGGATTATAGGCATTTATTAAAAAAGGCGCGGACTCCAGAATTCGCACCATCGCAACTCATGCGTGACGGCCTTGCATCAGGGCTGTGCACGGAAATAACCATGGCATCACTGCTGGATTTGGAGCAAGGACCGAGACTGTGCATCGAAGAGGCGCGCATTGCGGGCCATGTGCAGCCCATCATGCTGCGCAGCTATCGCCCCGCGTCGGACGGCACCGTCCTGCCCATCGTCCTCTATTTTCATGGCGGTGGTTTTACAAGCGGCACACTCGACGATGCCGACATCGCCGCGGCGACCATCGCACGCGATACGCCCGCATGGGTCGTGTCGGTGGCTTATTCGCTGGCGCCGCAGTATCCGTTTCCGGCCGCGCCCGAGGATGGTTATCGCGCGGCGCAATGGGCCGTGGCGCATGCGCGCGCTCAACGTGCGGACCCGCAGCGAGTAGGCGTGGCGGGCCACGATGCGGGCGGCAATCTCGCGACATGTGTTGCTGCCATTGCACGCGATCGCGGCGACATTCGCATGTCCGCGCAAGTGCTGCTGGCGCCGCTGCTCGATCCGAGCATGACGCGCGTCGCCGATGAGCGCAAGGTGCTGTGCCCCGATCTCGAACTGAGCGAATGCGCGCGCTGTTATCGCGCTTACCTGCCGAATCCGTCGCAACGCTTGCATCCGTATGCGGCGCCGCTCGAATCGCGTCGTCTTGCTGGCCTGCCTCCTGCATTGATCGCGAGCGCCGAGCATGACCTGCTGCACATCGAGGCTGAAAAGTACGCAGCGGAACTGATCTCGGCGGGCGTGCCCACCGAAGTGACGAGGCATTGCAAGGCATCGCATCAGGCGCTTGCCGCGCATCCCGACGCATTGGCCGATGTCGTCGCTTTCTTCAGGAAGCGGCTTGCGCGCACCAAATAAGCGCTAAGCCGAGCACCATAAAAAAACAATCTCAACGCAACCGGAGCCTTTCATCATGTTCTTCACTCGCAAACGCATCTACGCCGCGCTAGGCGCTGCGTTGGTCATCGCAGGCGCGGGCGGCTATACCGCCTGGCGCGGCCACGGCGACGCGGCGATCAACGAAGCCAAAGCCGCAGCGCATAGCCCCACTGCCACCGAAGTCGATGTCGCGACCGTCATTTCGAAGACCATCACCGACTGGCAAAGCTACTCGGGCAGGCTCGAAGCGGTGGACCACGTGGATATTCGCCCGCTCGTGCCCGGCACGATCGTCGCGGTGCATTTCAAGGATGGCGCGCTCGTGAAGAAGGGCGATCCGCTGTTCACGATCGATCCGCGTCCCTATGTAGCCGAAGTAGATCGCGCGCAAGCGCAACTCGCGGCGGCGCAGGCGCGCAACGGCTATACATCGACGGACGCCGCGCGTGCCGAACGTCTGCTCACGGATAACGCGATCGCCAAGCGCGACTACGACGAGAAGCAAAACGCCGCACGCGAGGCCGTCGCCAACCTGAAGGCTGCGCAAGCCGCCGTCGAAACCGCGAAGATCAATCTTGCCTATACGCGCATCACCGCGCCGGTATCGGGTCGCGTGTCGCGTGCGGAACTGACGGTGGGGAACATCGTATCGACGGGCGGCAATGCGCCCTTGCTGACGACGCTGGTGTCGGTCTCGCCGATCTATGCATCGTTCGATGTCGACGAACAAACCTATCTGCGCTATCTCGGCCGGGACGCGGGCCACACCGTGCCGGTGTCGCTCGGGCTTGCCAACGAAGAGGGTTATTCACGCGAAGGCGTCGTCGATTCCGTCGATAACCGCCTCGATACGACGTCCGGCACCATCCGCGTGCGTGCGCGCTTCAACAATCCGGACGGCTCGCTCGTGCCGGGGCTGTACGCACGCATCAAAGTGGGCGGCGGCACGCCTCACCCGGCCGTGCTCGTCGACGATGCCGCCATCGGCACCGATCAGGACAAGAAGTTCGTGATGGTCGTCGACAAGGACAACCGCGTGCAGTATCGCGAAGTCACGCTCGGTCAGACACATGACGGCTTGCGCGTGATTGCGAAGGGACTGGAAGCGGGCGAACGCATCGTCGTGAACGGATTGCAGCGCGTGCGTCCGAACGATGTCGTCAAAGCCAACGGTGTCGCGATGAACAACAGCGGCGATGCGCCCGTCGTGAAGACGGCATCGGCGCAGTGATTCGCGTGATCCGCAACGGAAAGAACTCGTCATGAACATATCCAAATTCTTCATCGACCGCCCGATCTTTGCGGGCGTGTTGTCGGTGGTCGTGCTGCTGGCGGGCATCATCGCGATGTTCAAGCTGCCGATCTCCGAGTATCCGGAAGTCGTGCCGCCATCGGTCGTCGTGCATGCGCAGTATCCCGGCGCGAACCCGAAGGTGATTGCGGAGACCGTGGCTTCGCCGCTCGAAGAGCAGATCAACGGCGTCGAAGACATGCTGTACATGCAGTCGCAGGCGAACAGCGACGGCAATCTCACGACGACCGTCACGTTCAAGCTCGGCACCGACCCGGACAAGAACACGCAGCTCGTGCAGAACCGCGTGAATCAGGCGCTGCCGCGTTTGCCGCAAGACGTGCAGCGGCTCGGCGTGACGACGATCAAGTCATCGCCGACGCTCACGATGGTGGTTCACCTGAACTCGCCGAACGGCCGCTACGACATGACGTATCTGCGCAATTACGCGCTCATCAACGTCAAGGATCGGCTTGAGCGTATCGCCGGTGTGGGTGAAGTGCAGTTGTGGGGCTCGGGCGATTATTCGATGCGCGTCTGGCTCGATCCGCAAAAGGTCGCGCAGCGCGGCATGACGGCGACCGATGTCGTCAATGCGATCCGCGAGCAGAACGTGCAGGTTGCGGCTGGCGTGATCGGCGGTTCGCCGACGCTGCCCAACGTGCCGCTGCAGTTGAACGTGAATGCGCGCGGCCGCTTGCAGAACGAGTCCGAGTTCCGCGACATCGTGCTGAAGACTTCGCCGGATGGCGCGGTCACGCATCTCAGCGATGTCGCGCGCGTCGAACTCGCGGCATCCGAGTACGGCCTGCGCTCGTTGCTCGACAACAAGTCGGCCGTGGCGATCGCAATCAACCAGCAACCGGGCGCAAACTCGCTCCAGATCTCCGACGAAGTGCGCAAGACGATGAAGGAACTGCAGGCCGACATGCCTGCGGGCCTCGAGTATCAGATCGTCTATGACCCGACGCAGTTCGTGCGCTCGAGTATCGAGGCGGTCATTCATACGCTCGTCGAAGCGATTGCGCTCGTCGTGCTGGTGGTGATCGTGTTCCTGCAAACGTGGCGTGCTTCGATCATTCCGCTGCTTGCGGTGCCGGTGTCGATCGTCGGGACGTTCTCGCTGTTGCTTGCGTTCGGCTTCTCGATCAACGCGCTGTCGCTGTTCGGCATGGTGCTCGCGATCGGTATCGTGGTCGACGATGCGATCGTCGTCGTCGAAAACGTCGAGCGCAATATCGAAGCGGGCTTGTCGGCGCGAGATGCCACGTATCAGGCGATGCGCGAAGTGAGCGGGCCGATCATCGCGATTGCCCTGACGCTCGTTGCCGTGTTCGTGCCGCTCGCGTTCATGTCCGGCCTGACGGGTCAGTTCTATAAGCAGTTCGCGATGACCATCGCGATCTCGACGGTGATCTCCGCGTTCAACTCGCTGACGCTTTCGCCGGCGCTCGCAGCGCTTCTTCTGAAGGGCCACGATGAACCGAAGGACTGGCTCACGCGTGGAATGGATCGCGTGTTCGGCGGCTTCTTCCGCGGCTTCAACAAGGTCTTTCATCGCGGATCGGACGCGTACGGCAAGGGCGTCACCCGCGTCATCAACCGCAAGGCGATCATGATGGTCGTGTATGCGGTGCTGCTCGGCGGTGCGGTGCTGATGGGCAAGCTCGTGCCGGGCGGCTTCGTGCCCGCGCAGGACAAGGAGTATCTGATCAGCTTCGCGCAGTTGCCGAACGGCGCATCGCTCGATCGCACCGAAGGCGTGATCCGCCAGATGAGCGACATCGCGCTCAAACAGCCGGGCGTGGAAAGCGCGGTGGAATTTCCGGGCCTGTCGGTGAACGGCTTCACGAATTCCTCGAGCGCGGGCATTGTCTTCGTCACGCTCAAGCCGTTCAAGGACCGCGTGCATGACAAGTCGCTGTCGGCCAATGCCATTGCCGGTGCGTTGAATCAGAAGTATGCGGGCATCAAGGGCTCGTTCATCGCCGTGTTCCCGCCGCCGCCGGTGCTCGGTCTCGGCACGCTCGGCGGCTTCAAGATGCAGCTTGAAGATCGCGGCGCGCTCGGCTATGCGGCGCTCGCCGATGCCACGCAGGCGTTCATCAAGCGCGCATCTCAGACGCCGGAACTCGGGCCGACGTTCTCGAGCTATCAGATCAACGTGCCGCAACTGAACGTGGATCTGGATCGCGTGAAAGCGAAGCAACTGGGCGTTTCGGTGACGGATGTGTTCGACACGATGCAGGTCTATCTCGGCTCGCTGTATGTCAACGACTTCAACCGCTTCGGACGCGTGTACCAGGTGCGCGTGCAGGCCGATGCGCCGTTCCGTGCGAATCCCGAAGACATCGGCTTGCTGAAGACGCGCAACGCGAACGGAGACATGGTGCCGCTTTCCTCGCTCGTGAAGGTATCGCCGACGTATGGCCCGGAAATGGTGGTGCGTTACAACGGCTACACGGCAGCGGATATCAACGGCGGTCCTGCGCCGGGATATTCGTCGGGCCAGGCACAGGCGGCTGCGGAACGCATTGCGGCTGAAGTGCTGCCGCGCGGGATCAAGTTCGAATGGACGGACCTTACGTATCAGCAGATTCTCGCGGGCAACGCTGCACTGTGGGTGTTCCCGATCAGCGTGCTGCTCGTGTTTCTCGTGCTTGCCGCGTTGTATGAAAGCCTGACGCTGCCGCTCGCGGTGATCCTCATCGTGCCGATGAGCATCCTCTCCGCGCTGCTCGGCGTATGGCTCACGGATGGCGACAACAACATCTTCACGCAGATCGGCTTGATGGTGCTTGTGGGCTTGTCGGCGAAGAACGCCATTCTTATCGTGGAGTTCGCTCGTGAGCTGGAAATGCAGGGACGTTCCATCGTGCAGGCGGCGATCGAAGCGAGCCGCTTGCGTCTGCGTCCGATTCTGATGACATCCATCGCGTTCATCATGGGCGTGGTGCCGCTCGTGTTGTCGTCGGGTGCGGGTTCGGAGATGCGTCATGCGATGGGCGTTGCAGTGTTCTTCGGCATGCTCGGTGTAACGCTGTTCGGTCTGATGCTGACGCCGGTGTTCTACGTGATCCTGCGCAAGCTGAGCCGCACGGAACATGTGACGGACAAGCACGGCACGCATCCGCAGATGCGCGGTATCGGTGCTTCGTACGAAGCGCAATGAGGTGGATGATGAATAAGTCGCTAATGAAACGATGGTTGGGCTTGCCGGCTTTGATGGCGTCGCTGCTCGTGGTCGCGGGGTGCTCGCTTGCCCCGACCTATGAAAAGCCGGATGTGAATCCGCCGGCTGCGTACAAGGAAACGCCGACGCTGTCGCCATCGGAAGCGGGTACGTGGAAGACCGCGCAGCCTTCGGAAGAAATGCTGCGCGGCGAGTGGTGGACCGTGTTCGACGACGCCACGCTCAACGATCTCGAACGTCAGGCGCAGGAGGCGAATCAGAATCTGAAGGCTGCGGCGGCGCGCGTGAAGGAATCGCGCGCAATCAATCAGACGGCGCGTGCAGGTCTCTTTCCGACGCTCGATGCAGGCTTCGGTCCGACACGCGAGAAGTTCTCGCCGGCCTCGCAATTCCTGCCGCCCGACGGGAACGTTCCGGCGCAGACGTTGTGGCGCGCGCAAGCGAGCGTGTCGTATGAAGTCGATCTGTTCGGCCGCGTCTCGAACTCGGTGCAGGCGGCCAACGCGGACACGGAACAAAGCCAGGCGTTGTTCCGTTCCGTGCAGCTTGCATTGCAGGCGGACGTCGCGCAGAACTACTTCAATCTTCGCGAGCTGGATGCGGAAGCCGATGTTTTCGCGCGCACCGTGTCCCTGCGTGAAGAAGCGCTCAAGCTCGTGCAGCGGCGCTTCGCGGAAGGCGATATCAGCGAACTCGACGTCGCGCGTGCGCGCTCCGAACTGGCAACGGCTCGTTCCGATGCGATGACGGTGCAACGCTTGCGCGCGGCATCGGAGCATGGTCTTGCGGTACTGCTCGGCAAGGCGCCCGCGCAATTCACGATGGCCGCCAACCCGCTCAAGCCGGTGACGGTGCGCTTGCCGCCGGACTTGCCTTCGTCGTTGCTCGAACGCCGTCCGGATATCGCTGCAGCGGAGCGGTCGATGGCCGCAGCGAATGCGCGCATCGGCGTGGCGAAGGCGGCGTTCTTTCCGTCGTTGACCTTGACGGGATCGGGCGGCTTCGAATCGGCGACGCTCGGCGATCTCTTCAACTGGTCGAGCCGCACGTTCCTGCTCGGGCCGTTCGCGGGCACGATGCTCAATCTGCCGATCTTCGATGGCGGGCGTCGCAAGGGCAATCTCGCGAATGCGCGCGCCATTTACGAAGAGGACGTGGCAAATTATCGTCAGCAAGTGCTGGTGGCTTTCCGTGAAGTCGAAGACAACCTGTCGGACTTGCGCATCCTCGAAACGCAGACCACGACGCAGGCAGATGCGGTGAACGCATCGGTGCGCGCCGCGCAGCTTTCACGCAGGCAGTACACGGAAGGCGCGGTGAATTACCTCGATGTGATCGACGCGGAGCGAACCGTGTTGCAGTCGCAGCGCGCGGCCGTTCAGCTTGCGGGGACACAGGCGGTATCGACGGTGAACCTGATACGCGCGCTTGGCGGCGGATGGGGCGATGCGATGCCCACGCCGGTTCCCGAACCGAGTCTCGCGAAGAACTAATGCCGGTCTTTGGCCCCGCTGAATGCGGGGCCTTTTTTGTTTCTGACCGCGATTGTTCGCTTCAAGGAACATATGTCTTCACTTGCGGCCCATTTATCGGCATCGCTTGGATCCATAGAATACAAGTCATGGGAATGGGAGCCGCCAATGAGAGCCTTGATCGCCAGACAAATCTATCAACCTGCCGTCGTGCTGCCTTTGCTGCTGCTCATGCGGCTCATGGTCACGCTCGACTTCAATCTCGCGCAAGTCATGTTCGTGATGCTGCTCAGAGGTTCGCAGCACGCTTATCAGTTCGTCGCGCGTCAGGCGGTGCATCGTGAGCGCGGGCAGGCAATCGATCGCATTGCCTGCCGTCACTGCTGCTGAGGCTTGTCAATAGACTTCGGGAACGTACATCTCGTGCGGCACGGGCTGGCGTAAATAATCCGGATTGAATACGCGCTCGGGCAGCTGTATCGAAGAATGCTCGATCTCGTGATACGGCACCTGACTCAACAGGTGATGAATGCAGTTGAGGCGTGCGCGCTTCTTGTCAACGGCCTGCACCACCCACCACGGCGCTTCCGGTATGTGCGAGCGTTGCAGCATGACTTCCTTCGCGGCCGTATAGGCTTCCCATCGGCGGCGGCTTTCGAGATCCATCGGGCTGAGCTTCCACTGCTTCAACGGATCTTCGATGCGCGCCTGAAAGCGCACTTCCTGTTCATCGTCGGTAATCGAAAACCAGTACTTGATGATCTGAATGCCGCTGCGTACCAGCATCTTCTCGAACTCCGGCACCGAGCGAAAGAATTCTTCGTACTCTTCATCGGTGCAGAAGTGCATCACGCGTTCGACGCCCGCGCGGTTATACCAGCTTCGATCGAACAACACGATCTCGCCGCCAGCCGGCAGATGCGACACATAACGCTGGAAATACCATTGCGTACGCTCGCGATTGTTCGGCGCAGGCAGTGCAGCGACGCGGCATACACGCGGATTGAGCCGCTGCGTGATGCGTTTGATTGCGCCGCCTTTGCCGGCGGCGTCGCGTCCCTCGAAGATGACGACGAGCCTGTGTCCCGTGTGCACGACCCAGTCCTGCAACTTGACGAGTTCGCCTTGCAAGCGGAAAAGCTCGCGGAAATAGGTCTTGCGGATCGCCCGTTCTTCATCGGAGAAGGCCGCTTCGCCGTCCATCAGGCGGTCGTCGATCTCCATCTCGAACTCTTCGTCGTAGCTGTCGATCAGGTCGGCGTGAAAACGGCGCTGTTTGTCCGTCATGTTCATGTCGTGCTCCGGAATGCATCTGGTTCGCGCGGTCGTTCGTGAGCGGCGCGGGACGCCCGATTATGACCGCATGGCGTTGCAGTCGTATGACGCCGCAATCGATTCGTCCATTGTAGAAACGCTCGCGCTTTCTGACACGCGTTCGTGCGCCGTTAGAATATTCCGGCGCTTGGCGCTAAAACTCAGAGAGGCGACTCACGATGACCGACACGTTCGATGCAGTGCAAACCGCGCGCCTATTGCCTTACGATCGCCTCGTCGACACTTTGGCCGCGACCATGCTCGACTACACGGCGGGCCGCATCGTCAGTCCCGAGCGCATGGTCGTGCCGCTCGCGCACGGCGGCGTGATGTTGTCGATGCCCGCGTCCGCCGCCGATATCGCCATGCACAAGCTCGTGAACGTGTGCCCCGGCAACGGCGCGCTGGGCTTGCCCACGATACACGGACAGGTCAGCGCATTCGATGCTGCAACCGGTGCGCTGCAATTCATGCTGGACGGTCCGACCGTCACGGGCCGCCGAACCGCCGCGGTATCCATGCTTGCCATTCGCACGCTCGCCGCACAAGCGCCTCGGGCAGTGCTCGTTATCGGTACCGGCAAACAGGCTGCGCATCATGTCGAGGCGCTTGCGAGCCTTTATCCCGAAGCGCACATCCATGTTCTCGGCTCGCGGCCGGGCCGCGCGGGCGTATTCTTCGAGGAGAACGCGGGTTTGTCCGCCAATATGGAACCGCTGGAACACGGTTCGGTGCCCGATTCGATCGACGTCGTGATTACGGCGACAACGAGCAAAACGCCGGTCTATACGCAGCCGGCGAACCCGGCTCGGCTCGTCATCGGCGTGGGCGCATTCACCGCGGACGCGGCCGAAATCGCGCCGTCGATCATTCATGCCAGCGAGCTTTATGTCGACGATCCGGCTGGCGCTCGCCACGAAGCGGGGGACTACATTCTCGCGGATGTCGACTGGAATGCAGTGACGCCCCTTGCGTCGGCGCTTGTTTCGCGCAGCGTTTCCGGCCGTCCGGTGGTATTCAAGTCGGTCGGCTGTGCGGCGTGGGATCTCGCTGCATGCCGCGTCGCAAGAGCTGTTTTATCGTCGCAAGAGGCGAGCGCGTAGGCGGGTTGGAACGATCTTTGCTGTCTAATAAACAGACGATGCGCTTCGGGCGCAGGGCACTTCAGCGAAGATCAGACCAATGAATAGTCGAAGCGAAACGGATTGGACCGCACGGCCATTGCGCCGGACCGCGTTCGATGGACACCGCGACGGTGCGGGCGAATCGCATGGCGTGCGTGCCGCACATCCCACTCCTGCCGGGCGCGCAGCCCCGCCCGCCGCCTACTTCATCTCCGTGCTGGAACTGGCGACCGGCGAAAAGCTGGGCAACGAAGAGCGGGTGCGCGCGGTGGCCATGCTCGAATCGCAGTTCGGCGAAGGACGGCCCCGGACCTTGAAGGAAGCCGTACGCATCTGCGCCGCCGCAATCGATTCTTCGACGCTGCAACGGATGGCTCGCGGGGCAAAGGCTTAGTCCATTGCGATGGCGACTTTAGCGCGTTTTTTCATCGACGTGTAAAACGCGCGTGTTAGCTGATCGTCTGAATGACTTCAAAGCCTTCGAATTCCGGATGACCCAGATAGAGCTGACGTGACTCGCCGCCCGCGTTGCGATGAGCGGCGCGAAACGCGTCCGAGCGCGTCCAGTCTTCAAATGCGGCACGATTCGCCCAGATTGTATGGCTCGAATAAAGCACGTGGTCGTCCTTAATCGGGCCTTTCAACAGATGAAACTCGACGAAGCCGGGCACTTCCTTCAGATGAGTATCGCGGCTCGTCCACAGCCGTTCGAAATCCGACTCGGCGCCCGGCACTATCTTGAAGCGATTCATGGCGATGAACATGTCGATGCTTTTCCTTTGTGAATTGCGCTAAGCGCGCTCAGGCGCTGCCGAGTTCGACCAGCGTCTTGAATCCGCCGAAGAACATGCGTTTTCCGTCGAACGGCGGCGGAGCCTTCTCCATCATGGCCTTCAGCCGAGGGTCGTTCATGACTTTCTCGTTCACTGCGTCGCGTTGCTCTCGCGAATCGTAAAGTATCCACGAGAACGCAACTGTCTCGCCTTCCTTTAGCTGAACGCTCTGCGGAAACGAAGTGAGTTCGCCCGGTTTGACGTCATCGGCGATGGCTTCGACGAACTGCAGCGCGCCGTGTTCGAGCCATATTCTGCCGGCTTCCTCGGCCATGGCCCGGTATGCATCTATCTTGTCGATTGGCACGGGTACGACGAAACCATCAACGTAGTGCGCCATGTGAGTCTCCTTGAGTGTGCGGCAGCGTCATGCGCTGTCGATGCTTTTGAGCCTTGCGCTGGCATCGAAGTTTCGTACGGACCATAAACGACGCGCTTCATCATATTCAAGCTGTATCGACGACAAGGGCGCGAAATCCATTCTCAACGACGACGCCAGTGCTTCGCCGCGCACATGCGCGAGCGCCGCTTTGACGACGATCGCATGCGTGACCACGATGCAGCATTCATGCAACGCATCGGTCCCGATACGCGTCAGCGCCCCGGCGACGCGTTCCGCCAGCATGGCGATGCTCTCGCCGCCATGCGGGCGCGCATTCACATCCGATAACCACGCAGCGATGTTTGCCGCTTCCTGCTGCGCAATCTCGCGAAGGGCATGGCCGCGCCAACGGCCATAGTCGATATCGTCGAACGCAGGGTCGATCGTGAAATTACTCGTTAGCCATGAGGCCGTCTCGCGCGCTGCGGCGGCCGGACTGGAAATGACAGGAACGTCGTGAGGAAGATCGAAGCGCGCGAATTCGCCGCGCTCAACGGGTTCGTCACCAGTCGGAAAGCGCGCGGCTCTCATGGCATGCGTAGCGCCGTGGCAAAGCAGAATAACGTTCACTTCAATCAATCGCCTTAGAGCAGCATTGCTTTACTTTGCCGGTAATCGTCATAGAATGGCAAGCTTGCAGTGCGAGGAAGCCGGTGCAAACCCGGCACGGTCGCGCCACTGTAAGCGGGCGTGTCAAATAGATAGCCCGCGAGTCAGACCCCGCTGCAAGCTCTTCGTCTATCGGGACGCGCTTTTCCCAGGAGAACCATCCATGAATGCTTCCAACGCACCGGTCTTTTCCGCTGCTCCTTCTTTGCCGACAATCGACGCACCTGTCCCCATTCCGGTGCGCGAAGTCCTGCCTTGGGCCGTGTTTATCGGCCTCATTCTGCTAATCGCCATTTACTTCGTCGGCGCAGAGCAGGGCGCAACGTCGATTCTGTCGGGCACCTACGTCCACGAGTTCGTTCACGATGGCCGGCATTTGCTCGGCTTTCCGTGCCACTGAGGACGGGCCGTGATTCGCAGTCTGTTGATACGCGGCATGATCGCGGGACTCGTCGCGGGCCTGCTCGGCTTCGCGTTCGCAAAGACGGTGGGTGAAGCATCGGTCGAGCGCGCCATCGCTTTCGAAGCGCAGCACGAACATGCGCATGCAGGGCATGAAGGGGCGGCGCATTCACACGAACACGAAGGCGGCGAAGACATCGTTAGCCGCGATACTCAGGCGGGCTTAGGCTTGCTCACAGGCATCGCGGTATTCGGCACGGCGCTCGGCGGCATTTTCTCGCTTGTCTTTGCCCTCGCTTACGGGCGGCTCGGCGCTTTGCACGCGCGTGGCGTAGCGGCATTGCTCGCGATGTTCGGCTTCGTCAGCGTGACCGTTGCGCCGTTTCTCGTGTATCCGCCGAATCCGCCCGCCGTCGGCAATCCTGAGACCATCGGCGTGCGCACTGCATTGTTCTTCGGCATCGTTGCGATTTCCATTGCGACGGCGGCTTTTTCCGTGTGGTTTCAAAGGCGCTTGCATGGCACTCAGGGCAACTGGAATGCGACGATCATCGCGGGCGCTGCGTATATGGCGTTGATGGTGCTTGCGCAATTCATCCTGCCGCGCGTCGATGAAGTGCCCGCTGGTTTCTCCGGATCGTTGCTCTGGAATTTCCGCGTGGCCGCCATCGGCATTCAGGCGATCATCTGGACGACGCTCGGACTTGTCTTCGGCGCACTCGCCGCCCGCGAACTGGAACGTCCCGCGCGGCGAAGCATGGCGACGGTCTAAGCGATCTTCACGCCCGACACCGATGCTTGCCTGCCGGGCAATTCCTCGAGAAGGGCGAGCTTTGCGGCATCGTCCATCGATCTGAAGGCTTTGATTTCCGCTCGGCTTCTGAAGCATCCCGCGCACAGTTCGTGTGCGGGATCGATCCTGCATACGCCGGTGCAAGGCGAACCAATGGGTTCTTGCGCTTTCGCGCGTTCGATCGTGAAGGCGAGGTCCAATGTCATCGTCATAGTGATTCGCCGCGAAACAGCGCGGCGGCTGCCGCCGGGTTCGACGGCCAATAAGCGTGCATATACGTTGCCGTGATGCGGCTCTGGCGATAAAGCGCTTCGCCTGCCGCGCCCGTCGTTGCATGCGTCGCGGTGAGTTGCGGCTGCATCGGCGTATCGAGTGTCGAGTAGTGAAAGGTGTGGCCGGTGAGCACGCCATGTGCAGTGTCGAGACGCTGCATCGCGAGGCGTGCGAGACGCCGCTGCATGGTCGCATTGCCGGGCAACACACCAAGCATCGCGTGCCGGTTGCCTTCGATATCCGTCAGCGTGTCGAGCAGATAAAGCATGCCGCCGCATTCCGCGACGACCACGCGCTCACGCGCAACGTGCTCCCTGATCGACGCTCGCGTGCATGCATTCGATGCGAGCGTGGCCGCATGCAGTTCGGGATAGCCGCCGGGAAGATAGAGCGCATCGGTATCGGCGGGCAGCGGTTCGTCGGCGAGCGGAGAGAACGTCGTGACGGTCGCGCCCATCGCAATCAGCAAGTCGATGTTCGCCGGATAGATGAAAGAAAACGCGGTATCGCGCGCGATGGCGATTCGCATCCCATCGGGCACGCGCGGCGGTGCATCGAGCGTCGCATCTTCGAACTCGACATACGGCGGCAGGTCGCCAAGCGAGGTGGTAGCGATGGCATCGGCGGCGCGATCGAGGCGTGCATCGAGGCTCGCGATTTCCTGCGCTTGCGTCAGGCCGAGATGACGCTCGGGCAACGCGATATCGTCCGCGTTGGACAGATGCCCGCAATAGCGCAATCCGTCCGGAATGGCTTCGGCAAGCATCTGCGCATGACGCGCCGATGCCACGCGATTGGCGAGCACGCCATAGAACGGCACATCCGTGCGATAACGCGCCAGCCCGAACGCCACCGCGCCGAACGTTTGCGCCATGCCATGCGCGCCGATCACGGCGAGCACGGGCACGTTGAACGTGGCGGCCAGATCGGCGCTGCTGGGCGTGCCATCGAACAAACCCATGACGCCTTCAATCAGAATGAGATCGGCTTCACGCGCTGCTTTTGCAAGCATCGCGCGGCAGGCATCGAGGCCGACCATCGACAGATGCAGCGAATAAACGGGCGAACCGCATGCCCGTTCGAGAATCATCGGATCGAGAAAATCCGGGCCGGTCTTGAAGACGCGCACGCGCCGGCCTTGCCGCGCATGATGGCGCGCAAGCGCGGCCGTCACGGTGGTCTTGCCTTGATGCGAGGCGCTCGCACCGATGAAGAGTGCAGGGCAGCGCGGCATCAGAATTCGACGCCGCGTTGCGCCTTGACGCCTTGCTCGCGATACGGATGCTTCACGAGCCGCATCTCGGTGACGAGATCGGCGATGTCGACGAGCGCATCTGGCGCATGACGGCCCGTCACGACGACGTGCAGCATCGCGGGCCGCGCCTTCAGCACATCGAGCACTTCATCGAGCGGCAGATACTCGTACTTGAGCACGGTATTGAGTTCGTCGAGCACGACCATCTGATACTCGCCGCTCTCGATCATGCGGCGCGCTTCATTCCAGCCTTTGCGCGCGGTCGCCATATCGGCTTCGCGGTTCTGCGTGTTCCACGTATAGCCATCGCCCATCGTGACGAAATCGCAATTCGCCACTGCGGCGAGGAAATCGCGCTCGGACGTATGTAACGCGCCCTTGATGAATTGCACGACGCCGAGCTTCATGCCGTGGCCGAGCACGCGCACCGCCATGCCGAATGCGGCTGTGGTCTTGCCCTTCCCATTGCCGGTATTCACGATCAACAAACCCTTCTCGTGATCGGCGGCGGCCTGCTTCTTTTCGTGGCCTTCCTTGCGACGCTGCGTCATGCGCAGATGCGATTCGGTATCGGTTTTCATGGGACTTTCGTATCTGATGGCGCGTTCTTCATTGCAATGGCGACAGTCACATCGCCGACGATAGTCTTCCCAAGCACGAGGCGTCCGCCCTGGCTTGCCAGTATCGCGCAAGGCTCGCACACGCCATCGACGTTCACGTGCTTGCCGGCATACGGCGAATAGCTTGCTGGCGCTTCGGCAATTTCTTCCGTTCGGAAGAATTGCAAAGCAAGACCATGTTGCTCACAAAACGCAAGCAAGCCTGCTTCATTCGCTTTCGCGGCAATGCTGGCGACCAGCGCAATATCCTCGAACAGAAAGGCGGTTGCGCCAAGCGCCGCGCGCACGGCTTGCTCTATGGCGTCCGCGCTTGCGCCTCGCCTGCAACCGATGCCGACGGCAAGATGGCGCCGCTTCGCGCTAATGGTCATCATCGAAATGGAATGGCAGCTTGCGCCGTGCATGCGTCCCTCGCGGATGCGCGGCGTTCGGCGAAGCGCGTCGCATGCAATCACGCAATGCGCTTCGTTCCTGCGCTGGCCGGTATCCGGGCTTGCGACCTCACCGTGCGGCCTTCCCGCCTTCGGCAGTGGCATTCGAGCACGATGCGCGGCATTGCACGATGACAATGCCGCTGGTCGCGTACCGTTGCGGGGACAGCACAGGCTGGCGCGTGGTTCGTCTGACGAGCACGGCTTCCTGTTTCCCGTTTAACTGCGCGTTGCGTTGGAACGCGCGAGCACCAGTCGCGGGCCAAAGATACCATAGGCGCTTCTTCAAAGCGCGTGTTTCCTTGACGCTCGTGCCCGCTACGCCTAGACTTTCACGCAGTTTTGGTGCTCGTGTGCGAGCTTCTTTCGCGCACAGTTAAACGGGAAGCAGGGAGCGCCTGGCCATGCATGATCATGGCTTGCGTCAACCTGCGCTGCCCCCGCAACGGTAAGCGACTGGCGGTATCGGTATTGACGATGCCGCGCATTGCGCCACACGCCACTGCCATCGGCAGGAAGGCGGTGCAATGAAGCCGCAAGCCCGGATACCGGCCAGACTTTCGCAAGGACCCATGCCGCGGGGATGCGGCCCGGTCCATGATCACAGAGCCGTGCGCATTCCCGTTCGACATCGCATTTCATGCCTTGAGCGGCACGGCGCACGCACACACGCCACGGAGCAACGATGCAAACCCGCAAGATTCCCGTCACCGTCGTGACCGGCTTTCTCGGCAGCGGCAAGACCACTTTGATGCGCCACATCATGTCGAATGCGCAGGGCTTGCGCCTGGCGGTCATCGTCAACGAGTTCGGCGAACTCGGCATCGACGGCGAGATTCTGAAGGGCTGCGGTATCGGCTGCGATGACGAAGCGGCCTCTGCGGACCGCAATCTCTATGAGCTTGCGAACGGTTGTTTGTGCTGCACGGTGCAGGAAGAGTTCTATCCCGTGATGGAGCAATTGCTCGAACGGCGCGACCGCATCGACCACGTGCTGATCGAAACGTCCGGTCTCGCATTGCCGAAGCCGCTCGTGCAGGCGTTCAACTGGCCGTCCATCAAGAATGCTTTTACCGTGGATGCCGTGATCACGGTCGTCGATGGCCCCGCTGCTGCGAGCGGCCACTTTGCGTCCAATCCCGCCGCAGTCGACGCACAGCGCAAGGCCGATCCGAACCTCGACCATGAATCGCCGCTGCATGAACTGTTCGAGGATCAGCTTTCATCGGCCGATCTGGTGATCGTCAACAAGACGGACCTGATGGACGGCAATGCATTTGGCCAAGTGGAAGCACTCATACGACCCGAGATTCCGCCGCAAGTGAAGATCGTCCCTGCGCAGATGGGCCGGCTCGATCTGCATGCGTTGCTCGGCTTGCAATCGGCATCGGAAGAGACGATTCATTTGCGGCACGATCATCACGGTGCGGTAGATGATGAAGGCCACGCCGACCATCATCACGACGCGTTCGATTCGGTCGTCGTTCAGGCGATCATCGAGTCGCGCGAGCAGGCCATCGCCGCGTTGCAGAGTCTCGTCGAGCACCACACGATCTATCGTGTGAAGGGCTTTGCTGCGCTTCCCGGCGCTGCAATGCGTCTGGTCGTGCAAGGCGTGGGACGTCGTTTCGATAGTTACTTCGACCGGCGCTGGTCCGACGGCGAAGCGGCCAGCCGGTTCGTGCTGATCGGAGAAGACCTCGATCAGCCGGCGCTCCAGTCCGCATTCGATGCCGCGCTCGCCAGCGCGCCGGTCCAGGCCTGACACGATGCATTTACTACGCACGACACCTGGCGGTTTCGTCGACGATGCCGCTGGCGTCATACGCATCGAGCAGACGCGTGCGCCGATCGTCGTGCTCAGTTCGGCGGACACGACGCTCGCACTGCTGGCGAGCGCGTTTCCGCGCCTCGAAGCGGGCTTTCCCGAAGTGCGGCTCGCAAATCAGTCGTTCTTGCGTCAGCCTGCATCGGTGGACTTCTATATCGACGACGTCGTGCGTCACGCGAAGGTCGTCATCGTCGACCATCTCGGCGGCGAATCGTATTGGCCGTATGGGATCGAGCGGCTCGTGTCGCTTGCGAAGAGCGAGAAGCAAGTGCTCGCGATGTTCTCCGGCGATCTCACCGAAGACCCGAATCTCATCGCCAAGAGCACGGCCGACGCCGCGTTCTGCCGCGTCATGTCGCGTTATCTGCGCGAAGGCGGCGCGCGCAATGCGGAAGCGTTCCTGCGCGCGATCGCTCATCATGCGCTTGGCTTCGGGCGCGAGCCGCAGCCGCCGAGTCCGTTGCCTGCTGTCGCCATCTATCATCCCGAGCACGATATCGCCGTGATCGACGACTGGCGCGCGCGATGGACCGCGGGCGCGCCAGTCGTCGCGGTGCTGTTTTATCGCGCGCATCTGCAAGCGGGCAATACAGCGGTATTCGATGCGCTGATCGATTCGCTCGAAAATGAGGGGCTCAATCCGCTGCCGATCGCGATTTCCTCCCTTAAGGAAAGCGTCAGCCGCGAAGTGGTCGCGCGCTTGTGCGCGGAGCATCATGCGTCGCTCGTATTGAATACGACGGCGTTCGCAGCGGGCGTGATCGGCGAGAGCGAAGCATTCGAAGTGGCCGGCGATGCCCCCGTGCTGCAAGTGGTTTTAAGCGGCGGCAATCGTGAAGACTGGCAGAAGGACAATCACGGCCTCAATTCGCGCGATGTCGCAATGCATATTGCGTTGCCCGAAGTCGATGGCCGCATCATCACGCGCGCAGTGAGTTTCAAGGGGCTTGCGTATCACTGTCCGCATACGCAAGTCGACGTCGTGCGCTATCAGCACGATGCCGAGCGCGTGCGCTTCGTCGCGGAACTGAGCCGGCGCTGGTGCGCGCTGCGGCATAAACCGAACGCGGCCAAACGCATCGCGCTGGTGCTGGCGAACTATCCGGCAAGCGAAGGGCGCATTGGCAACGGCGTGGGTCTCGATACGCCGGCGTCCGCAGTCGGCATTCTGTCGATGCTTGCGCGCGAAGGCTATCGCGTCGGCACTATTCCCGAGAATGGCGATGCGCTCATCGCGGCGTTGACGCAAGGCGTGACGAACGATCCGGTCGTGCGCGATTTGCGTCCCGCGCTGCAAAGCCTTTCGCTCGAGGAATATCGTGCTGCGTATGACGCCGTTCCCGCCGATGCGCGCGCTGCACTGGAAGCAACATGGGGCGCACCCGAGCAAGACCCGACGATAAGACGCGGCCGCTTCATGATCGCGGGCTTTCGTTGCGGGGAAGTCTTCGTTGGCATTCAGCCTTCGCGTTCGCGTGAACGGAACGACTACGCGAGCTATCACGATGCCGAACTCGTCCCGCCGCATGCTTATCTGGCGTTCTATTTCTGGCTGCGTTCGCGCTTCAATATCGACGCCATCGTGCATGTAGGAAAGCACGGCAATCTCGAATGGCTGCCGGGCAAGAGCGTGGCGTTGTCGGCGTCGTGCTGGCCCGATCTGATTCTCGGCCCAATGCCGCATCTTTACCCGTTCATCGTCAATGATCCGGGCGAGGGCAGTCAGGCGAAGCGGCGCGCGCAGGCGGTCATCATCGATCATCTGATGCCGCCGCTCACGCGCGCTGAGAACTACGGGCCTTTGCAGGACCTCGAACGGCAAGTCGACGAATACTACGAAGCGTTAATGGTCGATGCACGCCGCGCAAAACTTTTGCGCAAGTCGATACTGCAAAACATCGTCCAACACAGACTGCATGAAGAGCTGGGGCTGGACGCGCCGCGCGACATCGCGGGCGAAGACGCATTGCTCACGCGCGCCGATGCCTACCTGTGCGAACTGAAGGAGGCGCAGATACGCGACGGCCTGCATGTGTTCGGCGTATCGCCCGACGGCGTGCAGCGCCGCGATACGTTGCTTGCATTAGGGCGTTTTCCAGTTGGCGATGGCCAAGGTGCGAACGCGAGCCTCATCACCGCGCTCGCACGCGATCTGCAACTGGGCGATGCCTTCGATCCGCTAGACGCCGACTGGTCCGCATCATGGACGGGCCCGCGCCCTGAAGCATTGCAAGCGGTGAGCAGTGCGCCGTGGCGTCATCATGGCGACACGCGCGAGCGCCTCGAATGTCTTGCGATGCAACTGCTGCAAGACGATGCTCGCGTGCCCGGAGCACATACGAAACTCGTGCTTGAACGCCTGAAAAGCGATGTCCTCTCGCGCCTCGATGCATGCGGACCGCAAGAGCTGATGCAACTCAGGCGCGGTCTCGAAGGGCGCTTCGTGCCGCCGGGACCGAGTGGTTCGCCATCACGCGGCAGGCCCGACGTCTTGCCTACCGGTCGCAATTTCTATTCGGTCGATACGCGCGCCTTGCCGACGCAAGCCGCCTGGTCGCTCGGGCTCAAGTCCGCGAACATGCTCGTCGAGCGACACGTGCAGGACCACGGCGACTATCCGCGTGCGATCGGCTTGTCGGTGTGGGGCACGGCGACGATGCGCACGGGAGGCGACGACATCGCTCAGGCGTTCGCGCTCATCGGCGTGCGGCCGAAGTGGGCGGCGGGCAGTCATCGCGTGACGGACTTCGAGATCCTGCCCATCTCCATCTTCAATCGTCCGCGCATCGACGTGACCTTGCGGGTATCGGGTTTCTTTCGCGATGCGTTCGCCAATCTCATGCATCTCTTCGACGCGGCGGTGCAGGCCGTTGCCGCACTCGAAGACGAGCCGGACGACGTGAACCCGATTCGCGCACGAATTCTGCGCGAGCGCGATGAACTAATCGGCCGCGGTGTCGATGCAACGGAAGCGCGTCGCCGTGCGGGCTGGCGTGTCTTCAGCACGAAGCCCGGTGCATATGGAGCGGGCTTGCAGGAATTGATCGATGCGCGTCAGTGGCACACCGACGCCGATCTCTCGGAGGCTTATCAAAGCACGGGCGGTTATGCGTATTCGCAAGGCGGCGACGGCGTCGAAGCGCGCGCGAGCTTCGGCACGCGTCTCTCATCGCTCGATGTGGTGCTGCAAAACCAGGACAATCGCGAACACGACATTCTCGATTCGAACGACTATCACCAGTTTCAGGGCGGCATGGTGGCGGCGGTGCGTTATCTGTCGGGCTTGCAGCCGCAGGCGTACAACGCCGATCACAGCAACCCGGCGGCGCCGCGCGTTCGTACGCTCAACGAAGAAATTGCACGCGTGGTGCGTGCGCGCGTCGTCAATCCGAAATGGATCGATGGCGTCAAGCGACACGGCTACAAGGGCGCATCTGAACTGGCCGCAACGGTCGACTATCTATTCGGCTACGACGCCACGGCGCGCGTCGTGTCCGATCATCAATATGCGCTCGTCACCGATGCTTATGTGAACGATGCCGGCACGCGCGACTTCATCGCCCGTCACAACCCGCACGCGTTGCAGTCGATCTGCGAGCGTTTGCTCGAAGCGATGGAGCGCGGCTTGTGGCAAGCGCCGGGCGACTATCGCGAGGCGGTGACGCGGCATCTGCTCGATGTCGAGCAGCAACTCGAGAGCCGACAGATTTGAACGATACCTCTTCATTTCCAGTGTTTCCTTTCACCGCGCTCGTCGGACAGGCGCCGTTGCAGCAGGCTTTGCTGCTCGCGGCTGTCGATCCCTCGCTTGGCGGCGTGCTCGTCAGCGGGCCGCGCGGTACGGCGAAATCAACGGCGGCGCGCGCGCTCGCGGAGCTTCTGCCCGAAGGACGGCTCGTGACCTTGCCGCTCGGCGCAAGCGAGGAACAGTTGATTGGCACGCTGGATATCCAGAGCGCGTTGCGCGACGGCGGCGTGAAGTTCTCGCCGGGCCTGCTGGCGAAAGCGCATCGCGGCGTGCTGTATGTCGACGAAGTGAACCTGTTGCCGAATCCGCTCGTCGATCAGTTGCTCGATGTGGCGGCGAGCGGCGTGAACATCATCGAACGCGACAGCATTTCGCACCGGCATGATGCGCGCTTCGTTCTTATCGGGACGATGAACCCGGAAGAAGGCGAACTGCGTCCGCAATTGCTGGACCGCTTCGGGCTCGCGGTGGAACTGGACAATTGTTTCGATGCGAACGTGCGACAGAGAATCGTCAAGTCGCGTCTTGCATTCGATACGGATCCCGAGGCATTTCGTGTGCTCCATGCGGACAACCAGGCGGCGCTCGGCGAACGTATCGATGCCGCGCGCGCCGCGCTGAACCACTACGATTTCGACGATGCCGTTCATGCGCGCGTCAGCGAGCTTTGTATCGCCGCGCAAGTGGATGGCTTGCGCGCGGACCTCGTGATGCTACGGGCGGCGCGTGCGCTCGCGGCGCTCGAAGGCGCGCATCGCGTCGAGACGAAGCATGTCGAATGCGTGGCCGAAGCGGTGTTGCGTCATCGACGCCGTGAGCAGGACGCGCAGCCGCAAAGAGCGCCGCAAGAGATGCCGCCTCGTCAGGCAAACGGCGCGAGCGCACAGGATGGCGAGTGGGGCTACGTGCCGCCCGAGCCGGTTGGCGCCGCGAAGATCAAGCAAGTCAGGCCGCTCGCCGAAAAAAAAGCCTGAGCCATCGAAGGCTCGACGCCGATGCGCAAGCGCATCGTCTTCGATGGCAGAACGCGCGTTCGCGGGGCCACTACCGTACTCACGATGGCGCGGACAGCGCACGCATCGACTGGATAGGGACGCTGCGAGCGAAGCGCGCCGCGCCTTTTCATGCGGCACATTTGCGCTTTCGCCACACCGATGGCGACGCGAGCGCGTTGCATTGCTTCGTGCTCGATTGCTCCGGCTCGATGCTAGGCGGCGAACGTCTCGCACGCGCCAAAGGCATGTTGATCGCGCTGTTCGACCGCGCTTATCGCGAGCGCGCTGAGGTTGCGCTGGTGTGCTTCGGCGGCGGCCGCGCCGAAGTGCGCCGTCAGCCGGGCGCGGCGCATTGGTTCAACGAGCGATGGATTGCGCCGATCGGCGGCGGAGGCGGTACGCCGCTCACGCTCGGCATGGCGAGCGCGGCAACGGTGCTTGCGCGCGCTGCACGGCGCAGGCCCGATCAACGGCGCTGGCTATGGCTGCTGACCGATGGCCGCGTGAACGAGCGGCCCGCCGCGCCTTCTTTTGCGGATCGCATCATCGTCGTGGATTTCGAGGATGGACTCGTGCGTGTCGGCGGGGCTGAGGCGTTGGCGGTGTCGTGGGGAGCGCAATGCGTATCGGCGGATGCGCTGCTTCAATACCAGCGCGGCGTATAGACCCAGTCGCCGAAGCTGCGTGTTCGCGATGAACCGACGATCACCATCGTGCGCATATCGACGAGGCCGCCGTGCAGCTCGCCCAGCGTGACCGTGCGGATCGTCTCAGCGGGACGTCCCACGTCGCGGCCGAGCACGACGGGCGTCGCTGCATCGCGATACTGCCGCACGATGCTCATCGCGCGATCGAACTGCGAGGGCCGCGCCTTCGATAGCGGGTTGTAGAACGCCATCACGAGATCGGCTTCGCATGCATGTGTGATTCGTTTCTCGATCACGTCCCAAGGCTTCAGGTTGTCCGATAGCGACAGCACGCAGAAGTCATGGCCGAGCGGTGCGCCCGCGCGTGCGGCCGTCGCGAGGGACGCGGATACGCCCGGCAAAATGGTCAGCTTGACCGCGTTCCATTCGGGATGAGTCGCGCAGCCTTCTTCCAATGCTTCGAGCACGGCGGCGGCCATCGCGAATACGCCCGGATCGCCCGATGAAACGACGACCACGTTGCGTCCGGCGCTCGCGAGTTCGAAAGCATGGCGCGCGCGTTGCAACTCTTCGCGGTTGTCGCTCATATGCACGCATTGATCGGCGCGATACGGTCCCGCCATGCGCAGATACGTTTCATAGCCGAGCACGTCCTGCGCGGCGATGAGCGCGGCCTTCGATGCGGGCGTCATCAGATCCGCGTTGCCCGGGCCCAGGCCGATTACGGTCAGCATCCCGCGTGCGCGGCCAATGGTTTGCACATCGACAGGGCCGTCCGCCACGGTGATGCCGATGTCTTGCGAAGGCATCGCGTCGCTGAAACGCAGCGGCACGTCGAGTGCGCTGGCGGCATCGGCGAGGGCATCGCGAGCCATCGCGTGCGTCGGTGCGACGAGTGCTGCGAGCGCAAGCGGGGACAAGCGGTGTGCACGTAACGCGTCACGCACGCGTTCTGCGACAGGACCGCTCACGTCATGCACCCACGCCACCACGCAGCGCGGATGAATCACGAGCGCATCGTCGTGTTCATCGATATGCGGCGTGACGCGCACCGCGAGGCGCGCATCGGCACTGCGCGGAAGATCGGCGTGATCGAGCCAGGGTGCATGACCTTCTATGCGCGTCGTTTCGCCCGCGAGCAAGTCGGATACGAAGCGCTTGCCGCGCTCGATATCGGCCAGCGCATATCCTTCCGGCGGCGCAAGCAGGCATGTGCCGAAGCGCAATTCGCCGCTTGTCGTAATCGCTGGTTTCACGTCGAGCGCAGCAGCGATTTCCTTAGCAAGCACGTTGACGCCGCTCATGCCGCCGAGGAGCGGCACCACCGCGCTGCCGTCCTGCGCGACGGCCAGCACGGGCGGTTCGGCTTGCTTGTCGCTCAGGCAGGGCGCAAGTGCACGAATCAGGATTCCCGCGGCACATAGCGCGACGATCGGCGTATCGGATGCATAGAGCGAACGCAGATGCGTGCCGAAATTCTCGTAAGCACGATCAGCGTCCACGCGGCCCGCAAGACCATGCACGAGCGATCCGGCGTATTGCGCCTGAATGCGGCGCGCAGTGTGCATCCCGCTTTCACCGAGCACGACGATGGCAAGCGTCGAATGCGTCTTCACGCCTGCCATTTTTTCCCCGGCACGACGAGCAGCGAGAAATAAGGCGACGCCATCGGATCGACTTCATCGAGCGGGACGATGCGTTGATTCGCCATCGTCGCGCGTTCGACATAAAGCGCGCGCTTGTCCAGCCCGAGTTCGATCAGGACGCGGCGCACTTTCTCGAAGTTGCGTCCGAGTTTCATGACGACGGCCGCATCCGACGATTCGAGCTTGCGCCGAAGTTCCTCTTCGGGCAGCACGCCCGAAAGGACGCTGAGACTTTGATTGCGATACACGAGCGGCGCGCCAAGCACCGATACGCCGCCTAGCATCGAGCACACGCCGGGGACCACATGCGCGTCGAAGCGTCCGGCCAGGCGGTCGTGCAGATACATGTACGAGCCGTAGAAAAAGGGATCGCCTTCGCAGATCACCGCGACATCGCGCCCCGCTTCGAGATGATCGGCGATGGCGAGTGCGGATTCATCGTAGAACGCGCTGATGATGGTTTCGTAGCAAAGCGGCGGTTCGAGCGCTTCCGTCGTGACCGGATAAACGAGCGGCAGGCGCGTTTGTGTATCGTCGAGATGCGACTCGATAATGCCGAACGCATTGCCTTTCTTTCCCTTCGCGACGAAATAAGCTACCACCGGCGCGGACTTCAACAGCCGCAGCGCCTTGACCGTGATGAGTTCAGGATCGCCCGGACCGACGCCCAGCCCGTAGAGTCGTCCGCTCATCATTCGGTCTCCGAAGCAAGTGCGTTCACTGCGGCGGCGGCCATTGCGCTTCCGCCGCGCCGTCCGAGCAAGGCGACGTAAGGCACGCCGCGGCTGTCGGACGCAAGCAGCGCCTTGGATTCCGCCGCGCCGATGAAACCAACCGGAAAGCCCAGTATGAGCGCGGGTTTCAGTGCGTCGTCATCGATCATGTCGAGTAGATGAAAGAGGGCGGTCGGCGCATTGCCGATCGCGACGATCGCGCCTTCCAGATGCGGCCTCCATAGCTCGAGCGCGGCGGCGGATCGCGTGTTGTTCATTGCACGGGCGCGTTCGGGCACGGATGCATCGCCGAGCGTGCAGATCACGCGGTTATCGGCGGGAAGGCGTGCGCGCGTGATGCCTTCCGCGACCATGCGTGCATCGCAGAGAATGGGTGCGCCCGCAGCAAGCGCCGCGCGGCCCGCATCGCCTGCACCGGGAGAAGAACGCAAGTCATCGACGATATCGGTCATGCCGCACGCATGGATCAAACGCACGGCGACCTTCTCAATATCGGAAGGAATGGCGCTCAGGTTGGCTTCGGCGCGAATCGTCGCAAACGACTGACGATAGATTTCGGCGCCGTCGCGAATGTAGTCAAGCATCGGCATGTCTCCAGGCAAGCCATGCGGCCGCCTCTTCGATGGAAAGATCGTGCGCGACGCACTGTGCCTGCTGATGCACGTCATAGCGGCCGGTTCCGACCGCGAACAGCGTTACTTCAACCGGATGCGCCGCCGCGCACGAACGATCGCAACCGCTCAAGTGCACGTATGTATTCGGTGGCAACAGCGGCGCGAGGCGGTGCGCATCGGCTTTGGTGTCGGCGTGGCTTTTGGCGCAGCCGGCCGATCCTGTACATGCGATGAGTCGCGCAAGCGGATGGCGCGCGTCGGTGACGAGGCCGAGCGCATCGAGGCGATTTATCACGTATCGCGTGTCCTGCATTGCGACGCCGGGCAGCACTACACTTTGCCACGGCGTGAAAATGAGCCGCCCCTGCGCATGCGATGACGCGAGATCAGCGAGCGCGTCGAGCGTCGCCGCATCCAGACGGCCAAGCGGCGGTTGTGCGCCGACGTACCATGCATCGTGTTCGGGCATTGCGTGTGCGCCCAGACGCAGCGACGCATCGGACGGCGCACGCCGCCATGTCGTGCATGCGGCATCGAAGGAAAGCGCATCGAGAAAGCGCGCAACGCTGATGCGTGCAAGCACCTCGCGCATGCGATGTTCCTGTTGCGTCGCCTGTGCCAGAAACGCATGCAACACTGCAATCACAAAACCCACGGCATCATCGCGTGCAACGCCGCCAAGCGCGGGCGCATGTTCGACGTGATGCGGCATCGACCCTGCAAAACCGAACGCAAAACGCGCGCCGCCATCGAGTGCAGAGAGCCACACATCATGCCTATGATCGAGCATGGCGAGCGATTCGCCGCCATCCAGTTGCAGCGAAAATTTCGGCGATAACGCGTGTAGCGCGGCATCGTTTTGCATCGCGGCAATGATGCTGGCGGCGAGCGTGCGCGTCGCGTCGTTGGCGAGCGGGCTTAGCATGACGTTGCGGATATCGTCGCCGCCTTCCGCCTGCGGACCGAGGCCGGCGTTCAAGGCGCTATCGATGAGTTCCGCGTGGGCATCGTCGCGGATGCCGCGCAGTTGCAGATTGGCCCGGTTCGTCACGTCGATGACGCCCGAACCGCAAAGCACGGCGGCGCGTGCAACCGCATGCGCTGCATGCGCGCTCAGTTCGCCGCCGATGAGACGCAAGCGGGCGAGGCCGCCGTCTCGTGCGGGCACGATGCGCATGAGGCCCGGACAAGCCGATGGCCGCGATGTCGAAGAATGTGCGTTCAAAAGCGTAACGGATGCGGTATCGCGCCATGAACAGACCGGTACACCCCGCCCGGCGGGCTCGCGCGAAATAAGCGTTGATTCTGGCGTCGGCAGGTCTCTTGGCTGGCAGGTCGCCATCCGCGCCGGCCTTCCCGGTATAAACCAGTGGCAGTGGAGCGCGGACTCGCTGCGTACAATTGCGGGGGCAGCCACAGTTTTGCTGTGTTCCCTGTTAGGCCCTTCAGGTTTTACCCTGGCAGGCACCGACGGACGTTGTATTATGCCCGCTTTTATCGACCATCAGACCGCTTCGTGCATGCAGTTTTCTCGTGATGCACGCAGCGAACCGCAAGGAGGGAACGGCACATGTCGACCTGGCTGACCGTGGTGGGCATTGGCGAAGACGGCTGGCATGGCCTGAGCCGCGCGGCACGTCGCGCGCTCATCGAAGCCGGTTCGATCCACGGTGGCGAGCGTCATCTCGCGCTTCTGCCCGCACGTATCGCGGCGCGCCGCGCGCCGTGGCCCAAACCCTTTTCCATCGATGCCGTGCTCGCGGAACGCACGCGCGGCACGCGAGTATGCGTGCTCGCAAGCGGCGACCCGATGCACTTCGGCGTCGGCGCCACGCTCGCACGCGAGCTTTCGCCCGATGAAATGCGCGTGATTCCCGCGCCTTCCTCGCTGTCGCTCGCAGCGGCGCGCCTGCACTGGGCGTTGCAGGATGCACAGTGCGTATCGCTCGTCGGGCGTCCGGTCGCGGAACTGCTCGCCCATACGTTTCGCGGCGCGCGCCTTCTCGTGCTGAGCGCCGATGGCTCGACGCCCGCGGCTATCGCATCGTTGCTGACCGTGCATGGCTTCGGCGCAAGCCGCATGAGCGTGTTCGAGCATCTCGGCGGTATCGGCGAGCGCCGCATCGACGAACGTGCGGACGATTGGCGCGAGCCGTTAGTCGCTGCGCTCAATCTCGTGGCGATCGACTGCAGGACGCACGCAGGCCACGCCGGCCCGCCGCTCACGCCCGGTCTGCCCGACGAAGCCTATCGTCACGATGGCCAGCTCACCAAGCGCGATGTGCGCGCCATCACGCTCGCGCGTCTCGCGCCGCAGCCCGGCGAATTGCTATGGGACGTGGGCGCGGGCTGCGGTTCGATCGGCATCGAATGGATGCGCGCGCATCCGGCGTGCCGCGCAATTGCGATCGAAGCGAATGAAGGGCGGCAGCGTCTCATCGAGCACAACCGCGATGCGCTCGGCGTGCCGACGCTCAGGCTCGTGAAGGGCGAAGCGCCCGCTGCGCTCGATGGCCTTCCCGCACCGGATGCGGTATTCGTCGGCGGAGGGGCGACCGCGCCCGGCGTGCTCGATGCCTGCTGGTCGCGGCTGCGGCAGGGCGGCCGTCTTATCGTCAACGCGGTGACCTTGCAGAGCGAAGCGGCGCTCGTCGACTGGCGCGCGCGGCACGGTGGCGAACTGACGCGCGTGAGCGTCGCGCACGCCGAGCCGCTCGGCAACTTCGATACGTGGCGGCAAGCGTTGCCGATCACCTTGCTGCATGTTTCCAAGTCGTGAGCGTTCCTAACTATATCGTTCCATTCGACGCATGCGCGACGAAACGCCCGACGCCCCCGCGCCGCTGAGAAGCGGCTATACCACCGGAAGCTGCGCGACCGTCACGAGTCTCGCGGCTGCGCGTCTCTTGTTGACGGGCGAAGCAAGCGAACGCGCCGCGATCGTGTTGCCACGGGGCCAGCACGTCACGATGAAGCTCGAATTCTGCCGCCTGATCGAGGGCCAGCGCGATGAAGCGGAAGCCGGCGTCATCAAGGATGCCGGCGACGATCCCGACGTCACGCACGGCGCGCTGGTGTTCGCGCGCGTGCGACTGTCGGCGGATGCGGGCGTGCGCTTTCATGCCGGGCCGGGCGTCGGCACCGTGACGCGCGCGGGACTTGCGCTCGCGATCGGCGAACCGGCGATCAACCCCGTTCCTCGTCAGATGATGACCGGGCACCTCGAACGACTCGCGGCCATCGCAGGCTATGCGGGTGGCTTCGACGTGACCATCGGTGTCGAAAATGGCGCGGCGCTCGCGCAGAAAACCATGAACCCGCGGCTCGGTATCGTCGGCGGCTTGTCGATACTCGGCACGACCGGCATCGTCAGGCCGTTTTCGTGTTCGGCGTATATCGCGTCGATTCATCAGGGCATCGACGTCGCGCGGGCCAACGGTGTGCGGCATATCGCGGGATGCACGGGCAACCAGAGCGAAGACGCGATGCGCGCGCGCTACGGCATGCCCGATATCGCGCTGATCGAAATGGGCGATTTCGCGGGCGCGGTGTTGAAGCACTTGCGACGCGCGCCGGTCGAGAAGCTCAGTTTATGCGGTGGCTTTGGGAAGCTGAGCAAGCTCGCGGCGGGACACATGGACCTGCATAGCCGCAGTTCGAGTATCGACTTGACCCTGCTCGCGGTGTGGGCCGCCGATGCCGGTGCAAGTGATGCGCTGCAATCCGCGATTCGCGCGGCGAATACGAGTCAGGAAGCGTTAAAGCTGGCACGCGCCGAGAGCATCGAACTCGGCGATGTCGTCTGCGCGCGGGCGCGTGACGTTGCGCGTGCTGTGGTGCCGCAAGGCATCGTCGTGGAGACGTTCGCCATCGACAGGCAAGGGGTGATCGTGGGAAGCGCAGTATGAAGCGTGTCTTGATGCTGGGCGGAACGGGCGATGCGCTCGCCATCGCGCGCCGGCTAACGAAACCGCATGTCTACAGCATCGCGGGCCTCGCGCGCGTGCCTGCCGATCTGGCGTGCGAAGTGCGCGTCGGCGGATTCGGCGGCGTGGCGGGACTGATCGGCTATCTGCACGCAAACGATATCGCGCTCGTCGTCGATGCGACGCATCCCTATGCCGCGCAAATGAGCCGTCATGCGCGCGAGGCGTGCACGGCTGCCGGCATTCCGCTCTGGGCCGTGCGGCGTCCCGCATGGCAGTGCCAACCCGGCGACGACTGGCGTGAGGCGGCGAACTGGCGCGGCATCGTCGAAGGAATCGCGGCGTTTCATCGGCCACTGTTCACGCTCGGCCGCGAGCCGCTTGCGCATCTCGATGAGATTCCCGCGTCGCAGCACTGGACCATCCGCTGTCTCGATCCGCACGAAGGCAACGCGCGCGCCGATATCATCGACGCACGCGGCCCGTTCGATATCGCCGGCGAACGTGCGCTCTTCGATGCGGCGCGCATCGACGTGATCGTCAGCAAGAACAGCGGCGGCAAGGCGACGGAAGCCAAGCTCGCCGTGGCGCGCGAAAGAGGGCTGCCCGTCGTGATGCTCGCGCGTCCCTCGCTGCCCGCGGTCGAGCGCGAATTCGACGACCCCGCGAGCGCGCTGGATGCGCTGCTCGCTTTCGACACGAACACCCAATGACCGTCTACTTCATCGGCGCAGGACCGGGCGATCCCGAACTCATCACCGTCAAAGGGCAAAGGCTGATTCGCACGTGCCCGGTGATTCTCTATGCCGGATCGCTGGTGCCTGACGCCGTGTTGTCGGGGCATCGCGCGACACGTATCGTCAATACGGCCGAACTCGACCTCGATGCAATCGTCGCGCTTCTGAAGCAGGCGCACGACAACGGCCAAGACGTGGCGCGCGTGCATTCCGGCGATCCATCGCTTTACGGCGCAATCGGCGAACAGATTCGACGTATCGAACAGATCGGGATTCCTTATGAAATCGTGCCCGGCGTGACGGCGACGGCGGCATCGGCGGCGGCGCTCGGTTGCGAACTCACGCTGCCCGGTATCTCGCAGACCGTCATCCTGACGCGCTATGCCACGAAGACGTCGATGCCGCCGGGAGAATCGCTCGCGGACCTCGCGCGTCATCGCGCAACGCTCGCGATTCATTTGGGCGTGCGTTATATCGAGCGGATCGTCGCCGATCTCGTGCCGCACTATGGCGAGGATTGTCCAGTCGCTGTCGTGTTCCGCGCGAGTTGGCCGGACGAGGAGCGCGTGAAGGGCACGCTTGCGGATATCGCGCAGAAGGTGCGCGCAGCAGGCATGGAGCGCACTGCAATGATCATCGTCGGGCGCGTGCTGGACGCAGAAGGTTTTGCCGATTCCACGTTGTACGGGAAGGACTGAATCGAATGCGCGACCTCGACGCCGTGTTCGAAGCACTCGGGAAATCGGCGTTTCGCCGGCGTTTTGCGCTGGGCGTGCGGGAAGGGCGGTACTTGCGCGAGCGCGGAATCGAAACGGTGCTCGCGCAGGCGGACGAGTTGATCGGCAAGCGTCTTGCGCCGCAAGCGCCGCCGAACGACGGCAAGCAGACGCCGTTTCGCGGGCATCCGGTGTTCATCGCGCAGCACGCAACCGCGACGTGCTGCAGGACGTGTCTCGCGAAGTGGCATGGCATCGCGGCGGGCAAGGCGCTCGACGAAGCCGAGCGCCGTCATGTCGTCGACGCAATCGGGCGATGGTTGCGTGCGCAGCCCTTACCGCTTACGCCCGAAGCGGCCGCGAACGACAACCCGCAGCGCGAATTGCCGTTCTAGCCGCATCGCCCGCGACGCGCTCAATGCTTCGCTTCGTGCGGGGCCTGACTCCGGCGCTTGCTGTTCGCCTTGCGCGCCAGCATGTTCAGCCCTTCGACCAGCGCGGAGAAGGCCATCGCCGCATAGATGTAGCCCTTCGGCACGTGCGAGCCGAAACCTTCGGCGATCAGCGTCATCCCGATCACGAGCAGGAAGCCCAGTGCGAGCATCACGATGGTCGGATTGCGCTCGATGAACCGCGACAGCGGCCCCGCCGCGAACAGCATCACCGTCACCGCCGCAATCACCGCGATGAACATGATCGGAATGTGCTCGGTCATGCCCACCGCCGTCACGATGCTGTCGATGGAAAACACGAGGTCGAGGACGAGAATCTGGCCGATCGCGGACAACGGCGTGAGCGTGCCGCCTGTCGCGGGGCCGGCGTCGTTATCGTCGTGCGAAACGTGATGGTGGATTTCCGTCGTCGCCTTCCAGACGAGGAAGACGCCGCCCGCAATGAGGATCAGGTCGCGCCATGAGAAGCCGTGACCAAATGCCTCGAAGATCGGCGCCGTGAGCCGCACGATCAGCGCGACGGTGCCGAGCAGGCCGAGCCGCATCACCAGCGCAAGTCCGATGCCGATGCGCTGCGTGCGCTCCCGATGGGCGAGGGGCAGCTTGTTGGTGAGGATCGAGATGAAGATCAGGTTGTCGATGCCGAGCACGACCTCCATCACGACGAGAGTCGCGAGGGCGGCCCAGGCGGCGGGATCGGTGACGAGGGCGGCGAAATAGTCCATGCGAGCGTGTGGTTGATGTGAGAAAGAGGGCGTGATCTTAGCCTGTCCGCCCATAGCTTGAAAGCAAGATGAAAACTTTTCGAGACGAACGGGGGTAGAAAGTTCTCACATATCCTAAAAAGCGACAAAGATCGGATTTGAAACAGAAAACTCCGTCTGTTCCGATGATGCGCTGCCGCATTTACGGGTAAACTCCTATGCTTCGATGCCGCGTGACGCGGCCCCGCTTTTGAACCTGCCTGCGAGCCGCGCAGGAACCCACCATACGCCGCATGTCCGGAAAATCGCAACGCCTCGTCGAGCTGGATTTCTTTCGTGGACTCGTCCTGCTGATTATCGTGGTCGATCATATCGGCGGAAGCATGCTGTCGCGTTTCACGCTGCATGCGTTCGCGCTGAACGACGCCGCCGAAGTCTTCGTCTTTCTCGGCGGTTTCGCCACCGCGACGGCGTATGTGTCGCTCGCGGAACGCCGCTCCGAAAGCGCGGCGCGCATGCGCTTCATCAAGCGCGCGTTCGAGATTTACCGCGCCTTCGTCGTCACGGCGGTGCTGATGCTGGTCGCCACGTTCCTGCTGCGGCCGTTCTACGGTCACGCGCCGAACCTCGCGCTGCATGACCTGGACAGCCTGATGTCCGCGCCGTTGTCGTCCATCGCCCAGATTCTGACGTTCGAGCGCCAGCCGTATCTCGCCGCCGTCCTGCCGATGTACGCGCTGTTCGCGCTTTCCGTGCCGCTCGCGCTGCCGCTGGCACGCAGCAAGCCGTGGCTGCTGCTCGGCCTGAGCCTCGCGCTGTGGGCGTGCGCGCCGCAGATCGGCGAATACATGCCTTCCGTCGACGACACCCTCTGGGACTTCAACCCCGCCGCCTGGCAGCTGATGTTCATGCTCGGCGTGCTGGCGCGCTGCCAGCCGGTGTATCAGCGGATCGCGTCGCATCGCTTCGGCTGGACGATCAGCGCCGCGGCGTTCGCGCTCATCGCCGGCATGGCGTACTACAAGCTGCTCGTGTTGCCGCCCGTGCTCGACAGCGCGTTCAAGCGTGATCTGGCGGGGGCGCGCGTCGTCAACTTCCTGGCAATTGCATGGATCGCGTCGGATCTCGCACGCTACGGCGTCGTTAAGGCGATTGCACGGCGTTTGCCGTGGGTCGGGGCGATCGGGCGCGACGGCATGGTCTGCTTCGTCGCGGGAACGGTGATATCGCTCGTCGTCGATTCGATTCTCTTCACGATGACCGACGGTTTCATCAACGTGCCTGCCGGTCTCGCCGCCGATGCAATCGCGATTACCGCGCTGCTGGCGGTGCCGCGATTGCATCAGCCGGTCGCGGAGTGGTTGCGTGCGCGGCGGCCCGTGCCGGCGAGTGCGGCGGTTGCTGCAGCGGACAATCGGGCAGTGCGCTAACTCCACGAGAAGGGCAGCACGAGAGTGTGCTGCCCTTTTTCCAGTGCTCCGAAGGCAACTAACCGTCGATCCTTCCGGTGCCTTAAACAACCCCGGCACGACACTTGCAGATAGCGACGCATCCATCACCAGAAAGGACTCGCTGTCATGCTCAAGCTCGCCATCCTCTTCGCGGTGATTTCCGTTATTGCCGGCTTCTTCGGCTTCGGGCGTGTGTCGTCCGGCGCGGCAGGCATCGCAAAAATCTGCTTCTTCATCTTCCTCGTACTGTTCGTGATCTTCCTTATCGTCGCGATTTCGGCGGGGTCGCTCGTGCTGTGACGTCGACCGTGGAAGCCGGGCAGTAGCGCTTCCTCGCATCGACCCGAGAGCCGGGAGAATGTTAGATTCCGTCGAGGAGACATTCGACCGGCCGCGCCGGCCACATCGGTCAGGCGCGCGATGGATCGAAAGGAGGAAGCCATGCATGCCTTCGGCGCGGCTTTGCGGCCGGCGCATCATGACGTCGTGCAGCAGGACGTCATCCGTCACGCACACGAGCGTTCCGCCACGTTCGGCCTCATCGCCGACATGCGACCCGACTACGCCGTGCTGTCCACGCCCGAACTCGCGTTCCGGCTGGACGAAAGCCACACGCTCTTCGCCCATGCGTTGCCGGTCATGGAAACGCTGTACGCACAGATCGCCAATACGCACAGCATGATCGCGCTGACGGACGCGAGCGGGCTTATCCTCCATTCTCTCGGCGACGACGATTTCCTCGCCCGCGCGCAGAAAGTCTCGCTGCGGGCGGGCGCGGTATGGAGCGAGGCGCTGCAGGGCACGAACGCGATCGGCACGACCATCGCGGCGCGCGAAGCCATCACCGTGCACGGCGACCAGCACTATCTGCGCGCCAATCACTTCCTGACGTGTTCGAGCGTGCCGATTCTCGATCCGCTCGGCAACCTGAGCGGCGTGCTCGACGTGACCGGCGACAGGCGCGGCTATCACCAGCACACGATGGCGCTCGTCAGGATGTCCGGGCAGATGATCGAAAACCGGCTCATCGGGAGCGCGTTCGACGATGGCTGGCGTATCCATTTCCACAGCCGCCCTGAGTTCATCGGCACGTTGATGGAAGGCATCGCCGTTTTCGATTCCGGCGGCCGCCTGCTCAGTGCGAACCGCAGCGCGCAGTTTCAGCTGGGCGTCGAACTCGGACGGCTGCGTAGGGAGACGCTGACCTCGCTGTTCGGCGCGACTGCGGACGCATTGGCCGCGCGGGCAGGCGAAACATGCCGGCTCGAATTGCACAATGGCGTCGGCGTGTTCGCGAGCGTGCGGTTCGATGCGCGCCGCGCGCCATCCACGCCTCGGCGCAGCACGCAGCCTGCGCCGCCGTCGCATCTGCTCGACCTCTGCACCGGCGATCCGGCCATGCGCGATATCGTCGAGCGCGTCAGCAAGGTGATCGGCAAGCCCATACCGATACTCATCGGCGGCGAGACCGGCGCGGGCAAGGAAATGCTCGCGCGCGCCATTCATCGCGATTCGCCGCGTCGCGATGGCCCGTTCGTCGCGGTCAATTGCGCGTCGCTGCCGGAGACTCTGATTGAATCCGAACTGTTCGGCTACGCGCAGGGCGCATTCACCGGCGCGGCGAAGCGCGGCGCGACGGGCAAAATTGCGCAGGCGAACGGCGGCACACTGTTTCTCGATGAAATCGGCGACATGCCGCTCACGCTGCAAAGCCGTCTGCTGCGTGTCCTGCAGGAGCGTGTCGTCGAACCGCTCGGCGCGGCGCGCGCAACGCCGGTCGATTTCATGCTGATCTGCGCGAGCAACCGCAAACTGCGGGAGCAGGTCGCGGCGGGCGCGTTTCGCGAAGATCTTTATTACCGGGTCAACGGGCTATCGGTGACGCTGCCGCCGCTTCGCGAGCGGACCGACCTTCGCGCGATCATCGGTCGGCTGCTGGCCGGCGATGACTGCGCGGGCCGCACCGTCGGCATCGCGGACGACGTGCTCACGCTGTTCGCGCGGCATCGCTGGCCGGGCAACTTGCGGCAGTTGAGCAACGTGCTGCGCACGGCCTGCGCGATGCTCGACGAACACGACACGCAGATTCGCGTCGGCCATCTTCCGCGCGACTTCCTCGAAGAACTGGACGATGCGCCGACGCCGCCCGCAAGCGATGCGCGTCTCGCCGATATCGCCGTGAGCGCGGTCACGGCGGCGCTCGACAAGCACGGCGGCAACGTATCGGCGGCGGCGCGTGCGTTGGGGGTATCGCGTACGACGGTGTATCGGAAGCTGCGGACTTAAGCGTCGTTGTCGAGCCGTCTTGCGTTCGCGGAAGAGGGCGGCGGCAGCGCGCTGCTGTGATCTTTCAGCGCGACGCCCGTCAGTTCGAGCCTGCGCGCCTCGTGCAACAGCCAGTGCAGCTTGAACGCGGCGGCGTCGTAGCCAAGTCCCTCGGGCCGCACGTTCGATATGCAGTTGCGCTCGGCGTCGCTTCGTCCGGCGTGCGGCGCGTAGGTAACGTAGAGGCCAAGGCTGTCGGGCGAACTGAGGCCCGGCCGCTCGCCGATCATCACGACGACGATCGTCGCCCGTAAAAGCTCACCGATAGCATCGCCAATCGCGACGCGCGCCTGTGTCGCGATCACCACCGGACCGATGGACCAGCCGTCGAGCATCGCGCGCAGCGCCGACAGCAGCGGTGCGGCGTGGCGCTGCGTCGCGATTGCCGAGAGGCCGTCGGCGGCGACGAACACAATGTCGCAGCGCGACGCGCGGGCGGCGAGGCGTGCTGCGCTGGCATCGTCGAGCACGCGGCCCAGGTCCGGCCGGCGCAGGTAGTGATCGCGATCCGGCGCGGCGCTCGCGGCGTCGAGCGTATCGAAGCCGGCGGCGCGAATCGCCTCGGCGAGGGCGGCCGTATCGAGCGGATGATGCACCGCGTCGCGCGCCTGTGCATGGGCGAGCTGGAAGGCGAGCAGCGGCGCGGTCGGCAGGCTGCTGCCCGCGCGCCCGAGCGCAATGCGGGCGTTCGTGAACCGGCGCAGCGCATCCCACGGATTCGCTTCGATCATCATGTGTCGATCCAGTCGAGCAGCGGTTGGCCTGGCGCGGAAAGCAGTTCACCGCACGTATCGGTGACGCGCATTTGCGCGAGCCACGCTTCGAATTCAGGCGCGCGCTTGAGATCGAGCGCGCGGCGGATAAAGAGCGCGTCGTGGAACGAGGTGCTTTGATAGTTGAGCATTACGTCGTCGGCGCCGGGCACGCCCATGATGAAGTTCACGCCCGCGACGCCGAGCAGCGTCAGCAGCGTGTCCATGTCGTCCTGATCGGCCTCGGCGTGATTCGTGTAACAGATGTCGCAGCCCATCGGCACGCCGAGCAGCTTGCCGCAGAAGTGATCTTCCAGGCCGGCGCGGATGATCTGCCGTCCATCGTAAAGATATTCCGGGCCAATGAAGCCGACGACCGTGTTCGTCAGAAGTGGCTCGAAGCGGCGCGCGACCGCGTAGGCGCGCGCCTCGCAGGTTTGCTGATCGACGCCGTGATGCGCGTTTGCCGACAACGCGCTGCCCTGACCGGTTTCGAAGTACATGACGTTGTCGCCGACGGTCCCGCGCCCGAGCGACTTCGCCGCCTCGTGCGCTTCCTGCAACAGCGCGAGCGATACGCCGAAGCTCGCGTTCGCGCGCTCGGTGCCCGCGACCGACTGAAACACGAGATCGACGGGTGCGCCGTGCTCGATCGCGGCAATCGTATTGGTCACGTGGGTCAGCACGCACGACTGGATCGGCGCGTCGTAGCGCTGGCGAAAGTCGTCCATCATCGTGAGCAGCGCGGTGATGGCGGCGGGCGAATCGGAGGCCGGATTCACGCCGATGACGGCGTCGCCGCAGCCGTAAAAGAGGCCGTCGAGCATGGAAGCCGCGATGCCTTTTGGATCGTCGGTCGGATGATTCGGCTGCAGGCGCACCGAAAGCCGCCCCGGCAGGCCGATCGTCGTGCGAAAGCGCGTGACGACCGGGCGCTTCTTCGCGGCGAGGATCAGGTCCTGATTGCGCATGAGCTTGGAAACGGCGGCGGCCATTTCCGGCGTGACGCCCATCTTGATGCGTTCGAGCGCGGCGGTATCGACGCTATCGGAGAGCAGCCACTCGCGGAACTCGCCCACGGTCAGGTGCGCGATGGGCGCGAAGGCATCGGCGTCGTGGGTATCGACGATCAGGCGCGTGACTTCGTCGTCCTCGTACGGAATCAGCGGTTCGTCGAGAAACGTGCGCAACGGCACCCGCGCGAGCGCCATTTTTGCGGCGACGCGCTCTTCTTCCGACGCGGCCGCGACGCCCGCAAGTTCGTCGCCGGAACGCCGCGGACTTGCGCGGGCGAGCAGCGTCTTCAGATCGTCGAAGCGGTAGCGGCGCGCGCCGATCGTCTCGTAGTAGCTCATCGCTTGTCCCTGGACCGATGATCCTGTCACTTTAACCGCATTGCATCGCGTGCAAAAAGCGTGACCAAAATCGCGCGCTGAAGCGAAACCGTGAGCCGTGCGATAATTTCAGGCTTCGCCGCCGCTTCTTTCGCATTGATTTTCCAGTGAAAAACCTGCTCGTTTCCATCGATCGCCTCCGCGACTTCGACGAAATCGTCGATGTCCGCACGCCGCTCGAATTCGCCGAGGACCACATTCCCGGCGCTATCAATGCACCCGTGCTCGAGAACGAGGAGCGGGTGATCGTCGGCACGATGTACAAGCAGGTCTCGCCGTTCGAGGCAACGCGCGTGGGCGCGGCGATGGTCGCGCGCAATATCGCGCGTCATCTCGATACGCTCTTCGCCGACCGCCCGCGCAACTGGCGCCCGCTGATCTATTGCTGGCGCGGCGGCAAGCGTTCCGGCTCGATGACGACGTGGTTCAACATGATCGGCTGGCAGGCGCGTCAGCTCGAAGGCGGCTACAAGAGCTATCGGCGTGACGTGCTGGATCGCCTGACGACATTGCCGGCGCGATTTCGTTATGTCGCGCTGATCGGCCACACGGGCAGCGGCAAGACGCGGCTGTTGCAGGCGCTCGGGCACGCCGGGGCGCAAGTGCTGGACCTCGAAGGACTGGCGGCGCATCGCGGTTCGCTGCTCGGCGCGCTCCCGGGACACGACCAGCCGTCGCAGAAAGCATTCGATTCGGCGCTCGTCGCGACGCTGCGCGGCTTCGATCCGGCGCGGCCCGTGTTCATCGAGGCGGAAGGGCGGCGCATCGGCGCGGTCACGATGCCCGACTCGCTGCTCGACAGCCTGCACGCAGCCGCGTGTGTCGAAGTCGAAGCGCGCCGCGAGGACCGTATCGCGTTCCTGTTGCAGGACTACGCGCATCTCTTCGACGATCCGGAGTTTTTCAAGGCGCAGTTGTCGAAGCTCGTCGCGCTGCATAGCCGGGAGCGGGTCGGGCACTGGCATCGGCTGATCGATGAAGGCGCGCGCGCCGAGCTTTTCGCCGAACTGATCGACCGGCACTATGATCCCGCCTATGGCCGCAGCAGCCGCGCGCTCTACACGCAACTGCCCCAGGCGGCGCATATGCTTTTCCGTCCGAACGACGCCGACAGCCTCGACCAGGCGAAGGCGCTGCTCGCGCAGTTGTCCGAGACGTCCGTCGTGCTCGGCTAATCTTTTTGTTCCACTCAGAAATAACAAATATGACCACGCTCCGACAACCTCGCGTCGCGCTCGGCTGGATGGTGTTCCTGCTGATCGCCGTCGCGGGCCTCTGCTACGTCAAATGGTTTCCCTACTACAACCGCGCGTTCGTCGCGGCGAGCCAGCATTCGATCGGCAAGTCGATCCTGATGGGCACGTCGGCAAGCGCGCCCGGGCCGTCATGGCAGGCTGCGCTCGATTACGCGATGGCCTACGGCAAGGCCATCTGGCAGGCGATGGTGCTCGGTCTGCTGCTCGGATCGGCGGTGCAGGCGTTGATTCCGCCGCGCTGGGTGGCGCGTGCGCTCGGCGAGCATAACTTCGGCAGCGTCGTGAATGGCGGGCTGATGTCTCTGCCGGGCATGATGTGCACGTGCTGCGCGGCGCCGGTGGTCGCGGGCTTGCGGGCGCGGCAGGCGGCCCCTGGCGCGGCCATCGCGTTCTGGCTCGGCAACACGGTGCTGAACCCGGCGGCGCTGGTGTTCATGGGCTTCGTGCTCGGCTGGCAGTGGACGGGTTTGCGTCTCGTGCTGGGCGTGCTGATGGTGTTCGGCCTTGGCTACGCGGTGAATCGCATGGTGACGCCGGCGCAGGCGGCGGCATCGCGCGAGGCGTTGTCGAAGCTGGTTCAGGAGGACGATCCGGGCACGGCATTCACGCGCTGGCTGAAGATTCTCGGCCGCATGACGCTGCGGCTCGTGCCGGAGTACATCGTGCTGGTGCTGCTGCTGGGCGCGGCGCGGGCGTGGCTCTTTCCGCATATCGGGCCGGATATCGGCAATGCTGCGCTGTGGATCATCGCGTTCGCGGTGGCGGGCACGCTGTTCGTGATCCCGACGGCGGGCGAAGTGCCCATCATTCAGGCGATGCTGTCGCTCGGCATGGCGACGGGTCCGGCGGGCGCGCTTTTGATGACGCTGCCGCCGGTGAGCGTGCCGTCGCTGGTGATGCTCGGGCGGTCGTTTCCGCCGAAGGTACTGGCGTTCGTGGCGGCGTCGGTGGTCGCGTTTGGTGTGATCGGCGGGGTGGTGGCGGGGTGGTTGTTTTAGGCGATGAGTGAGCAAGGGTCCGATTGGCCGACCCGCTCACGTCGATGATGTCGCGCTTCGTGCTGCTTTGCGTCGGTTCTTACTGGGCAAAGCGGCTCGACTGACGTTGAAGGCGATTCAGGGCTGCGTCAGGCTCGTTCTACTCAACGGTATTTGTGGGCGGTTCAAAGCATCGAACCGGAGCAGGAGCCAAAGCGTCAGAAACGCTGGTCGACACCGCCGGGAACGCGGCTACTGCATTAACACGTAGGTAGCCCGTCCCCTCGCAGCGACAACTCAAAACCCCGCAGCAGTCCCCCACCGAATCAGCAACTTGAACGGCAGCGCGAGCAACATCGTTGCGCCGACGCCAGCGGCCCAAAGCGCAAAGAACCAGAAAACGCCGCGCATCCGCTTAGTGATAGTGATGTTCGCCATGGCGCACCTTTCCTCTGAATACCCAATACCCCAGCGTCGTATAGGCGACGATCACCGGCAAGATCACCGCCGCGCCAACGATCGTAAATAGCTGGCTCGAACGCGGCGACGCCGCATCCCAGATCGACACGCCCGGAAAGATGTCGTGCGGCGAAATGCTCGCCACCAGTCCCGCATAACCGAGCAGCACGAAGCCGAGCGCCATCGCGAACGGCCGCTTCTCGTGACGCGAATCGATCGACCGGCGCATCGCCCACGCGCACGCCGCGACGAGCACCGGAACCGGCAGCATCCGGTAGAACAGCGGCGAGTCGAACCAGCGCGACGCAATGCCCGCATCGAGCAGGGGCGTCCACACGCTGACGACAGCGATCGTCGCGAGCTGCAGCAGCGTCAGCGGCCACACGACGCGATACATCCGCCGCTGCAACTCGCCTTCGGTCTTCGCGATCAGCCAGCAAGCGCCGAGCAGCGCGTACGTGACGACGAGCGCGCCGCCGGTGAACATCGCAAAGGGCGTAAACCAGCCGAAGGCATCGCCGGAGAAGCGTCCGTCCGCAACGGGGATGCCTTCGAGGAACGCGCCGAGCGCCACGCCCTGAAAGAACGTCGCGCCCGCCGATCCGCCGATGAACGCAAGGTCCCACAGATGCCGGGTGCGGGTGGCCTTGGACCGGATCTCGAACGACACGCCCCGGAAGATCAGGCATACGAGCATCAGCACGAGCGGCAGATAGAGCGCCGACAAGACAGTCGAGTAGACCATCGGAAAGGCGGCAAAAAGCCCTGCGCCGCCGAGCACGAGCCACGTTTCGTTGCCGTCCCAGACGGGCGCGACGGTGTTCATCATCACGTCGCGGTCGTGCTGGTCCGGGAAGAACGGAAAGAGAATGCCGATGCCCAGGTCGAAACCGTCGAGCACCACGTACATGAAGAGGCCCAATGCGATGATCGCGGCCCAGGCAACTGTCAGGTCCATGTTGTTACGCTCCTTCGATGGACTGGGTAGGCAAGGAAAGCGGCCGGCGCGCGGTGCCTTCCGATGACGGCTCGTGCGGCGTCTGTCCCGGCAGCGCGGGGCCCTGACGCAGCAGCTTCAACAAGTAGTAGATGCCCGTGCCGAACACGATCGTGTACACGATCACGAACGCCAGCAGCGACACGCCCACTTGCTGCGCGGTGACGGGCGAGACGGCATCGGCCGTGCGCATCACGCCGTACACGACCCACGGCTGACGCCCGGCTTCCGTCGTCACCCAGCCCGCAAGCAGCGTGATGAAACCGCTCGGGCCCATCAGCAACACGAAGCGATGAAACCAGCGTGCCTCGAACAACCGGCGCTTGCGATGCAGCAGCCAGGACGCCACCGACATCACGATCATCAACACACCGAGGCCAGCCATCACGCGAAAGCTCCAGAACACGATCGTCGAGTTCGGGCGCTCGTCCTTCGGAAATGACTTGAGACCGCGAATCTCGCCATCCCAGCTATGCGTGAGGATCAGGCTGCCGAGATGCGGGATCTGCACGGCGTACTTCGTGGTCTCGGCTTCCATGTCGGGGATGCCGAACAGGTTCAGCGCGGTGCCGCCTTTCTCGGTTTCCCAGATGCCTTCGATCGCCGCGATCTTTGCCGGCTGATGCTCCCGCGTGTTGATGCCGTGCGCGTCGCCGACCAGCGCCTGAAGCGGCGTCAGCGCGAGCAGCAGCCACAGCGCCATCGAGAAAGTCTTCTTGATCGCCGGGTCGCGCCGCCCTTTCAACAGGTGCCATGCGCCCGTCGCCGCCACCACGAGCGCCGCGACGATGAACGCGGCAATCGCCATATGCGCGAGCCGGTACGGGAACGACGGATTGAAGACGATCGCGAACCAGTCGACCGGCACGACATGATCGCCTTCTATGCGAAAGCCTTGCGGCGTCTGCATCCAGCTATTGGATGCGAGGATCCAGAACGTCGAAATGAGCGTGCCGATGGCGACCATCAGCGTCGCGCCGAAGTGCGCCTTCGGGCCGACCTTGTTCCAGCCGAACAGCATGATGCCGAGAAAGCCCGCTTCGAGGAAGAACGCGGTCATCACTTCGTAGGTCAGCAGCGGCCCTGTGATGGGACCGGCGAAGGTGGAGAAGCCGCCCCAGTTGGTGCCGAATTCATACGCCATGACGACGCCCGACACCACGCCCATGCCGAATGCCACGGCGAAAATCTTCGACCAGAACAGGCAGAGTTCCTTGTAGACGGGCTTGCCTGTTTTGAGCCACGCGCCTTCGAGCACGGCGATGAAACTCGCGAGCCCGATGCTCAGGGCAGGAAAGATGATGTGAAACGATACGGTGAACGCGAACTGTATCCGCGCCAGATCGATTGCTTCGGGAGTCGAGTGCATGATGACTTGTCTTTTTGAAATTCACGCGGCCGTTCGTAAAGGTCTGGCCGGTTGTGTGTCGCGACGATTGCGTCTGATCACGGCCGGAGCTTAGCGCCGAAAATGCACGACTGTTGCGTTGCGTCAGAGATGCCGCATTGTGCGGAAATGCCGCAGTTTCAACGAGTTGGCGGCGTTATCCGATTGATATTTATGCGTTTTCGAGATGACGGCCGGCGTTGCGTCGCCGGGTGCGCGACGTGCTTCTCGCGACAATCGACCGCACTGCATCAGACGCACTGAAGCGGAATGGGGGGACGAAGTTTCACCTGCGTGCGGTGCAGAATCCGTGCAGCGCGCGGGTACGATACTGGCTTTCCAGAAACGCATGACGCGCGAACACAAGGAGAACCTACATGCGCCTCGATGATGAAAGTGAAAGTCAGAACGTCGAAGACCGGCGGGGCTCGGGCGGCTTCGGCGTCGGCGGGGGAACGATAGGGATCGGCACCATCGTGCTGGCGCTGGCCGCGTCGTACTTTTTCGGCATCAACCCGATGACGATCATCAACGGCGCGCAAGTGCTTCAAGGCAATGCGCCGCAACGTCAGGCCGCGCCAAGCAATGCGGAACCGGCTCACGATGCCGGCGCTGTGTTCGTGCGCCGCGTGCTCGGCAATACGGAGCGCACCTGGCAGCACATCTTCCGCACGGAGTTCAATCAGGACTATCCGGCGCCGAAGCTCGTGCTCTTCTCGGGCGGCACGCAGACCGCCTGCGGAACAGGGCAGGCCGCCATGGGCCCGTTCTACTGTCCGGCGGACCGCAACGTGTACATCGATCTTTCTTTCTATCGCGAACTGCGCGACCGCTTCGGCGCGAGCGGAGACTTCGCGCAGGCGTACGTGATCGCGCATGAAGTGGGGCATCACGTGCAAAACGTGCTCGGCGTCTCCGACAAGGTCGATCGCGCTCGCTCCCGGATGTCGCGTGAGCAGGCGAATGCGTTGTCGGTGCGAGTCGAGTTACAGGCGGATTGCTTTGCGGGCGTTTGGGCGGCGGTCGCGCAGCAGCAGAACGCGAAGCTGATCGAGCCGGGCGATTTCGAGCAAGGCCTGAATGCGGCGGCTGCAATCGGCGATGACCGCTTGCAGCAACAGACGCAGGGGCGCGTCGTGCCGGAGGCGTTCACGCACGGGACGAGCGCGCAGCGACAGCGATGGTTAAAGCGCGGACTGTCGTCCGGCGACGTTCGCCAGTGCGACACATACTCGGCGCAGACCCTTTAGCTTTTATGCGCATAACATTGCGCCGCGCAACCGGGAGCGCGGTATCAATAACCGAAATTCGAAGACGTTCCGTCCCGATATGTAATGATTTCCGAAAACACTTGACGGGCGAGCGAGCAACTAAGAGGATTGCACCAAACACTTAAGAATATTCTGACCAAATGCTCGCGGACTCCGTCTCTGAGAAACGACCGGCTCTCGTCCGTCTGAATGCAGCCGATATCCCGCTGAAAGCGCCGCTCGAATGGCCGATCCTCGCGCCCGATGGCGCGGTGCTGTTCGATAGCGGCACCGTCGTCCCGGACGAAGCCGTGCGCGCTTTCCTTTATCGTCATTTCGAGCCGCATCGTCCGTCGCTTGAAGTGACGCGCGCTTCCGCCGCCATTGAAACAGCCGCCGATGGAGCGCCGACACTCGAGGACATGAGTCTCGCCATTGGCGGACGCGTCGGCTTGCGCGGCGCCAGCATCTCCGGGTCCGCGATGTACGCGAGCCGCGTAATCGGCTTCTCGAATCCGCGTCGCAACGGCGAACGGTCGCTTTTCGTCACGCAGCCGGTCATGGCTGGTTCCGATCCGCTCGAACTGACGCGCGGCGAACAGGTCGATCTCGTCGCGCTGACCGGACGGGGCGTGTTCCGCTTCGCCTGCACCGTCGATGCAACCAGCCGCGAGCCCTTCAACTACGTGGTGTTATCGGCGCCGGGCGCGATCCGCCGCTTGCGGGCGCGCAAGTTCGCGCGGCTTCCGACCTGCCTCGGTGCGCGCTTTTCGACGGAAGCGGTAGCGAGCGCGGTGCCGCAACTCGGCCGCGTCGCCGATATCAGCCCGTACGGCATGTCGCTGTCGGTGCCAACCGCGACTGCGCGCGCCGGGGACCGCCTGAAACTTTCGTTCCGGTTCTGCACCGATGGCGTCGATGTCGAAATCGATACGACCGCGATCGTGCGTCACGTCGGCCCGGCGGAGTCAGGCGCGCCGGGCGCGGCCTACGGGCTCGAGTTCGAAGCGCTGGATGCTTCGCAGCGCATCGCGCTGAAGTCGTTCATGGCGGAGCACAGCTAGACGGCTGCGCGCGCCGATGTCAGCTTCCCGGGAAACCGTCCGGGAACAGCCGCTCGATTGCGGCTTCGTAGTGCTGAATCGGCGCGGCGCCGCGCAGTGCGATCGGCGGCGGCGGTTCCTGGCCCGGCGCCGGTTCGCGCGACAGCACGGCGAACGGCACGCCGCTGATGCCGAGTTGCTTCGCGAACTCTTCGTCTTCGATGACGAGATCGGTGTAGGTGCCGTCGTCGAGCGATTCTTCCAGCAGTTCCGGGTCGATGCCGCAGGTCGCGGCGATGTCGATGAGTGCATCCTGATCGCCGATATCGATGCCTTCCTCGAAGTAAGCCTTGAAGATGGCGCGATGCACGAGGTCGTATCGGCCGGACTCACGCGCGAACAAAACCGTTTCGAACGCCTTGCGGCTGCGCGGCGCGACGGACGGCAGGCGCATCAACAGCCCGCGTTCTTCGGCGAGCGGACGCACCGATTTTTCCCATGCCTCGTGAATCGTGTCGCTGTTCGGATCGAGCAGCGGCGCGGGTTCGGGGCGCAGCTCGAACGCATGCCAGCGAACCTCGACGGCGTCGCCGTAGGCGTTGCGCAACTGGTCGAGCACCGGCGTTTCCAGATAGCAGAAAGGACACACGAAGTCCGACCAGACGTCGACATACAACAGCGGCGTGGATGCCATGAAAGCCTCTAGCGATGATTGCGGCAGCCAGCGCGCATGCGCTGGCCGCAAAACCGGTATGTTAGCGCGCCGCCTGGCGCCGCGCCGCATCGTCCGATGCGCTCAGAAGCCGCCGTCCAGTTCGATGCGGCTGCCGTCGAAGAAGCGCGACAGGCGGAACGCATGCGGATCCACGAAGGGCGCATCGTTGGCGACGAGGTCGGCCATCAGCTTGCCCGCGCCCGGCCCGATGCCGAAGCCATGCCCTGAGAATCCCGTTGCGATGAACAGCCCGTGCGTGCGCTCGACGCCGGAAATGACGGGCACCGCGTCGGGCGTCACGTCGATATAGCCTGCCCAAGCCTGCTCCACCGCGACCGGCGCGAGCGATGGGAAGATCGCGCGGAACTCGGCAAGCGCGGTGTCGTTGAACGCTTCGACAGGCGCGGGATCGAGCGTGCGGACGGTTTCGAAGACCGTCGGCTGATCGAGCGGCCAGCGGCGCGGACGCCGCAGTTCTTCGAAAAAGCGCGCGTTGAAACTGAGCTTGATCGAGCCGAACTGGCTTTTGAGCGCGGGAAGGAATTTGGTAAAGAGCCGGAAACTGTCGGGCGTGATGTCGCTATAACTCCGAAAGGCATTGGCGAGGGTGTATCCGCCATCCATCCGCTTGCGATACCCCAGCGCCTGATTGCACGCGCTGACTTCGGGCCCGCCGGGAAGCGGAGCGGTGCGCATGACCGACGAGCGCACCATCAGTTGCGGCACGTCCACGCCAAGATTGCCTGCGAAGAGACGCGTCCATGCTCCGCCCGCGACGACCACGCTCTGGCAGCGAATCCGGCCGTGTTCGGTCACCACCGCGCTTACCGCACCGCCGCTTGTTTCGACGCCGCGCACCGCGCACGGCATCGCGATCTTGACGCCGCGCTGGCGCAGCGCCGCGGCCATCGCGGGCACGGCGCGTTGCGGTTCGGCGCGGCCATCGCTCGGCGTGTAGATGCCGCCCGCGAATCGGCGCGCCGCGCCGGGCATCAGCGCGGCGGTTTCGTCGGGCGACACGATGCGCGAATCGATACCGTCGCGGCCCACTTTGGCGACGGCGCGGGCCAGCCAGGCTTCGTGACCGGCGAGGGCGCGGGCGTCGTCGGCGGCGTAGAGGATGCCGCATTCGCGATAGCCACTGTCGATGCCGAGATCGGCGTCCATGCGTCGCCACAGCTTCAGGCTTTCGAGGCTCAGTTCGAGTTCGCGCAAATCGCGATGCGTCGCGCGGCACCAGCCCCAGTTGCGGCTCGACTGCTCGCCGGCGATATGTCCTTTCTCGCAGACGGCGACCGACAAGCCCTTCTCCGCGAGAAAGCGCGCCGTGCTGATTCCGATGATGCCGCCCCCGACGACGACCACGTCGACGCTTTCGGGCAACGCCTTGTCTTCCGCGATGCGTTCGGTTGGCGGCCCCATCCTACGCGGCCTCTTTGCGTGCAGTGCGTGTCATGTGTTCCTTCGTTTGCGGTCGAACATCCGGCGAGGATGCTAAGGGAATCGGCGGGCTTTGACCATCGGCGCAAAAATCTCAGGCACCGGGTCCGCGACGCGGGCGCTGCATCGGCGGGTGCGATCCGCTACGATGAACGCGAGGCATCGCGTCATCGGCGCCGGGCACGGTGCGTGCAATGAGTCCGCGCTGCTGACGCAGTAGCTCGGCCGGCAAGGCCGGTCATCGCAATCTCATCTCTCATGGAGAACTCTCGTGCAAAAGACTGCATCGGCAAAATGGAGCGGCGGCATCAAGGACGGCAAGGGATTCATCTCGACACAGACCGGCGTGCTGAATGACGCGCCGTACGGGTTCAAGTCGCGCTTCGAAGAAGGGCCGGGCACCAATCCCGAAGAACTGATCGGCGCGGCGCATGCCGGCTGCTTCACGATGGCGCTCTCGCTGCAACTCGAGCAGGCGGGCATGAAAGCCGAAAGCCTGGAAACGAAGTCGACGGTCACGCTCGAGAAAGACGGCGAAGGCTTCACGATCACATCGTGTCAGCTCGATCTGAAGGCGAAGATTCCCGGCGCCGACAAAGCCGCGTTCGACAAGGCCGCGCAAGCCGCCAAGGAAGGCTGCCCGGTTTCGAAACTGTTCGCCGGCAACGCCCAAATCACGCTGAACGCGCAACTGGAGTCCTGACCGGGCCCGTACTGTCCGCGTCTCATCGCCGGCCTGCGCGCATCAATGCCGCAGGCCTTTTTTCTGCGCCATCTTGTGCGCGTACATCTGACTGTCGCTCGCCGCGAGCAGATCGATGACCGTCGCATGCCGCGCGGGATCGTACTGCGTCTGTCCGACGCTGAAGCGGATGTCGTAGCCACGCTCCGCCGCCGCTTCGTGACCGGCGAGCGTCGCGCGCAGGCGATCGAGCGCGCTGCTCGTTTCGTCGTCGCCGGCATCGGTCAGGAGCGCGACGAATTCGTCGCCGCCGAGCCGGCCGATCACATCGGTCTGGCGAAACGAGTTGCGCAGCGCGGCGGCGAAAGTCGCGAGCGCGCGGTCGCCTTCGGCGTGGCCGTAGCTGTCGTTGATCTGCTTGAAGCCGTCGAGATCGAAGAACAGCAGCGATGCGCGATGCCCCATGCGCTTGCAGACGTTGAGCGCATGTTGCGCGAGCGCCTCGAAGCCGCGACGGTTCGGAATCAGCGTGAGGTCGTCGACGGTGGCGAGTTCGATCGCCGCCAGTTCCTGTTCCGCGATGCGCGCGAGGTCGAGCAGCAGTCCGCGCTGCTCCGCGTCGAGCGTGCGCGGGCGTCGATCGATCAGGCATAGCGTGCCGAGCCGCGCGCCGTTGGGCACCGTGAGCGGCTGGCCCGCATAGAAGCGGATATTCGGCTCGCCGACGACCAGCGGATTGTCGCAAAAGCGGCTGTCGGCGCGGGCGTCGGGAATCATCAGCAGGTCGTCCTGCAGGATGGCGTGCGAGCAGAACGAAACATCGCGCGGTGTCTCGCGTGCTTCCAGGCCGGTACACGACTTGAACCACTGGCGGTTCTCGTCGATCAGGCTCACGAGCGCGATGGGCACGTCGAACAGATGCCGCGCGAGGCGGGTGAGCCGGTCGAAGCGTTCTTCAGGCGGCGTGTCGAGAATACGCAGCGTACGGAGCGTGGCGAGGCGGGTCGATTCGTTCTCGGGTTTCGGGGCGACGAGCATGAAGTCTCGGTTCCTCCTGCAGGATTGGTGCGTCGAGCGATGCAAGCGGACGTATTGTCCGGCAAATGCGGAATCTGCGGTTGGAAGACGGGAAATTCAACCGCGCAACCGCGCCGGCCGCATCCGGCGGCTATTATGCCGATGGCAGGCGGGCCTTTGCCGCAGCGCTTTCATCGCACGCTCACAGCGCGGGCGGGTCGGATTGTTTCACCGGCTCGCCCCGGGTCATGTACCGACCATCCCCTCCACCGATTCCCCCGGAACGCCGATGAAAAACAAGCTCAACTGGACCACCCTCGCGCCGATCGCCGCGATCGTCGTGCTCGCCGGCGCAGCGTTTGTCCATAACGCGCTGGCGACCGGCCTGTCCGCGATTGCACTCGCGCTCGCGGTGTTCGCAGCGGTGCATCACGCCGAAGTGGTCGCGCATCGCGTCGGGGAGCCGTTCGGCACGCTGGTGCTGGCGATCGCCGTGACGGTGATCGAAGTCGCGCTGATCGTCTCCGTGATGCTTTCCGGCGGCCCGGAGAAAGCCGCCCTGCCGCGCGACACCGTGTTCGCCGCGATCATGATTTGCTGTTGCGGAATCGTCGGAATGTGCCTGCTCGTCGGCGGCCTGCGGCATCACGTGCAGGACTTTCAGTTGCAGGGCGCAAGCGCGGCGCTCGCAAATCTCTGCGCGCTGTCGGTGCTGACGCTCGTGCTGCCGAACTTCACGAGCACGGTCGTGGGTCCGGCGCTGTCGACTTCGCAACTGGTTTTCGTGGGCGTCATTTCGCTCGTGCTGTACGTGGTCTACGTGTTCGTGCAGACGATCCGGCATCGCGATTACTTCCTGCCCGCCGCCGCCAAAACCATCGTCGACGAGGACGAGGCCTCGCACGCGCCGCCGCCGACGAGCGGCGAAGCGTGGTTCGCGCTCGCCTTGCTGGTGGTCTCGCTCGTGGCGGTCGTCGGGCTGGCGAAGCTGCTGTCCCCGGCGGTCGAGGCGGCCGTCGAGGCGGCGGGCGCGCCGGAGGCGGTGGTCGGCGTGGTGATCGCGGCGCTGGTGCTGCTGCCCGAGGGACTCGCGGCGGTGCGGGCGGCTCGGCTCGACCGCATCCAGACGAGCCTGAATCTCGCGCTCGGCTCCGCGCTGGCGAGCATCGGCCTGACGATACCGGCGGTGGCCGTCGTGTCGATCGCCATCGGCCAGCCCATTTCGCTTGGCCTCGAGCCGAAGGAAATCACGCTGCTCGCGCTCACGCTGCTCCTGTCGGTCATCACGCTCGGCACCGGGAGATCGACGGTGCTTCAGGGCGTCGTGCATCTGGTGATTTTCGCGGCGTTCCTGTTCCTCTCCGTGGTCCCTTGACGCGCTTTGACGCCCGCTCGCCGGCGTGCCGTTTTGTTACACTTCAGGGTTTTCCCGCAAGGGCTCCACTGCGCGCCCGCTGCCGGCTCGGCGCGCCAGCATTAACAGCAAGTATCGAAGGATCGGAATGTCGCAACAGAAGTTCGTCAGCAAGACTGCATCGTTCGCCGTGCGCGCGATGCTCGCCGCCGTCGCCGCCACGTCGTTCGCCGCGCATGCCAGGGAAATCACGCAGATCCGCTTTGCCGTCGATCCGTCGTATCCGCCGTTCGAATCGAAGCAGGCGGACGGCAAGCTGGTCGGTTTCGATATCGACCTGGGCAATGCGCTGTGCGCGCAGATGAAAGTCAAGTGCGTGTGGGTCGAGAACAATTTCGACGGCATGATTCCTGGCCTCAAGGCCCGCAAGTTCGACGCCGTGCTGTCCGACATGGGCATCACCGAAGAGCGTCTGAAGCAGATCGATTTCACGGTCCCGCTCTACGATACCCACGCGCAACTCGTCGCTCGCGCCGGCTCCGGCATCCTGCCGACGGCGCAGGCGCTGAAGGGCAAGCGCGTCGGCGTCGAGCAGGGCACGGTGCAGGAACGCTACGCGAAGGCAAAGTGGGAAGCGCAGGGCGTGCAGGTGGTCGCGTATGGCGATCAGGAGCAGGTGGAGTCGGACCTCGTCGCGGGCCGTATCGACGCGATGTTCACCGACGCCGCGCAAGCCGCCATCGGCTTTCTGAAGAAGCCGCAAGGAAAGCCGTTCGCGCTCGTCGGGCCGATCGTCGAAGACAAGGCGATCATCGGTCCAGGCACGGCCATCGGCCTGCGCAAGGGCGACGCGGACTTGCAGAAGGGCTTGAACGATGCCTTCGGCGAGTTGAAGAAGAACGGCACGTTCAAGCGCATCATGGCGAAGTACTTCGAGACGGACGTCTCCATCCAGTAATCGCTGCGCAGCGCACCGACGCAATCACGGAAAGGCATCGCTTGCGGTGCCTTTCTTGTTTCTCACGCGAGTTTCATGGGGATTTTCGCCGATGCAGGTACACAGCCATCCGCTCGTCGGTGCGTCGCTCGGCACCGAGCGGGCGATCACGAGCTATCGGTTCGGACCGGACGACGACGCCGCGCCGAAGGTCACTATCCAGGCATCGCTGCACGCGGACGAACTGCCGGGCATCGTCGTCGCGTGGCTGCTCAAGCGGCGGTTCGCGGAACTCGAAGCGGCGGGCAGGCTGAACGCGCGCATCGTGCTCGTGCCGGTCGCGAATCCGGCCGGTCTCAATCAGCATTGGTTCGGCACGCACATGGGGCGTTTCGACATGCGCTCCGGACACGACTTCAATCGCCGCTTTCCCAATCCCGGCCCGGCACTCGCGATGCAGCTCGATGGCCGTCTCACCGCCGACGCCGCGCACAACGCCAGCCTCATCCGCGCCGCGCTGCGGAATCATCTCGCGGCATACGAAGGCACGACGGAACTCGAATCGCAACGCATCGCGCTGATGCGGCTTGCCTGCGACGCGGACCTCGTCATCGACCTGCATTGCGACTGGGAAGCCGTGCCGCATCTCTACACGACGCCGCAAGCGTGGCCGTCGATCGAGCCGCTCGCGCGTTATCTCGGTAGCGAGGCGCAATTGCTCGCGGACGTTTCGGGCGGCGAGCCGTTCGACGAAGCGTGCGCGTCGGCGTGGCGCTATCTGCGCTGCGCGTTCAACGGGCGCTTCCCGATTCCGCTGGGGCTCACGCCCGTCACGCTCGAATTGCGCGGCGTGCGCGACGTATCGCACGAAACGGCAAGTCGCGACGCGCAGGCGATCGTCGATTACCTGACCCACGCGGGCTTCATCTCCGGCGATGCGCCCGAGCCGCCTCCGTTGCGCCATCCCGCGACGCCGCTCGCCGGATGCGATTACGTGGAATCGCCATCGTCGGGCGTGATTTTGCATCTCCGCGACGTGGGCGACAGCGTCCGCGCGGGCGAGACCATCGCTGAAGTCCTCGATCCGTTCGACGACCGGCTCGTGCCGCTCATCGCCAAGACGGACGGTGTGCTTTACGCGCGGCACTGGACGCGCTTTGCCACGGCAGGAATGCTGGTCGCGCGGATCGCAGGCGAGGGCGCGGCGCGCAAGGGAGACTTGCTCGTGCCGTGAGCGGCGGCAAAACTGACCGGTGTCTTTTCAGCAAACGCTGTAGCTTTTTTGACAACTGGTTGCAATGCAGCATGAAAAGCGTATAGTTAGGGTTATCCCCTAGCTACTTACCCTGAGACACGCTCATGAAAACCACCGCTCAACAATCCGTCCTCGTTTCGTTCGGTTCGTGGGTGCGCGCAGCCAAGGCTGCAGTGCTTCGCGAGTGGAACCGTGCGCTTCAACTGCACCTGCAAAACTGCGAAATTCTCGTTGAATCGTATCGCCGCAAGTAAGCTGCGTCATACGCCCGGTCAGGCGGTTTAGCAGTTTCAAGCAGTATTGGACAAAGCCCCCGGAAGCTGATGCTTTCGGGGGCTTAATGAGATGGTCAGCCTGACCGAGATGGCCCGATTGGCATACGCTGATCGGGCCATTTCCTTTTTTGGAGGCCATCATGGCGAACACTACGCTTATCGGCATTGATCTGGGCAAGCACTGCTTCTTTTTGCATGCGCAGGACGCACGCGGCACGCAGGTTTGGCGCAAGAAGATGACGCGCAAGCAACTCTACGGGTGCCTGGCGACCTGTCCGGTCGCCGTCTTGGCAATGGAAGCTTGCGCGGGCGCGCATTGGCTGGCACGCAAATGTCAGTCATATGGACATCAGGTTCGCTTGATCGCACCGCAGTTCGTCAGGCCATTCGTCAAAGGCAGCAAGACCGACTTTGACGATGCTGAAGCGATCTGCGAAGCTGCCTCGCGTCCTTCCATGCGTTTTGTCGCAATCAAGACCGCCGAGCAACAGACTCTGCTTGCGCTGCATCGCGTGCGCGAATCGCTTGTCGCTGAACGCACGGCAACCAGCAATCAAATCCACGCTTTCCTGCTCGAATTCGGGATCGATCTGCCTGTCGGCGCACTGGCCATCACGCGCTTGCCGGTCCTACTCGATGATCCTGTGCATGCACTGCCGCCCGTGCTGGTGGCCTTGTTGCTTCGCCTGCATCAACGTTACGCACAGTTGGGTGGCGAGATCGCCGAGTTGGAGACCCAGATCAAGCGGCAGACGAGCGAAGACGAAGCCGGCCAACGCCTGCTCACCATTCCTGGAATCGGCCCGATCACCGCCAGCAGCTTGCTCGCCATGGCCGGCGACGCACGCGCGTTCAAATGTGGCCGAGACTTCGCGGCGTCTTTGGGGCTGGTTCCGCGCCAACATTCGACTGGCGGCCGAGCGACCCTGCTGGGCATCTCGAAGCGCGGCAACAAGCAGTTGCGCTGCCTGCTCGTGCAAGGCGCGCGCGCGGTGATGCGTTATGCCGATAGACGAACCGATGCGCTGGGTCGCTGGCTGCAAGCGTTGCTGCTACGTCGTCACAGCAATGTCGTTGCCTGCGCACTCGCCAACAAAATGGCCAGAATCGTTTGGGCGATTCTGGCCAAGGGTGGCGTGTACCGGGCACAACCGGCCATCGCCTGAGAGCTTTCCCGCCTGCTTTTGCGACCACTGACCCGTGATAAAGATAAACGGCTCACGGCCCCGACTGAAAATCTGAAAAACAATCCAGTCCTGCAGACTGAGGGCTTTTTAAGGACAGTTGGGTGCGGCTTCTCATCGAGGGCCGGGCGCTCTGATCCGCGCCCATTTCGAGCCCGGATACATTTGCGCAAGCCCTTTTATCTTAGGTCACAGATCGAGGTTGCAGAAACTAGGCTGACCATACATTGTTGTTTGGCGAATGCTTTTGAATGTCGATTGAGTATGCGCAGCTTTGCTATTCGACCGGAGAGGTTTGAGGCCGAGTCACTAGGACCACAAACGGCGCGCTTTCGCAAAAGCGCGCCGTTTGCAGATGCAAGCCCGTCAAATTGCCCACCCGCCCAGATAAAACACTGCCAGCACCACCGCGATCGCCACAGTCCCCACATTCAGCTTCCGGAATTCGCCCGCAACGAGCCGCCCAATGACCAGCGTGCAAAAGCCGAGCATGATCCCGGTGACGATATTCGCCGTCAGCACGATGAACACCGCGCATACGAGCCCGGACATCGTGTCGACGGTATCGTCCATATGCAGCTTGGCGACGTTGCCGAGCATCAGCAGCCCGACGTACATTAGCGCGGGCGCCGTCGCGTAGGAAGGCACGAGGCTCGCGAGCGGCGACAGGAACATCACCGCGAGAAACAGCGCGCCGACGACACTGGCCGCCAGGCCCGTCTTCGCGCCCGCCGCCACGCCGACCGACGATTCGATATACGCCGCCGCCGGCGCACCGCCGAAGCAAGCCGAGAAAATCGAACTGAGCGAATCCGCGGTCAGCGCGCGGCCGCCGTTCACGATGCGCCCGTTCCCGTCGATCTGCCCGGCCTGGCCCGCGACGGCGCGGATCGTGCCGGTCGCGTCGAACACGGCGGTCATCACCAGCGCGAGGACGCTCGGCAGGACCGCCATCGACAGCGCGCCCTTGATGTCCATCGCGCCGATCAGCGACGCATGCCCCGGCGCGGACAGCGACGGCAGCGCGAACACGCCATGAAAGCGCACCGACGGATCGAACGCGAGTCCGATGGCCGACAAGCCGACCACCACGAGCAGAATGCCGCCCGGCACGCGCCGGCGCTCGAGACCGAAGATCGCGGCGAGGCCGAGCACGGACATCAGCACCGGAAATGCCGTGATGTGCCCGAGCGACACCGGCATGCCGGGCGCGGGATTCTTCACGATCAGCCCCACATCGTTCGATGCGATCAGCAGCAGGAACAAGCCGATGCCGATGCCCGTCCCATGCGCGACGCCCGTCGGCAGGTTGCGAAGAATCCACGAGCGCACGCCGGTCACGGAGATCGCGGTGAAGACGACGCCCATCAGGAACACCGCGCCCAGCGCGACAGCGGGCGACAGTCCCTTGCCGAGCACGAGGCCGAACGCCGTGAACGCGGTCAGCGAGATCGCGCAGCCAATCGCGATCGGCAAGCGCGCCCACACGCCCATCAGCAGCGAGCCGAACGCGGTCGTCAGGCACACAGCGACGAACACGGCGCTCGTATCGAAACCCGCCTTGCCGAGCATGCCCGGCACGACGAACACGGAATAGACCATCGCGAGGAACGTCGTCACGCCGGCGACGACTTCGCGCTTCTGCGTGCTGCCGGATTGCGAAATGCCGAAATAACGGTCGATAAAGCCGTCGTGCGCCGGCTGAACCGCGTCTGCCTGATCAGTGGAAGAGATATCGCCAAGCTGCCGGGCGGGGGATTCCAACATGATGAGCTGCTCCTTTATCAGCACGCTGAAACGGATAGCCGTGCGCGCACGGCGGGTCCGTCGTCAGGGTCGTCTCGTATGATTTTCTTGATGTGGGCCGCATGCATCGCCAGAAAGGCTGCACTCGGTCAGGCAAAGACTAGGTGAACGGGATACGCGGTCCAATCCCGTGAAAAACATTCCGCCCATGCGAGCATTCTTATATTTCTGAGAAGCCACGCAGGGCGGACGTGTGTGCAATCGAAGCGAGCACCGGACTAGGGCAAACGCCTAGTCCGGCAAGGCGGTTTAGCGGATGACTTGCGATACGCCGCGTCCACGCGGATCGGACATCGGCTCGGGCGTCGTATCGTCGATGCGAATGGCCTGGATATCGCCATTGAAGCCTTGCATCGAGAACGTATAGCCCTTTGCTTCCAGTTCCTTCACGACTTCCGCGTCGAGCTGATGATACGGCTCCTGGTAAATCGTGTTCGGCGGCAGCAATTGATGGTGAAAGCGCGTGGCGCCCACGGCATCGGCGAGCGGCATCTTGAAGTCGTAGACGTTCGACAGCACCTGGAAAATCGACGTGAAGATGCGCGAGCCGCCCGGCGTGCCGATCACCATCGCGACCTTGTCGTCCCTGGTGAGGATCGTTGGCGTCATTGACGAGAGGGGGCGTTTGCGCGGCGCGATGGCGTTCGCATCGCTGCCCACCACGCCGAACATGTTCGCGACGCCCGGCTTCGCGGAGAAGTCGTCCATCTCGTCGTTCAGCACGACGCCCGTGCCTTCCGCGACCACGCCCGAACCGAAGTAGCCGTTGATCGTGTACGTGTTCGACACGGCGTTGCCCCACTTGTCGACCACCGAAAAGTGCGTCGTCTCGGCCTTCTCCGGCATCGACGTGCCGAGGCCCGGCTGCACGCTCTTCGTGTCCGACGGCGCATCCGGGTTGACCTCCTGCGCGCGCTTGAGGATGTAGTCGTCGTCGGTCAGTTGCGCGACCGGCACCTTGTAGAAGTCCGGATCGCCGAGATATTGCGCACGGTCGGCGAACACGCGCTTTTCGATTTCCGCGACGAGATGGATGTACTGCGCGGAGTCGAGCGGCACGCCTTCGAACTTGTCCTTCAGGTCCGCTTTCATCTTCAGCAACTGCACGAGGCCGATGCCGCCCGAACTCGGCGGCGGCGCGGTGATCACGCGATAGCCGTTCCAGCTCGCCACGACCGGTTGCCGCCAGACGGCCTTGTATTCCTTCAGATCGCGTGCGGTGATGAGCCCGTGACCGGTCATCGACGTGGCGATCAGTTCAGCGGTCTTGCCTTCATAGAAGCCCTTCGAGCCCTTGTCGGCAATGCGCTGCAAGGTGTCCGCGAGGTCGGGCTGCTTGAAGACCTGACCCGCCTTCATGCTGCCGAAGTAGAGATCGAAATTCGTCTTGCCGGCGAATTCCTTCGATGCGCGGTCGCGCCGCTCGATGAGCTGATCGTCGACGACGAAGCCCTCCGCCGCGTACTTGATCGCCGGCGCGAGCACCTGCTTCCACTTGAGCTTGCCGAAGCGCTTCTGCGCTTCCCACATGCCGTCGACGGTGCCCGGCACGCCCACCGCGCGATGCCCGTAAAGGCTCATGCCCTTGATGACTTCGCCCTTGTCGTCGAGATACATGTTGCGCGTCGCGGTCATCGGCGCGCGTTCGCGATAGTCGAGGAAGTACGGGCGATGGTCCACGTACAGAGTCATGAATCCGCCCCCGCCGATATTGCCTGCTTCCGGATACGTGACCGCCAGGGAGAACGCGATGGCCACGGCGGCATCGACGGCGTTGCCGCCTTGCTTGAAGATCTGCGCGGCGGTGTCGGCGGCGTACTTGTCGGCGACGGCGACCGCCGAGGCGGTCAGTACCTGGGGCTGCGCCTGCGGCGCCTTGGCATGAGCGGGCGTGCTTTCGACGAAGCCGGCCACGCTGAACGCGGCGGCGGCCATGGCCGTCAGCGCGAGGGATCGAAAGCGATGTTGCTGATTCAACGGCATCTCCTGCGTTCTCCTTCCTCGACAATGGGTTAGCGCTTATACCACGATCACGGCATCAATTGCCCGCCGTTCACGTCGATGATCTGGCCTGTCACGTAGCGCGACATCGCCTCCGACGCGAGATAGAGGAACGCGCCGCTGCAATCGTCCGGCTCGCCGACGAAACCCATCGGAATGGCTTTGCGGAACGCGTCCAGTTGCTCCGGCGTGGTAAAGCGCTCGTGAAACGGCGTCTCGATGACGCCGGGTGCGACGGCGTTCACGCGGATGCGGTCCGCGACGAGTTCCTTCGCCATGCCCTTCGTGATCGTGCTGACGAAACCCTTCGATGCGGCGTAAAGCAGCGCGCCCGGCCCGCCGCCGTTGCGCGCCGCAACAGACGTCACGTTGATGATCGAGCCGCCGCCGCCCTCGCGCAGCGACGGCAGCGCGGCGCGCGTGAACGCCACGACCGAACGCGCGTTGATGTGCATGATCTCGTCGAAAAGCTCGTCGGTGACGGACGCGATCGGCTCGCGCTTCACGAGGCTGCCCGCGTTGTTGATGAGCACGTCGATCTTGCCGAAAGCCTCGACAGTGGCCGCGACAGCCGCGTCGATGGCTTTCGAATCGCGCACGTCCGCGCCGACCGTAATCGCCGAGACCCCGAGCGCGCGCACGTCCTTCGCGACTTCCTCGGCCTTGTCCTTCGAGTTGTTGTAGTGCACTGCGACATTCGCGCCGTACTGCCCGAACGCGCGTGCCGCCGCCGCGCCGATGCCCGTGCTCGCGCCGGTGATGAGAACCGATTTACCTTTCAGATCGTGCATGTGTGCTCCGTGTTGAAGGATGTAAATGGGTGCTGCGAACCCGCAGTATGAGGCAAACCGGCACTTTGCCGCGCCCCGCCAAAAGCGGCAACATGACGGCAGCGGCGCGACGCAGCCCTGTCCGCACGCTCAACCCTTGCCGAATCAGGAGGCACACATGAATGCACAAGTCGATCCCATCCCCGAAGGACGTCACGGCGTCATTCCGTATATCGCGGTGGCGGGCGGCGTCGCGGCCATCGACTTTTACAAGAAGGCGTTCGGCGCCACCGAAGTGTTCAGCATGCAGGACCCGGGCGGACGCATCGGGCACGCGGAATTGCTGATCGGCGGCAGTCCTTTCTATCTGAGCGACGAATATCCCGAGATGGGCGTGAAAGGGCCGCTCGCTGTCGGCGGCACGCCGGTGATGCTGCATCTGTACGTCGACGATGTCGATGCCGTCGTGCAGCGCGCACTCGATGAAGGCGCGACCATCATTCGTGCGGTCGAAGACCAGTTCTATGGTGACCGTGGCGGCAAGCTGCGCGATCCGTTCGGGCATATGTGGTGGATTGCAACGCACAAGGAAGACGTGTCACCCGAGGAACTGCGCGCGCGCGCCGAGCGGCTGTTCGGCAACGGGGCGTGACGCGTCGTCATCGACTGCATTTGGCCGGCGCAATGACCCCGTGCGCCGGCCTTCTGCGCGAAGTCAGCCATCGTTATCGCCTGACCGGACGAATATTCGAAAAATTTGGTCATGTTTCGGTTGGGGTAGGTGGCATCCGCCTTGTTCATGCGAAATACTCGCGCCCAGCCGCGAGACGCTTCAAAGCCGCCACGATAACTTCCGGACGGCCATTCGCAGGCATAGGTCGTTAGGCAGCCAAACAGCCGGCTGTCGTCCGTTTCGCCTGAATGCGATAAGTCAGGCGGCACGCGAAGCATCCACAACAAGTAATAGAACGAGACAATCAGGAGGAACCCGATGAAGTCATTCGCCGCTCTCACGCCCTTCAACCGCACGGCGCTGGCCGCCGCCAGCATGACGCTCGCAGTGGGCGCGCTGTCGCTGCCGGCCGTGGCCGCCATCGTGCCGCAGGGCGTCACGCTTGCCGCGAAGCAGGAACTCGTGCGCAACAACGGCTCGGAAGTCGAGACGCTCGATCCGGCGCTCGTCGAATCCGTCGGCGCGGCGAATCTCGGGCGCGATCTCTTCGAGGGCCTGACGGTCACGAATGGCGACGGGGCAGTGACGCCGGGCGTCGCGGAGAAATGGGAGCAGAAAGACCCGACGACGTGGATCTTCCACCTGCGCAAGTACGCGCGCTGGTCGAACGGCCAGAACGTGACGGCGAGCGACTTCGTGTACGGCTGCCAGCGTTTCATCGATCCGAAAATGGCGTCGCCCTACGGCAACGTGTTCGGGCCGTTCCTGCTGAACGGCGCGGATATCGTCGCGGGCAAGAAGCCGGCGAGCGCGCTCGGCGTGCGCGCCATCGACGCGCTCACGCTCGAAGTCAGGACCGCCGGCCCGGTGCCGTTCCTGCCGGAACTGATGTCGAATCCCAATCTCGGGCCGGTGCATCGCGCGACGGTCGAGAAGTACGGCCGCGACTGGACGAAGCCGGGCAATCTCGTCAGCAACGGTCCGTTCCAGTTGAAGGACTGGCAGGTCAACAGCAAGCTCGTGCTGGCGAGGAACCCGAACTACTGGGACAAGGATCACGTGCAACTGACGCAGGTGACGTATCTCCCGGTCGAGGACGAGAACACCGACGTCAAGCTCTTCCAGTCGGGCGACAACGACATGACGTATCAGATGCCTACCGGCAGCTATGCGAAGTATCGACAGCAGTTTCCGAATGACACGCGCAATTCGCTGATTCTCGGCACGCGCTATTACAGCTTCAACAACCGCGATCCGCTGCTGAAGGACGTGCGCGTGCGCAAGGCGCTGTCGATGGTCATCGACCGCGATCTGCTCGCGCAGCGCGTGACCGCCGACGGCCAGACGCCGATGTACGGCCTGATGCCGAAGGGCGTGAGCGGCGCGGACGTGTCGAAATACGAGTGGGCGTCGTGGCCGATGGACAAGCGTGTCGCGGAAGCGAAGAAGCTGCTGGAGCAGGCGGGCGTGAAGCCGGGCACGAAGCTGCGTTTCGCGATGAATACGAGCGACTACAACAAGAAGATGGCGATCTTCGCGGCATCCGAATGGAAGACGAAGCTGGGCCTCGCCACCGACATCGAATCGATGGGATTCAAGGTGCTGCTCAAGAAGCGCCATGACGGCGACTATCAGATCGCGCGCAACGGCTGGGTGGCCGACTACAACGACGCGACGACCTTCCTGCAACTCGTGCAGTGCAAGTCGACGCAAAACGACAACTTCAACTGCAATGCAAAGGCCGACGCGCTGATCGCTCAGGCCAGCGAAACAACCGATCAGGCGAAGCGCAAGCAACTGCTGACCGAAGCCGCGAAGCTCGTGATGGACGACTATCCGATGCTGCCGCTGCTGCAATATGGCCTGCCGCGACTCGTCAAAAGCTACGTGGGCGGCTATTCGCTGAAGAACCCGATGGATCATTACGGCAGCAAGGATCTCTACATCGTCAAGCACTGACGCACAGGAGCCGTTCGCATGTGGTCCTATACGCTGCGGCGCGTGTTGCTCACGCTGCCGACATTGCTGATCGTCGTCACGGTCTGCTATCTGCTTCTGCACGCTACGCCGGGCGGCCCGTTCGACGGCGAGCGCAAGGTGTCCGCCGAAGTGCTCGCGAATCTGCAGGCCAAGTATCACCTCGGCGAACCGTTGTGGAAGCAATACCTGCTCTATCTCGACGGCCTCTTGCATGGCGATCTCGGCGCGTCGTTCCGGTACGCCGACTGGAGCGTCAACGAGCTCGTGCTGCGCGCGCTGCCGGTGTCGCTCGTCATCGGCGGGGTGTCGATGGCGCTGGCGATCGTCATCGGCGTGCTGCTCGGCGTCGCGGCGGCGCTGCGCCGCAACAGCATCGCCGATTACGCGCTGATGCTCGTCAGCAATGCGGGCAACGCGTTTCCGTCGTTCGTGATCGGGCCGGTGCTGATCCTCGTGTTCGCCATCGCGCTGAAGTGGCTTCCGGCGGGCGGCTGGAACGACTTCGACCCGCGTTACATGGCGCTGCCCGTCGCGCTGCTGGTGATGATCAACGTCGCGACGGTCGGGCGCGTCACGCGTGCGAGTCTCATCGAAGTGATGAACACGCCGTATATCCGCACCGCGCGCGCGAAGGGTCTGGCGATGCACACCATCGTGCTGCGTCATGCGCTGAAGCCGACGCTGATTCCGGTCGTCTCGGTGATCGGCCCGCTCGCGATCCAGTCGATTACGGCGGCGGTCGTCACGGAGTCGGTGTTCTCGCTGCCGGGCATCGGCAAGCTGATCGTGAATGGCGCGGCCAATCGCGATTACACGCTGGTGCTCGGCCTCGTCGTGCTCGTCACGGTCGTGGCCGTGCTGCTCAACCTGCTGGTCGATCTCGCTTACGCGTGGCTCGATCCGAAGATTCGCTACTAAGAGGGCGCGCGATGAAATCAGCATCTCTGAGCGCCACGCTCGAACAAGCGGTCGCGGGCCGCAGTCCGTGGCAGGACGCCCGCGCGCGCTTTCTGCGCAACAAGGCGGCGGTCGTGAGTCTCGCGCTGCTCGCGATCATCACGCTTGCGTGCATCGTTGGTCCGTGGCTGTTGCCGAATCAGTTCGATTCCGCCGACTGGAACGCGATGAGCGTGCCGCCCACGTTCGCTCACTGGCATCTGTTCGGCACTGACGAAACCGGCCGCGATCTCTTCGTGCGCTGTCTGATCGGCGGCCGCGTCTCGCTCATGATCGGCGCGCTTGCCACGCTCACGTCGGTCACGCTCGGCATCGTGTGGGGCGCGGTGGCGGGGTTCATCGGCGGCCGCGTCGACAACGCAATGATGCGCTTCGTCGACATGATGTACGCCATTCCGTACCTGCTCATCGCCATTCTGATGGTGACGCTGCTCGGCCGCGAGTTCTATCTCGTCGTGCTGACCATCACCGTGTTCTCGTGGATGGACATGGCGCGCGTGGTGCGCGGCCAGACGCTCGCGATCCGCTCGAAGGAGTACGTCGAAGCGGCGCGGGCCATCGGCGTGCCGACGCGGCGCATCATCGTGCGGCATGTCGTGCCGAATCTGCTGGGCATCGTCGCGATCTATACGACCGTCACCGTGCCGGGCGTGATTCTCACGGAATCGGTGCTGTCGTTTCTTGGCCTCGGCGTGCAGGAACCGATGACGAGCTGGGGCGTGCTGATTCAGGACGGCGTCGGCGTCATGGAATCCGCGCCGTGGATTTTGCTGTTCCCGGCAGCGCTGCTCTCCATCACGCTTTACTGCATCAACTTTGTCGGCGACGGGCTGCGCGACGCGCTCGATCCGAAGGACAGGTGAGTCATGCCGCTACTCGAAGTTAACGGCCTGCAGGTCGAATTCAAGACGCATGATGCCGCCGTGCGCGCCGTCAACGGCGTGAGCTTCACGCTGGAAGAGGGCGAGACGCTCGGCATCGTCGGCGAGTCCGGCTCGGGCAAGAGTCAGAGCGTGCTGGCCATGCTGGGGCTGCTCGCATCGAACGGACGCGCGACGGGCGAGGCGCGGTACCGCGGCGAGAACCTGCTGGGCATGCCGGCCCGGACGCTCAATCGCATTCGCGGCAATCGTCTCTCGATGATCTTTCAGGACCCGATGAGCTCGCTCAATCCGTATCTGACCATCGAGCGGCAGATGACGGAAGTGCTCGAACTGCACAAGAACCTGACGCGCCGCGAAGCAAAGAAGCGCGCGATCGCCATGCTCGAAGCCGTGCGGATTCCCGAGGCAGCGCATCGCATCGGACAGTATCCGCACGAGTTGTCGGGCGGCATGCGCCAGCGCGTGATGATCGCGATGGCGCTGCTGTGCGAGCCCGAAGTGCTCTTCGCCGACGAGCCGACCACCGCGCTCGACGTGACCGTGCAGGCGCAAGTGCTGCAACTGCTGCGTGATCTGCAGCGCGACTTCGGCACGTCCATCGTGTTGATCACGCACGATCTGGGCGTCGTCGCCGGGCTGTGCGAGAAGGTCATGGTGATGTACGGCGGCCGCGTGATGGAGCAGTGCGATGCCGCCACGCTCTTCGCGAAGCCGTCGCATCCGTACACCATCGGCTTGCTGCGCGCGTTGCCGCGGCTCGACCAGCAGGGCGGCGAACTGGCGGGCATCCCCGGCAATCCGCCGAACATGGCGCATCCGCCGGCGGGATGTCCATTCCACGAACGCTGCGCCGACGCCACCGCCGAATGCGCGGAGCGGGAGCCTGCGCTCGAAACGGTCCGCACGTCCGGTACCCACGCTACGCACTGGCTGCGCGCGTGCCATCGGCCCGTCGATGCGATGACGACGCGCTATCAGGAGTCGAGCCATGTCTGACGCGACGATCCTTTCCGTGCGCGACATGCGCGTGCATTTTCAGGTGAAGGCAAAAAGCCGCCTGCCGTGGGCGCCGTCGCGCACGCTGAAGGCGGTCGACGGCGTGAGCTTCGACCTGCGCGCGGGCGAGACGCTCGGCGTCGTCGGCGAATCGGGCTGCGGCAAGTCCACGCTCTCGCGCGCCATCCTCAATCTCATCCCCGCGACGCACGGTGAAATCGTATGGATGGGCGCCAAGCTGACGCAAGCACCGGCCCGCGAGTGGCATGCGGTGCGCGCCGATGTGCAGATGATCTTCCAGGACCCGCTCGCATCGCTCGATCCGCGCATGACGATCGGGCAGATCATCGCGGAGCCGTTGACGGAACATCGACCCGGCATGAGCCGCCAGGACATCGGCGCCCGCGTGCGCGCGATGATGACGAAAGTCGGCTTGCGCGAGCAGATGATCAACCGTTATCCGCACGAGTTTTCGGGCGGGCAGTGTCAGCGCGTCGGCATTGCGCGGGCCCTGATTGTCGAGCCGAAGCTCGTCGTTTGCGATGAGCCGGTCTCCGCGCTCGATGTGTCCATTCAGGCGCAGATCGTCAATCTGCTGAAGGCATTGCAGGCGGAGATGAAGCTGTCGCTGATCTTCATCGCGCACGATCTGGCCGTGGTTAGGCATATCTCGGACCGCGTGATGGTGATGTACCTCGGCCGCGTGATGGAGCTTGCGGACAAGCACGCGCTCTATGAAACGCCGCGCCATCCGTACACGCGCGCGTTGCTGTCGGCGGTGCCGGTGCCCGATCCGGCGATCGAGCGAGGCAAGGTCGTCCAGATCCTTTCCGGCGATATCCCGAGTCCCATCGATCCGCCCGCCGGATGCGTGTTTCATACACGCTGCCCGATGGCGCAGGCGCGCTGCTCGCAGGAAGTGCCCGAATTGCGGACGCTGGCGCAGGGTGTTTCGGCTGCATGCCATTTTGCTTGATGCATCGTTTTGCTAACTATTCGAAATTGGAGTCGCGAAGCCGCTTGAAAGAACGATAGGTCCACGCATCGCCCGTCTTCATCAGAGTCAAACAAGCCGTCCGCCGACCTTTCGGGTCGCCGGGCGCGGCTGGTTGCGTCCATTGAGTCGTGAGTTGTTGTTTTGTCGTTAGCAGGTTGAGTCAGGAGTTTGGAGATACGTTTCATGAAAAAACAAAAAACATCAGTTGCCCTTTCGATTCTGCTGTTCAGCGGCTTCATGGCTGCGAACGTTGCCGCCTACGGCCAGGAGACCGATACCGAGGCGCCCTCGCGCCACACCGAAGCCGTGCCGAGTTCGCCGCCCAATACCGAAGCCGATGCGCCGGTGAGCAATCAGGCCAAGGCAAAAGGCTTTATCGAGTACGCGCATTTGAACCTGCTCGGACGGTCTTTCACCGAGCACGACGAATTCAAGGGCGCTGGCAAGAAGGACGCCTGGGTGCTCGGGGCGCAGGCGGTCTTCGAGTCAGGCTACACGCGCGGCCTGATTGGGCTGGGCGCGGACGTATCGCTTTTCGGCGCGTTCAAACTGAACGGCGGCGACGGCGCGGGCAATCGCGTGCACGTCGGCACGGACGGCGGCGGTTCGCATCAGCTTGCCTGGGCGTATCCGGGCGTGTGGGACGTGAAGGCGCGCGCGTCGAACACGGTGCTCAAGTACGGCCAGCAACTCTTCGATAACCCGTTTCTCGTGCCGCACGACAACCGCGCGCTGCCGCCGACGTATCGCGGCTTCTCGCTCGCGAGCGAAGAGTTCAAGAACCTCACGCTGAAAGCCGGCACGGTGGATGGCGTGATCGCGCGCGGCATGACGACGGTATCGGGCCTGAAGACGGAATACGGCGGCACGCACGTCTCGCAGTTCACGTACTTCGGCGGCGACTGGACGCACGGCGACGATACCGCGGTGTCGCTCTACGGCAGCGTCGCGAACAACGTGTGGCAGCAGTACTACCTGTCGGCGACGCAGAGCATCGGCGATCCCAAGACGGTTCGCTGGACCGGCGCACTGAACTACTACTACACGGGCGCAATCGGCGACAAACGGCAGGGGCCGATCAACAACAACGCATACAGCCTCGCGCTGGCCGGCACGCATGGCGCGCATACGCTCCAGTTCGCGTTCCAGCAGATTCTCGGCGACCAGATGTTCGACTACATGGGCCAGTCCGGCGGCGATTACCTGTCGAACTCGCTCGACGTGGACTACAACCAGCCGCATGAAAAGTCCGTCAGCCTGTCGTACTCGCTCAACATGAAGGACTACGGCGTGCCGGGCCTCAAGGTGACGATGTGGACCGCATACGGCTGGGGCGCCGACGGCAGCGCAATGGCCAATAGCGGCACCGCGAACGCGGGCAGTTACATCGTGAACGGCCGTCCTCTGCACGGCTCGCATTACGAGTTCGGCGTCATCCCCGGATACACCGTGCCGGACGGCAAGTTCAAGAACACGTCGGTCAAGTTCTACTACATGCATCATCACGGCAGCGAGTTTTATCCGGACGGAACGAGCAACGTCTATCGGCTGATGGTGAACGTGCCTTTCAACGTGTTCTGACGGCGAATCTCGCCATTGGCGCATCGTGTAAACCCTACAAATTCTCACCTTTACATTACGTTTGACTTTCATCTATAACGTGAGTGCGTGTAGCGGATTGCCATGTCTCGCCCACGCTCATCGCCCGGCAGGCTTTATTCCTGCCGGGCTTTTTTTTGCCTGTATCGCCGCCCAGCACGCCTTTCAGTGCCTTACGAAAAGCACTGTCCTAAGTGAAAACCCCGCCGTTTCTTTCGCTTGACTTACTTGATATATCACATACTGTGTATATGCGATGACGCTTCGGCGGCGGCATCGTAAGAGGCGTCGCTCGACGTCCGATTACACAAAGGCAGCAGTGCCAAGGAGACAGGCATGGACCAGATGAATCGCCAGGAGGGGGCGTCGCGTCTAGCGTCGCCGTGGGTGCAATTGGTGTTCGGCGTGATCTGTATGGCGATGATCGCCAACATGCAGTACGGATGGACGCTCTTCGTCAATCCGATCGACGAGAAATATCACTGGGGCCGCGCCGCGATTCAGGTGGCGTTTACGATCTTCGTCGTCACCGAAACATGGCTCGTGCCGGTGGAAGGCTATCTGGTCGACAAGTACGGGCCGCGTCCGGTAGTCGTCGGCGGCGGCTTGCTCTGCGCGATTGCATGGGCGATGAACTCGGTCGCGTCGTCCTTGCCGCTCTTGTATCTCGCGGCAGCGATCGGCGGCGTCGGCGCGGGTGCGGTGTACGGGACGTGCGTCGGCAATGCGCTGAAGTGGTTCCCCTCGCGGCGCGGCCTCGCAGCGGGCATCACGGCGGCGGGCTTCGGCATGGGCTCGGCGGCTACCGTCGTGCCGATCGCGCACATGATCAAGTCGAGCGGCTACGAGGCGACCTTCCTGTGGTTCGGGCTTGGACAGGGCCTCGTCGTGTTCCTGCTCGGCATGGCGCTCTACGCGCCGCCAGCGCACATGCTCGCGGCCGTCAAGACCACTTTGAAGCGCGCGGTCTACAACGCGAGTCCGAAGCAGGTGCTGGCATCGCCGATCTTCTGGGTGATGTACCTGATGTTCGTGATGATGGCCGCCGGCGGCCTGATGGCGACGGCGCAGCTGGGCCCCATCGCGAAGGACTTCGGCTTGCATGATTCGCCCGTGTCGATACTCGGCCTGACGCTGCCCGCGCTCACGTTCGCGCTGACCATCGACCGCGTGCTGAATGGGCTGACGCGGCCGTTCTTCGGCTGGGTGTCCGACAGGATCGGACGCGAAAACACGATGTTCATCGCGTTCGCGATCGAGGCGGTGGGGATCGTCGCGCTATCGAAGTTCGGGCACAACCCGGTGGCGTTCGTCGTGCTGACGGGCATCGTGTTCTTCGCCTGGGGCGAAATCTACAGCCTGTTCCCGGCGACGTGCGGCGACACCTTCGGCCCGAAGTTCGCGGCGACCAACGCGGGGCTGCTGTACACCGCGAAGGGCACGGCTGCGTTGCTGGTGCCGTTCTCGAGCGTGCTCACGAAGGCGACCGGAAGCTGGCATGCGGTCTTCATGCTGGCAGCGGGAATGGCCGCGATTGCCGCGCTGCTGGCGCTTTTCGTGCTGAAGCCGATGCGCAGCGCGCATACGCAGAAGCATGCACGCGATACGGGCGTGGAGATGGGGTATTCACCAGCCGTAAAGGAATGATCGGGGGTTTTTTGGGGTTCCCGCGAATGGGAATGTAAAGCCGGTCCGCGCGGCGTGCGTCGCGCGGACCGGTTTCTGTTTTGTTGCCTCGGATGTCGAATCATCGTCCTGTCGGCGTCAGCGCGTGGTCCGCGTCCGCTGAACTCATGCACGTCGATAATCTGCGTCGCATCACGCCGTCGCTTCAACGAAAAAAGTCAGAACCGCGTGCCGACGCTGCATCCGCCGAAACTGCCGCCGTTGGTGGCCCAGCCCGCGCAGCCGAAGAGACCGCATCCGCCGAGCATGAGCGTTGCAACGATAAGGAGGGCGACAGCGCGGAGGCGTTTCATGGCAATACGCAGGTTTCTGACGATGGCGCGCATTGTCCCCGACGCGGCGCGCGTGACTGTCAAAAACCGTCCTCAGCCCGGCTTTCCATCGGCACGCGGCCGGATGAGCCGTCGCGCGTAAGCCGCGAGGTAGATCGCGAAGGCGAGAATCCAGTACGATCCCGAACACCCGCAACGCACCCGCTGACATCACGAGTGCACAGCAGGCGACGTCCCATCTGTCCGCCACGACCCGCAAGCCGGTATGACCGCGTGCGGTCCGCGTGAACATCGCGATGACCGCGCCGCCGATGACGGGACTCTTCATGTTGTCCCTCAATCAGCGATGAAACGTGCTCGTGCGGTCAACGCGGAATCGGCGACTTGACCGCATCGCCTTCGCCGGCGATCGCAAACACGAGCAGCACCGCCTTCTCCGTCCCGCTCGCGTTCTTCGCGACGACGTGATGCGCGCCCGGCGGTTCGTACCACGATTCGCCCGGCCCGTACGTCTTCGCCGCCGATCCTTCCAACTGCGACACGACGTGCCCCTCGAGCACATACGCGAAGATCGACCCCGGATGCTTATGCGCCTCCGAAGCCTGCCCCGGCTTGAATGCGACCGTCGCCATCAATATGTTCTTGCCGGGCGCTTCGGGCAAGGCTTGCTTCATCAAGGGCGTGACTGTTTCCTCATCGCCGCCGTGCGCCCACGCGCCGGACGCGCCGGACGCGCCAACGACGAGCGCCGCCATCACTGCCCCACATCGACGGATGTTCATGGCGCGCGCTCCTCACTCGGGCATCTTGCGAAACGCAATCGAAAAGCGGTTCCAGCTATTGATCGCGGAGATGAGCAAGGTCAAATCGGCGATTTCCTCGTCGCTGAAATGCGGCTTGACGGCTTCCCACACGGCATCCGGCACATGATCCTGCGCGATCAGCGTGAGCGCCTCCGTCCATTCGAGCGCGGCGCGTTCGCGGTCGGTGAAGAAGGGCGTTTCGCGCCAGGTGACCACCGTCGCGAGACGCCGGTCCGTTTCGCCACCCTTGCGCGCGTCGGTCGTGTGCATGTCGACGCAGAACGCGCAGCCATTGATCTGCGATGCGCGCAGCCGGACCAGTTCGGCCAGCGACTTTTCGATCGATGACTTGCCGATGCGCTCTTCGACGCCAATCATGGCCTTGATCGCGGCGGGGCTGGCTTTATAGAAGTCGAGACGGGGTTGCATGGATAGCTCCTTTATCGGTTGAGGGACTGTGCGAACTGCGTTGGCACATCGACAGATTAGGCGTGCAGGTGGCGTGATCCAATGACCGATTCGGGATCGTTTCAGGTGACCAGTGGCACTGTCCTTCTTGCGGCGAACCGGGCGCCGAGCGATAGCGCACGCGCCACGGCTTGCCGCTATTCTCAACAAGCCTACGCGGCTTATTCCAGCGACGAAGCCGGCCCGAAAAACTCATAGCGGCTCTGCGACTCCGGCACGCCCAGCGCCTTCAGATGCTTCTTCACCGCCTTCATGAACGACTTCGGACCGAGGAAGTACGCATCCACGTCGCGGCTCTTCGGCAGCCACTTGTCGAGCAGCGCCTCGGTGACAAAACCGAAGCCGTGCGCGTCGCGATCGCCTTCGCGCTGTTGCTCGTAGCAGTAGAAGTGCTTGAGCTGCGGATGACGCGCCGCCAGATCCTCGATGACCGCGTGGAACGCATGCACGCCGCCATGCCGCGCCGCGTGGATGAAGTGGATCGGACGCGTGGTCGCGGTGAGCGCGGCCTGCAGCATCGCGAGCGTCGGGGTGATGCCCACGCCGCCGCTGATCAGCACGAGCGGCTTTTCGCTGTGGTCGAGCTTGAAGTCGCCGGCGGGCGGATAGAGGTCGAGCGTGTCGCGCTCGTGCACCTGATCGTGCAGGAAGCCGGAGACCTTGCCCTCGGGCTCACGCTTCACGCTGATGCGGTATTCACGGCCGTTCGGTGCGGCCGACAGCGAATAATTGCGGCGCACTTCCTCGCCGTCGATGACCATGCGCAAGCCGATGTACTGGCCCGGATGGAAGTCGAGCAGGGCGCCGCCATCCTCGGGCACGAGATAGAACGACGTGATTTCCTCGCTCTCCGCGACCTTGCGCGCGACGACGAAACGCCGCGTGCCGCGCCATCCGCCCGGCGCTTTCTCGCGCTCGCTGTAGATGCCTTCTTCAAGGCCGATCAGCAAGTCGGCCAATTGCTGATACGCGGCAGCCCATGCTTCGATCACGGCATCGGTGGCGATCTCTTCGCCGAGCACTTCGCGAATCGAGCGCAGCAGGCACGCTCCGACGATCGGGTAATGCTCCGCCTGAATGTTGAGCGCGACGTGCTTGTTGATGATCTGCCCGACGAGGCCACCGAGCGTTTCGAGTTCGTCGATATGCCGCGCGTACATCAACACGCCGTTAGCCAGCGCGCGTTGTTGCGCGCCACTCGCCTGATGCGCCTGGTTGAACATCGGCCGCACGACCGGATACTCGTTGAGCATCATTGCGTAGAAGTGGCGGGTAAGCGCCTCGCCGCCGCTTTCGAGTAGGGGAACGGTTGCTTTGATGATGGCGCGGTGTTCTGCTGACAGCATGGTGTAGTCCTCGTGACAATGGCGAAACGTGTGCTTCGCGCTCGCCTATTCCTATTCAGTTTCCGTGCCAGTGTAGAATCGTCTAATAATCAATGATTTACTCGAAATTATGGTCGATTCGACTCTAGTCAAACGGACTGCCGATGTAGTCGCGATGACTTCACGCGTCCTGCTCGATGCGCTTGTACCGCTCATCGAAGACTTGTCCCGCGACATGCCGGACACCGAACGCTACCGGCGCTTGCTAAGCACGCTGCGCGCGCTCTTCCCCGGCGATGCCGCCGCGCTCCTGCGTCTCGACGGCGAGACGCTGGTGCCGCTCGCCATCGACGGCTTGTCGAGCGATACGCTGGGCCGGCGCTTCCGCGTGAGCGAGCATCCGCGATTCGCCCGCATCCTCGCCCGTCCCGAACCGACGCGTTTTCCGGCGAACTCCGATCTCCCCGATCCCTACGATGGCCTCGTCAAACACGCGGGCGCGCACCTCGAAGTACACGACTGCCTTGGCAGTCCGCTGTTCGTCGATGGCCGGCCCTGGGGCTTGCTGACTCTCGATGCGCTCGATCCCGCGCGTTTCGATGGCATCGACATGGCGTCGTTGCAGGCGTTTCTCAGTCTCGCGGCGGCGACCGTGAGCGTCGCGGAACGCATCGACAGACTGGCGCAGACGAGCGAGGCGGAACGACAGCGCGCCGAGGTGTTCCGGCAGGCGAGCGGGCCGCGCCGGCGCGAGATGATCGGCAGCAGCGCGAGCCACAAGCATTTGATGGACGAGATCGCGATCGTCGCGTCGAGCGATCTCACCGTGCTCGTGACCGGCGAAACGGGCGTCGGCAAGGAACTGGTGGCGTCCGAGATACACGCGCTGTCGCCGCGCGCCGACAAGCCACTCGTGAGCCTCAACTGCGCGGCGCTGCCGGACACGCTCGTCGAAAGCGAACTCTTCGGGCATGTGCGCGGTGCGTTCTCCGGTGCATCGGCGGACCGGCGCGGGAAGTTCGAGCTGGCCGACGGCGGCACGCTGTTTCTCGACGAAGTCGGCGAATTGCCGCTCGCCATTCAGGCCAAGCTCCTGCGCGTGCTGCAGAACGGCCAACTGCAGCGGATCGGATCGGATAGCGAGCATCGCGTCGATGTGCGGCTGATCGCCGCGACCAATCGCGATCTCGCCGATGAAGTGCGCGCCGGACGGTTCCGCGCGGACTTGTATCACCGGCTGTCGGTGTATCCGCTCGTCGTGCCGCCCCTGCGCGAGCGGGGCCGCGACGTGCTGCTGCTCGCCGGTTATTTCCTCGAGGAGAATCGCTCGCGGCTCGGGCTGCTGAGCCTGCGGCTGTCGGCGGATGCGCAGTCCGCGCTGCTCGCCTACCGGTGGCCCGGCAACGTGCGCGAACTCGAACATCTGATCGGACGCAGCGCGCTGAAGGCGCTCGCGGCGCATCGCGAGCGGCCGCGCATTCTTACGCTGACAGCCGCCGATTTCGGTATCGCCGATACCCCGAACGCCGCGTCTGCAACCGCGCCCGAAGCAGCCGCGCCGGGCGCCGATTTCCGCGAAGCCGTGACCGCCTACGAGCGCACGCTGATCCTCGACGCCCTCGCGCGCAACGGTCAGAACTGGGCGTCGACCGCGCGGGAGCTGGGCATCGACCGGGCCAATCTGAATCGGCTCGCACGGCGGCTCGGTCTCAAGTGACGCGCTCCGCCTTGTCTCGATAAAGCCAACACCGAGTCCGCCGCACAACACCGGCGCGGCAGTCGCGCGATCAACTGCTCAGTTGAGCATCTCAAAATAATGCGTTTCTTTGTCTAAACGCAAAGAAACGTGCCGTCTTGTCACGCGTATCGATAGCAGGTATTGAGACAATCTCCGGGCTGGAGAAAACGGGGACTTCCTCCTAACATTCGAGAAGCCAGGCACCACCCGTCATCGGCAAAACCATTGCAGTGCTCTCAACAATCGCACCCGCATGGATCGAACGTGAGATCGAACCGTGCGCGGCGAGTCAAAAACGGCAACGCGGCACGGGGGATACGTGGGAAACGTGGGATACGTGGCTCAACGCAGCGCCAGGATCGCGTACTCCGCGCTTCTCGCGTTTTGCAGCATCGCGGCGTTCGCCGCGGACGCTCCGCCGGCCACTGCCGCCGGCGCGCCCCTCGAACGCGCACCGGACACGATGCAAGCCCGTGTGATGGGATGCGCCACGTGTCACGGCGCGCACGGCGAGGGCACCGGCAACGACTACTTCCCGCGTCTTTCCGGCAAGCCGGCAGGCTACCTCTACAACCAGTTGCTCGCGTTTCGCGACGGGCGCCGCAAGTACCCGCCGATGAACTACCTGCTCGCGTATCTGCCCGACGCCTATCTGAAGCAGATCGCCGATTACTTCGCCGCCGAACGTCCGCCGTTCCCGCAGCCGGGCCCCGTTACCGTCGACGCCAGGACGCTCGATCTCGGCAAGACGCTCGTCATGAAGGGCGATCCGTCGCGCAAGGTGCCCGCGTGCGTCAGTTGTCATGGCGCGTCGATGACCGGCATGGAGCCCGCGATTCCCGGCTTGCTCGGCCTGCATGCGGACTACATCAGCGCGCAACTGGGCGCCTGGCGCTACGGCACGCGCACGACGGTCGCGCCCGACTGCATGCGCCAGGTCTCCCAGCTTCTGAGCGAGCGTGACATCACCGCGATTTCAGCCTATCTCGCTTCGCTCCCCGCGCCGGCGAATCCGACGCCCGTTGCGGCCGGCTCATTCAAGATGCCGCTCGCATGCGGCAGCGTTCACAACTGAAGAGGACCCGACGTGCTTCGTTTCCGACAACTTGGGGCGCTTGCCCTAACGGTCCTCGCGGCTTTCGTGGCAGCTTTGTGCGGGCCTGTCCGGGACGCGGCAGCGCAAGCGAAGACCTACGACGCGGCGACCGTCAAGCGCGGCGAATATCTGGCGCGCGCGGGCGATTGCATCGCGTGCCACACCTTGCCTGCGGGCAAGACCTTCGGCGGCGGCCGCCCGATGGAGACGCCGTTCGGCACGCTCTTCACGCCGAACATCTCATCTGACAAGGAGACGGGACTGGGCCAATGGACCGCCGACGAGTTCTACAAGATGATGCACACGGGCCGCTCGCGCGACGGCTCGCTGCTGTACCCGGCGATGCCCTTCACGTCCTATACGAAGGTCACGCGCGCCGACTCCGACGCCATCTACGCCTTTCTGATGTCCACGCCGCCCGTGCATCAGCCGAACCGCCAGCATGAACTGCGCTTTCCGTTCAACCGGCGCGAATTACTGCTCGGCTGGCGGTCGCTGTTCTTCAAGCAGGGCGAGTACGAGCCGGACCCGAAGCAGTCCGTCGAATGGAACCGGGGCGCGTATCTCGTCGAAGGACTCGGGCATTGCTCGATGTGCCATACCGCGATCAACGCGCTGGGCGGCAACGTGTCGTCAAAGGCGTTCGAAGGCGGGCTGATCCCGATTCAGAACTGGTACGCGCCTTCGCTCACGTCGAACCGTGAAGCGGGCCTCGGCGACTGGAGCATCGACGAAATCGTCGGCCTGTTGCATGCGGGCGTGAGCAATCGCGGCGCGGTGTATGGGCCGATGGCTGAAGTCGTCTATGACAGCCTGCAATATCTGAGCGAAGAAGACGTGCGCGCGATGGCGGTCTATCTGAAGGCGCTGCCCGCACGCGCCGGCGACAAGTCCGAGCCGCCGAGCCAGGCCGTCGCCGAGCAGCGCACGAGTCTCTCGCCGCTCGGCAAGAAGATCTACGACGCGCAATGCGCCGAATGCCATGCCGCGCAGGGACAGGGCAAGCCGCCCGATTTCCCGCCGCTTGCGAACAATCAGTCGATCGTGATGAGTTCCGCCGTGAACCCGATCCGCATGGTGCTCAACGGCGGCTATCCGCCGGGCACGTTCAAGAACCCGAAGCCTTACGGCATGCCGCCGTTCGCGCAATCGCTGTCGGATGTGGAGGTCGCGGCGGTCGTGACGTATATCCGCACGGCGTGGGGCAACCGGGGCGCGCCGGTATCGGTTAAGGAAGTGAACGAGTTGCGCTCCGCACCACTTTATTGAGCATCGACGACACCATGAATGAAGATCCCAACGAAGACGCAGTCGACGAAATCGTGAGAAGCGGCCCCGGCGGGGCGCTCGCGGTCGCGGCCGTCGCGACGGCCATCGTCATCGGAAGCTGGTTCGTCTTTTACTTCGCCGTGTTCCTGCCGCGCGGCGTCATTCAGTGAATTTATGGCCATCAATCCGCATTCACACGAAGTCGCTGAGCGCGTCGAAAAACGCTGGGCGATGCTCGTCATCGCGATCGTCGTCGTGCTCGTGGCCATGGTGGTCTACACGGGCCTGCACTGGGCGATGATGCCGCCGTCGCGCGTCGAAACCGTGCGGCCCGAAACGCTGCACGTGTCGGGCGAATTCATCGAAAGCAATCTCGGCACGGCTCCAGAAGCGGACGGCTCGGTGACGGTGCGTGTCGTGGCGCAGCAGTACTCGTTCACGCCGCAATGCCTGCTCGTGCCCGCCGGTGTCCCGGTCACGTTCCGCGCGACGAGTTCCGATGTCGTGCATGGCTTCCTCATCACGAAGACGAACATCAATTCGATGCTGGAGCCGGGGTATGTGTCGACCTTCAAGACCACGTTCGACCAACCCGGCGACCACCTGATGCCGTGCCACGAGTTCTGCGGCGTCGGACATCACGGCATGTGGGCGCATGTGAAGGTGATCGATCGCACCGAGTTCATGCAGATGGCCGACAAGCTGCCGGCCGATTCGCGGAGACTGTCCTGTGTTAAATAGCAAGCGCCTCATCCTCGCGCACTTCTGGCTTGCGTTCATCGCGTTCGGCGTCGCGCTCCTGCTCGGCGCGTGGCAAATGTTCGCGCGCAGCCCGCTTTTCGCGGGGCTGCAGAATCCCGAGATCTACTATCGCTCGGTGACGGCTCATGGTTCCGCGATGGGCTACGTCTTCCCGACGCTCATCGCGATGGGCTTCGGCTACGCGGTGACGGAACTGTCGCTCAAGCGCGCGCTCGTGGGCTTGCGCTGGGCATGGATCGGCTTCTGGCTCGTCGCGGTAGGCTCCGTCATGGCGATGATCCCAGTGGCGATGGGCCTCGCCTCTGTGCTCTACACGTTCTATCCGCCGATGATCGGCAGCGCGTTCTATTACCTCGGCGTGGTGCTCGTCGTGGTCGGATCGTGGATCTGGGTCGCGCTGATGTCGGTGAACCTGCACGCATGGAAGCGCGACAATCGCGGCAGGACCGTGCCGCTGCCGATGTTCGCCACCGTCGCGGGCGCTTATTTGTGGGGCTGGACGGCGGTGGGTGCGGCGATCGAAGTGCTGTTCATGATCTTGCCGGTCGCGCTCGGCTGGAAGTCCACGATCGACGCCGGCCTCGCGCGCGTGTTCTTCTCCTGGACCCTGCACGCGATCGTCTATTTCTGGCTGATGCCCGCGTATATCGCGTATTACACGATCATCCCGCGCGCCATCGGCGGACGCCTCTATAGCGACGCGATGGCGCGCATCTCGTTCATTCTCTTCCTCGTGGTCTCGATGCCGATCGGCATTCACCACCTGTTCGCCGATCCGCAAGTGGGCTCGGGCTTCAAGTTCATGCATTCGGTGTTCACCGCGCTCGTCGCCGTGCCGACGCTTCTGACCGTGTTCACCATCTGCGCATCAGTGGAGATCGCGGCGCGGCTGCGCGGCGGCAAGGGCGCGTTCGGCTGGGTCAAGGCGCTGCCGTGGAGCAATCCGATGATGCTCGCCGTCGCGTTCTCGTTCGTGATGCTGGGCTTCGGCGGGGCCGGCGGCCTTATCAACATGAGCTATCAGCTCGATTCGACCGTGCACAACACGCAATGGGTCACCGGGCACTTCCACCTGATTTTCGCGGGCGCGATCGTCATCATGTACTTCGCGATCGCCTACGATCTGTGGCCGCATCTCACCGGGCGCGCGCTGCAAAGCATCCGCCTGATGCGCTGGCAACTGTGGCTGTGGTTCATCGGCATGATCGTGCTGACGTTCCCCTGGCATTACACCGGCATTCTCGGCATGCCGCGCCGCATGGCGTTCTATGACTACGGCGATCCGCAGATTGCGCATCAGGCGGCATCGGTCATCATGTCGGTGATCGGCGGCTTCATTCTCGTCGTGTCGGCGGTGCTGTTCTTCGTCGTGCTGATACGCGGACATCGGGCGCCGCAGGTGAGCGTCGAGCAGTACACGTTCAGCCGCGCGGTGCACGAGCCGCGCACGATACCGGTCGCGCTGAACAGCTTCGCGCTGTGGCTTGCGCTGATGATCGGCCTCACGCTCGTCAATTACGGCTATCCGATCGCGCAGCTTCTCGCACGCTCGGATACATCGGTGCCGGCCGTTCCGATCGGAGCGCAGCGATGAGCGACGAGCGCCTCTTCACCTTCCGCAATCGCTGGTTCGCGACCAGCGTGCTCGGGACGATCGGCATCGCGGCGGTATCGGCGGTGATCGGGTTCGTGTGGCTGCCGTCCGTTCAGCGCGATGCGTCGTTCACCGGCATCTGGAACGCGATCTGCAGCGCCGCGGGCGTGCCGCGCAACTGGTATTCGGGCGATACGAACGTCGAGCCGAAACGCAAGCTCAGTGCTGTCGAAGTGACGCCGCAACTGCTCGTGAACGCGAGCGCGAATTCGATCGGGCGCGGTGCGACGCTCGCCCTGCGATGCACGATGTGTCACGGCGAACGCGGCATGAGCGAGGCAAATTCGCCGAATCTCGCGGGGCAGTATGCATCGGTCATCTACAAGCAACTGATCGATTTTCAGACGGGCGCGCGCAACAACGCGGTGATGTCGCCGATGTCCGTCAACCTGAGCGATCAGGACATGCGCGATCTTGCCGCCTATTACGCGAGCCTGCCGAGGCCACCCGCGCAGCGCAAGGTGAGCGATGCGCTCGCGCCGACGATCGTTTCGCACGGTGCGCCGATGCGCAACATCGCGCCGTGCGCGGCGTGTCACGGCGGCATCGACAACAAGGCGGGCAGTCCGTGGATCGATGGCCTGCCGGCGGCTTACACCAAGTCGCAATTAATCGCGTTCGCCAACGGCACGCGCACGAACGACATCAACGAAGTCATGCGCAACGTCGCGCGCAACATGACGCCCGAAGAAATCGACGCGGCTTCGAACTACTATGCGCGAGAGTTGACGAAGCAGTGAGCATGGCGTTCGTTATCCGATGCGGGCGGCCGTCGCTGCGGCGGTGACGGAGGCCGCTTTTCTCGATGCGCCGCATTCGAGCCGTAACGAGCACTTGATCGTCGATGCGCTTCGTGCAGCCGGGTGCTTGTCCGTCGATGATGGCGCGGTCGCCGGTGCTGATCGACGGCCGCGATGAACGATGGTTCGGACTCGGGCCGCTTTCGGTCGCGCCGATGCGTCAGCGGCAGGCACCGGCAGCGCGCTGGCACGAGGCGCGCTCGCGCGGTTGCGGGCGTCGGGCGCGGCGGGATGCGTCGTCCTCGGCGATCCCGCGTATTACGCGCGCTTCGGCTTTCGCACCGAAGGAGGGCGCTGATCCTGCCCGACCTTCCCGCGCCGTACTTCCGGGCGCACCGATTCCACGGCGCGACGCCCTCTGGCATCGTCGCTTTCGACGCCGCATTGAACGCCGCTAGCTAAAGCGAGCAAGCAATTGCCGCTTGGCGGGCAGGGGCTTCGTTGCCCGGTGCGAACGCTTTCTGTATCGTGACCGAAGAATGCTGTGCAAAAGCGAAACGGCATGCACAGCCGCATTTACGGAAAACGATCACATGGAACCACAAAGCAGCCTCATTCGCACCGACGTACTGATCATAGGCGCGGGCCCCGTGGGCCTTTTTGCGGCGTTCGAGGCGGGCGTCATCGGGCTTTCGTGCCATATCGTCGATGCGCTCGGGCGTATCGGCGGGCAATGCATCGAGCTGTATCCTGACAAGCCTATCTACGACATTCCCGCTATTCCATCATGCACGGCGCGCGAACTCGTCGATCGTTTGATGACGCAAATCCGGCCGTTCGATGTGCCGATCCATCTTTCGCAGCGCGTGCAGACGGTGGTTCAGCGCGAAGATCATCGCTGGACCGTGTACACCGAGCAGGGCCTCGTATTCGACGTGGCTGCCATTCTGATTGCGGCGGGCAACGGTGCGTTCGTGCCGCAGCGCCTGCTGGTGCCGCAGGCTGATGCGCTCGAAGACCGCGACGTGCATTACAGCGTGCCGCGCATCGATGACTTCCGCGATCGCGACGTCGTGATCGCGGGCGGCGGCGATTCGGCGCTCGACTGGGCGCTCGCGCTATGCGGCGTCGCGCGCAAGCTGACGCTCGTGCATCGGCGCAACGGATTCTCAGCGGCGGCGGCATCGGTGGCGGCGATGAAGAGCAAGGTCGAAGCGGGCGAGATGGACTTCGTCGTCGGCATGATCGATTCGCTCGACGCCCCTGAAGACGCGCTGCGCGCCGTGCGCATCAAGCACATCGACGGGACGACGGACATCCCCGCCGACAAGCTGCTCGTGCTGTACGGGCTGGTCGCGGATCTCGGGCCGATCGGCGAGTGGAACCTCGATATACGCGGCGGGCGCATCGAAGTTGATACTTCGAACTACGAATCGTCGCGTCCGGGCATCTTCGCGGTCGGCGATATCGCGCAGTATCCGAACAAGCAGAAGCTGATTCTGTCGGGGTTCCACGAGGCGTCGCTTGCGTTGCGCAAGGCTTATACGTATGCGTATCCCGACAAGAAGCGCATGCATGTCCATTCGAGTTACGACGCCAAACTCGCCGAACGCGTGCAGGCCAGTGCAGCCGGATAAAACACGGTGCCGGCGATGATCGCGCGAATCGCCGGATGGCTGTTGTTGCTGGCGTTCGTCGCGGCGCTGGGCTTCGGCTATGCGGTGTATTCGCGGCGCATCGCCGTTCCCGAGCGATACGATCCGTTCGCTCCGCTCGATGTGCGCGCCCCGCGCGGCCCGCTCACCGCGTACAAGCTCTGGCGCACGACGCATGACGCGCAACTGTGCGATGCCGCGCTCGCGCAATCCAGCTTCGCCTATCGGCCGATGGCCGATACGACCGGCGCAGGCGGCTGTGAACTGAAAGACGTGGTGCGCGTCTCGCAGTCGGAAGACGTGCGCTTCAGCGCGCCTTTTCTCGCGACGTGTCCGCTCGCGGTCGGCATGGCGTTCTTCGAGCGTCAGTATCTTCAGCCCGCAGCGATCGAAGTGTTCGGCAACCGCGTCGCGCGCATCGAGCATGTCGGCAGCTATGCGTGCCGCAACGTGAATCATCAGAAAGACGCGGCGCGAAGCCAGCACGCGAGCGCGAACGCTATCGACCTGACGGGCTTCGTGCTCGCGGATGGCCGGCGCATCACGCTCAACGACTGGAACGACGCAGGCTCGCTCGACGCGGACTTTCTGCGCCGCGTCCACGAAGGCGCGTGCCGTTCGTTCGATACGACGCTCGGTCCCGACTACAACGCGCTGCACCGAACGCACTTTCACGTGGACATGGGACCGTATCGAATCTGCCGATGAAACGCGTCACGTGGCGCGCGGCTTCAGGTTCGCTAGAATCGTCATGAATGCGGCGCTCGAGCATGACCGGCGCTCGCCCTTGTTCACCCTTTACGAAACGGAAGAGCGAATGACGAAAGAGGCCGCCACGCAAGAACCCTACGAACGCCGCGCACTGCTGCTGCATCTCGGCGATGTGCTGGAGACGGTCTTCTGCCTGAGCCAATGCGCCGACGATTACGCGAGCATCGGCGATGCGGTTCGCGGCAACGACGCGCTCGCGAGCTTCACGCTGCTCGGCTTCGTCGATCAGCGCATGACGCCGCGCGATTTCATCCGGCGCGCATCGGGTGCGTTCTTCATCTGGCCGAAGGCGCTGCTCGACGAAACGCTCAATCGCCCGATGCTCGCGAGCACGGTCAAATCCGATCTCTTCGCTGACAACGCGGCGGGCTGGCGCTCTTACGTCGAAGAGCGGCGCGCGGAAGTGCCGTGGTTCGGCGAGGACGTGCCGGAAGTCGCCGAGAGTGCCGCCCCTGCGCATCCGGCGGTGCTTGAATCGACGGCATCGCCATCGCCATCTTCAACGCCCGCGCCAGCGCCATCGGCCGAAGCGAAGACGGAGGCGACTGCGCCTAAGCGCAAGCCCGTTGAGCCGAGCGTCAAGAAGGAAGTGAACGCGAAGACGGAGCCGTCGCGCTACGCGACGTGGCCCTGGCCGGACAAGAAGTAAGCGCAAGCGGCAACGCGCCGCTTGCATCGATCAAGGCTCAGGGCTTCTTGCCCATGCTCCCCGCATCGGTGTCGAAGCCGATGCCATTGGGCCGCTTCGGCGGCGGCTCTTTTCCCGCCGATGTCGTTCCCGGGTCCGTTTTCAATGCACCGCTTGCGGCAGTAGCCGCATGGCCCGGCGGCGTGACGTTGCGTTCCTGATAAGCCGGCGTGCTGTCGGTATCGAGCCGGCTTGGCTTCGGTGAATTCGGTTGCGTTTGCTGCTGCCCGGACGGCTTCGGCGTCGGCGTGGCCGTCGGATTCTGTGCGCTCGCGGTCATCGCGAAAGTACCGGCGACGACCATCGCCGCGATGCCGCCGAGCATTGTCGATATGGGTCTCATCTCGTCCTCCCTATGTTCTGCGGTTTGTTGTTTCGAAGCAAACACCGGTCCTGCCGCGCACATTGTTTGTCGTAGCGCAATGTTGCGCGTTGTGCGTCTATCGGCTGAAACGGTGTTTTGTCGGCCATCAAAAGCTGGTTCGCTTGCCCCCCGGACAATCAGGCTTTCAACGGGGAAAGCAAATGAGAAGAAGTCTCGGAGCAATGTTTCTGGCCTGCGCGGCACTCTTCGCCGGTACGGCGCATGCGGACAATGGCCTATCCAGTGTCGATACGACGGGCGGCATCCACGCCGGCGATGTCCTCGTGCGATTGCGCGCCATCAGCATTCAGCCGCAAGTCAGCGCGGGCGGCGCGCTCGGCTCGCTGGGCGTCGATGTGAACAACGCGATCGTTCCCGAGCTCGACTTCACGTACATGATCCGCGATGACATCGGCGTCGAACTCATCCTCGGGACGTCGCGGCATCAGGTGACGTCGAATATCGGCGGGCTGGGCGGCGTCGGGGTGCTGCCGCCGACGCTGCTGCTGCAGTATCACTTCAATCATCAGGGACGCGTGCGGCCCTACGTCGGCGCGGGCCTCAACTACACGTACTTCTATAACGACAAGCTCAAGGCCGGCGATACGCCCGTATCGATCAAGCGCAGCAGCTTCGGCCCCGCGCTGCAGGCGGGCGTCGACGTGCAGGTGACGAAGGCGCTCTTCGTCAACGCGGACCTCAAGAAGATCTGGATGCGCACGAGCGCGTCGGCGGGTGGGGCCGATCTCGGATCGCTCAAGATCGATCCCTGGGTGCTCGGTCTGGGCGTCGGCATGAAGTTCTGACGCGGCGCTTTTCCCGGTAAGACGAATTTGGCGGAAGAAGCCGGTGCTTCTGGCGTGGCGCGCGCAACGGCGAGCACGGTATCCTTGAAAGCAGGCCCGGCGCAGGTTCGCGGCCGTTCGCTGAATGGCGAACGGCGGGCGGGACTGCAACGACTAAAAACACCGCATCGGGGAAACGCACGCCAATGAAACCTTCCATCTACGCGGGATTCGCGTTGCTTGCGGTGTCCTGCACCGCGCTCGCACAGCAGCCGTTGACCTTGCCCGGCCGCAGTCAGAGCACCTGGCAACAGTCTGTCGACACGGCCGCCTGCTACGCCTTTGCCAATCAGACGACGAAGGTCAACGTAGCGCGCGAATCGCAGACGCCGCCGAAGCACAGCGCGACGGAAACGCGCACGCTGGCTTCGCCGCGTCCGGTCGAGCCGCCGCTGCCAGCGGTTCCGTCAGGCGCGCTCGCCGCATCCGGCGCTTCGGCTGCCGTCGCGGCGTCGGGCGCTTCGGCCGCGGTGGCTGCGGGCGCATCCGCGCCGCACGGCGCATCGGCGGCGATGCCGTCGTCGGATGTGGCGATGCCTTCGGGTGCATCGGATGCCATGCTCGGCGGCGACATGAAGATGCCGCCGCTGCCGCCGCCCGAACCGCCCATGGTCCGCTACTGGCGCGCCTATGGCGACTGCATGCAGGGCAGAGGGTATTTCGTGCGCTAAGGGCGGGTTATCCTGCGAGGGCGGCAACATCGGGAGCCCCGCATGAACCGAACGCCGATTCACCAGGGACACTGCGCATGCGGCGCAGTCACCGTGAGCGTCCTCGCGGAGCCGAAGGACGTGAATCTCTGCCACTGCATGACGTGCCGCCGCATCCACGGCGCGCCGTTCGCCGTCTATGCCATCTTCGAACGCGATGCGGTGGAAGTCAGTGGCGACACCATCGCCTGGGCAAGCTCGCCGACAGGCAGGCGCCATCATTGCGCGGCCTGCGGTTCGCCCATCTATCTCGTCTTCGACGGCGTGCCTGAGATCGAAGTGCCGGCTGGCATCTTCGAAGAAGTCGGGCTCTATCCGCCCGCTTATGAAATCTGGTGCAAGACGGCCGAGCCGTGGCACGACGCTCAGGGACGGCCACGCTATCCGCACAGCCGCCCTGACTAACGCCGTTCAGCCGCGGGACTTCAGCATTCGACGATCGCCTTCACCACTCCCGCCTTCGGATCGAGCAGCGTCGAGAACTTCTCGGGCACGTCGTTGAGCGTGAGGCGGTGCGTGTTCAGCGCATCGGTCGGGACCTTGCCCGCGCGCATCGCGGCGAGCACGGTTTCGAAGTCCTCGGGCGTCGCGTTGCGGCTCGCGAGCAAGGTCGCTTCGCGCTTGTGGAATTCGGGATCGGCGAACGAGAGACGATCCGGCACGATCGACACCAGAACGTACTTCCCGCCATGCGCGATGAACTCGAAGCCGCGCTCCATCGCGCGCGGATTGCCGGTCGCATCGAAGACGACATCGAAGAACTCGCCGTTCGTCAGTTGCGACAGCTCTTCCTTGTCGCGCTCGCCGATCTGCACCGTGGCATCGACACCCAGTTCGCGACGGCAGAACGCCAGCCGGTCTTCGCGCGTGTCGAGCGCCGTGACGTTCGCGCCCCGCAGCCGCGAGAAGGTGATCGCCGCCATGCCGATCGGCCCGGTGCCGACGACCAGCACGCGCTGGCCCGGCTGCACGTCCGCGCGGCGCACCGCGTGCGCGCCGATCGCCAGAAATTCGATCATCGCGGCCTGATCGAGCGTGACGCCTTCCGCCTTGTGGACGAATTGCGCGGGCAGGTTCAGATATTCGGTGAACGCGCCGTCGCGATGCACGCCGAGCACCTGGATGTTCACGCAGCAATTGGTCTTGCCCTGACGGCACGCGACGCACTTGCCGCACGAGAGATAGGGCATCACGTAGACGGTGTCGCCCGCCTTGAGACCGCTCGATGCATCCGCTTCCTCGATCACGCCGGACAACTCGTGGCCCATCACGCGCGGATACGACAAGAACGGCTGATTGCCGGTGAAAATGTGCAGGTCCGTGCCGCACACGCCGACGCGCTTCACGCGCAGCAGCACTTCGTTTTCGCCGCGCTGCGGTTTGTCGCGCTGTTCGGCCTTCAGGGTTCCGGGGGTTTCGCAGATGACGGTCAGCATCGTGGGTCTCGTTTCTGTGTGAGGGCGGGGAAGCGTATCAATCTATCGGTGTGACGGAGTTTGGTCAAGCCAGTTATTCCCCTGATGCAACTGGTAAGGCCACTTAGGGGGCGACCCTCCGCCGAGCGCGCCCGCGCATTTGACCGTATATTTTCACGATACTTCGGCCTCAGGGACCGCACGTGCTTTCACTTCATGACTTCGTCGAGCGCCATCCGCGGCTCTTCGTGCTTTCCGGCGCTGGCATCAGCACCGAATCCGGCATTCCGTGTTATCGCGATCGCGAGGGCCAGCGCACCGGCCGCGCGCCGATCATGCTCAAGGACTTTCTCGATTCCGACTACGCGCGCCGGCGATACTGGGCGCGCAGCATGATCGGCTGGCCGGTGGTGGCGAATGCGCAGCCGAACGCCGCGCATCATGCGGTGCGGGCGCTCGCGGCGCGCTCGCGGGTGCATCGCCTGGTGACGCAAAATGTCGATGGACTGCACACGCGCGCCGGCAATCCCGACGTGATCGAGCTGCACGGCAACATCGGCCGGGTGCGCTGCATGGCGTGCGGCGCGCGGCACGAGCGCGCGGCGGTGCAGCGTCGGCTCGAAGCGGCGAATCCGGATTTCGCCGGCTACACGGCGCCCGCGGTTCCGGATGGCGACGCGCTGATCGAAGACCTCGACTTCGCCGCCTTCGATGTCCCAGGCTGCGCGCATTGCGGCGGCATGCTGAAGCCCGATGTCGTGTTCTTCGGCGAGAGCGTGCCGCGCGAACTGGTCCACGACGCCGCGAGCGCGCTCGACGCGGCGGACGCGATGCTCGTCATCGGCTCGTCGCTGATGGTGTATTCGGGCTTTCGTTTCTGCGAATGGGCGGCAAAGCGCGGCAAGCCGATCGCGGCGATCAACATCGGCAAGACGCGCGCCGATTCGCTGCTCGCGCTGAAGGTCGAAGCGCCTTGCTCGGAGGCGCTGGGCGAACTGATCGAGCGTCTCGACGCGCGGGCCGCAGCGGTCCGCTAACCCGCTTCGCGTGCAAGCATAGTCAGCGCTTCGACGAGTTTCTCGACATCGGAGACGCGCGTGAACAGCGCCGGCGTGACACGCACGACTTCGCCCGCGTCCGGCCCCGGCCGCGTCACCGTGAACACGCCGAAGCGCTCGCGTAACGCATCGCACGTGGCTTTCGGCGACTGGCCGTGCAGCCGGAACGCGCTTATTCCTGCTGTCATCGCAGGGCCGTCCGGTGTCAGGATTTGCACCCCCGGCAGCGCGCGCGCAGGTTCGACCCACGCATCGCGCAGCGCGCGCAGACGCGCTTCCTTCGCAGGCGCGCCGATTCGCTCATGCAATTCCAGCGCCGCCGGCAGTGTGAGCCACGCCGCGAAGTTCGGCGAGCCGGTATGCACGCGCGCGCGGATGTCGCCGGCGGGCCAGGTGCGGTCGCCCAGATAAGGATCGATGGCGTCGACATGGCCCCGGCGGATATACATCGCGCCACAGCCGAGCGGCGCGCCGATCCACTTGTGCAGATTCAGCGCGGCGAACGGCGCATCGAGCGACGGCACGTCGAAATCGAGCATGCCCCAGGAATGCGCGGCGTCCGCGATGACGTCCGCGCCCGCATTCTTCGCCATCGCCGCGATATTGGCCACGGGCGTGACGAGCCCCGTCGCAAAGCAGACATGCGACAGCAGCACGAGCCGGGTGCGCGGATGCGCGCGCAGCGCCGCGGCGTAAGTGTCGATCACGCGTCGATGGAATTCGTCCTGCGACGCGCCCGGTTCGGGGATCGTGATCCGCACCGGCGTGACGCCGCGCCGCTCGCGCAACCATTCCATCGCGTCCTTGCCGCAGGGGTAATCGAGGTCGCTATAGAGCACCGTGTCGCCGGGCGCGAGGCGGTTGTAGCCGCTGATGAGCGCGAGCAGCGCCTCGGTTGCGTTGCGCGTCAGCTCGATCTCGTCGACGCCGCAGCCCATCGCCGCGGCTGCGCGCTCGCGCAGGCCATCGTGGATGGCGGACCAGTGCCGGCGCACCAGCGTCGTCGTTTCGTAGTTCACACGGTCGGTCCAGTAACGGAACACCGACTTGACCGGCTCGGTCATCGCGCCCCAGTAGCCGTTTTCGAGATTGACGAGCGCATCCGACTGTCGATACAGGCCGCGCACGGCGTCCCAATAGGATTCGTCGCCGGCGAGCGCGGGTGCCGCGGGAAGCGTGGCGATGGCGGCTTCGAATTCCGGGGTGCGGATGTCGAGCAAATCGGACATGTGCTGTTGTCTGGAAGAGGAAGTCGCTCAGTATCGCCGAAACTCCGAAGCGCCGATGCGCAGAAGCGAAGGTTGGACAAATTCTGTTCTTTCGCGCGGTGAGGCATCAAGAGCGACGCGAACGCGCCGTAATAGGGAAAAGAAGAGCGTCCCGCGTTCCCGTACAGGCAAACGTTACCGCATGCGGTTGCGCGCGTCCGGGGACGACCGGCGCCAGTCCATTCCGACCCATCCAGGGAAAAGGCCACAAGTGAATCTGCAGAACGTTACGATCAAGAACAAGCTGATTGCCGGCTTCGGCGTGCTCGCCGTCCTCGTCATGGCGGTCGCAGGCATGTCCCTGCACGCGCTGTCCGTCGCCACCGACAATTTCTCGCACTATGTCCACGGCATCACCGCGCGGGCGAATATGGCGGTCCAGGTGCGCACGGCCGTCGACCGTCGCGCGATTGCGGCGCGTAATCTCGTGCTCGTCACGAAGCCCGCCGATATCGACATGGAAGAGGCCGAAGCGCTCCGCGCGCACGACGACGTCAAAACGCGCCTGAAGCAACTGGACGACATGATCGCGGCCGCGCCCGACGCGGGCCAGCAGGCGCGCAGTATGGTCGCCGAAATGATGCGCGTCGAGGCGCTCTACGGGCCGGTCGCGACGGACATCGCGAATCTCGCGCTCTCCGGGCATCGCGAGGAAGCCATCGTCAAGCTCGACGAAGCCTGCCGGCCGCTGCTCGCGCAACTGGTGAAGGCCACGGACGATTACCTGACCTACACGGACCACCGCCGCGACGAGATGGTCCGCGCTTACGAGGCGAACTTTCGGACCCAGCGCAACATGCTGATCGCGCTCTGCACGCTCGGCGCGCTCTTCGCCGTGCTCGCGGGAATGGCGATTACGCGTTCCATCACGGCGCCGATCGGCGTTGCCGTCGACATCGCGCAGACGGTGGCGCGCGGCGATTTGCGCAGCTGCATCGATGCACGCAGAAAGGACGAAACCGGCGACCTGTTGCGCGCGCTGGCCGAGATGAACGCGCGCCTGACCGAGACCGTCGGCCGCGTGCGTGAGAGCAGCGGTGCGGTCGGCGGTGCCGCGAAGGAACTGGCGAGCGGCAACACGAACCTGAGCCAGCGCACGGAAGAGCAGGCGGCATCGCTCGAGCAGACGGCGGCGAGCATGGAAGAATTGACGTCGACGGTGCGTCAGAACGCCGAGAACGCGCAGCAGGCGAGCGCGCTGGCGTCGAATGCGTCGGAGGTGGCGAGAAAGGGCAGCGATGTCGTGGACCGCGTGGTATCGACGATGCAGGGAATCAGCGCCAGCTCGACGAAGATCGCGGAGATCACGGGAATGATCGAGGGCATCGCGTTCCAGACGAACATTCTGGCGCTCAACGCGGCCGTGGAAGCGGCGCGGGCGGGCGAACAGGGACGCGGCTTTGCGGTCGTTGCGAGCGAGGTGCGCAGTCTGGCGCAGCGTTCATCGACGGCGGCGAAGGAGATTCGCGAACTGATCGCTAACTCGGTGGATCAGGTGCGCGGCGGATCGACGCTGGCGGGCGAAGCGGGCAACACGATGAGCGAAGTCACGAAGGCAATCGCACGTGTGACGGACATCATGGAGGAGATCGCGGCGGCGTCGGCGGAGCAGGGGCGCGGCATCGAGCAGATCAATCAGGCGATCACCCAGATGGACGAGGTGACGCAGCAAAACGCGGCGCTGGTGGAAGAGGCAGCGGCGGCCTCGCAGGCGCTGGAGGATCAGGGGCGCAAGCTGAACGAGGTGGTGAAGGTGTTCGTGGTTTGAGCGCGCGCGGGAACGGCCTGCGAGACACGGCGCGGACGATTTCTTGTCCGCGCCGCGTTTTGAGAACAGGCAGCTACGCGAACAGGCTCGTTGGCGGCCCATTCGCCCGAAGCGAGCCTGTCAGCAGGCGGCAAGGCGTCAATCAGTTCGCCATTGTGTTTGACGAGCGATTTACCAACGCCATAAGCTGGGTTTTTAGACCGGCCTTGGCACACTAGATTCCTCCCGGCTCCGCTGACATAAGCTGAGACCTTTAACCGGCCTCCGCACATGAGGTCTCCGCGCCGCGTTGCTGGAAGCGCGATTCGCCGCCCGAAGCCCGAAACCGATCAACGATTCACGTCGACGACGACGCGCCCCTTGATCTCCCCGCGCAACAACTGTCCAGCGACTTCCACGGCGTGAGAAAGCCCGATCGTCGCAGCGACGCCTTCGATCACCGCCGCCGGCAGCTCATTCGCAATCGCATTCCAGGCCGCCATGCGCCGGGCGCGCGGCACATAAACGCTATCCACTCCCAGCAGCGCGACGCCGCGAAGAATGAAAGGCGCGACCATCGCCGGAAAATCCATCCCTTGCGCGAGTCCGCACGCGGCAACCGCGCCGCCATAACGCAAGCTCGCGCACACGTTCGCCAGCGTGTGACTGCCGACGCAATCGACCGCTGCCGCGAAACGCTCCTTCTGTAGCGGCTTTCCGGGCTTGGAGAGCGTCGCCCGATCGACGATATCCGCCGCGCCGAGTTCACGCAGCCGCACGGCTTCCTCCGGCCGTCCCGTCGACGCGATCACGCGATACCCGCGCTTCGCCAGAATCGCCACCGCGAAGCTGCCGACGCCGCCGTTTGCGCCCGTCACGAGCACGTCGCCATCTTGCGGCGCGACGCCGTGCTTCTCCAGCGCCTGCACGCACAACATCGCCGTATAGCCGGCCGTGCCGACGGCCATCGCCTGTTGTGTCGTGATGCCGGCGGGCAGCGGAATCAGATGATCGCCCGGCACGCGCGCCTTCTGCGCGAGTCCGCCCCAATGCGTTTCGCCCGCGCCCCAGCCGTTTAGCACCACCGCGTCGCCCGGCTGGTAATCCGCGTGCGTGCTTTCCTCAACGATGCCCGCGAAGTCGATGCCCGGCACCATCGGAAAGGTGCGGACGACCGGCGCTTGGCCGGTGATCGCGAGCGCGTCCTTGTAATTGAGCGTCGAATACTCGACGCGCACGAGCACGTCGCCCGAACCCAGCCGCGATTCGTCGATCGACTGCATGGACGCGACCGTGCGGTCTTCTTGTTTGTCGAGCAAGAGTGCGTTGAACATGAACAGATTCCGGTTGGCGATTGAAGGACGGCGATGCGAAAGCAGCGGCGACCCGCGCCGCTGCCCGGACACATCGCGAGCGTATCAATGATGCTCGAATTGCGCGCGCGCGACCGGCGTTGCCTTGACCTTCGTGTACTCGAATTCCGGCAGCGCCTTGATGGCGTCCTTCGTCGCGCCCGCGAGCACGAGCTTGCCGTTCCTGAAGTCGAGTTGCTCGACCGGAATCGCGACATCGTGGCGCGACACGCCGAGGAACTGGTTTGCCGCGATAATCGCGAAAGAGACCGAACGGTCAGGCGCCACGATGATGTCGTGAATCACGCCGACGCGCGCGCCCTGATCGTTGACAACGGGCTTGTTGAGAATGGACTTCCTGACGCTCCATCCGTCGATAATCGCGGTCGATACTTCGACCGACACGCCGAGCGGCTGTGCGCCTGCAACTTGAGCCAAGGAGGGTGTGGAAACGAGGCCAATGGCCGACGATGCGACGAGCGATGCCACGAGTTTCAAGTTCATCTGTTGTTCCTCAAAAGATTTGGCAGACGGTTCTCGACTTGACGCGCACGGTGCTCGCCCACGCTTCATCGGTGAGCAAGCCTGTAGCGCGGTAGCAGTGTGACCGTTTACCGTGGCTTTTGCAGGAAATGTGACGCACCGCACCGGGCGCGGCGGCGAGGCTCAGTGCGAGATTCGCTTCAGCGCGTCGCCCTTGTGCACCGCGTGCTTGCCGCTTTTGTCGCTTTCCACTTCGTAGTGCGGATCGTCGTGCGATGCGTTGATCGTGTGGCCGTCGACCTTGGTGCGCTCGGAAATTACGCGCACGATGCGGCCGGTCGTTTCGCCCTGTGGCGTGTTCCAGCTCACGTGATCGTGCAGCTTGAGGCTGTGACTCATGACGTTTTCCCGGAATGATCGTGACGCTGCAGCTAGCGCAACGGCCGTGCCCGTCAGCGCAGCCGCGCGAGCGTCGCTTCGTCCGGGCGGCCGCCGAAGTATCGGCGCAGGGCTTCGTCGAATGGGGCGGGGTCGGGCGCGCAGCGGGCAAAGAGCGTCATCGACGAATGAAACTTCATGTCGTCGGGATACCCGAAAATCTGGTCGACGCTGCGGTCACGCACGCCATTGACGATGCCAGTCAGCTCGACGAGGCGCGCGCCCAGCACCGGATGCGCGAGATAGGCCTCGGCTTCCGCGCGCGACTGTATCGCGTAATGCTGCGCCATCTGGCTATGCCCGAGCCCCGCGATCTGCGGAAACACGAACCACATCCAGTGCGTGCGTTTGCGGCCGGCCCGGAGCTCGGCGCGCACGTCGTCGATGACGCTGACTTGTGCATCGACGAAGCGTTGCAGGTTGAACGGATCGCTCATCGTATGTCTCCCGTCATGCGTGCGTTCGTTCACGCGACCGCTTGCGCGATGCGCTCGCGCAGCCCCGCATCCGGATAGACGCCGATGCCCGCGTGCACGTTGTCGATCATGTATTCCCGTCGTCCCGTGCCCGGAATCACGCACGTGACGGACGGATGGCCCAGCACGAATTTCAGCAGAAGCTGTGCCCAGCTCGTGCAGCCGAGTTCCGCCGCGAAAGGCGGCAAGCGCCGGCCGCGCAAGCCCGACAGCAGCGAGCCGCCGCCGAACGGCTGATTCACGATGACTGCGACGCCGCGTTCCGCCGCCAGCGGCAGGAGCCGCGCTTCGGCGTCGCGGTCGTTGGCGGCGTAATTGACCTGCACGAAGTCGACGCGCTCGGAGCGCAATATCGCTTCGACCTGCGGAAAGGCACTCGACGTGTAATGCGTCACGCCGATGTAACGGATGTGTCCCGCCGCCTTCCAGTCACGCAGCGTGGCAAGCTGCGTGCGCCAGTCGAGCAGGTTGTGAATCTGCATCAGGTCGATGCGCGGGGCGGCGAGGCGTTGCATCGATTGCCGCATCTGCGCGATGCCTTCGTCGCGGCCCTCCGTCCAGACTTTCGTGGCGATGAACGCCCTGTCGCGCGCGTGAAGCTCCGTGAGCAGCGCGCCGGCGACGGCTTCGGAAGTGCCGTACATCGGCGAGGAATCGATGACCGAACCGCCAGCCGCGAACAGCACGCGCAACACGGCGGCGAGTTCGGCGCGACGGGCGGGATCGTCGCCGACGTCGAACGTGCGCCAGGTGCCGCATCCGACGATCGGCAACGCTTCGCCCGTCGATGGAATCGGGCGCTTGTGCATGGGAGAGGGTTCGGAGGACGCCGCCGGCGAGAGGCGGGGCAATTGCGCATAGAGCGCGGCGCCGGTCGCGGCGCGCAGAAAGCCGCGCCGGGCGGCCTGGGTTCGGTTGCAAGCGGTCGGTTTCGCGGCGCGGCTCATGGCGTCAGGTTCGTTCGCGGTCGAACCTCAGCATAACCCGCCACGCCGGACCGGGCGCGCTACTTCTTCTTCGCTTCTTCCAGACAGGCGGCAAGCTGCTCGAAGTACGCGAGCGCCTTGCGCGTCGGCACGACGGACTTGGTGCGCAGGTCGGCGGCCGTTTCGTCCAGCGTGACGAGGCCTTGCTCCTTGAGCCGCGTGAGCTTGCGATGCACGGTGGCCGGCGCGCCCGCCGTCGAGAGCGCCATGGTCTCGGTCACGGTCAGCGCGCGGCCCGCGTGCCACGCGGCGCTGAGCGCTTCGAGCAGCCGTTCTTCGGCGGCATCCAGCTTCGGTACGGACGGCAAGGCCTGCACCGCCTGCGCGAGGTTCAGGAATCGGAAATAGGCGTCGACAAGGTGTTTATTCGCCATGATCTTGCGCTTCCTTAGGCGCTGCGTTTCGTTGCTTTGCGGGTGCGGCTCATCATACTCGTTCGCGTCCCGACACAAAATAACTTATCAAACTGATAAGCGACTGTTATCATGCGGTGATCCGTCTGGCGATGATGTTCACACATGATCGTCTACGCGAGGACCTGAGAGAACAGAGAGAAAGTGGTGAACTGGACGCCGCCTCGCTTCGTGCGGGGCGGCGTCTTTTTTGCATGCTCGCTCGTTCTATTGCGGCTTCATGCGGTCAGTAATCGCTCGGGCGGCGGCACAAGGGTGCGAGCCTGACCATCAGCCACAAGGTCACCTTGATTGTATAGATGACCATCAGGCTGCCGGATAAATCACCGACGACCATCACGACAAAGCGCTTGCCCGCCCCGGCGATTTCGCCGTGCATCGCCAACCACAACTGATGCAGCAACGGACTCGCGATTGCATAGAGCACGATAAGTAAAAGCAGCCTGCGCGCGGTGAGATTCGATAGCGACGTACGCAAGCCGAGCACGCGCGTTGCGAAAAGATAGATCAGGTAAGGGGCGAGCGCCGAGATGGTGCCGTACGCGAAAGAGCGCACCGGATCGTTTGGAAAATAAAGAAAGATGCAACTGATCCACGCGGCGCATAACATGCCGAGTGCACCCGCTTCACCGAAAAGCAGTGTGCACAAGAGCCGCATGCCTGCGGGCAGATAAATCCAGTTTGCGCCTCGCACATACTCCGAAGATGGAAAGAGCAGTTCGTTCGCGACGAGCGTGACGAGAAAGAGGGCTGCTGTGCCCGCGATAATGGGCGCGCGTTGACGCAGGTATTCCATCATGAATCGGCGGTACTAGTCGCTGGCGGGGCGAGACTGTAGCACGGTCGGCCTTATGGTTATCGAGCAAGTTGCGTCTCCGTTTACCTGGCGATGATCGCGATGATACCTACAACGAAGTGCCGAGATAGTGCGACACGAGTTCTCAACCGCTTCTCTGTAATTTTCCTTTCGGCCGCATAGAGATTCGAGCAATCGGATTAAGCTAATTGAAGGAAAACTGATTAAGCCGAAAGCCGTTAAGCGCGAAAGCGAAACAGTTCCAGTGATGCAGCGCAGAGTAAGCCCTTATAAATACCGCTTGAACCGCGCAGCGACCAGATCAACAACGCCGGCCGTGTAGTCACTATCGCAGAACCGGTTTTTCACGTTTTGTTGCATCCGGGCCGATACGTCGAATTAACATATCGGCCATCGCCTCCGGCCGGAACGCTCGACATGAATTCAACGCTGCCCATCACCATCGACAATGTTCGCGTCTTGCGCCTCTCGGGCCGCGCAGCGGAAGCGCAAACGATGCTACGGGAAATCGTCAATTCGTCGAATCAGGGCGGCATCTGGGCGGGCCAACTGGGCGTCGATCTGAATTACCTCGGTATGCATGCCGAAGCAGAAAGGTGTCTCAGGCGCGGCTTGCTCGGTTCGTTGAGCGATTTCGTGCGCTATACGATCACCGAAGAACTCTTCATGTCCTTGTACTCGCAGGGCAAGCACCACGAAGCGCATGCGCTGCAAGTCATCAATCGCGATCAGCCGCGCAGCGAGGCGCTTCTCGGCACGCTTTTTAGCGGCAGTCAGCCCTGGGTGGACTTGCTGAAACCCATGATGCTGGGCATCGACGAACCAGTCGCCGGCAAGTCCATTCTGCTCCTGGCGGAAGGCGGTTTTGGCGATATGGTCCTCTTCTCGCGATACGTCGACGCCCTGTTCCGCGAGGGCGCGCGAGAAGTGACGCTCGAAGCGTTCGACTTCTGGGCCGATGTCATCCGTCCGCGTCCGGGCTTGCGCCTCGCCGGGGTGACTGCCGAGGCGCGCACGGACGAAGTAAAGCGGTGCGACCGCGTCGCCAGCCCCTTCCACCTGTGGGCGCGCTATCAGTCTTCGCCGTACTTCCCGCAAGAAAACCCCGCCGCGCTCATTTCGCTCGACGCCGTTCGGCCCTTGCCGCCGGAAGCCGGCGCGCTGCTAGCCGAGGAATCGTCGCGCCTGAAAGTCGGGCTGGTGTGGCGCAGCACGAGCGGCGCGCGCCACGAGCCATTATCGCTCGATGCAACTGGCGCAACTCGCCGGAGTGCTGGCCAATCAAGATTGCCGCTTCTATTCGCTGCAAGTCGGCGACCTGAGCGATGACGAGCGCGCGCTGATGCAGGCACACAACGTCGTCGATCTCGGGCCGTACTTGCATAGCTTCGGCGACACCGGCCGCGCGTACGAGCAGCTCGATCTCTTCATTTCGATCGATACCGGCGCCGCGCATCTCGCGGGCGCGCTGAATCGGCCGGTATGGGTGCTGCTGTCGCAGGCCTGCGACCACCGCTGGTACGACTGCCGGCGCTATACGCCGTGGTACGCGTCGATGCGGCTCTATCGCCAGGAACGTCTCGGCGACTGGTCGGTTCCGCTCGCCGATATGTCCGCGGAACTCGCGCAACTCGCCGCGGCAAAGCGCGCCTAGGACTTTTTCAGCGCCTGAGCGCGTCGAAACGTCCTGAACCGTTCCCGCCGATGCTCCTCGTCGAAGTGCGCGCGCGCCGGCTTCACCAGATCGCTGCGCGACACGATGCCCACGAGCCGCATCGACGCCGTGTCCGTCACAACAGGCAGGCGCTCCAGTTCATGCACCGCGAGACGCGTCGCGGCGAGGCGGCACGGTTCGCCGGGAAGCGCGACGACCGGCGGCGCATCCGCGCGGCGCGACAGCGCTTCGCCGGCGGTCGCCGCACTGGACGCATCGAGCAGGGCCGCGCGATCCAGCATGCCGATGAGCGCGCCGTCGCGCACGACCGGATACGCCCGGTGCGCCTGCTGCGGCCCGAAGTACTGCGCGAGCACGTCGTCGATCCGCGTGGCGGCGTCGATGGTGCGGACGTCGCGCGTCATGACTTCATCGACGTGATGACGCTCCAGCGGATCGACGCCATATTCGCGATAAATGTGATAGCCGCGCCGCGCAATCTTCTCCGTCATGATCGAACGCCGCATGACGACCGTCGCAAAACCGTGCGCGACGAGCGTCGCCGTGAGCAGCGGCAGGAGCGCGTTGCTGTCGTGCGTGAGGCCGAACGCGAAGACGATGGCGGTCAGCGGCGCGCCCAGCGTGGCGCCGAGCGTCGCGGCCATGCAGACGAGCGGCCATAGCGCGGCGTCGTGGCCGGGCAGCACCGCGCCGAGCACCGTGCCGAGCCCCGCGCCGAGCATCAGGAGCGGCGCGAGCACGCCGCCCGATGTGCCGGACGCCAGCGCGACGACCCAGATCACCGCTTTCACGGCGAGAATCGCGAGCGCGACCTGAATCGCAATGTGCTGATGCAGCAGATCGCCGATCACGTCATAGCCGACGCCGAGGGCGCGCGGTTCGATGAATCCGCCAATCCCGACGACCAGTCCGCCGATCGCCGGCCACCACATCCAGTGCAGCGGCAGTTTGCCGAATGCATCCTCGAGCTTGTAGAGCGCCGCGGACAATCCCGACGCGAGCGCGCCCGACAGCAATCCCGCGACGAGACAGGACAAGAGCGACAGCATCTGCGGCGGCTCGGTCTGCATCGGAAAGAGGGCGCCGGCGCCAAACACCATCGCGCGTGCGAAGCCCGCGACCGCGCACGCCAGCGCGACCGGCAGAAAACTGCGTGGCCGCCATTCGAACAGCAGCAGTTCGACGGCCAGCAGCACCGCCGCGACCGGCGTGCCGAACACCGCCGTCATGCCGGCCGCCGCGCCCGCGACGAGCAGCGTCTTGCGCTCGGCGGCGGTCACGTCGATGCATTGCGCAATCAGCGAGCCGAGCGCGCCGCCCGTCATGATGATCGGCCCTTCCGCGCCGAACGGTCCGCCGCTGCCGATGACGATCCCCGACGACAGCGGCTTGAGCACCGCCACTTTCGGCGACATGCGGCTCTTGCCGAAGAGAATCGCCTCGATCGCCTCGGGAATGCCGTGTCCGCGAATCTTCTCGGAGCCGAAGCGCGCCATCATGCCGACGATCAGCCCGCCGATCACCGGAATCACGATGACCCACGCGCCCAGCGTGTTCACCGCGGGCGAGCGGTCCGCGATGGAAAACGTTCCGAAGAAGAACAGATTGGTGAACAGGTGGATGAGCGCGAGCAGCACGACCGCCGCGAGCGTGCTGATGCCGCCGATGATCGCCGCGAGTCCGCAGATGCGCAGCAGCCTGTCGTTGACGGAGAAGTCGCGTTTGTGATGATTCATGCCTTCGCTCCCGAACCAGAAAAATGCGAATGACTCAGAGGTCGATCTGCGGCACGCGAAACGCGCCTTCCAGCGACTTCAGCTCCGCGCGATGCAGCGCCGCCAGCCGCGCGAGCACTTGCTCGCCGCGCGGCTCCAGGTGCACCAGCACTTGCCGCCGGTCTTCCGCGCCCGGTTCGCGCCGCACGAGCCCGAGCGCCTCGCAGCGCGTGACCAGCGCCACCACGCCGTGATGCTGCGATTGCAGCCGCTCGGCCAGCTCGCCGACCGTCGCCCAGGCCCGGCCGGGATAGCCCTTGATATGCAAGAGCAGCAGATATTGCAGCGGCGTGATGCCTTCCTCCTGCGCCGCGCGCTCGGAGAATCGTTCGAATCGCCGCATCTGATAGCGGAATTCGGATAGCTGCTCGAAGTCGGGCTTGGCGAGGGTGCGGGGCGGTTTCATCGTTGAATCAGGCGCTCCGGCGCTCGCCCGCAAAGCTCTGGCGATACAGCCCGGAAATAAGGTCGGTTTCGGTGATCATGCCGAGCAGCCGTTCGTCGCCATCGACGACCGGAATGTGGTGATGGCCGAAGTCCGCGAACATCGGCACCAGGTCGGCGATGGCCGTGCGCGCGTTCACGGTGCACACGTCGGTGGTCATCAGCGAGGCGATGCGCGGCGGCGTCGCCGATGGGCCGCGCATCAACCGCTCGACGGCGCGTCTGAACGGATGGCGCGGCGTCGCACGGTGCGCCGGCGCGAGATCGGCGCGCGTCACGATGCCGATCACGCGGCGCGTCGCATCGATCACGGGAAGCGCCTTCACGCGATGCCTGGCGAGCAGCGCAAGCGCCTCCTGCGCACTCGTGTCCGGCGATACGGCGACGACCGCGCGGGACATGATGTCCGCGCAGGAAAACTCGGTGAAGCGGCGCGCGTACGCCTGCAACTGCGTTTCGCGCAGCAGCGCTTCGAGATCGTCAGGAGCGATGTCGAGCATTTCGCTGCGGCGCGCGAGCACGGCTTCGAGATCGGCGCGCAGGAACGACGCCGCTTCGGGCGATTTCGGCGCGGCCGGCGCGACGTGCGGATAGCGGTGGCCCGTCAGCGCATGGAACACGATCGCCGAGCACAGCAGCGCAAACGACTGGATCGCGACCGGCGCCAGCACGAAACCGTAGCCGAGCGCGTGGATCGACGGCCCGCCGAGCACCGCCGTCAACGCGACCGCGCCCGAGGGCGGGTGCACGCAGCGCAGCGCGAACATCGCGCAGATCGCGAGCGCGATGGCGAGGGCCGCGGCATCGACGGGATCGTGGATCAATGCGGCGCATGTCACGCCGACGATCGCCGAGACGAGGTTGCCGCCGATGATCGACCACGGCTGCGCGAGCGGGCTCGCCGGCACCGCGAACAGCAGCACGGCGGAAGCGCCCATCGGCGCGATGAGGAACGGAATCGCCGAGGCATCGCCGACCAGCAGATGCGCGATGCCGCCCGTCAGCGCAATGCCGATGAGTGCGCCAACGCCGGCGCGCAGGCGCTCGCTCCATCGGAGCGTGACCGGAGCGGGAAGAAAGCCGTGTAGCCAGCGGAGCAAAACGGGGCGCGTCACGTTGCTTGATCGTGAGATTGAAAGTGTCGGATTTGGACGGCGAGCCTGGACGGTGCGCGCCAAAGCATGAAATTATATCGCAACATGATACAAATTGTCGCGGCCGGTTCCGCTCCTGTACGATGGACGCTTGCACCGTTTCCTTTCGGCGATCCGCCATGAAGCGCTTCCCGCATGCACTGGCGTTGCTGATGGCCGCACTGCCCGCGTTCGCCGCGCCGCCCGTCGCGCAAGGCGGCGACGATCCTTCGACCATCGTGAGCGACGTTCACGAGTTCATCGTCGCGGACGACGGCTCCGTCACTGAGGACGACGAAACCGTGCTGCGCGCGAACACGCCGGCGGGCATCGACGAAATCGCGCAGCGATATGTCTGGTATGACCGCAGCGTGTCGAAGGTGGAGATCGTCGAGGCGTATTCCGTCGATGCGAACGGCGCGCGCCACGATGTATCGCCTGATCAGATCCGCGACATTCAAGAGCCGCGTTCGGCGGGCGCGCCGACGTTTCAGGACGCGAAACTGCGCGCGGTGATTTTTCCGGCGGTAGGCGTCGGCTCGACGGTGCATCTGCATTTCAGAAAGAGCCAGGCCAGCCCGGTCATCCCCGGACAGTTCAACTATTTCGTCGAGCCGGGGCAGCGGCCCGTGCTGGACCAGCGCCTCGTGTTCGATCTTCCCGCGGCCAAACCGCTTTACGCCGATGCTCGCGGCTTTACCGCCGATCCGCCCGTGACCGCGAACGGCCGCACGCGCTATGCGTTTGGTTATCGCCGCGAGCGCGTGGCGCGTATCGAGAGCGGCTCGGTCGGCTATGCGCAGTACGGCGACCGGCTGATGGTATCGACGTTCGCGGACTACGCAGCGTTTGCGGCGAGCTATCGCGGGCCGGCCGTCGACGCCACCGCAACCGATCCGGCGATACGCGCGCTCGCCTTATCGCTGACCGCCAGCGACGCCGATGCCCGCGCGAAGGCCAAAACGCTGTACGACTGGGTGCGCCGCAATATCCGCTACGTGGCGATGTTCATCGGGCAGAGCCCGGCGGCGCCGCATCGGGTGACGGAAGTGCTCGCGAACCGTTATGGCGATTGCAAGGACCACGTGGCGCTGTACGGTGCGTTGCTCGATGCCGCCGGCGTGCGCAACGAAGCCGCGCTGATCGGGCTCGGCTCGGTGTATGCGCTGCCATCGGTGCCGGGTTACGGAGCGGGCGCGATCAACCACGTCATCACGTACCTGCCGGATCTCGGCATGTATGCGGACAGCACGGCGTCGAGCGTCGAGTTCGGTTTCCTGCCGCTCGCCGATATGGACAGGCCGACGGTGCTCGTCGCATCGGGCGTGCTGTCGCGCACGCCACCGACGCAGCCGCTTTCGCGCACGGCGCGGCTACAGATCGATGTCGCGCCGGAGGGCGTGGCGAACTTCGCGTACTGGGTCGAGGATGCGGGATGGAGCGCTGAAATCGAGCGCATGAATCTTCGGCTCGCGAGTAGCCAGCGGCGCGACCAGATTGCGGCAGATCGCTTGCGATACACGAATCTGCGCGGCGCGGGCGCGCTCACCACGAGCGATGTCGACGCCACGAGCGGCCCGTTCGCGACGACGCTGCGCGGCACGCTCGACGAAATCGTATGGCCGACCGGCACGACCGCGCTGCCCGCGCTGACGAGCCTGTCAGGCGGCATCGCAACGCAAACGCGCAACTGGCTTGCCGAACGCACGCGCACGCAGCCGTACTTGTGCGTCGGCGGCGCTTACGACGAAGTCGCGCAGATTGCGCTTCCCAGGGCGATGCAAGTTGTAGAAGTCCCCGACGATGTCGACGTGACGAGTGAATTTCTTCAGTATCGTTCGCGCTATGTGTTCGATGCGTCGACAAACGTGATTCAGGTATCGCGCACGCTCGATGCGCGCTTTGGCAAGCAGGTCTGCTCGCCCGATGATTTTCAGGCCGCATTGCCCGCTTTCAAGAAAATAGAGCGCGATACGCAAGCGCAGATCATTGTTAAGCCATCCGTACGATGAGTTACCTCACTGCGCATCCCGTGCTACGCGGAAGCCGTTCTGTGACTGGCGCACGCTTGCGCTGTATTTGAAGCGCGTCGCCGATTGCATATAGGCCGCTCCTTCGCGCCACGATCCGCCGCGAATCACGCGCACCGAGCAGGAAGGGTCGTCCCATGCACGGCCATCGGCGGGGGCGTTCTTGTACGAGCTATGCCAGCAATCGGCGACCCATTCCCATACGCTGCCGTTCGTGTCGTATAGACCGAACGGATTGGCGGCGAACGAGCCGGCGGGCGTCGGCGCGTCGGCGCGATACGGCTCGCCGCAGTCCTTGCAATCGGCGGTGCCTTTTTTCATCTGCTCTCCCCACCAGTAAGTGCTCTGCGTCCCGCCGCGCGTGGCGTATTCCCATTCGGCTTCCGTTGGCAGGCGATACGGCTTGCCGCCCACCTTGCTCAGCCACTTCACATAGACCTGGGCGTCGTCCCAACTGACATTGCGCATCGGCGAATTGGCAACCGGCGGGGCGGCGCTGCTGTCCGGTGCGATGCGCGTGCATGCGCCCGCATCCGCACAGGCGTTCCATTGCTCGACGGTCACTTCGTATTTGCCGATAGCAAAGGGCCGCGCAATCGTCACGTGATGCGGCGGCTTCTCGGCGGGATCGTCGTTGTTGCTGCCCATGGTGAAGCTGCCGGGCGTGATCGCGATCAGCAATGGACACGCAGCGCAGTCCTTGATTTCGCTGGCGGCGGCCTTGACGGTCGTGTTCGCGTTGGTAGCGGGCTTTGTCGCGACCGCTGCAGAGGCGGCGGCATCCTGACGTGGCTTGTCTGCCGTCACTGCGGGAGAGGCAGGCTTGCCGGGCGGAGGCGCAGCGGGCTTCGCCGTTGCGCTTGCACGCAACCGGTCGATGCGCGCCTTGGCAAGCGCCGCAAAGCGCCCGTTTGGATACGCCTTCAGATACGCCTCGTAATCGCTGGGATATGTGCTGTCCTTGATCGAATCCCAGAAGGTCAACTCATATTGCTCGTTGCTGTCCTTCGGAAGAATGCCGCGCGAGCGCACCGGTGTTTCGTCGGCGGCCGTCGTTTGCATGATGGATACTTGCCGCCCGAGCGAGGTTTCGTTGCGTATAGTCGATGCGACCCACGGTTGCTGACCACCTTGCGATTGGCGAGCGACGTCGAGAGCGGCGGCATCGAACAATGCGGGCGATACATGCCGTTGTCCGCGCAGTTGCCGCAGAATCGCTGCGGTGAACACGCCGTTGTGTTCGCCTTCGGATGCGAATGTATCCGGCGATGCCGCAAACGCAACGAGCGTACGCGGCGGCAAATTCAGTGTGCGTGCGGGCGCTGTGCCGAAGGGATCACTAAGGCACGTATCGAGCACGACGATGTTGTTCGCAAGCGGCCTTTTATGCGCGAGCCTCGCGATTAGATCTCGCACCGCAACGCCTTTGGTCATCAGCTGAAGCGGCGCATCCTCGTGAACGTCGATCGGCAACAGCATTGCGTCGCCGCCAGCCTGAATGCCGTGGCCGGCGAAATAAACGAGCGCGGTATCGCGGGGGCCGAGACGATCGATGAATGCATCGATCGCATGCTGCATTGCGTCTGCGTCGACGTTCGTTAGCTGCGTCACGTCAAAGCCCAGCGACGAGAGTGCGGCGCTCACATCCCCGGCATCATGTTGCGCACCCGGCAACGCACGTTCCGCATAATCTGCATTACCGATGACAATCGCGACGTTATGCACGGCAGGCGGAGAGGGCGGCGACGGAGACCGGGCGAACGCCACGCCGATCATGAACATGCCTGCGATGAATAGAATTCGCCACATCTTCATATTCTTTACGTCCGGCTGGAGTGAGCGGCAAGCGCAGCGAACACCTTGCAACATATTGCGCTGACCTACCCAACAACGATAGCACGCTGTCTTTCGGCGTTTAATCCCCTAAAAGAAGGTATGCGGATGCGGCATATGCATCCCTTCCGACGCACGTATCTTTTTAAAACGTTACGTCCTAATCTGGAAGCGAACTCCACGCGGCATGTCGAGCACGGACGTGCGTCTCATCGCGAAAACGCGCGACTGCCGGATCTCCTGTTGCTTTCTGAAGAGGCATCCACGACATGCAGAGAAGAACCGTGCTGGGCGCACTGGCTTCGCTTGCCGCCCTGGCCGCCGATAGGTCTTTCTCGGCGGGGCGTGGCCGCACGCCTGCGCCGGCGAATGCGGAGGCCTACATCATCTGGCCGTCCGACGGCGCTGTAATCAGCGGCGGCAAGCTATGGGTGCGCATGGGCTTGCGCAACATGGGCGTCTGTCCGAAGGGCATCGACATGCCGAACGTCGGCCATCATCATCTGCTGATCGATACGGACTTGCCGCCGCTCGATCAGGAGATTCCGTCCGACAGAAATCATCTGCACTACGGCGCAGGCGAAACCGATGCGCGCCTCGAATTGCCGCCCGGAAAACATACGCTGCAATTGCTGATGGGCGATTACAACCACGTACCGCACGACCCGCCCGTTTATTCTAAGAAGATTACGATCACGGTGACGTGAGGCGGGCGTAACGCGTAACGCCGAGGGCTAACGACATGAAACTGCATAAGGCTGGCGCGCTTGCGCGCTCCCGTTCGCTTCTGCTCGTCGCGCTGCTCGCGGCGCCGTTCGATTTGAGCTTTGCGCAAGGCGGACCGACGCCCGCGCCCGCAAACGCTTATGCGTATATCGGCTATCCGAACAACGGAGAGACGATGCCTGCGGGAAAGCCGTTTCGCGTGTGGTTCGGCTTGCGCTTCATGGGCGTCGCGCCGCGCGGCGTCAAGTTTCCGAACACAGGCCATCACCATCTGCTGGTCGATACGGACTTGCCGCCACTCGATCAGGAGATTCCGTCGGACCGCAATCATCTGCATTACGGAGCGGGAGAAACCGAAGCGATGATCGAACTTCCGCCGGGCAAGCACACGCTTCAGCTGCTCATGGGCGATGACCGCCATATTCCGCACAACCCGCCGATCTACTCGAAGAAGATCACGATCTACGTGAAGTGAACGCTGTCTCTGAGGAAGCAACAGTTGGACTGCGAAGTGTTGGTGGCGAGACGTCAGTCAGATATCGAGCGAATCACCTGTCGAATCGCTCTCATGCTTGTGCAGCAAGGGAGACGGCCAAAAGCGCGAAACATGGGCATACCTCATGCGTTTAAGTGGCCCGAGCAGACAGATGCTCGAATCCACCCAAACGCGCGATGCGCACCCAAGGAGAACCACCATGACGACGCTGACCATCCTGGACCTTCCCGTTACCGAACAACTCGATCGCCGTGCGATGTCGGCCGTGCGCGGCGGCAGTTCGTTTTACTTTCCCGGCTATGTGTCGAAGTACGACCTGACCTTCAACACGCAACAACTCATCGACCAGAAGCAGAGCACTGAAAACCATAACGGCGTGAACGTCGCGTTCGGCGAGGACATCACGTCGAATGTGAAGCCGAAGCAGGAAGCGCATAACACCAGCAACATCAACATCGGTTCGGGCTTCATGGTCCGCTGATCGACGCGCGTGCTTTCCATACCCGCCTACGCCTGGCCAGGAGCCTGAAATCATGTCCACATTGAGCATCCACGATCTCGTCCATCACGCCGAAATGAACGGCGGCCAAATGTCCGCCGTGCGTGGCGGAATGGGCCTGTACTTCCCGAGCTACAGCTCGAGCTATAGCCTCAGCGCGAACACGCAACAGCTTGCGGATCAGGCGCAGAAGACGTTCAACGTCAACGGCGTGAACGACGCTTTCGCCCATGACATCAAGTCGAAAGTCGAGCCGCAGCAAAAAGCGCACAACGACAGCAGCATCAACGTCTACGGGCCGTACGTGCTGTGATCGTGCCGGAAGAAGAAGGCCGCGCAGCGACGCGGCCTCGGTAAGCGGAGTACGGGGAACTCCGTCGCTTGAACCGCCTTGAACGGCGGCGTGGGTCGCTCGTCGTTCCCGAGACGGCGAGCGATCCGCATCGTGACCGCGCTGCGTCACTGGCGCGCGAATTCCCATCACCAACGTGAGCGCCGGAGTCGATCGTGCCAGCTCTGTTGTCATCGTTGTGCCGGACCATCGGAAGCGCGAGTGTATGCGCGTCGGTGCTTCTGGCGGGGTGTATCGACGTGAAAGTGCCGGTCTACAAGCGTCCCGATACGCCTGAAAAGACCGCCTTTACGACGTTCGATGCCCCGAAGGTCGCCGCCGCCGACACTATCCAGCCCGACTGGTGGAAGCAGTTTCGCGATCCCTATCTCGATGCGCTCGTCGACAAGGCGATCCAAGGCAACTTCGATATCAAGGTGCTGGCCGCGCGCATACAAGTTGCAGGCGCGCAAATCGGCGAGGCGAGAGCGGGCGCGCTGCCGACGATGGATGTCGGCGCGGGCGCGAGCTTCGAGAAGACCACGGGTCAGCCGTTCTCGAAGCAATACAACCTCGGCACGCAGGTCAACTGGGACATCGATATCTGGGGCGCGGTGGAAAAAGGCGTACAGGCGCAGAAGGCCGAGTTCCACGCGACCGAGGCCGACTGGCGCGCGGGCTATCTGCAACTCGTGGCGAGCGTATCCACGACCTATTTCCAGATTCTTCAGTTCGATGATCAGATCGACCAGCAGAAGCAGACCATCGCGACGAATCAGCAGATCCTGACGATCTTCGAAGGGATGGAGAAGAATGGCCTCGTGCCTCATACGCAGGTGCTGACACAGCGCGCGGAGCTCAACCGCCTGACGCGGGAGTTGCTCGACTTGCGCCGCTCGCGCGATCTTGCGAACAACGCGCTGGCAACGCTTACCGGCGTTCCGGCAGGCGAGTTCAAGGTCCCCGATGGTCAACTGCAAAAGCGCGTGCAGATTCCGCCGGTGCCGTCCGGCTTGCCGTCGCAATTGTTATCGCGCCGGCCTGATTTGATCGCCGCTGAATACCGCGTGCTCGAATCGTACGATCTCGTCGGCCAGGCGAAGCTCGCGCAACTGCCGACCATCAGTCTCACCGGGCGCGGCGGAACGGCGAGCTTTGCACTAACGGACTTATTGAAGTCCTTCACGTTCAGCTTTCTACCCAGCATCAACATTCCGATACTCGACCCGAGCGTGCGCGCTCACGTCAAGACAACGCAGGCGCAAACGACCGTCGTTGAACAGCAATATCGAAGCACGGTGATGGGCGCTTTTGAAGAAGTCGAGAATGCGCTCGTCAATCTGGATGCGCACACGAAGCAGCGCGACGAGTTGCAGCAGGAAGTCGCGCATCTGACCATCGTGGCGGCGCAAATCGATGCGCAACTCAAGGAAGGCGTGATTTCACAGCTCCAGGTATTCGAGACCGAGCGTACGCTTTTGGCCGCGCAGCTTGCGTTGCTCGCCAATCATCAACAGATGCTGTCGGACACGGTGACGTTATACAAGGCGCTCGGCGGCGGATGGCCCGCAGTCGATGTGCGAAGCGCTGCTAATTGACTACGACGATGCGTGACTTAAACTCAAGACAGCCGCCGCATGCGCTTTGCACCGAGGGCGGCTGGACGAACCTTGCGACGTGAACATGGCCCCAGGCGATCCGATAGCGGAACAGCAGCCAAGCGTGGGCGAGGCGTTCGACGTCCTTCTCAAGCCCGTGTCGCGCGGCGATCCGGGCGATTCGCTCAGCGAAATACGCATCGATGAAAATCTCTTCGCCATTGGCCGCGCCGAGCCGCCTTTCGATGAGATTCCGCCCGACGCTGTCGCGCAACTATCACGCCGGCATGCGCGTATTTTCATTGAACACGGCGACGCCTATATTGCGGACCTCGCGAGCAAGAACGGCACGTCGGTAAATGGCACGCCCGTGCGCGACGTGCCCGTGCAATTGCGAAATGGCGACGAAATCGCCTTTGGGAACCGGCTCGCGTATCGCGTGCAGTTCGTGCCGCGCAAACACCGCACGCGCGTTCCCAAGCCGCTCGGCATCACGCTCGTGCCGCAACACGACGATCGCGGACTGCTGCCCATCGAAGTCGTGCGGTTTCCGTTTCTGTTCAGCAAGAGCGATGATACGTTCGCGCGGTATCGCGATGCATATCCGCATCAGGTGAACTACGTATCGCGGCGCCACGCGCATTTGTTCGTCAAAGGCGGTGCGCCTTTCGTCGAAGATCTCGGCAGCACCAATGGCACGTTCGTCAATGGACAGCGAATCGCCGATCACGCGGTCGAGTTGAAGAACGGCGACACGGTCGCTTTCGGCGGCACGCACTTCGCTTATCGCGTTCATCTTCATGGCGACGAGAGCGAATCGACGCTCACCGAAATGGTCCGGCCATCCGCGGCCGCAAAAGCCGAGGCCGAGCAGGACAACGACAAGACGACGTTCGTCGGCTCGGCGCACTCGTTCCTCGATATCTTCTGCATCGACCAATCCGCTCCCGCCGACGACGAAGTCAACGAGGACGCACACGCCGCCACCAAAGACGCGCACTCAGTCAAACATTCGGGCAAACGCACGAAAGTCGCGCTTTTCATGGCGGAATTGCGCAAGGCGTTCGCCCCCGACGACCCGCGCGCCGCCAGACGAACACGCATCGTTGTTGCGTGCATCGTCGTCGCATTGATCGCGGCTGGAATCGCGCTCTTCTATGGAGGTTCGTCGGAACGTCGCGCGAAGTCGTTGATGGCAAGCGGTGACTATGCGCAAGCCGCCGTCTTTAGCGACGGATATCTGAAAGGGCATGCCGATGACGCACGCTTCACTGCGATGAACACCGAGGCCGTGCTGAAGTCTGGCGTGCCGCGCTGGCTGGACGCCTTGCGTGCAGGCAAATACGCCGATGCGGATGTCATCCTCGCGCAGATGCAAACGCTGGGCGCGCACAACTCGGACGTGCGTTCGATGCTCGATGAGCTCGGCTGGATACGCAAGCTCGAACGCTTCGTCATTGGGCGCGGCGGACCCGATGCGCCCATTCGCATGTACGTAGATGAAGCAAGCATCGCACAGATTCTCAAGCATTGGGAAGCGGACGCGACGGGTCATCAACGCGATCTCGATCGCATCGCGGGATACGTGCCCGAGTTTCGCGATCCGTATGCGCTCGCGTTGAGTCATTTGCGCAAGCTGCAAAGCGACGATTCAGCTTATCTGGCGGCCATCGACCGGCTGAACGCGAGCATCGTCAAGAGTCTCGCTGATGACGATCCCGATGCCATCGACGCGACTCTCAAGGAATACGCGGAAAAGTATCCACGCCTCAGCGGCCTCGATCGCGTTCGCGCCGATGCGAGCGCCTACGCGAACCTCAAGCGCGCAATGAGCGAGCCGAGCCTTGCGCCAGTGGTTGCGGCCTTGAGCAAAGCGAATTTCTCGACGCCGCCGTTCAAGACGCGCTTTGCTCAAATGAGCGCAAGCCAGTTGCCACCGGCGGATGTGCTTGCGCAATACGCGGCGGTGTCCGCCGCATGGACGAATGGAAATAGCGCACGCGCCATTGATGCTTTGCAAAGGCTTCGGCAAGGAACGTGGACGCCAATCGTTCAAAAGGAAATCGCGCATAAGCAATCGGTGGCCGCGCAGTTCGCGGACTTGCAAAAGGCGCGCGGCTCCAAACAGTATGAAGATTCGGTGCTTGCCTTCAACGAAACTCTCGATTCGCAGAGCGATGCTTATTTCACGAAAGCAGTCGCGCCTGACATTGCTGCGCTCAAAAGCAAGGCAGCGTCCCGCGCGCAATCGTTGATGAATCAGGCGCAAGCACTATGGACACGCTATCGGACCAACGGCGGCATTGGCGGATCGCAGCGGCTTGAATCGGGCGTATCCGACACGTTCCGCAGCCAGGCGCGCCTCTTGTTGGATGCGCAGGACACCGCCGCGCGTGGCATGCGAATCCTGAAACAGGTCAACGGCGATCCTGAGAAATGGACAGCCCTGAAAGGCGATATCGACAACGAAGTGGACCTGCAACGGCGTTCGCTGCAGGACCTCCGTATGGTGCTCGAGCCGGCTTTGCTGCAAAGCAAGCTCGCGTTGCTCAAAGGAGAAGGCGATGAAGCGCGACGCGCCCCTTAAGTCTTTCTCCGAGGCGCTGGAGGATCACGGCGCGGAGGGCGTCGCCATTCTCACGGCCGAACCGATCAAGCTGACGCGGGCGCTCATCTACGCGATAGTATCGCTCGTGGGTGCTGCGCTCGTGTGGTCCTTCGTCGGTCATGCCGATGTAATGGTGACGGCGCAAGGCACGCTCGCGCCCGAGTCGGAAGTGCGCCGCTTTTATGCGCCGATCGATGGCGAACTCGCCGACTTGTACATTGCCGAAGGGCAACCCGTTCGCAAGAACGATGTCGTCGCTCGTCTCAACGCGCGCGGCGCCATCGAAGCGGCCACGAATGCGCTCGAAGCGCAACTCAAGCTCGACGACGCCGAGCGTGAATGGAAGCAGTTCCCGGAAAAGAAGCTGCTTATGGAACGCAGGATCGTGGCGCTCAGGAATCAGATGGAAGTGGAAGAGCATCAGCATCAACAGCGCGTGACCGAGGGCACCAGCAAGCTCGCGGAAGGGCAGAAGGCGCAACTGCAGGAACAGCGCAGCACGCTCGAAAATGCCCGGCGCGCACGGGATGCCGCGAAGAACGAACTCGATCGCTTCACGCGCCTGTTCACGTTGCCGGGGGGCGGCGGCGTGTCCGAATCGCAAGTCGATGCCAAGCGCAATGTCTACCTCGAAGCGGACGGGGCCTTTCGCGTCGAGCAGGCGAAGCTCGCGGAACTGGACTTCCGTTTGAGTCATGAATTCACTCAGGCCAAGGCGCAACTCGAAACGAGCGGTCAGGAATCGACGAATCTCAGGCTGCAATACGAGGCGGCGATGCGGGAAGTCGCAAGCACGGAAGACAAGTTGCGTCTTCAATTGCAGACGGCGCGGCTCGTCGCGGACGCCGCAGCGCGCATTCGCTTCGAGAACATCGACAAGGACAATTTCTTGTTGATCCTGGCCCCGGTGTCGGGCGTCGTCACGGATGTGACTTCCACGCAGCCAGGCGACAAGATTCAGGCGAATACGCCGCTTGGCGGCATAGCGCCCGCCAATGCCCGTCCTGTCTTGAAGATCGAAATTGCAGAGCATGATCGCGCGTTCCTGAGAGAAGGGCAGCGCGTCAAGATCAAGTTCAATGCATTCCCTTATCAGCGCTATGGCGTGATCGACGGCACGCTCGCGTTCATCTCGCCCGCTGCCAAACCGAGCCCGGCGACGAAACAGCCGGTGTACGAAGGTCGCGTCACGCTGGATCGCGACTACTACCAGATTGGCGGCACGCGATATCCGCTGCGCTACGGCATGACCGCGGCGGCGGAAGTCGTCGTGCGTGAACGGCGGCTCATCGACATGGGCCTCGATCCATTCCGCAACGTGGCTGGCTAAACCAAACGGAGAACGATATGACAGCAATTGTGCGTATCGATGACGAATTGGTCGATGTGGGCGAATTCATTCGGCTTCTCAAACTCAATGGTCAGTTCGACGGACTCATCGAGCAACTGGTACGCGACAAGCTCACTGTACGTGCGGCCAGGAAAGCGCGGATCGAACTGACGGCCGATGAGATTCAGACGCGCGCCGATCAGTTCCGGCGCATACGCGGGCTGCATCGCGCGACGGATATGAATAACTATCTCGATGCGCTGAATGTAAGTCTCGACGAATTCGAAGTCTTCATCACAGACACGCTTTATCAGGAAAAGATGCTGGAGAAGGTCGGCACGCAGCTGGCCATCGAAGAGTACTTTCAACTGAATTCGCCGAAGTTCGACAGCATCGAAGTAAGTCATATCGTGCTCGACACAGAGGGCAGCGCCAAAGAGATGATTTCGTATCTTAGCGACGATCCCGATAGCTTCGCAGACATGGCGCGCGAGCATTCGTTGGCCGATACGCGCGAGAGTGGCGGTGTCATTGGACGTGTCATGCGCGGGCAGCTCAAGCCGGATATCGAGGCCAAAGTCTTCAACGCCGCGCCCGGCGATCTTCTTGGCCCGTTCCTATCCGCCGATGGCTCCGCTTATGAAATCTTCGCGGTGACAGCCACGTATCCCGCGATGCTCGACGAGGACGTGACGGCCGAAATACGCCGGCTGTTGCGCGAAGAATGGCTGCTTGCGCGTGCGCAAGAGCACGTGATCGAAGCGCGTTAAGCCGCCGCCACGCCAATGGACGCCCCTTCCACCTTCGATTCGACGGCCGAGTTTCTTGCGGCAGTCGAGCTACTCTCTCCGTTCTCGCGCGAGGAAACGGAGCAACTCGCCGCGCACGCCGAGTCGCGCCGCTATGCTTTCGGCGAGACCATATGCAATGCGGGCGATCCGGCCGATGGCCTGTTCATCGTCAGGGCCGGCTCCGTGCGCATCTTCACGGAGGAGCACGGCAAGGAAATCAGCATGGGAGTCAAGAAGGAGCGCGAGACGTTCGCGGATATCGCCATGTTGCGCGAGTATCGGCATGAATCGTCGGTGCGTTCCTCCGGCAAGACAGAGTTGCTGTTCATTCCGCGCAAGGTCATCGAGCCGGTCATCGCGAGGAATCCCGCCGCGCTTGCGTTTGTCACGAGCTACGTCGCCATTGCTTCCGCCGGAGGTTTCGTCGCGAAGCTATTCGATTTGCGCGGCAAGCTGAACAAGGCGGAACTCGAAGAGTGCGTGCGCAGCGTCGGCGTCAAGCGCATCGGCGAAGGCAAGGAAATCTTCAAGCAGGACACGCGCGACGACAGACGCCTTTATGTCGTGCGGCAAGGAGAAGTGCGCCTCGTGCGCGATGAAGGCGGCCAACAACATGTGATCGCGACGCTCGGCCCCGGCGAGATCTTTGGCGAGAAGGCTTGCGTGATGCGTCAGGAGCAGATGGCGTCGGCCATTGCGAGCGTCGATACGCGCCTGCTCGTCATACCTGAAAAGACCGTGCATTTCATCATCGAGCGCAATGTCAAACTGCGCGAGGTGCTCGAAGAGCGCATCCGGTACATCGAGCGTGAATTGCAGCGGCAAAGGAAGCTGGCGGAGCGGCGCAAGCTGCCCGCAATGCTCGATCTTCAGACGAAGCCGGAATTCGGCGAGCGCGTCATCAAGCGCTTTGCATGGGTCGAGCAGGCCGAAGAAATGGATTGCGGCGCTGCGTGCCTCGCCATGATATGCAGGCATTACGGCATCGGCATGACGCTCGGCAAGCTCCGTGAACTCGCAAACGTGACGACGCAAGGCGCGACGCTCGACAGCCTTGCGCGCGCCGGCGAAGCACTCGGATTCACGACGCGCGGCATGCAGTGCACCTATGAATCGCTGCGTGGTTTCGAGCTGCCGTTCATTGCGCATTGGGAGGGCTATCACTACATCATCGTCTATGGGATATCGAGCGAGAACGTCTGGGTCGCAGACCCGGCTATCGGCTTCAGAAAGATGACAGCGGGCGAGTTCGAACGTGGCTGGAGCGGCACGTGCCTGCTCTTCACGCCCGCGCAAGACCTCGTGCAACAGGCGGTGTCCAATTCGCCGTGGATACGCTTCGTCGGTTATCTCAAGCCTTATCGCAAGATACTGTTGCACCTTTTTCTTGCGACGTTCGTCATTCAGATGCTGGGCGTCGTTCCGCCACTCATCATCCAGAACATTCTCGACGGCGTGATCGTGCATCAGAACGTCGGGCTGCTGCATGTGCTGATTGCGGGACTCATCGTATCCAATGTTTTCTCTCAACTCATGTCCACCATACGCGCCTATCTCGCGAACTTCATGGTGCGAAACATGGACTTCTCGATGATGTCGCAGTTCTTCAAGCATACGTTCTCGCTGCCGTTTAGCTTTTTTGCGAAGCGCAAGACGGGGGACGTATTCGCGCGCTTTCAGGAAAACCATACGATCCGCGCGTTTCTCACCGAGTCCACGGTCACGACGGTGCTCAATCTGCTGATGGTGTTCATCTACTTCACGATCATGTTTCTCTACAACGTGAAGCTCACGCTCTTGCTCATCGCATTCGTGATTCCGCTGATGGCGCTGACGGTGCTGGCGACGCCGCGCATCAAGCACAATGCGCGCGAGATGTTCTCTTCCAGCACGGACGCGCGTTCCTATCTGATGGAGGCATTGGGCGGCGTCGAAACGGTGAAGGGGATGGGCATCGAACGGGCGGTGCGCCTGAAATGGGAGAAGAAGTATGCAAAGTCCCTGGAAGTGCAGTACAAGTCGCAGCGATTCAACATTGTCGTGGGACTGTGCAGTCAGTTGCTGAATGCCGCGACGACCATCGCGGTGTTATGGGTCGGTGCGAATCTCGTGCTTTCACGCGAACTGACCATTGGACAACTCATTGCATTCAACGCGTTCATGGGAAGCGTGCTGTCGCCGCTCATGGGGCTCATCGGCTTATGGAGCCTGCTCAACGATGCGGGCGTCGCAATGGAGCGGCTTGGCGATGTACTCGACATCGAGCCAGAGCAGAAACCTTCTGAAATGCAGCAGCGCGTGATGTTGCCGGACCTTCAGGGCAATATCAGCTTCAACGGCGTGTACTTCCGTTACGGCGATGGCGACACGCCCTATGTGCTCGAAAACATTAGCTTCGATATCAAGCCGGGTGAATTGATTGCAGTGGTTGGCCGAAGCGGATCGGGCAAGACGACGCTTGCAAAATTGCTGGTCGGCTTCTATGCGCCGGGCGAAGGAAAAATGACGGTGGATGGCTACGACATCAACGTGATCGACAAAGGCTTCTATCGTGCGCAGATCGGCTATGTGATGCAAAGCAATCTGCTGTTCTCGGGAACCATCGCAGATAACATCGCGAGCGGCGATGAAGCGCCGGACCGCAGGCGCATCGAGGAAGTCGCCAAGATGGCCGATGCCCACGCGTTCATCACGCGCATGCCGCTCGGCTATGAGCAGGTGGTGGGCGAGCGGGGCGTCGGGCTGTCGGGCGGACAGATTCAGCGGCTATGCATCGCACGCGCGCTTTATCACGATCCGCGTCTGCTCGTATTCGACGAGGCTACGTCCGCACTCGACACGCAATCGGAAAGCAATATCCTCGGCAACATGCAGGAGATATTGAAGGGACGCACGGCGGTCATCATCGCGCACCGACTCTCCACGATCATGCGCGCCGACAAGATTCTCGTGCTCTATGAAGGCGGCATCGTCGAACAAGGCAAGCATGACGAACTCGTCGCAAGAAAGGGCATGTATTACCAACTCGTGCAGAAGCAACTGAGCGCAGCATGAAAATACTCGACCAGCCTGAAAGCGACAGCGTGCCCGCATCGGCGATCTCGTATGCGGGAATCATCGAGAAGATCGAGATATTGCGCTCGACGCTGCGATGGACTTCCCGCCTCGAGCGCCCGGAAATCGAAAAGCTGTTGCGTCAGGCTAGCGCATTGCGCGACGAAGTCATGCAACTTTCGCACAAGGAGCGCTTCGTGCAAGCCGCAGCTTCGGAGCCGAAGCGCGAGCTATCGGCTGCGGCCCGGCGGCAGGCGCTGATCGAACGCAGCTTCGTTTTCGAAGGCACGTTCGGCGACAACCCGAAATTGCTGGAAGCACTGGAAATTGCGGAGAAAGCTGCGCCGACCGACCTTCCCGTTCTGATCGATGGCGAAAGCGGCACCGGCAAGGAACTGATGGCCAAGGTCATTCACGCCAACGGCTCGCGTGCGGACAAGCCTTATATCTCCGTCAACTGCGGCGCGATTCCGGACAATCTTCTCGAATCGGAGTTATTCGGGCATCGCAGAGGCGCTTTCACCGGCGCAACGAACGACCGCAAAGGCAAATTCGAAAGCGCACATACTGGCACGATCTTTCTCGACGAGATTGGGGAGCTTCCGCTTTCAGGCCAGGTGAAGTTACTGCGTGTGCTGGAAGCGCATGAGATTCAGCGCGTAGGTTCCGACGAACCCATCGCGGTCGACACGCGCATCGTCGCCGCGACCAACCGCAACTTGCGGCGCTTCTGCGATGAAGGGCGCTTTCGCGAAGACTTGTACTATCGCCTGAGTGTGATCCACGTGACCTTGCCGGCACTGCGTGAGCGTCGCGACGAGATACCGCTTCTGCTTGCGTATTTCGGCGATGAAGCTGCGGCCACGCTCAAACGCCGGCCCGTGAAGATGTCGCCCAGGCTGCGCGATTTTCTGCGCCACTACGATTATCCCGGCAACATCCGCGAGCTGCGCAACGTGGTGTACCGGCTTGCATGTCTGGCCGGGGAGATGGCGGATATCGAGCATCTTCCGCTGGATATCAGGCCGAAGTCGTCGCTGTCACTCGCCATTGGCGGAGCATCGGCAAGCGGCGACGGGATTGCCACGGCGAGTTCCCTGAGCGAAGCCAAGCGCGTCGCAAGCGACGAAGCCGAGCGTGCCTTTCTCGAACGCGGCTTGCAGGAAGTGGGCGGCACGGTAGCGGAACTCGCGCGGCGCTACGAGATGAACCGGTCACACCTGCAAATGCTATTGAAAAAACATGGGCTTCATTCAAAGGATTTCCGGCTTGCAGCGCAAAAGGCGAGAGACGCTAGATCGACGGATTGACTTGAGTCCTGTCCATCGCCATCACGTCTTCCGCATGCGCGACGACCAATGAGATATTGTCTCGCCCGCCGCGTTCCAGCGCCTTTTCAAGCAGTCTTTGCGCGGCGAGCTCGCAGTTGCCCGCTGTGAGTTCGCTTGCCATTTCCGCTTCGCTGATCTCGTTCGACAGGCCATCGCTGCACAAGAGAAAGGTATCGCCGTCGTTCAGCGCCACGGTGCTTTCGTCGAGATCGAGAACGTCGAGCGCGCCCACTGCGCGTGTGATCAGATGCTGCGCGGGATGATGCAGCGCTTCTTCCGCGGTCAACTGCCCGCGTGCTTTGAGTTCTTCGACGTGGCTATGATCGCGCGTCAATTGCACGAGCCTTCCGTTCCTGAAAAGATAGATTCGACTGTCGCCGGCCCAGAGATAAGCGCATGCGCCATTGCGAGCGGCAAGCACGACCACGGTGCTGCCGATGCGCGATACCAGCCGTCTGGCGGCCTCCATGCGCAGCTTGCCGTTGACGTCGATGAGACGTTCGCGCGCATCCGCGATGACACTGGCAAGCCCGCCATTGGACGAGATAGCCGACAGGCTCTCGATCACCATACGGCTTGCCAGATCGCCGACAGCGTGTCCGCCCATGCCATCGGCGACGGCCCACAGACAGCGCTCGGGTGAATCGAGCAGGGCGTCTTCGTTGATTTGCCGAATGCATCCGACATCGGAGCGGGCAGCCGATGTCCATCGAAATTCAGCCGTGAAGGTCACGACAACCTCCCTTGATCCTGAGCGCGCACGCAATTCGCCGATTGTGCGCCAGAAAGCGCGCGCGCTAAACGCGCTGGCCGCTACCCCTCGCTATTTGCCGACGCTGCGTTCGGACTAACGTTGAGACTCGCGCCGTTGCCGGAATTATGGACATTGACCGACTGGAACTGATTGATCATCTGGTCCGCAGTGAAGTTGTTCGTGATGTCGTAGATATTCACGACGCCGCCAAAGCCTTCCTGACGCCCCGAGATGTACGGCGTGATCCAGCCAAAGACCCACGGCGCGCCGCCGCCGCCACTGATGGCCGACATCGCCGCGTCGTCGAGTTCGCGACTGCATTCGAGATCGGTGACGGATAGGACGCTCATATTCATTCTCCGCAAAGCGCTTTGAGGGACGCGTGAGCCAATGCAAGTCGTATGCCGACTTCGTGGCTGGCGCTCGCGGCCCATTCGACGCGGGCCTGCGTCGCCTGGCGTTGGGCGCGCACCGACATTCGCGATCCGCCAGTCAGTTTTCTACCGACACCCGGGGCACCTACCGACAGATGGCCAAATCCCAACAGAAACGGGGAAGCGCCGTTTGTTCGACGCGAACACCATCCCATCATTTCGAGTCGACAAAGTTAATAAATTCAATCAAATCAAGGCACTAAAAAACTGGCAAGAAAGCTGCGAATGACATCGCAACCAGGCGTCGCACAAACACCTGGCGCCACCCGAAGAACTCATAACGGAGCGAGTCATGTCAAGCAGCGAAACGTCCGGATCGTTCGATGAAACAGCCGCCGAGCACGGCTTTTCCCTCGGCGCCGAAGTCGTCACGCGCCGCTCCGGGTATGAGCATCACGGAATATATGCGGGTAACGGCATGGTTATCCACTATGCCGGCTTCGCCAAGTCACTGCATCGCGGTCCGATCGAGGAAGTGACGCTCGCGCAGTTTGCGGGCGGCTATGGCGTGACGATGCGCCAGCATGCGGCTGCACGTTTCATCGGCATGGAAGCGGTGCGGCGCGCGCGCAGCAGGCTCGGCGAGGATCATTACCGCCTGTTGACCAATAACTGCGAGCACTTCGTTTCATGGTGCCTGTTCGGTGAAGCGCGCAGCAGTCAGGTCCGCGCGTGCCTCGTTCATCCAGGCGTCGCGCTCGATGCGCTCAAGGGACTGCTCAAGGCCTATGTTTCGGCCGAACGGCGCCGCCGTGAAAGCGCGTTTGCAAATAGCGGACTGAATACGTCTTTAGCCATGTGAGGAGACCATCATGGACACCCCCGAAAATTCACTTCACTGGGCCGTCGATAAATGGCTCGCACCTTCGCCGGCGCATCCGGCACGCGTCGTGCAACTGTGCCGTTCGCATCTCACAGGCATGCGCTTCGTTCGCATCGAGGCGTGGCATGCAGGCGGCTCCATTGCGATCATCTTTTTCCGCCACGAAGATGGCACCTGGAATGTATTTCCGCCGCAGGTCAGGCGTCTCTCGATGAGCCCCGCGCGGCTGGCCGCCTGAGGCGCGCGCGGGCCCCGCTTTGACACGAACGACACGCTGCCGCTACTCTAGATGCAAAGATGTGCCACGCAAACGCGATGGTGGCACGCGATGCGGCAGTCATGGTAGTTTTCGCATCCGTGAACCGGTTCGTACAATTCGAGGTATTGCCGATGACCCAGCCTGACTCCGCTGACTTTTCTCCGTCCGCCAGCACGGCCGCCGAATCTCAGATCGGCGAGAATCCGCTCGGCATTGCGGGGCTGGAGTTCGTAGAGTTTTCGAGTCCCGATCCGCAAGGGCTCGCCGCATTATTCGAGCGGCTGGGCTTCACGCCGGTTGCGCAGCACGTCAGCAAGGCGGTCACGCTGTATCGGCAGGGCAGCATGAATTTTTTGCTGAATGCCGAGCCGGATTCGTTCGCGACGCGGTTCGCCCAAACGCATGGCGTCGGCATCGCGGCCATCGGCATTCGCGTGCTGGATGCGCAAACGGCACATGAACGCGCCGTCGATTACGGCGCATGGGATTTCGAAGGCGAGAAGATCGGCCCCAACGAACTGGCAATACCGGCCATTCAAGGCATTGGCGACTCGCATATCTATTTCGTCGATCACTGGCCGGGCAAGAATAGCGGCGAAACATCGATATACGACATCGATTTCCGCGCGATTCCCGATGCGAATGCAGATCTCAAAGGCGCGGGCCTGCTCGAAGTCGATCACTTCACGCAGACGGTCGGCGCTGGCCGCATCCGCGAATGGCTCGATTTCTACGACGACGTGCTGCATTTCCGCGAAATTCATCAAGTGCATCCGGACTGGCACGTGTCGCAGGATTCCGCTGTCACGGTCTCGCCATGCGGCTCAATCCGCATTACGGTCTACGAGAAGGGCACGTATCGCACGGACTTGATGCAGCAATATTTGCCCGATCATGAAGGCGAGGGCGTGCAGCACATCGCACTGGCATCCGCCGATATCTTCGCTTCCGTCGATGCCCTCAGCGCGCGGGGCGTGCGCTTTCTCATGCCGCCGCAACGCTATTACGATGAGATCGACGCCCGGCTGCCCGGTCATGGCCTCGATATCGACAAGCTGCGCACGCGCGGAATTCTCGTCGATGGCGAGATCCTGCCCGACGGCACGCCGCAACTCTTCTTGCAGACCTTCATCGAACGGGAGCCGGGCGACATGTTCTTCGAAATCGTCGAGCGGCGCGGACATCATGGCTTCGGCGAAGGCAACCTCGACGCGATCGCCAAAGCGCGAAGCTGACAGACCGCGCCGTGGCGTCGCGCGTTCATTGCACGATGATGGTTCCTGTCATGTGCGGATGCAGCGAACAGAAATACTTATAGGTTCCCGGCTTTTCGAATACATGCGAGAAGCTGTCGCCACTGTCGAGCGGATCGGACTTGAATGATTTTGCTTCGTCGACGATGGTATGCAACATGTCATCGTGATTCGTCCATGTCACCTTCGTGCCGGCAGGGACGGTCAGCGTGTCCTTGTTGAACGCGAAATTGTCGATGGACACGACGGGCGCGCTCACAGCCGCCACTTGTTGTGCAGGTTCTTCGGCGCAAGCGGATGGCATCGCGCCAACGAGGCCCTTGATGGCGAGTGCGATTGCAAACTGCCGGGCGCATTGTCGAATGAGCGTGATGTTCATGCTCCTGCCTCCGCCAGCGATGTATCGACGATAGCCAACTGCTCGCGTCCCGCAACGTGCGTCACGGCGCGCAAGCCGAGCATCGATCGCAAGCGGTCTGCGCCGACTTTCATCGGTCCGGGGCCGGTTGCCGCGCCCGGCGCGGGCTGCGGAAACGCGGTCGACATAGCCGAATAAAAACACATGTCGCCTTCTACTTTCTGCGCGACCTGATGCACATGTCCATTCAGGACCGTCACCGAACCGAAGCGCTTCAGCAAGGTGAGTGCTTGCGCGCTGTCGTCGGTGCCCCAGCCCCATGCGGGATACAGCGCCCATAACGGTATATGCGCGAATACGACGATAGGCGTACTGCTCGTCCTTCCCTGCAAGTCTTGCTTGAGCCATGGGAGTTGCTCATCGCCTAGAAAGCCGAGGCCGCCGCCCTTCAGGTCGATCACATTCGTCAAGCCGATGAAATGCACACCGCCTTCGTCGAAGCTATACCAGTGACGCGTGCTGCCGCGTCCATACTGCACGGAAAAGCGCGCAAAGAACGGGTCGCCGTTATCGACGAGCACGTCATGTTCGCCGGGGACGTAATGCACCGGCATGCCTGCATTGCCGATGATCTGCGTCGCCGTATCGAACTGGGCCGGCGTCGAGAGATGTGTAATGTCGCCGGTATGAATCATGAAAGCGGGGCGCTGAGGCATTTTTCGCACCTGGCCGATGGCTGCCTCGAGCGTGCTCGCCGGTTCCGTGTTCGGGTCCTTGTTGAATCCGATATGGCTATCGCTAATCTGCACGAAGCTGAAGGAATGCGCGCTTTCCTCGGCATGAGCAGCGGAAATCAAGCTCGAGCGCGGCACGCCGCCGCTGATCGTCCACAACACGCCTGCGCCCGCCCACGCCATGCAGGACAGAGCGGTGCGCCGGCGCTTGCCGTGATCGTCCAGTTCGGACGCGGGCGGCAAATCCCTCAGTTCGGTATTCATGATGGTTCCTTTGCGAGTGACGTAAGAGGCAATGAATGACGCAGCGGGCATCCGTCCATCGAACCGGCTTACGCGGCGCGATATTCCTGGAAAATTTCTTCGGGGGAAGGGAATAAAGCGGTCCTGCAACAAGTAAAGGAGGATGTGCACGCGCGACACCGGGCGTGTGTTGATCCGCCTTGAGGAGACCCGCGCGATGTGGCCCAGCAGGTCGAGAGCAGAGAAGTCCCCGCATGCGCGCTTCGAGGCGACCGTGATGCCGCATATCGACGCCGCATACAACCTTGCGCGCTGGCTATCCGGCAGCGCGAGCGACGCGGATGATGTCGTCCAGGAAGCCTATTTACGCGCATTCCGTTTCTTTAGCGGCTTCGAAGGCGGCGAAGAAGCGAATGCGCGTGCATGGCTTCTGGCTATCGTGCGCAACACCTGGTTCACCGAGTGGCGCAAGCGCGTGCACATGGCCGACGGGACGCCCTACGATGAAGACATCGCCAGGGATGAAGCCTTGCCTGGCTGGTCCGACGCAGCCGGCGTGAACCCCGAGACGCTTGCAGTGCGTAAGGACGAAGTCCACCTCGTGCATCGCGCACTGGAGGCGTTGCCGCTCGCTTTTCGCGAGGTGCTGGTGCTGCGTGAACTGGAAGACATGAGTTACAAGGAAGTCGCCGCCATCACGGGTGTGCCGATCGGAACGGTGATGTCGCGGCTTGCGCGAGGCCGCAAGATGCTGGCCGGGGCCGTGCGCGCGGCGCAATGCGACAGACCGAGCGTCAGGCTCGTGCGCAAGTCGGGGCCGGGTCATTCCGAGGAGTCGGGCAATGGACAATAACGAAGCTGCTTCGCTCGATACGAGGCTCAACGATGGCTCGCTTTATCAGCACGCGCCGGTGCATTTGCGCGCGCAAGTGCTGGCGCGCGTGCGCGAGGAAAGTCAGCGCTCGCAAAAGCCTGAGCAAGGCCGCCGTCCGTGGCGTCTGGGGCTTGCTTTGCCGGGGCCATTCTTTGGCGGCGCATTCACGGGCGCGACGCTCTCCGCGATGGTGCTGGGCGCGATGCTGTGGTTCGAGGCCGCGCCGCGTCCTGCGAGCGATGCACCGCTCGCGCAGGAGATCGTGTCGAGCCACGTGCGCGCGTTGATGTCGGATCGGCCCATCGATGTATTGTCCAGCGACAAGCACACGGTCAAGCCGTGGTTCAACGGCCGCATCGACTATGCGCCGCCTGTAGTCGATCCGGCTGGACCCGGCTTCGCGCTCGTTGGCGGACGGCTCGATTACGTCGGGCATCGGCCGGTCGCTGTTGTTGTTTATCGATATCTGAAGCATCCCATCGACGTTTATGTTTTTCCCGAGAAGCCGCCGCTCAAGGATGGACAGATCGTCGTCACTCAGTCCGATGATGGCTATGCGCTTGCACGCTGGAATCGCGACGGCATGACGTTCTGGGCCGTGACTGATGCTTCCGCCGCGGTCTTGCGCCAGTTCACGCACGCCGTCGAGCAGGGCACGCCGCGCTAAAAGAGTGCATCGCTTCCTTCGCTGTTCCTTTGCATCCCGAAGCGGCCGCCTCGGAATGCCGCGGTTTTGCGTCCCGATGTGCGCTAACGCTCGTGCCGTTCGGGTATGTCCGAATATGGTCTGATCCTTACATTTTTCTAAACTCGGTCACCAAGCGCCTAATTAGAGCGACAGCTAAAAGAATCGGGCGGTCAGGCTTTCACTAAGCGGTTAAAGCGACGGAGACAGAAATGGGAATGCAGATGAAGCTCATCGCGGGCATGCTCGCGTTCGGCGTTTTTTCGTCGGCCTATGCGGCTGATCCGATCAAGATCGGCGTCGACGGCCCGTTCACGGGAGGCTCGTCGTCGATGGGCGTCAGCATGCGCGATGGCGTGCGGCTCGCGACTGCGGAAATCAACAAGTCGGGCGGCGTGCTCGGGCGGCAGATCGTGCTCGTAGAGCGCGATGACGAAGCCAAGAACGAACGCGGCGTGCAGATCGCGCAAGAGCTGATCAACAAGGAAAAGGTCGTAGCCGTGGTCGGTTATATCAATACCGGCGTTGCGCTCGCCTCCCAACGCTTCTTCCAGGAAGCGAAGATCCCTGTCTTCAACAATGTCGCGACGGGTTCGGTCGTCACCAAACAGTTCGACGATCAGCCCGACAACTACGTCTTCCGCAACGCCGCAGCCGACCGCATTCAGGCGCCGATGATCGTCGAGGAAGCCATCACCAAGCGCGGCTTCAAGAAAGTCGCGATCCTCGCCGATTCGACGAACTACGGCCAGCTTGGCCGCGAAGACCTTGAAAAGGCGCTCTCGTCGAAGGGCATCAAGCCTGTGGCAGTCGAGAAATTCAATATCAAGGACGTCGACATGACCGCTCAATTGCTCAAGGCAAAGGCGGCGGGCGCGGAAGCTGTCCTTACTTATGGCATCGGACCCGAGCTTGCGCAGATTGCCAACGGCATGGCGAAGCTCGGCTGGAAAGTGCCTTTGATCGGCAGCTGGACGCTTTCCATGGCGAACTATATCGACAACGCCGGCGCGAATGGCGAAGGCGCGCGCATGCCGCAGACCTTCATTCAGGATGCGAATACGCCGAAGCGTAAAGCCTTTATCGAAGCGTACGTGAAGGAATTCAAGCCGAAGAACGATCGCATCGATTCGCCGGTGTCGGCGGCGCAAGGCTACGACTCGGTTTATCTGCTCGCGGCGGCCATCAAGCAAGCCGGTTCCACCGATGGCCCGAAGGTGAAGGAAGCGCTCGAAAACCTGAGCACCAAGGTGGACGGCGTGGTGATGTCCTACGACAAGCCCTTCACCAAGGCGGACCACGAGGCAATCAGCCCGAACGTGCCTGTGATCGGTGAAGTGAAGGCCGGGCGGGTCGTCTACGCATACGACGCGGACAAGAAAGGCGGCAGCACGCTGCGCACCAAGCAGACGACGACCGCTTCGAACTGACGCACGAGTTCCATTCCGAGGGTAAGAGCCGCGCCCGCCGCAGATGGGGGGCGCGGCTTGACGCATGCGCTTGGTGTTCCGATCCAAAGGCGTCCAGACGATGATTCTTCTTCAGCTCATTTATAGCGGCATCGCGCTTGGCATGATCTACGCGGTGATCGCATTCGGCTATCAGCTCACCTTCGCGACGTCCGGCACGCTGAACTTCGGTCAGGGCGATGCGCTCATGCTCGGCGCACTCGTGGGCCTGACGCTCGTATCGGCAGGCGTCAACTACTGGCTGATGATTCCGCTCGTGTGCCTGTTCGGGCTTCTGCAAGGCTCGTTGGTCGAGCGAATCGGTGTGCGGCCGGCGATCAAGATCAAGTCGGAATTCGGCTGGATCATGTCGACGATTGCGCTTGGCATCATCTTCAAGAACGTCGCGGAAAACGTGTGGGGGCGTGACGATCTGCGCTTTCCTTCGCCGCTGCCCGAATCGCCGCTTCACGTGTTCGGCGCGAATGTATTGCCGATGGAACTGCTTGTCGTAGCGGGCGCGCTCGTCATGATGCTGGCGGTGGAATTCTTCAATCGCAAAACGATCTTCGGCAAGGCCGTCGTGGCAACCGCGAACGATCGCGATGCCGCTGCGCTCATGGGCATCAATACGGGACTCGTCATCACGTTCTCGTATGCGTTGTCGTCGCTGACGGCGGCGTTTGCAGGCGTTCTGATTGCGCCGCTGACGCTGACAGGCGCGACGATGGGCGCGGTGCTCGGCCTCAAGGCTTTCGCCGTGGCGATTATCGGCGGCTTGTCGAGCGGCATGGGCATCATCGTCGGCGGCATGATTCTCGGCATCGCAGAGACTACAACGGGCTTTTATATCTCCACCGGCTACAAGGATGTGCCCGGCCTCGTGCTGCTTTTGATCGTGCTTGCGGTCAAGCCTGCGGGTCTGTTCGGCAAGACAGCGATCAAGAAAGTCTGAGGCGGCCATGAACAAAGCGAAGAACTGGATTGCGGCCCTCATCGGCCTGGCGGCGCTTGCGGCGTTCCCGGTCGTGTCGGGAAATCCGTATTACATCCATCTCGTCGAAACCATCATGATTTACGCGATCCTGCTGTTCGGGCTCGATATCGTGGTGGGCTACACCGGTCAGGTATCGCTCGGTCACGCGGGCCTCTTTGGCGTCGGCGCTTATACGGCGGGCGTTCTGTTTGCGAAGCTCGGCCTGCCGTTCTATGTGACCGCGCCGCTCGCAATCGCCGTGACTGCCGCGTTCGGCGCGATACTCGCGTTGCCCGCGCTGCGCGTGTCCGGTCCTTATCTCGCGATGGTCACGCTCGCATTCGGCACGATCATCCAGATTCTCATCAACGAGATGGACTCCCTGACGAACGGCCCGATGGGACTCAAGATTCCCAAGCCTACGCTGGCGGGTCACAAGCTCGATGAAGTCGAGTATTACTGGCTTGTTGCCGCGCTTTTGGTGGCATCGCTGATCGTAGTGCATCGCGTGTTGAAGTCGCATCTCGGGCGTGCGTTCGAAGCCTTGCGCGATAGCCCCATCGCGTCGGATTGCATGGGCGTGTCGGTTTATCGCTATAAAGTTTATGCGTTCGTGATCAGTGCGGGCTTTGCCGGACTGGCTGGCTGTCTCTATTCCTATTCCGAGCAATACATTTCGCCGAATACCTATAACTTCGAACTGACGATTCTCTTCTTGCTCGCCATCATTATGGGCGGGCGCAAGACTCGCACGGGCGCGATCATCGGTTCGACAGTCATCGTGTTGTTGCCCAAGCTGCTCGACGACATAGCGAACTTCCGGATCGTCGCTACCGCACTGGCCGTGCTCGTCGTTGCAGGAGCCGCGCTTGCGCTGGCACGCAAGACAACGACGCCGCAGCGCGTGGCGATCCCGGTGATCGGCACGGCGGGCCTTGCCGCATTCTCTTTCTGGATCGATGCGCTGACCGACTGGCGTCTCACGATATTCGGCCTGATGATTCTGCTCGTCGTCTATTACTTGCAGGACGGCATCGTCGGCTTCGTGCGAAAGTCACTGCATCTCGGGCGCGTGCGCGTCACCAAGGTCGATACCAGCGCCCTTGCAAACGATACACGCGAAGACGATGCAGTCGCCGCCGTCGCACGCGAAGGCGCGGATGCCATTCTCGATGTCCGCGGCGTACTGATGCAGTTCAGCGGCCTCAAAGCGCTGAACAACGTCAGCCTGACGGTGAAGCGCGGCACGATTCACGGCCTGATCGGACCGAACGGATCGGGCAAGAGCACGATGATGAACGTCCTGACGGGCATCTATGTGCCGACCTCGGGCGTCATTGAATATCAGGGCGAGTCGCTGGGCGGGCGTACTTCATCGAAGATCGCGCTGTCGGGCATCGCGCGCACTTTCCAGAACGTACAGCTATTCGGCGAGATGACCGCACTCGAGAACGTGCTCGTGGGTCTGCATCATACGTTTCGCTCGAATTTCGCGGATGTCGGCGCGATGAGCCCGCGTTATCGGCGGGAAGAGCAGGCCGCACGCGAGCGCGCATTCAACATGCTGCGTTTCGTGGGGCTGGAGCACGTCGCGGGCGAAGAGGCGCGCAATCTTCCTTATGGCAAGCAGCGTCTGCTCGAGATCGCGCGGGCGCTCGCGCTCGATCCGCAATTGCTTCTGCTCGATGAGCCTGCCGCCGGACTCACTGCGCCGGATATTCGCGAGCTCGTCGCGATCATTCACAAGGTGCGCAATCACGGCATTACGCTGGTGCTGATCGAGCATCATATGGATGTGGTGATGAGCGTGTGCGATACCGTGTCGGTGCTCGACTTCGGACAAAAGATCGCGGAAGGCAAGCCTGCGGACATTCAGGCTAACGAGAAAGTGATTGAAGCGTATCTGGGCGGCAAGGCCGCGGAAACGGCTTGATGAATACGCTCAGACAATCGCAGAGCAACGCCACGAGAAGGATCACCGATGCTAACGATCAATAACCTCCACGCGGGCTATGGCAAGGTCAAAGTGCTGCACGGCATATCGCTCAACGTGCCGAAGGCGAAAGTCGTCACGCTGATCGGCTCGAACGGCGCGGGAAAGACGACGACCATGCGCGCGATCTCCGGCATGATCAAGCCGACTGACGGCGAAATAACCATGGGCGTCGGCGATGCGGCGAAGCGTATCGACGCACTGGACTCTCACAAGATCGCGCGTCTGGGTTTGGCGCATTCGCCGGAAGGACGACGCGTATTCGCGACGATGTCCGTCACGGACAATCTGCTGCTGGGCGCATTTCCGCGCCTGACGTGGGCGCGTCCCAAAGGCGACGTGGCTGCCGATCTCGAACGGGCGATCGAGCTGTTTCCGCGGCTCAAGGAGCGCCGGCACCAGCTCGCCGGGACGCTTAGCGGCGGCGAACAGCAAATGCTCGCGATGGCGCGCGCCATCATGCTTAATCCCGATCTCGTGCTGCTGGATGAGCCATCCATGGGTCTTGCGCCGATCCTCGTCGAAGAAGTCTTTCGTATCATCGAGCGCCTCAAGCAGGACGGCGTGACGATGCTGCTCGTCGAACAGTTCGCCGCTGCTGCGCTGAATGTCGCCGATTACGGCTATGTGCTCGAAAACGGTCGCGTCGCGACGCATGGTCCAGCGGAGCAGTTGCGCAACGATCCTTCAGTCAAGGCGGCGTATCTCGGCGCGAGCCATTGATTGCAATTTGGTGATACCGTGATGCGAAGCATCGTGAGCGCGATGATCACGAGCATCGAATAAAGGAGACACCATGACCGCCACGCCTCGTCATCCGTTTCCATCGTCGGCGCGCCTCGTGGAACGCGGCAAGATCGTTTCCGCGAGTGAGGCCGTCCGGTTGATTCGTTCAGGCGACACCATCGCGACGAGCGGCTTCGTCGGTGTCGGTTTCGCTGAAGAAGTGGCCATTGCGCTCGAAGCACGGTTCCTCGAAAGCACAGACAAGGCGTCATCCGATTCTCACGAGCCAGTCGAGAATCTCACGATCGTTTATGCCGCAGGGCAGGGCGACGGCCGCACCAAAGGGCTGAACCACTTCGCGCATGAAGGACTGGTCAAGCGCGTCGTTGGCGGACATTGGGGACTCGTGCCGGGCTTACAAAAGCTCGCGATGGAGAACCGCATCGAGGCGTATAACCTGCCTCAAGGCGTCATTTCGCAACTCTTTCGCGATATCGCCGCGCATCGGCCCGGACAACTATCGAGCGTGGGCCTCGGCACGTTCGTCGATCCGCGCAATGGCGGCGGCAAACTCAATGCGCGCACAACCGAGGATATCGTGCGGCTCATGCAGATCGACGGCGTTGAGTACCTGTATTACAAGGCTTTTCCCATCGATGTCGCGATCGTGAGAGGCACGACCGCCGACCTCAATGGAAACGTCACGATGGAAAAGGAGGCGCTTACGCTCGAAGCACTTTCCATCGCGATGGCCGCGCGCAATTCAGGCGGCATCGTCATTGCGCAAGTGGAACGGCTTGCGGAATCCAACACACTTAGTGCAAGACAAGTGAAGGTTCCCGGCGTGATGGTCGATTGCGTTGTTGTCGCGCGTCCGGAGAATCACTGGCAGACGTTCGGCGAACAATACAGTGCGGCGTTTTCCAGTGAGTTGCGTGTCGCCGCGAGTTCCGTGCAGCCGATGCCGCTCAATGAACGCAAGGTGATCGCACGCCGCGCCGCGTTTGAATTGATGGCGAATAGCGTCGTGAATCTCGGCATCGGCATGCCCGAAGGAATTGCGAGTGTGGCGAACGAGGAACAGGTGATCGACCTGTTCACGATGACGACCGAGCCCGGCGTGATCGGCGGCATTCCCGCGGGCGGACTCAATTTCGGTGCGGCGACGAATACGCAGGCCATCATCGATCAGCCGTATCAGTTCGACTTCTACGATGGCGGCGGCCTCGACATCGCTTTTCTCGGGCTTGCGCAAGCGGATCGAGAAGGCAACCTGAACGTCAGTAAGTTCGGGCCAAAGCTCGCGGGCGCCGGCGGCTTCATCAATATCAGTCAGTCCGCGAAGAAGGTCGTATTCGTCGGCACGTTCAACGCGGGCAAGCTCGATATAGCGATCGACGCCGGCAAGCTGAACATTCGTCGCGACGGCGATTGCCGCAAGTTCGTCGATGCCGTCGAGCATCGCACCTTTAGCGGCCGCTATGCTGTCGAGCGCGGGCAGACGGTGCTGTATGTCACCGAACGCTGTGTGTTCGAGCTGACTGGAGAAGGGCTCGTGTTGACGGAAGTCGCGCCGGGCATCGATATCGAGCGGGATATCGTCGCGCAGATGGGCTTCAGGCCCGTTATCAAGTCGGCGCCGCGCCTGATGAACGAGCGCATTTTCCACGATACGCCGATGGGCCTGCGAGACGTGCTGCTCGGCCTCGGACTGGCCGAACGCTTCAGTTATGACGCGGAGAAGAACCTATTCTTCATCAACTTCGAAGGGCATGAAGTCGCCACGCTGCAAGACGTGGAAGACATACGCCGCGAAGTGGAGAAGCAACTGGCGGACGTGAAGACGAAGCCGCATGTCATCGTCAACTACGACAACTTTTCGATTCGCCCCGAGATGCTCGATGCTTACTCGGAAATGGTCACGGGACTCGTCAGCGGCCTATACGACGGTGTTACGCGCTATACCACCAGCAGTTTTCTGCGCATGAAACTCGGCGATGCGCTCAAGCAACGGGGCGTCGCGCCCTACATCTATGAAAGCGCGCAAGAAGCGCGCGAGCACAGCACGCGACGCTCCGGCTAACGCTATCGTCAATTTCTCGCAGTGTGGCCCCGCGGCGTCTGTCGCGCGTCCCGCAGTCTGCTGTGGCGGATGCCGTAGACGAAGTAAATGACGATGCCGATGGCCATCCATACGATAAGACGTATCCACGTATCGGCAGGCAATCCCGTCATCAGAAAGACCGATGAAAGCGCGCCGAGCGGAGCGACGATGAATACGGCAGGCGTCTTGAATGCGCGCTTGAGTTCCGGCTGTGTGATGCGCAAGACGAGCACGCCGATGCAGACGACCGCGAATGCGAACAACGTGCCGATGCTGACGAGTTCACCGACGAGACCGATCGGCAGCAAGCCGGCCAGAATCATTACGATGAATCCAGTCACGATGGTGGTGATGTACGGCGTATGAAAACGCGGATGAATCTTGGAAGCGAACGGCGGGAGCAAGCCGTCTCTCGCCATCGAATAAAAGATGCGCGGCTGGCTGAGCAGCAGTACGAGAATCACCGAAGTCAGGCCGAAAATGGCGCCGAGCTTGACGATGGGCGAAAGCCAGCGCATGCCGATTGCATCGACACCAACAGCGATGGGGTCGGCGACGTTCAGCTTGTCATAGGACACGATGCCGGTCAGTACGTACGAGACGAGCACATACAGGATCGTGCAGATCGTAAGCGAACCGAGCAGGCCGATAGGCATGTCGCGTCTTGGATTGCGTGTTTCCTGCGCCACGCAAGAAACGGAATCGAAACCGATGTACGCGAAGAAAACCACCGCCGCGCCGCGCAAGACGCCGCTCATGCCGAACACACCGGATTCGCCCGTATTCGGTGGAATGAATGCGCCAGTCGGATTGCTCGCCGTCACCCAGTGACTTGTATCGACATATCCGATGCCCGCCGCGATGAACGCGAGCACGATCAGCACTTTGATCACCACGATGATGCTGTTCACGCGCGCCGATTCGCGAATGCCGACGACAAGCAACATCGTGATGAGCCCGACGATCACCATTGCGGGCACGTTGAGAATCGCGCCCGCGTGACTCCATCCCTTGCCCGGTTCGTAAGCGAAGGGAGCCTGAGACAATTGCGGGGGTATATCGATATGCAAAGAATGTAGAAAGCTCACCACATACCCTGACCAGCCGATCGCGACCGTCGTTGCGCCAACCGCATATTCGAGTATCAGATCCCAGCCGATGAGCCAGGCGATCAGTTCGCCCATCGTGGCATATGCATAGGTATAGGCGCTGCCGGACACCGGCACCGTCGATGCCATCTCCGCGTAGCAGAGCCCGGCGAGCGCGCATACGATTGCGCCGAGGACGAACGAAATGCTGATCGCGGGGCCCGCATTCGTCGCCGCCGCGTGACCCGTCAGCACGAAAATCCCCGCGCCGATGATGCATCCGATGCCGAGCAAGGTGACATCGAGCGAAGACAGCGAACGTTTCAGTGCATGTCCGCCATGCGTTTCCTGAAGCACCTCATCGGTTTCTGCCGCCTCGCTTTGCAGCGCAGCAACGGATTTTTTTCGCATGACGCTCACGATCGCCTCCTAGGTGACAGCCGCTGGCTGTCGAGATAAACGCTGTTCCGTGATAGCAGATTTCCCCGAGGAATACGAGCTTACACGAGGCGTCTGCGCTGAACGCCCGTTCGCGCCAGCATTTCTTATGCCCCTGACCCTCTCGCCAGCGGGGAAATTCGCAAGCCGGTCCGCCGGGCGGTCGCGGCGCACTATAATCGGCTTGTCTGTTGCGCTCTCACAGCCGGAATCCGTTTCGCAACGGCGCGGAACGCTCTCCGATTACATTTCAACGTGGAGATCAAATATGTCCATCCGTATTGGTGACGAAGCCCCCGATTTCACCGCAGAGACCACGCAAGGCCAGATCCGGTTTCATGAATGGATTGGCGACCAATGGGCGATTCTTTTCTCGCACCCGAAGGACTTCACGCCGGTCTGCACTACGGAACTCGGTTACATGGCGAAGCTGAAGCCGGAGTTCGACAAGCGCAATACGAAGATCATCGGGCTGTCCATCGATCCCGTGGATAACCATTCGAAGTGGGCGAAGGACATCGAGGAAACGCAGGGCGCAGCCGTGAACTATCCGATGATCGGCGATGCGGACCTCAACGTGGCCAAGCTTTACGACATGATCCATCCGAACGCGAGCGGCGGCGGCCCGCGTACTGCTGTCGACAATGCAACCATTCGCGCGGTGTTCATCATCGGCCCGGACAAGAAGATCAAGGCGACCTTCACTTATCCGATGAGCGCGGGCCGCAATTTCGACGAAGTGCTGCGCCTGCTCGATGCGATGCAACTGAACGCGAAGCATACGGTTGCGACGCCTGTGAACTGGAAGCCGGGCGAAGACGTGATCATTCCGACGTCCGTATCCGACGAAGACGCAAAGAAGAAGTATCCGGAAGGCTTCAAGACGCTCAAGCCTTATCTGCGCACGGTGGCGCAGCCCAAGTAAGCTCGTTGTGTTTCTGAAAGCGCGCTGTCCGTCCTAGGGCTGCGCGCTTTCTTTTACACATGCCCGTTTCGTCTCTCGGGCGACGTTTCGACTTCGCCGGGGCGCCGCAGCATCTTGTCGACCTCGCCGGCATGCATTTCTTCGGTCTGAATCATTTGCCGCGCGTATTCCTCCAGCGCCACCGAACGATCCTCAACGAGCTTGAGCAATTGGCGATACAGGTCGAGCGCAACGTTTTCCGCTTGCAGTGATTCGCGCAGAATCGTCGCGATGTCGAATGTGTGATTGTCGAGAAGCGGGCCGATTTCCAGCGACGGATAAGCGCCTAGCGTCGTGATCCATTCGCCCGCCTGATGCGCATGCGTCAGCGATTCGTCCGCCTGCGCGCGCAGCCATGACACGATCGGAATGCGGCCGAAGCCGAACACGAGAAACGAATAATGCGTATAGCGCACGACGCCAGCGAGTTCGGATTCGAGAATCCGGTTCAATACGCCAACGACCTCTTCCTTGTCGAGTTCCGCCATCGTTGCCTCCGTCATTGCGTTGCAAAGCGCGTTACGGCCAGTCAGGACACTCGAACATTGTAGTCATTGATTTTAATTGGCGTGCTCGACGCGCTCAAACCGGTTCTTCCACCCACATCGACGCACGCCCGAGCACTTGCGACATCGCGAGACGAGCGCCGCCGCCATCGGCTGTATCGATTGCACGCACGACGCGGCCATAGTCGCTCAGTTGCGATTCGGAGACGCGCGCAAGTGCATGCGGCTGCACGCGCAAAGACGCTTTCATCGCTCTGAGGCCCACGCGCACGACGCTTCCCATCTGCCGCAAGATCTCATCGCCGCTTGCATCGATGATGGTCATCAGCAATGCATCCTCTGCCTGAGACTGCAAGTCCTCGGACGGCGAGGCATGCACGAGCCGCTGAAAAGCTGCATTGATGCCGATGCGCTGATGCCGGTTCGCACGCGTCGCGGCAAGCTCGGCGGCGGGAGGATCGACAAGTGAACGGAAGTGGATGAGCCGGCGCATGCAGTCGGGTTCGGGCAGGGCGCGCAGGCGCCACTCGGCGACTTCGGCATCGATGATCAGCCACTCGCTTGCCGGCCTGATTCGTGTGCCTGTCTTGGGTCGTACATCGAGCATGCGTCGCGAGATGAGGACGCTCAATGCTTCGCGCATGATGGTGCGGGACACGCCATGCTTCTTCGAGAGAATTACTTGTGGGGGCAGGACATTGTCTTTGTATTCTCCGTTGACGATGCTCGCGACAAGCTGATTGACCACGCGCTTGACGAGCGATGCTTCATATCCATGGTTCATTTTTTGTTCTCGTGAAAACGCCCACGCTTCGGCTGCGCGTTGCCCGTCGACAGGCCGCGCCGCATTTTGTTTTTCCTGATGTGACGCCTCGGTGCGTCGTGAGTTGGTCTCCTGTGCCGCGATCGCCGTTCGACAATCGTTGCCAATATCGGACCGGCGCAGCACATGCCCCATAGCGGTCGGCCATTGTTGGAAACCACCCGTCGATCCGCTGAAGCAAGCGTATCGTCCCGCGCTAAGGTTTAACAATATGGTTCACGGCGAATTCGACTGACTATCGTGCGTCCGCCCACAAAGCAAGGGCATCGTCCGTTGCGCAAGCGTTTGCGCCTGACAGGCGTCGCAACGCGTGCAGAGGCAAGCGTTATGTTATTTTCTCGTCGCATGGATGAAGGCATCGCTTGTTGATGCCGCCGATGCAGTCACGATGCTACGAGGAACAGGCTATGAAATTCGCGGTAATGGGTGCGGGCGCGGTGGGCTGCTATTACGGCGGCATGCTGGCTCGCGCGGGTCACGATGTCGTGCTGATTGCACGGCCGCAACATGTAGAAGCCATTCAGCGTGATGGTCTGAGGCTCGACACCAAGTCATTCGACGAGCACGTGCGTCTGTCCGCAAGCACCGAACCTTCGGCTGCAGAAGGCGCGCATGTCGTGCTGTTTTGCGTGAAGTCGACGGATACCGACAGCGCGGCGCTTGCGCTCAAACCGTATCTGAATGAACGGACGCTCGTGGTGTCGCTGCAAAACGGCGTCGAGAACGCGGAACGCTTGCGTGAACTGTTGCCGCAGGAAGTCGCCGCGGCCGTCGTTTATGTAGCGACGGAACTGGCGGGGCCGGGGCATGTCCGGCATCACGGCAGGGGCGAACTGGTGATCGAGCCTTCGAGCATGAGCGAGGACGTGGCTCGCACGCTGTCGGCCGCCTCGGTTCCCACTGAAATCTCCGGCAATGTGCGCGGCGCGCTTTGGGCGAAGCTCGTCCTCAACTGCGCTTACAACGCGCTATCAGCGATTGCACAGACGCCGTATGGACGCCTGGTTCAGGGCGAGGGCGTCACTCGGGTGATGCGCGACGTCGTCGACGAATGCCTCGCCGTGGCGAACGCCGATGGCGTCATTATTCCCGGCGACGTGGATGCAGCAGTGCGCGGGATCGCACAGACGATGCCCAATCAGTATTCGTCGACTGCACAGGACATGGCGCGCGGCAAGCGCAGTGAGATTGATCACTTGAATGGATTGATCGTACGTCGCGGAGAGGCGCTAGGCGTCCCGACGCCGGCTAATCGCATGCTGCATGTGCTCGTTAAGCTACTGGAAGCCGAACGCGAGAAATGCTAAGCGTGGGCACGAGCGATGCTGAAAGTTTGGGGCAAGCACGTATTTAAGACGTGCTGCCTTGCAAACCGGAGGTTCGCCATGAAGTCATTCGTGAAAGCTGTGGCCGCCGCTGCCATTCTGCTCGCGCCGGCAATGAGTTTCGCTCAGGACAATTCGTCGGTAACGCGTGCGCAAGTGCAGCAGGACCTGCGGCAGGTGGAAGCCGCGGGCTATAACCCTGCACAGTCAGACCGCACCACTTACCCGAACGATGTACAAGCGGCCGAGCGCCGCGCTTCTCAGCAGAACGGGGCAATGAAAGGCGACGAAAGCGCATACGGCGGCGCGAACGGCGGGACCTCGGCAGCCGGCATGCGTGCATTGCGCCCGATGAACGACCGCAATCAATCTGTCTATTTTGGGCACTGAGTTCCTGCGCATCGACGGCTCTCAGTGCTTAGCGTTAAAGAAAAAAGGCCCGGCAGGACTGCCGGGCCAAAGTGGATGATCGTCGCCTGCGCCTCAAACGCCGTTGCGTGCGCTAAAGGCGTTGCCCGGTCTGATCATCCGCGTGGACGCATTCAAAATGGAAATAACCTTCCGTATAGTTTTAGATGCTGTCACTTAAACCAGGCTTAAGCGGCGCATTCATTGATGCGGAATTCATATCCGCCCATTTCGTCTAGCCGTCTTCAGCACGCTGCGTCGGCACGTTACTCTTCTCTTTCCCAGCGCCGGTCTCGCTCGTCTGATTTGACTGATCTGCCCGCTGGAAATAACTTCCGCTTGTTCAAGTGCCTGAAAGCTATGGCAGTGTCAGACAGCAAACATTTCTTGGTTTGATGCTGTATGTTTGCTAGCATGTACTCATAAGAGCGGCGCGCAAACGGTTTCGAACCTCGCTTTTCGCGCGAAACAACCGCTTTCCGATGCAATGCGCCTGGCGTGCATTGTGTACAACACGCCCACTGATCCTGACCTCGTGCTTGGTTCTTCACAGGCGACGGGCACGGTCAGGGTCGCCGTTATTCCTGGCTTCTTGCAGGTGTCATACATATACAGTGACGTCATTCGAACGGCGAATGACGTGAGGAAGCTTTGCGCTTGTAATCCGAGACCTTGCGGAGGAAACGTGCAAACGGAACTGAGCCAACGGCTTGCGAAAGCATTGCGACGCTGTGCGTCTCATCGGCAATTGCTGACCTATCAGCGTTTTCATTCATTATGTGACAAAGGCGTGCCACTGGTACAAAGGTATGCCGCACTTGAAACCGCCGTGCAAACGCTCGGCGATTTGCGCAATATTGATTATGGCGTGCTTCTCGCGCTCGATAGCGGACTACCCGGCACAGAGTTTTTCCAGCGTTATCTTCGTTATCGTCACAGCGAATACGTTCAGACGATGGGCGATCCCAAATATCAACCACAGACGCTCGCCCGAAAGAAGGCGCTCGTGGCGAGTGAGCGGGCGCGTGTGTACGCCCACGCCCGCGCAGCGGACGAGCAACCTGCGACGGTAAGCATCGCCGCGTGACTGGGACGGGCCTCGGCGGCGTTGCGGAAGCCACTTCCGTCCTGCTCAATCAGAACTGTGCATTCGCCTGAGACGATTGCGCTTATGCTTCACTGCGCGGCGCGTTAGCAAGCGCACATACGCGCTTGCAAGTACGCGCCTGCGTATCGGTCTTGCTCGAATCAACCAGAAAAAACGAGTCGCTTCGTTAACGATTCAATCGTCGTTTATGCCGCTATGTTGGCAAGGCGACTTTGAAAGGCCGTCTCGATTCCTATCATTGCACGGAATAGCCCGCCGATCGCTTTCATTTCGGAAGGCGGGTTAGGCGTCGGGAATGCATCGCGTCATTCCCGATTGCGCGCAAAGTCAAGGCAGAGGGAGCGGGGGCATCCCTTACTTTGTACGCCGCCAGAGACGAGGACATAACAATGAAACCGGTGGTATTCGGCAGTCGTTTCGGATGGCTGCATGCGGGGGCCAGCAAGCGCGGCGTGGTGCTGTGCAATACATACGGCCACGAATATGTATGGACCTATAGCGGCATGCGTGTGCTTGCGGAAGCGCTCGCAGCGCGTGGCGTTTGGGTGTTGCGTTTCGACTATCGCGGCACCGGGGACTCGTGCGGTGAAGATGCAGAGCCGGGACAGTATGAATCTTCAATCGAAGATATCGGCGCCGCCGTCGATTTTCTCAGGGCGCAAACGGGCATCGAGCACGTCACGCTATGCGGCTTCCGCGTCGGCACGGCGTTCGCGGTGGAGGCGGCGCTAAAGCGTCCCGTCGATGATCTCGTGCTGCTTGCGCCTGTCGTCAGCGGACGCACTTACATGCGCGAGTTGAGCGTGACGCGCAAGACGTGGCTCGACCAGCTCGCGGCGCCGCTTCGTGAAATACAACCGCAGGACGGACCGCTCAATGTGCTCGGTCAGGCGTACGGCGACGATCTCAAACGTTCGCTCGAATCCATCGATCTGGCGGCGAGCGTCAAATACGCGCGCGTTGCACCTGCGCGCCGCGCGTTGCTGATGCACGGACGAATCGGCTCGAAAGATCCGCTGCGCGATGCGCTCGTCCAAGCGGGCGTCGATGCACAGTCGCAAGTCTTCGATGACGTGACGGGCTTCATTCAGGAATCGGCGTTCACGGTTACGCCGCATGCAGCGTTCGCCAAAGTCGTCGAATGGATCGCGGAAGATCAGCCTCGCCAACCGGTCAAGGCATTTTCGCCGTGGCCTGAAGAAGACTTGTGCATTGAAACGCCCGAAGCGATCGAGCGGCCGGTTTGCATCGGCGAGGAGGGCATCTTTGGCATTCTGTGTGAGCCGCGCCTGGCAGCGTCGCGCAACGCGGTGTACTTGCTTGCGAATACTTCGTCGAGCTCGCGAGTCGGCGACAGTAGATTGTCCGTGCGTATTGCGCGGGATCTGGCGAGACGCGGCATCGCTTCGTTGCGTTTCGATGCGCGCGGCCGTGGCGACAGTCCCGCTGTGCCGGGCATCGCGCAATCAGACACGCCGTATCACCGCATATATAACTCGGTAGCGACACAAGACACGGCTGCTGCGGCACGATGGTTATCGCGTCAGGGCTATAAGTCGATCGTTTCGTTCGGCATCTGCTCGGGCGGATATCACGCGCTCAAGGCCGCGGTGATCGAAACGGCTATCACCGGTGTGGTCGCAGTGAATATCCCCACGTTCAAGCAGCCAGAAAACAAGACGGCTGAAGCGATGCGTGAATCGACGCGCAACTCAATGGCCGGTTACGCAGCGTCGATGTTCGAACTGGATAAATGGAAAGCGATCCTGCGCGGCGACAAGAACCTTTTGCGGGTGCTTGGCTTTATCGGCAACTATGTGACGACGCGTGCGCGTTCGCGCATCGCTGATGCATTCAGGCTCGACAGTCTGAGTCATACGCCGCCGGAACAGGCGACGACGCCTCAGAGCATCGCCCGAACGCTGGACGCTAAAGGGGTGAAGACGGTGCTTGTCTATGGGAGCTATGACGCGGGTCTGGATGTGCTTGCGGCACATTGCGGCAAGCTCGGCACGCGGCTCGCGCGTTACAAGAGCGTGCGTGTGATGACCTTCGGCGATATCGATCATTCGCTGTTCAATCCAGCGAGTTCTGCGCGAGTGATTGCGTTGTGCGAGAGCGTCTGCAAGGAGACGTATGCGCCAGCGCCGCAGCCGGTTATCACGGTGCGTGCGCCGGCTGGGCCGTGGAGGAAGGCTTAGTTCGAGGCATCGGGCCGGCGATGCGTTCGCCGGCCTGGGAGATACGATTCGGTTCGGCGAGCGCGACATCTCTACTTGGCAGAAACACGATATTTGAACTTGGGACCTACAACAAATGTCATGGCCAGATAGAAATGTCGTAGCGCCGGCTAAATACAGATGTCGTCTCTGTTCTCGGGTTTCACGCTCACGCAGCGTTGCAGCATGAGGCGTGAACGGGCAGGGCGCGGGTGCATGGACGTCACCGCTTGCTGACCGCCGGACTGCTCTTTACTGACCTTGCGCCGCGTTTGCGTTCGTGCAGCGCCAGCATCGTCGCCTCCAGATCCCGTTGCGTGAGCTCGCGCGGTTTCTTCGTGCCGAATGCGCGTCGTGGCGTGCGTACCGCCGCGCCCCGATGCGCGCGCGAGGGCGCCGTGCCGATACTGCGGTTGTCGCGCTCGGCCTGCACCTCCTGCGCCAACTCGAGAACGTGCGCCAGACGCTTGCACTCGACGATCGCGCCTTGATCGACCTCGGTGAGCCGGTCGTACTGCCGGCACACCAGCACGCGATCACCGGCCCGCAACTCCGTGCGTCCGTCTGGGTACTCCCACACCTCGATATCCCGATGAATCAGCGCGCGGTTCGCGTCGGTGTCCTCCAGCAAATACAGCACGCGGTCGTACTGCACCGTGAGCGCCTTGGTGACCCGGCGCGCCTCACGCCAGGTCAGCACCCGTTCCAGACGCTCGTCGGCGCGCAGCGGCCGATGCATGTCATAGCCGCTTCTCGGGGGCTTGGCAAAGCGCGCGTTGTAGTCGGCCATGAAGACCGGCGCATAGGCGTTGGCTTGCTCCACCGTATTGATGCCGCGCAGGCGCAACTCCTTCACGAGCCGATCCTGCAAGGTCAGATGCGCGCGCTCCACGCGACCCTTGGCCGGGCTCGAGTTGGCGCAGAAGGTATCGATGTTCAGTTCGTACATCGCCCGGCCAAACTGTGTCGTGCTGTGGCCGGTCTTGCCCGCCGTCGCGTTGCGAAACACCGTGAACTTGTCGCTGTAGAACGCACTCGGCTTGCCATGGCGCTCGATGTACGCGCGCGTCGCCTCGAAGTAGCTGAAAGTCGACTCGCTGCGCGTGAAATGCAGCAGCATCAGACGGCTCGTGGCGTCATCCACATACACCAGCAGCGTGCATTGTGGCGCCCGGTCCTCGAACCAGCGATGCTCGCAGCCGTCAATCTGGATCAGCTCGCCCAGGCACGAGCGGCGCGCGCGGGGCTGATGGACCTTGGGCGGACGCTGGCGTCTGGGCACCCACAGTGCCGCGTTGATCATCAACTGGCGCACCGTTTCCTTCGCCAGCCGAATGCCGTGACACTCGACGAGCTTCTCGCGGGCCAGGGTCGGGCCAAAGTCGGCGTAGCGCTCCCGAATGATGTTCACGGCGCGCTGCGCCAGAACGTCGTCCAGCTTGCGATTGCCCGGTCGGCCACGCTTGCCCGACGCCACGCCTAGTGCTCCGTGCTCACGATAGCGCCACACCAGCCGCTCGACCTGGCGCACCGTCAGGCCCAGACGCACGGCGGCGCGTCCGGGCTTCAAACCCGTCTGGACGACCGCCTCGATCACCTTCAATCGATCCCATTCGCGCATGGTCAGACTCACTGTCGGGTTCGGTGACATGGCGGCGCTCCCGCTGAACGGTCAGCCGCCAGCTTGCCACCGGCGCAAACCCCGACATCTGTAAATAGCCAGAACACGACATTAGGATACAGCCGCTACAAATCAAAACTGCGCTAATCCGTGTTATGTCAACTACGAGACGTCTCCACGCGATCGCAAGACCACTTACTCGACCTGCGCCCCCGACCAACGCCTCCCCACGACCTCAGCTTGAGATCCGAATAGCGCCTGCCTTGCCGTGGCTTGCCCGCGTCATTCCGAACATCAAACCAGAGCACCAAGCCAGCGTCACGACGAGACCAGCTTCTGTCCTTGTACCGCCATCGAAATCATGTTCGAGCAGGTGCCGGCGACAACATAATGCGGGAATTGAGCGCCAACGCCTGCGCCATCCCGGCGCGCCGACGCCTCCTGTTAGACGTCGGCGGCGCAGAGAACGTCCACCAGTTGCTTCTTCCCGACCATCTCGACATCCTTCACGCACACGCGTGCCTTCGTCGAAACACGGCGAATGCCTCGGCGCGCGGCCGGGCGCATCGCGTGCGGCAACCCGCGTACGTCAGCCCCGCTCGTCGACAAACGACTTGCTCCGAGACGAGCCCCGAGTTCCAGACCAGATTCAATCCAGCGCCGGCGCCTTCCGCCTGCCAGCGCCACATTCATACGCGAAAGCTAACCCGAGCAAGGCCGCTTCATCCCACTGCCGGCCCACGAAGATCAGTCCGAACGGCGCTCCCGACTCGTAATATCCCGCCGGCACCGCGATGCCAGGCAGCCCCGCGATGTTGATCTCGCCTACCGTCGTCTCCTGGATCGTGTCGTTGCCGTGCAGCGGCGGAAGCTCGCACCGCATCTGCGGAAAGACCAACGCATCGAGCCGCTGCTCATCGAACACCTGCTCGAAGATACGCAGATAGCGCGCCTTGAGTTCCACGAACTCGGGCATCTCCGGCGGCAGCGACGGATTGGCAAGCGCCGCCCCGAAGTCCCGCAAGCTATGCATGTAGCGCAGCACGCCTTGCGGTGCGAATGCGTCTTCGTCCTGCGTTGCCTCGGCGAACTCGGCAAAGGTCTTGAGCGCAGCGTGCTTGCCCAACCGCTGAAGGTACTTCTCGAGATCGTAAGGAATGGATTCGAGACCGCGCGCATCGAAATTCTTCAAAGGCGGAGTCGGCTCGCGCAGTTCGGCGAATCCCGACCCTCCGAACGGATCGTCGACGAGCGTCGCACCGAGCGCAATCAGTTCGCCTTTGACGCGCTCATAGAGCGCCGCCGCTTCATCGGAGAGCGGCTGTGCGCGCCAGCCCGGGCCATACAGGCCGATGCGCTTGCCGTTCAGCGCGTTGCGGTCCAGCGCGGCCCCATAGCCGCCTTCCGGTTGCCGGCCGACGCTCGCGAGCGTCTTGGGATCTTCGCTCGTATAGCCTGCCAGCGCGTCGAGGCACAGCGCGGCATCGCGCACGTTGCGGGCGATCGGCCCGACGACATCGCGATTGGCCGACAACGGCACGACACCCGCGTTCGGCACCAGCCCGATCGTCGGCTTGATGCCGACCAGATCCTGCGCCGATGCGGGATTCTGAATCGAGCCGCCCGTCTCTTCCGCGAGTCCGAGCACCGCCATGCCTGCTGCCACCGCCGAGGCCGTCCCCGCGCTGCTGCCGCCCGGCACGCGGTCCGGCATCGCGACGTTGATCGTGGGACCCGCCCAACTGTCGTTCGCGTGCGAACCGGTATGGCTCAGGATGGGAACGTTCGTCTTGCCGAGCAGGATCGCGCCCGCTCGCCGCATCCGCGCGACGACCGGCGCATCGCGCTCGGGCATCAGGTCGACGCCGCCTGTCTTGCTGTACAGCTTCGCCCATCCCGCAGTGGTCGGGAAGCCGACCATGTCCATCGGATCCTTGATGACGACCGGCACGCCAGCGAGCGGCCCCAGCGTTTCGCCGGCTGCGCGCCGCTCGTCGATCCGGCGCGCATCGTCGATGGCGGCCGGATTCAAAAAGATCAGCGCGTTGTACTTCGCGTTGTAGCGCTCGATCCGCTCGAAGCAGGCGCGCGCCAATTGCTCCGCCGTGAAGCTGCCGGTCCGAAAGCCTTCCTGCACGGCTTCGACCGTGAGCTCCGCCAGATCGATGTCCATTGCGCTGCCAGTATTCATTCGATGCCCCTTGTCGAGTTGACCTGTTTCTCAAAGCTGCACGCCGCGCGTGAGCGCACCATCGACGACGATGTTCGCGCCGCTCACGAAGCTCGCCGCCGGACTCGCGACGAAGGCCACCGCATTGGCGATCTCCTGCGGCGTGCCCATGCGGCCCGTCGGGTTCAATGCCAGCGCCCGTTCGAACAGCGCCGCATCGTTATGCTCGATCCAGTCCCACACGCCGCCTTCGAAATACACGTTGCCCGGCGAGACCGTGTTCGCGCGGATGCCCTTCGACGCCAGTTGATTCGCGAGACCCTGCATGTAATGCACGAGCGCCGCCTTGAATACGCCATAAGGTCCGGCCGCGAAGTCGATCTCGCGCCCCGAGACGCTGGAGATCGCGACGATGGAAGCGGCCTTGCTCGATGTGAGATACGGCATGGCGGCATCGACCAGATTGACCGTGCCGAGTAGATCCGTTTCGAACTCCTTGCGCCACGATTCGATGTCGTTGCCGATTGCGAGCGCGCTGACGTTGGCCACGACGATATCGAGCCCGCCCCACTCCGCCCCGACGCGCCCGACCCACGCCTTCAACGCAGCGCCATCCGAGACATCGACGCGCTCACCCGACGCCCGCGCGCCGCTCAGTTGCGCCAGTGCGCTCGCGGTCGACCGGACAGCCGCTTCGTCGCGTGCGCAAATGGCCACGTCCGCGCCTTCTGCCGCCAGTGTCCGCGCGATCGCGAGGCCGATGCCCTTCGTTCCGCCGGTCACGATCGCCTTCAAGCCCTTCAGTTGCAGGTCCATGTCCGTTGCTCCGTTGTATGTCGATGATTCGAAAACGCGGCCGCGCGGCGGCGCTCATCCCTTCTCGCGGCCATCCTCCGGCGGCATGCCGCGTGCAATCTGCAGTACTTCCCCCGCCTGGATGACCGAGTGGCAGATATCGTCGATGGTCACGCGCTTTTCCATCGCCTGCGCGCGCAACATGTCATACGCTTCGCGCTCGCTCACGCGATGCATCGTCATCAAAATGTTCTTGGCTTCCTGCAAGTGCCGGCTGTCGAGCAGCTTCTGTTCGAGTTTCGCGATGCGCTGCACGTGCTGGCGGGCGCGCTTCGCGTGATAGAGCGCCATCACCACCGTGGACAGCAGACCCGATGCGCGGATCGGCGTCGTGACGATGCCGTCGCATCCCATCTTGATGGCCTGATCGATGAAGGTCGGATTCTCGTAGGCCACCACGCAAATGACGGGCGGCGCGTCCGGCCCGGACCATTCGCCCTTCGGCGCGCGTTCCTCGGGCAGCAATGCGCGAAACACGAGATCGGTTTTTTCGGGCAGCGTGTCCGTCGGCGGCCAGCATCGCTCGACGTCGAAACCCATGCGTCTGAGGTGATTGGTGAGCGTCAGCCCGTCGTCGTCGTCCGGATGAAAGACGACCACCCGCGCATTGCGCTCGAGGATGGAGCTCGTGAGGCTTCGCTGGCCTCTGTCCGTGCGCGCGCTCACGTCAGTAATCTCGCGTGCTCAACTTCGTGACCCAGTCGCCGAGCGTCTGACGCGTCATGTACGGGTCGGGGCCAACGGCGAACTTCGATTCGCGCAGGATCGTGAATTGTCCGTCCGCATTGGCGCGGCCGATGCGCGGATAAAGCGCCATGTGATGATTGACGGGATCGATACGTACCCGGCCCTGCGGCGCGGCGAACTCGGAGCCGAGGAGCTGAGGCATGATGGTCCGGATCTCGTCCGAGCCCGCGCGTGCGAATGCTTCAGCGAACATGTGCACTTGATAGTACGCAGCTTCCCAGTTCATGTCCGTCGGGGTGTCCGAACCGAAGCGCGACTGATGATGCGCGACCGCGCGGTGATTCTCTGGCGTGTCGAGGCTCTGGAAGTAAGGCGCTGCCGTATAGTGCCCCGCCGCGATGCCGCGCTGCATCGCGTGAATCTCCGTCTCTGACGTATTGAGGCTGCCGATCGGCATGCCCGACGGATCGAGGTCCGCGTGCGCGAAGGCATCGTAGAGATAAGGCACGGTCGCACCGATGACCGTGCTGAAGATCCAGTCCGGCGACTTGCGGCGAATATCCGCGACCACTTGCTCGAATTGCTCGCGCGTGGCGTCGAGCGCGAGATAGCGTTCGCCGAGGATCGCGCCTTCGGGATGCTGAAGCAGCAACTCCTGCATGGTGCGATTGCATTCGTACGGATACACATAGCTCGAACCAACGAAGTACACGCGGGCGCCGAAGGTCTCGGTCATGAAGTCCGCGAGCTGCACGCCGTTCTGGTTCGGCGACGCGCCGCTGTACATGATGTTGTCCGAATACTCGAAGCCTTCGTACATCTGCCCGTAAATCAGAAGCCGGTTGTGCTTCTCGACGACAGGCAGCATCGCCTTGCGGCTGGTCGACGTGTATCCCCCGAAGATGGTGTTCACGCCATCCTTGACGATCAGACGCTCGGCCAGTTCGCGAAACGCGGCGGGGTCCGAGGCGGGATCGTAGTGAATCGCGACCAGCTCCCGGCCGCCGATGCCGCCGCGCGCATTGATCTCCGCGATGGCGAGTTGCGCACCGCGCCATTGGGACTGCTCGAGCAAGGCGGTCGAGCCGCTCGTCGAGCAAAGCAGACCCACTCGGATGGGATCGGACAAAGCCATGGGTAACACGCTCTCGAATGCGCGGGGAACGGACGCCCGCGCGGGTTGTACTGTTTTCGCTTCTTGCCGGCTGGTGCGTTACTTCAGGTAATGCTTCGCGACCATCGCGCCAACGGTGTATTTTGGATCGACAAAATTGCCGAGGCGGACCTTGCCGACCTGACTCAACATCATGTAGGCGTCCCACTTGTCGAAGCCGTACTCCGCGGCCATCCACAGCACCAGTTCGCGATAGGCGATGCGCGTCGCGTCTTCCAGGGGCCGCGCGCTGCCGATGCTCATCAGCGCATCTTCGTTCTCGAGCCGCGGCCAGTCGATGCGCCACTGCTTGATGAGATCGACGCGCACGGTCGTCGTGCTCTGATACTCGACGGCCGTTCCGCAGACTTCGCCGTCGCCCTGACAGGCGTGCGCGTCGCCGATGAAAAGCCGCCCGCCGGGCGAGCGCACCGGCAGATACGTGATGCTGCCCGGCCCCATGTCGGGCACGTCCATGTTGCCGCCGTGATTGTCGGGCGTGAGCGAGTTGATGGAATCGATCTCGGGCGAAAGACTCAGCGTGCCGATATGCGGCTTGTACGGCAGCGTGTTGCGTTTGCTCCAGTAGACGTTTTCCTCGTCGATCTTGATCTTCCGCACCACTTCGGGCAACGGCTCGTTTAGAAGCGCGGTGTAGTCCGTGCCCGTCAGTCCGCCGAAGTTCGGGATCATGCAGCAGAAGCCATGTGGATCGTCGCCGCGCGGCGCCATCTTTTCGATGTAGACAGCGACCACATCGCCCTTCTCCGCACCCTCGATCATGATGGGCCCGTTCTGCGGATTCAGGAACGGCACTTGCAAAACTTCGGAGGGCTTGTCCGTCTCTTCCCTGATCTTGCCTTCGAAGGCGTCGCGTGTTTCCACCACGACGCGATCGCCCGGCTTCACGTGCAGCACCGGCTGCGAATACGGACCGATGGTGTAGTGATAGGTCTTCTGCATCTCCTCGGTGAGATGATGTTCCGTGGGTTCACGACCGGCGCCGACGCCGCGCTTCATCATGATCGAGTCTTCGAGCCATTTCATCTTTCCGTTCTCCGTCACAGTGCCAGATACTGGCGAATCAGTTGTTCGTCGGCGAGTTGCGCCGGGGTCAGCGTGTCGACGATACGGCCCTTGTCCATCACGCAGCAGCGCGTCGCGATGCGCTCGACCATCCCCATGTCCTGTTCGACCAGCACCACGCCGATGCCGGTCTCGCGGGCGATGTGCTGCAGCGTCTCGCCAATCAGATCGACAATCGAAGGCTGAATGCCTTCGGATGGCTCGTCGAGCAGCAACACCTTGGGCGAGCTGATCAGCGCCCGCGCGATGGCAAGCTGCTGCTGTTCGCCGCCGCTCATCGTTCCCGCCTTCTGCTCGTAGCGCTTTTTCAGAATGGGAAAGTAGCCGACCACCTTATCCCTCATGTGCGCCGCCTGCGCGCGATTCGCCTGCGCGCCGACCTGAAGGTTCTCGGCGACCGTCAATGCGCCGAAGATCTCGCGGCCCTGAGGCACATAGCCCATGCCCTTCTGGGCACGCACATAGGGCTTCTCGTGGCCGATCGGATCGCCTTCGAGTTCGATGCTGCCCGCATCGAGTCCGACGAGGCCGATCAACGCGCGCATCAGCGTTGTCTTGCCGACGCCGTTGCGTCCGATCAGCGCGAGCACTTCGCCACGCTCGACGTCGAACGACACGCCGTTGAGGACGCGTCCGCCGCCGTAACCCGCTTCCACGCCCGACACCTGAAGCAACGCGCTCATTTCTTTTTCCCCAGATAGACCTCGGCGACATCGTCGCGTGCGAGGATCTCGTCGAGCGGGCCGTCGGCGAGCAGGCTTCCGCCATGCAGCACCGTCACCCGCGACGCGATCTGCTTGACGAAGGTCATGTCGTGCTCGACCACCATCATCGTGAGACCGGCCGCCGAAAGACGCTTGATGAGTTCACCGGTCGCATGCGTTTCCTCGACCGACATGCCCGCCACGGGTTCATCGAGAAAGAGCAGCTTCGGACGAAGAGAAACGGCCATCGCGATCTCGAGCCATTGCTTCTTGCCGTGCGAGAGATTGCGCGCGAGCACCGGCGCTTCGTCTTCCAGATTGAACCGATGCAACAGCTCGTCGAGGCTTTCGGGGCGATCGTCCTTCGCGCGATGCAGCGACAGTTGCAGATGCTGGCGCACGCTCAGATCCGGAAACACGCCCGGAATCTGGAACTTGGTGCTCATGCCCATGCGGATGCGTTCGTGCGGCAGCACATGACTCATGTCCTGGCCGAGGAACATCACGCTGCCCTCCGACGGCCGATGTTCCCCCGTGATGAGCTTGAAGAACGTGCTCTTGCCCGCACCGTTGGGGCCGATCACGCAGCGGATCTCGCCTGCATCGATCTTGAAGTCGATGCCGTTGATGACATGCGCGCCTCCGAAATGCTTCTTCAGTCCGCGCGTTTCGAGCAGCGTGGTCATGACTTGCCCTCCTCTCGCTTGAGACATGCGCCGCCTCGATGCGCGCCTTCGTTCGCCCCGCGATGAACCCGCCGCAGATGCCGCGTGACGAACGGCAGCAGGCCTTCCGGCGCCGCGAGCACGACGATCAGAAGAATTGCGCCGAGCAGGATCAGCGCGTACTGGCTGCCGTACACCGCGAGATTCTGCGAGAGCCAGACGAGCAAGGCCGTGCCGATCATCGTCCCGCCGATGCTTTTGCGGCCCGACGTCGCCACCCAGATGACGGGCATCGCGGCAGACGTGAGGCCCATCGTCGACGGCGTGATGTAGGAACCCCAGATGGTGTACAGCGCCCCCGACAGCCCGCCGAGCGTGCAGCCGAGCACGAACACGAGCAACTGGTGACGGCGGATGTCGACGCCCAGCATCTCCGCGCGTTGCGGGTTCTCGCGAATGGCGATGAGCGTCAGGCCGAAGGGGCCGTCGAGCAGCCTGCGCATCACGGCGTACACCACGATCAACAGAATCAGCACGAGGTAATAGAAGCTCGCGTTCTCGAGCGTGAGCGGTCCGCCCGGCCAGGGAATCGTCAGCGGCGGCATGCCGCCCATGCCGTTGTAGCCGTTCAGCCGCGCCTCGCCGATGGCCCACTGCGGTCCTGCCGTCTGCGACATGAACGTTTCGAGCACGAGCGTCACCGACAGCGTGACGATGCCGATGAACACGCCCTTGATGCGGCCGTAGAAAATCATGTAGCCGATCAGCGCCGCCACCACGACGCTCACGGCCAGCCCCGCGCCGAGACCGAGCCATGAATCGAACCAGGCATCGCCGTAGTTGAGCGTGAAGATGCCGTAGCTATAACCCGCCAGGCCGAAGAAGGCGGTCTGCCCGAACGACAGGATGCCGCCATAACCCCACATCGCGGCGAGCCCCACTGCGCCGAACGCCCACAGCAGGCAGTATGCGAGGTTGCCGCTGGTGTTCGCATCGACGACGAGCGGCAGGCCGAGCGCCACGAGCCAGGGCACCCAATGCAGCGCACGCGCGGCAGCGCCGTTAGGGGACACATTCGTTTGCTTCACGTCTGCCTCCTAGCGCGAGCGGGAAAATAGATTGCCGAGGCCTTGCGGCATCAGCCGAATGACGACGATGACCGTCACCAGCAAGCCGATCTGCCCGAACAACTGGCCGTACGATGCCGTGAGCCCGGTCTGGATGACGGCGAGCACCGCGGCGGCGGGCGTCGTTCCCGCGATCACGTTCGCGCCCCCGACGACCACCGACACGAACGCCTGCACGATGAAGTTGCTGCCCATCGTCGGGACCGCCGTCATGGTGGGCGCATAGAGCGCGCCGGTCAGCCCGGCCAGTCCCGCGCCGAGGGCGAAGGTCAGCGTATAGAGCCGGTCCGTGCGCAATCCAAGGCACTGCGCGATGTTTGCGTTCTGGATCGTCGCACGTGCGCAGACGCCGTAGTTCGTCCTGAAGAACAGCAGATAGAGGCCGAACAGGATCGCCAGCGCGATGACCGGCAGCACCGCGCGATACGTCGAGAACGAGTAGTCGCCGAGCGAGAACGATCCGAACGGCGTTCCGATGCCCTCTATCGAGGGTCCGGCGACGAGCAGCATCGTCTGCTGCACGATGAGGCTGATCGCCCAGGTCGCGACGACGGAATCGAACAGGCGGTTGTACAGATGACGGATGACGAGCCGTTCGATCACGACACCCGCAAGCGCCGCCGCGACCGCGCCGAGCAGCATCGCGAGCGGCAGCGGCACACCGCGCTTGGCCGTGATGATCGTGACGTACGCGCCGCACATGATGAACTCGCCATGTGCGAGATTGATGACGCCCATCATGCCGAAGATCACCGCGAGACCGAGCGCCGCGAGCACCAGATAGGCGAAGCTGTCGCCGAACTGATAGATCAGCGAATAAAGAACCGAAAAGGTGGCCATGCATGCTCCACGTTCGAAGGGCAACCGCGCGCTCGCGGCGTTCAGCGAGCGCGCAGACCCGGATCAGGACTTCTTGGGCAGGTTCGACGGCGTGTACTGGCGATGATCCGGCTTGTTGGGCAGATCGCAGCCTACTTTGCCGAGCCAGTACGGCTGCACATCGTCCCAGACCTTCGGGATCTCGACGGAATGATCTTCCTTCACGTGCACCAGGTAGATGGTGTGGCTTGCGTGATGGCTCTTCGGATCGATGCAGACCTTGCCCTGCGCGCCTTCGGTGCAGATGCCGCTTTCGAGCGCCTTGCGCACCGCATCCTGATTGGTCGTCTTCGCTTTCTCAGCGGCGGCCTTGTAGAGATAGATGGCGTCGTAAGCGTTCGCGGCTTCCTGATTGATATACGGCTCGTTCGGAAATTTCGCGTGGAAGCGCTTCTTGAAGTCGTTGCTCGCCGGTGAATCGACCTCTTCGACGTAGTTCGCCGTCACATACATGTCCTTCAATGCAGGCGGTTTGAAACGCTTGTGCTCATACGCCTGACCGACGTTCACCGAACTCGCCATCGGCAGGTTCAGGTGCGCCGAAGCCTGCTGCTCGTAGTACGACGCCTGATTCGCGCCGACCAGCAACGTGACCACGAAGTCGGGCTTCGCCTTCTGGATGTTCTGGATCGTCTGACCGAATTGCGATACGGAAAGCGGAATGAATTCCTCTCCGGCCATCGTGCCGCCGTTCTCCTTGACGATGTTGCGCACCCACTCCGCCGAGATCTGTCCGAAGTTATAGTCGGCGGCGATGGTGTACACCTTCTTGCCGTATTTCTGCATCATCCAGGGGATCAGGGTCGAGAATTGCTGCTCGGGGACGGCGCCCGTCACGAAGGTGTTGGTATCGCAAACGCCGCCCTCGTACTGGTTGTCGTACCAGTAGAGCTGATGCGCGCGGTCCATGATCGGCCGGATCGCTTCGCGCGAGGCGCTCGAGAAGGCGCCGAAGATCACGTCCGGCTTGTCCGTCTGAACCAGACGCCGCGCGAGTTCCTGGAACTTCGTGTTGTCGGACTGGGTATCGTAGGCGATCAGCGATACGGGACGTCCGAGAATGCCGCCCTTGGCGTTGATCTCATCGACTGCGAGCTGCGACGCGTGAATCTTCGGAATGGTCGCCAGTGCGAAGTTTCCCGATGCATCTTCGAGCAGGCCGATTTTCACGGGATCAGCGGCGCTCGATGCGAGCGAAGTGAGTGCAAGTCCTGCGGTAAGGGCGAGACGCGTCCAGCCCGACGGCTTCAGCAACATGCGGATTCTCCAGAAGTGAGCGCTAGAACAAGGGGAAAAACGCGGACAAAAAAAAGCCCCCTGACGAACCGCTGGTTCGTCAGGGGGCTTCTGTGCCGGGTCCTCGGGCGGACATCTTTGTCAGGCCACGTGGGATGACTAAGTCTAAAGCGCCGAATTTTTGCTTGTCAACGCTGATAAAAAATTAATCGCCCCCGCCGCCCATTCCCCAAGGGAATGACTTCGATCACCGCCGCCTGCCTTTTGGCGAAGCGGCGGCTGCCCGAACACGACATGCCACGTCGTGTGCGGAAAGCGCGACACTAGCTTCTGGTCGAGAACAGATCGGCCACAACGGATCGCAACCAGCGATTCCCTGCCTCGTGATGGTACTTCGCATGCCAATGCTGCCGCACTGCGAATCTGTCGACAGGGAATGGACACGAATGGACCGAGAGGCCGTTCACTCTCGCCAGCGTTTCCCCGATGTTTCGCGGCAACGTGGCGATCAAGTCAGTGGACTTGATGATCGACCCAAGCCCGAGCATGCCCGGAAGCTCGAGCACGACGTCGCGTTCTATGTTCTCGCGCAACAGCGCCTGCTCGAGCAATTGCGCGCCCGTCCCGGCGGCGATGATCACGTGCCCCTCGCTACCGTACTGCTTTATGCTAAGCCTAGCACGCACTCGCGGATGATCAGGATTGGCGAGACAGACCCAATCCTGCATATAGAGTTGTTGTTGATACATGCCGCTGCCGAGCCAAGGCACATGTCCGATCGCCAGATCGGCCTCGCCGGATTCGAGCGCGCGCTCCGTGTTTCCATCGATTCTTGCGGCTTCCAGCCGAATGCCCGGTGCATGTGAGCGCACGTGCGCCAGCATCCTCGGCAGCAGCGTGATGTGGCTCGCATCGGTCATGCAGATGCGGAAGCGGCGCTTTGCCGTAGTCGGATCGAATGAAATTTCCCATGCTGAGAACCGGCGAATCGATTCCAGAATTTCCCGGCACGGTCCGATCAGCGCGTCCGCCTGGGGCGTCGGCGTCATGCCGCCCGGCGTGCGGACGAACAATGGGTCCTGCAAGTGCTCGCGCAGACGCCCTAGCCAGATGCTGACCGTGGGCTGACTCTGTCCAAGCTGCTCTGCCGCGCGTGTCACGCTGCGCAGGTCATACAGGAGGTCGAAAAGCTGAAGCAGCTTGAGATCGGGCAGTTCGGACCGGTTCATGGCGGTATTGTAAGAGGCAATATCGCCATTCTATTCATTGCATCGCGCGTGTAAATGCATCCCGTCACTGGCCGACGCATGAGTTATCAGGAAGCAGCCGACACTGCCGCCCGCAGTCCAAGCGAATAACTGTCGATACCGAAGCCGCAAATCTGTCCCTTCACGATTTCGGCGAACACCGAATGATGGCGAAACGCTTCACGCGCGTGTATGTTCGACATATGAATCTCGACGATGGGTACCGTCAATATGGCGAGCGCATCGCGAATACCATAGCTGTAGTGCGTCCATGCGCCGGCATTGATCAGCACGCCATCGACGTTATCGACGAACGCCTGATGGATTCGCGCACACATGTCCCCTTCGCTGTTTGTCTGGTAACTCTCTACCGTGACGGCAAGCTCCCTGCCTAGTGCCTGAAGTTGAGCATCGATGTCCGCGAGCGTCGCCGTTCCGTATTGAACCGGATCGCGCTTGCCGAACATGTTGTGATTGACGCCGTGCAGCATGAGGAAGGTTTTCATCAGTTATCCGTATGATGTTCAGGAGGAAGCCGTTTCGACGACTGCGCCGGTTTTAGCGGCCTTGACGATCGCTTCGGTGATGCGAAGATTTTGCAAGCCGTCGCGCGCGGTGACGATCGGTTTCGCTTCCCCTCGCACGACTTGCCCGAAGTGTTCCATTTGATGCTTGAGCGGATCGTCGCGCGTCACGTCCGCCACGCTGACATCGAACGGCTTCCACCACGATCTGTCCTCGGCGTTCCCGTAGGTTTTGAGGCGCATCGTCGGAATGGACAACGATCCGAACGTGCCGGCAATCACATAGCAGTCTTCGTCGGAATAAGACGTGTAGGCCTTGTTTTCTTGCGAGGTTTGTTCCCAGCTGCGCGCGCTGGCAGCGGTATCGGATAGAAGAAATGTGCCGAGTGCGCCGCTCGCGAAACGCAGATTGATGGCGACGGTGTCCTCGACTGAAAAGCCGCGCGTCGCGTTCGACGAAAACGCCTGCACCGCCACGATATCGCCGCACAGCATCCGCAAGTTGTGGATCTCGTGAATCATGTTGAGCAGATTGGGCCTGCGCCCGGCTGCTTGCGCCAGGGCGCGTCCGCGAAATACTGGTCGGGCTTGAAGAACAATGCGCTGCCCATCACCGCGACGAGCGAGCCGAGCCGGCCTTCGTCGATGATCGCCTTCGCGCGCGCCATGATCGGACTATGCGCACGATGGTGACCGATCAGCACGCTCGCGCCGTAGCGATCCGCATCGGCCACGAGTGCTTCCGCCTGCTCCACCGTGGGCGCGATGGGTTTCTCCAGCAGCATCGGCACGCCTGCCTGCATGCTCAAGCGAGCGTGGTCCACGTGAAGGGTGTTCGGCGTTGCAAGTACCACACCGTCAGGACGGTCTTTCTCGAAGAGTTCATCGAGCGAGCGGTAATGCGGCACGTGTGCTTTCGCGGCAATGCCGGCCGCCGCATCGGAAGGATCGACCACCGCCGACAAGACGCACGTCGCGCTTTCGCGGAGGACACGAATATGTTCGAGACCGATGTAGCCGGCACCCGCCACGGCGATACGCGTATTCTCCATGTCACTCTCCACGGCTTTCGGGACCAGCGTGAATCGCCCACATCGAAATCAGGTTGAAGACGATACCCAATGCGACGATCGGCCAGGTCGCGCCATTCGTATGCGCCTGAATCAACGTCGCGGCGAACGGCGCGCTGCTCCCGATGACGACTGCAAGGTTATAAGCCACGGCTGACCCGCGATAACGGAATTCCGTCGGAAAAGCCTCGGCAAAATAGGCAGGCTGCACGCCCGCATGAAACTGCGCCGCGCAAAGCAGAAACACGATGGCGACGCCGATCAACACCACGTGCCCGCTCAGGATCAACGGAAAGAACACGATGAACGCAGCGAGCATCGAACGCGATCCGACGAGCATAGCGCGACGGCGTCCAATGCGATCACACAGTGCCCCGCCGAAGCCCATCGCGACCATGGAGCAGAGATGCGCGACGATCAGAATCGCAAACGCCGTCTGCTTCGATACGCCGAGCTTGCCCGTCACGTACGACAGGATGAACACCGTCGCGATGAAGTACGCGATCGACACAGCGGCCCATACCATCATAAGGCGCAGAATCGTTCCGGTGTGTTTGGAGAAACCCGACGTCGGTTGCACTCGGCCCGAACGTCTTTGCTTCAGTTGCGCTTCGAAGGCGGGCGTCTCGGAGATGCGCATACGGATGAACAGGCCGATCGCCACTAGCAAGAAGCTGAAGAGAAACGGGACGCGCCAGCCGAATCGAAGGAACTGCTCATTGGTCACGAGCGCGGCGACGCCGAAGAGCACCCCATTCGCCAGCACTTGTGCGAGCGGCGAGCCCATCGCGATGAACGAGCTATAGAAGCCGCGCCGGTTCTTGGGCGCGTGCTCCATCGTGAGCAACTGGCTTCCCGTTACTTCGCCGCCGAGCGCGAAGCCCTGCATGAAGCGCAACACCACGAGCGCAATGGGCGCGAGCACGCCGATCGACGCATAAGTGGGCAGAATGCCGATCAGAAACGAGCAAATGCCCATCAGCAGAAACGTAAAGACCAGCATGTTGCGGCGGCCGACACGATCGCCCAGATAGCCGCATATGAGACCGCCGAGCGGCCTCGCGATGAAACCCACGGAAAAGGTCGCGAACGCAGCGAGCGCGGCCGTCGTCGCGTCTGTCCTGGAGAAGAATAGCTGAGGCAGAACCGTGGCCGCGATGGCCCCGTAAGCAGCAAAATCCAGCCATTCGAGCGCGGAACCGGCGATGCTGCTGAGCGCCGCCCGATTCGCCATTTGCTTCTCGTTGGAATGCTGCGCGCGAACGGCGGCATCGCCGTTCATCGTGTTTTCTTGCGGCGTCATTGCGTCTCCTGTCTGTCATAGGCCGCTTCTTCGAGCGGTTCGATAAAGGAATGGGTGCCTAGTGCCCGGTCCACTTCGGCGGGCGCTTCTCCGCGAATGCCTTCGGGCCTTCGCGAGCGTCGTCGCTTCGGAGCATGCGTTGCGCGAGCGGATAGTCCTCGTGCATCGTCGATGCAAGATTCGCGTGCGTGAGGCTCGTCAACATCACTTGCTTCGATGCCTGAATCGCAAGGGGCGCGCACGCCAGAACCTCTTGGGCGAGCGCCCGCGCACGGGTCATCAGTTCACCAGCGGGCACAGTCTCGTTGATCAATCCAATGCGCCTCGCTTCTTCGGCAGGAATACGCTTCGCGGTCAGCACGAGCGCCATGGCGTCCTTCATGCCGATCTGCCTCGGCAAGCGCTGCAAGAGGCCGCCGCCCAGCGCGGCGAGACCGACGCGCGGTTCAGGCAAGCCGAATTGCGCATGATCGGCTGCAACCGCGAGATCGCATGCGGCGAGAATCTCCATGCCGCCGCCAAGGCAGAGGCCGTTCACGGCGGCGATCAACGGCTTCCACAAATCGAAGCGATGCGTGATGCCCGCGAATCCTGTCGATGGCTTCGTGTGGTCCCCGGTGGCATCGAGTGCTTTCAGATCCGTGCCGACACAAAACGCCCGCTCGCCCGCGCCGGTCACGATGGCTACGCGCAATGTCGGATCGGCGGCGTAGCGGTCGAAGGCATCGGCCAGTTCACGGTGCGCATCGGGATGCAGCGCGTTGAGAACCTCGGGCCGGTCGATCGTCAGCGTGAGCAACGGCCCTTCAACTTCGTAGCGGCAATAGCGATAAGTCTCGGTTTGCATCCGGCGCTTCCTCGTCGCGTCAATCGAGCGGAACGGTGAGCTGGTCGATGATGGCGCGCGTGCGCGGACGCACGCCTCGCCACCATGCGAACGCTTCGGCGGCCTGCTCGACCAGCATGCCGACGCCATCGGCGATACCTTGCACGCCCGCGTGGCGCGCGAGCCGCAGAAACGGCGTGAGGCCCTTTCCGTAGGCGAGTTCATAGGCTGTGCCGTTCGCGCTGAAAACGCTCGGCGGAACGGGCGGCAAGTGCCCCGACAGGCTCGCGGACGTCGCGTTGACGACGAGATCGAACTGCCCCATCGATTCGAGTTCCGCATAACCGCACGCAGTGAGCGAGCCTTCGGCCCCAACCTGTTCGACGAGCGCCCTGGCCTTATCGACGTGCCGGTTTGCGATAACGATTTCTGCAGGCCGAGCCGCGATGAACGGTAGCAGCGCGCCGCGCACCGCGCCGCCCGCGCCGAGGACGAGCACGCGCTTGCCCGCCATCGGCTGATGCAGATTACTTTCGATATCACGCACTAGGCCGACGCCGTCGAAGTTCTCCGCGACAATGCGGCCATTCTCGAACTTCATCGCGTTGACGGCGCCCGCCAGCGCCGCTCTTTCGCTGCGTTCGTCGGCGATGGCGAACGCTCGCAGCTTGAAGGGCGCGGTGACGTTCATGCCCTTGCCGCCGTCTGCGATGAAGGTTCTCACCGTATCGTCGAAGGCATCGGCCGGTTCCAGCGGGCCTTCGATGGCAACATACGTCATGTCCTGCTGGGTCTGCTCCGCAAAAAGACCGTGAATCAGCGGCGATTTCGTATGCCCGATTGGATTGCCAATTACCGCGTATCGATCGTTCATCACGCACCCTGCTTCGAGAAGAGCACGCCGTCGGTCTGCATCGCGTCGATTTCGGCTGCGCTGAAGCCCAGCGATTGCGCCACTTCCTCATTGTGCTGCCCGAGGTCGGGTCCGACTTCGCGGATCGACGTATCACAGTCGGAGAAGCGGAACGGCAGATTCGGCAGACGCAGTTTTCCGAAGCGCGGATGCTCCTGCTCGATCACCATGCCGCGCGCGACGATCTGCGGATCGGCCACGACCTCGTCGATGCGCTGCACCTTGGCGCAAGGCACATCGACACTGTCGAGCAAAGCCAGCACATCCGCGACGGGCCGCCCCGCCACCCACGGTTTGACGACCGCAAGAATGGCCTCGCGATTCGCATTGCGTCCGTTCAGGCTGTGGAAGCGCTCGTCGTTGCCGAAGCCAGCCGGACCGCCGTGTTGCTCGACGAGCGCAGCGAAGCGCTTCCACGAATCATCCACTTGCGCCGCGATGACGAGATCGCCATCGGCTGCGCGGAATACGCCGTATAAGGTGGAAGTCGGCATGTCATGGCCCGTCTGCTCGGGTACCACGCCTTGCATCGTGTAACACTGCACGGCGTATTCGTGCATCGATACGAGGGTGTCGTACAAGGCCATGTCGATATGCTGGCCGCGGCCGCTTTTCACACGGCCAAGCAACGCTGCGTTGATGGCGGCAACGGCATGAATGCCTGTGTACATGTCGCCGAGCGAAATGCGCATCAGAGGCGGCGGCTCGCCCGGGTTGCCGATCATCTGCATGATGCCGCTCTTCGCTTCGGCTATGAGACCGAAGCCCGCGCGATGCGCGTCCGGTCCAGTGTGTCCGTACGCCGAGATCGAGCAATAGACGAGGCCCGGATTGCGCTCGGACAACGCGGCATATCCGAGCCCGAGCTTGTCCAGCGCACCCGGCCGATAGTTCTCGATGAATACGTCCGCCGAATCGCACAGACGCTGCATGAACGCCTTGCCGCGCGGATCTTTCATGTTGACGCTCACGCCGCGCTTGCCCATGTTGAGCTGCAGAAAATAGGCGCTTTGCTGATCGTCGAGGATCGTGGCGTGCTGACGGCCTGCATCGCCGCTGCCGGGGCGCTCGACCTTGATGACTTCAGCACCGAGTGCGGCGAGGCATCGTCCGACATAGGGACCGGCGAGAAAGTGGCTGTAATCGACGACGCGGATACCTTCCAAAGGGCGGGCTTGCATCAGTTCGCTCCCGGCCGACGCGGGATCATCAGGCGATGCTCCCCGCGTTGAACGACATCGCCGTTCTGATTGATCAACTCGGAAGGCAACACGACGATGCCCCACTCGGGCTTGCTCTTGCTTGCGCGCATCGCGCCGACGCGAAACTTTACGTGCAGCACGTCGTTGACCTTGATCGGCAGCAGAAAGTCCCATGTCCAGCCGAGCGACATGCCGGGCAGGAAGCGATAGTCGCTCTGCGTCTTGAGGCCATCGGCAATCGACAATCCGAAAAGACCGTGCGCGACGATGCAACCAAAGTGGCTCGCGTTCGCGTATTCCTCATCGACATGCACAGGCGTGTGATCGCCCGTGAGATCTGCGTAAGCAAGAATGCGTTCTTTGGTGACGGTGTAGGTCGGGCTGACGCACTCGTCCCCTTCGCGCGCATCGTCCCAGTATTTCTCAGTGGTGGTGATGGTGCTCATGCTCACGCCTCCGCGCGTGGGTTGATCGCCAGCGCCTGCGCGACGCATATGGCAGGCTTGGCCTGAATGAGTTCAACCGCGAGTCCGTCGGGCAGACGCAGCCAGTTGCGTCCCTGTGGCATTTCCGTCACGCCAAAGGCTTGCGCGGCGGCAAGCGCGGCTTCCAGGTCTTCGCACATGACGCCGAGATGCGCGAGCCGGCCCTCGGGCTCTTCGTGCTGCGGTGCGCTGATGAACTGCAGACCGCCGAGCGTCCAATACTGACGCGGCTCTTCGCGCGTGCCGTCGACTTCGCGCATCGTCATGCCGAGCACGTCTTCGAAAAAGCGGATATGCCAGTGGATGTCCTTCACCCAGATGGCGACGTGCTCGAGATAGGCTTTCGGCGGGCTCACGCTGCGGCTCCTTCTTCTTTCTGACGATCCGTCATTGCGCGCTCGATGCCTTTGATGCAGGCGACGAGCGTCGAATTCACCGGCGTCGGCACGCCGAGTCGTTCGCCCCAGCGCACGACGGCCCCATTGATGAAGTCGATTTCGGTAATCGAGGACTTCTCTATGCTTTGCAGCATCGATGTCTTGAATGCGGGTGAAAGCCCTTCGGCGGCCATGTTCCAGGCGTCTTCCGCATGGGTGATGGACAGCGCGACGCCGGCGGCTTTGGCGGCGGCCATCGCTTCTTCAATCGCCGCGAGCGACGTCGCTTTCAGAACCGGCTCGTCGTAGAGCTGGCCGTAAGTGAGGCGCGTGATAGCCGTGATCGCGCCGGTCGCGACGTTGATCAGCAGCTTGTCCCACATCGTGCCCATGATGTTGTCGCTGACGGAAGTCGTCAGACCTGCGCTGTTGAACGCGTCCGCGATCGCACGCGCACGGTTCGTGATGCGGCCGTCGAGTTCGCCGATGATCGTCTGCTTGCCGGTCACGCCGGACTGAATATGTCCGGGCGCGCGCAGCACCCCGCCGACATACGTTTTGCCCGCGAGCACGCGCTCGCGTCCGACGATGCCGCTCAGCACGTCTTCGTGGCCGAGGCCGTTCTGCAACGACAGCACGACCGTTTCAGGACCGACGAGATCGAGTGCGCCGCGCATCGCCTGATCGGTGTGAAAGGACTTGACCAGCACGATGACGAGGTCGACAGGACCGGCTTCGGCCGGGTTCATCGTCGCCCGCACGTTGACGCGGCGCGTGCCGCGCTCGTCGTCGACTTGCAGGCCGTCGCGGGACATGGTCTCGACGTGCGCGGCAAACCGGTCGACGAGCCACGTCTCATGGCCGCCTTCGGTCAGCGCGGCGCCGATGGCGCAACCCAGCGCGCCCGCGCCCAGAAATGCGATCTTCATTTGCGTCTCCTTGAACTGGAGACGAAGATACGACGCTGTAGACATGTCGGCAATGCAATGGCTTTAATACGGTCATTGCCCTAGACAATACTGATCTATTGCAGGAGACGCATGTTGTACGCGCGGCGGGTTGTGCAATCCGGGAAACGGGATGACGGATCGCCTTCTACTAACAATCGGGCGCGGAGGAACGGGGGAAAGCGTATTCAGGCACGAGCCAGCTTTGGCAACGCGCGCAGCCAGTTCTAAGCGGCATTATCCCGGGTCTGCCATTAGCGGAAGGCGTGTGCGTTGCCCTCGGCGGCCAAGAAGGCAGCAATCGCGCGCAAAGACGCACACGTCATTCAACGGCTAACTCGGCACGACGCCAGGAAACGTGGTTATTCGTAGTGATGTGGTCGCGGTTTCGCCGCCTTATGACCATCGGATGCGTGAGCGAGGTCCGTGCATACGTAAGACGTCGGAAATTGAAGCGTCAAGCAAGGCTCTCTGTTTCCGGTGTCTAGTCAGAACGCAGCAAAGGACGACGGCGGTTGTCTCTTGTCCCCTCCATTAGCGCGCCGAGTAGCGCTTTACGAGGACAACAGAAACTGCACGCGCTGAAGCTCACTCAAACTTACCCGGAGAACGGTTTCGTGGCGTGTCCCGCTTTCTCTCCAAGTACGGCGGAAACGAGGTAAGAAGCGATGTCTACTATTGCACTTGCCCGAACCACCTTAAGTCCAAGCCACGTGCGTCCGATCCAGATCCCTATCCAATTGATACGCAGCACTGATCAACGCGAGATGTGTCAAGGCCTGCGGGAAATTCCCCATCGCCTCGCCATTCGTCGCGACTTCCTCGGAGAAAAGCCCGACGTGATTCGCATACGCCAGCATCTTCTCGAATACGAGCCGCCCTTCATCGACGCGCCCCGCGCGCGCCAGCGCTTCTGCATACCAGAACGAACACGCGCTGAAGCCGCCTTCCATACCCGGCAAGCCATCCAGCCCGTCCCCGCGTGTGTACCGGAATACCAGCGGATCGACGCGCAAGTCGCGGCCGATTGCATCGAGCGTGCCGGTCCAGCGCGGATCTTTCGGCCCAATGAAGCGCACGAGCGGCATCATCAAGGCGGATGCATCGAGCGTCGATGAACCCGGCGTCTGCACGAACGCTTGCAGTTCTTCGTTGAAGAATTGCTCGTGGATGTTGCGATGGATGTCATCGCGCGTCTGAAACCACGTGGCGAGCGGCGCGGGCAGCGAACGCTTCTGCGCAAGCCGCAGCGCGCGATCCACCGTCACCCAGCACATCAGCCGTGAATGCAGCAGCGGCCGTGTGCCGTTGCGAAACTCCCAGATGCCGTGGTCCGCTTCTCGCCAATGGGCGACGACATAATCGACAGTGCGGGTCACGTGCCGCCAGCCCTGATAAGAAATGGCCGCGCCGTACTTGTTGTACAGATAGACCGAATCGAGCAGCGCGCCATAGACATCGAGCTGCGTCTGGTCACGCGCACCATTGCCGATAAAAACCTTACCCGGCGACGACGATGGTGCGAGGCTCGACAACTCCGTTTCCTCCATCGGCGGCTCGCCGTCCACCGCATACATCACGCTAAGCGAGCCGTCCGAACTGCAATCGCGATTTCGCTCGGCGATCCATCGCATGAAGCGCTCTGCTTCGCCCGTGTAGCCGAGCCGCAGCAGCGCATAGACAGAGAATGCGGCGTCGCGTATCCACGTGAAGCGATAATCCCAGCGTCGAGAACCGTCCTGCGCTTCGGGCAAGCCGAAGGTCGGCGCAGCGACGATCGCGCCGAACTCGTCCGAACTGAGCAGCTTGAGCGTAAGCGCCGATCGCAGAACGACTTCGCGATAACGTCCGCGATACGTCGATTGCGACGACCATGCCTTCCAGAAATCGATCGTCTCCTGCAGCATGCCGTCGAACTTCTCTTTCGAGTCGAGCTTCGACATTTCATCGACGGCGCCAAGCGCGAAGCACGCCGAGTCGCCTTCGCTCATCTCGAGCGTCGCGCGTGCACCGTCGTTTTCGATCGACAACGGCACGCTCGCTCGCAACCGCAAAGGCGGGGCGTCACCGGTCTGTCTGAATTCGACGCCCTTCTCCACTGCATGGGCGGTATGTCTCGCACGCGCATAGTCGAAGCGCGGATCGCATCGCACATTGACCGTCATGCGACCATACACGATTCTTACGATGCGCATCACGCAGTTCGGCACATCCTCTACCCGTGCATCGGATGATGGCACCGGCATCAGGTCGAGCAGCTCGCATACGCCGTCGCCCGTCATGAAGCGTGTAAGCAGCACGTTCGTTTCGGGCAGATACATCTGCTTGACGTTCGCCCCGGCGTCTTGCGGCGCGATGGAGAAGGCGCCTCCGTGCTCGTTATCGAGGAGCGACGCAAAAACGGTCGGGGAATCGATGCGCGGATAGCACATGAAGTCAATCGCACCGCGCAGCGAAACGAGCGCAGCCGTCTTCATGTTACCGATCACGCCGCGCGCATTGACGGGCAATGCGGCTTGTGAGACTTGCTGAGACGGGTGGCCCATAGTGACGTGCTCCGGCTTGACTTTGGCAAGCGGTCAAGCAAGGGCTATACCCGTCGATGTCCGTCTGAAACTAGCGGCCCGCGGTTTGTTCGTGCGGTCCGGATGCTGGCTGCATCGGCGCGGCGCTGAATGCGGCGTCGCTCGTGGACGAATCCTGTGTCGCCAAAGCTTGGCTCGAAGCGGGCGGTATGTCCGCGTGTACCGACGACTTGCCGTAGCTCGCGATATAGAGCGTGACTGCCACCGCGACGCCGATCAGCACCGCGACCACTGCCACGCCCGACGATTTGCTTTTCATGCTTGCTCCTTCGATGCTGTTGGACCTGGCCCAGGCGCGTGACTGTATCAGCGGAACGTGAGACTGTCGGTGTGCGGGCGCGCATTGGAGTGCGCTTCGAAGTTTCGCTGTCGGTTCAATTGGATAGCGCCCGGGTCCCCGGTTTGTCCACAGGCTTGTGAACAGAAACTGTGGATAGTTTGCCGTGCTCGACGCTTCAGACCGGTCGTACACGGCTCGCCATCGCCATACAGTTGTTTCTGAACACCCCGCGCGGAAGAAGAACAAGCGGAAACATGGCAAGCACGTAGCGTGAGCCAACATTTACCGCAAGCGTTCAATGACGTTGTGGTTCCTTCTTCGCGAACATACAGACGGTGAGTCCATCAAAGACCTGAGCGTTCTAGTGCCGACGCTCACCGAGCGCTTCAAAGCCTGCATGGTCGAGGAGAAGTCGCCTCGCAGTGAAGACCCGTCGCGTAAGGTGGCGGACACACTCGAGATCACGCGACGCAATGCCTACGTCTATGTACTGTCGCTCCTCGCTTTTGTGCAAACCGATCGAGCACGACGAGTCATACCGAATGGTCTGGTTGATAACCCGGTAGAAGAAAACCTGCCGTGCACTAAACCACGACCACATCATCCAGCGCCCCCGAAAAATCAGCGATAATCGCCTCAAAACTTCGGTTTCTCCGAGCCAATCCAAGCCGGCCAAGGCGCGCAAATAATGCTCAACTACCGCCATCTCCACTACTACTGGGTCGTCGTAAAGGAAGGCGGTTTCGCCCGCGCCGCAGAGCGCCTCGACATGGCCGTCCAGACCATCAGCGCTCAAGTCCGCGAACTCGAAAAATCTCTCGGTCATCAACTGCTCAAGCCCGCCGGGCGCGGCGTGACGATGACCGAAGCAGGCCAGGCCGCGTTCGCGCGTGCCGAAGAAATCTTCGAGATCGGCCAGCTCATCCACGACGAAGTGCGCGAAGCGGCAAGCGGCACGCTCGCGCGCTTCGCCGTCGGCCTCTCCGATGGCATTTCCAAACTCGCCGCTCAAGCCCTGCTCGCGCCCGTTCTCGGCGATGCATCGTTGCGTCTCTTGTGTCACGAAGGCGAGACGGACGAACTGCTCGGTGAGTTGGCGCTGCATCGTCTCGATCTCGTGCTCGCCAGCCAGCCCGCGCCGCATAATCAGAACATGCGGTTAACGAGCGAAAGACTCGTTGCGTCGCCCGTGGACTGGTATGGCCCTGCGTCGATCGTGCGCAAGAGCGCCATCGATCACTTCCCGAAGAGCCTCGCCTCGCTGCCAATTCTCCTGCCAACGGGACATTCATCGCTGCGCTCACGGCTCGATCGATGGCTCGAAACGCAGCGCATCGCGCCGCGCGTCGTCGGCGAATTCGAAGATAGCGCGCTCATGGCCGTCTTCGGCGCGCGCGGTCTCGGCGTCTTTCCACTCGCGGAATTCGGCGCCGGCGATGTCCCGCTGCTACGCGGCCTGCGCTGGCTCGGACGATCGCCGGAAGTCAAGGAAGAAGTGCATGCGATCGTGTCACGCCGTGGGCGGCATCATCCGCTGACGCAGCGCGTGCTTGCAGGCGTGGATGGATGACTTCGGTTTTCTCGAAGTACCGCTTCGAAAGCCTCTGCTTTTTCCGATTCGCATCTGCCTCTACGCTGGACTCACGTTCAACACGGAGGCACACATGAAAGTCTTGTTCAAATCGCGCGATCCCGAAGCCATTTCGATGCACGACCTCGCAAAGGCGCGCAGCGAATTCGTGTTTCGCCGTCTTGCGTGGCTCATCTCGCGGGCCACAGTCAGCCTGTCGGACATCAATGGACCGCGCGGCGGCATCGACAAGCGATGCCAGGTCGAACTGCAAGTGACTCGCGACCACAAGGTCGTGGCGACGTCCATCGCACGGGACTGGCGAGGCGCGATCGATCTCGCTCTCGCCCGCGCGGTTCGAACGCTCGTGCGCAAGCGTCAGAGTTTGCGGCCGACGAGACGCGTGCGCGCCCGCAGCCATGCGTTCGAAGGCTCATCCGACGCCGCGCTGAAAGACATCGCGCAAGCAGTATGACGGGACTGCGGCCGCGTCCCGCCTGCTACATCGCGCGGCAGGCTTCCGCGCACTGACGGCAGGCGTCGCTGCACGCCTGACAGTGATCGGCGGGATGACGGCTGCATTCGTCGGCGCAAGCATCGCAAATTCGCGCGCACAGGTCGCAGAAATCGCGCATGAACTGCGTATCGCGTGCAAGCGCTTCTGACGTGAAGCGGCACAGTGAAGCGCAGTCGAGATCGAGCCGAATGCACTTCTCCATCTCCGGAAGATGCCCTTCCGCAATGCACGCGGATGCGCAGTTGTGACAGGCCGCCGCGCAGCGATCCAGCTTCTCGATGCAGTCGATGTATTCGCTCATCATTCACTCCTTGCGTTATCGCTGCGTCGAATCTGGCGGGACCGGATTCTTGTCCTGCGATGACGGCAGCGCATTTTCGCTGGCTTCGTGCTTGCGCTTCTCTTCGGCGTCGAGGTTCTCCTGACGCGTATCGCTGGGAGTCGCTTCGTTGAGCGGTTCGTCCATGTCATCGGCTGTCGTGCGGGGCACGGGGTTTTCGCCCGGCGTTCGAGTCATGCTGGCCTCCTTCGGTTGAGACAACGTTCTCCGAAGCGCAGCAAGCCTCGGTCCCGTCGTTATCGACCGCGGTCCTCGATTGCTTCGAAGCCGCCCTCGGGCACCGCGCCCATCGACATGAACAGCGTCCGCAGTTCCGTGCTCAATCCGTGAAAGTGGCACATGAAGGTGCGCGGATTGGCGAAGTACCACGGCGTATTCAGTTCGTGGAAGCTCAGAAGGTCGGGCGAGTCCGGCTCCGGGCATAGACCGTGAGAGAGCGTTTCCTCGAGAAATATGAACTGGTCGCCGTGGCTGGAGAAGGTGTATTTGACGTCGTCAATTTGAAGCACGCGTGAGAGCACGCTTTGCAAGACGTTCTGATTGGCTTCCGTGCGACGAAAACCCATCACGCCGGAGTTGAAACGCCAGCCGCAGATATCGGCCGTCAAGATGCGGTCGCGGCCTTCGGTGAACCGTTCGAGCCTGACCGCAGGGTCCGTCACGAGAATGTCGGCGTCCACCCAGAAAACCCACTCATGATGTGGCAGATACTTGTCCAGCAGAAATGGCTTCGACCAGTTGCCGCATGCCTCGCGCGGGAAATCAGCGGGAACATCGCGATGCTGATAGAGCGTATAGCCGTTTCGTTCGCAATAGGCGCGGAGGCTGGCCTCTCCATAGCGCGCATAACTCGCGATATTCGGCGTATACAACGAGACGACCGCAATCGGTCTCCCCGGCTGATATACCGTCAATGGCTCATCGGTCACGTGCCCGAGCGGCGGCATGTCGAAGAGCCGCCGGTCGCCCGCCGCATGGCACTCGTTAAGGTGTCGCGCGAACACGGCACGCCAGCGCGGACCAAACTTGCTGTAGAGCTGCGGCGTATAAATCAGCGACACCGCAACGACCGGCATGCCAGCAAGATCCGGATGCTGACCCGACCACATCGATGCAAGCGGAATCACGCCGTTGAGATAGTCCCAGTCCGGCACGGTAGGAAATGCTTCGAGCAGTTCCTTCTCCGTCACGAACTTGCCGAACTCAAAGTACGCGCGGCATTTTGCGGCCATGTCGCGAGCAATGCGCCGCGTTTCATCATTGCTTCGGATAACGAATACTTCCGTATTGATGCCGAAGTGACCCTGAGTCACGAGACTGTCGCGCCCTTCCATGATTCGCGCGAAATCCTCGAATCGGACAAAGAGCGCGTGCTCGGTCGCGAAGATGAGAATCTCGCCGTCTGCCGCGCGGTCGAGACGGTCACTGATCATCTGATACTTGAAAAGCACGCACAGTTCGAGCGAATCGGCGCTGCTGGAAATGAGTTCTTCGACGTAGACCGCATGCGTCCTGCGGCAGAACTCGACGTGATTGTCGCGAGAATGGATCGCGTGGCGGCTGGAGAAGCAGCTATGGAGTGTGACCATGTCGGATCAGGATCGGATGGGCGAAAGCGTGACGCGCGGCGCATGCCGCCGCGCAAGAGGGACTCAGCATATCCGTCAGCGTGAACCGACTTGCAAATTATTGCGTCATTCGAAGCATTGATAGTCAGCGGCGCAATCGTCCCGCACAGAATTGTAGGCGCGGTGCGGCGCGCAAAGCAGCGTCATTGCGTCTTCATCCTTCTTCCATTTCCTGCGATCACGCTGACCTCTCCGTCGCATCTTGCGGCGCACGCATGGTAACGGACGCGAGCCTGCGCCGCGCCTTGCCTCCCGGCTATCAAAAAGCGCCCACGCCTGTCCGCCGCGCGGTTATCCTTCGAACACGACATCCTTCTCCATTCGACAAGGAGCCCGCGCATGCCCGATACGACCGACGTGTTGATTGCAGGCGCAGGCCCGGTCGGCCTGATGCTCGCCGCTGAGTTGCGCCGCGATGGCGTCGATGTCCGCGTGATCGAAGCCCATACCGGGCGCACCTTCTTCGTGAAGGCGTTGGGCGTCACTGCGCGCACGCTCGAACTGTTCGAGGATCTGGGCGTCGTTCACGAGGCGATCAATGCAGGCGTCTGGCTGACCGGCGTTGACGCCTATCGTGACGGCGAGCTTGCGTCGAGCACGCCGGTGCCGCGCGAAGGTCTGCCGTATGGAGCCTTGTCGCTTGCACAGCATGAGACGGAGCGCATCCTCGAGCGCGCGCTCGAGCGGCATGGCGGGCGCGTCGAGTACGGCACGACGCTCGTCGATTTCGCAGAAGATGCGGACGGCGTGACATGCAACCTGCAATCGCCCGATGGCGCTGCGAATGCGTTGCGCTGCCGATGGCTCGTCGGTTGCGACGGCGCGCGCAGCACCGTGCGCCGGCATCTGAATGTCCCATTCGATGGCGACCGTTATCCGCAGACGTTCATGCTCGCCGATCTCGATGTCGACTGGCATCTGCCGCGCGGCCCGATGATCCGCATCAGTCACTCGGCGGCTGCCGACGGTCGCGGCGCGGCAACGCTTGCAGCCGTGCCGGTGCGCGGGTCGCCGCGCCGGTATCGCATGTCAATAGTGCTGCCGCCCGACGACGCCGCCCGCCTCGAAGCCGTCGCCCCGCCCGATTTCGCGGAGATCGAGCGCATCATGCTGCCGATCCTGCCCGGCGGCACGCGCTTGTCGTCGATGCATTGGTCATCGGTGTATCGCGTGAGTCATCGGATCGCGGCGCATTACGTGCAAGGACGCGTCTTCCTTGCCGGCGATGCCGCGCACATTCATCCGCCGGTCGGCGGCCTGGGCATGAACACGGGGGTGCAGGACGCGCACAACCTCGCGTGGAAACTGACGCTCGTGGCGCGCGGACTCGCGGGCCGGTCGCTACTGGACAGTTACGAGGCGGAACGGCGTCCGGTCGGGCTGGACGTGGTGGAATCGACGAGCCGCGCGCTCAACACCGTGCTCGCTCATGGCGAAGTGAGGCCCGCGATGCGCGAGACGCAATTGCTCGTTGGCTATCGCGGCAGCCCGATCGTCGCGGATGCGTGCGACCACCTCGCGCCAGAGTTGCCCGCGCCGGGCGATCGCGTGCCGGAGATCGGCGGCTTGTCGGAGGATTTCATCGGCCATCGACAGCGGCTTGCGGCGCATATCGGCCATGGAAGACATACGCTCATCGGCTATTGCGCGGACGATACCGGCGATCGCGCCCCTGCCTCGTTCGCCAACGCCGCCGATGCGTGGCGCGGCGCGCTCGGTGCGGCATCGAATGCAGTGCTGATCGCAGCGCCGCGGACGGCGTGCGGCGCGAGCGAGGAGTATCGCGTGCTCACCGATTCGGCTGGAGAATTCGCCGGCGCATTCGGCGCGCGAAGCGGGATGATGTGGGCCGTGCGGCCCGACGGACATATCGGCTTCAGAAGCGGCGACTGCTCGGCTGTCGCGCTGATGGCGTGGCTCGACAGCGCCCTTGGCAGCGGCCGTCGAGCCTGAACGTGGACGCCGCGATCACCCCGCCGCCATTTGCAGCTCTTTCGGCACGTGGCGGCCGTCCAGTTCATCCTTCCCATACTGGATGGCGAACTGCTCGGCCGCCCGCGCCGTGTCGAAAGGCCGAAACGGACCAACCGCGCGCCGTACGCCGCCGGGCCGCTCGATCAATACCGTCGATACGAATTCGCCCGCCGCATGCACGACGACCGCCGACAACTCGCAGCCTTGATAGTCGACTGGAATGGAATCCATTGCTGACCTCGTTAGGATTGATGTGGCCGAACCATGCAGGCATTCGACGCGAAGGCCGCTCGTCGGTCGAGCGTGCCTGCGCGGTTCGGCGAAGCGGGCCGGTAAGCCTCATTTGTAGCGCCGATCGCGCGATCCGCCCGTGCGTCGACGAACATTCGCCGCGACCAGATAGGCGCATTTGTGCATGCTTCTCATTTAGCGGGTAAGCTCGACCTGCCCTCCCAGGACGAGGACGCTCCACCTACGCCATGAATCCTGCTCGATGACACCAATTCGACCGCAACGACAACGTAAAACTACCGGCTGGGCACTCGCCTGCGCCGCTGTCACATTCATCAGCGCCAACGCGCACGCTCAGGAATTCTCCGTCCTCGCCGGGCCGCTCAAGAGCAGTAGTCAGAACACGTATTCATGGGAGGCGAACTATCGCGAAGGGCTCGGGCCCTATGCCGCGTGGAGCTTCTCGTGGCTCAACGAAGGCCACATTCCGAATCATCATCGGGATGGTCAGGCGGTGCAGTTGTGGGGCCGGCTGCCGCTCATGAACAACCGGCTGGAGTTGTCGGCGGGCGCGGGGCCGTATCGGTACTTCGATACCAGCGAAGCGCAGGCGGGCGGCGACTATTCGAACACGCACGGCTGGGGCGCGATGTTGACGCTGCGCGCGGCGTATTACTTCGATAATCGATGGATCGCGCAAGTAAAGCTCAATCACGTGCAGGCGTTCGGCGGCCCGGACACCACGGCCCTGCTCTTCGGCATCGGCTATCAGCTCGATGCGCCGAACGGTCACGGCCCGCGCGATGGTGCGCCTTCGCGCACGACCAACGTCACCGGCAACGAAGTCACCGTCATGCTCGGCACAACCGTGCTGAACAGCCTCGACTCGGAAACGAATCTCGCGGCAGGCATCGAGTATCGTCGCGGGCTCTGGCGTTATGTCGATTTCACCGCGTCGTATCTGCATGAAAGCGGGCATGTGCAGTCGCGGCGCGATGGCGTGGCGGCGCAACTCTGGGCGACGCGCGCATTCTTCGACGACCGCCTCACACTCGGCGTCGGCGCGGGGCCGTATCTGTCCATCACGCAGAACGACGATCTTCCGCAGAATCGTACGGGCGACGGACGCTTCGCGGGGCTGGTATCGCTGTCGGCGAGTTATCGCTTCACGAACCGCTGGCTCGCGCGCGTCACGTGGAACCGTATGGTGACGCGATACGACCGCGATGCGGACATCATCGAGGCGGGCGTCGGCATGCGCTTCTAACGCACCAGCTTCCGCGTGCAACGGGACGTGGCCCGTTACTTGCAAAGGAACGAGCCGTTCCCAGCACTCGACGCTCGCCCATGTTCGAAGCCACGCCCAGACTTCTGGTGATTTCCCCACATCTCGATGACGCCGTATTCGGTTGCGGCGCGTCGCTCGCGGGCGCGTCCCGGCCGCGCGTCTGCACAGTGTTCACCGCCTTTCCTGCCACCGACCTCCATACCGACTGGGACGCGCAATGCGGCTTCACCGGCGCGCTTGAAGCGATGACGGCGCGCATCGAAGAGGACAAGCGTGCCCTCGGTATTCTCGGCGCCGCGCCGTCTCATCTCGGCTTTCTCGATTCGCAATACGTTCCCGATGCGTCCGAATCCGCCAGGCCGACGCGCGACGCGATTGCGCAGGCGTTGATCGATGCGATCGACGAGCATCGCCCGGATGCACTGTTGATGCCGCTCGGCCTCTTTCATTCTGACCATATCCTCGTGCATGAAGCCGCTTGCGATGCCTGGCTGAAGCGCCCCGATGTACCGTGCTATGGCTATGAGGAAGGCTTGTATCGCCGGATGCCTGGCATCGTTCAGCAGCGCATGGCCGATCTTCTCGAACGCGGCATCGAAGCCACGCCGTTCAATCCGCCGCTTCCCGCAGCGGCCGAGATGCAGCGCCGCGATGTACTCAAGCGCGAAGCGGTGAGCGTCTATGTTAGCCAGTTGAAGGCCTTCGGCGACGATGGCTACGACGACGTCTTCATGCCCGAACGTTACTGGACACTGAAGTTCGTAGAGGACCGCCGATGAGTGCGGTCCCGCAGCCGTCGCCGCTTTCGCACGACGCGCGGGCAGCCCGCATCAGCGTCGTGGTGCTCACGTATAACCGCGTCAATCAGGTGCTCGACACGCTGGCGAGACTCGCCGCGCTGCCCGACCGCATCGATATCATCGTGGTCGACAACGCTTCCACCGATGACACGGTCGAACGCATCATGCAGGCCTTTCCGTTCGTAGAACTCGTCGTCGCACCGTCGAACATGGGCGCCGCGGGCCGCAATCTGGGCGTGGACCGCGTGCGCACCGAATACGTCGCCTTCTGCGATGACGATACATGGTGGGGCGCGGGTTCGCTCTCTCGCGCAGTCGAGATGCTCGATACGGCGCCGCGCGTCGCGGTGCTGAGTGCGCGCGTGGTCGTCGGTGAAGACGGCGCCGCCGACGAAACATGCAAACGCATGCGTGCGAGTCCGCTCGGCGCGCGTGGTTTGCCGGGGCCTTCGCTCGTCGGCTATATGGCCGGCGCAAGCGTCTTTCGCACGAGCGTATTTAAAGCGATGGGCGGCTATGAACCGCGCCTCTTCATCGGCGGCGAGGAATCCTTGCTCGCCCTGGACATGCTCGATCATGGTCACGCGCTCGTGTATGCCGATGAGCTCGTACTTCATCATCATCCTTCGCCGATACGCGACAGCGCGTTGCGTCGACGGCTGCTTGCGCGAAACGCCGCGTGGGTCGCATGGCTGCGGCTGCCGTTGCGTGAAGCCATCGGCGCAAGCCTGCGTGCGTTGAACGTGATGCATCGTGAACGCACCTTGTTGCGCGATGCGCTGGACATGCTGCGCGCGCTGCCTTGGGCCTTGACGCGGCGGCGTGTGGTAGGCCGCCATGTTCAGACGATGCGCGCGATCGTTCGTGATGACGACCGCCGCCGGGACGCACGATGAGCGCCATCGCACGAAAGCACGCATAACTACAAGCAGCGTGTAAAACCGCCGCCTTGGCTGAGAAGCGTTTCAACGAAATTGCTTTCGTCTCGCGACGAACAAACGATTCTGCGCATTTTTCCGAGCGTGGCACAACGAATGCTCAATGCCGTGAAGGCTTCGAAGCGCGCCGCAATCCTTGAGCCGCGAGCGCTTCCAGGCTCATTCCAAACAACGCGGATCAAGGGGCCATCACGTGAAGATCGCACTTATCAGTGAGCATGCGTCGCCTCTTGCGGTGGCGGGCGGTGTCGATAGCGGCGGGCAGAATATATACGTCGCGCACGTCGCGCGTCATCTGGCGCGCAACGGCCATGAAGTCGATGTCTTTACGCGCCGCGACCGCTCGCTGCTGCCGCTCGTATCACGCTTCGAAGGCATCCAGAATATCCGCGTGATCAATGTCCCGGCGGGACCGCCGGTGCAGTTGCCCAAAGAGCAGCTTCTGCCGCACATGGACGAATTCGCGCGGTTCATGATCGGCTACTTCAAGAAGCAGGCGACGCCTTATCACGTCGTGCATGCGAACTTCTTCATGTCCGGGCTCGTCGGCATGCGCATCAAGGAAGCGCTCGGCACGCCGCTCGTCACGACGTTCCATGCGCTTGGCCGCGTGCGCCGCATTCATCAGGGCGCGGGCGACGGCTTTCCCGATGAACGCTTCGATATCGAAGACGCGCTCGTGCGCGAGTCGGACTCGGTCATCGCGGAATGCCCGCAGGATGAAGCCGATCTGCTCTCGCTCTATCACGCCGATGCCTCGCGCATCGATCTGGTGCCGTGTGGTTTCGACAGCACCGAGTTTCATCCGATGAAGAAAGCCGAAGCCCGCGAACGCCTAGGCTGGCCGCAGGATCGCTTCATCGTGCTGCAGCTCGGGCGCATGGTTCCGCGCAAGGGAATCGATAACGTGGTGCGGGGCATCGGCATATGCAATCGTGAGCTGAACGAAGAAGCGCATCTGTATGTCATCGGCGGAAATTCCGACGAAGCGAACGAGATCGCGACGCCGGAGATCGGCCGCTTGCGCGGCATCGCCGACGAATGCGGCGTCGCCGACAAGGTCAACTTCCTTGGCCGTCATGGACGGCAACGCCTCAAAATCTTCTATAACGCGGCGGACGTATTCGTGACGACGCCGTGGTATGAACCGTTCGGCATCACCCCGCTCGAAGCGATGGCTTGCGGCCGGCCCGTGATTGGCGCGGACGTGGGCGGCATTCGCTATTCGGTCGCGCATCGCGAGACGGGCTTGCTCGTGCCGCCGAAAGACCCGGCCGCCCTTGCCGATGCGCTCGCCGCCATCAAACGCGATGCCGCGCTCGCCGAACGCATGGGCGAGGCCGGACTCGAACGCGCACGTGCGATGTTCACGTGGGCGAGCGTTGCGCAATCGCTGGAGCGTGTCTATGCGCGCGTGGCGAATGTCGATACGGCCAGCGATGTGCAAAGCCGCCGCGCGGCATACGGCGGCGCGAGCGCATGAAACCCGCTGTCTTTCTCGACAAGGATGGCACGCTACTCGACGACGTGCCCTATAACGTCGATCCCACAAGGATGCATCTGGCGCCCGGCGCATTCGATGCGCTCGCGACGTTCGCGCGAATGAAGGCGCCGATCGTCGTCATCAGCAATCAAAGCGGCGTCGCGCTGGGAAAGTTCGATGCATCCGCACTCATCGATGTCGAACATAAACTGCATGAGCTTGCCGCTGAGGCGGGTGCGACGCTCGCGGGCGTCTACTGGTGTCCGCATCATCCGCAAGGGACGGTGGCGCGTTATGCGCTTGCGTGCGACTGCCGCAAGCCTGCACCCGGCATGATTCAACGCGCCGCGCGTGAGCTTGGACTCGATCTCGAACGAAGCTGGTTCGTCGGCGATATCCTCGACGATATCGAAGCGGGACATCGCGCGGGCTGCCGCGCGGTGCTCATCGATAACGGCAACGAGACAGTGTGGCAGCGCGGCCCGCTGCGTGAGCCGGATGCGATCGCGAGCGACATGCACGAAGCCGCGCGCCTCATCGAGCGAGCGTGGCGCGAGACGGAGCTGTCGACATGAAGCGCGAGGTTCCGGTCACGATCCAGCCCGCCATCGCTCATGCACGCGCACCGGCCACGTCTGCGCAGCGCGTGTGGGGCGAGGATGTGCGTCGCATTCTCTGCATCCGTCCCGACAACCTCGGCGATGTCTTGATGACCACGCCCGCGCTTCATGCGTTGAAGCATGCGTATCCGGGACGGCATCTCACTCTGCTTGCGTCGGGTTCAGGCGCGCAGGCGGCGCGTTTCATCGACGATATCGATGACGTGATCGAATATCACGCGCCGTGGGTCAAGCACGACAAGCCGATCGACGCAGCCGCCGATCTCGCGATGCGCGAGCGTCTTGAATCGCTTGGCTTCGATGCCGCGGTGGTCTTCAGCGTCTATAGCCAGAATCCGCTGCCCGCTGCGATGCTGTGCCATCTATCGAACATTCCACGAAGGCTGGCGCATTGCCGGGAGAATCCATACGGGCTCCTGACCGATTGGGTTGCGGAATGCGAGCCGCAGCAAGGCACACGACATGAAGTGGAACGGCAACTTGCGCTCGTTGCAAGCGTCGGCGCACATGCGAGCGATACGCGCATGCGATTCGACCTGCGCGCAGCCGATGAAGCCTCGCTTCAACGCAAGCTGGCCGAGCGCGGCATCGATATCGACGCGCCCTACTTCGTCATGCATCCCGGCGCGACCGCCGCATCGCGCCGCTATCCGCCGGACCGTTTTGCGCAAGCCGCACGCGAGCTCGCAACGCGAACCGGCTGGCCCGTGCTCGTCACCGGCTCGTCGAGCGAAGCGGCGCTGTGCGAATCAGTGAGTGCGGGCGATGCGCGCATCGTCGATCTTGCGGGCGCCTTGCACCTCGGCGAACTGGCCGCGCTCATCAAGCAGGCCCGCGTGCTGATTTCGAACAACAGTGGTCCGGTGCATATCGCGTCGGCGCTCGGCGCGCCCGTCGTCGATCTTTACGCGCTGACGAATCCGCAGCACATGCCGTGGCAGACGACGCATCGTGTGCTCTATCACGATGTGCCTTGCCGCTGGTGCTATCGCAGCGTATGTCCCGAAGGGCATCATCTTTGCCTGCTTGGCGTGAGTGTCGATGAAGTCGTCGATGCCGCCCTCTCGCTCCTCGATGCCCGCACCGAACACCATCCTGCTCATCTGACATTACCCTGAGAGACGCGCCTTATGTACACACTCGGAATCAATGCGGTCTATCACGACAGCGCAGCGGCGCTGGTTCACGACGGCGTCGTGATCGCGGCAGCGGAAGACGAGCGCTTCACGCATGTGAAGCACGCAAAGCGTCCTGTGCCCTTCTCGACCTGGCAGCTTCCGTTCGACGCCATCGACTACTGCCTCAAGGAAGCGGGCATCGAACTGGCGGACGTGGATCACATTGCCTACTCGTATGATCCGCATCTGTTCTCGGGCATGCCGAAGCAGGCGAAGGCAACCATCACGCTGCCCTTCATGCCGTCGGAGCATGTCAGCACCAATCCTTCCGAGTCGCCGTGGGACCCGCTGTTTCTGAGCTATATCGCCAATGCGCGCGGCCAGTTAATCGACGGCGCGCCGCATCATTTGAAGAAGCGCTTCATCAGCGGCGGCCGTGCGCCGCGCTTCCAGTGGCATCACGTCGATCATCATCTTTCGCATGAAGCCAGCGCGTTTCTCGCCGCGCCCTATGAAAATGCCGCTGTATTGACGATGGACGGACGCGGCGAAGGCGTGACAACCAGCCTTGGTCAGTTCGTCGATGGCGAATATCAGCGCGTGAAACAAGTGGAATTGCCGCATTCGCTTGGGCTGCTTTATGAGGCCGTGACGGACTATCTCGGCTTTCTGCACTCGTCCGACGAGTACAAGGTGATGGCGCTCGCCTCTTTCGGCAAGCCCGCGTACGTCGATCAGTTCCGCGAGATCGTCAAATATCGCAATGACGGCAGTTATACCGTCGATGCACCGCGTCTCGTCGAACGCTTCGGCCCGCGACGGGAGCGCGGCGGACCGCTGACGCAGCATCACTACGATATCGCGCATTCGCTGCAGGCCGTGCTCGAAGAGACCGCTCTGGAACTGGCGCGGTGGCTGCATGAACGCACCGGTCTCAAGCATCTTGCGATGGCGGGCGGCGTCGCTCTTAACTGCGTGATGAACGCACGCCTGCGCGATCGCGGCCCGTTCGAAGACATCTGGGTCCAGCCGGCCGCGGGCGATGCAGGCACCGCGCTGGGCGCCGCGCTCTGGACCGACTATCAGCAACGCGTGAAGCAAGGTGATCGTAGCCGCCGCTGGAGTATGAATCATGCGTATCTCGGACCGTGCTATAGCGAAGAGGACATTGAATCATTCCTCAAGTGGTCCAAGACGCCGTATCGCAGGCTCAACGACATCGCCGCTGAAACAGCCGACATTCTTGCGTCGAACCGCGTGATCGGCTGGTATCAGGGCCGCACGGAATTCGGTCCGCGAGCATTGGGCGCGCGCTCGATTCTCGCTTCGCCGATCGATCCGTCGATGCAGGCGCGTCTCAACGAAATCAAGGACCGCGAGGACTTTCGCCCGGTCGCGCCCGTCGTGATGGAAGAGCACGCAGCCGACTGGTTTGTCGATGCACGCGTCGCGCCGTTCATGCTCTTCGTCTTCGATGTGCGCGAGGACATGAAAGCGCGCATTCCGGCGGTTACTCATATCGACGGCACTGCTCGCGTGCAGACCGTCAATCGCTCGCAGCATCCGCTTTACTATGACCTGCTCGCCGCGTTCAAGGCGCGCACCGGCGTGCCGGTGCTCGTGAATACGTCGTTCAACACGCGTGGCGAGCCGATGGTCAACTCGCCGCGCGATGCGGTGGAATCGTTCTGGACGTCGCCGCTCGATGCGCTCGTGATCGGCCCGTTCCTCATCGAGAAGCCGGGGGTGCCTGCATGAGCACCATCGCAGGCTCGTTTTCCTACGACGGCGCAGGCGATGCTGCACGCGACGCCGCAGCGCAAGATGCGAGCACTGGGACGGGTGCTGCGTTCGACGTGTCCGTCGTCGTGCCGACGTATCAGCGGCCCGACATGCTCGAGCGTTGTTTGCGCGCGATCATCGCGCAGGACTATGACAAGACGCGCTACGAGATCATCGTGTGCGACGACGGTCCCGACGATGCAACGCGCTCGCGCGTCGCATCGCTTGCACGCGAATGCGAGCAGGGTCCGCGCATCCGCTATGTGCCGGTGACGGCGACGCAGGGACCGGCCGGCGCACGCAACGCGGGATGGCGCGCATCGGGCGCCGCATGGATCGCATTCACCGATGACGACACGATCCCCGATCCGCAGTGGCTCGCCAGTGGCGTTGCAGAACTGCGCGCGGGCGCGGATGCGGTGTCCGGGCGGATCGTGGTGCCGCTCGGCCCCCGACCGACCGATTACGAACAGGACGCCGCGGGACTTGCGCATACGGAGTTCGCGACCGCCAATACTTTCGTTACGCGATCGGCGTTGAAGCGTGTCGGCGGCTTCGATGCGCGCTTCACGTCGGCGTGGCGCGAAGACTCCGATCTCCAGTTCAAGCTGATGCGCACCGGCGCGGACATCGTCCGTTCCGAACACGCGATAGTGCTGCATCCCGTGCGTCCCGCGCGCTGGGGCGTGAGTCTTTCGCAGCAGAAGAAGAGCCAGTTCGACGCGCTGCTTTACAAGAAGCATCGCACGCTCTTCAAGGAACGCATCAGAAGCACGCCGCCTTTGCTCTACTACGCGATACTCGCGGTGGTCGTGATCGCCTTGCTCGCATTCGTCAACGGCAACGCCACACTGGGGCTGCTGGGTCTGGAAGTGTGGTTAGCGTTGAGCGCGTGGTTCTGCCTGAAGCGCCTCAAAACAACGGCGCTGACCCGCGCGCACATACTCGAAATGGCGTGGACGTCCCTATGGATTCCATTCCTCTCGATCTATTGGCGGCTTTATGGCGCGGTGAAATTCCGCGTGCTGTTCGTATGAGACCCGCGAACGTCGAACGCATCGCCATCTTCAGGGCGCTTCAGCTTGGCGACATGCTGTGCGCCGTACCTGCGTTGCGCGCGTTGCGTCGTGCGTATCCGCAGGCGCATATTGCGTTGATCGGCCTGCCCTGGGCACGCAGCTTCGTGGAACGATATGCGCATCTGCTCGATGAACTGATCGTGTTTCCCGGCGCGATCGGTTTTCCCGAGCAAGAGGAAACGGACGCGCACTTGCCCGCCTTTTACGATGCGATGCGTGCGCGCCGCTTCGATCTGGCGATCCAGTTGCACGGCAGCGGCGGCGTGGCCAACGACATCGTCGAGCAGATGAATGCGCGCCTCAACGCTGGCTTTCTGAAACCGGACGAAGCGGCGCGTGAAGGGGTGTTCATTGCGTGGCCCGATGCGTTGCAGGAGGTCGCTCGCTATAACGCGCTGATGGATGCGCTCGGCATCGATGCAAGCGATACGCAGCTTGAAATTCCGCTGACGCGAGACGACACGCGCGAGTGCGACGCGCTGATCGACCGATACGCACTCGAGCCATCCCGCCTCGTGCTCGTTCATGCGGGTTCGCAATTGCCGTCGCGCCGCTGGCCGGCCGAACGATTCGCGCAAGTTGCGGCCGCGCTGGCAAACGATGGATGGCAGGTTGCGCTCACCGGCAGCGCGGGTGAGGCGGACATCACGGCGAGCATCGCCAACACGCCTGGCGTTCACGCCATCGATCTGACCGGCAAGACATCGCTCGGCGGACTCGCCGCGCTGGTTGCGCGTGCGCGGCTCATCGTGTGCAACGACACGGGCCTTTCCCACGTCGCGGCGGCGATGCGCACGAAGAGCGTCGTCATTGCATCGGGCAGCGACACGCGACGCTGGGCGCCGCTCGATCATGAACGTCATCGCGTGCTCGCAGACTATCCGCCGTGCCGCCCCTGTGCGTTCCGGGACTGCCCGTATGGGCATCCCTGCGCACTGAACATCAGCGTCGGACAAGTGCTCGATGCTGCTCGAATCCAATTGCCCGCAGAAAAACTGGAAACCGATGCCCACTGTTAATCAAAAACGCCTGCGCGTGCTTACGTGGCATGTCCACGGCAATTACATGTATTACCTGAGCCAGGCGAAGCACGACTTCTATCTCGTGACGAAGCCCGGTCATCCGCCGGGCTATGCGGGAAAGGTCGGCGTGCTGCCGTGGGGCGACAACGTGCATGAGGTGCCCGCCGATCAAGTGGCTTCACAGGAGTTCGATGTCGTGCTGTTTCAGCATCGCACACACTGGGACAACGATCGCATCAATCTTCTTTCCGATACGCAACGGCGCTTGCCGCGCGTCTATATCGAACATGATCCGCCGCAAGAAAATCCGTTCGAGCAGCGCCATTGGGTGAACGATCCGAATACCCTACTCGTGCACGTGACGCACTTCAACCGCCTGATGTGGGACAGCGGCGAGACGCCCACGCGCGTGATCGAGCATGGCGTCGTCGTGCCCGAAGGCGTACGTTATAGCGGCGAGAAGGAACGCGGCATCGTCGTCATCAATCATTTGCGGCAACGCGGGCGCAGGCTCGGTAACGACGTGTTCGCGGATGCGGCCCAACGCGTTCCGCTCGATCTCGTTGGCATGGACGCCGAATCGGCGGGCGGTCTCGGTGAAGTCGGCAATCTGGAACTGGCGGCATTCACCGCGCAATACCGCTTCTTCTTCAATCCGATTCGCTGGACGAGTCTCGGCCTGGCCATCGTCGAAGCGATGACCATCGGCATGCCGATCATCGGCCTGGCGACGACGGAGCTTGCCACCGTCGTTCGCAATGGCGAAAGCGGCTTCATCCATACCGATACGAACGCGCTCGTCGATGCGATGCAGCGCCTGCTGCGCGATCCCGCCGAGGCGCGACGCATGGGTGAAGGCGCGCGGAAGCTCGCGCTCGAGCGTTTTCATATCGACCGCTTCGCCGCCGAATGGGAAGCAACGTTGCGGCACGTCTGCAATTAGGGCATCAGGATGCAATCACATCAAAGGGAATCGTCATGAAAGAAGCATTTCGCAAGCGCATTCTGGTGACTGGCGGGGCGGGCTTTCTCGGCTCGCATCTATGCGAGCGGCTGCTCGCGCAAGGGCACGACGTGCTGTGCGTCGACAACTTCTATACCGGCACCAAGGACAACATCGCGCATCTGCTCGACAGCGCCAACTTCGAGTTGATGCGCCACGACGTGACGTTCCCGCTGTATGTGGAAGTCGACGAAATCTATAACCTCGCGTGCCCCGCATCACCGGTTCATTATCAGCATGATCCGGTGCAGACGACGAAGACCAGCGTGCACGGCGCGATCAATATGCTGGGGCTTGCCAAGCGCGTGAAGGCGAAAATCTTTCAGGCATCGACGAGCGAAGTCTATGGCGATGCCCGCGTGCATCCGCAGCAGGAAGCGTACTGGGGCAACGTGAACCCGATCGGTCCGCGTTCTTGTTACGACGAAGGCAAGCGCTGCGCCGAGACGCTTTTCATGGACTATCGCCGGCAGCATGGACTCAACATCAAGATCGCGCGCATCTTCAACACGTATGGTCCGCGCATGCATCCGAGCGATGGCCGCGTGGTGTCCAACTTCATGATGCAGGCGCTCGCCGGCGAGCCGATCACCGTCTATGGCGAAGGCTCGCAAACGCGTTCATTCTGCTATGTCGACGACATGGTCGATGCGTTCATTCGCCTGATGAACATGCCCGATGAAATTACCGGCCCGGTCAATCTCGGCAATCCGCATGAGCTGTCGATGCTGGAAATCGCGCAGCGCATCGTGGCGCTGACGGGGTCGAAGTCGGAGATCGTGTTCCGTCCGCTGCCGATGGATGATCCGTGGCATCGTCAGCCTGACATCACGCAGGCGCGCACGCTGCTGGACTGGCAGCCCGTGACCGTGCTCGATGAAGGCTTGCGGCGCACCGCCGCGTACTTTCGGCAGATCATCGAGGCGCAGCAGACGCGCTCCGCGATGGCTACGCTCTGAAGCCCGGCAGTTCGCGCGCTTCGTCCTCACGCGAAGCGGCGACTGCCTGAGCGAGCGCCTTGGCGAAGCCCGCAGTCGATGCGAAATCGCCCTGTATGCGCTCGCGGAAGTAATCGGCCCATGCGAACTTCGCGTTGAACTCCGGCGAATCTTCGAACATGCCCGCCATGCGCACGAAGGCGGCAAGGCTCAAATAAGGATCATCGGGCATCGCGGCGATGGAAGGCGGCAACGCTTCCACCGATATTTCGTTACCCTGAGCATCGAACGGATGAATCCAGCCATGCTCGCGCATAGCCGCAAGGAAAGCATCGTGGTCCCGATCGCTGAAATCGCATGCGATGGATACCGGCACGACTTCGATGCCAAGCTCATGCCACGCGCGCGCCCAGTGATGATGATCGATCACATGGAGCGTCCCGCCCGGCCCGCGCACGAGGCGCAGCGCATGTTCGTCCATGAAGGCCGCGCGCCTGTCATCAGGCTGCTCGCTCGTCAAACGCATCTTCTCGCGCACATGCTCCATCCCTAATGCGCCTTGTGTCGGCTTGAGTTCATCGATGCGTGCGGATGTCTTCTCGTCCATGTGATGCGCCCTCGTCATCCTTCACGCTTCGGTACGGACGGCGACCTGCCTGATCGCGGCGATCAGCCGTTCCGCAGGCACTGGCTTCGTCATATGCATCTGGAAGCCGGCCATCTGCGCCCGCAGGCGGTCTTCGGTCTGCGTGTGACCCGTCAAGGCTATGGCAGGCATGCGCTGATCGAGCGATACGCGCCGGCTCGCCTCCAGTTCCCGCACGCGACGCAACACCTGATAGCCGTCTTCCTCGCCAAGCACGATGTCGCATAGAAACGCATCCGGCCACTGTTCGGTCGGCGTAGCGGCGAGCCATTCGAGTGCTTCCTTGCCCGATGCCACGAGGCGCACGCCTGCTCCCGTCGTTTCGAGCACCGCGCCGAGTGCTTCCCGCGCGGCTTCCTGATCGTCGAGGACCATCACGCAGAGGCCGTCGAGATTGCCGGTGACATCGGCTTGCGGGCTTGCCTGCCCATCTGCGTCGACGACGGGACGCAGAGGCATCATCGCGACATACGCGAGGTGACCGTCGACATAGCCGACGGTGAACGTGCCGCCCATTTCGCTCAACGCTTCTTCGAGCCTGCGCGCCTGCTCTTGTGATAGCGGCGCTGGCTGCGCGCGACGCCCGAGCACGCATACCCGCACCTGATTCGCTTCACGCTCCACGCGTAATTCCACGCGTTCGCCGCGATCCGCCGCATGTATTTCCGTGCGGCACAGGTCCGCGATCACGAGTTGCAGCACGCCCGGATCACCGGTCACGCGCAGATCGTCTTCGGGCAGCATCGTGTAGAGATGCACGCCATGTTCGACGATCTCTTCGTGCAAGCCATCGACGACGCCCGCGATCAGCGCGCCCAGATGAACCGGTTGCGCCGACACCTTGCGCTGCACTTGCGCGAGTTCGCCCTGTTGCGATTGCAGCGACCACATGCGCGCATAAACGCCGCCACGTTCGATCAGTTCCGAATGCTGCCCCTGCTCGACGATGCGCCCGTGTTCCATCACGAGGATCCAGTCCGCATTGACCACGGTCGATAACCGATGCGCAATCACGATCGACGTGCGCCCTTGCGCAAGCCTGTCGAGTTCGCTTTGAATCGCGCGCTCCGAGCGTGTATCCAGCGCGGAAGTCGCTTCATCGAACACGATGATGCGCGGGTCTTTCAGGATGGCGCGCGCAATGGCGATGCGTTGCCGTTCGCCGCCCGAGAGCCGCACGCCACGCTCACCGACGCGCGTGTCGTAGTGATCGGGCAGGCGTTCGATGAAGCTGTCGAGCTGTGCCGCACGCGCCGCGCGCACCACGTCCGCACGGGTGGCCGACGGACGCCCATACGCGATGTTGTACGCGATCGTATCGTTGAAGAGCACGGTGTCTTGCGGCACGATGCCGATTGCTTCGCGTAGGCTCCTTTGCGTGACGTGCCGGATGTCCTGACCGTCGATGGTGATAACGCCGGAAGTCGGCTGATAGAGCCTGAAAAGCAGCTTCATCAGCGTGGATTTACCGGAGCCGCTACCGCCCACGACTGCGAGCTTTTTGCCCGGATGCGCGCGAAAATCGATATCGCGCAAAATCTGACGCGCCGGATCGTAGCCAAAATCGACGTGCTGAAATTCGATCTCGCCCGCTGTAACTTCGAGCGGCTTGGCATCGACTTCGTCGACGTCCTCGCCGCGACGCCCCCGCGCAAGAAGTATTTCGAACATGCGTTCGACATTCACGATCGCATCGTTGGTCTCGCGAAATACGAAGCCGAGCGTATTGAGCGGCGCGCAGACCTGCACGATATAAGCGTTGACCAGCACGAGATCGCCGACACTCATCGTGCCCGCCACCACGTTTTGTGCAGCCAGCAGCATGACGGCGGCAATGCCGAGTGCAATCACGGTGCTCTGCCCCACGTGCAGAATGGTCAACGCGCGCTGATTCGCGGTGCGCGCCGTGACCCATTTGTCGAGAACCGTCGAAAGGCGCATGCGCTCGACGTCTTCGCTCGCGAAAAGCTTCACCGTTTCATAGTTGAGCAGACTATCGACGAGACGGCTGTCCGATTGCGCTTCGAGCCGGTTCACTGCGCGCTGAAAGCGCATGCGATAGCGCGTGAAAATCAGCGTATAGCCCGCATAGCACACGAAGGTGATGCCGATGGCGATGGTGAACGTGCGCGCATACTGGCTCATCATGATCGCGACGACCGTGGCGATCTCGATCAACGTCGGCACGATGGTGAAGATTGCGACGCCCAGCAGAAAGCCGATGCCATCCGCGCCCTTCTGCACGTCGCGCACGACGCCGCCCGTTTCGCGCTGCGCATGAAAACGCGCACCCATGCCGTGCAAATGTGAGAACGTACGTTCGGTGAACGATGCAACGGTGCGCTGCGTGACGATACTGAATATGATGTCGCGTGCTTCGTTGAGCACGTCGCCGAGATAGCGCATCAGCACGTACGTCAGGATCACGAACACCGGAAACACGGCGTTGGCCGTCGGCCGGCTGAATTCGTCGATCACATGCTTCAGCATCAGCGGGACCGACACGACGGCGAGCCGCGATGCGATCATCAGCGTGACGGCGGCAAGCGTTTGAAGGCGATACTTCCAGATCGCCTGCGCAAGATCGCTCACGATGCGGTTGCGCAATTGCGAGCGGCTGATTTCCGTGGACGCCATCATCATGTGCGTGCTTCCATTGTCGATTTTCCCGATGCAGGCAACGTGAGATGCGGCAGCAAATGCCGCGCCCGCGTTTTCGGGCGAGCCACGGCTACGCTCAGAACAGCTCTTGCTGTCCCGACATCAACGCGGCGAAATCGTCGCGCATGAGAGGCAGGATGCCATCCGCCACGGGCTGCAGCTGCTTGCTCACGTAATGCTCGTAGTCGATCGGTGCGGAACGCGCTTCGACCGGCTCGGGACCGCCGAGCGTCATCACATAGCTTATCCATCCGCCGTTCTGATATTGCAACGGGCGGCCCTGCCGTGCATTGAACTCGTCGGCGCTGCGCGCGGCGCGCACATGCGGCGGCACGTTGCGTTGATACTCGGCGAGGCTGCGGCGCAGGCGCTTGCGATAGATCAGCAGCGCATCCAGTTCGCCGCGCCGCGTGCGGTCGACGTAATCGCGCACGTAGTCCGCATACGGCTCGCCCTTGAAGATGCGCATATAAAGCTCTTGCTGAAAACGCTGCGCGAGCGGCGTCCAGTCCGTACGTACCGTCTCAAGCCCTTTAAAGATGATTTCTTCGCTGCCGTCCGCACGTTGCGTGAGACCGGCGTAGCGCTTCTTGCTGCCCTCTTCCGTGCCGCGGATCGTCGGCATCAGAAAGCGCGTGAAGTGCGTTTCGAATTGCAGTTCGAGCGCGCTTTCGAGTCCGAATGTTTCATGCAGATGCTTGCGCCAGTAATCATTCACGTGTTCGACGAGCGCGCGGCCGATGCGCGCGGCGTCGTCTTCATCGCGTGCGCGGCGCAGCCAGACGAAGGTCGAATCCGTGTCGCCGTAAATGACGCCATAGCCTCGCGCTTCGATCAGTTCGCGCGTGCGATGCATGATTTCATGGCCGCGCATGGTGATCGACGACGCGAGGCGAGGATCGAAGAAGCGGCATCCGCTCGATCCCAGCACGCCATAGAACGAATTCATGATGATCTTGAGCGCCTGCGAAAGCGGCTTGTTGCGCTGACGCTTCGCGGCCTCGCGTCCCTGCCATACCTGCTCGACGATCGCGGGCAGGCAATGCTTGTCGCGCGAAAACAGCGCGCCGCGAAAGCCGGGCACGGTGCGCGTCGCATCCGTTTCGCTCATGCCTTGCGCGAGACCAACGGGATCGATCAGAAACGTGCGGATGATGGACGGATACAGGCTCTTGTAGTCGAGCACGAGCACCGAGTCATAGAGACCGGGCCGCGAGTCCATGACGAAGCCGCCGGGGCTCGCTTCTTCCGGCACGTCGCCGAGATTCGGCGCGACGTAGCCGAGCCGATGCATGCGCGGCATGTACAGATGCGTGAACGCGGCCACCGATCCGCCGCTACGATCGACCGCCAGTCCCGTGACGGTCGCGCGTTCGAGCAGGAACGGCAGCAGTTCCGTCTTCTCGAAGACCTTCGTAACGAGTTCGCAATCGGTCAGGTTGTAATGCGCAAGCGCGGGCTTGTCCTCCTGAAAGCGCCGCTCGATCTCGTCCATGCGGGCATAGGGACTGTCGATCGCCTTGCCTTCGCCGAGCAGGGACTGCGACACGTATTCGAGGCTGAACGACGGAAAATTCCACGTCGCCGAACGCAACGCCTCGATGCCGTCGATCACGAGCCGTCCCGCAATCGACACGAAGAAATGATTGCGCTTCATGCCGTGCTCGCGCCATTCGACGACGCTGCCATCGCGGCCAAATGCAAGCGGCACGCCGTAATCGTCGGCATGTTTCTGCAGCACGCGCAAATCGAACTGCACGACGTTCCAGCCGATGATCGCATCCGGATCATGTTGCGCTATCCACGCGTTGAAACGCTGCAACATCTCGGCGCGGGTCGCGCAATAGTCGAGAGCGAAATCGCGTGCGGCTTCGGTATCGCCATTGGGCGGTCCGAACATGAAAACCTGACGCGCGCCGCAGCCTTCGAGCGCAATCGAATAGAGCGCGCCCTTCGCACTGGTTTCGATATCGAGCGAGACCAGCTTTAGCGACGGACGATAAGCGGCAGCAGGCTTCAGTTCGCTGTGAACGACACCGCCGCTCGCATCGCCATCGAATGAAACGGGCGCGGTGATGAAGCGCTCCATCAGATAGCGTTCGGTCGGGCGGATATCGGCTTCGAATACATTGACGCCCGCATTCTTCAGCGTCTTTTCGAGCCCAAGCAACTGGCGATACTGAGGGCAATACAGCCCAAGCACCGGCTTCTGACGAAAGTCCTTGAGCGGCAGTTCACGCAGTTGCGCATCGCGCACAGTGCGAACGAGCGGCTCGGCTCGCTCGCGATCTTCCGCGCGGATGAATGCGACTGGCGTTTGCGGGGCAATGCGGATCTTGCGCGGGCCGTCATCGGTGGCGAGCCAGAACTCGACCTCCGTGCCGGTTGCCGTATCGCGCCAATGACGCGTCAGCAAGAAGCCTTGCTTTGATGTCTGTGCGGCCTGAGCCAAGGCGTTTCCTTCGATAGCGCGTGCTGTCGAAGCATTTTACTTGGGGCCGGAAGATGTCTGCTCCGCGCACGAATGGCGCGTTGCAAAGAGAATTAAAAAACGGTAGCGGCATGCCGGTCGTCCACCATCCAGCGGATGGCCCTCGCTGGGCGACCGGCGCCGCTACCGCCTAAGCAGCCTGTGCGACCAGGCTCGCGTGCTGCGACTGCATAGCCGCAACGTTCTCGAGTGCGATCTGCTCCGGATGATCCGGCGCTTGCGGCACTTCGTTCTTGATGGACACACCCTCCAGAGCGGCTTCTTGAACGGCCTGTTTAGCGGCCGCCGCTTTCTTGGTCTTCCCCGCGCGTGACGGCGGCTGGCAGGCCCCGCACACCACGTTGTTCTGCAAATCATGCTTGTGTGCGACAAACTTCCCGGTACAGCGGCAGCAGGGCGTCATCTGCAGCATGCCCGCGTCGAAGAAGCGCACAAGAGTCCAGGCCCGCGTAAGATCGAGTACCGCCTCGGCGCCGCTATGCTTGCAGTGCTCGAGATACAGCCGATACCCCTTGGTTAATGCATCGAGATGCGAACAACCGGCTTCGTTCTTGAGGAACGTATAGGTGTTGTAGAACAGCGATGCGTGGATGTTGGCCAGCCACGTCATGTACCAGTCCGCCGAAAACGGCAGCATGCCCTTGGGCGGCGATACACCCTTCACTTCGCGATACAGACGGATCATGCGATCGCGCGAGAGCGTCAGTTCACTCTCCAGCACTTGCATACGCGCGCCAAGCTCGATCAGCGCGATGGCGCGGAATACTTCCTGGGCGTCTTCGGTGAGGCTCTTCTTAAGCATGGCTCGCTCCGTCATCACTTAAGCGAACTGTTCAGCCGGCTGGCCAGCCAGCAGGATTGCTGCATGCGTCGGCGCGATGTCGGCGTTTTTCGCCGGCTGCGTCAGTGCCGACAGCATCGTGTGATCGTTGAAGCGGAAAGCGCACAGCAGGTTGTCGGATTGCGCGAGCTTGACGACCTGTGCGAGCGTGAGCCCGGACAGCAAGTCAGCCAGTTCCTTCGACAGCCCGAGCCGGAACATGCCGATGGCCCGGTCCTCGCGCAGCAGACGCTGAGCGAGCATGATGTAAGACAAGTTGATTTCCCGGATTGATTCCAGCGTTTCGCGACCGTTCATGGTTGCTGCTTCCAGTAAATCCCCGAATATCCCGCCGGCTTGTTGCCGCTTTCTTTTTTATTCCGTCGCCGTGCCGGTTTCGACCGGCTACGTACTTTGATACAACCCGTTACAACTCGTAACAAACTCTGTGAAACGGATTCTAAGTACGGCCTGAAATGAACGCAAGGCCATCTCAATAATATTTTGTTGCAAACAACACTTCGACTCGGTAAGTTTTGGACCTACAAAGTTGACCGCGTCGTTTTGTCGGATGATGGGACTTTCAGGACGGCGCGATACAGGCTGGTTTTTGATGGGAGTAATCGCCTGACGCCTGCATCAACGAGGGATTGCCGGATTCGGTTGACAGGTATCGCGGGTATTTTCGAGAGGCAAATCGACGGTGAAAAACAGGTAAAAACGCCGTGAAAACCTGTTTTACCGACTAATGCGTGATTGAGTAATTTTTGCGGTGTGCGCGTTACATGTGTTCCATGCCAAGTGTTTCGGCAGACTCCGTGCACTGGAACGCCGCTTCGCCATACATGACGATTTCATGTGTGAGGCGACTGCCCGCCAGTTACAAATTCCGAATGGCGGGCGCGAAGCCGCGTTGCGCGGCAGCGGTTCAGCAAAATGTGCGTAGTGCGCTTCTTGTTTTAGCTAGACGAGCTGGAAGCGAGAAATTGTGGTGAACCGGGCCTGACGCTGATTCGCTGAGCGCCGGCAACGCGCCGATACCGGCGGCGATCGAAGCGTGTGTACCGGACTTTTACGGCCCGTACAAACCGCGCCGTTCAATCGAACGGCGCGTCCATCGACTCACGTCCCGCTCTGAGCGCCGCGCGGCGGCGGCGCGCTCGACGCGGCATCGTTGCCGGCCGCCGCTTCGTTCGTCGGATGCTGCGCCGCCTTCGACGCCTCCGCGCGCTGATCCGCGCCCGCCTTGTCGCTGTCGTCCTGGATGTCCAGTGTCGAATCCTGCCCGCTGCCGTTGACGATCACGAAATTGCGCTGCGGATTCGCGATCTCGATGCCGCGCGCCGTGAACTCGTTCAGGATGCGGCGGTTGAACTCACGCTGCACCGGCCAGCGCGAGCTATCCCGGCATTGGATCTGACCGGCGAGCGTGACGGTCGAACCGTCGACGGCGTCGACGCCCCAGAAGCTGAAGTCGGACAGGATGCCGTCGCGGAACGCTTCGTCGTCGCGCAGCGCCGCGCCGATTTCCTTGAGCGTCGAAATGGCGAGATCGACGTCCTGGCCAAGCGCAATCGACACACGCACCGCCGCATTGCCGATGCCGCGATTGGTGTTGTTCACCGTCGTCACCGAACTGAACGGCACCGTGTAGAGCGAGCCGTCACCGCCACGCAGGCGTACCGTGCGAATCGACAGATACTCGACCGTTCCCGAAACGCCCGAAACCGTCACCCAGTCGCCGACCTGCATCGCGTTTTCCATCAACAGGAAAATGCCGGTGATGAAATCCTGCACGAGCTTTTGCGAGCCGAAGCCAAGCGCCACGCCGAAGATGCTGGCACTCGCGAGAAGCGGCGCCGTGTTCACGCCGATCTCCGAAAGACCGGTCAGCACGACCACCATCGCGATGATGATGAACAGACCAGTACGCATCATCGGCAGGAGCGTGCGCAGGCGAGCCGCGCGCACGCGATCGCCGGTTGTGTTCCATTGCTCCAGACGCCGTTCGACGAACACGTTGGCCGATTCCCACACGAGCACCGCGAAAACGGCGGCGACCGCGATCGTCAGCAGTGCAGACGCGAGCCGGTTGCCCACTCCGCCGGACGTAAAGAAGCGCAAGATGTGCACGCCCCACACTTCGAGCAGGGCGATCACGGTCGCCACGCCGATCACCGTCTGCACGATGCGGCGCAGCGCCGGGTAGTAGCGGTACGCGTGCCGATGCGCAATGGACTTGCTGGCGAAGTCCTCTTCGTCGTTATCGCGGAAGAGGCGTCCGAGCGCGCCGAACGCGACGATGGCCGCAACGCGCGACACGACGAGCACCAGCAGCGACACGCCGCCCAGATGGAACAGCGTCGCGTAGCCGTTTTCCACGCCGAGCGCCCATACGAACCACATCGCCATCACGAAGAAGATCGCTACGCCGGCCCACACATCCGCGACCCAACTGCCGACGAGCGCCACCGAGCGATGCGCCGACATCCGTTGGCGGATGCTCTCGCCCACGACATTGCGCGATTCGAAGATGACCCACGCGATCATCACATGCACGACGAGCGTGACTATCTTGAGGATGGCGATATGCGCCGCATCCGACAGCCCGAGCGGCTCACAGCCGTTCGCGAGCGCAATGCCCGCCCCGCCGACGATCACGATGCGCCGCAGCCAGCGCGTTGTGTAAATCGCATACTGGTCGCGCATCTGTATCAGGCGCAGCCCGTGCGCACGCGGTGCGACGAGGAACGCGCAGACGATCATCACGGCGCGGCAAACCAGATAGACGTCGATGAGCGCGCCTGCGACGTGGGCTTCGGTCGTGTTGTCGTCGATGAAGATGGACATCAGGATCGCCACCGCGCCCATGAAAGCGCCGAGCGGAATCACGTTGTAGAGCAGATACAAAAGCGCGTTCGGCAGGCGCTGCAGCAAGGTCCAGTGATGCGCGGCATGACGCTTTCCGCGCGCCGCGTCGACCTTGCGCTCGGCGACGTGCATCGCGACTTCATCGCCGGTGCGCTGCGCCGTGTCTTCGGCGCGCTCGGCCACGCGTTGTTCGTGCACGAGTTGCGGCTCGTTCGCTTCGGTATCCGCGATTCCACGTGCCGCGACTTTCTCACGCGGCTTGCGCAGGAGCCTCGACGCGAAAAATTCGATCAGCAGAGCGGGCACGAGCGACAACAGGACGGTCCATACGACGTGGACCAATAGCGCGCGTTGCTGCTCCGTATTGATGCGGTCACGCCACCAGTACACGACTGAGCGTACGTTGAGCAACGCGCTCGCCGAGTGCCGCAGACCGGCGCCGAAATGCACCAGCCAGTTGCCCGCCTGACGCGATAATTGCGACGCGAGCCCGTTCGCGGTCAATGAACTGGCGAGCACGCCGGATGCACCGGATGCCGGCGCTGCCGCCGATGCAGGCTGCGCTGCGCTCGCGGGTGCGGCCAGCGCGCCGGCTGCGGCGACAGCACGCAGCGTGTCGGCGACTTGAGCGCGGCGTTGCGGATCGTTGAGCACCGAGAGCGCATCGCGGGCTTGCTGCGGCGTCAGCGCGACAGCGGGCTGCGAGGCCGGTTGCGATGTGGCTGCGTTGGCTTGTTGAAAGTTGATCGCGACGACGATCAAATAGAAAGCAAGAAATAGTTTGCGCATGGGCCGGATGAAGATCTCGAAATTTCGGGGACTCGATGCGAGGGTGTGCATGCTGCAGGCTAACGCGATGGGTGTCGCCATGCACGGAGGCGCTTTCGCGCGAACTCCGGGTGAGCTTCTGTAAGGGTCAACTTGATTGAAGGTTCATCGTGCGGTGCACGAGGCGGCCCGTGACCGCTTGTGTCGGTATAGCACTAACCGCACCTGGGCGCTGGATCGCGCCGGTTCATTGGAAAGCCCCTATCGGGGCCGAAGCACGAAACTCTGAGACGACGTTGCGGAACATTCACGCCGCCGCGCGCTTACTCGCTTCATTCGCCACGTCCGGCTCGAAAAATACCCATCGCACTTGCGGAAACGCATTCTGCAAATCTTCCTCGATGACGTTGATCGCATCGATCATCGCGCGGCCGCTCGGATAGTCGATCATCTCGGCCTGCACCGCCACCACGATGTGCTTGCCCCATTGCAACGTGATCAGGCTGATGATGCGCGTCACCTCCGGCCGTCCTCTCAAGTGCGCGTCGATCGCCTTGCGCACTTCCGGACTCGCCGATTCGCCGACGATCATCGACTTCACTTCACGCGCCACCAGGAACGCAATCACCATCAACAGCACGCCCACGCCGATGGAACCCGCCGCATCGTAGGCCGCGTTGCCGGTGAGCATCGTCATAAGGACCGCCGCGAACGCGATTGCCAGTCCCGCCAGCGCCGCCACGTCCTCGCCCGCGACGACCAGCAGTTCCGACTCGCGCGTCTCGCGGAACCATCGCCATAGCGTCTTGTTCGGCGCGCCCTTGCGAATCTCCCGCAACGCGCCCGCCAGCGAAAGCGCCTCCAGCACGACCGACACGCCCAATATCACCAGCGCGACGATCGGATTCGACAACGGCTCATGATGCATCAGGCGATGCACGCCCTCGTACACCGAAAACGCCCCGCCGACAAAGAACAGCAGCAGCGCAACGATCAGCGAGTAGAAATAGACCTCACGCCCCGAACCGAGCGGGTGCAGCGCACTGGCCGGCGCCTGCGACCGCTTAAGGCCCAGAAGCAGCAGCAACTGATTGCCGCAATCCGCGGTGGAATGGATGGCTTCGGCGAACATCGACCCCGAACCGGTATACGCAGCCGCGCCGTACTTACAGACGGCAATGCCCAGGTTCGCGGCCAGCGCGTAAAAAATGGCTTTCGGCGATTCTTCCTTCATGTCCACCTTGGTCGTCGATGTTGACGGCTCATCGCACCTCGACGCGGCCCGCTCCGTCTGTCATTTCGCCGATCACCGCAGCATGGTCGAAGCCATCGGCATGAAAGATCGCGAGCACGTCGTCGACGGATTCGGGGGCGCACGAGACGAGCAGCCCGCCGGATGTTTGCGGATCTGTAAGCAATGCGCGGGCCGCTTCGAGCGAACCGCCGATCGACTCGGCGAGCGAGACATCCGCGCCATACGCCGTCCAGTTGCGCCCCGATGCGCCAGTGAAAATGCCTTCGCTCACGAAGTCACGCACCTGCGGCAGCCACGGCAGATCCGCATAACGGATGCGCGCCGTCAAACCTGCACCGCGCGCAAGTTCCAGCGTGTGGCCGAGCAGGCCGAAGCCGGTTACGTCGGTCAACGCATGAACGCCGTCGAGTTGCGCGAGGTCCGCGCCCGGACGATTGAGCTTCGTCGTCGCGGCGATCATCGCGGCATAGCCGACCGCATCGAGCTTGTCCTTTTTCAGCGCCGCCGACAGCACGCCGACGCCGAGCGGCTTGCCGAGCACGAGCACATCGCCGGGGCGCGCCGCTGCGTTTCGCTTCACCCGCGACGGATGCACGATGCCAAGCGCGGCGAGTCCGTAGATCGGCTCGACGGAATCGATCGAATGACCGCCCGCGACCGGGATGCCCGCCTCCGCGCAAACGGCTTCGCCGCCCTTCAGCACTTGCGCGATCACCTCATGCGGCAGCACGTTGATCGGCATGCCGACGAGCGCAAGCGCGAGGATGGGCTTGCCGCCCATCGCATAGACATCGGAGAGCGCGTTCGTCGCCGCGATGCGGCCAAAGTCGAACGGATCGTCGACGATCGGCATGAAGAAGTCCGTCGTCGCGACGATGGCCTGCTCGTCGTTGAGCCTGTAGACGGCGGCGTCGTCGGCCGTATCGTTGCCGACGAGCAGATCGGGGAACGCGGCCATCGGCGTCGTGCGCTTCAGCAGTTCGGCAAGCACGCCGGGCGCGATTTTGCAGCCGCAGCCGCCGCCATGCGAAAGGCTCGTGAGGCGCGGGGCGTTCGTGGTGTCGTGCGTGGTGTTCATCGTGTGTGTCGCGCGAGAAGTTCGGTCGGTGTATTGCATTATCGCCGCTCTCGGCTTCGTGCGCCTTTACCGGATGCGCCTGAAAAGGCCAGGATAGTCGATGACAAGACCATCGCCGTCGGTCGTGATCTCCGCTTCGAAACCCGTATCGAGTCCTTCGAAGCGATACCGCCGCCGCGCTTCGAGACACGTATAAGCCTGCTCGACAGCGCGAACGGTCATCGACGGCACGCTCACATACACGACGCGAATCACGCGCCGCTCGCCGGGTTGCAAGCGCAGGCGGCGTATCGGCAGCGTGTTGGTGAAAGGCGTAGCCGTGATGTCCACGTCGATGCAGCCGTCAAGTATCGGTTGCGGCGCGCCGTCCGCGTCGGTCCATGCGTGCAGGACGGCGTGATCGTCCGCCTGGCGGCGCAGATCGAGCGCGGTGCTGCCGGCAAGCCGAATCGCGAGCCGCGTCACTTGCCATTGCATATTGCATTCAATGCGATACATGAGCCCGAAGGACTGTCCATCGTCCTCGCCCACGACCGCGCTCTCTACGAGTACGCCGTCGGGCCGTGCGTCGAATACCAAATGCTCCAGCCCTGCCCCGTCCTGCTGCGACCATCGCACTGTTTTCATGGAAGAGTCCGGCTTGCGTCATCAGCCGGAAAGGATACAACGCGCACTTCGAGCACGCGCCGCGCGGGCTTTCGTTTTGCATTCAGAATGCATGATTCACTCGACGCATAAAAACATCGCGCGGTACACTTCGCGCTATCTCGAAAAGACGCGTGGCTTCGTGAGCCAGTCGTCGTCATCGCCGTGCTGCCGCGATGCGCGCCTCGTTCCGCCGCGCGGCCTGCCGCCTATCCTTATCGCCATCGCATGAAAATCTCTTTCGCTTCGGCGCTTGCCGCGCTCCTGCTTTCGGCTTCTGCGTTTCAGCTCGTTCAGGCGCAAGAAACGCCTGACGCATCGGAAGACTATTCGTATCTCGCCCGTCTCCATGTTCCGGACACCGTCGTGCAATGCGTCGCTGCATTCGACCGCTGGGTCGAAGACGCGCCCAAGTACGACACGTTGATCGTTCCCGACCGGCGCGTGCTGTCCGCGAAGATTGATAGTCAAACGCCCATCTTCGATGCGGGCAATCCGATTCCCGTCGATCAGGTCATCGTGATGCGCGCGTTTGCGAAAGCGCGCGGCAAGGCGCAATGGACGCGCGTCGATAGCCGATGCGGCGTGCGCGATGGTCATGTCGTCGGCGTGGCGCTCACGCCCAATCTCAAGCCGAAGATCGTTCGCTAGCGAGCCGGTTACCGTATCGCCTCTCTCTGCGCCCGCTCCAATGTGGGCGCTGTCCACATGTGCGCCCTTGTCGCTCACAGTCTCCCTTCGTAAATATTTCACGCTACACGTTTGCTTACAAAGGAACACGGCTTGTCATTTGGCGAGCGGCTAAATTTCGCTTCATGGATTCACAGGGAGAAACCCATGAAGAAGATAGCGATTCTTGCAGTACTGAGCGTTCTGCTGGGAAGCACGTTGTCGGGCTGCATCATTCTGCCGGGGGATGGCGGCGGTTATCACCATCATCGTGACTACTACCGCTAAGACGGGCAATGCGCTCACGCACGAAAACGCATGACCATCGAAGGAGAAAGATCATGTTCGACAAGACAAAGAAGAGCCTGCTGGTCGCATCGGTTGCCGCATCGCTGGGGCTTGGCCTCGTGAACGTCGCATCGGCGGCAATGCATCACGAACCGCATCATGCGGTCAAGCTAGGCTGGCACGGCGAGCGTTACTGGGACGGGCATCGCTACTGGCAGCGGACGGAGTGGGAGCGCCATCATCCGCGTCACATGGAACCGGCGCATCGTTGATGCACGAGCCGCAGCGTGTCGGGTCCGCTGCGGCTTTTTATCGAACCGTGCGCTACCACTTCGCCGGATCGCCGCCGAGTTCCTTGCATGTGTCGTAGGCGATCGCCTGCAGCTTTGTTTCGCCGAGTTGCCCGGATATCGCATAGCCCACGCTGTCGTAGGTCCAGTAGTAAGTAGTGCGCGGACCGTCGCGCAACGAGCGGATTTTCGCGTCGTTGCGCGCGACCGTCGTCATGTACAGCGTGAGGCGTTCACCCGCCGCGTTCTGATACATGATCTGCGCAGCCGGTCCTTTCTCGCCCGGCAACAGGCGTCCGCCGACGAGCTGAAAACCGTATTCCGCGAGCGACGGTATCGTGAGCGAGCGGTTCAGGCGCTTCGACAACCAGGTCACGAGATGATCGCGCTGCGAAGCCGCAACTTCCACGGCATGACGCTGCTCGGGTGCATACACCGCATACGCGATATCTGCGCGTTCGGCAAAACGCGGGCGCGTATCGTCGAGATTCGGCAACAGCAGATGCGTGAGATACCCGCACGCAATGCCGACGACGAGGAAGCACGCCGCAAGCAGATAGCGCCCGCGCGCATGCGGCCGCATCACGATGACTTGCGGCTCCGGTTCATCGGCTGAGAACAGCGCCCGCAGCGCGCCGTCCTGCGCGCGATAGGCGGCGACCGCCGCTTGGCTGGCGGGATCGCTCGCGAGGCGATCGGTGACGGCGGCGCGTTCGGCGTCGCCGAGTTCATCGTCGATATAAGCGGACAGCGCCTGAAGGTCGCGCTCGTTGCCGTGATATGCGTGCTCGTGATTCGTCATGACCGGCTCACTACCTTGAGCGACGACGCCTTGCGTCCCGCATCTTCACCGAGCATCACGCGCATGTGCTCGCGTGCTCGCGAAAGACGCGACATTACCGTGCCCGCTGGCACGTTCAACACCTGCGACGCCTCCTGATAACTCATTTCCTCGACACAAACGAGCAACATGACTTCGCGCTGCTCGACCGGCAGGCAATAGAGCGCGCGCTGCACGTCGCGCAGCACGAGGCCGTCGACTTCGCCGCGCGGCGCGGCCATCTGCCGCCATGGCGCGGTTTCATCGTCGACGGCGATGTCGCGGCGTCCGCGCAACTGGTCGATATAGAGATTGCGCATGATCGTGAACAGCCACGCGCGCAGGTTCGTGCCCGGACGAAAGGCGCTCGCGCGATTCAGTGCGCGTTCGGTCGCGTCCTGAACGAGATCGTCGGCCCATGCGCGATCGCCGGCCAGCGCGCGGGCATAGCGGCGCAACTGGGGAAGATGCGCGAGAAGATCGCTTTCGAAGCTCTTTGCGGTCATGCCGAACCGTCTCGCGCGGGCATCACGACGTTCAGGGCTTGACCGCGTGCCACACGTCGCGGAAGTTGTCGCCGTTCTTGTCGCCGGGCTTCGTGTCCTTGGCGAAGCGGTACACGCGCTTGCCGTCGTACGCCCACTGCTTGCCGCCGTCGGCGGATTCGAGCGTCCACTTGCCGCTTGGCTGATCAGAACCGGCCGCCATCGCGGCGGGCCACGCCTGGGCGCAGCCGCCGGTGCATGCGCTCGGGCTGCCCTTGGTGTCCTTGTCGAAGGTATAGAGCGTCATGCCGTTTTCGTCGACGAAGACGCCATTCGATTCCTTCGGCGCCGCCGCGAACGCTTGCGACGCGAAGCAGCCGACGGCCGCGACCGCGGTCAGGGCCAGCACGATTTGCCTGTTCATCTCATCTTCCTTTTCGTGGCGCTACGGTGGGGTGTTCGTGGAACGTTCGGCGTTGCCGTTCTATTCCACGAGCGATGAAATAATTTGCGGCGTCCTGCGCGCTTCATATAACCCTATGCGCCGGCTGCGGCATCGCGCCAGCGCCGCGTGTCGCGCAGCGGCGGCGCGCCAAAAAGGCGGCTGTATTCGCGGCTGAATTGCGAGGCGCTTTCATACCCGACGCGATGCGCCGCGGTCGCGGCATCGGCGATATCGAGCAGCATCAGCCGGCGCGCTTCCTGCAAGCGCAACTGCTTCTGATACTGGAGCGGGCTCATCGCGGTCACCGCCTTGAAGTGATGATGCAGCGACGACACGCTCATATGCACGTCCTTCGCGATGTCCTCCACGCGTAGCGGCTGATCGAAGTTCCGGCGCAACAGCGAGATGGCCTTGGCGATGCGCTGCGTCTGGCTGTCCTGCAGCGCAATCTGGCGCAGGCGTGCGCCGGAGCCGTTCATCAGCAGGCGATACAGGATTTCGCGCTTCACGAGCGGCGCGACGATCGGCACGTCTTCGGGGGTATCGATGAGACGCAGCAGCCGCAGCACGGCGTCGAGCATCGAACTGCCGAGACGGTTCACATAGAGGCCGCGCGAGGCTTCCGTCTGCGTTGCAGGCGGAAGGTTCTGGTCCTGAATCAGCGAGGTGATTTCGTCGACATCCAGATCGAGCCGCATGCCGAGATACGGCTCGGTTTCGCTCGCGGCCGTGACTTGCCCGATCACCGGCAGATCGACGGACGAAACGAGATAGTGCATCGGGTCGTAGACGTAGACATCGTCGCCGACCATCACGCGCTTGCTGCCTTGCGCGATCAGCGCGAGCGCGGGCGTCTGCATGCCGGGCTTCGGCCCGCCCGGATTCGTGATGCGATGAAGGTACACGCCCGGCACCGGCGTTTCGAGCGAGCCTTCGCAACCGGCCGTTAAACGGTCGAGCAGCGAGACGAGGTCGACGCGCGCATGGTCGAGCGCAGCGTCGAGGGAACCGCCGTGGCGGGTGTCGCGAGGTGGATCGTGAGCATCTCTGCCGGCGAGGCCGGGCGTGTCGTTCAGCGCCATGATGTCCGCGGAAATGTAAGCGTGGAAGAGTGTCGATAGCTTACTCGCGCAAGCGCGATCGTGCGCGCACGAGAGGCCACCGTTTGCAGGAAAAGGCAATGATCCGACAGGATCAGGCTATGAACGGTCCGCGTTGCCGGACGATACTGCACGAGCTGGCGAACGCTCGTCAATTTTCGCGGGCGCTTTACGCTGACGTTCAACGCGGACACAGGAGCAAGCATGCGCTACAAGAAATTCGGCAATACCGGTCTGTTCGTCTCGGAGCTTTGCCTCGGCACGATGACGTTCGGCGGCGGTACAGGCGGCATCTGGGACAACATCGGTCAGCTTCAGCAAGTGGATGCGGACACGCTCGTCGGCCGCTCGCTGGACGCGGGCATCAACTTTATCGATACCGCCGATGTCTACGCCGACGGCCGCTCGGAAATCATCACCGGTCAGGCGTTGAAGAACCTGAAGGTGCCGCGCGAGAACGTCGTCGTGGCGACGAAGATTTTCGGCGAGGCGGGCACCAAGGGCGTGAACTCGCGCGGTGCGTCGCGGTTTCACATCATCGACGGCGTGAAGGAAAGCCTGAAGCGTCTGCAACTGGATCACGTCGACCTGTACCAGATTCACGGATTCGATCCCGCGACGCCCATCGAAGAAACACTGCGCGCACTTGATACGCTCGTGCAGCATGGTCACGTGCGTTACATCGGCGTGTCGAACTGGGCGGCGTGGCAGATCATGAAGGCCCTCGGGATTTCCGAGCGCCTCGGCCTTGCGCGCTTCGAATCATTGCAGGCGTATTACACCGTCGCCGGCCGCGACCTCGAACGGGAAATCGTGCCGCTGCTGCAAAGCGAAAGCGTCGGCCTGATGGTGTGGAGTCCGCTCGCGGGCGGCTTTCTGTCGGGCAAGTACACGCGCGAAGGCGGCAAGGAAGAAGGCAGCCGCCGCACGAAGTTCGATTTCCCGCCGGTGAACGTCGAACGTGCGTACGACTGCATCGACGTGATGCGCCGCATGGCGGAAAGCAAGGGCGTGTCCGTCGCGCAGATCGCGCTTGCATGGCTGCTGCATCAGAAGGTGGTGACGAGCGTGATCGTCGGCGCGAAGCGGGTCGAGCAGCTCGATGACAACATCGCGGCGACGCGCGTGAAGCTCAACAGCGACGAACTCGCCGCGCTCGATGAAGTCAGCCAGTTGCCGTCGGAATACCCCGGCTGGATGTTCACGCGGCAAGGCGAGTACCGCCGCAACCAGCTGAAGGAAGCGGCGGCCGAGTAAGGTCCTCGCGATGCGGCAGGCCGCTCAGATGATCGGCTTGCCGCCCGTCACCGCGATTGTCGCGCCGGAGATGTAGCTCGCCTCGTCGGATGCCAGCATCACGTAGGCAGCGGCGAGTTCGGCGGGCTGGCCGGCGCGCTTGATCGGCACCTGCGAGCCGAAGTTCTTGACCTTTTCGGGCGGCATCGTCGATGGAATCAGCGGCGTCCAGATCGGCCCCGGCGCGACGCAATTCGCGCGGATGCCGCGCTCGGCCAGCAATTGCGCGAGGCCGCCGGTGAAGTTCTGAATCGCGCCCTTCGTGCTCGCATAAGCGATCAAACCGGGGTTCGGACTGTCCGCGTTGATGGACGTCGTGTTGATGATCGCCCCGCCCTCCTTCATGTGCGGGAGCGCCGCCTTCGTGATGCGGAACATCGCGCCGATATTCGTCGAATAGGTCTTGTCCCACTCGTCGTCGCTGATTTCCTCGAGGCTGTCGTAGGTCATCTGATACGCCGCGTTATTCACGAGCACGTCGACGCGTCCGAACGCCTCGACCGTCTTCGCGACCAGTTCCTTGCAGAACTCGCGATCGGTGATATCACCCGGCAGCAGCAATGCCTTGCGCCCGGCTTCCTCAACCCAGCGTGCGGTTTCCTTCGCGTCGTCGTGTTCGTCCAGATAGGCGATGGCGACATCCGCGCCTTCCCGCGCATAGGCGATCGCCACCGCGCGCCCGATGCCGCTGTCCGCGCCCGTGATGAGCGCTGTCTTCCCTGCCAGCCTGCCGCTGCCCTTGTAGCTCTGTTCGCCGTGATCGGGCTTCGGGTCCATCGGTGCGGTGAGGCCCGGCGTGCGGTCCTGCTGCTGATCGGGGAAAGGCGGGGTGGGATAGGCGTTTGTGTTCATGGGTGTCCTCATTGATGAAGAGTCGGGATTTACCCTCATTCAGCAAGCACCGGACCCGCTTTTAGCCGCTTTTCAAGCCTTTATCCAAATCGCCGATACGCGCTATCCGCCGTATCGCGTTGCGACATAAGGCCGCGTTGCCGACACTGTGTGCACAACATCACGACGCAACGGAGACACACATGCGTACTCAAGTCGGCATCGTCGGCGCGGGCCCGGCCGGGCTTCTGCTCTCTCATCTGCTTCATCAGCGCGGTATCGAATCGGTCGTGCTCGAGACGCGCAGCCGGGTGGATATCGAGTCCACCATTCGCGCGGGCGTGCTCGAACAGGGCACGATGGACCTGCTTAACGAAGCGGGCCTCGGCGCGCGCATGCAGGCCGAAGGCGCGTTGCATCACGGGTTCGAGCTGGCGTTCGAAGGACAGCGCCGGCGCATCGCGCTGACCGAGCTGACCGGTCATTCGATCACCGTTTATGCACAGCACGAGGTCATCAAGGATCTGGTCGCGGCACGCATGGCGGCGAACGGCGCGCTGAAGTTCGGCGTGTCGGATGTCTCGCTGCACGACTTCGCGGACAACAGCGACCGCAAGCCGCGCATCAAGTATCGCCACGAAGGGCGCGACGAGGAACTGGAGTGCGATTTCATCGTTGGTTGCGACGGCTCGCAGGGCGTGTCGCGGCAGTCGATTCCGGAAGCCGTGCGGCAGGACTATCAGCGCGTGTATCCGTTCGGCTGGTTCGGCATTCTGGTCGAAGCACCGCCTTCATCGGACGAACTGATTTACGCGCGGCACGACCGTGGTTTCGCGTTGATCAGCACGCGTTCGCCGGGCGTGCAGCGCATGTACTTCCAGTGCGACCCGAAAGATTCCGTCGATGCCTGGTCCGACGACCGCATCTGGGCCGAACTGCACGCACGCGTCGATACGGCTGACGGCTGGCAGATCACGGAAGGGAAGATTTTCCAGAAGAACATTGTCGGCATGCGCAGCTTCGTTTCCACGCCGATGCAGTCGGGCAAGCTCTTCCTCGCGGGCGACGCCGCGCATATCGTGCCGCCGACGGGCGCAAAGGGGCTGAATCTGGCGGTATCGGACGTGCGCGTGCTGACCGCCGGGCTGGTCGGCTTCTATCACGACGGCAACGCCGACAAGCTCGCCCGATACACCGAGACGGCGCTCAAACGCATCTGGCGCGCCGAGCATTTCTCGTGGTGGATGACGCGCATGCTGCACAAGCTCGAAGACACCTCGCCGTTCGAGCAACGGTTGCAGGTGGCGGAACTTGAGCACGTGACGACTTCGCGGGCGGCGGCGACGGCGCTGGCGGAAAATTACGTGGGAAGCGTGGCGGTTTAATGCGCTTGCGCGCGCCGGGCGGGAACGCCCGGTTGCGCGGGGACTGCGCCTCTTTCCCAACCGCTACGGCACGCCCGCAGCTTCCGCCCGCGGCCAACGCGCAGCAACGGAACGTCTTACCGGCTATCATCGACGGTTTTTCGACTCCACCTTGCCTGACGGGTCCTCTTCCGCGCGATGTCCTTTCCGCATATCGATCTCCTCTATTCCGCCTCCGGGCTCGCGGTCGGTTTCCTCGTCGGCCTGACGGGCGTAGGCGGCGGTTCGCTGATGACGCCGCTGCTCGTCCTTCTGTTCGGCATCCATCCGGCGACGGCGGTCGGCACCGACCTTCTCTACGCCGCCGCGACCAAAACCGCCGGAACGCTCGTGCATGGTCTGAAAGGCTCGGTCGACTGGCGCATCACCGGTCGGCTTGCGGCGGGCAGCGTGCCGGCCGCCGCCGTGACGCTCTATTTTCTCCATCGGCATGGCATGGCCTCGCCCGACACGGCGCGGCTCATTCAGTTGATCCTCGGCACCGCGCTGCTCATCACCGCCGTGTCGCTCGTCTTCCGCACGCAGCTCGCACGCCTCGCCTATGAAAAGGGGCGCAGCCGCCCCGCAAATCCCGCGCGCACCGCCGCCTGGACGATACTCACGGGCGCAATCCTAGGCGTGCTCGTGTCGATCACTTCGGTCGGCGCGGGCGCAATCGGCGTCACCGTGCTGCTTTTGCTCTACCCGCGTCTTGCGACGGCGCGCATCGTCGGTTCCGACGTGGCCCATGCGGTGCCGCTCACGCTGATTGCCGGCGCGGGACACTGGATGGTCGGCTCGGTCGACTGGTCGCTGCTCCTTTCGCTGCTCGTCGGTTCGATTCCGGGCATCGCCGTCGGCAGTGCGCTGTCGTCCAAAGCGCCTGAAGCGCTGCTGCGCCATGTCCTCGCCGCAACGCTCGTCCTCGTTGGCGCAAAACTGGTGTTGAGCTGATGTTAGTCACGCCGCTCGCCGATGCACAGCCGGCCGGATGGCATAGGCCAAATCGCATGGCCGGTCGTTCGGCCTAGCCGTTTGACCGGGTTTCACACGAGCGGCCGATGCGGCATCATGCGCAGTCAATCGGCTAACGCGCCGCTATTAGCGATGCGCGCGGCCAGTCCGGCGGCGCGGCGCGATATTTGAGGTCATCGCGATGCGTGCGCCGTCTTCTGCCGTCGACGTTGCGAGGCAAGCCGGCGGCAGCCTGAACGTTCACGAGGAGTCAGGCAATGAAAGAGAACGAGCATCCGCATCAGGACCTTCCGGCTGACCACGACGCGCCCGCCGATCCGGCGCGGCGGCGGCTGATCGCGGCAGGCGTCGGGCTTGCCGGCCTGTCTCTCGGCGGATGCAATCTCTTCGAGCACAAGCCGTCGACGCCCAAGACGGCAGCCGATCTCTCGCTCGACCGCACGCTCGCCGCCAAGGTGCGGCAGATTGTCGTGATCTACGCGGAGAACCGCAGCTTCGCGAATCTATACGGCGACTTTCCTGGCGTGCAGTATCCGCTGTCGGCGGTGCCGGCCTCCCAATACACGCAGTTCGACCGTGATGGCGTCACGGCGTTGCCCACGCTGCCCGCAATCTGGGGCGGACTCGTGCCGCAAGCGCAGGAGTTCGACGGCAAGCGTTACGCGATCGCGGAGAAGCAAATCGCCGGTTTGCGCAACGGCCCGTTCCGCCTCGCCGATGCACAAGGCGATCCGTTGCCGACCGGCGTCATCACACGCGATCTCGTGCATCGCTTCTATCAGAACCAGATGCAGATCAACGCCGGGCGCAACAACCAGTTCGCGGCGTGGGGCGACTCGGGCGGCCTCGTGATGGGCCATTACCGGAACTCGCCGGACACATTGAAGCTCTGGGGCCTCGCGCAGCAGTACACGCTCTGCGACAACTTCTTCATGTCGGCGTTCGGCGGTTCCTGGCTGAATCACATCTTCCTGATTTCGGCGCAGGCGCCGTATTACCCCGACGCGCACAACAGCCCGGCGGCGAAGCTGATCTCGGCGGTCGAGGGCGACGATCCCACCGGCTCGCGCCTGAAGCTCGCGCCCGATTCACCGAAGTCCGCGCTCGAGGGTCCGCCGAAGTTCGTCCGCGACAGTTCGCTCACCGCCGACGGTTACGCGGTCAACACGATGGCGCCGCCATATCAGCCGAGCAACGTCAAGCCCGCGCCCGACAGCGACCCGCGTTTCGCGGATACCGCGAACGCATTCGTGCTGCCGCCGCAGACGTACGCGACCATTGGGGACCGCCTGTCGGAGAAGGGCGTCGACTGGGCGTGGTACAGCGGCGCGTGGCAATACGCGCTCGAGCATCGCGATACCGGCGCTGTGCCCGACTTCCAGTATCACCATCAGCCGTTCAATTACTTCCGCAACTTCGCGCCGGGCACGGCAGCGCGCGAGCGGTATCTGCGTGACGCGGGGCTCGGCGACGATCCTTCGACGAACAAGCTGCTCGCAGACATCGACGCGGGCCGCCTGCCGTCCGTCACGTTCTACAAGCCGCAAGGCAATCTGAACATGCACGCGGGTTATGCGGACGTCGCATCCGGCGACCGGCATATCTCGAACGTGATCGAGCACATCCGCCGCGGGCCGCAGTGGGAGAACACGGTCGTGATCGTGACCGTCGACGAAAACGGCGGCTGGTGGGATCACGTCGCGCCGCCAAAGGGCGATCGCTGGGGACCGGGTTCGCGCATTCCGGCGATCGTCGTGTCGCCGTTCGCCCGGAAGGGTTACGTCGACCACACGGTCTACGACACGAATTCGATCCTGCGCTTCATCTCGCGCGTGCACGATCTTGCGCCACTCGATGGCGTCGTCGCGCGGGACCGGGCGTTCGCGGCGAACGGCGAAGCGCCGCTCGGCGACCTCACCGCATCGTTCGATCTCGCCTAGACGCGCTCGATCCACGCACGCGCCGATATCTCTAGCAGATAGCCGTAGTGCAGCGCGCCGACGGGCACGACGGCGCGCGCCGGCTTCCACGCGCCGAAGTGTCGCGCGTAAATCTCGTTGAACGCCTTCCAGTGCTCGACGCCGACGAGATAAACCGTCACTTCGATGCAGTCCGTCAGGCCGCCGCCCGCCGCTTCGAGCACGGTTCGGAGATTGAGCAAGGTCTGCTCCGCCTGCTCTTCGAATGGGCGGTCGCCGGTATGCGTGCCGTCGCGGCGCATCGGCAACTGGCCGGAGACGCAGACCAGATTGCCGGCGCGCGTCGCGTGGCTGTAGTGGCCTGCGGGAATCGGCAGGCCGGGAGCGTTGATGGTTTCTATCGGTGGCATCGTCGTTGATGGGTAGAGCGTCGATGGGTCAGAGCTTGAGTCTGCTCGCAAGGAAATCGAGGAACGCGCGAGCGCGGGCCGCCAGCGATTGGCTCTGGTAATACACCGCGCTGATCGGCTGCCGAACGTCTTCGAGTGCGTCTTCGAGAATCGTGCGAAGGCGGCCGGCTTCGACATCGGCGGCGGTCATGAAATCGGCGAGACACGCGATGCCGCCGCCGTCGATCGCGAGTTGCCGGATGGTTTCGCCGCTCGACGCGGAGACTGCGGGCTTGATCGTCACGAACGCGGTGCGGCCATCACGCAGCGGCCAGTCGTTGAGGCTTTCGGGCGCCGTAAAACCGATGAGCCGGGCGCGCATCAACTCTTCGACATCGCGCGGCTCGCCGTGCTCCGCGAGGTAAGCCGGGCTAGCAAGCACGCGCAGCCGGCTGCTGCCGAGCGTGCGCGCGTGCAGTGTGGAATCCTGCAGCGCGCCGATTCTTATCGCGATATCCACGCGCTGCTCCAGCAAATCGACGATACGTTCGTTGCTCGTCAGCTCGAGCGATATCTCGGGATAAAGCGCTGCGAACGCCTTCACGTGCGGCACCACGCAGTGCAGCATAAACGGCGACGCCGCGTCCACGCGCAGCCGCCCGGCTGGACGCTCGCGCCGTCGCGAGATGGCCTCTTCCGCATCGTCCATCGCGGCGAGAATGGCGCGAGCGCGGGCGAGAAACAGTTCGCCCTCCTCCGTCAGTTGCAGGCGGCGCGTGGTGCGGCGAACGAGCGTCGCATCGAGCTTCTTTTCGAGCCGCGTGAGCGTGCGGCTGACCCCCGAGACCGTCTGCTGCAGGGTTTCGGCGGCGGCGGTCATCGAACCGCTGTCGATCACGGTAACGAACACGAGCAGTTCGTCGGTATTCGTTTTCATGGTGATGCGCATGATTATTGATCTGCAATCAAGGCTGATTTGAGACTACCACGCTTTTTGCGAAAGTCGAAGCCGGCGATACTCTGCCTACCGATTCAATTCTCAGGAGCAGGCACATGAAGATTTTCGTTACGGGCGCGGGCGGTTTCATCGGCGGTTCGATTGCGGCGGGGCTGGTGCGCGACGGCCATCAGGTGCGGGGTCTCATTCGCCGCGCCGAGCAAAGCGCTTCTCTGAAGCATGCGGGTATCGAGCCGGTCGTCGGCAGCCTCGACGACGCCGCTCTGCTCGCCACGGAGGCCCGCACGGCCGATGCCGTCATCAACGCGGCGAGCAGCGATCATCGCGGCGCGGTCGAAGCGCTGATCGGCGCGCTCGAAGGCTCGAACAAGCCGTTCCTGCATACGAGCGGATCGAGCATCGTCGGCGATGCGTCGGGCGGCGAGGCATCGGATTCCGTCTACACCGAAACCACGCTGCCGGAGCCAACAGCCGACAAGGCGCCGCGCGTCGCCATCGACAATCTGGTCCTGGATGCCGCGAAGCGCGGCGTGCGCTCGGCCGTGCTCTGCAACACGCTAATTTACGGCCACGGCGCGATTCCCGATACCGCCAGCGTGCAGTTGCCGCGTCTTGCGCGGCAGGCGAAAAAAAGCGGCGTGGTGCGGCATGTGGGACGCGGACTGAACATCTGGTCGAACGTGCATATCGACGATGTGGTCGACGCCTATCGCCGCGCGCTCGACAAGACGCCGGCGGGCACGTTCTATTTCATCGAAAGCGGGGAAGCGCAGTTCCGCGACATGACCGTCGCAATGGCGAAGACCCTCGGCCTGCGCGGGCCGGAAGACTGGCCGCTGGAACAGGCGATCGAAGAATGGGGCTACGAGATGGCGTCCTACGGACTCGGGTCGAATAGCCGGGTGCGCGGCGAGCGCGCGCGGACGCTGCTGGGCTGGGCGCCGAAGCGTAAGTCCGTGGTCGAGTGGATCGAGAAGGAAATGGTTCGCTGATCCGCAACCAACGAAAAAGCGGCTAAATTGGCTTGACCAATTTAGCCGCGTTTCACATCTGAGCCGCTTACTTCAGCGCGCTCGCGAACTTTTCGATGTCCGCTTCGGCCATGCCGGACTTCTGCGCCGATTCACGAATCTGCTTCCACGTAGTCGGATCGATCGGCACGCCATTCGCACGGCGTTCCGCGCGGCGCGCTTCTTCCGGCTCGCCGGGCGCGTAGATCGCGTCGATGCCTTCGGCGCGCGGCGACGCCTTCATCCATTCGAGAAACGCTTCGGCTTCGGCCTGAGCGGCGGGGGCGTCGAAGGCGTTCGGATCGAGAATCACCGACGTCATGCAGTTCATGATCGCGCTGGTCTTTTCGAGCGTGCTTTCGTGCGTCGTGTAACCGCCCGAGAGCGCCCCGCCGAAGATCTCGCACAGCGCGGCCAGGCCGGAACCCTTGTGCAGACCGAACGCCGTCAGCGAACCGAACGGCTGCTCGTGCATGACCTTCGGTTCGACCGTCGGCCGGCCTTCGTGGTCGAGCAGCATGCCCGGCGCGACCTGGACGCCCTTGTTGTACGCCACGCGCGTCTTGCCGTAGGCGATGCCCGCTGTCGCGAAATCGAGCACGAGCGGGCTCTTGCCGTCGCGCGGATACGCCGCGCAGAACGGGTTGGTGCCGAAGCGCCGGTCGATCCCGCCGAACGGCGCGACGAGCGGATCGCCCGCCACGTTCACGAAGTGGAACGACACGAGCCCTGCATTCGCGCACTGCTCGGCCCAGTGTCCGATGCGCCCGATGTGATGCGCGTTGCGCAGGCCGACCGCGCACACGCCGAACTTCTTCGCGCGCTCCATGCCGTGCTCCATCGCCTCGTAGGCGACGACTTGCCCGAAGCCCTTGCGGCCGTCGACGGTCAGCACCGCGCCGGCGTCGCGGACGATTTCCGCGTGCGTGTTCAGTTGCAACTGGCCGTCTGCGAGCGACGACACATAGCGAGGAATCATCCCGACGCCGTGCGAATCGTGGCCCGACAGGTTCGACATCACGAGGTGATCGGCGACCAGTTCCGCTTCGCGCGGCGCGCTTCCGGCGCGTTCCCAGATGGCGCGGACGTAGGCGTGCAGCGTATCGGCGGCAATGCGTTGTTCGGGTTTGCTGGTTTCGTTCATTGCGACTCTCGTCTCCTTTGATCGATTACTGGTGCGGCGCTTTCTGAAGAAGCGCGCGTGCCTGTTACTTTACAGACGTTCAACTGGCCTGACCAGTTCGTTTTTCAGAAAACGCTGAAAACGGCGAAAAAGCGCCCGCTCGTGGCGGGCGTCCGTCTTCCGGAATAGCCCTGAACCGCTCAGGGCGCTGCGGCGATCACTTCGGCCACAGCCGCCGTCAGCTTCCTGGCGTAGGGCACGTGCAGGAATTCGTTCGGCCCGTGCGCGTTGGACTTCGGCCCGAGCACGCCGCACACCATGAATTGCGAGCGCGGGAAACCTTCTTTGAGCGTGTTCATCAGCGGAATCGTGCCGCCCTGCCCGATATACGCGACATCCGCGCCGAAATGACGACGCGACGCATCGTTCAGCGACGACGCCAGCCACGGCGCAAGCTCCGGCGCGCTCCAGCCGGTCGCCGCGCCGGCTTCGGGCTTGAACGTGACCTTCGCGTTGTACGGCGATCGAGTTCGAGCAGCGACTTCAATTGCGCGACGGCTTCGGTCGCTTCGACGAGCGGCGGCAGGCGCAGCGACAGCTTGAACGCCGTGCGCGGCGCGAGCACGTTGCCGGCGTCCGCGAGCGGCGGCAGGCCGGCCGCGCCCGTCACCGTCAGCGACGGACGCCATGTCGAGTTGAGCAGCGCTTCTTTCGGATCGGTCGTGGTCGGCAGCACGCTGCCGCCGTCCTGACCGCAACTCCAGGGCAACTTCTTCCAGACATCGTCGCCGAGGATGTGCGCGGTTGCTTCGGCCTCTTTCATGCGCTGGCCGGGAATCGCGCAATGGAAATTCTTCGGTAGCAGATTGCCGGTCGCCGCATCCTCGAGCCGCTCGAAGAGTTGCCGCATGATGCGGAATGTCGACGGCGCGATGCCGCCGTAGCCGCCCGAATGCAGCCCTTCTTCGAGCACCTGCACTTCGAGGTCGCCGGCGACGAGGCCGCGCAGCGACGTGGTGAGCCATAGTTGATCGTAATTGCCCGCGCCGGAATCGAGGCAGATGACGAGGCCGACGTCGCCGAGCCTGTCGCGCAGCGCGTCGATGTACGGCAGCAAGTCGTAACTGCCCGATTCCTCGCACGTCTCGATGATGCCGACGCAACGCGGCCGCTCCACGCCCTGCGCATCCAGCGCGGCGAGTGCGGTGATGCTCGCGTAGGTCGCGTAGCCATCGTCGGCGCCGCCACGGCCGTAGAGCTTGCCGTCCTCGAGCTTGGGCGTCCACGGGCCGAGATCGCTGCGCCAGCCTTCGAATTCGGGCTGCTTGTCGAGGTGTCCATAGAGGACGACAGTCTCGGTGCTGCCCGAGCGTGTCGCGGGTGCTTCGAAGAAGATGACCGGCGTCCGGCCGGTGAGCCGCACGATTTCGATCTTCAGGCCCTTCACGGGCTGCCTCTTCGCCCAGTCCGCGGCGTCCGTCACCACGCGTTCGATGAAACCGTGGCGCGCCCAGTCGACGTCGAACATCGGGCTTTTCGCGGGCACCGCGATGTAGTCGGTCAGGGCGGGAACGATCTCGTCGTCCCACTTCTGATTAACGAACTGCTGCAATGCGGACGGATCGAGCCGTACCGCTTCTTCGTGTTGTGTGCTGTCGCCAGAGTTCATGACGGTGGTTCCATGCGGACAAACCACCATGATAGACGGGAATCTTTACGATCCGCGTGATGTCCTGCCGTATGAACAATGGGCCGTTTCTAGCGCGGACCCGTGACGACGAACGGCGCGGCGGACGACTCCGCGTTGATCGCCTCATCCGTGAACGGAAACCGCCGCCACTGTTTCGCCGAAAAAAGGCGCGTGGCGTCGCCGAAATGCGGCGAGGCAGGATCGTCCGATTCGGCGGGCGCGAGCAGCGTGTCCGCTTCGACGCCTTGCGGCCCGGTTCCGGTGAAGGTCACGACTTGCAGGTAGCTGTCGCCCTCGCCGTTCGCGTCCATTGGATACCCCTTCGCGTCCAGCGGCCGCCCGGCGCACACGACCGTGAAATAGCCCGCCTCGTCGCAGCCGCCGAACAGCGGGATGCGTGCGCCGTCGCGCGTCGTGTACAGCAAATCGCCACGCCGCGAATCGAGTGCGAAGCCGTTCAACCGCAGCGACAGCGCGGCTCCGCCCAGCGCCTGCCGGATCTCCTGCACGACGGCGGGATTGCTGGTGTTCATGCCGCTCGGCGTCGTGAGCGGACGCGACGGATCGAAGCGCGTCCCGAAAAGACGCTCTGGCGGGATGCGCATCAGACGCTGCCACAGCTCGTCCCAGAGATTCGCGCCGCGTGCGTCGATATCCGCTGTGCCGTTCCAGTTGCGCAGCACGTCGCAGGCGTCGTTGAGCGCGCTCGCTGCAGCCCCGGGCGTGCAGACGGCGTCGAGCAGCGGCTGCCGATGAAGCGCCTCCGACATCGATTTCGCCTCCAGCACCGCCGATTCCACCGCCTCGCGCGTGACCCCGGCGCTTTCCCGCTGCAGCCGCGCGGCAAGCAGATGCCCGTAGCGCGTGCGCAGCGACTGCTCGTAGCGCGTCGCCCCCGCAATGCGCGGATAGCCCGACAGCGGCGCGTTCGCGTTCGTGAGCCAGTAACTGTCGTTGAAGTTGCCGACGTAATCGCCACGCGCCGCGCTCGGCATCTGATCGACGGGCAGCGTTCCCCGCTGCGTCCACGCGCACGCGCTTTTCGAGCCGTCGAGGAACGGCACGCCCGGCATGCGGCTCGCGAGCGCACGGCCGGCGGGCGGCGTGCAGGCATCGGCGAGCGCGTCGGATACGCCGGGCATCACGCCGATGTCCGCGAACCAGGCGCGCGGATCGCCACGGCCGATCGCGAACGTGTTGGCCCACGGAATCGCCGCATAGCGCTTCTGAATGCCGATGAAATCTTCGAGCGAGCGCGCCTGATTCCACGCGAAAAAGTTCTCGAAACTGCGCACGTTGTCCGCGTTCGGGTCGGCGAGTGCGTAGGCGCGCTGCGCGTTCCAGCCGAGCGCGGCGTTGAGCGTGGACAGATCGACGACCGGACCGAAGCGCGTCCGATACAGCGTGCGCGCCACGGACTCGATCGAGCCGTCGGTGCGGCGCACGCGCACGGAGAGCGGGACGGGCGTCATCGGTTCGGTCGCGCCATCGAAGCGGTAGCGCGTGGGATCGGCGGGATCGAGCGTCAGTTCGAAGAGGCCGAAGCGGCGCGCGGTCGACACCGTATGCGTCCACGCGATGTTTTCGTTGAAGCCGAGCACGATCAGCGGCACGCCCAGAAACGACACGCCCGCTGCGTCGAGCCGGCCGGGAAGGGTCAGTTGCGCCTGATAGAAACGATCCGGACCGCGCCAGAACCAGTGCGGATTGCCGAACAGGATGCTGCGCTTGTCGCGCGTGATCGGCGCGCCGAAGGCGAGTGCATTGCTGCCGATGCCGGGCAATTCGCCTACGGGATAGCGGAGATTGCTTGCGGCCACGTTCGACGCGAGCGCGTCGCCAGCGACGCGGGGCGCAGACGGAGCTGGCTCGGGCGGCTGAACGACGTTCGCATCGAGCGCGCTGCCGACACCCGGTGCGCCACGCACGGCATCCGGATCGCCCGACACGGCTCCGGCCTTCGGTGGATGCGCCGCCGCGATCGCCCCGACGAATCTTGCCGATCCGCCCGCCAGATTCGCCGCGATCAGCCGCCGGTAGATATCGTCCGGCTTGATCTGGCCAACCCACGGCTCGCCACGGCAGGCCGCATGAGCGCCGGGAAAGTTGCCGGCGTCGAGATCGGCGAGATAACGGTCGTAGCCAGCAGCGAAGCCGTCGATAAGACTGCGTAAATCCGGCGATTGCGCGGCGCGATAGCGGTCGACGGCGGCCTGGTCATCGACGAGGCGGAAGAAGAAGTCAGAGTCCAGATTGCGCGGCTCGCCAAAGATCGACGGATTCGGCGGGCGCGCATCCGCACCGAAATGCTCGGATCGCTCGCCGCGCCAGGTCACGAAACCATCGGCGAGCGAACACAGATTGTCCTGCGCCTGTGCATAGCCGTAACCGTAGCCGAGGCTGCCCCAGTCGGCGGCGCGGATATGCGGGATGCCCGACTGCGTGCGGCGAATCTCTGCGCGATACGGCGCCGTGTCGGCACGCTGCGACGCCTCTTGCGACGCGGCGCAGCCGGCGAGCATCGCGATGGCGAGCGCGCCGAGCATCGCGCGGATGACGGTCTGATTCATCGGTCACGGTCCTCCGATCACTCGATTGGGCGGAAGCCAGGGCGGAATGTCGGCCAGTATCGCACCGTGCAGCGCGCGCGCACCGCCAAAAGTTAGCTCCGGCTCATGGGGCGTCGCGGCGTCGCTTGCAGCCCCAGCGGCAAAGCATCGGCGGGTTGCACAATGGGAGACCGAGTCCGCGCACGAGAATGAAGAGTTTCGATGACCTCATCCGAGAAAACACCCGGCGACCCGCGCCCGACGCCGCCCGAACGCCCATCGCCGGACGAGTGCTGCCACAGCGGCTGCCATCCGTGCGTCTTCGATCTTTATCAGGACGCGCTCGACCGCTACGATCAGCAATTGCGTGCGTGGGAAGCGCGGCATGCGCCAGGCTTGCAAGGATAGCGGGCGGTCATTCGAGCGCCCGATAGCGCACGGCGCTATGCTTGTCGTCCTTTCGACAAGAGGACCGCGAAGGTCCGCACAACCAAGGAGCGCAAGACCATGTCCCTCTCGATGTATCGCGCGTCGATTCCGGTTTTTATTCGCGGGCTGGAAGTGTGCTCGTCCCTGCTGGAGAAAGGCGCAGCCTTCGCCGATGAAGAGGGCCTCGCCCACGCCGATGTGATCGGCGCACGCCTCGCGCCCGACATGTTGCCGCTCGCCGCGCAAATTCAGCGCGCCAGCGATACGGCGAAGCTCTCCGCGCAACGCCTGTCGGGCGTCGAAGCGCCGCGCTTCGAGGACGACGAGGACAGCTTTGCGAAGCTGCAGGAGCGCATCGCGAAGACGATTGCGTATCTGAAGAGCATCGACCAGGCCGCGCTCGCCGATAGCGAAACGCGCACGGTCACGCTCAAGTTTCCGGACTTTTCGCCGTCGTTTTCAGGCGTCGATTATTTGCTCGGCTTCGGGCTGCCGAATTTCTATTTTCACGTCGTCACGACGCACGACATCCTGCGCCATCTCGGCGCGCCGATCGGCAAGCGCGACTACCTCGGCGCGCTCAAGTGAGCGTTTGAACGGAGTGCAAGCCGCTCGATAAGGCCATCGAGCGGCGCTGTCGGCACGAAGCAAAGCTCGGATCGAGATCGGGCGGGCTCAGGCTCCCGCCCGCGCCGCGATCTGCTTGCGCCAGCCGGTCAGAATGCGCCGAGCGAGCGCATCGTAATCGCCGCCGAAGTGGTGATCGCCCGGCAGCTTCACGACTTCGATGCCCGTCTTGGTGAGCGTCGGGCACAGCGTGTCGTCTTCCTTTTCGCCGTAGATGCACTGGACCATCGCGGGCGGCAGCTTCGTCAGTTCGGGCTTGACCTTCAGCGCCTTCTCGCTCGCTTTCATGCCGAGCCAGCCCGTCACGCGAATCTGAAAATCCGCCTCGGGCGCGAAGCCCATCAGCGAGACATAGGACACTTGCGCGCGTACCCCATCCGGCAAGCGGTTGTACGCGAACGGCATCACGTCCGCGCCGAACGAGTAGCCGACGAGCGCAACGTGGTTCGTATGCCAGCGCGCGTTGTAGGTGCGAATCACTCGCGCGATGTCCGTTGCCGTGCGCTCCGGCGACTTCTCGCTCCAGAAATAGCGCAGCGAATCGATGCCGATCACCGATACGCCATCGCGTTGCAGCGCGAGCGCCATCGTCTTGTCGAGATCGCGCCAGCCGCCGTCGCCGGAAATGACGATGGCGAGCAGATCGGTCGGCTTGGCGGCCCGCAGTTCGATGAGCGGCAGATCCGAGACATCGTTATCGACGGGCGCTTCCGCCTTTTTCAGATGCGGCGCCGTCATCGCGACGATCGCATCGGCCCGGGTGCGGCCCGGCTGCAACGCGGCGCGCTCCAGGAAACCGGGCAAGCCCTTCATGTGGATGATCGTCGGGTCGGGCGGACACGGCTTGAAGCGCGCGTCCAGCTGCGCATCCGCCGCCAGCGACACCGCGCCCGCCACCGTGTTGTCAGGAGCCTGCGTCAAAGCCTGCTCGCTCACCATCGCGCCCTGCGCGGAGCCCGCGAAAATGGGCGAGAAATAGCGGCTCGTCTGCACGGTGCGTTCGAGCTGATGGCTCATGTCTTCCGCATCGCCGACGAGGTTGTGGCATGTCTCCTTCTTTTCCGTCGCGAGGCGTGCGGCATAACGCGGCGTATCGACGCCGACGACCATCGCGCCTTTAGCCGCGAGCGCATCGGCGGCCTGGGCATCGGCGGGGCTCCAGCCGGCTTTATCGGAGAACAGGACGACGAATCCCGTCATTTCACCTGTGGGCCTGGTCAGCGTCACCTGCCCGTAGCGGCCGCCGGAAATGGTGGAGGCGTGGGCCGCGCCGAGGATCGATACGCCCAATACGGCGAGCGCCGCCAGTTTCTTGCCAAAGTGAATCATGAACGCCAGCCTCCCGCCAGCAGCGAAAGGTCCGCCAAAGTGAAAAATACGCCGACCGAACCGGACGCCGCCAGATAGCGCGGCTCCCAGTGCGGCTGGAACTTGCTCTTGAAGCCGCGCAATCCGCGGAAGTTGTAGAAGCGCCCGCCGAAGCGCCACACTAGTCCGGCCAGCCGGTGCCAGTGCGAGGCAAGCGGCGTCGGCTCCATCCCCGAAAGCGGCGCGATGCCGAGCGACAGCGAGCGGAATCCCGCTTCCTTCAGATGCAGCGCGAGCTTCGTGAAGAGATACTCCATCGCATACGACGACGCATTCGCGACATGGCGCATCACGCCGACGGTCGCTTCGGTGTTGAGGTCCGTCGTCATGAAGGTGACGAACGCGACCGGCGCGCCCGCCTGACGCACGAGCAGCACCGATTGCGCCGCCAGATAGTCTTCATTGAACGCGGCGACCGAGAAGCTCTTCTCACGCGCGGAGCGGCTGTCGAGCCAGTCGTCGGAAATCTCGCGCAGCATCGGCATGCATTCGGCGATGCGGTCCGGGCCGATCAGTTCAGTGTCGAAACCATCGCGTTCGCCGCGCTTGAGCGCGTAGCGCAGATGGGCGCGGTGCGAGCCCTTCAGGTCGAAATCCGCCAGCGCGACGTGCGCTTCCTCGCCGAGCTTCATCAGCGTGAGACCGGCGTCGAGATACAGCGGCAGGGCATCGGCGCGCACCTGATAGAACGCGGCGCGGCCGTTGTGCTTGTGCGCCAGCGCGACGAACTCGCGGATCAGCCCCGCCCACTCGCTGCGCGGACCGACCGGATCGTGCAGCGCGGCCCACGTGCGGCCATGTTTCGCGTACATCAGGAAGGCTTCGCGCGATTCGGAGAAGAGGAAACTTTTGTCGCCCATCATCGCGAGGCCGGCGTCGCTGCGCTCCTGCGCGCGGAAAATGCGCGCGGCGTTGGCGAGATCCTGCGGCGCGGGCTTCACGAAGCGGCCCGCCGCCGGACGCAGCAGTTGCCACACCGCGAACGCCGAGGCGAACACGCCGGCGGCCAGCGTCGCGCGCAACGCACGCGGGGCGCGCTCGTCGAAGGCGAATTGCCACCAGAGGTCGGTGTCGTAGGGGACGTCGCGGAACGCGAAGAACATGATCCACACGGCCACCGCCATCACCATGCCGACGGAGAACAGCCACGTCAGCGTGAAGCGCTCGGCAAAAAGCGAGGCCCGGCGATTGAACCGCTCGCGCGTCGCGACGAGCAGCACGATCAGGAACGCGAGCACGCCCGCTTCGATGAATGCCAGGCCTTTCGCGAGCGACAGCGCGAAGTTCGCCACCGCGAGGATCAACGCGAGCCACCACGCGGCGTCCAGCCGGCGCATCAGGCCACGCGCGACGAACAACAGCAGCACGCCAAGCACGCTGCCGAGCAATTGCGAGCTTTCCAGCACCCACAGCGGCACCACGGTCTGGAGCAACGCGATACGCATCTTGAAGGCGGGCGTCGCGCCGGAGATGACGAGCATCGAGCCGGCTGCGAACGTGACGATCGCCAGAAACAGCGGCGCAAGCTGCGACACGCGATGCGGGCGCAGAAACGCGAAGCGGCCCTTGAGCGCGCGGCCCTCGAACGCGGCCATCACGCCGGCGGAGAGAATCAGCGGCAGGCCGAAGTAGATCGCGCGATACGCGAGCAGCGCGGCGAGCACGTCGGGCGTCGCGACCTCGCGGCCCAGCGTGAAAACCATCGCCGCCTCGAATACGCCGACGCCGCCCGGCGTGTGGCCGATCATGCCGAGCAGCATCGCCGCCGAGAACACCGTCATGAACTCGGCGAGACCGACGTGCGCGCCGGGCAGCATCGCCCAGAGCGCGAGGCCCGCGCCGAACACATCGACGATGGCGAGCGCCGTCTGTGCGATGAAATCGCGGCGCGTCGGCACGTTGAACGCGAGCCACCTCCAGCGCGAACGCAGCGTGCGCTGCTCGCGTCCGCAGAAGACGAGCATCGCGGCAAATACGGCGAGGAGCGCCGCGCCGATCGCGCGCAGTATCGCCGGAGAAAGATGCATCATGCCGGCGAGCGTGCCCGCCGAAGCGACCATGCCGACCGCCGTCATGAACGCCAGCGACAGGGCGAGCGTCACGCCCGTGAAAATCGACAGGCGGCCCACTTGAGCCGCAGTGACGTCCGCCGCGCCGTACACGCGGCAGCGCACCGCACCGCCCGTCAGCGCGCCGAAGCCGGTGACGTTGCCGAGCGCGGAACCGACCGTCGCGCCGACCCACAGCAGCGAGCGCGGCACGGTCACGCCGATGTGACGCAAGCCGATCGCGTCGCGCCCGACGAGCGCGGCGAAACTGAGTGCCGTCGCGAACAGCGCCCCGCCCCACGCTTGCGGCGTGAGCAGGCGCAGGGAGCGGACCACGGACTTGTAATCGACCGAATGCGACAGATGCTGGAACAGGACGAGCAGCAGCGCGCACACGACGACCGTCAGCGCGGGCGCCGCGAAGCGCTGCAAATCAGGAAAGGCGCCTTTGGAATCTCCGGGCGTGGAGTGGGCGCGAAGCCGGGCGAACAACTTTCTGCGAGACATGCGTTATGTGAACTTGCTCGCGCCGCAGCTCGACGATGAAACCGCCAGTTGCCGCGCGAATCGTTGTAGTGGGGCCGCGTGTGATGCACAGTGGGCGAGGCTTCGGCTTTCGACCGTTGCGCTCGCGCCATGTGAAACGTTGTGAACTGAGAAACGTCTGTATAACGGCTACGGTTGACCCGACTTGACTGCTATCGACGAAACCGTCGCTGCCGGGAGCGATGGCTGCTCATCGAAAAAAGCCGCGTCGCGAACATCGGCGCAAAGACTAAGCGGATACCGCTCACTGAGGGATCGGATAAATGAGAAAAACTGTCGCAAATGCGTTGATGGCTTGTATCACGGTTGGTCTCGCCGGATGCGCGACCACGGACGACGCCCTGCTCAAGACCGTGCCAATCGGCTCGGGCACGTCGACCCTGGCGACCTTCGATTTTGTGCGCTGCGTGAAGGACAGATGGACGCCGCTCGGCGGCCCGGTGCGCGAATACGCGCTCGGCACGGATAGCCAGGCCGTGTCGGTGAAAGGTGCGGGCGGCGCGTCGATGGTGCTCGTCGTCGCGCAACCCGCCGCGAGAGGAACCGGCTATACGATTTACGGCGAAATCGCGGCGAGCCGCTACGTGACGGCCGCGCACGTGTGCGACTGAAGCGTCGCGCTTACGAGGACTTGCCGTTGCGCAGGTCTTCGCCCGCCAGATGCGTGCCGACGATGCGCCCGATCAGATAGCCGTCGGAAGCACACGCGTTCGTGCGCTCCTTGCCGTTCCACTGGATTTTGTAGTCGTCGTCCTGAGAGTGGACGGCGGAGGCGTCGAACTTGACGAGCTTGTGCCTGGGCGGCTTGCCGCCGCTGTTGCGCATTTCCTCGCCGACGAGCCGGTTCCAGGTCAGCGCGTAGCCGTAGCGGACGCCATCGGCGAAAGCCGCGTTGTCGCAGACCTGCGCGGGCGGCGTCACCTTGACCGTCATGCGATACCCGCCAGCCCCGCCGACGACGATGCGCTGTTCCGTCGGCCCCGGCGCGGGCGCGGCGGCTTTCGATGCCGCTGCGGCGGCGCTCGCGGCCCGTGCCGCCGATGCGGCGAAAGCGGCGGAAGCGGCGGCGGCTGCGTCGGCGCTGGCCTGCTGCTCGGGGAGCGGCGCACACGCGCCGAGTGCGAACACTGTTGAAATTGCCGCTACACACGCGAAGGCCTTGCCGGCGCCTTTCATTCTGTTGACCATCGACCTGCTATTCACCTGCACTCATCCCGTCTTAGAAATAGTCCTAGCGTTACCTTACCATCCCGGCGTGTAATGCTCGGATTTTTGAGAATCGGGGAGACGCCGTCTGAAAACTACGAAGCGGACGACGTGTTGCCCATCGGCATTTCAATTCCGCGCCGCGCCATTTCGACGATCAGAAACGTTCGCCGCGTCACGTGAAAACGCGCGAGCAGGTCGCTTGAATATTCTTTGGCGGTGTTTTCGCTGATGTTCATCTTGCGCGCGATGGCCTTGTTCGACAGCCCTTGCAGCAGATAGCGCAACGTTTCGGTGAGACGCGGCGGCAGGTCGAGCGATTCGACCGTCACGCCGGAATGCGTCGAAACGGGTTTTGGACTATGACCGCCCTTGCCAAGCACGGTGTTGGGCAAGTAGACGCGTCCGTTCAGAATGGTCTTGAGCGCCTCGCGGAATACGCTTGCGCCCTGCTCGCTGCCCTTCGAGATGAAGCCGCACGCGCCCTGGCGGATGCATTCGAGCACGGTATCGCGGTCGTCCTGCGCGGACAGCATGATGGTCTGAACCTCGCGCTCTTCCTCGCGGATCCAGTTGAGCAGATCGATGCCCGTGGCCTCGCCGCGCAGGTTGTAGTCGAGGAACATCAGGTCGTACGAGTTCGTCGCGAGCTTGGCTTTCGCCTGCTCGAAGCCGTCCGCCTCGTCGATATCGAGTAGAGGCTCGTTCGCCAGGATCAGGCTTTTCATCGCGCTCCTGGTGAGCCCTTCGTCCTCCACCAGCAATACTGTTTTGAAATAACCGTTTTCCATTGCGAGTCCCCGAGAACGCTTCCGATGTTACGCGCGGCTCGAACGGCTTCCCATCCCTCCTTTCGCAGGGATACATTCGCGGGTCTCCTAAAATCTTTGCGACTCCCCGCCCGTGCCGGGTTGGGCGCGCGGCGCGCAACGCCGACACTGGGCGCATGACGAAGAGGAGGATGCCATGTCGCCCCGATCAGCCGATCACGAAAGCGAATTCGCGTTGTGGCGCATCAAGCGCGCAGCCGCCGGCGCTTCGACGCGCCGCGTGCTGATCGCGCACAGGGACAAGTCCATTTGCGATTCGCTCGCGCTGCAACTGCGGGATAAAGGCCTGCAGGTCATTCATTCGCAGGACCTCGGCTCGGTGCGCTCGCTCGTGCACAACTGGCGCCCGCAGGCGCTCGCGCTCGATACGAGCCTCGACAGCGAATCGGGCTATGTCTTCATCCGCACGCTGCGCATGGACGCGGATGTCACCGGGCGTCTGCTCGTCGCGATGAGCAACGTATGGCCCGCCGATTCCGTCGAATCGCTGAAAGACGCCGGCTTCGACGCGCATTGCCGCCGGCCGTGTTCGACGTGGCGCATCGTCGATATGGTCGATGCGTTCTTTTCCACCCCCGTTTCCCGGTGAACGCGATGCACTCGACCAACGCAAGGCGCTGCGTCGAAGCGCGCGTCAGGCGGCGCCGGCGGCGCGGTTCGCGTGCGGGCCTGCGCCGGTTGCCATCACGAGCGACGCCGATACTTCACTACCTGGCGGCACCGCGACCACACCCGTCCCCGCCATGCCCTGCGCATGGAGGTTGAAACCGTCGCTCACGTGCGAAACCGGCTCGACACACAGATACCCCGCGCCCGCCGGACAATGCACGACGACGTGATCGAGCGGGCCATCGGCGACGAGCGCGAGCGTGCGGCCATCGGCGTAACGCAGCGTCGCGCGGCCGTTCCAACCGCTGAGATAACGCGTGTAACCGTCGTCCTCTCTCGCGTGATGTTGCGGCGGCGCTTCGTCCGACACACCGACCGCGATTTCCGCTTCGTGACGCCAGAGCGTCGTAGCGTCCAGTTCGACTTCCTGCGCCGCGAAATACGGATGAAAACCGAAGCCCGCGGGCATCGGCTGCGCGGAGCGATTGATGACGCGCATCGACAGGCGCGCGCCATCGGCGGTGGCTTCGATGGTCTGTATCGCTTCGAAGGCCCGGGGCCAGCCATGCTCGCCCTCGCGATGCACATAGCGCATCGCGATGCAATCCGCATCATGACGCTCGACGCTCCACGCGGCGTACTGGCCGAAGCCGTGCAGCGCGTGCGCCATGCCGGGAAACGTGGCCAGCTCGATACGCGCGCCATCGGGCGCGGGAAACCGCGCGTCGCGCACGCGATTCGAAAATGGCACCAGCGGATAGCTACCGCCTTTCGGCCACGCATCGCACGGCCATGCCGACGCGGTGATCGGCACGAGCCAGTCGTGCGTGCCGTGCGCGTCATCGGTCGTGAAACGCGTGATGCGCCCGCCCGCCGCTGGCGCGACATACACGCTATGCGCGCCATTCGCGATCCGCAGAAGCGGCTCGGCCTTCAGGTCGAGAACCGGGCGCATCGCTATCGCTGCTCCTTCACGCGCGAGACGAGCTGCGTCGGGCTCACGAACTGCAGCGCGATGAGAACCCAGATCAGCGTGATGGCCATATAGATCATCGCCATGGCGTCGATGGATTGCGGCGCGCGCACGCCCGTCGAAAAGACCGCGTAGTACAGCGCGACGACGAGCGTCTGGGTCGTCGGACCGGCGGTGAAGAACGTCAGCTCGAACATGCCGATGGTCCGCACCAGCACCAGCAATCCCGCCGCGAGCATGCCGGGGACGAGCAGCGGCAACAGCACATAGCGGAAATAGCGGGCCGTGTTCGCGCCGAAAATGCGCGCAGCGGATTCGAGATTCGGATCGATCTGCTCGATGAACGGCGTCATCACGAGAATCACGAACGGCAGCGCCGGCACGAGATTCGCGAGGATCACGCCAGTCAGCGTGCCGGCCAGATGGAACTTGTACATGACCGTCGCCATCGGGATGCCGTAAGTCACGGGCGGCACCATCAGCGGCAGCAGAAAGATCAGCATGGCGAGGCGCTTGCCGGGAAACTGCACCCGAGCGAGCGCATACGCGGCCGGCACGCCGAGCACGATGGACAGCAGCACCACCGCGCCCACCACTTCCAGCGTCACGAGCAGCACGCTCGACAACTGGAAGTCGCTCCACGCCTGCGCATACCAGTGCAGCGTGAAGCCTTGCGGCAAGAGCGTGCCGAACCACCGCGTCGCGACCGAGTTGACCGCGACGGTCGCGATCAGCAGCAGGACGTTGACGAGAAAGAAGCCCATCGTCGTCCAGACGAAGAACTTCCACAGCCTGTCGCGCAGGCTCGCATGCTGTTTCATGTTCTTGCCGGATCGTTGAGTCGGAGCCGGGGCTTGCCAGGCGGAAGCCGCGCGATTGTCGGTAGCCATTATCCCTTGCCTCCCGTCACCGGACCCGTGTAGAAGAAGCGCCGTGCGCCGAGCATGCCGGCCACGACGAGCAGTTGCACGAAGCCCATGACGATCGCAATCGTCGATGCCAGCGAATAGTCGTAACTCTCGAACGCGGCTTCCGATGCGGCGATCGAAATGACGCGCGTCGGGCCGGCCGGCGCGCCGAGCAGCACCGCCGATGGAAACACCGAGAACGCCTGCACGAACGAAAGGCAGGCGGTCATCGTGAGGCCCGGCAGCAGGAGCGGCAGATAGATCTGGCGAAACTGTTGCCACGGGCTCGCGCCGAGCGTGGCCGCTGCGCGCGCGAGCGTCGGGTCGATGCCCGTCACGTACGACAGCGTCAGCAGGAACGCGAACGGAAAGCCCGACACGATCAGCGAGATCAGCACGCCCCAGTAGTTATGCGTGAGCCGCACTTCGTCGCCGTAGAGATGCAGCGCCTGGACCGCCTGCGGAAACCAGCCGTTGGGGCTGAAGTACGTGAGCATGCCGTCGGCGATCAGCACGGTGCCGAGCGTGACCGGAATCACGAGCAGGGTCGTCGCGAACTTCTGATACGGCGACGAGCGCCTGAGCGCGAAGGCCACCGGCACCGAGACGCCCACGTTGATGATCGTCGCGGGCACGGCGAGCTTCAGCGTGACGATGATGGTCGGCCACATCGACGTATCGGTGAAGAACGTGACGTAGTTGGCCAGGACGCCGCCGCCGTTCATCGGGTTGAACGACAGCATGAGTCCATACGCGAACGGATAGATGAACAGCGCGACGATGAAGACGAGCGCCGGCGTCACGAGCCAGCCCTTCGGATCGCGCGGCTGCGCGGGAAGCGCGATCATTTTTCTTCTCCATACACGAGCGCCTTCGACGGCGCGACGCGCAACGCGATGCGCTCGCCTTCGCTGCATTCGCCCGCGATGCGCGCCCACAGCTTGCCGAACGCCGTGTTCACGATGATGAGCGAATCGCGCCCGCCGTATTCGACGGTTTCGACGTGCGCGTCGAATGCGTTCTGGTCGCCGGGCGACGCGCGTTCCATGTCTTCCGGACGCAGCGCGACGCTGACCTGCTTGCTGTCGAAGCCTTCCATCGGCGTGCCGAGCAGGCGCACGCCGTTCGCAGTCACCGCGACGGACTCGCCCTGTGAGCCTTCGAGCGTGAACGGCACGACATTGCGAAAGCCCATGAAGCGCGCGACGTGCAGGTTCTTCGGCCGCGAATAGACTTCCTTCGGCGACGCCACTTGCTGCACCACGCCCTCTCTCATCACGACGATGCGGTCGGCCATCGACAGCGCCTCGTCCTGATCGTGCGTCACGTAGATGGTCGCGCGTTCGAGCTTGCCGTGGATGCGCCGGATTTCAGCCCGCATTTCGATGCGCAGCTTCGTATCGAGGTTGGACAGCGGCTCGTCCATCAACACCAGCGGCGGTTCGATGACGATCGCGCGGGCGATCGCCACGCGCTGCTGCTGGCCGCCCGACAGCTGACCGGGCAGCTTGGCGTCGTGGCCGATCAGTTGCACGAGTTGCAGCGCGGCCTTCGCGCGCTTGACCGCCTCGGCCTTCGGCACGCCGCGCATCTTCAGTCCGAAGCCGACGTTATCCAGCACCGACATATGCGGAAACAGCGCGTAGTTCTGAAACACCATGCCGAAACCGCGTTTCTCGGGCGGCAGGATGTCGATGCGCGTGTCATCCAGCCAGATGCCCCCGCCCGTCAACGGCTGCAAGCCGGCGATGCAGTTCAGCGCAGTGGACTTGCCGCAACCCGATGGTCCCAGCAACGCGATGAATTCGCCCCGCTGGATGTTGAGATCGAGGCCCTTCAGCGCGGCGAGCTGATGCCCTTCCGCGTTGGTGAAGCTGCGCGAGACCGAGTCCAGGCGCAACTGCTCAAAAGTGTGCTTCATGACGATTTCCCGCGCTCTTTGTGCAAGCGGCGACGCCCCTCGCGAGGAGCGCCGCCGTCTCATGGCAATGAACAGCCGATTACTTGGTCTTCTGCGCGCCGATTTCGCGGTCCCATTTCTGGAACGCGGCGACCATCGCCTGCGCGTTCAGCGGCACCACGTGCGGACGGTCAGCCAGCAGCTTCGCGTACTCCGGACGGCCGAACTTCTGGATCACTTCCTGGCTCTTCGCGGGCGCGGCGGACAGCGGCACGTCCTTCACGGCGGGGCCGGGATAGAAGTAGCCGTCGTCATAGGTCAGCGCCTGCTGCGCGGGCTCCAGCATGAAGTTCATCAGCTTGTAGAGCACGTCGAGCTTTTCTTTCGGCACGCCCTTCGGGATCACCATGTAGTGAGCGTCGTTCACCCACGTCATGTTGTCGAATGCCTGCACCTTGAATTCCGCCGGCACGATGCCGAGCGCACGCGGGTTGATGTCCCAACCGGTTACGGTCACCGTCATGTCGCGCGTGCCTTCGCCAAGTTCCTTCATCACCGCCGACGTGCCGCCCGGATAGTAAGGAATGCATTCGTTCAGCTCTTTAAGGAACGCCCACGTCTTGTCCCAGCCGTTGATCGGATCGGTCGGGTTCTTGTCGCCGAGCACGTAAGGCAGGCCCATCAGGAAGGTGCGGCCGGGACCGGAGTTGGCCGGGCGCGCGTAGATCAGCTTGTTCGGATGCGCCTTGCACCAGGCGAGCAGTTGTTCAGGCGTCTTCGGCGGATCGCTGACCTTCGCCGGGTTGTATTCGAGCAACGGACCGGCGGGCATGTAGGTGACTTCGAGCCCGTAACCCTGCGCGATGTCCTGCATCTTGCGCGGACCCGGCGCGTACTTGTCGAGCACACCGGGGAACACGGCCGCTTGCTCGGGCAGCAGCTTCTCCCACAGGCCTTGCTGGATGCCGGCGGCGAGCGCATCGGTGCCGGTCACGACGAGGTCGATGTCGGAGCGGCCAGCGCCCTGCATCGCCTTGATCTTGCCCGGCAATTGCGGTGCGGGCGCGTTCGTGAACGTGATGCTGGAAACCAGGTTCGGGTACTTGGCCTTGAACGCCTCGAAACCCTTCTGCGTCAGTTGAAGATTGCCCGCGACGTCGACGATGTTGATCGCCACGGGATCGGCCGCATGGGCCGCGCTAGTCGCGAACGCCGCGCTCGCAGCGACGCACAACGCCGCCAGTTTCACTGACAGTCCTGCCTTGAAAGCCATTTTGTCTCCTCACTTCTCTCGCAACCGCTGTTGGAACTTCGTTCTGGTTGTTTGCCCCGGGCCGCGCGGACTTTGTTGTGTCGGTTTGCGTCCTCGCGATCCGTCATTAGCTCACGAAGCTGAAAAATAGCCAACCCACTCGTCGTATGTCAAGCAAATTGCGGTCGCCTTTGCGTGTTTCCCAAGCCCGCTGAAAGGTGCCTGGTCCACGCGCGGATTGACGCTCCGTGAGACGGTCGGGATATACCCGAACCGCTTGTTACCCGACTTGTTTAACCGCTTTTAACCGCCGTTTTCCTTCGTTATCACGACAGCGACGGTCGAACGCGAGCAGCGCCCGCGCCTCTTGTTCGACGGCGGGCAGCGCGTGATCGGGCGTGTTGCTGAGCAGCGGCAGGATCGGCCCCATGTCGGCGATGCCCGACAGCGTCACGGCATCGTGGAGCACGCGGATCAGCGAGATATCGTCGCGCAGGGTTTCGAGCGGGAGGAAGCGATCGTAGAGCGGCTGGGCGGCGGCGGTATCGCCGGACTTCGCGGCGCGCAGCAGCGCCATCACCGCGTGCGGCGCGATGCAGCCGGAGCCGGTGGTCCACGTGGCGAGCCCGAAATCGCGCGTGTGGATCAGCGCCGGACGCTCGCCCATCCCCGATACGACCTGCGATGCGGGCACGCTCTGCAGCAGGCGGCGCAGGTAAGGATCGCAGGACGGATCGGCGCGGACGATCGCGTATTTCACCGCGAGCAGCGTGCCGTCAGCGACGAGCGCCGCGAGCGTGTCGACGTCGATATAGTCCTCGCTCTTGATGTAGAGCGTGAACGGCATCCCGGCTCTGTCGGTGAGGCGTCTCAGGCCTGTCGCCACGCCCTGCGGCGTGGTGAAGCCCGCGAGCGGAAGGACCATCGCGGTGCGGTATTGCGTCTGCGCGAGGATGGCCGCCTGGTCGAGCATCTTCCCATAATCCGGACCGATGGCGGGGATCACCCGCGTCTGCGAATCCGCGCTTTCGGCCAACATGTCAAGCAACTCGCGATACTCGCTCACGGCGGCGTGGTAGAGATTCGCATTGCCGCCATAAAGGAGCGTGCGAACGCCGCCTGTTTCGATGTGGCCAATCAGCGCGCGGTTCTGCTCGGGTTCCAGCGTGAAGTCTGCGCGCCGTGCCAGCGGCGGCACGGCCATCACGCTTTCAGAGAGTTCGCTGATTGCTATGGGATCGACTTTCATTGCGCCTCGCCTGGTGACTGGATGTGCGCAGAAAGTAACAAGTCCCGCCAAAGTTGTCAAACAACCTAGAGCCAGATCGAAAAGCCGCCAGAAATCGCAGGACAGTCGTATGACAACTAGTCGCCGAACATGCGGTCCAGCGCGTTCTCGAGGTGCGTTTTCATCGCATCGGCGGCGCGTGCGGTATTCCTGGCGCGGATGGCATCGAGCACATCGAGATGCTCGCGCTGAACCAGCCGCTGCCGTTCCAGCGTCTTCACGAGCGACAGATTGCGCGACAGGTTCATGCTGAATACGACCTGCTCTTCGATGAACGACAACGCCGTGATGAAGAACTGATTCTTCGACGCGCGCGCCACGGCGAGGTGGAACGCGAAATCATCCTTGGCGCCGATGCCCTGCTGCGCTTCCACCACGCGCTCCAGCCTATCCCACGCGTCCTGGATGGCAGAAAGGTCGTCGTCGTCCGCCTTCGACGCGGCCAGTTCCGCGGCGCCCGCTTCCGTGACAATGCGGAATTCGTAGCAGCGCCGGATGTCCGACAGCGTTTCGAGCGGTGCAAAACGGCGCACATTGGGGTCGGGCCGGCGACCGACCGTGGTTCCCGAACCGCGTCGCGTGACGATGATCCCGTCCGCGCGCAAACGCGCCAGCGCCTCGCGGACAGTCGGCCGCGAAGTGGCGAAGCGTTCGGCGAGCGCGTGTTCGGTCATCAGCCGGTCGCCCTCCTTGAACTCGCCTTCGATAATGCTGCTGAGGATATCGCTGTAGATGCGGTCCGCGAGGCCGTGCGACTTACGCTCGTTCATGTTCGCGCCGTGGCGTGCTTGTCAGGATGGGAGTCGATTGTAAGACAGATTCTGGACTTGTCGACCTGAAAACAATCGCCTCGATCGCGGCATCCCGCTTCGCCACTCGCCTCGCCGTCCCGCTCAAAGCGCCAACAACTGCCGCGCCTCCTTCGCGCTCGCCACCGGCCGTCCATACTCCGCGCACAGCGACGCCACCCGTTCGACTAGTTGTGCATTGCTCTTCGCGAGCGTGTCCTTGTCCCAGCGCACGTTGTCTTCGAGGCCCGTTCGGCAGTGGCCGCCCATTTGCAGCGTCCAGTGATTCACTTCGAGCTGATGACGTCCGATGCCCGCAGCGGTCCATGTTGCGTCGGGCAGCAGGTTCTTGAGTTGCGCCACCTCGAATTCGAGAATCTCCCGGCGCGCCGGCAGTGCGTTCTTCACGCCCAGCACGAATTGCACGTGAACCGGCGGCTTCAGCAAGCCCTGATTGACGAGATCGACCGTGCTGTAGAGCATCGCCAGATCGAAGATTTCGATTTCGGGCTTTACGTTGTGATCGAGCATGAGCTGCGCGAGCGAGCGCACGAAGTCGGGCGGGTTCTCATAAACGATGGTCGGGAAATTGACCGATCCCGTCGCCAGCGACGCCATGTCGGGCTTCAGGTCGAGCATCGCGCCGCGTTGTTCGAACGATCGTCCGCGTCCGCCCGTCGAGAACTGGATGATGATATCGGGGCAATGCTTGCGGATGCCCTCTTGCAGCTCCGCGAAGCGATGCCGGTCCGAACTCGACTTCTCGTCCTCGTCGCGCACATGCAGATGAACGAGCGTCGCGCCCGCTTCGTAAGCCTCGTGCGTGCTTTCGATCTGCTCGGGGATCGTGATCGGCACCGCCGGATTGTCCTTCTTGCGCGGCACGGACCCGGTAATGGCGACGGATATGATGCACGGTTCGGTGGTGGTGGCTTGCGTCACGCTTGTCTCCTTTTGAATGACCGATGCCCGTCTTCGACAAAGTTATTGCGCGGCCGCTTCCGTGAGCAGCTTGCCGACTTGTTCGTCGGTCATCGCGGGCACGATGTCGAGCGAGAACAGGTCGGCCCAGCCAAGCGCCCATCGCGCGATCGGTTCCACCTCGCTGCATTCGCACACGGCGAAGCCGCGTATCGATCCGATCCCGTGCCAGCGCCCCAGCAAGCGCACGCCATCGGGCGGCGCACCGCCGCTTTGCAAGAAGCGTTCGGCTGCCGTTTTCTGCACTTCGGGCAGCGCGGTCCAGTTCACGATGAATAACATGGCTCGGCCCTCCTTCCGGCGATCCCGCATCGGACGCGTCTGCCCGATGCGGTCTCATCCAGTATAGGAGCCGGCGACGGCGCCATCGCAAGCGATGCGCAAGGAGCGGACCCGCATGGACATCGCTGAGCATGCAATGCACTATCCTCAATGCATCACGACGACAGGCGCGACGAGCACCGGCTGCGCGTACGTGACGCGCACGGCGGGCGCATAGACGGGAACGGGGGCATACACGGGGACGGGCGCGGGCATCGGCGGCGGCGGCGGAAGCACGGCCACCGGCGCGACGGCAGGCGCGACGACGACAGTGCGCGCCGGCACGTAGTATCGCGGCGCGTAGTAGTACACCGGGCGCGGCGGCGCGTAGACCACGGCGGGCGCAACGTACGCGACGCTGACGGTCGTTGCCGCCGATGCGCCTTGCGCACACGTCAGACCGATTGCGGCGACGGCAGTAGCACTGAAGAGACGGATGTTCATCATGGATGTCCTCGATCATCGAAAGAAGTGGCGGCTTAGCCGGCCAGCAGAACGATAGCGAAGGACTGCGCAAACGGTGAGCGCAAAGATGTGTCGCCGAATGTCGGCGATCACGCGCCGCGATGCCGTGAAATATGGCGACATGCCCGGTAGCATCCCTGACATTGCCATCGGCGTGCGGCTCAATAGAATCACATCGACGTTGCATTCGAATCGAGGAGAAAGAGATGCACAAGATCGCCGCCGTGCTCGCCTGCTGCGCCGCGCTCGCGTCGGGCGGGGCATACGCGCAAACCGCGACGCAGCCGATGGGCGCGAGCCCGCACATCGGACAGGCTGCGCAAGCCATGCCGAAGCTGCAGACGCGCTTCGCGCAGGCCAACACCACGCACGACGGCAAGCTCACCCGCGATCAGGCCTTGACCGGCATGCCGATGGTCGCGAAACACTTCGACGAAATCGACGCGCAAAAAAACGGCTACGTCACACTGCCGCAGATCGAGGCCTTCCTGCGCGAACACGCGACGCAACGCTGAAAGCCCACGGAGGCCGCTGCATGGAAGCCCTGCCGAAGATCATCGTGCTCGACGACGAAGCCGAGTTGCGCAACATGCTTCAGCGTTTCCTGACATCGCACGGTTTCGACGTGCGCGTCGTCGAGAACGGCAAGCGGCTCGACCGCTATCTCCAGCGCGAACCGTACGACCTGCTCGTGCTCGACTGGATGATGGAGCCGGAAGACGGCCTCTCCGTCTGCCGCCGGTTGCGTACCGAGGGCCACACGCTGCCGATCCTGATGCTCACGGCGAAGGGTGATCCGGTCGACAAGGTCGTGGGCCTGGAAACCGGCGCCGACGATTACCTCGCCAAGCCCTTCCTTCCGCAAGAACTCGTCGCTCGCGTGCGCGCGTTGCTGCGCCGCCAGAAGATCGCCGCGGGCGATCCGACGCTGACTTCGCAAGTCATCCGCTTCGGGGATTTCCGGCTCGATCTCGCCAAGCAACGGCTTTCGCGCGGCGGCGAACCGTTCCAGATGCATTCCGCGCAGATGCAGTTGCTGCACGCGCTCGGGTCGTCACCGAATCGCGCGGTCAGCCGCGACAACCTCATCGCGCGAACGCGTGGCCGCGATCACGACGCGCTCGATCGCAGCATCGACGTGCAGGTGTTGCGGCTGCGTCAGTTGATCGAGGACGATCCCGGCAAGCCGCGCTTCATCAAGACGGTGTGGGGCGTCGGCTACATGCTGCTCGCGGATGTCGAATCGTGAGGGTGGCGCCGCGCTCGCTGTTCGCGCGCAATGTGCTGCTGCTCGTCGCGCTGGTCGCCGTCAGTCAGGTATGCGCGCTCGCGGTGCTGCTGCATTTCATCCAGACGCCGCGCATCGAACGCGCCGCGGCCACGTTCGCAAGCTATATCCAGACGCTTGATACGGTGCTACGTTCGACCTCACCCGGCACGGCGCGCGACGTCACCGCGCATCTCGACGTGCGCCGCGATCTTCCTGCCGCCGCCAGCGCGAGTGTCGACGAATCGCGTTTGCGGTTCTACCGGACGTATCAGCGCGAGACGTTCGTCGAAAGCCTGCGCCGTCATCTTCCCGCCGATATGCCCGTGCGCTGGCAAAGCGCCGATACGTCCGACGATGGACAGCAGCGGCTATGGATTCGCGTGCATCTGTCGGGCGAGCCGCGCTGGATGGCGTTGCCCGTTCCCGAAGCGGCGCACGACGATGGCCTCGCGACGGCGCTGCTGCTCTCGCTCGGACTGGGCGCGCTCGCCGTCGCGACGGCGTATGCGATCCAGCGCCATCTGAATCGCCCGCTCGAACATCTCGCCGATGCCGCGCGCCGCGTGTCCAGCGGCGATGACCCCGGCGTGCTGCCGACCGACGGCCCGACCGAAATCGCCCAGGTCAGCGACGCGTTCAATCGCATGACGGCGGCGCTCACCGAAGCCGAAGCCACCCGCGCGCTGATGCTCGCAGGCATCTCCCACGACATTCGCACACCGATGACGAAGCTGCGCCTCGCCATGGCGATGTCCGCTGTGCCATCGACGGATGCAGTGTTCGCGGCATCGGCGGAAAGCTATCTCGATCAGATCGACAGCATTCTTCAGCAGTTCATGGATTACGCGGGCAGCGGCGCGAAGGAAACGCCGGTCGCCGGCGATCTCAATGCGCTCGTTGCCAGTCTTGCGGCGGATTTCGCGGGTCTTGGGCATGAGTTTTCGCTATCGCTCGGCAGCATCCGAACGTTCGCGTTTCGTCCGATCAGCGTGATGCGCATGCTGATGAACGTCATGCAGAACGCAGTGCTCTATGGCGTCAGCGGACTCGAAGTGCGTACATGGACCGATGAGCAGGCGAACGCGGCGTGCATCGTCGTGGCGGATCGCGGCAAGGGCCTCGGCACGCAGGACCCGGAATCGCTCAAGCAGCCGTTCAAGCGCGGCGGCGGCGAAGGTCAGCCGAAAGGCACGGGCCTCGGGCTTGCGATCGTCGAACGCATCGCACGGTTGCATGGCGGCCGGTTCGACTTGCGCGCGCGTAAAGGCGGCGGCGTCGAAGCGGTCATCGTCTTGCCAATGCCGGCATCGCCAAACGAAACGCAGCCGTGAATCGAACGGAGTACCAATCCCGCCGCCATCGCCCATACTAAAAGCGGTGGAACCGGCAGGAGAGAAGACCATGGCCACACCAGCGGGTCCCGGTGCGCGGCATCACGTCCCTGCCCTGCACGTTCACTTCACGGACACGGATGCACTTCCGTTTCCCACGCGCTCCATCGCTCGCGGCGATGCGCTGTATTGCGCAGGCGAGCCGTTGCGAAGCCTCTATACAGTGCAGTCCGGCTGCTTCAAGAGCGTGGCCGCGTACCCGAGCGCCAACGACGACGCCGTTCCGCATGCGCAAGTCACCGCGTTCCATCTGATCGATGAGACGCTCGGGCTCGATGGCATCTGCACGGGTCATCACGAAAGCGACGCGATCGCGCTCGAAGACAGCGTCGTCCGCATCATGCCGGTCGGCATTCTCGAACCGCTTTGCCGCGAATATGCGCCGATGCAGCACGCGTTGCTCGCGATCATGAGTGCGGAGATCGTGCGCGCGGCGCGGCTCGCGTTGATGCTCGGCACGATGCCCGCGCTCGTACGCGTCGCCGCCTTCTTGCTGGACTTGTCGATGCGATTCGATGCGGGCGGCGCGCGGCCCGATGCCTGCGACGATGTGATCCTGCCGATGACGCGTGCCGATATCGGCAGCTATCTCGGCCTCGAACTCGAAACCGTGAGCCGCATGCTGTCGAAGCTGCAGCGCGAGGGCGCCATTTCGCTTCACGGACGGCAACTGCGTATCGTGGATCGTACGCGGCTCGAGCGCATCGGCTGACCGGTTCATGGTGCAATGCAATGCATGCCTTAATGATCCGCGCCGCATCCTTGGGCGTCGCGCTTGCGATCCGTGCACGCATGCACGAACAGAGCGCGCGAACCATGCGGACAATTCACCGCGCTCATGACGCTTGTCGCGTCACCGTCAAAATACGCAGCTAAGCTGAAAGAAAAAGCTGGGATCAAACGCCCGGCACCGGACTTGCTTTGACAGACCGTGCCGCACTGATGCGGCGCACAAGATCTTTCGCATCACGAAGAGCGAACTGAAAGCCGTTCAATCAATCGAACCGGGTGCGCGTGCAATCATGTCGACGTGTCAAATCCAGGGCATGCACGCGATTCAATCGACGCACGACGAGCGGCGCGAGACACTTCGAAGTCCGGGTGAAATGCCGCATACAAACCGAACGCTCATGGCCAGCGCGATCGCGCCGGAGCGTCGCATTCGCTGAACTCGATGTTCATGGAGGATGTCATGCGTATCACCGTCAAGCTGGATGGGTTCGAAGGCGCTCAGGACGCCGCCTACGCCATCCTGTGGCTCGACAAGGAATCCCGCCGCTGGTCGCGTGAGGGCCACCAGGCGATCGACGTGCCGGACTGGGGCGGACTGCGCTCGGGTTCCAACGGAACGATGATCTGCGATCAGCACACGCAGCAGCCCATTTGCATGCTGGAGCAACTCGACGTCGACGCGCCCGACGGACCGAGCGAAGGGCTCGCCGGGCGCGTCGTCTGGTATGGGGATGCGGCGCGTCAGGAGTGCGCGGGCCGGTGGCACGTGCAGTGCATCGACCGGGCGCAAATCAAGGCGGAGCACAGCGTATTCGCCGGCGAGGAGGACGCCTGGCGGGTCTAGCCCGTCAACCCGCCGCACGATGGCATTCAGGGTTGGTCTTCCGGCATCGGCATCAGCATGACGGCGAAAGACGCAACCCCGACGAGGATGGTCAGCACGCCATAGTTGAGCACGCTCAGCTTGTCGAAGACAAGGCCGTGCAGCGCGACGACGATTCCCGCCAGCGCCGTGAAGACCGCAATCGCCGCCGCGACGATCCGCGCTTCGGTGCTTATCATCTCTTTCCCCTTTTGCACCGCACGGCGCCTTCATTTTTTATCGTCGGCGCTGCTGCGGTATCCGTATTGACCTGAGTCAAGGCGGCCCCGCCGTTCTGGTGTTTTCCCTTGCCCCATTTCGGGTACTTATATTGGTAGTATCGGGGTCGGGATGCGGCGTCTTTGCAATTGCCGCGACCGCACATTGCCGCGCGACGACGCTGGTTTCTTCCGTCTCGCTCGCGGTCATACGGGAAGAACCTGGGAGGCAAGATGAATCAATCAAAATTCAGCGATCCGTTCAGCCAGTTTGCCGCCATGTTCCAGCAATATCAATTGCCGGGCTTCGATGTCACCGCGATCATGGAATCGCGGCGCAAGGACGTCGAAGCGCTCGCCGCGACCAATCGTGTGGCGTTCGGCGGCATGGAAGCGTTGCGCGACAAGCAAGTCGAAATCCTGCGCCGCACGCTCGGCGAACTCGAAGACATTGCGAAGCAGTTCGCTTCGTCGTCGGCAAAACCGCCGTTCAATGCGAACGAAGTCGTGCAGCGCACACTGCACAATGCGCTCGCCGACATGCAGGACATCGCGCGCACCACGCAGCAAACGCAGGCCGAGGCCTATGCGCTCGTAACTCAACGCGTCGAAGAGGCGCTGCACGAACTGAAGGCGGCCATCGAGAAGCCGCAAAGCTAGGTTATTTCTTTGGCTGCGTCGTGATTTGAAAGATATCGACCAGCACGCGCTCGCGTCCGTAACGGGCCGCGAGCGCCTTCAGGCGTTTGTCCACTGCACGCAGATATTCCGGCTTCGCTTCACTGTCGGGACGTGGAGCGTCGAAGAGCGGCGCGGGCGCCACCGTCAACACGATCATCTCCGCGCCGAAAGGCTTGCCGACCACCCAGTCGCCCATCGCTCCGATGGTCGCGCTATAGCTCGGCGGCGCCTGATTGTCGCGCGAACGCCCGTTCGGCAGCAGATGAACCACGCTGCCGTCCAGCATGAAGTAATCGACGTTCACGTAGGAATCGAACGCGGGCGTCATTAGTTCGACGATCAGCGGATCGCCTTCCGTAAGGCGCGTCTGGCTCGATCGCGTATGCACTGACGCAGGACGCCCCGCCTGACGATTGGCCGTCCAGTACGGCGCCAACGTCGTCAGCATGTCGCACTTGTCGTCGCTGACCTGCTGCACGCCGAAGTTCGTCGCACGGACGCCCGGCACGCGGCCGAGCGATTCTTTCAGCCGCGCGAGCCCGTATTTCTCCGACACGAAGCCTTGCACGTCGACCGTCTGATCGTGCACCGACGCCACGAGCGCCGAGCACGGCACGCTCGCGAGCACCGGCGCGACCGCGGCAATCGTGAGCGTCGGCGCGGGTGCTGCGGGCAACGCCGGCGTGATCGCGGGTCGTTCGGGCGTGGGCATGGTCACTGGCGCGGCCGTCGTCGCCGTCGTCGCAGTCGAATTGCGGCCCTTCTGATGCGCGAAGAACACGTACCCCGCGCCGGCGATCAACACCAGCGCCATCGCTCCGATAGCGAGCTTCGGCGCTGCAACGCGCTTCGTCTTCGCTTGCGCCGATGCAACCGGCTGTTCCTCGCTGAACTCATCGAGAAACTGTGCGACGGTCGGCGTCCGCTCTTCCCGCTCGAAAGCGAGCGCGGCTTTCAGCGCCTTCCATTGCTTGTTGCCGAGATTCTCGGGACGTTGCGGCTTCATGCCCGCGCTCTTCGCCTGCAACGCGGGCACGCGGTCGAACGGATGCTTTCCGGTCAACAGCTCGTACGCGATGCAGCCGAGCGCATAGATATCGTCGCGCGGATCGGGCTCGCGATGCGCGAGCATCTCCGGGCTCGCATACGCGGGCGTCAGCGCGCCGAGGCTGCCGGGATCGAAGACGGTCGCCTCGGTGTCCTCTTCGGGCCGCTGAATCACGCGCGCGATACCGAAGTCGATGACCTTCACTTCCGACGCATCGGTGACGAACACATTGGCAGGCTTGAAATCGCAATGCACGAAGCCGCGTTCGTGCGCATACGCCAGCGCCGTCGCCATGCCCTTGAAGATGCGGAACATTTCGTGGAATGGCATGCCCCTGAAATTCGGCATCCGAAGTATTTTCGATAGCGGCTGGCCGGACAGATATTCCATCGTGAGATAGACGACGGCGCCGTCACGGTCGAAGTCGTACACGGTGACGATATTGCGATGCGCAAGTTGCTGCGCCTTGCGGGCCTCGCGTTGCAGCGCGATCAGCGAATTGGGATTGCCGCGAAACTGCAGATTCAGCACCTTGATCGCCACATAAGGGCGACGGTCCGACGCCTCGAGCTTGCGCAGATCGAGCGCCTTATAAACGGTGCCCATCCCGCCGATGCCGAGACATTCTTCGAGCACGAAGCGATTGTTTAGCGTATCGCCGACGCCCTTCACCTGATCGACTTCGGGAAGCACCTGCGTCGCCTGTCCCGATGTCGCGCCGGTCCCGCCGGTCGCGTCGGCGCCCGCGCCTGCGGCGTCCGATGCGCGCGGCGGCAGCGGCGGCGGCGCATTGGGCGTCACGTGCAGGCGTGTTTCGTCGCGACCTGGCTGATAGGTCGTGCCGGGGTCCGGCGTCGGGCGCATGCGCGCCGTATGTTCGATGCGGCGACGTATGGCCGAATAGATATCGCGCGGCAAGGGATTCGCCGCGTTCTCCTCGTCGAGGATCTCGATGAGCCGCGCGCCCGGCGTGCGATCGGCGGCCAATGCGCCATCGACCCCTGCAAAAAACGCGTCGCGCGAACCGCCATCGCCCCGATATGTGCGAAGCGCTTCTCGGAAGCTAGTCATCTGTGCGACTCGTTGCGGCGCCAATCGACCGACAAACTCACTTGTCGTACCAAACAACCCATGCTCGTTCGATACTAGCCCTCGCATGCGGCTTAGGCAAATGGCGTTTTCAGCGAAGAGCGGCATCGCGCACATGTCGTTCGGATACCGACACATCGCGACGGCTGTCGGTCGCGCGGCGGCATTCAATGGAATCGACGATTTCACGGCGCGCGGGTTCTTCCCCCGCACACGCCCGTCACGTAAGGCATCGCAGCGTCTGGCGCTTTGCAGCATCACGCATGGCATGGCTGATGCATTGTAGTGGCCCGAGCAGACATGTTGCTCAATCCACCACCGAACGCGCCATGCGCAATCAGGAGAACCGCAATGAAGACGCTGACCATCAAGGACCTGCCCGTCACCGAACAACTCGATCGCCGCGCGATGTCGGCCGTGCGAGGCGGCTCGAGCTATTTCGTGCCGGTCTTCGACATCTCGAAGGTTTCGCTGTCGTTCAACACGCAGCAGATGGTGCAACAGGACCAGAAGACGTTCAACGAGAACGGCGTCAATGTCGCGTTCGCCGACGACATTCACTCGAAGGTCCAGCCGGATCAGAAGGCGCGCAACACGAGCAACATCAACATCGGCGGCGGGCTCGCCTGGGCTTGAGCCGGAACAACGACACCCTTCGCGAGGAGCACCACCATGTCGTCCATCATCGTCAGGGACCTGTCCCATAGCAAGGAACTCGACTGCCGCGCGATGTCCGCCGTATCCGGCGGGCAAGGCTACGGGCCGTATGCCAACGTCGAAGTGAACGTCGGCATTCTTCAGAACCTCACGCAGATTCAGAAGGTCGATGTCACGGCGCTGAGCAACATCGGCTATGTCGGCGCGGGCGTCTCGCCGCACTTCGACATCAACCCGATGCAGATCGGCAAGCTGAACGCATCGGCGTCGTTCTGACGCGCGCGCCGCAGTAGAAGCATCGAACATCGAACGCGGCGTTTGCGGCGAAAAGCTTCGGCTTTTCGCCGCCTTTCGTCGCTATCACGTGGATGGCGTCGCCTCGATGCGATCGCGGCAAGGAGCCGGCCGGGATTGCCTATACTCGAAACGATGCCCCGCGGCACGGCTCCATCACGAAGGAGGAAGCAGTCATGGCTGTCATCAAAATCAGGGATCTCGCGGACAGCGTCGAGCTAGACCGGCAGGCAATGACGACGATCGCCGGCGGCGCACGCGATGCCGCGCGTCCGCTGTTTCGCATACGCGCTTCGAATCCCGGGCGAGTCGTCGATTATCCGGGCGTGCCGGTGAAGGACGTGCCGGTTCAGCAGCCGGGGCCATTCCGCAACAAGATCGTTTCGAAGTGATGCATCAACCTTGCACAACGGCGCCCGGACTCAACGAGCGCGCCGTGCGCCTGACGAGCGCGAGACGCATGCGTTCGCGCGTCTCGCCGTCCGCGTCGCCCGAGCCGCCCAAATAGCGCGTCTTGCCCGCGACGACCGCGCCGGCCGGCACGCCATCCAGATATAGCACGCGATTGCCGGCCAGCGCCGGCACCTTCTCGCCCGGCAGCAGCGTGCCGACGAGATTGAGCGGGTCCACCGCGCTCAGCGCGATGAACACGCCTTCCTTCGGCCGCCTGCGCATTTCGCGCAACACCGGCACCGCTTCGGGCAACGCGAACTGTTCGCCCGCCAGCCCCGCGACGAAGCGCCCGCCGCGAATCTCGCCGCGCGCTTCCAGCCGGTGATAGACGCGCAGCAGATCGCGCCACGGCGGCAGCCATTGCGCCTCGCGCTCCAGCAGCCGCCAGAACACGACGCCGTAACGCCGCAACAGCGTCCGCGCGACGTGCTCGATGTCGCCGCCTCGACCGTGCTCTTCGCCCGCGCTTGCTCTTCGCAATAACGCCCAGCGCCCCGCATCGTCCATTCCGCCGATGAACAGGCCGCCCGTTCGCCCGCGCGATCGGCGCGACAACGCATTGCGCTTCGCGGCGGGAGCGAGCAGCGCGCGCAGACCCGCGAAACTGTCGGCGTTGACGAGTCCCAGCGCGACGAGCTCGCCGAGCGCGTCTTCGAGTTCGGTGCGCAGGAGCCGCGTGTCCGCGAGCAGTTCGTCGAAGAACATCGCGCCGTGCGCGCTCAGCGCGTCGAAGACCCGTTGCGCCCGGGATGACTGTTGCGGCGACTCGTCCGCGGCCGTCAGCGCGTTCCACGCCGCAAGCTGGCGACGCGGCAACAGGACGATCGGCGTGCCGCGCACCGGGCCGCCCGTCGCACGAGCGCGCCCCGCCGGCCGCGACCAGACGATCTTTCCCGCGCGGCAAATTTCATCGAGCCAGTTGCCCGAATAATCGGCGATGCGCGCGGGCAGAATCTCGTCCTCCCACGCGACGGCGGGCGCTTCGAAACCTTCGAGCTGTTCGAGCACGGCGAGCAGCGCGTCGCGGCCCTCGCCACGGGCATCGGGGGCCACGCGCTGCCATTCGAACAGGAAGCGCATGAAGTCCTGCCGCTCGACCGGCTCGATTTCGCGACGCAGCCGGCGCACGGTGTACCGATGAATCCGCGCAAGCAGATGCCGCTCGCACCATTGTTCGTCCATGCCCGGCGCGCCTGGCGTGTGCGGCGTGAAGTGGCCGCGCATCACGGAGCCTTCGCTTTCGAGCCGCGTCAACGCAACCGCGACGGCCGATGCCGGCAGAGCCAGCGGCCGCGCGATCTCCGGCACGGTCAGCGGCCCGAAGCCCGACATCCGCGCCCGCACCATTTCGACCAGCGCGTCGTCTTCGCTCCAGGCATCGTCGAAGCCGGGCGGCGGCGTGAGACGCGGATGCATCGGCGCATGCGGGTAGACGGCGCGCACGCACGCGAGGCGCTCGACCGGCGTCCACAGCGCGTCGTCATCGGAGATCCTGAGGCGCGTCGCGCGGCCGGCGCGGGCCAGGCCGTCGAGCCAGGCGGGCCAGCCGTCGCTCGCGGCGGCTTCGGCATCGGTGATGCAGGAGAGCATCGTCAGCGCCTCGTGCATTTCGTCGGCGCTCGTCACCGACGGCCATGCTTCGGCACGCACGCTCGCGATGGCTTCGGCGTCGAGCGCGCCGAGATCGTCGGTCGACTGCGGATCGGTCCACCGGCGCGCGAGCACGGCCTGCGTGCGGCGCTCTTCGAGCGGGGCATCGTCCAGAAACGCGTAAGGCCGCGCCGACAGGATTTCGGCGGCCAGGGGCGAAGGCGCGGGCAAGTCGCGCGTCACGAGCCGCACCGCGCCCGCGTCGATGCGCCGTAGCAGCGCGAGCCACGCGTCGCTGTCCATCGCGTCGTGCAGGCAATCGTCGATGGTCTGTTCGACGAGCGGATGCGCCGGCACCTCACGCTCCCCGGCGATGTTCTCCGCGCACGCAACCTGATCCGGAAACACGGCGGCGAGCAGGTCTTCGCTTTTCATCCGCTGCAATTGCGGCGCGACCTTGCGCCCGCCCGCATAACGCGGCAGCGCGAGCGCGTTCGTCGCGTTCCAGCGCCAGCGCACGCCGAAGAGCGGCGCGTCGAGCAGCGCCTGAATCAGCACGTGCTCGGCCGTCGCCGGTTTCAGATAACGCCAGACTTCATCGAGTGCGAAACTGTGCCCGCCCGTCAGCGAAAGCACGATGGCGTCCTCGGTCGCCGCCGCCTGCAGTTCGAAGTTGAAGGTGCGGCAAAAGCGCTTGCGCAGCGCGAGTCCCCATGCCCGGTTCACGCGGCTGCCGAACGGCGCGTGAATGACGAGCTGCGTGCCGCCGGATTCGTCGAAGAAGCGCTCCATGACGAGCGTATCCTGCGTCGGCAGCACGGAGAGCGCGGCGCGTGAGCGGGCCAGATAGCCGACGATCTGACGCGCGGCTTCCATGCCGATGCCGGCTTCGCCGGCGAGCCAGGCGGTGGCGGCATCGACGTTACTGCTTCCTGCGGCCTGTGCGCCATCGCCCTCGCTAAGCCGGGCATCGACTTCCGCCCGCAGCCGCGCAATTGCGAACGACAGCTCATCGCTGCGTCCCGGGGCTTCCCCGAGCCAGAACGGAATATTCGGCGGCTGTCCGTTCGCATTCTCGACGCGCACGCGGCCGCCTTCCACCCGCACGATCCGGTACGACGTATTTCCAAGCTGGAAGATATCTCCGGCGAGACTTTCGACGGCGAAGTCTTCGTTCACCGTGCCGATCTGCAAGCCCTGCGGCTCGAGCAGCACCGCGAAGTCCGCGTTGTCGGGAATGGCGCCGCCCGATGTCACCGCCGTCAGCTTGCCGCCGCGCCGGCCCCGCAGCGTGCCGCTCACCGCATCGCGATGCACGTAAGCGCCGCGCACGCCCTGCCGCCCCGTATAGCCTTCCGCCAGCGTCCTGAGCACCGCGTCGTAGTGCGCGCGGTCGAGCGTCGCATAAGGGTGCGCGCGCCGTATGCGCCCGAACAGTTCGTCCTCGCCCCACTCGCGGCACGCCACCTCCGCGGTGATCTGCTGCGCGAGCACGTCGAGCGGCGCGCGGGGAATCGTCAGCGCGTCGAGCTCGCCACGGCGGACGCAATCGAGCAGCGCCGCGCATTCGATCAGATCGTCGCGCGAAGTCGGAAAGAGCCGTCCTTTCGGCAGCCCGCCGACGTGATGCCCCGAGCGCCCCACGCGCTGCAGGAACGCGCCGATCGATCCTGGCGAGCCGATCTGGCAGACGAGATCGACATCGCCGATATCGATACCCAGTTCCAGCGACGCCGTCGCGATCAGCACGCGCAAGTCTCCGCGCTTGAGCCGCTGTTCCGCGTCCAGCCGATGCTCGCGCGCCAGGCTGCCGTGGTGCGCCGCGACGGCCTCCTTGCCGAGCCGGTCCGTCAGATGCCGCGCCGCGCGCTCGGCCATGCGGCGCGTGTTGACGAACACGAGCGTCGTCCGATGCTGCGCCGACAGTTCCGCGAGCCTGTCGTAGACGCGCTCCCACATGTCGTTCGACATGATCGCTTCGAGCGGCATCGGCGGAAGTTCGAGCGCGAGATCGCGGGCGCGCACGTGCCCGACATCGACGATTTCGCACGGCTGGCCCTCGCCCGCCAGAAAACGCCCGACGAGTTCGATCGGCTTTTGCGTCGCCGACAAGCCGACGCGCACCGGACGCGACGCGCCGCGCGCCTCGCAGAGCGCATCGAGCCGTTCGAGGCTGAGGCTCAGGTGCGAGCCGCGCTTGCTTCCCGCGACGGCGTGGATTTCGTCGACGATCACCGTGCGCGTGGTGGACAGCATCGCGCGGCCGGATTCCGACGACAGCAGCACGTAGAGCGATTCGGGCGTCGTCACGAGGATATGCGGCGGACGCTTGCGCACCGCGTTGCGCTCCTGCTGAGTGGTGTCGCCGGTGCGCACCGCCGCGCGGATTTCCGGCGCGGCCGCGCCCATCTCCCGCAATTGCTGCGCGATGCCGGCAAGCGGCTCCTGCAGATTGACGCGGATATCGTTCGACAGCGCCTTCAGCGGCGACACATACACGACGCGCGTCTCATCCGGCAGAACGCCGCCACCCGCCACGCCGTCGCGCACCAGTTCATCCAGCGCGGCGAGGAACGCGGTCAGCGTCTTTCCCGAGCCCGTCGGCGCGGCGACGAGCGTCGAGCGGCGTGCATGAATGAGCGGCCAGGCGCGCGCCTGCGCGGACGTCGGCGCGGCGAAATGTGCGCGAAACCACTTGGCGACGGCGGCATGAAAGCCGTCGAGCGCGGTATCGGGTGAAGGGGATTCGGATTCGGCGGTCATCGGAACATTCTAGAGTCGCTCGCGACAGGACGCGCAACGGTGCATTCAAGCGATCTGGCGCTGTTTTAGGACACGTCCCATCCGAACTGTTCCTATTTGAGGCGATGCTAGGCGGTTTTCAATCGCTCGCCTTCAGGCTCTTCATGCTCGTCATCAGCCTTTTCTTCGATCACGCGCCGGGCGCGCTCGCCAATCATCGCCGCTACGCACGCATGCATGATTACCGGCACGTGCAGATTGACATGTCGCAGCAATCCGGCAGCGCGCCCGAGAAGCTGTGGACGTACAAATACGAGGTGCTGCTGCACCAGCTGAAACGTGTGGAGCCGGGCGAGATCGTGCTGCTGCTCAGCGAGAACGCCGTGATTCTCGGCTCGACGCCGCTTCCCACGCTGCTCGACGGCCGCGACTGGCTTCTCACATGCGCCGAATCGCCGCTTCCTCAGACGGATATCCAGCTTTGGCGCAACACCGAGCGGGTTCGTCGCAAGCTGCTCAAAGTCGTCACGCACTGCCGGTTCGGCGTGGAGCTTCCCCCCGACGAAGGCCAGTTGCTATGCGACTTCGAAGCGCTGCCCTCGCGCCACAAGATCGCCGATGCCCATGTGGTCGTTCCGGCTGCGGCCAATCTGGAGAGCGTCTGGGCCACGTGGAGCACGTTTTCCGTCTGTATCGCCGACGACAAGCATCATCGGCGGTTTCGCGCGGCGCTCTTCGCGCATGTCAACGAACGCTTGACGCGCAACCTGCCGCTGCTCTCGTTTCCCGGCACCGAGGCTTGCGACACGGAGCCGCATAGCGTCTATCAGCCGGAACAGGCCATCGCTGTCGTCACGCTTTACACGCCGAACGTCGTGCGTTACGGACGCATTGCCGAGGCGAACTTCAGACGCTATTGCGAGCGGCACGGCTATACGCTCTATCTGCATCGCGAGATTCCGTCGCATCTGAACGATGGCAAGACCGCCGGCAACTGGCTCAAGCCCGCGCTCTTGCGTGAGTATCTGCCGCATCACAAATGGGTTTTCTGGGTCGATGCCGATGTGCTTTTCAACGACACGAACCGCAAGCTCGAATCGATCATGTACGGGCACGATGCCCTTTTCGCCCGCGATGTCGGCACCTGGATCTTCAATTCCGGCATCATGGGATTCAAGCGCACGCAGCAGAACTACGATGCGTTCCAGCGCATTCTCGATGTATGCGGGCAACTTCCGGACAGGTCGAGCGTCTATGTGAATCACGGGGACCAGTTTTTTTTCAGCCGCGAATTCAAGCAGCATGCGGGCTTCGATGCAACGCACATTTCGTCGTTCATCGAATGGAATACGCCGTGGTCTTACCGCCTCCCGGACAGCTTCATGGTTCACTACATCGGTGCGTGGGAAGACAACAAAGCCTTGCTGATGGATTACGACGTCACGCAATCCGCCATGGAGTGAGCGCGCCCTCCGTTTCTGTCAACAACGCGTCGCGCGATCCAAAGTATGATCAGCGCGACGCTTCCTCATCCTTCCCGGGTACGAAGCCGCAAGACCGACGCTCCACGCAACGCTGACCGCAAGGAGAAGCAAGTGAACGACGACGTCCAGGGCAAAACCGCAACGCCCGCACCGCTTTCCGCCGACCTGTTGCGCAACATCGACGCCTACTGGCGCGCATGCAATTACCTCTCCGTCGGCATGATCTATCTGCGCGCCAATCCGTTACTGCGCGAGCCGCTCGAGCCCGAACACATCAAACGCCGCCTGCTTGGGCACTGGGGCTCGGACCCCGGTCAATCGTTCGTCTGGGTGCATCTGAACCGGCTCATCAAGCGCGACGACCTCGATGTGCTGTTCGTGTCGGGCCCCGGTCACGGCGCGCCCGCGACGCTCGCCAATTCGTATCTCGAAGGCCACTACTCCGAGATATATCCCGACCGCAGTTACGATGAACGCGGCATGCTCAGGCTCTTTCGCGCGTTTTCATCGCCGGGCGGCATCGGCTCGCATTGCACGCCGGAAACGCCGGGTTCCATCCATGAAGGCGGGGAATTGGGCTATAGCCTGTCGCATGCATTCGGTGCGGCCTTCGACAATCCGCAGTTGATCGTCGCAACCATAGTCGGCGATGGCGAAGCGGAAACGGGACCGCTCGCCACATCGTGGCATTCGAACAAGTTCCTTAACCCGGCGACCGATGGCGCCGTGCTGCCGATCCTTCATCTCAACGGCTACAAGATCGCGAATCCGACGATCCTCGCGCGCATTCCGCACGACGAGCTCGAAGCGCTGTTCAAGGGCTACGGCTACGAGCCGCATTTCGTCGAAGGCGACGAGCCCGAACTCATGCATCAGGCGATGGCCGCGACGCTCGAACGCTGTATCGGCGACATCAACGACATCCAGCAACGCGCACGCGCGAATCCGGGCGAGCTTACGCGCCCGCGGTGGCCGATGATCGTGCTTCGTACACCGAAAGGATGGACCGGCCCCAAGGAATTCGCGGGTCACAAGGTGGAAAACTTCTGGCGCTCCCATCAGGTGCCGGTGCCCGATCCGGCCACGAATCCGAAGAGCCTCGCGGTGCTGGAAGAATGGATGCGAAGCTACAAGCCCGAAGAACTCTTCGATGACGACGGCCGGCTCATCGAAAGCCTGCGCGAACTCGCGCCGGAGGGCACGCGGCGCATCAGCGCGAATCCGCATGCGAATGGCGGCGTGTTGCGCGAATCGCTCGATATGCCCGACATTCGCGCGTATGCGTTCGATGTGGAGAAGCCGGGCGCGATCTATCAATCGCCGACCGCCGTGCTCGCCACGTTCCTGCGCGACGTGATCCGCCGCAACATGAAGACGTTCCGCCTCTTTGGTCCCGATGAAACCGCGAGCAACAAGCTCGATGGCGTCTATGAAGCATCCGGCAAGCGGTGGCTTGCGGAAACGAAGCCGGAAGACGCCGACGGCGGCGCGCTCTCGCCCGATGGCCGCGTGATGGAGATGCTCTCGGAGCACACGCTCGAAGGCTGGTTCGAAGGCTACGTGCTGACCGGCCGCCACGGCCTCTTCGCGACTTACGAAGCGTTCGTGCACGTGATCGATTCGATGTTCAACCAGCACGCCAAGTGGCTCGAAAAGGCGAAGAACGAACTCGCGTGGCGTGCGCCGGTGCCATCGATCAACCTGCTGATCACGTCGCTCGTCTGGCGGCAGGATCACAACGGCTTCACGCATCAGGACCCCGGCTTTCTCGATGTCGTTACGAACAAGAGCCCGGGCGTCGTGCGTATTTATCTGCCGCCGGATGCGAACTGCCTGCTGAGCGTCGCGGATCATTGCCTGCGCTCGCATGACTACGTGAACGTGATCGTCGCGGACAAGCAGCCACATTTGCAGTATCTGAACATGCAGGATGCGATCGTCCATTGCGCGAAGGGCATCGGCATCTGGGACTGGGCATCGACGGATCAGGGGCATGAGCCGGATGTGGTGATCGCATGCGCCGGCGATATCGCCACGATGGAAGCGCTCGCCGCCGTCGAAATACTCAAGGCCGAATGCCTGGAGCTGAAGATTCGCTTCGTCAATGTCGTCGATCTGTTCAGGCTGATGCCCGACACAGACCATCCGCATGGCCTGTCGCATCGCGACTTCGATTCCATCTTCACGCGCGACAAGCCGGTGATTTTCAACTTTCACTCGTATGCGTCGCTCGTGCATAAGCTCACGTATAACCGCACCAATCACGCAAACATGCACGTGCATGGCTATCGCGAGCGCGGCAATATCAACACGCCCTTCGAGCTTGCGATCATCAACGGCGTCGACCGCTATACGCTTGCAATCGACGTGATCGATCGCGTGCCGGGTCTTTCCAGCACCGCCGCGCATACGAAGGAGCTGCTCAAGAACCGCATCATCGAAAGCGTGCGTTACGCGCACGACGAAGGCATCGATCGCGAGGAAATTCGCGACTGGACCTGGAAGGGCTGAGGCCATGACACAAGGCATCCTGGTGCTCAATAGCGGCTCGTCGTCGCTCAAGTTCGGCGTATTCATCGCGCGCGATGGCGATGAAGCGGCGTGGCTCTCGGGCAGCGCAAAAGGCATCGGACGCGCGAGCGGTTCGCTGTCGATGCGCTCGTCCGATGGCAAGATCGATATCGCGCAAGATCACTTGATGGAGTCGCAGCACGATGCTTTGCAGCGCGTCGCCGATGCGCTTGCGAGCCATTTGCGCGAGCCGCTGGCGGGCGTCGGGCATCGCATCGTGCACGGCGGCCCGCATGTGCGGACGCACGGCGAAATCACAGCGAGCGTGAAGGACGCGTTGCGTGAGGCGATTCCATTTGCACCGCTGCATCTGCCGCAATCGCTCGCGCTCGTCGACGAGGCGCAGCGCATCTTCCCGACCGTGCCGCATTTTGCGTGCTTCGACACCGCGTTTCATCGCACGATGCCCGAGCGCGCGCAGCGTTTTGCTCTACCGCGCGAGTACGCGGAGCGCGGCGTCGTGCGATACGGCTTTCACGGGCTGTCGTACGAGTCGATCGTGAACACGCTCGGCGCGCGCTTGCCTTCGCGGGTGGTGATCGCGCATCTGGGCTCCGGCGCGAGCCTGTGCGCCGTGAAAGATGGCCGCTCCGTCGATACGTCGATGGGCATGACGCCGACCGGCGGCATCCCGATGGCCACGCGCAGCGGCGATCTCGATCCGGGCGTGCTCATTCACCTTCTGCGCCACGAAGCGCGCGATGCGGACGCGCTGGAAACGCTCGTCAATCGCGCAAGCGGCATGAAGGGGCTATCCGGTTCCGATGACGACATGGAAGGGCTGCTCGCGCGTCGCGACCGTGGCGATGCGGACGCCGCGCTCGCGATCGACGTGTTCTGCGCGGCAGTCCGCAAACACATCGGCGCGTATGCGGCGCTGCTGGGCGGCGTCGATCTGATCGTCTTCAGCGGCGGAATCGGCGAACATGCTGAGGCGATCCGCACGCAAATACTCGATGGTCTTGGTTTTTTGCATGCCGAACATCGTGTCGTAGCAACGGACGAAGAGCGGCAGATTGCGCGGCATTGCCGACGGATGCTGGCTCACTGAGTTGGCATTTTGCATGCGGCATGCAGCGCATTGCATGCCGCATGCCATTCGCCGCATCCTGTTTGTTCACCGCGCGTACTTGAAGGTACCCTGCGCGCTCGCGATCATGAGCCGGCCATCGACCCACGCTTCGCCACGCGCGAAGTACACCGACCGGCCCTGCCGTTCGAGAAAGCCCTTCGCCACGACCTTGTCGCCGATGCCGCGATCGAGATAGTTCACCGTCAGCGACAACGTGAAGCCGTGTATGGGTGTCGAGCCGGTCGTGAACAGGCCGGTGTAACCACAGGCGACATCCAGCAGCGTGGCGATTGCGCCACCCTGAAGGATGCGCTGACGGTTCAGATGGCCCGCGTGAATGGGCATCGTGAATTCGGCGTAGCCGGCGCGCCATTCGGTCAGCGTCGCGCCGAGCGCTTCGAGGAAAGGATTGTCGAGATCCAGATTCGCCAAGCTACAGTCTCCCTGCGTCGTAATTGCCGTGGACGACAAGATGCGTGGTCGTCTCAATGATCCGATGCAAGGGATTGTGCCATCGTGTCGCCGTGCCTGTGCGCTGCGTTATGTGCGACGGCAGTTTGGCGAGATTCGGGGCCGCAGGAATTAGAGAAACTTCGCGTCAAAGCGCGAATTGATCTGGACTAGGGGCAACCGCCCTTGCGCGCCCCGCTAAATAGCGATAGCGCGCGCAAGTCATTACGTCGTAAAACGATTAGTTATATCCCCGAACCACGCAAGACTTTTGTTCCTCGTCTGCTTTTTCGCCGGCGAAACGGCCGCAAATTTCGGCAACATATTCCGGCTCGCCACTGACCTGGCTGGAACGATGCGACGCATGAGCCGTCGTATCGCCCGGTGCTTCGGAGTCTTCCATCCATTCCGCAGAACGCGTGTTGGACATATTTGATCGAACATCCATCTTTCGCCTCCTTTTTCCTTAACAGTTCCAGAATGCGCTTCTACGGGCCAAGTGGCCCTAGTGGATTTCATTGATGGACGCAGTCCGAAACTGTGCGGATGATTTAAAAAATGCGCGCCTGGCGGACGCTTCTCAATTGCCTGACCTCGATAACGATTCCGCCTGTCTTCAAGCCAGCCAGAATGATGCCTGCCCGTTCGCGGCGACGGCATTTTAAACGATCGCTTTTACACGACGTTTTTCTCGACAATCGGCCTTCCCTCGATAATGCGCGCCCAGCCAAGCGGCGACAAATCGAGCGTCGTATAGCGGCCGTGCAAAATCAGTTCGCTAATGCCGCGCCCCGTCGCCGGACCGTGCTGAAGACCGTGCCCGCTAAATCCGCTGGCAAAGATGCAATTATCGATGCCCGGATGCGCGCCGATAATCGCATTCTGATCGAGCACGTTGTATTCGTAATAGCCGGACCAGCAATGCTCGACGCGCAAGGCCTCGAATTGCGGCACGCGATGCGCGAGCGCGGGCCAGATGACGTCATCGAAAAGCGCGTGATCCACTTCGTCGAGCGGAAGGTCATCGGGGTCGTTATCGGCGGCGGGCGAAGCGCCGCAAATATAGGTGCGTCCCTCGGGCCGAAAATACACGCCGGTCGGGTCGATGAGCAGCGGACTACGCTCGAGCTTCGCGGGCGACGATACATTGAAGATGCTGCGCCGCCGCGCACGCACGGGAATGTCGATGTCGAGCATCGCCGCCAGCGAACGCGACCATGCGCCCGCCGCATTGACGACGACATCGCAGGCATACGCTTCGCCGTTGGATGCACGCACGCGCGTGGCGCGCCGGCCTTCGCGTTCGATGCCAGTCACTTCCGCCGCGACGTAGCGCGCACCGAGCGATAGCGCCTTTCGTCGCAGCGCCTGCACGAGCCCGTAGCCGTCGAACCAGCCCTCGCCGCTTTCACCGAACGCGCCCGCGGCGAGGTCGTCGGTGTTCAGCCACGGAAAGCGCGCGCGCAGGCCGGCGGGATCGAGCAACGAGATATCCGCGCCGAGATCGCGCTGCATCGCATGGTTCTCGCGCAGCGTCGCTTCGCCGGGAGGCGTCGCGAGAAAGAGATAGCCGCCCTCGTGCAAATCGATGCAAGGACGCTCGCCATCCACTTCGAGCCACTCGCCGACCGCACGCAGGAACTCGATACCGTAGAGCGACATCCGCACCGAAAGCGGCGTGGAAAACTGCTGCCGGATCGACGCCGCCGACAACGCCGACGACGAGCGCGCGTAAGTCGGATCGCGCTCAATTACGGTCACTTGCACGCTCGGGTCCGATGCGCGCAGGAAATACGCCGCCGAACTGCCGATCACCCCGCCACCGACGATCACCACATGAGATGCCACGCCGCCCCCGTCGCGAGTGAATGCGTCAGCCGAGGTTGAAGTCGATGCCCTGCGCAAGCGGCAATTCCGACGAGTAATTGATGGTGTTCGTCGCGCGCCGCATGTACGCCTTCCATGCGTCGGAACCGGATTCGCGTCCGCCGCCGGTTTCCTTTTCGCCGCCGAATGCGCCACCGATTTCCGCGCCGCTCGGCCCGATGTTCACGTTCGCGATGCCGCAGTCGCTCCCCGACGCCGCCAGGAAGCGTTCGGCCTCGCGCAAGTCGGTGGTGAAGACGCAAGACGACAAGCCATGCACGGCGGCATTATTCGCGGCGATGGCTTCGTCGAAATCGGTGTAGCGCATCACGTAGAGAATCGGCGCGAACGTTTCCTTCAACACGATCTCGCTTTGCGCCGGCATTTCGACGAGCGCCGGACGCACGTAATAGCCGCCTTCGCAACCGTCCACCGCCACGCGCTCGCCGCCGGAGACCTTGCCGCCCTCGCCCTTGGCCTGCTCGATTGCATCTTGCATGCGAGCGAACGCCTGCACGTCGATGAGCGGCCCCATCAGCACACCCGCTTCGAGCGGATTGCCGACCGGGACTTTCGCGTAGAGGTCCTTGAGGCGCGCGACGGTTTCATCGTAGATGCTGTCATGCACGAACAGACGCCGCAGCGATGTGCAGCGCTGCCCCGCCGTGCCGACCGCCGAAAAGAGAATGCCGCGCAGCGCGAGATCGCGATTCGCCGTCTGCGAGACGATGCCCGCGTTGTTGCCGCCGAGTTCCAGAATGGGGCGTCCGAAGCGCCGCGCCACTTCAACACCCACCGCGCGGCCCATCTCCGTGCTGCCCGTCGCGCTGACGATGTCCGAACGCTTGTCCGCGACCAGTTGCGCGCCGATGTCGCGATCGCCGATGACGACCGACGCCAGGCCCTCAGGCGCGCTGCCGAATTCCTCGATGGCGTCGCGCAAAATGCGATCGACCGCGAGCGCGGTAAGCGGCGTCTTCTCGGACGGCTTCCACACGACCGCGTTGCCGCAGACGAGTGCGAGCGCCGCATTCCACGACCACACCGCGACCGGAAAATTGAACGCCGAAATGATGGTGCAGACGCCCAGCGGATGCCACGTCTCCGCCATCCGGTGCCCCGGGCGCTCGGACGCGATCGTGAGCCCGTACAACTGCCGCGACAGGCCCACGGCGAAGTCGCAGATATCGATCATCTCCTGCACTTCGCCGAGGCCTTCCTGAAGAATCTTGCCCGCTTCGAGCGACACCAGCCGCCCGAGCGCCGCCTTCTTCTCGCGCAGGCGATTGCCGAGCAATCGAACGAGTTCGCCACGGCGCGGCGCGGGCACATTGCGCCACGCGGTGAAGGCGGTGCGCGCGTTCGCGAGGGTGGTGTCGACCTGCGCGGACGTGTGACGCTTCACGCGCCCGATGACTTCGCCCGTGATCGGTGAAGTCACGGCGATGTCGCCGTCAGCGACGAGGCTGCTGACGCCGAGGTCGGAAAGAATCGATTGAGCGTCCACGATGAAGTCCTTTTGAAGCCGATGCGTTGAGAGGCGCCGCGTGTTTCTGATCAGAAACTTTTCGCTGTCCGGAGACTATACTCGCCGTTGTCCGCGCTCACAATGCAGCCAATATTCGGGTTTTCTCCAGTCCGGACGGCCGGCCGGGCGCTGATGTATTATCGGAAACAAAACGCGCCTCGCCCCCATGAACACCGTCCCCATGAACCACTCGCCCGAAGCGTCTCTCGCCGATCTCGGGCGCAGAGTGAGACAGGCCCGCGTCGCGCAGAACATGACGCTCGAAACCGCGAGCCGGCTATGCGGCGTGTCGCGCTCGGCCTTGTCGAAGATCGAAAACGGGCTGATGTCGCCGACTTTCGACGTATTGCAGAAGATCGTGCGCGGCTTGCGGATCGATTTGGGCGAACTGTTCGGCAGCGCGAGCGCGCCTACCGCGAGCGGCCGCCGCGCGCTCACGCGCCGCAACGAAGGCCAGCGCCATGCGTATCGCGGCTATCAGATGGAATTGCTCGCCACCGATCTCGCCCACAAGGCGATGCTGCCGTTTCGCATCCGCATCTCGGCGCACACGCTCGACGCGTTCGACGACTGGGGCCGTCACGAAGGCGAGGAATTCCTCTATGTAATCAGCGGCAGCGTGTGTCTTTATTCGGAACTGTACGCGCCGACGCATCTGAACGCCGGCGACAGTCTCTACTTCGACAGCCGCACGGGTCACGCCGCGATTTCAACCAGCGAGGATGACGCGGAAGTGCTCTGGATGGCGACCGGCGGCGGCGTGCCGCCCGCCGCTCAGTAGCGTTTCGCGTTCGTTCGGCCTTCAGCGTTCGTGGCCCGTTCGATGGCTTCGAGGTTTTGCGGATACGGGTAGTTCAGTCCGAGCAACTGGCGCATCGTCTTGCTCGCGCGCTTCACGAACGCTTCGCCGACCATCGCGCGCAGGTCTTCCATCGGCTTCACGAATTTCGGCAGGTATTGGATCAGGACGGCGCTGCGGTCGCGCGTGCTGTGATTGGGCATCGCGCAATGCCACGTTGCGCCGAAGAACACGATGGCGTCGCCCGGTTCCGCCTCCATGCGTGCCGCCCGCTCGTAGAAGCGATCATTTTCGTTCGGATACCGAAGCGTATGCTGCGTATGCGGCACGAACGCCGTTGCGCCGGTTTCGGCGGTGAACGGATCGAGCGGAATGGTCACTTGTGCGTTGAGCGGAAAGCTCGCGTTGATGCCGACCGGAAACGTAGCGGGCATGTGATAGTCCCAGTACGGATAGTCGATGTGCGGCTCCTGTCCCGGCCCGCCTGGCAGAATGCGGTTTGCCGCGATGGAGCCCATGATGAAGTCGTCGCCGAGAAAGCGCCGCATCGCCGCGACGATGCTTTCCTGCTCGGCCATCTGCGAGAACACGTCGCCTTTCGCGAGCAGGTTCCATACGCGGCGCTGCAAATGCAGCGTGTCGTCTTGCGCGGCCTGCCCCTGAAAATGCGTGATCGTCTGCGCGCGATCGTCGGACTGCGCCATGACGATCCGCCGCGCTTCGTCGACCTGCGCCGCGCTGAACAAGCCTCGCACGCAGATGGCGCCGGGACCGTTCAAAAGGGCATCGACGGCGAGTTCGGGAGTGAAGGCAGCGGGATCGACTCGTTGCACGGAGGTCTCCTGGATGCGTTTCTGTGAGGCGCTTCAGTCGAACATATGACGCTGGCGCGCGTGCGCGACGTGATGACTTCGAGTCGCGCAAACCATGATACTGCACGGTCGACGACCGTTCGGCCAATCGCGGTCAAACCGCCGTCTTGCGCTTCTTTCCTTCCGTGCGCGCCGGTTCGGGAGCATCGGCCTTCATCGCGGAACGCTTGAAGTACGGCGAGCTCAACGTCGCGGCCCCCATATCCGACGCCGCCTCCAGCAACGCAGGCGCAAGTTCCTTCAGACGTGCGTCGGGCAGGCGGCTCGTCGGTCCCGCGAGACTCACGACGCCGACCACCGCGCCCGTCACCGGATGATGAATCGGCGCGGCCATCGACGTCATGCCGGCCTCGTACGTCTCGCTCGCGATGCCATAGCCGCGCTTTCGGGCGGCGTGCAGCTCGGCGAGAAATTGCTGAATGGTCTTGGGCGCCTTCGGGCCGCCTTGTCCCGGCTTACCTAGGCCGCCCTGCTTCGACACGAGGGCGAGCGCCTCTTCGTCCGACAACGACGACAGCCACGCCTGCCCGCTCGCCGTGCAATGCAGCGGTGGCTGGCTGCCCATGTCGGGGTCGTAGCGCAGGCCGGACTTCGCGCCCTGCGCCTTGCCGACGAACGTAATGTGATCGTCCTCGACGACGCCGAGCCGCGCCAGTTCCCCCGATGCCGCCGCGAGACGGTCCAGCACCGGCTGCGAGACATCGAGCACGCCGCCCGTCGACAGATAGATGAGCGCGAGCGACACAAGCTTCAGCGCGAGCATGTACTCGCCGTGATCCTTGTCCTGACGCACGTAGCCCTCGTCGATCAGCATCGCGAGCAGCCGATGCGTGCCGCTGCGCGGAATGTTGAGCGTATCCGCGATGGTCGCGAGCGGCATGCGCCCGCCGTTCTTCGCGAGCAATTCGATGATCGACAACGCGCGCTCGAGGTTTCCTGCCATTTAGTTTCTCGTTCGAAATGTCCTGTTCGGAATGAGAACACGATTCCACCGCGGAATTCAACCGTACGTCGCGTCGAGCACCGTTATCGTCGCTTCCCGCAGACGCTTTGCGCGCTCGAGCGCCGTCGCGGTCTTGGCCCATTCGTCCATCGGCGCTTCGATGGAAATCGGCAAGTCGTCCGGCAGCGCGCGAAGAATGCCAGCAAGGTCGATGGCGCCTTCGCCCGGAATCATCCGCGCGCAGCGAGCCTGATGCAGCAGCGTCGCGAGATCGGCCGGGCGCTCGGCGGGCGCGTCGCAGAACTGGAGATAGCCGAAATTCTCACGCGGCAGCGCACGCAACGCATCGACGGACGAATCCGCGCGGTCGAAGTGAATCGGATCGACGACCAGCCCGGTGTTCGCGCGCCCCGTCGCTTTCACGATGCGCGCGCCTTGCTCGATGTCCTTCACGTCGGTCCAGGGCATCGGCTCCAGGCTCGGCGCGAGACCGTAGGGCCTGGCGATATCGCACAGTTGCGCGAGCCGGTCGACGGTGCGCGCCTCATCGCGATCGTTGCCCGCGACCAGCACGAAGTGCGCGCCCAGTTCGGCGGCGGTCTCGAGCATCGGCTCGTACGCGGTCACATCGGTATCGGGCTGGAGCCGCAGAATTTCGGCATCGAGCACGCGGATGCCGGTGTCGCGCAGCGCCGCGAGCGTTTCGCGCTTGAGCCGCGTCGCGCCGATGATCTCGTGCCGAACCTCCGTGTCCGTCGCGGGCAAGAGCCGCAGGCCGACGAAATCGTAACCCGCCCGCGCCGCGCACTCGACCATCTGCGGCGGCGTCAGTTCGAGCACCGTGAGTGCGGAAAGCGACAGTTTGCGTGTTGGCGTCGTCATGTCGCGATCCTCAGCGCAGCGGCGAAAACGGCGCGGGCACGTAGATGGTCGATTCCATCGTCGTGAGATGCGCCGGCCCGCCCTTCGGCGGCCAGATGCCGTCTTTCACCGCTTCCGCGCGAATGCGCGAGCGCTCGTCCACCGACTTGTACGGCCAGATGTTGAGGAAGCGCGGCACCGCGCCGTCGAGTGCGAACATCGCGCCGATCAGCGGCGAGCGCTTCGTGCGCTCGGGGACGGCCTTCTCCCACGCGTCGATGGTGTGCTGCAGGCTCGCCAGCTTCGTGCCATAGACGCGCATCTCGTAGATGCCGCCGTGTTCAGCGGGCTGGATCGGCGGGAGAAACGGGAACATCGCGTAGCTGTTCACTTCGACATCGGTGACGAACTCGCCGCAGCCGAACGGATTGCCTTCGAGAAGAAGCCGCCTGCGTTCGCCGATCAGCGCCGCTTCCGATTCGAAGCCGCGCAGCACCATCACCTTGCCGAGCGCGCCGATATCGGAATACCAGCAGCCGAGCAGCGTCGAACCGGGCTGCGCGGCGCTTGCCTGAATGTGCTCGAACACCTGCGCGTTGGCGCCGATCTTCACGGTGAGCGTGACTGTGTCGTACAGATTCATGGGATCGTCCTTGCGTGACTGGATAGAGAAAATGCGTTATCGGTATCGGCGTCGATATCGGTATCGGCGGGACGAGCGAGGTCGTGGCCCGCGAGATAGCCGAACGTCATCGCCGGTCCGAGCGTGATGCCGCCCGCCGGATAGTGGCCGCCCATCATGCTGGCCGCGTCGTTGCCCACGGCGTAGAGGCCGGGAATCGGCGTGCGGGTCTCATCGAGAACGCGGGCGCGCGCATCGGAGGCGAGGCCCGCGAAGGTCCCCAGACTGCCGGGCAGTACCTTGACCGCGTGAAACGGACCATCGACGATCGGCGCGACGCACGGATTCGGCTCGTGCGACGCATCGCCCTGTATGCGGTTGTAGGGCGTCGAGCCTTTGTGGAACTGCGGATCGGCGCCGTCTTTCGCATGCGCGTTGTAGGCCGCGATGGTTTCGCTCAATGCGTGGGCGTCGACGCCGCACTGGCGGGCGAGCGCCTCGATCGTCGGCGCGGTTTTCAGATAGCCGGCGCGCTCATGGCGATGCAGCGGGAACGGGAACGGCTTCGCCGCGCCCAGCCCGTAGCGCCGTTGAAACCGGTGATCGCAGACGAGCCACGCGCATACTTCCTCGCCAGGCGGCGTGACGTCGATCATCGCCGAGACGAAGTCGTAATACGACGACGCCTCGTTCACGAAGCGCCGCCCGGCCCGCGTCACCGCGATCAAGCCCGGCTTTGCCCGCTCGATGAGATGCGCGAACGCGACCGCATCACGTTCGCGCTTCGGCACGAGCGATACGGGCGCCCACGCCGCCGGCGCCTTCATCGATGCGTCGAAATGCGCGCCGGCCGCTTCGCCGATGCGCACGCCGTCGCCTGTATTGCTGCGCGGCGCAGCGGACCAGTGTTCATCGCCCGATGGCGTGTACGCGAAGGTGCGCGCGCGGCGGGCGCGGTCGTGCGGATAGCCGCCGCACGCCAGCACGACGCCTCGTCGCGCGATCACGTCTTTCAGCACGCCATTCATCTCGACGCGCGCGCCGGTCACGCGTGCGCCATCGCGTATCAAATCGACGGCCTTTGCACGCGTTTCCAGCCGCACGCCGCGATCGGCGGCAGACTTCAACAGACGCGCGACGAGCGCGTTGCCGTTCACGAGATGCATCGAGCGGCCATGGCGCAGCTTGTGCATCGCAAAGGCGGCGAAGCGCTTCGTCACGTGCCACGCGGAGCGCGCCGAGCGCGTCGCGTTGAAGAAATGCGTGAGATCTTGTCCCGATGCGATCGCCATGCCGCTGATCGTCATCTCCGTGAGCGGCGGACGAAGCTTGTCGATGAGCGGGCCAAGCGCGCGGCCATCGAACGGCATCGCGCACACGGAGCGGCCTCCGCTGCCCGCGCCTTGCGTCGTGTGAAAGTCGGGAATGCGATTGCCGTCGATGAAACGCATCGACGTATTCCGCTCGAAGAACTCGATCATGCGCGGGCCGTGCTCGATCAGCGCATCGACTTTCCCGGCATCGTAGTGCTTGCCGAGTTCGTTGCGCAGATAGGTGCGCGGTGCATCGGCATGTTCGACGATACCGCCGCGCCTCGCGAGCGGATTACATGGAAGCCACATCCAGCCGCCCGACCACGCGGTCGTGCCGCCGAACACGTCTTCCTTTTCGCATAGGATGACTGATAAACCCAGCGTAGCTGATGTGACCGCCGTGGACAGGCCGCCTGCGCCCGATCCGAGCACGAGGACGTCGCATTGCAGCGCGCTCATGATCTCTGCGCTCGCGTTTCCTCGCGCGCAACCGCATGACTGGCTTCCGGCGATGCCGCCCGCGCCGCCGCATGCCGGCCAGCCAAATACGCAAAAGCCAGCCCCGGCCCGAGCGTGATGCCCGGCCCCGGATAGACGCCGCCCATCACCGACTGCATGTCGTTGCCGCACGCGTAGAGGCCGCCGATCGGCTGATCGTCGCGATTCAGCACGCGGGCGTTCGTGTCGGTGACGAGCCCCGTCGCCGCGCCGATATCGCCGGGATAAAGCCGCACCGCGTAGAACGGCGCTTGTGCAATCGGGCCGAGACAAGGATTCGGGCCTGTCCAGTTGGCGTCGCCGTTCGCGCGCTGATAGTCGGTCGTGCCGCGCTGAAAGTCCGGATCGACGCCTGTTTCGGCATAACGATTCATGCGCGCGACGCTATCCGCAAGCCCTGTCTTGTCGATGCCGAGCTTCGCTGCGAGTTCGTCGAGCGAGCTGGCCTGCGTGAGATAGCCATCGTCGATGAAAGGTTGAAGTCCTTTGCCGCCGGGACGCACCATGCCAAGCCCATACTTACGAATTCCTTCGGAATCCGCAATGAGGTACGCCGGCACCGACGCCCTCGTGCGATGTGCTTCCTGCATCGCGATGCCGAACAGGTGATACGACGTGTTCTCGTTCAGGAAGCGCCTGCCGCTGGCATCGACGACGATCATGCCCGGCTTGCCGCGATCCATCAGAAAGTGCGGGAACACGGCGGTTGTGCCGTCGGCTCGTTTGCGCACGGAAACCGGCGCCCAGAACGCGTGCGACAACGCGCCCTCGCCAAACCGCGCGCCTGCGGCAAGCGCGAGATCCTGCGCGTTGCCGGTATGCCCGGGCGCGCCTGGGCACCATGCGGCATCGGCGCCGGGCAGCATATCGGCACGCCGCGCGGCATGACGATTGAAGCCGCCGCTCGCGAGAATCACGCCGCCCGTCACCGAAACGCGCCGCCGCTCGGCGCCCTGAGCGAGGGTTAAGCCCTCGACGCCCCGCTTGCCTGTATGCAGTGCTCCGACCGTCGTGCGAGTCAGCACGGTGACGCCGCGCTGCATCAGCGAATGAAGCAGACGGCCGATCAACGCGTTGCCCATCACGAGCCGCGTGCCGCGTGGCGACCCGATCCGGTCGCGTGCGTGTCGCGCCAGCAGCTTCGCCGCATGTTTGAACGACGCGAGCGATTTCGTCATGTTGAGCAGATGCCCGATGTCGTCGCGGTCGATCATCATCCCGCCCAGCACGGTGAACTCGGGAATCGGCGGACGAATCAGCGCAAATGCGCGGCCCAGCTTGCGGCCGTCGAAAGGCAGCGGCTCCAGCGCACGGCCGCAGAGCGTCGAGCCTTCGAGTTCCGAGAGGTAGTCGGGATGGAACGGGCGCGCCCGGTATTTCACATCGGAGTTTGCTTCGATATGCGCGACCGCCTTCGGCCCGGCGTCGAGAAACGCGCGGCGCATCGCGGCGCTGCTGCGTGCCCCGACGGCACGGTTCAGAAAGGCTTCCGCCGTCGCCTGCGAATCGTCGCGATTGACGCTCGCCATGTGCATCGACGCGGGAATCCATGTTGTGCCCGCCGAATAGGCAGTCGTTCCGCCGACGTATTCCGTGCTTTCGACGAGCAGCACGCGCGCGCCGTCGATCGCTGCAAACAGCGCCGCCGACATGCCCGCGCCGCCCGCGCCGATGACGACCACATCGAATAATTCGTTGCCGCTCAGGCTCGCTACCGTCTCCACCATCTTTCGCCCCTTCTTGGAACCGTATCCGATTGTGGAATGCTATTCCACAATAGCAGCTCGTGCCAAGCGCTTTTTTGCGATACCGGGTCAGTACGCCAGTGCGACCGGCGCGCGCGCGCTCGCCGACCGATGCACCGCCAGCGTCGCGGCGAGCGTGCGCGCGCCGTCATGGCCGGAACAGAGCGGCGTTTCCTTGCCGTCGATCACCGCCGCGAAATGGCGCAATTGCTCGTGATAGGGATCGCCGGCATGCGGCGCGGTGCGCTCGATGGTCAGCGGATCGTGCCAACCCTTCTGCCCGCGATACTCCCAGACATCGAGCTGCGGCAAGGCGAGCGACGCATCGGTGCCGGAGACGAAGTGCGTATTCACGCTCTGCCGCGGATAGTGCGCCGCCTCGCCGGCCCCCAGATCCCAGTTCCACGGCGACACCGCGCAGTCCGACACCGTCAGCGTGCCGAGCGCGCCATTCTCGAAGCGCAGCAGCACCGCGGCCGTGTCTTCAACCTCGAAGCCGCGCACCGCGCTCGACGTCAGCGCCTGCACTTCGGCGATTTCGCCGAGCAGGAACCGCATCATGTCTATGTCGTGGATCGGGTTGATCAGCACTGGTCCGCCGCCGGCCTGCCTGCGCCAGTCGATATCGAAGTAAGGATCGGGCTTGTAGAACGTCGCGAGCGCATTAGCGGACACCGGCTTGCCGATACGCCCGCTCGCGACGATTTCGCGTGCGCGCCGCAGAATCGGGCTATGCCGCCGATGATGACCGACCAGAAGCGGCACGCCCGCGCGACTGGCGGCATCGACGAGCACGCGCGCCTGTTCGACCGTATCGGCAATTGGCTTTTCGATCAGCACCGGGATCCCGCGCGCGATGCACGCGAGGCCCGCTTCGACGTGCGTGGCGTTCGGCGTCGCGACGATCACGCCGTCGGGCGATGCGGCGTCGAGCATTGCGTCGACGGCGGAGAAGCAGCTTGCGCCGTGCTCTTGCGCAAACGCTTGCGCTCCCGCCGACGGGTCCGCCACCGCGATCACTTCGCAATCAGGATGCAGACGCGCGCGCTCCATGTGCATCCGTCCGATGGCTCCCGCGCCTGCAATTGCCAGCCGTTTCTTGATCATGCGTGTGCTCCTCCGATTCGCTGTAGTTGGAAAAGGTCGACGGTTAGTTGCCTCACAGGAAAAAAGCGTTTTGTTGAATCCTATTCCGTTTTCAACTACAGTTTCGTCCACGCGTTGACGAATTTTTTCATCGAGACATCACGCGCTCGCACGCTCCACGACGGGCGCTTCACAGGAGACATCGAAAGCATGGCGCAGGACACAACCTTCTCTGCATCGCTCGATGCGGGCTTGAGCGGCGCAACGCGCGTCTACTTCATCGTCGGCGATCCGATCGCGCAGGTGCGCTCGCCTTCCGGCGTGACAGCGGCATTGCGCGCCGCCGGACGCGACGCCATCGTGATTCCCGCGCACGTCGCGCCCGCCGACCTCGACGCATTCTTCGCGGGCGTCACGCGGATGCAAAACGTGGATGGCGTCATCATCACGGTGCCGCACAAGTTCAACGCGACGAAGTATTGCGGCACCCTCGCGAGCGAATCCGCCTTTCTCGGGGCGACGAACATGCTCCGGCGCAACGCCGACGGCACGTGGCACGGCGGCATGTCGGATGGCGTCGCGATGGTCGCGGCGCTCGGGGATGCGGGCTGCGAGCCGCAGGGCAAGCGCGCGCTGCTGATCGGCGCGGGCGGCGCGGGCTCGGCGATCGGTCATGCGCTCGTCGAGGCGGGCGTGGCGTCGCTCGCCATCCGCGATTTCGATGCGGCGCGCACCGACGCCCTCGCCTCGCGGCTCGCATCGCTCGGGCGCGGCGCGGTCGGCATCGCCGATGACGCGGGCGCGGAGACCTACGACATCGTCGTGAATGCGTCGCCGGCGGGGATGCGGCCCGGCGATCCGCTTCCGATCGACGTCTCCCGCCTTGCCCCGACGACCTTTGTCGGCGATGTCGTGACCAAGCCGCCGCTTACGCCGTTCATCGAAGCGGCCCGCGCGCGCGGCTGTCCGACCGTCACCGGCACGCAGATGTTCGGCCGCGTCTGCGATGCGATCGTCGACTATCTGATCAAGGGCTGATTCCTCGCAACGCGCGTTGGGAATAGGACCAGTCTGGTTCAAACGGCCGGCGCGTTCCTGCACCATAGCGCCGCGCCATCGTCCCCTCGGGAGCGCACGCTGGCCCGGCATGGCAGCGGGCCGCACTCATGGCCTGCATCGACCAGCCGCCCTTTCACGGGCGGCATTTTTTTGCCCGACGCCGACGCCGGCGAGAACAGAGGGTCAATCAAGGGTCAATCAAGCTGTGACGAATTCTAACCAACGCATTTTGAAACGCGTGGCGCGCGCAGGCGTCGCCGCTGCCGGGCTGGCGCTGCTCGCGGCATGCGCGAGCGGACCGGGCGCATCCACGGCGATGCCGCCCGATGCGAAGCTCGCGAGCGGCCGTGTCGCCGGCAAGCAATATCTGACGACGGTCGCGACCGGTGCGGCATCGTCGTCTGCGCCGACGGTCGGCGTGGGCGCGGGCGGCATCGGCGGCGGCGGATGGAGCGGCGTCGGAGCCGGTGCGGGACTGAGCTTCGACCTGACGAGCCTCTTCGACAAAAGCCCGGAGCCGACGGCCAAGGTCTATCGCTACAGCATTCAGATGCGCGAAGGCGTAAAGCGCGACATCGACAGCACGCTCGATCTTCCCGATGGTGCATGCGTGACGACGATCGATTCCGCGCAGCCGGGTTACCCGCGACTGGCGCCGTCGAACGAATGCTGATTTGAACCGCTGAACGGCAACGGCCCATGCCGCCGTTTCAGTACGGATCGCTTGCTTCATCGCGATCGCGCGGCGGCGTATCGGGGCATCGGCATAATCGGGCCGAACCGAAACGCACTGCTTCAAACAGACGATTGAGCCGGTCATCGGCGTTTGCCATACTGACCGAGGTCCAGTTGTCTCCTCACGCGTCCGTTCCCCGACAGGGACAGTCTCGCAACGGACGCGCTCTCGCCGCCTACCACCCCAGGCGGCTTTTTTTTGGCGCAAAGAAAAAGCCGCCGTATGAAACGGCGGCTTCGTCCTGCAAGCTCACGTCACGCGCTTATTGCGCTTCGTACCAGTTGTACTGAGCGATCGAACCGATGGGCGGCGTGCCGACCTGCAGCGTGATCTCGCGCAGCGAACCGAGCTGGATGTTGCGCGGATCGCCCATATAGCGCCGGATGTCGCCGTTGTCGCGGATGTAGACCACCACGTCTCCGGTCAGGCCCGCGACGTTCGTCGTCGTGAGCGGCTCACCCCAGATGTCGAAGAACTGACCCAGCGTGAAGCGCTTGTTGTTGGGCGTCTCGACGTGAATGATGCCGGTGTTGTCGTGCGTGTGCAGCTCATAGTTGCACGAGCCGGGAAGCCCGATGTTCGCCGGCAGCGCACGCGTTTGCCCGTTATAGACGATCGCGAGATGCGTATGCACGTGGTACGTTTCGGCCATCCCCGATGCGCAGACCACGCCATCCACCGGCGAGCCGGTTCCGCCCGTCGACGTCGCGCCGTTCGGCCAATACAGGGTGCCCACCGTGCCGCCGTAAGTCAGCGTGATCGGCGTAGTGGCGAGCGGCGGCGGATCGGTCCACGCATAGGTCGGAATCTGCGTGAGCGGCGTGCCGACTTCCAGCGTCACTTCACCGTTGCGCGGCAGCACGAGGCTCGCGAGATCGCCCGTGTACTTCGTGAGCGTCCCGCCCGTGTTCACCCATGCCGTGACCGGTCCCGTCACGCCTGCGACGTTCGTCGCCGACAGCGTCTCACCCCAGACCGCGAAGAACTGGCCGAGCGTGTATTGCGTGTTGGTCGTCGCATCGATGCGGATCTTGCCGCTGGCGTCGTCGGTGTGGACCGGATAGACGCAGCCGCGCTGCAGAGTGAGGCTCGAGCCCAACGTGCCAATGTTGGCGGGCAGCGCGAGCTGCTTGCCGTTCTGATAGATGGAAAGATGGGAATAGGTGTACGACGCGCCTGCCGGTGCGCAGCTCAGGCCGCCGACCGCCTGGCCCGCGCCGCCGGTCGCCGTCGAGCCATCGGGCCATTGCGCGGCGCCGATCGTGCTGCCGTCGATCACGGGTGTCGCTGCGGCGAGCGTGGGCGTGGTCGTCGTCGGGGTGCTGGCGCCGGAGGGCGCGCTTGCGCCCGAGGGCGAGCTCGCGCCCGAGGGCGAACTCGCGCTCGACGAATCACCTCCGCCGCCGCAACCGGCCAGTACGACGAGCGCCGCCGCCGAAGCAATTGCGCTCATCCAATAAGCATGCTTTCCTTCTTTCATGTCTCAACTCCGCTTTTCGTTAATCAAACTCTTGTGGCGAGGTACGCTTTAAACGCACAACGCATTCGACGGCATGCGCATGCATGCCTTGTCCGCGTGAATCGAGCACACTCGCAAAACCATTGAAAACGGCATAAGACAGACGAAACGGTTCGTTTCGCTCCGGGCGCGGGTCTCATGCACGCAAGTTTTGCCGTGTATGGCCTGGACATTCGGTCGATTTAGCCGGACCTGTGCCGAAGGCCACGGAATAACGCCCTGACGGGCGCGGGTTAATCAATCACGAATACGGTGATTAATAGAAACGCATTTCGGCGAGCGAATTCGCCGGTGAGACGAAGCGTAACGTTCAAGCTGCGCAGTCGCAAGTAGAAATGTCCCCATATTCCAGTGCGGGCGGATTTTATCGCGGTTTTAATCGTTCATATGTTCATACTGCTCGACGGCGGAAGACAAAATAAAGTATTAATCCGCAACTCGTCCGAAAACGCCAATTGACAGCGCTGACAGCCGCATGAAAGCATCGCCCGCGCAGTCTCCTCATCCCGACCGGAGCGCTCCCCATGATCTTCCACGCATCCATTCCCGCCCGTGATCCGAAGCACGTCGCTCATGTGCTCGCCGAACTATGGGACGGCTTCGCCGCGCCTTTCTCGCCGTTTCCCGATGCCTGGATGGCCGTGGCCGGCGACGATCGCGGCACCATCATCGAGGTCTATCCGGGCGATCGCGTCATCACGCCGGGCGGCGGACACGAGACGAGCGTAAGTTACGGCGCGGGGTCGATAGACCGCCCTCAATACAGCGCATTCCACATGGCAATCGCCACGAAGCGGAGCGCCGATCAGGTATTGGCGATTGGCGAGCGCGAAGGATGGCGCGCCGTGCAATGCACGCGCGGCAACGATTTCTTCGATGTGATCGAGCTTTGGATCGAGAACTCGACCATGCTCGAATTCCTCACGCCCGAGATGCAGGCCCAGTACCTGGCGTTCGCTACGCCAGAGAATTTCCGGGCGATGGCAGCCGCGGCGACTGCCTGAGTCCGGTGCGGAGCCTAGCCGCGTCGCACGACGTCGCCGCCCGTCACGCGGATGGCCGGAAAGCGGTCCGTCGGCTTCGCGATTTCATCCTGCGAAGCCACGATCTCGAGTTCGTAGCGGCCGGCATCGTAGGTTGTCTTGACGACGGCGTTCACTGCCGCCAGCGTATGTTCGAGCGCATTGCGCAGCGAATCGCCGAGCAGCGTGCGCGCGACGAACACCGCGCTCGTCAGATCGCCGACGCCAACCGGCTGCCGCGCAAACGGATACAACGGCCGCTGTGCGAACCACGCTTCGCTCGCGGTGACGGCGAGCATGTTAAAGGTATCAGCACGGCTGTTGCGATCGAGCAGATGCTTGACCAGTACGATACGCGGCCCGCGCGCAATGACGTCGCGGCATGCATCGACCGCCTCTTCGACCGTTTCGATAGTCCGCCCCGCGAGTTTCTCGAGTTCGGTGTGGTTGGGCATCATCGCGTCGGCGACGGTGGGCATCGTCGTGACGAGGAAATCTTCGATGCCCGGCGCGACCGTGCAGCCGCCCGTCGTGCCCATCACCGGATCGCAGAAATACAGTGCGCGCGGATTCACCGCCTTCACCATCTTCACGATCTCGACGACCGCGCGTCCTTGTTCGGTCGCCCCGAGATAGCCCGACAGCACCGCGTTGCAGCGGCCGAGCACGCCAATCGCGCCGATGCCTTCGATCACGCTTTGCAGTTCTTCCGCATCCACCACGCCGCCGGTCCAGCGGCCATATTGCGTGTGATTCGAGAACTGCACCGTGTTGAGCGGCCACACGTTGACGCCGAGCCTGCGCATGGGAAACACCGCCGCGCTGTTGCCCGCATGCCCGAAGACGACGTGCGACTGGATACTCAGGACGTTATTCATATTGCGATTCCGGGGCGAGGCATGAGCGATGATCGGCGGGCGTCCAGGCAGGCGACGCCTGAACGTGCTCCGTATTGTGCCGTGCCTCGACGCGCCGCGGCATGGTGTGGCGGTTATAAATTGCGGCAAAGCATGCCGCGTAGTCGCGCGCCTGCAACAGCAGGCACGACTGCGACGGCATGATGCTTGCTCGAACCGTCGCCGATGCCGTGCACTGGTCCGCTGCGGATATCTCGGTCAGCACCGCAATAAAAAATCGAACGACTTCAGCACACGAATTCGAATGCGCGCCGGATAATGCAACGATTGCAAAGGCGCGCCGCCCGCGCCCCACGCACGGCCATCACACGAGGACCCCTGCACCACCCGCATACACGACATTAACGAACCCGAGTCAAATCAGGAGCTGACATGGAGACGCCGTCTAAGAATCGCACCGATTTGCAAAAGTCGACCCTCGCAATCGTGCTCGCCGGCGGGCGCGGCACGCGTCTCGGGCCGCTTACGGACAAGCGCGTGAAGCCCGCCGTCCACTTTGGCGGCAAATACCGCATCATCGATTTCGCGCTTTCCAACTGCCTCAACTCGGGCATCCGCCGCATCGCGGTCGTCACGCAGTACAAGGCGCATTCGCTGTTGCGCCATCTGCAGCGCGGCTGGGGTTTTCTGCGCGGCGAGTTCAACGAGTTCATCGATATCTGGCCGGCGCAGCAGCGCGTCGATTCGAGCTGGTATCGCGGCACCGCCGACGCCGTGTTCCAGAATCTCGACATCATCCGGTCGATCGCGCCGCAATTCATCATCGTGCTCGCGGGCGATCACGTCTACAAGATGGACTACACGCGCATGGTGCTGGACCACGTCGAGAGCGGCGCGGACTGCACGGTCGGCTGCATCGAAGTGCCGCGCATGGAGGCGACCGCTTTCGGCGTGATGCATGTCGATGAAAACCGCCGCGTCACCGACTTCCTCGAAAAGCCCGCCGATCCGCCCGCCATGCCCGGCAAGCCGGATATCGCGCTCGCGAGCATGGGCATCTACGTGTTCAGCGCGAAGTATCTATATCACCTGCTCGAAGAGAACATCGCTGCGTCGAGCACGGATCACGATTTCGGCAAGGACATCCTGCCGCGCGTGGTGACGAGCGGCCGGGCGATCGCGCATCCGTTCAGCATGTCCTGCGTCACCTCGGACGCCGATCCGAACGCGCCGGCGTACTGGCGCGATGTCGGCACCGTCGATGCCTATTGGGCAGCCAATCTGGATCTCGCTTCAACGATTCCGCAGCTCGATCTCTACGATCGCAACTGGCCAATCTGGACCAATCAGGAACAGCTGCCGCCGGGCAAGTTCGTCCGCGATCTCAACGGCCAGCAAGGCGCGATCACGAACCTGCTCGTGTGCGGGGGCTGCGTGATATCGGGATCGCAGGTGTCGAAGTCGGTGTTTTCGTCGGCGGTGCGCGTGCATTCGTTCTGCAACATCAACGAGGCCGTGTTGTTGCCGCAGGTGACCGTAGGGCCAAGTTGCCGGTTGCAGCGCGTGGTGGTCGATCGGGGATGCACGGTGCCGGAAGGGCTCGTCATTGGCGAGGATCCGGACGACGACGCCGCGCGATTTTTCCGCACCGAGACGGGGATCACGCTCGTCACGCGGGAGGCGCTCGATCGGCTTGCGCCGCGGTAGTTGGGCTTGGGCTTCGCAGGCGCTGTCGAGCGAAGCCAGATGACTACCGACAGAACCGATGTTGCCCGGACGCCGGAGTATGCGCTGAAGCGCCGCTTCGGCGCGTTCGGTGAGTCGAAGTCGCATTGCCGCTTTCGGGGCGCGAGGGCGGCTACTTCGTCGCATGAGGCTGTGGTAGCGCGCTCAGGTGTCAACTGCGGCCGGCCGCTACTTCGTCGCACGGAGCCGCAGTGAGACTGCTGAAGCGCCAATCGCTACTTCGCCGCATGAAGCCACAATAAGCCGCTACAACAGCCAACCGCGACCGACCGCTATTTCTCGCATGGCGCCGCAATAAGGCGGTGAAGCACCAACCGCAGCCAACAGGAGGATCAATGACCGTATGCGTGCTGCACGTCGCAGCAGAAATGTTTCCGCTGTTGAAAACCGGTGGACTCGCCGATGTCGCCGGCGCGCTGCCACTCGCGCAATCGCAGTTAGGCATGGACGTGCGCGTCGTGCTGCCAGGCTTTCCCGCCGTGCTCGCGGGCCTCGCCGATCTCACGCCCGTCGCCGATCTCGGCGGCGCATTCGGCGCAGCCGGCGTACGCCTCGAACGCGGCGTGCTGAAGCCGCATGGGGTCGTCGTCTACGTCGTGCGTGCGGACGCCTTTTATGACCGCCCCGGCAATCCCTATCTCGATGCCGCGCATCGCCCGTACGCGGACAACGATCGCCGCTTCGCGCTGCTCGGATGGACCGCCGCGCGCATCGCCACCGGCGCCGATCCCGAATGGAAGCCGCATATCGTCCACGCGCACGACTGGCACGCGGGCCTCGCGCCGGCCTATCTGCGCGCGTTCGAGCGCGACGGCGCACCGCATGTCGCGAGCGTGATGACCGTGCATAACCTCGCCTATCAGGGCGTGTTCCCCGCGTCGGAATTCGGCGTGCTCCAATTGCCGGGCGACTTCTACGCGGTCGACGGCCTCGAATTCTACGGCCACGTTTCCTTCCTGAAGGCGGGGCTGTTCTACGCGGACCGCATCACCACGGTCAGCCCGACCTACGCCCGGGAAATCCAGACACAGGCGCACGGCGCGGGACTGCACGGTCTCCTGCAGACGCGCACCCACGATATCAGCGGCATACTGAACGGCGTCGACTATACGATCTGGAGTCCGTCGATCGACGAGGCCATCGCCGCGCGCTACACCGCCGCCAAGCCCGCCGCCAAGAGCAAGTGCAAGACGGCGCTGCAGGAACGCGTGGGCCTCGCGCGCGACGACGATGCCCTGCTCTTCGGCGTCGTCAGCCGGCTGACTGAACAGAAGGGGCTCGACCTGCTGCTGTCGGCGGTGCCGGACATCGTGCAGCGCGGCGGACAGCTCGTCGTGCTCGGCACCGGCGATCCGGCGCTCGAAACCGGCATGAAGAACGCAGCGGCGGCGCATCCCGGCGCGGTCGCGGTCGTGCTGGGTTTCGACGAGACGCTCTCGCATTCGATCATCGCGGGCAGCGACGTCGTCATGGTGCCCTCGCGCTTCGAGCCTTGCGGACTCACGCAGCTCTATGCGCTCGCCTACGGATCGCTGCCGCTGGTGCATCGCGTGGGCGGGCTCGCGGACACGGTCGCCGACTGCTCGCTGGAAAATCTCGCGGACGGGCTCGCGACCGGCTTCGTATTCGAGCATTTCGACCGTGCGGGCATCGTCGCCGCGATCCGCCGGGCTTTCGCGCTCAAGGGACGCCGCACCGAGTGGAAAGCGGTCGTCAAGCGCGCGATGATGCAGAACTTCGGCTGGGAATCGGCGGCGCTGCGCTACGCCGAGGTGTATCAGGGACTGCTCGCGCCGTGATGCGGGCGCGTCCCTTGCTCGAGCCAGATATTCACACGACAGCAGGGACATTCATGCAGAAAGCTCTCGCAGGCCAGATCGCGCTCGTGACGGGTGCAAGTTCGGGTATCGGCGCGGGCGTCGCGAAGGCGCTCGCCGAAGCGGGCGCGCACGTCGCCGTCAACTATCACTCGCACGCGGAGCCTGCCGAAAAGCTCGCCGATGAGATTGCGTCGCTTGGCGGCGAAGCGCTGCCGGTCGCCGCCGATGTTTCCGACGAACACGACGTCGACGCGATGTTCAAGGCCGTCATCGAACGTTTCGGCACCGTCGATATCGTGATCGCGAACTCGGGCCTGCAGCAGGACGCGGCCTTCGCCGACATGACGCTCGCCGACTGGCGCAAGGTCATCGATACGAATCTCACCGGTCAATTCCTGACGGCGCAACGCGCAGTGCGCGAGTTTCAGCGACGCGGGCCGCGCCCGGTCTCGAAGGCGCTCGGCAAGATCATCTGCATGAGTTCCGTGCATGAAGTGATTCCGTGGGCCGGCCATGTGAACTACGCGGCGTCGAAGGGCGGCATTCAGATGCTGATGAAATCGCTCGCGCAGGAAGTCGCGCCGCAGCGCATTCGCGTGAACTCGATTGCGCCCGGCGCGATCCGCACGCCGATCAACCAGGACGCGTGGGCATCGAAGGAAGCGATGGACCGGCTGCTGACGCTCGTGCCATACGGACGCATCGGCGAAGTGGACGATATCGGGCGCGCGGCGGTGTGGCTTGCATCCGACGAGAGCGATTACGTCGTCGGCACCACGCTTTTTGTCGATGGCGGGATGACGCTTTATCCCGGCTTCGCGGACAACGGCTGACATGCGGCCGATCGAAAACGGCGGTCTCATGCAAACAATCGAAGTGGATGTCGCCGTGATCGGCGCGGGCACGGCCGGCATGGCCGCATTTCGCGCAGCGCGCGATGCGGGCGCGAAAGCCGTGTTGATCGAAGGCGGCGAACTGGGGACGACGTGCGCGCGGGTCGGCTGCATGCCGTCGAAACTTTTGCTCGCCGCCGCCAACGGCCTGCACGACGCACGCTCGCTCGAGCCGCGCGGCATCGGCGGCGGCGCTGCGCTTCGAGCCGATTCCGCGCGCGTGATGGACTACGTGCGGCGCGAGCGGGATCACTTCGTGAGCGGCGTCATCGAGGAAACGCGGGACTTTCCGGAAGGAACGCTGTTGCGCGGTCAGGCGCGGTTCGAATCGCCGGGATGCCTGATCGTCGGTGCGAATACGCGCGTCGAAGCGAAGCGTGTCGTCATTGCGACGGGCGCATCGCCCAGCATCCCCGACGAGTTGAGAGTGTTCGGCGACAAGCTCATCACGAGCGACGATCTGTTCGAACTGCGCGTGCTGCCAAAGCGCATCGCGGTGTTCGGCGCGGGGCCGCTCGCGCTCGAACTGGGGCAAGCCCTGTCGCGGCTGTCGGTCGACGTCTTCATGTTCGGCAAGGGCGGCAGCGTCGCGGCGCTGTCGGACACGCCGGTGCGCGATTCGCTCACCGCCGCGCTCGCGAGCGAGTTCTACTTCGACCCCGACGCGAAGATCGACGAGATGACGCTCGAAGACGGTCAGCCGACGTTGCGCTTCACGTCGCCCGATGGCGCGCAACGCACCGAACGCTTCGACCTCGTTCTTGCCGCGACGGGCCGTGCGCCGAATGTGAAGCCGCTCGCGCTGGATAAAGCGGGCATCGAACTGAACGACAAAGGCGTGCCGCTGTTCGACGAAACCACGATGCAATGCGGCGAGAGCGCCATCTTCATCGCGGGCGATTGCGACGGCACGCGTCCCTGGCTCCACGACGCCGCCGACGAAGGCAAGCTCGCCGGTGACAACGCCGCGCGTTTTCCCGACGTGCAGGCGGTCAAGCGCAAGGTGCCGTTCTCGATCGTGTTCTGCGAGCCGCAGGCGGTGATGGTCGGCGCATCGTACGACAGTCTCGACAAGCAGATGACCGTGACCGGCGAGGCATCGTTCGAAACGCAGGGCCGAAGCCGGGTGATGCGGCAGAATCGCGGCCTGCTGCACGTCTATGCGGATGCGACGACCGGCAGGCTGCGCGGCGCGCAAGGCTGCGGTCCGGCGATGGAGCACCTGGGTCATCTGCTCGCGTGGGCGATTCCACTGCAACTGACGCTCGATGACGCGCTCAAGCTGCCGTTCTATCACCCGGTGGTGGAGGAAGGCTTGCGCACGGCGCTGAAGGACGCCGACAAGAAGTGCTACGAGAAACGCGCGGAAGCGACGCCCGGATGGCCGAGCGCGGCGGGTTGCTAGACCGCGCATTAGAAGAAAAAGGCCGGCTGCAAAGCCGGCCTTTTTCATTGCGATGCAACCGTAGTCGATCAGCTTCCGCCCAATCCATATTGCAGTGCAAGATCGAAGCCGAGCACGACCAGCGAGCAGAACAGACCCAGCGACAGATTCGCCAGCCGGTGGCCGACGTCCTTGTGCCGCGTCAGCACGGCACCCGCCAAAAACGCGATTTCGACAATCACCTGCATGGCGAACACAGCGATCATCAGCGCGAACTCATAGCCCATCGCGCTGAAGTTGGTGAAGTTGAAGCCATTCACCGCGACCCAAGATCCCACTCGCCACGCTTCGTATGCCAATAAGAGCAACGGAAAGAAATAGCTGGCGACATAAGTCGGCACGGTGGCGTGCCGCAATTCCATGTTCAAGTGACGTGTGACTTGCATCGCGTACTCCTCATCTGATCGCCCGAAAGGCCGGGCTTTTCGCCTGCATCGGTGACACGCGTGAAGCCGTTTAGCGAGACGCTTAATTCAACGGCACACGCGCGTCGTGCTTTCAGAATAGGACATTTTTTGGGAAAGCGAATCATCGTATTCCCGATCAGTTCGACCACTAAGGCCGAGCGCGATGCATTGTGCAGTGCGGCTTAATAAAACAGCTATTTATGAGACTTTATTCTGCACGCACGTGCGTGCGAACTATTGCTTCCCGTATAGCTTGATAATGCCTGAAAAATCAAGTCCGCCGAGTCCTTGCTGGCTCATTGATTGATATAACTGCTGCGCCAGCGCCCCCATGAAAACCGGCTGTTTTGCGCCGCGCGCCGCATCGACGGCAAGACCCAGGTCCTTCAACATGAGGTCCGCGCCGAAGCCGCCGCTATAGCCGCGCGATGCCGGCGCTGTTTCGACGATGCCCGGATACGGATTGCACGTGTCCGCGCTCCAGCATCGCCCCGTCGAGGTGTTGATGATGTTCGCGAGCTTCGCCGGATCGATGCCGAGCGTTTCGCCGAGCTTCATCGCTTCGGCAACGCCGATCATCGAGACCGCGAGCAGCAGGTTGTTGCATATCTTCGCGATCTGCCCGGTCCCGATTTCGCCGCAGCGCACCATGTTTTTTCCCATGCCGGAGAGCACCGGACGCAGCGTTTCGAACAGCGCCTCGTCCGCGCCGACCATGAAGGTCAGCGTGCCCGCCTGCGCGCCGACGACACCGCCCGACACCGGCGCATCCGCGAACGGATTGCCGTGCGCGGCCGCCGCTTCACCGAGGAGCTTCGCCGTCGCGGGATCGATCGTGCTGCTGTCGACGAGCGGCACGCCCGCGCTCACGCCCGCGAGCACGCCGTCGTCGTTCAGATAGACCGCCTTCACGTGCTGCGCGGCGGGCAGCATCGTGATGACGGCTTCAGCGCCTTCCGCCGCCGCACGCGGCGATGCGGCGAGCGTTGCGCCCGCGGCTTTCGCGGCATCGAGCGCGGGCGCCGACAGATCGAAGGCGGTCACCGCATGACCCGCTTTCAGCAGATTCGCAGCCATCGGGCCGCCCATGTGACCGAGGCCAACAAAACCGATTTGCATTGCCTTCCTCCTGTTTTTATCGCAGCGCGATTGTCGTGTTGACGCCGTCGTTCACCGTGGCGTCGTCGAACCAGCGCGCCGTCACCGTCTTGGTCTGCGTGTAGAACTGCACGACCTGCTTGCCGTACGGGCCGAGATCGCCGAGCTTGGAGCCGCGTGAGCCGGTAAAGCTGAACGACGGCACCGGCACCGGAATCGGAATATTGATGCCGACCTGCCCGATGTCGATCTCGCTCTGGAACTTGCGCGCCGCCGCGCCGCTTTGCGTGAAGAGGCCGACGCCGTTGCCCATCGGATTGCGATTGACGAGCGCGATGGCGTCGTCGAGCGTGGCCGCTTCGAGCACGCACAGCACCGGCCCGAAGATCTCCGTCTTGTAGATGCTCATGTCGGTCGTGACGCCGGAAAAGATGGTCGGGCCGATGAAGTTGCCGTTCTCATAGCCCGGCACCTTGACGCCGCGTCCGTCGAGCGCGAGTGTCGCGCCCTCTTCCACGCCCTTGTCGATGAGCCCGAGGATGCGCTCCTGCGCCGCCCGCGACACGACCGGCCCCAGGTCCGCGCCCGGCTCCGCGCCCGCGTTCACCTTGAGCCCGCGCGCCCGCTCGACGAGTTCCGGCAGCCATTGGTTCGACGCGCCGACCAGCACGACAGCCGACGTCGCCATGCAGCGCTGGCCCGCCGCGCCAAAGCCCGCGCCCGCCAGCGCGTTGAGCGTCTGCTCCTTGTTGGCGTCGGGGAGCACGACGGCGTGATTCTTCGCGCCCATCATCGACTGGACGCGCTTGCCATGCTGGCTGGCGAGGTTATAGACGTGCGTGCCGACGGCCGTCGAGCCGACGAACGATATCGCCTTGATGTCGGGATGCGTGCACAGCGCATCGACGACATCCTTTCCGCCGTGCACGACATTGAGCACGCCCGGCGGAATGCCCGCTTCCATCCCGAGTTCCACGAGTTCCATGGTCGAAAGCGGGTCTTGCTCGGACGGCTTCAGGACGAACGTGTTGCCGCACACGATCGCCATGGGGAACATCCAGAGCGGGATCATCGCGGGGAAGTTGAACGGCGTGATGCCCGCGCAGACGCCGATCGGCTGACGCAGCGTGTACGTATCGACGCCACCCGCGACGTTCTCCGCGAACTCGCCCTGTTGCAGCGTGCTGATCGAGCATGCGTGCTCGACCACTTCGAGCCCGCGGAAGATATCGCCCTCGGCGTCCGCGAGCGTCTTGCCCTGCTCGGCGGTCAGCGTCTGTGCGATCCGCTTCATGTTCTGCCGGATCAGGTCCTGAAGGCGCAGCATGATCCGCATCCGCGTGCCGAGCGGCGTCGTGCGCCACGTCTGAAACGCCTTTTGCGCGGCGGCGACGGCCGCGTTCACTTCGTCGGCGGTCGTGAACGGCACGCGGCCGACGACTTCCTGCGTCGCCGGATTGACGATATCGCGCCACTCGCTCGTTTTCGAATCGACGAACTCGCCGTCGATCAGCAGCTTGGCGGTGCGCACGGACGCGCGCTGCGCCGGTTGTTCAGCAACGGTGTTCACGGATGTCTCCCTGGTCGGATTATCGGAATGCTCGACCCTCTGAGTATAGTGAGGCAACCGTCCTTCACGGCACTAGAGCAACACCCGATCGATGCGGCGACGCCCGCCTTTCGGCCATTGCGCTCCAGTTGCCGCACGCCGGGGCCAAGCCCCATCGCCCGTTCACCCTTTTTGACGTTGTTATCGCGCTCAAGTGTTTTAATGCCGCTTTCCGACGATGCATCGCACATCGTCACAAGACGTCAACAACCAGCTCCGTATTATTTTGATTCGCTATCCCGAACAAACGCCGATGCATCGCGCGATTCGTTTCGAATCCTGCTTCGATCAACCTCGTCAACCGACTGCCGCCCGCTGATGTCGTTCGTCATCTGGTCCATGCGGTCGATGTCCAGCCAGCGCGTTCGCTTCGTCGAAGCGCGCACCGCGCGCACCATCGCCGTCATTGCGCTGATTGCGCTTCTGGTCGCGGCGCTTGCGCTCGGCATCGTCATCGGCACGATGTTCGCCCGCACGCATCTCGGCGAAAAGCAGGCGCTCGCGGCGCGGCGTTCGTTCGAGATCGAGCAGCTTGGCCGCATCGACGCCGATCTCAGCTCGCTTGCTCCACGCGTCGCGGCGCTGTCGGCGCAGGTGGGCGAACTGCGCGACTTCGACAGCCGGCTGAAGGGCTCGCCGGGCAGCGGCGCGGCGTCAGGCGTGCACGACGTTCCGCCGCTGCCCGACAGCGAGGAATCCGCGACGGCGCTCGACGGCTCCGGCGGCCCCGAACTGCCGCCGCGCCTGTGCAATGCGGATCGCGCGAGCGCCGGCACGCCGGCGCAGAGGCTCAAGCGCGCCGAAAAGATGGTCGGTTGTCTCGACGACACCCTTTCGCAACTGCAAGGCCAGACGCTCGCGCACTACACGGCGTACATGGCGTTTCCCGGCCGCGATCCCGCACCCGGCTCTCGCTACGGCTCGCCTTATGGCAACCGCGTCGATCCGTTCACGGGCCACGTGAGCTTTCATCCGGGCCTCGACATGGTCGCGCCGACCGGCACGGCCATCTATGCCAGCGCAGGCGGCCGTGTGGTTCTGGCGGGCGAGCGCAACGGCTACGGCAACGCGATCGATATCCGTCATGCGAACGGCGTCGTCACACGCTACGGCCATGCATCGCGCTTACTGGTCAAGGAAGGCCAGTTCGTGATGCCCGGCGATGAAATCGCCGAAGTCGGATCGACGGGCCGCTCCACCGGGCCGCACCTGCACTTCGAAGTCATTGTCGGCGGCGCGCAACTCGATCCGAAGCCCTATCTCTCGCTTTTCAGGCACAAGCCCCATGCGCAAAGCTGATTCCAAACGCGCGTCGCTGAAGCTCACGCAGCATAGCTATTCGCTGACGCCGAAGCGCAACGCCGCCTACGTGCCCGGCATCATCGCCGCTATCTGCGCGGCCGGCGCGCTCGTGGCGGCGGGCTTCGCGCTCAAGAATTCGCAGGACCAGTCGCGCAAACTCGACGTGCTGTGCGCGCCGCCCGTCGCCGAACGGGAACTGCGTGAGCAGTTGACGCACGCGCAGTTTGCGCTCGAACAGGAAGCCGCCACCCGCACCGCGCTCGAGCAGCGGGTGGCGCAAGGCACCGCGCAAATCGAACGATTGCAGACGGACCTCGCCTTCCTCAGGAAGCAACGCTGATTCATCCGGACGACACTGCCACGCCGCGCGGCGTGGCTGTTTGAAGCAACCTTTATCGCATCGCAAGGACTCGCCATGTTTTCATCGAAGAAGGACCCCCACGGCGTCAAGCCGGCCAAGCTCTCCACGCTCATCGCCCATAACGTGCATATCTCGGGCGACCTCGAATTCAGCGAAGGGCTGCGCATGGACGGTCAGGTGACCGGCAACGTCACCGGCCGCCCCGGCGACGAATCGCTTCTCGTCATCAGCGATCAGGGCGCGATTCACGGCAACGTGAGCGCATACGATGTCATCATCAATGGCCGCGTCGTCGGCGACGTGATGGTCGCGCATTTCGTCGAGCTGCAACCGAACGCGCACGTCCACGGCAATATCTACTATCAAAAGCTGCGCATGGATGTCGGCGCGACGGTCGAAGGCAAGCTGACCAAGCTCGACTCGATGCAATCGGGCCCCGCCGCACTGCCCGCTTCCGAAGTCGTGCCCGCGCTCGACTACTCGCCGAACTGAACGAGGCGGTACGCATTCGGTATCCGCGCGGGACGCCAAGGCCCGTTATACAAGCCAATCCGCTAAGATTCGAACGATGACGAAGCCGCACGCTCGCGCCCGCCGGGCATGAGGCGCACGGCTCATTACATCGAGTTAACAAGGGCGCCCCATGCTGGTCAATTGCGCGGCTTATCAGAACGGCCGAAAACTGGCAGACGTCGATATCGACGACATCAACGCGTATCGTGACCTGCCCGACTCTTTCATCTGGGTCGCATTGAAGGAACCGGGGCCGGGCGAACTCGCGCATATGGCGCATCAGTTCGGCCTGCATGAACTGGCGGTCGAGGATGCGCAACACGGGCATCAGCGGCCGAAGATCGAGGAATACGGCGATTCGCTCTTTGCCGTGTTTCATACCGTCGAGTTCGACGAAGAAGGCGAACTGCTCGTCGGCGAAATCAATGTGTTCGTCGGACGGAACTACGTGATCTCGGTGCGCAACCGCACGACGCAAGGCTTTCAGGAAGTGCGCAAGCGCTGCGAGCGTGAGCCGCAATTGCTCAAGCACGGCCCGGCCTTCGTGATGTACGCGCTCCTGGATGCCGTCGTCGACCGCTATTTCCCGATTCTGGAGACGCTCGGCGCGGATCTCGACGAAGTGGAAGAGCGCATCTTCGAGCACAACGGTTCGGCGGCGTCGCGGGAGATCATCGAGGATCTTTACTCGCTCAAGCGCCGCATGACGCTCATGCAGCATCACACCGCGCCTTTGCTGGAAGCCGTCAGCAAGCTGTACGGCGGCCGGCCGCCCGGCGTATGCGCGGGCATGCAGGACTATTTCCGCGACGTGTACGACCACTTGTTGCGCATCGTGAAGACCATCGAAGGCCGCCGGGAAATGATCGTCACGGCAATTCAGGTGAATCTCGGTCTGATCGCGCTCGCGGAAAGCGAGGTGACCAAGCGCCTCGGCTCGTTCGCTGCGCTGTTCGCCGTCCCTACGATGATCGCCGGCATCTACGGCATGAACTTTCATCGCATACCGGAACTGGACTGGACGTACGGCTATCCGACATGCATCGCGGTCATGCTGATCGTCGATGTCCTGCTTTATCTGCGCTTCAAGAGGGCAGGTTGGTTATAATGGCGCCTGCGATGCGAAGTCTGCATCGAATACCGATCATTCATAGGGCGTCGCGCGGGAACTTTTGCGCGGTGTCGTCTGTCTAATCGGACATGTTTGCTGAAAGCCCGGAGCCTTGCAATTCCGGTCGCGGGCCGCAACTAGTAGCAGCAGCGGACACATCACTCCTGCAGTCACGCATCACACCGCACGTTGGCAGCCGTGCCGTCGCCTGACCCTCACGTCGAGCGATTCCCGCGCCAATGTCGCCGTCCCGGTCATGCCGGCCAGCGTTCCCCGTCTTCCGGCGAGCGCAGTCGTTCCGGCCTATGCCGTCAAGCTCAAGACGAGCCTGAATCGAGACGTGGCGCGCTCGCCGTTCGAGCGTGCCGGACTACGCTTTACATCGCTTCTGACGCATTGCAGCGACGATGCCTTCTGGCGCGGCCGTTCATGCCTCCATCCGCGAATCGGCGTTGTGTGCCTGAGAAAGAGCGCGCGATTGCGCCGACGCGGGCAACGGATGTGTGAATCAGGCAAGCGCATCACCTTACAAACTCATAACTGGAGCTCACATGGCGAAAGAAGAACTCATCGAACTCGATGGCATCGTTGACGAAGTCCTCCCCGACAGCCGCTATCGCGTGACGCTCGACAACGGCGTTGTCGTCGGCGCGTACGCATCGGGCCGCATGCGGAAGAACCACATTCGTATTCTGGCGGGCGATCGTGTCACGCTGGAACTGTCCGTGTACGACCTCACGAAAGGCCGCATCAACTTCCGTCACAAAGACGAACGTGCTAGCGGCGGCGCGGCACGCGCACCGATGCGCCGGCGCTAAAGCAACCGGCGTGTGTCAGTAGCGTCCACCGCTGATCCGAAGGCTGCTTCAAAGCCCTTGATCCGCGGCGGGCGGCGCCCCGGTTTTACCCTAGCGCCGACAGCAGCGCGTTGATTCCCACCGCAAATCCATCGGCGTCATTCGTCGCCGATACCAGGCTCGCGCGGCGCTGCACGCCTTCCGACGCCTGCCCCATCGCAATCGATACCCCCGCAATCTCGAACATCGCGATGTCGTTGGTCATGTCGCCGAGCACGGCCACGCGTTCGAGCGGCACGTTCTTGCGACGCGCCAGTTCGCGCACCGCTTCGCCCTTGTTGGCCAGCACGTGCGTGATGTCGAGGTAATAGCTCTGCGAGCGCGCCGCGTTCGCGCGCCCTTCGAGCCGCGTTTGCAATTGCTGCTCGACGCGTTCGAGCAGCGGCGCATCGGCGGTCGAGCCGACGATCTTGTCGACTGCATCCAGATCCACGTCATCGAAACGCTGCACGAGCACGCCGTCGTAACCGACCGTGCGACGCTCGCGCGGCACGTATGCGCCCTCCGCATTCGTCAGATACCACACGTCGCCGACGAACACCCATGCATCGACGCCCGCCGCCGCGAGCGCTTCAAGCGAGGTCTGCACCGCGTCGCGCGGCAGCTTGTGGGCGGCGAGCACTTCGCGCGTGCGCGGATCGACGAGATTGCCGCCGTTGTACGACGCGTAAGGCATGTCGACGGCAAGCGTTTCGACGATATACCGCATGCCCGCGCCCGGCCGGCTGCTCGCCACGGTGAAGGCGACGCCCGCTTCGTGCAGGCGGCGCACGGCGTCCTTCGCAGCGTCGCTGATCGACTTGTCGGTATGAAGCAGCGTGCCGTCGCAATCCGATACGACGAGTTCCACGTGCGCAAGCGCCTCGAAGGCGGCCGCGTCGTCGCCGTCGACGCTATGCAAACCGTATTGGCCTTTGGCGTTCATGAGAGCGCTCCTTCGCGCTGATTGAAGTGAGGCAGTTGACGGGTCTCGCGAACCGAACGCGGATGCCACAGCTTCGCGCCCCCTTCGATGCCCGCCGCGTTGGACACGGCCGCGACATTCGGCGGCAAGTCGAACTTCAGATGCGCGGCATTTCCTCCGCCGATCCACAGCTTGTCGTAGTTCACGAGCGTCGCCAGTATGCCGATGATCTTCTCGACGCGCCGGTTCCAGCGCTTGTTGCCCGCCTTCTCGCGCGCCGCATTGCCGATGTATTCGTCGTAAGTGCGGCCCTTCGAGACCGGATGATGCGCGAGCTCCAGATGCGGCATCAGTTCGCCGTCGCGAAAGAGCGCGGTTCCCGCGCCGGTGCCGAGCGTCAGCACCATTTCGATACCGCTGCCTTCTATCACGGCGAGACCCTGCATCTCCGCATCGTTGATCATTCGCGCGGGCACGCCGCCGAGACGCGCGGCGATCATGTCCGCGAGCGGCACCCGATACCAGTATTCGTTGCCAAGATTCGGCGCGGTGAGCACGACGTTGTCGCGCACGACGCCGGGAAAGCCGATCGAAAGATGCGTCGGCGGCTCGGCGATGATCGGCTCGATGAGCGTCATCAGCGTATCGACGACGGCATCGGGCGTGGCGGGCCTGGGCGTCGGCACCCGCACGCGCTCGCTCTTCATCTCGCCGTCTTCGGCGAGAACCGCCGCCTTCAACCCTGTGCCGCCGATGTCGATGGCGAGGATACGGTCAGCCTTCGGCGCGCCCTTGGCGGTGGAAACGCGCGTCCTGTGCTTCGTTTTCGATTCCGTGCTCACGCTGCTTGTCCTTGTTCGAAAGAGAATTACTTCTTGTCGATGGCATCGGTCAGCGGACGCCACGCGCGGCCATCGGCGGCGAGCAGCTGATCCGCTGCTTCCGGGCCCGCGCTGCCCGACGCATAGCCGTGCACGGGCAATTCGGCATCCGGATGCAGCACGCGATCCACCGCCGCCCACGCCGTCTCTATGCTGTCGGCGCGCTGAAACAGCGTCGGGTCGCCGAGCATGCAGTCGTATAGCAGCGTCTCGTAGCCGACATTCGCGCTCGCGGCGAAGAAATCGCTGTAGTCGAACGCCGATCGCACCGCGCCGACCTGCATCCGCGGGCCGGGCATCTTCACGTTGAAATCGAAGCTCGTGCCGTGCGCCGGATCGATGCGAAGCGTGTAGACGTTGGGCGTAAGCGCATCGACGGGAGTATCGCGGAAAAGGCGGAACGGCACAGCTTTCAATTGCACCGAAATCTCCGTGCGCCGCTCCGTCAGCCGCTTGCCGGTGCGCAGATAGAACGGCACGCCCGCCCATCGCCAGTTCTCGACATAAACGCGCGCCGCCGCGTAGGTCTCGGTGCGGCTGTCCTTTGCGACGCCCGGCTCGTCCCGATACGCGCAGCCGGCGGGTCCGGCTTCGTACTGGCCGAGCACGACATCGTTCGCAGTCAGTGGCTTGATCGCGTCGAAGACGTCGGCTTTCTTGTCGCGCACGCTTTCGGCATCGAAGGAATTCGGCGGCTCCATTGCGACCATGCCCAGCAACTGGAACAGATGGTTCGGCAGCATGTCGCGAAATGCGCCCGTCTGCTCGTAGAAGCTGCCGCGCCCTTCCACGCCGATGGTTTCCGCCGCCGTGATCTGCACGTGGTCGATGTACTCGCGCCGCCAGACAGGCTCGAACATCGCATTGGCGAAGCGCACCGCCAGGATGCTCTGCACGGTGTCCTTGCCGAGAAAATGATCGATGCGATACACCTGCGATTCGTCCGCATGCGCGAGGATGCAGCGGTTGAGTTCCTTCGCGGAGGCGAGGTCCGTGCCGAACGGCTTCTCGATCACGATCCGCCTGAACGCGCCGTCCTTCTGCTCCAGCAAGCCGGTGCGCCCGAGCCGCTCGGCAATCGGCGCGAAGAAGCGCGCGCTCACGGCGAGATAAAACACGACATTGCCGCTCTTTTGCTGCGCGAGCCGTTCCTTGAGGCGCGTGAAGGTTTCGTCTTCGGCGAACTCGCCCGAGAAGTATTCGAGCTTTTGCGCGATGCGGTTCCACGCGTCTTCGTTCAACTCCGACGTATGAAAGGTGCTCGCCTTGTCGGCAGCGAACTTGCGCAGCGCCTGCGTCAGTTCATCGCGCCATTGCGCGGTTTCGCGCTCGCCATGATTGACGCCGATGATCGGCATGTCGTCGTCGAGCAAGCCTTGGGCGGACAGGTTGTAGAGCGCGGGCATCAGCAGCCGCTTCGTGAGATCTCCTGCGGCGCCGAAGATGACCAGCGTGCAGGCGGGCGCTCGCTTCGCCGATGTGCTCGAATCGCTCGACTGCTTTGCGTCAATTGACATGACTTGAGATCCTCATCCGTTGGGCTGAAGCTGGAAAGACCCTCGCCGATGCGGCACAGTTCAATTCGACGCTGCGTCTTTCGGCGCGTGCGCTTCTTTGTATGCTGTTTGTAATTTCTCGCCTTTCGTGTCGTAAAATGTCCGCGCTGACGACGACGCGTCGCGCCTTCACCGCTTACTCACATGAACGCAACCGACACATCCATCGATTTGTCCGCTTACTTCGCGCGCATCGGCTATCGCGACGCACAACGTCCCGCGCCGACGCTCGACACACTGCGCGCGTTGCATCTGCTTCATCCTCAGGCGATCCCTTTCGAAAATCTCGACGTGCTGCTCGGGCGTCCGGTGCGGCTCGATCTGGCGTCGTTGCAGTGCAAGCTCGTGACCGACCGGCGCGGCGGCTACTGCTACGAACACAATCTGCTTTTCCGCAGCGTACTTGAAGCGCTGGGTTTTCGCGTCAGAAGCTACGCGGCGCGCGTGCTGTGGGGCCGCACCGACGCCGCGATGCCGCCGCGTTCGCACATGCTGCTGGTCGTCGAACTGGACGAAGGCGCGTTCGTCACCGATGTCGGCTTCGGCGGCATGACGCTGTCCGCGCCGCTCGCGCTCGCAAGCGGGCTCGAGCAGATCACGCCTCACGGCGCGTTTCGCCTGGAGAGCATCGAGCCCGACGCGCGGCTGCCGCACTACCGGCTGGAAGCGCTGATCGAAGGCAAGTGGACGCCGGTTTATCGCTTCGACTTCGATCCGCAATACGACATCGACTACGAGATGTCGAACCACTTCGTCTCGACCTTTCCGCAGTCGATCTTCGTGCATAACCTGCTCGCCGCGCGCCTCGCGCCGGGCCGCCGCTACGGGCTGTTCAACCAGCGCTTCTCCTCGCACGACGATCACGAAGGCACTACGCATCGCGAGTCGTCCAGCGTGGCGGACCTGCGCCGCACGTTGAGCGGAGAGATCGGCATTCATCTGCCGGATGCGCCCGATTGCGCGAACCCCGTTTCCTCCGCCGACCTGGACGCCGCGCTCGCACGGCTCTTCACGCCTCCTTCAATTGATCCGGCCTGATCACACGAGACCGCACACACCCGATGTTCAGAAAAAAAACGACCGGCGGCCGCGAGTTTCATACGCATCACCGCAGCACGATGCTCGGAAGCCGCTTGCCCGCGTGGCGCTCGCGGCTTGTCTTCGCCGGCGTGACGGCCGCGTTTCTCGCGCTCGCCGGACGTGCGATGTGGGTGCAAGTGGTCGATCGCGAGTTCTACATCGGCGAAGGACAGAAGCGCTATCAACGCACGCTGGCGCTCGCGGCGACACGCGGGCGCATTGTCGACCGGCATGGCGCGATGCTCGCCGTGAGCTTGTCCACGTACGAAGTCTGGGCGAATCCGAAACGATTCGACGGCGCGCGCACCGACGACATCGCCCGCCTCCTCGACATGCCGCCGCGCGAGCTGACGCGGCGTCTCGGCACCGATCGCAGCTTCGTGCTGCTCAAGCGGCAGGTGGAAGCGCAAGCCGCCGAGCACATCGCGGAGATCGGGCGCGCGGGCGTCACGCTGGTGCCGGATACGAAACGCTTTTATCCCGAGGGCGAATCGGCGGCGCATGTCGTCGGCTTCACGGATAACGAGGACAAAGGTCAGGAAGGCGTCGAACTGGCCGCCGATGCGCGTCTCGCCGGCGAAGCGGGCCAGCGCGAAGTCATTCGCGACCGGCTGGGGCGCGTCGTGTCACAGATCGGCGAAACGGACCTGCCGCAGAACGGCGAGACGATTCAACTGACCATCGACCGGCGCATTCAGCAGCTTGCGCATTCGCAACTGAAGATGGCGATCGCGAAGCATCGGGCGCGTGCGGGCAGCGTCGTCGTGCTCGATGCAAAGAACGGCGAAGTGCTCGCGCTCGCCAATTACCCGAGTTTCGACCCGAACGACCGCAGCCGGCTCACCGGCGAGCAGTTGCGCAATCGCGCGCTGACGGACACGTTCGAACCCGGCTCGACCATCAAGCCGCTGGTCGCGGCGCTGTCCATCGACCTCGGCAAGGTGCGGCCGGATACGCGCATCGACACGAGCCCCGGCACCATGAAGATCGGCCCGAACGTGATACACGATACGTCGAATCACGGCGTCATCACCGTGTCGGAAGCCGTGCAGATGTCGAGCAATGTCGCGCTGACGAAGCTCGCGCTGCAACTGCCCGCGCAGACCATCTGGGACAAGTATCGCGAATACGGCATCGGGCGCGCGCCGGAACTCACGTTTCCCGGCGCGGCGACGGGGCGGCTGCGCTCGCCCGAGCGATGGAAGCCCATCGAACAGGCGACGATGGCGTATGGCTACGGCCTTTCCCTCTCGCTGCTGCAAATCGCGCAGCTCTACACGCCCTATGCCGGCGACGGGCACTTCCACGCAGCCACGCTCATTCATGGCGAGAAACGGCGCGAGAGCGTGCCCCTCATGAAGCCCGCGACGGCGGCCGCCGTGCGCAACATGCTCGAAATGGCGATGGGCCCGAACGGCACCGGACGCGCCGCCGCAGTCGACGGCTATCGCGTGGGCGGCAAGACCGGCACCGCGCGCAAGCAGGTCGGGCGGTCGTATGCGGCGAACAAGTACCGCGCATCGTTCGTCGGCATCGCACCGATGAGCGATCCGCGCGTGATCGTCGCGGTGATGATCGACGAGCCGTCCGGCGGCACGTATTACGGCGGAACGGTCGCGGGGCCGGTGTTCTCGGGCATCGTCGGCGCGGCGCTGCCGCTGCTCGGCATCCCGCCGGACGCATGAAGCGCCGATAGAGCGCCGGTGCAGCGCCAAGGAAGCGCGGGCGCGGAGGTTGCTCCGCTACTTGTCCGAACTGTAAAGGGCGCTGTGCTCTAATCACGTGATCGCCTGAACCCACGATAACGGGAAGACCATGAAAAAACTCGCCGCGGCCCTCGCGCTGCCCATGCTCCTCGCCGCTTGCGGCCGCTTTTATAACGCCGATGCAGGCCAGCCGGAAGTCGATACCGCATCGACGGAAAACAAGGTCAACAGCATCGTTCAATGCATCGCCGGGGAAGCGAAGAAGCACGACGCCACGTTCAAGCAGACCGCGATTCCGCAAGGCGCGATGCTCGAATTCGGCGATTCGAACGTCATCAAGGTCCGTTACGACAACGGCCAGACGGTCTATCGCTTCTATCCGGGCGAGCGCCACGCATCGAACCTGTGGCTCGAAGGCGCGGGCAAGAAATGCGCGCCGTGACGCGCGGAGCCTGAGGCATCATGCGCTCGACCAAAGCCATCAACGCCGTCGAACGGCTCAAGACCCGCAGCGGCAATCCGAACTACGCGGCCGTCAGCATGCCGGGCGGCTACTTCTATCTCATCGAACGCTCGGCTGAAGGCTCCAGAAAGCTCTGCGAGCCGCTGCCGATGGACGACTTCATCGCATTCGTCAACGCGCGCGAGCCGGCCAGGCCGCGCAAGGTCAGCAAGCTCGACCAGGCGATGGAAGCGCAAATCGGACGCAGCGGCAAGCGCGCGGGCGGGCCGTTATCGGACGAAGACGCGTAGGTCCCCTGCATCGCGTGTGGCGCGTCGCAGCATCGAAAGCCGGGCGTCGCCCGCGTCGAGTGTGCGTTGACAGACGGAGCCATACGGGGCTCGTTGCGTACATTTCGTTCAACGGTCGTACCTTTGATCGACAAGGATTCAAAGAAGCACAACGGTCACGATCGTGAAGATAACGAGCAAGGGCCGCTCGCGACGATTCAGCAGAGATCGCGCGGGCGAAACGGGGTGCCGGCTGGCGTAACGACGAAGAGCGTGCGCCGCGCGGCTGAGAGGAAGACCAGCGATGAAGAAGAAAAAAAGCGAGGCCACGGGCAGCCTGTTGCCCTCGGCTCTGGCGGATGTCGAACTTCAGCATATCGAACGCGCGGTCGCGCAGCTTCGCACGATGAATAATCAGTCGCCCGGCACGCTCAACGTCGAATACTGGCGTGAACGACTCACGGCCGTCGTCAACGGCTATGCGCTCGTGCCGGCGCAGACGCAGCGCATTGAGGCGTTGCGCATTGCGCTCGACGCCATGCAAAGCACGCCACGCGACGGCGGAAGCCGCAAAAGGACGACCAACAGGCTTTGGGCGAAAGCGGCCTGACAACCGCTTTCGCCACTCGCGCCGCGGGCGCGATCCCCGGTCGTCTTGCGCGGGGCATACCGCGCGTGCTTGCAATACCCGGCAGGCGAATTGGCCTCAGGCATCGTTCGTGCTCGATATGAAACTCCTTTGAGCCACGCCTGGAGGCGCCATGTCAGTATCGTCACATCGAATCGCCGCCACTCTTGTAGCGTGTGCTGCCGCCGCATTCGGCACGACCAGCCACGCCCAGATCACGCAGCCTGCCGGTTCCGATCAGCAGGAAAACCGCACGTCGGATTCGACCAACCGGGCTAATCCATCGGGAACGGTGGTGCATGAATCGCAGCGTCCGCAATCGAAGGATGCCGCCGGCAAGTCGCGCGGCTCGACCGTCGGAAAGGCACACAAGACCGACGGCGCGGGCGGATTCAACAACGGCCTGTACGGCACGGGCGCGGGCAACAACAAGTAGCCCGCGTCGCATCGCAGCGCGCGGGCCCTCCTTGCATTCAGTCCGCGTGCCGCGCCGTCCCGTTGATCTCCGGCGCGATGGCGCCGTGATTGACGATCGCCACCAGCGACACGCCGCCGATCACATTGCCGATGAACGTCGGCACGAGGAACACGAGGAAGTAGTCCGATACGCTGGCCGCGCCGGTCATCACCGCATACGCCGATTCGACCGATCCCGCGATCACATGCGACAGCTTGCTCACGGCGACCGTATAGGTCACGAGCAGGATGGTGAGAAGACGCGCGGAACGGGCGCTCGGCAGCAGCCACACCATTAGCGCGATCAGCCAGCCGGCGAACATCGCGCGCACGACGGTCACGCCGAATTCACCCGACAGCGGCGCCTTCGACACCTTCGCGAGCGACTCGATCACGTCCGGCGAAAACACGCCGGGAATCTGCAGCAGGCCCGCGAAAATCACCGTGCCGACGAGGTTGAAGAACAGCACGATGCCCCATAGCCGGAACGTCTTTCCGAGCGTCTTCAGGTCGCGCCGCGTCAGCACCGGCAGAACCGCCGTCAACGTGCTCTCGGTGAATAGCTGCTGGCGTCCGAGGATCACGAAGACGAAGCCGATCGTATAGCCGAAGCTCGCGATCAGGCTGCGCCAGCTCGTATCGGGCAGTTCGCTTTCGAGGATCGACTGGACGAGAAACGAGAAGCCCATCGAGAGGCCGGCGGCGAGCGCGGACCACATGAGGGCCGCGAAGGTGCGCTCCATCGCGGCCTCGCCCTCTTCGCGCACGATCTCGTGAATCACGAGCGCGTGTGGCGTCGAGTGCTCGGCCGCCTGTTCGCGTTCGGCGTCGTCGAGGTGCGGTGAGTCTTGTCCCGCGGACGGGTCCTTGTCCAGCTCTGCCATGATTGTTCTCCGTGTAGGCCGCCCGATGCAGGATCGATGGGCGGCACGCGCACGGTGACAGCAGGAACGATGCCCGTGTAAAGAGAATGTCAGTCAGCGCGCATTGACGGCGTCCTGCGCGTCGTAGCCGCGCCACTTGTAGATCAGCGCCGACACGAGCCAGCATGCGGCGAAGAGACCGACGATCGCATAGCCGAGCGCGCCGAAGTGCTCCGAGAGCATTGCGGCGAAATCCCATAACCCGCCTTTCAGTTGCAGCCGGTCCGCCATCAGGCCGAGCGCCTCGACGCCGCCCACGAACACGGCGATCACCACCGACACCAGCGTCACCGTCAGGTTGTAGTAGAGCTTGCGGACCGGCTTCATGAAGGCCCAGCCGTACGCGCCCAGCATCAACATGCTGTCGGCGGTATCGATCAGCGACATCCCCGCCGTGAAGAGCACCGGAAACACGAGGATCGACCAGACCGGCATGCCGCGTGCCGCCTCGCTTGCGGCGATGCCCATCAGCCCGATCTCCGTGGCCGTATCGAAACCGAGTCCGAACAGAAGGCCGAGCGGATACATGTGCCAGCTCTTGCCGATCAAGCCGAACAGCGGACGCACGATGCGCGCGAGCGGACCGCCGGCGATGACCAGCATGTCGGCATCCGCTTCGGCGATGGCGCCGCCGCGGCGCACGCGCTGGAATGCTCGCCACACGCCGCGCAGCACGAACAGGTTCATCGCCGCGATCGCCAACAGAAAGAGCGCGGACACCGATGTGCCGATCAGTCCGCCGATCTCGCGAAACGACGAGAAGCGGTCCTGCACCGCGAGCGCGGTCGCCGCGATGAGCGCCGTCGCGAGCACGACGACGGTCGAATGCCCGAGCGAAAAGAAAATGCCGACGGCGAGCGGGCGCTTGCCCTGCTGCATCAGCTTGCGCGTGACGTTGTCGATGGCGGCGATGTGGTCCGCGTCGACGGCATGGCGAAGCCCCAGCGAATACGCGAGCATCGACGTGCCGAACAGCAGCGGATAGTGACGAAACGCGACGAGCGCCCAGACCCAGGCGAGGATATTGAACACGACGAGCCCGGCGAGCAGGCGCATCGAGCGGCGCGGCAGCCGGGGCGTGATGGAAGAACTGGGGGAAAGTGACGCGGTGCCGGGTTCGGGAGATCGGGCCATATGCGCGCGGGGCTGGACGGAGCGTCAGAGAATACCCCGCTTCGGTCCCCGGTCAATATTCGCTATCGCTCAAGCGAAATCGCCCGGCCGCCGCGAAGCATGCGACGGCCGGGCGATGGAACGAGTCGGCAATGAACCCGCTTACTTGCCCATGATCGTTTCGACGGATTCGCCGATGATCACGATTTCGGTGCGGCGATTGCGCGCGCGGCCTTCGTCGGTGTCGTTGCTGGCGACGGGACGGTCGTACGCATAGCCCTTGTAGTTGATGCGCGCCGGCGCCACGCCCTTGTCAGCGATCGCCCGCGCGACGGTCTCGGCGCGCTCCTGCGACAGCGTCTGGTTGTAGGCGTGATCGCCGATGTTGTCGGTATGACCTTCGACCAGCACCGGCTTCGTGCTGCGCTTGATCAGCACGGCCGAGCGGTCGATGGCGGCGGCGGAACCGGCGCGCAACGCGGCCTTGTCGAAGTCGAACAGCACCTTCTCCGGCAGACGGACGCCGACACCCTGATCCGTCTTCGTCACTTCAATCCCCGCCGCCTGGTTCAGGGCTTCCTCGTTCGTGCGGTTCAGACCGGAACAACCCGTCAGCACGGAAATGGCGGCCACACAGGCGCTCATAGCCATCAGCTTCTTCAACTCTTTCTCCTTGCAGCTCATGAAATTGGCGTCGCGGAGAGCATCGCCGCGCGCCGTGACTGCATCACGTTGGCATGTCTAACCATCAAGCAATGTCGGCATGTTACGGATGCGCTTCTTCAAGCGGGCAGAGGTATAGCACGGGCGTGCGACCGACTTGTCAACATTTGCAAAGCCCAAGGCGGCGCAGGAGATGCCCGCGCCTTTCCCTTCACCGCGAAAAACATAGGCCGATTCGTTCGTTGGGCGAATGAGGCTGCGCGGCTAACATGGTCCTTCCTCTGAACAGAGCCCGCCATGCCACGCTATATCGACGACGCACAACGCGATGCAATTCAGGATCGGCGCGCGTCGTGGCGCTGGCGCAGCGAATGGCCGACGTGGCTCGTGATCGTCGCGGTGCATGGCGGCTGGTTCGCCGTCGCGACCAACGCACAAAGGCTCGGCTTGCCGGTCGCGCTCGTCTTGCTGACGGTGCTGTCGTGCTGGTATATGTCGTTGCAGCACGAACTGCTGCACGGGCATCCGACGCGCTGGCCGTTCATCAACATGCTGTTCGGCATCGCGCCGCTCGCGGTGTGGTTTCCGTACGCGGTGTATCGCGACTCGCATCTGCGGCATCACGACGACGCGCATCTCACCGTGCCCGGCCGCGATCCGGAGAGCTATTATGTCACGCCCGAACAATGGAACAACGCGGTCGCGCTGCTGCGGGCCGCGATCGCCGCGCGCAACACGTTCGCAGGCCGCATGCTGATCGGGCCGTGGTTTTCGATCGCGGCGTCGTGGCGCGAAGCGGCGCAGGCGCTCGCAACGCGGCATTGGCGAATCGCCGGAAGCTGGATCGTTCACGTCACGGCGCTGATTGCGCTCGCATGGTGGCTCGATGCGCGATGCGGCATTCCGTGGCGCGCGTTTATTTTCGGCGTCGGCTATGCGTCGCTGGCGCTGGCTTCGGTGCGATCGTTTCGCGAGCATCGCGCGGTTCACGACGAACGCGAACGCACGGTCATCAACGAGGCCGCGTGGCCGTGGCGGCTGCTTTTCCTCAACAACAACTATCACGCGGTGCATCACGACTTGCCCGGCGTACCGTGGTATGGCCTCGGCGAAATCTATGCGCAACGGCGTAACGCGTATCGCGCGGGTAACGGCGGCTTCGTCGTGCAGGGATATGGCGAATGGTTCGCGCGGCACGCGTTCACAAAAGCGGCGTCGCCGGTGCATCCGTTTGCGCAGGACACGGGCGCGCAGGCTGCGGCGCGGATTGCGCCGGGCCGTCGCGAACTGGGTACGATGCAGTCTCCTTCCGCCTGATTACCCGTCTTCATGCAGTGGATCGCCGCTCTGCCGATGTACGACATCGCGCCCGCCCTTGCCGACGACTGGCGCGCCCTGCTCGGCGCTGTGGTGACGCGCGTATCCCCGTGGCTCGACGCGCGTGGCGATACCGTGCGGATCGTCGATCCCGGCGCGGACCTTACCGCCTTCTGGCTGCGCGACGACGTGCTGCTCTCGCAAACCTGCGGCTATCCGCTGCTGCGCGCGCTGAATGGCCGCGTGCAGCTGGTCGCGACGCCCGCGTTCGATGCGCCCGGCTGCGAGCGCGGCGGCTATCGCAGCGTGCTGGTAGCGGGCGCACAGGTCGGCGCGTCGTCGCTCGAAGCGTGCCGCGGACTGCGCGCCGTCTATAACGACGACGATTCCAACAGCGGCATGAACCTGTTTCGTCATGCGGTCGCGCCGCTGGCATCGGATGGGCGGTTCTTTTCATCGGCCACGAAGAGCGGCGGGCATCTGGCGTCGCTGCGGGCGATCGCCGTCGAGCGGTCAGCCGACGTCGCCGCCATCGATTGCGTTACGTTCGCGTTCGTGCGGGCGCATCGGCCGGAACTGGCGGCGGGCATCCGCCAACTCGGCGTGACGGCGAGTGCGCCTGCGCTACCGTTTATCGCGTCGAAGCGCGTGCCGAAAGGTCTCGTCGATGCACTCGCCACCGCGCTATCCGATGTCATCGCACGGGACGAGGCCTTGGCTGGGCGGCTAAGGCTCCGCGGCGTCCTGCGCTTCACGGAAGCGGATTACGCGTGCATCGACCGATACGAACGCGAGGCGATCGAGCTGGGGTATCCGCGGCTCGCGTGAAATCAGGCCGCGCATATCCTGGCGAGCGCCTGCCGCTCCGCGTCGCTCATGGCGTTCACGCCGGTCGGCGAACCCTCACTCTCACGCGCGCGCTCGTCCGTGCGGGCTGCGTCAAAGCGGGACGCAATCCGTTCGGGATGCTGATTTTTGCGTTCGTGCGTCGTTGTTTCGGTAGACGGCCTTCTCGCGGATAGATGCTTGCGATTCGTTCGGAGACAAACCGCGGCCGGGACGTGTATCACGGCGGCAGCTTCCATTTGCGAATAACCGCGATGCACGCCGCGCATCCCTCCAAGCCGGTCCCGGCAGACTTTCCTGACTTTCGGCACAATCGAGTTTTCCCGCGTTTGCCGCGTTTGCCGCGTTTGCCGCGTTCGCCGCGTTTGCCGCGTTTGCCGCGTTTGCCGCGTTTGCCGCGTTCGCAGTGTTAATCGCGCGGGAGCGTCACGTCACCGAAAGCCAAGATTCCGCCATGATCCCCTTCTCGCTGCTCGACCTTTCCCCCATTCCGCTCGGCTCTACCGCCGCCGATGCGTTCGCTCATTCGCTCGATCTCGCGCAGCACGCTGAACGCTGGGGTTATCTGCGCTACTGGCTCGCGGAGCATCACAACATGACGGGCATCGCCAGTGCCGCGACGTCGGTCGTGATCGGCCATATCGCGGCGGGCACCAAGACGATCCGCGTCGGCTCCGGCGGCATCATGCTGCCGAACCACGCGCCGCTCGTGATCGCCGAGCAGTTCGGCACGCTCGCCTCGCTGTTTCCGGGGCGCATCGACCTCGGGCTCGGCCGCGCGCCGGGCACCGACCAGACCACCGCGCGGGCGCTCCGCCGCGACCTGCAGGGCAGCGCCGATTCGTTCCCGGACGATGTCGCCGAGTTGCAACGCTTCTTCGCCGATCCTGTCGAGGGTCAGCGAGTGCGCGCGGTGCCGGGCGCGGGCCTGCACGTGCCGATCTGGCTGCTCGGCTCGTCGCTGTTTTCGGCGCAACTCGCCGCCGCGCTCGGACTGCCGTTCGCGTTCGCGTCCCATTTCGCGCCGGACTATCTGCTGACGGCGCTGGACGTTTATCGCTCGCAGTTCCGTCCGTCGGCGACGCTTCAGAAGCCCTATGCGGCGGTCGGCGTCAACGTCTTCGCCGCCGATACCACGGAAGAAGCGCGTTTTCTGTTTACGTCGCTCGAGCAGCAGTTCGTCAATCTGCGGCGCGGCACGCCGGGGCAACTGCCGCCGCCCGTCGAGTCGATCGACTGGACGCCGGCCGAGCGCGCGGGCGTCGAGCGCTCGCTCGCGTGTTCCGTCGTCGGCAATCGTGCGGACGTCGAGGCGGGGCTGCGTTCGGTTATCGAGCAGACGCGTGCGGACGAACTGATCGTGACGGCGCAGATTTTCGACCACACGGCGCGCCTGCGCTCGTTCGAAATCACCGCCGAAGCCCGGGACGCCATCGGCGCGGCCGCCTGAACGGCGCGCCGGATAGCGGCCCATGCTGGACGCGCGCGCTTTTGACAGGCAATAATGAGACACCGGAGCCGCGCCGCCCGCCGCATCAAGCGGCCGCGCTTCGCGTCTGTCTTACCGCCACGCATCGTCGAATGGGCGCGCACCTTCTCCTGCGCGCGGCCCGGCGATGCGGCGGACAACAACAACGATGTCGCAAGTGGGAGGAAGAATGTCGATGCCGAGAAGCGCTGCCACCGGAGCCATGACGCTCCTGACCGAATACGATGAGGCGAGCGGCCAGGAAGTGCGCTCGCTGCGGCTCGAACCCGCCGCTGACGGCAAGGCCGTCCTGCTCATCGAAATCGACGAGCGCAAACCCGGAATTCATCGTGAAGTGCGTTATGAGATTACGCCGGCGGAACTGATTGCCGCGATTCGCGCGCACGGTGCGGAATTACCGGGAGAGCAGCATAGCCGTTAAAACTTTTTTAATAATTGCCGCGCGCAGCATACAATAGAGTCCAAAGCGGCGTTCAAAGCGAGGATGTAGCCATACGGCAATCGCGGCGGCGCGAGCCTCGTGTTCCACGGATCATGGCCAGTTCAGGCCTTGCGGCGTGACTTCCGCGCGCACGCTCGTCGCGCGTCCGTCACGGTGATCCCCGAACTGACGATATCCGCAATCGGCCCGATGCCGGCTATTCAGGCATCGACTGGCGGATTAAAAAAACAGCCTTGCGGTAAATACACTAATTGACGCGCAGCAGCCGCTGCGCCACGCTTGTATTAAATACATATTCAGGCCATCGAACCGCCCCGGTCCGCGCGGGCATCGGTTCGTCTTCTGCAAATCAAAAAGCTGAATCAGGGAAGCCGTGGACGAAAGAAAGCGAGATAGCATCATTGCGTATTTGCGCAGCCGTATGGCCGAATTCGGCATCACCGAAAGCGCATTGGCAGAAGCATTAGCCGAAGCGTCGGAGACGCCCCCGCCGCCCATGCTCACGAAAACCAACGGAGCAAATGGCGCGCAGAAACCCAAACGGGCGATGCCGCAACTTCCGGTCATGCCGCAAAGCCGTGGCGACCAGCCGGTTTTCCGCAACGCCAGCGGCGATACATGGGACGGCGTCGGCGATATGCCCGAATGGCTCAAACGCGCGGTGCATGCCGGACAGGACATCGAGTTTTATCGCGTGTGAGGCGACGGCTTCATGGCCAACCGTTGCCGTGAACATTGCATCGAACGATCGCGCTTGAACCGGGCGAAATCAACGCGCGCGACGTTACGCATGGCGTATCGAAGGCCCATCGCGTCATAGGCAATTCGCTGCCGTTTATCAAGTTCAAAAATTTTCGGCGATGCATCCCCATCGTGCCGGAAACGGTTTATTGCTCTTCTCTGTAGCCGGCGGGCACAAGTCCGCCGCGCATCGACCCTGTTGAGTCGTCCGAACGTTCCCGGTCGGGAGGAGCCACGCATGAACGCACAGGCACGCCGCGAACTTACCCTCGACGCACTTCCGTTCCCGCCTGGGCGAACGCCGGACGGCGATCGCGCTTGCGGATGCCGCGCCTGAATCACGATGTGCGGCCTTCGTTGACGCATCGAGGGACGAGCGCCATGCATTCCCGCTCCGCTTCCCTCCCGACCGTCATGCGTCGCATGACGGCGGGCCGCATGCTGCTCGAAGGGGTATCGGTGGAACAGGTGGCGGATGAACTGCATCTGTCGGTGCAGACCGTGCGCCGCTACAAGGCGCTGGTGTCGGAAGGCGGTCTCGACGCGCTCGCCAAAATGGGCGTCGGCGGGCGGGCCTCGGTGCTGGATCAAAACGCGCTCGGCTGGATTGCGGCGGCGCTGCAAGGCTCCGCCCGCGATCACGGCTTCGCAAGCGATACATGGACCAACTCGCGCCTGCGCGAAGTGATCGAACGGCGCTACGGCGTGCGCTACTCGCGCGTCTATGTCTGGCAAATCGCGACGAATCTCGGGCTCGGGCATTTGCTGTCCAAGTCGCGGCGTTGAGGCGAAGCGGCATGCGAGCATGGCGCCCCGCCTCACGCGTGTTTCGCCTCAGAAGTTGAAGCGGTCGATGTTGCTCGCATCGAAGGTCGTCGGCGGGCCGAGAATCACTTCGCCGCTCTTGCCAACTGTGCGCTTGCCGAGCTTGCCGGCGTCGAAGGAATCGCCTTCTTTGCCCGTGATGGTGCCGGACGCGAGATTCGCCGCTGCAAACGCGGCCAGATAACCCAACTGGCCCGGGTCCCACAACTGGAACGCGGTGACCGTGCCGTTCTTCACGAACGCGCGCATCTGATTAGGCGTGCCGAGCCCGGTCACGACGACCTTGCCCTTCGACGGCGAAGTCGAGATATACCGCGCCGCCGCCGCGATTCCCACTGACGTAGGCGCAACGATGCCCTTCAGGTTCGGATACGCCTGCAACAAGCCCTGCGTTTCGACGAAAGACTTCTGATCGTCGTCGTTGCCGTAGGCGATCTTCACCAGCTTGAGCTTCGAATACTCGGGCTTCTTCAACTCGTCCTGCATCCATTTGATCCAGGTGTTCTGATTCGTCGCGTTCGGCGTCGCGGAGAGAATCGCGAATTCGCCTTCGCCGCCGACGAGCTTCGACAGCAGTTGAATCTGCCCGCGCCCGATGGCCTCCGATTCGGCCTGATTGACGAAAATCTGCCGTCCATCGGGCGCGGTGTCGGAATCGAACGTGACGACCTTGATGCCCTGCGACATCGCCTTCTTCAGATACGGCACGACGGCGTTCGCATCGTTGGCGGCGATGACGATCGCGTTCTGACGCTGCGTGATCAACGTGTTGATGTAGCTGACCTGCGACGACGCCCCCGCATCCGACGGGCCGACGACCTTGCCCTCGCCCTTGAACTCCTTGATCGCGGCCATGCCGCCATCGTCGGCGATGACCTCGTAGGGATTGTTGATCTGCTTCGGCAAAAACGCGATTTTGAGGCCGCTCTTCACTTCGGCGGCGCTCGCCGTCAGCGCGACGCTGGCCGCCAGCAAAGCCGCCGCGAGCAGCGGGGCGCGCATGAGTCGGTACGGTGTTTTCATGTCGGTAAGTCTCCTGTCATTGCGCAGGACTGCGCTGGTTATCAACGGGCACGACACGCGTTCAGGGCAACTGCGCCATCAGGCGCTTCTCGCGCGCCGCCCGCCAGCGCGCAACGAGATTCGGTATCAGCACGGACGACAGCAGGAGCGCGCCGGTCACGATGGTGAGCGTTTCGCTGGATACATCCGCGAGCGTCAGCGCATTGCGCAGCACGCCGATGATGACGAGCGACAGCAGCACGCCGATCATCGAGCCGCGTCCGCCAAAAATGCTCACGCCGCCGAACAGCACCGCCGCGATCACGGACAGTTCGAAGCCCTCGCCATTGTCGCCGCGTGCGCTCGTGAAGCGCAGCGTATAGACGACGCCCGCGAGCGCGGCCATCGCGCCGGACATCATGAAAAGCCTGAGCTTCGTCTTCGCCACGTCGATGCCGGAGAACTGCGCGGCGGTCGGATTCGCGCCGATCGCGTACAGGCTGCGGCCAAACGGCGTCGCCTGAAGGAGCACGGTGAAAACGATCGCGCCCGCGATGACGAGCACGAACGGCATCGGCACGAAGGTGCCGGCGATGGTCTCGATGCCGAACGCCGTGTACGACGCGGGAAAATCCGCAATTGCCTGATCGCCGAGCAGCACGTAGGCCAGCCCGCGAAACAGCGCGAGCGTGCCGATGGTCACCGCGAGCGACGGCAGGCCGAAGCGCACGATCACGAGCCCGTTGAGCAGCCCCGCCAGCGTGCCGAAGGCGAGCACCAACGCGATGACGAGCGGCATCGGCAAGCCCATGTGCCACAGCACGCCCATCAGCGCGCTCGAAGCGCCGAGCACCGACGCCACCGACAGGTCGATTTCGGCGGCGACGATCACGAGCGTCATCGGCAACGCGATCAGCGCGATCTCGGTGAAATCCGCGAGCATGTTCGAGAGATTCGCGGACGAGAGGAACATCGGCGACAGCACGCGCCCCGCCGCGAGCGAGACGGCGAGCACGACGACGAGCATCGTTTCCCACTGCACGTGACGGCGCCGGGCCGTGGACAAAGCCGAGTCGGGCTTAGCCATGATCGCGTTTCCTCATCATGCGGCGCGCGACGGAGCGCGCGAGCAAGGTATCGAGCGTGATTGCCGCGACGATCAGCGCGCCCTGAATCGCCTGTTGCCAGAACGGCGACACGCGCAACACGACCAGCGCGATGTTGATGACGCCGAGCACGAGCGCGCCGAGCGTCGCGCCGGCGATGGTGCCCACGCCGCCCGTGATTGCCACGCTGCCGACGACCGCCGCCGCGACCACTTGCAGCTCGATGCCCTTCGCCGTGCTGGCGTCGACGGTGCCGAAGCGCGCGAGCCACAGCACGCCGGCCAGCCCCGCGATCGCGCCGGACAGCAGGAAGCCGATCATCACGCGACGGTCGACGCGGATGCCCGCCAGCCGCGCCGCTTCAGGATTCGAGCCGATCGCATAGTGCTCGCGCCCGCCGCGATACTGCTTCAGATACACCGACAGCGCGATGAGCACGACGAGCGCGATCAACACCAGGTTCGGCACGCCGATCAGCGTGCCGGTCGCGATGGCGGCGAACGCGTCGGGCAGGCTGGTCGCGTTGATCTGTCCGCCGTGGACCCACGCGTAGTCCGCGCCGCGCACGATATACAGCGTCGACAGCGTGGCGACGAGCGACGGCACGCGCCCGAAGGTGACGAGCGCGCCGTTCACCGCGCCGATTGCCAACCCAACGCCGACGCCCGCCAACATCGCGACGACCACCGGCATCTGCGGGAACATCACGAAGAGACTGCCGACCGCATACGCGCTCACGCCGACGATCGACGCCACGGACAGGTCGATGTGCCGCATCAGCATCACGATCGTCATGCCCGCCGTCAGCAAGCCGATGATCGATACATTGAGCAGGACGTCGCGCAGATTCTGCACATTGAGGAAGTCGGGCTTGACGACGGCCGTCGCGCCGACGAGCACGAGCAGCACGATGAAAAGCGTCAGCTCGCGGCTCTTCGCGATGGAAACGGCGAGGCTGTCGCGCTTCGTTTCGGCGGGCGGCATCGCGGGTAGCGTTGGAGAATGTCGTGTCATCATGCTGCGCGCCCCAGGGTCTGCGACGGCGCGCCCAATGCCGCGCTCATCACCCGTTCCTCGTTCGCATCGGCGCGCGCGATGTCCGCGCTGATGCGGCCTTCGTGCATCACGAGCACGCGATCCGCCATGCCGAGCACTTCCGGCAACTCACTCGAAATCATCAACACGGCCATGCCCTCCTTCACGAGTTCGGCCAGCGTGCGATACACCTCCGCCTTCGCGCCCACGTCGATGCCGCGCGTCGGCTCATCGATGATCAGCACCTTCGGGTTCGTCGCCAGCCACTTGCCGAGCACGACCTTCTGCTGATTGCCGCCCGACAGCGTGCCGACGGGCGCATCGAGATCGCTCGCCTTGAGGCGCAGGCGCTTGCCCCAGTCGGCGGCGAGCGTCGATTCGCTGCGCGCCGAGATCAGGCCATGCCGCATCAATCGGCCGAGCACCGTCAGCGACGCATTGCGCGCAATCGACAGTTCCATCGCGAGCCCTTGCGCGCGGCGATCTTCCGGCACGAGCGCGAGGCCCGCGCGCACCGCCGCCGCCGGCTTGCCGAGCGCGAGCTTCTTGCCCGCGACGGCCACTTCGCCGCCGTCGACCGGATCGATACCGAAAATGGCGCGCGCCACTTCGCTGCGTCCCGCGCCGACGAGCCCCGCGAGCGCGACGATTTCGCCCGCGCGGACATCGAAGGAAACGTTCTTGAACACGCCCTCGCGCGTGAGATTGCGCACCGCGAGGCGCACGTCGCCGGGCGCGACATCGGCTTTCGGATAGAACGTGTCGAGATCGCGGCCGACCATGCGGCTCACGATCGCGTCGATGCTCATGTCGGCGGTGAGCGCGTCGTGGACCTTCATGCCGTCGCGCATGATCGTCATGCGTTGCGTGAGCGCGAACACTTCGTCAAGCCGATGCGTGATGAAGAGAATTGCGACGTCGCGCTCTTTCAACGCGCGCACGATGGCGAAGAGACGCTCGACTTCCGGCAGCGACAACGCCGCAGTCGGCTCGTCCATGATCAGCACGTTCGCATCGAGCGACAGCGCCTTCGCGATTTCGACGACCTGCTGATCCGCAATCGACAGCCCGCGCACGAGCCTTTGCGCGCGCAGGCTCACGCCGAGCGATGCGAGCAGCGCATCGACTTCGCGATGCATCTCGTCGTAGCGGATGCGCCCGAACCGGTCGCGCGGCTGACGGCCCATGTAGATGTTCTCCGCGATCGACAGGTCCGCGAACAGCGTCGGTTCCTGATAGATCACGGCGATGCCCGCATCGCGCGCTTCGGCGGGATTGCCGAAGCGCCGCGCCACGCCATCGACGAGCAGTTCGCCCGCATCGGGCTGATACACGCCCGCGAGCAGCTTCACGAGCGTGGACTTGCCCGCGCCGTTTTCGCCAAGCAGCGCATGCACTTCGCCGGGAAAGAGTTGCAGGCTGCCATCGCCGAGCGCGCGCACGCGGCCAAATGCCTTGCTCGCGTGCCTCAGTTCGAGTCTGGGCGTCGTCATCGTGCCTCCTAAATGCGGTAGATGCGCTCGGCGTTGCGCACGAAAAGCGCGTCCTTCTCGCTCTCGCTTGCATCGGCGACGATGCGCGCATACGCATTCCATATCGCCGTGTACGAGCCGAAGAGCCGGTCCACCGGAAAGTTCGATGCGAACATCGCGCGCTCGCAGCCGAAGGTGTCGATGGTTTCGAGCACGTAAGGACGAAAGCTCTCGATGGTCCAGTCGTGATCGAACATCGCGAGGCCGCTTATCTTTACCGCGACGTTCGGGCATGCGGCCAGCGCGCGCATGCCTTCGCGCCACGCGCGGTACCCCGAACGCGATGCGCGATCCACGAACATCCCCGCGTGATTGACGATGAACCGCGTATCCGGATGCTCGCGTGCGAGCGCCGCCGCATCGTTCATCTGCGACGGATACAGTTGCAGATCGAACGACAGCCCGTAGCGTTTCAGCAGCGCGAAATGCCTGCGCCATTGCGGCTCGTGCATGTAGTGGCGTCCGACATAGTCGTAAAGCGGATCGTCATGCACGTTGAGAATCTGGCGAATGCCTCGCGTGTTCGCAAACGCCGCGTGCGCTTCCAGCACTTGCGGCGCGTTGTCCGCCGACAAATCCGCGCCCGCCACGATGCCATCGGGCATGCCGCGCCCTTCTCCATCGGCGATACCTTGCAGCCACCGCGTTTCCTCCACGGGATCGGCGGGATCGTGATTCGCATCGACATGCACGACTTTCAGCACCGCGACGCTGCCCGCGTCGCGCAGCAGGTCGCGAATCAGATAATCGTGCTTCAGCTCGCGCGCATCGCCGACGAACGATGTCTGCGGATTCGCCAGCCACGGGTAGTGATGCGTGGAGAGATCCCACAGATGAATATGCGGATCGACGACCTGCATGATGGTTCCTCGCGAGCGATGCGCTTCAGGGAAGATGAAACACCGGCACGAGCGGCGCCGTAACGGGCGCGTTGTCCGCGTGCGTGTCCATCAGTTCGGCCATGTAATCCCACCATTTGCGCATGATGGGCAACGCAGGCAGTGCATCGGTGCTGTGCGTGTCCGCGCGCTGGTAGATGGCGAACAGATGCCCGGTCGCTTCGTCGAGAAAGATGCGGTAATCGCGGATGCCCGCGGCGCGCAGGGCATCGGCCAGTTCGGGCCATATGTCGCGATGGCGCCGTGCGTACTCTTCACGCATGCCCGGCTTGAGGGTCATGCGAAATGCCACTGTCTCCATGGCGGCCCGCCTTTTTATGTGTGTGCGCCTGTCGGTGAGACGAGGCGCGTTGTGCTGCGACTATAATGCGCCGACCGATAACACGACAATCCGAAAGCAGGATTGGCCGATCGCAAAACCGTATCAGGCAGGGTCGCGATGTCGTGTTGCGTTGCTTGCATCATCCGGACAGCCAAATGAATCAGAACGTCTCCCAGATATCGCTCGTCAACCGCCTGAAATTCAAGCACCTCGCGCTGCTCGTCGCGCTCGACGACACGCGCAATCTTCATCAGGCAGCCGACACCGTCAACGTCGCGCAGCCGAGCGCAAGCCGGATGCTCGCGGACATTGAAGAGGCGTTCGGTTTCCTGCTCTTCGAGCGCAACGCACGCGGCATGCATCCGACGCCGCTCGGCACGGCCGCGCTCGCTTACGCGCGACGCTCGCTCGCGGACCTCACCCGCTTCGCCGACGATCTCGACAACAAGCGGCGTGGCGGCCACGGCCAGTTGACCGTCGGCGCGATCATGGGCGCCGCGCCCGACGTCCTCGCGATGGCCGTCACCGAACTCAAGTCCGAGCGGCCGCTTCTGAACGTGCGCATTCTCGGCGAGACGAGCGATCAGGTCGTGCAACTGCTGCATCGGCGCGAAGTGGATCTCGCGCTCGGCCGGCTCACCACGCCCCTGCAACACAACGACTTCGACTTCGAGCCGCTCGCACGCGAAGCGATGCGCCTCGTGGTCCGGGCGGGGCATCCGCTTGCGGTGAAGACATCGCTCGCGCTCGACATGCTCGTCGGCTGGCCGTGGATTCTTCAGCCGATCACGAGTCCGGCGCGCGGCCTCTTCGAGGAAGAACTGGCACGCGCCGGGCTGACGACGCCCGCCGATATCGTCGAATGCGCGTCCATCTTCGCCACCTTGCAACTGCTCCAGAACAGCGACGCCGTCGCGATGCTCCCCGAGTCCGTCGTACGCGATTACCTGCGCGCGGGCTTGCTCACGGAACTTCCCATCGAGATCGGCAAGAGCCTGTCCGGTTTCGGCCTCTTGCGACGCAAATCCGAAACCTTGAGCGAGCCGGCCGAGTATTTCATCGCGCTCTTGCGGAAGTATTCGGCGGCGTCGCTTGCGCTCACTGCAAGTTGACGAACAAGCCGCCATCCACCAGCAGCGACGCGCCCGTCACATAGCGCGCCCGGTCCGACGCGAGAAACGCCACGCATTGCGCGACATCGTCGGGTGCGCCGAGCCGCCCGAGCGGGATGCGTTTTTCCATGTACGCGCGCTTCTCGGCATCGGACAGGTCTTCGGCGTTCAGGTCCGTCGCGATGGTGCCGGGCATCACCGAATTGCAGCGGATGCCGTACGGCCCGAGCGCGATCGCGCATGACTGCATCAGCGAATGCACGCCCGCCTTGGTCGGCGTGTAATGCGTCTGCATGCCGCCGCCGACGAGCGCGCTGATCGAACTCGTCGCGACGATCGCGCCGCCCGTGCCCTGCGCTTTCATCTGGTTCGCGGCGGCCTGCGTCACATAGAACGCGCCGTTGAGATTGACGGCGACCGTCGTTTCATAGACCGATGACGGCATGTCGAGAAACGCGTGAAACGGACATATGCCCGCGTTGCTCGACAGCACGTCGACGCGTCCGAACGCCTCCACGGTGCGCCGCACCAGCTCGATGCCCGTCTCGCGTTCGGCGACGTTGCCTTCGACCGCAATCGCGCGCCGTCCGAGCGCCTCGATGTCGCCGATGATCGACTCCGCCGCCGATGCCTTGCCGTACGACTGATCGTTGTCGCGCCAATAGTTGATCGCCACGTTCGCGCCTTCGCTCGCGCATGCCAGCGCGATCGCCCGGCCGATGCCGCGCGAGCCGCCCGTCACGATCACGACCTTGTTTTCCAGCAGCATGGTGCGCCTCGTCAGTGAGTGTAAGGCCGCGTGAGCGCGCATTCTGGATTGAGCCGCACGCCGAAGCCCGGCGTCTCGGGCACCTTCATGCGGCCATTGACCGGCACCGGTTCATCGAGCAGCAGCGGGTTGAACATCGGCACGACCTGATCGGCTTTCGGGGCCATCATCAGGAATTCCGCGAACGGCGAGTTGTGGCGCGTCACCACGAAGTGATAGCTGTACACCGACGATCCGTGCGGCACGACGAGCACGTTATGCGCGTCGGCGAGCGCGGAAATCTTGATCAGTTCCGTGATGCCGCCGCACCAGCCGACGTCCGGCTGCACGAGGTCCGCGCATCCCATTTCGAAGAGCATGCGAAAACCCCAGCGCGTCGCCTCGTGCTCGCCCGTCGTCACCATCATGCCGCGCGGCACGGAGCGGCGCAGTTCGGCGTAGCCCCAATAGTCGTCCGGCGGAAGCGTTTCTTCCAGCCATTTCAGGCCGTATTCGTGAGCCGCCGTGGCGAGACGCTTCGCATAATTCAGGTCGAGCGACATCCAGCAATCGAACATCAGCCAGAAGTCGTCGCCGACTTTCGCGCGCATGTCGGCCAGTTTCGCGATGTTCGCCGCGAGCCCCTCCTCGCCTTCGGCCGGGCCGTGCTGCAACGGCATCTTGCCGCCGATGAAGCCCATCTCTTTCGCCAGATCGGGACGCGCGCCCGTCGCATAGAACTGCAGTTCGTCGCGCACCGGGCCGCCGAGCAACTGGAACACCGGTTCCTCGCGCACCTTCGCGAGCAGGTCCCACAACGCGAGATCGACGCCCGATATCGCGTTCAGCACGATGCCCTTACGCCCGTAATACAGCGTCGCGTTGTACATCTGGTCCCACATCTTTTCGATGTCGGTCACGCGCTGCCCTTCGAGGAATCGCGCGAGATGCTTCTCGACGATGAACGCGCCGATTTCGCCGCCCGTCGTCACCGCGAAACCGACGGTGCCATCGCTCGCTTCGATCTCGACGACCAGCGAGCCGAGCACGTTCAGACCGAACGATTGCCGGCTCTGGCGATACTCGGGGTAACGCGCCATCGGCGTGGCGACGTGATCGTCGATCCAGTGATCGGCGCCCTGGTCGTGGTAATCGGCGCCGCCGCCGCGGACGGTGAAGGCGCGCACGTGCTTGATGGTCGGCATGGACATCGTTTGTCTCCTCTTGTTCAGGATGCGTTGGCGGTCTCGCCGCCCGAAATCGGATCGCGCTCCGGCACGCGCACCAGCGCGACGATGACGAGCGCGGCCAGCACGCTCGCCGCGCCGAGCACGGCGAGACCGGCGCTGGTCGAATGGAACGCGGCTTCGGCAGCGGTGCGGGCCATCGGCGCGAAGAATCCGCCGAGTCCGCCGAGCGAGTTGATGAGCGCAATGCCGGCGGCGGCGGCCGCGCCGGTGAGATAGCACGTCGGGAATGTCCAGAAGAGCGGCTGCGCGGCGATGAAGCCGCTTGCGGCGCAACACAGCGCGAGCAGCGAAACGATCGGCGCACCCGCGATACCCGAGACGGCGATCGCCACACCCGACATCACGAGCAGCGCGACGGCGCAAGTCCGGTGCTTCGACGTGCGATCCGCATAGCGCGGGACGATCCACGTGACGACGACCGCCGCGATCCACGGCAGCGCGGTCACGAGCCCGACGCGAAAGCCGACCTTCGTGCCGAGCAGCGCCGCCACCTGTTGCGGCAGATAGAACACGACGCCGTACACCGACGCCTGAATCAGGAAGTACACGCAGCACAGCACGAGCACGCGCGGATCGACGAGCGCCGCCAGCACGCTTTTCGGTCCGTGCGACGACGCCCGGCGCGAGTCATCCGCGAGACGCGCGACGAGCAGCGTGCGCTGTTCCTGCGTGAGCCATCGTGCGCGGGCGGGATCGTCGTCGAGATACCAGAACGCCCATGCGCCGACGATCGAAGCAAGCAGCCCTTCCACGAGGAACAGCCACTGCCAGCCCTTGAGGCCGAGCATGCCGTGCAGATCGAGCAGCAGTCCGGAAAGCGGCGCACCGAAGATGAACGCGAGCGGCGCGCCGAAGTAGAACACGCCGAGCGCACGCGCACGCGATGCCTGCGGAAACCAGCGCGTCAGGTAATAGACGATGCCGGGAAAAAACCCGGCTTCCGCGACACCGAGCAGAAAGCGCAGCGCATAGAAGGTGGTCGCGGAATGCGCGAAGGCCATCGCCGCTGAAACGATGCCCCACGTCACCATGATGCGGCACATCCACAGCTTCGCGCCGACGCGGTGGAGCAGCAGGTTGCTCGGCACTTCGAAGATTGCGTAGCCGACGAAGAACACGCCTGCGCCGAACGCGAACGCGGCGTTCGTGAGGCCGGTGTCCTGTTGCAGCGCCTTCTGCGCAAAGCCGATGTTCGCGCGGTCGAGGAAGGCGAGCACGTACATCAGCAGGAGGAATGGCAGCAGCCGGCGCATCACGCGAGACGTGACCGCGCCTTCCGCCGATGCGGAATGTTCCATGTCTCTCTCCGGTGAAACGGGCGGATCAGTAAGTCGCGCGTCCGCCCGACAGATCAAACACCGCGCCCGTGCTGAACGCGCAGTCCTCGGACGAGAGCCAGAGAATCAGCGACGCCGCTTCTTCCGGCATCAGGAAGCGGTTCATCGGGATCTTGGAGAGCATGTAGTCGATGTGCTGCTGCGACATCGAATCGAATATTTCGGTTTTGGCGGCGGCCGGCGTGACCGCGTTGACGAGGATGTTCTTGCCCGCGAGTTCCTTGCCGAGCGACTTGGTGAGGCCGATCAGCCCCGCCTTCGACGCACTGTAGTGCGAGGCGTTCGGATTGCCTTCCTTGCCCGCGATCGACGCGATATTGACGATGCGGCCGTAGCCCGCCTTCAGCATGTGCGGCACGACCGCGCGGCAGGTCAGGAACGGGCCGATCAGATTGACGTCGATCACGCGCCGCCACACGTCGGGGGCCAGTTCCCATGTAGCGCCGTTGCCGCCGGTGATGCCCGCGTTGTTCACGAGCACATCGATCTTGCCGTGCGCGGCAAGCGTTTTCTGCACGGCGGCTTCGACGGAGGCTTCATCGGTCAGTTCGACAACGGCGTCGCTGACGATGCGCTCCTTGTTCTTCGACGCGAGTTCGGCGCTCGTGCGCTGGAGCCGCTCGGCGTCGACATCCCATAGCGCCACGTTCGCGCCCGACGCGAGCGCGCGCTCGGCAACGGCGAGGCCGATGCCCCGCGCGCCACCCGTGATGACGACACTGCGCCCTGCCAGATCGATACGGTTCATGCCCTATCTCCTGTCGTTGTTCTTGCATCGGCTTTGCGCCGTGACAAGCACTATAGACCGGGGACCAATAACGCAACAATTCGAAAGGGCGATCGTTCGATAGGGAAACCGGATCGGCCGGCGTCAGTGATGCCGGATCCGGACGCGGCGCGGCACTTGTGGAATGACGACAGGTGGCGCTTTCGGCAAGCGGGCGTTGTGAAAAACCTTGTCGGCGAAGAGTGCGAACGCAAAAAGCGCAGCGACACCAACGGGGCACAGAAGCAGCACAGCGACGAACATGGAATACCTCCCAAAGCATTATTGCAGCGCAGTATAAGACGATAACTTCCGTCAATTAACCGGGAAAACGACAATACTTCGTTCAACAATATGGCAGCTAATTTCAGATTTGCACCGATATGCCCGCCCCTGAGCGGCTCAGGCACGCACGTTGCTTGATGCGACCACCGCTGAATGGCCAGCGACTTCTACCGACCAAAAAAGCATGTTCAAACCAAAAGCCTGTACCGCGACCTGTGTTCTCGACGGAATGCCCGTCACTCTGACCTACTTTCCGGATACCACGCTGCTTCGGATCACCGATGCCAGCACGGGCCGATGCGTGCGGGAAACGCGCTGGCCTGCCCCGTGGCGCACGCTGCTCGCGACCTTGCGCGAGTTCAGCGGACGCGATACTGACAGCCAGCTCGCCACGCTGCTGGACGAAATGCCGCAAGAGCCGGCGATGGCGTAACGCGCGCCCGCCGCCCGCACAACGGAATCAACCCACGCGAGGAATGCCTCGCTCAACGCTGCAGGAGAAGAGGAAATAAATGGCAACTGGCACTGTGAAATGGTTCAACGACACGAAGGGTTTCGGATTCATCACGCCGGATGACGGCACGCCCGACGTGTTCGCGCATTTCTCGGAGATTCGCGCGGACGGCTACAAGTCGCTGCAGGAAAACCAGAAGGTGTTGTTCGAAGTGCGCCAAGGCCCGAAGGGTCTGCAAGCCGCGAACATTCAGCCGCAATAAGCCGGCCGTAATCAATGAAAAGCCGCGAGGGTGATCAACTCTCGCGGTTTTTTTTCGACGATCACGCGCGGTGGAACACGGACGCTTGCGCCGGATGCAACGCCAGCCTGCGCCGAACATCGAACCGCTCCCACCGGTGCGCTTGTCGCCAGTCGACGCGAACGTCACAAAAATCAGCGCCAGCGGCACGGCCGGTTCCGTCCGCGTCATCCGCAAGTGTCTCGACCGTCTTGCCGCCGCCACGGCGCGTTTCCGACGCCGCGGGAACTCGTCGATGCGGTCATCGACGGCTTGTGATCACACCGCAGTGCGCGCCAGCGTACGCGATCGGCTGTCGGCGGCGCGTACCATCGGTGTATCGACCGTTTCGCTTTTTCGGGCAGGATGCGCCGGCGTTTACAATCAACGTTTACCGCGTATCGGCCGCGTGCGCGCGATGCGCCCCGGCGCCACCCCGCGCCACCTCCTACAGCACTCGCCTGGCAGCATGGTCACTGAAACGTCTTCTTCGGAATCGCTCGCTGTCGCCGAGCGCGTGCGCGAGCTCATGAGCCGTCACGGCATCGGCAAGCGGCAGCAAACGGCCGAGTTGTGCCGCATTCTGGACCTCAGCTTTTCGCAGGGGCACCGGAAACTGCGCGGCAACAGCCCGTGGACGATCGCGCAGATTCGCCGCGTCGCCGACGCCTTCGACGAACCCGCGCTCAAGCTCTTCGACGCCATCAACGCGCGTCCCGACGACACCGAAGGCGTGCCGCACGACGCCGTGCTGAAACTCGGCTCCGTCGAGATTCCGTGCACCGCGTGGATCGGCAATGCGCTAGAACCGGGCACGCGGCCCGATTTCATCACGCAGAAGGTCAACGGCCGCTGGCTCGTGACGCGTCACGAAGGCGTGCTGTTGCAGGAAGCCTGCGACGTGCACAAGATCGAAATCCTGCCGCGCCGTGCGGATACCGACAAGCCGATCATCGCCGTCGTCGATGACGATCACGCCTCCGCCGACAACCTGCACGACTATCTGGAGATGACCGGCTTCACGGCGATGGCCTTCTACGGGCTCGACGCGTTCCTCGACGCGCTGCAGTCGCAGGTATTCGATGCGGTGGTGATCGACTGGCTCTTCGGCGTCCACACGTCGGCGGACGCGATCAAGGCCGTGCGCGAGTCGGACAACCGCGATGCGCCGGTGTTCGTGCTCACCGGCGAACTGATGACGGGCAAGGCGAGCGAATCGGAGATCAGCCAGATCATCCGCGATTACAACGTCACGTGCTTCGAGAAACCCGCGCGGCTCGGCATTCTGGTCGCGGACTTGTCCAAGCGGCTATTGCGCGCCTGAACGCAATTGCGCCGCGCATCAGGCGGCGCGCCGCCGCGCGGTCGCGGCCCGGTGCACGGCGGCCTTCAGCACGTCGTATCGCACGGGCTTCAGCAGGTAATCGAAGAACAGCACCGACGCGCTCGGATCGACCAGTTCCGGCACATACGCGCTCACCGCGATGATCGGCACGCTCCCGCCCGGCGCCGTGCGCGCGCGATACTCGTTCGCGAACGAATAGCCGTCCTTGCCGGGCATGTGGAGGTCGGCGAGGATCACGTCGGCGTCGTAGGCGCGCAGCCACGCGAGCGCGCTGTCCACATCCGGCGCCCCGACTGCCCAATAGCCGAGATGCGTCAGCATTTCGATCAGCGATTCGCGGATCGCCTCGTGATCGTCGATGACGAGCACGCGCGACTTGCGCGAGCCGGGCGCATCGGCATGCGTTTCGCCAAGTTCGGGCATGCGCTCGACGGACGCCGCCGGCAAGCTCACGCGAAACGCCGCGCCCTCGCCCACTTCGCTCGACACTTCGATGGTCCCGCCCAGCAGTTCGACGAGCCCGCGCACGACCGCCAGGCCCATGCCCGCGCCATCGAAACGCCGTGTGCTGGACGAATCCAGTTGCGTGAACTCCTGAAAAATCAGCGGCAATTGCTCGCGCGAAATGCCCGGCCCGGTATCCGTCACGGTGATGTCGAGGCGCGTTTCCGAGCGCGCGAAATGCACGTCGATGGATCCGGCATCCGTGTATTTGATCGCGTTGGTCACGAGATTCGTCACGATCTGCCGCACCCGATGCGGGTCCGACTCGAGCGGCCCGCGCTTGCCGGTATAGTCGCCGCGCAAATGCAGGCCCTTCGACGTGGCGGCGGGCGCGTTGGCATCGACGATGGATTCGAGCAACTCCGCCGGATCGAACACGGCCATGCGCAGTTCGAGCTTGCCCGCGCCGAGGCGCGCGTAGTCGGTGAGATCGCGCATCTGCGCTTCGAGATGCCGCGCCCCGGTTTCCAGCCGCTGAATGATCTTGCGGTCCGCCTCGTTGCGCAGATTGAGCCCGAGCAGTTCGATCGACGACACGATGGCGTGCAAAGGCGTGCGCAGTTCGTGACTGATCATGCCGAGGAACGTGTCTTTCGCGACGCCCGCCTCGCGCGCCGCCCGCGTCGCCTGATGTTCGGCGGCGAGCGCGGCGCGTTGCTGTTCGATCAGCCGCGTGCGCCGGTAGCCGTTGAGCAGCAGCAGCGACGTCGCCCCCGCCGACAGCAGCCCGAGCAGAATGCCGCTATAGATCAGATAACGGCGCTTCGCCTGAAAATCGTAGTAGATGGCCTCGTGCTCGGCGGCATCCATGAGCCGCCGGCCGCTCGCCAGTTCCGAGACGGCGGGCGCGTTCTGCCGCAGCACGCCGATGATGCGCAGCGTGCGCTGCCGCTCGCCCTGGAGGGTCTGCACATCGAACTCGATTGAAGCGAGCGCCGTGCGCAACTGCCGCAAAATCTCTCGCTGACGCGCGAGCAGCGCCTCGTGTCCCTCTGGCGTGCGGGTCGTATTGGAGGCGTCGTCGAGGCGTGCCAGCAGGCGCGCATAGCTTTCGCGCACGGCGTCGGCATCCTCGTCGATGCCATTGCGATACAGCAGCACCTGCGTCTCGAATCGCTCATAGGCGATCTGCAACTGCGCGGCATTCCAGTACACGCCTTCGTAGGGCGTCACGATGTGATGCGACTCGCGCGAGACGAGCCCCGAATACACCATATAGCCGACGATGCCGAACGGCGGCGCCACCGCCAGCGCGAGCATCACCGCGTACCAGAGGCGGCGCAGCCACGGACGCGCGACCGGCGTGCGAAGCGGAGCGTCGGTGCGATTGATGGCCATGTTCGATCGTAGCGGGCGTGGCGGGCGACGCCGCTCAACCGAGCGCGTCGATTTCGTGCGCCGCGCGCTCCGACGCGACCACGATCAGCTTCATCGTTGCGCGCGTCGCGCCGACGAAGACCTTGCGCGCGGCCTGATCGTCGAGGACATCGAAATCGACTTCCGTGAGAATCACGCACGGCGCGGATTGGCCCTTGAAGCGATAGATCGATTCGAGCAGCACGTCGCCTTCGCGATACTCCGGATTGCCGAACAAATCATACGTTCCGGTGAACGCGCGCAGCCGATGCGGCCCGAGATGATCGACCGCCGTCAGCGCCGAGCCCTCGCGCCCCCGGAACGACAGCACCGCGATGTCCTGCTTGCGAAAGCCGAGCGACAGCGCGTGAGTGATCGCGCGCTTGGTCGCTTCGATCACTTCCTCGGGATGGCCGTCCTCGTAAGTGGACACCGTGACATCGGACCCATCGAACGGACTCCCCGATTCTAGCCGCACGTTCGGCCCGACGATCTTGCGGATGAAGCCGAGCACGTCGCGCGGACTGCGATAGTTCGTGCTTTCGCGCAGGATCGTCCAGCCGGGCAGCGCAACCGGCTCGCGCAAATAGAGGTTCTGCATCGGGTCTTCGAGCCACCACCATGCGCCATCCGGATTGAGCAGCCGTTCCAGCGCTTCGACCCACGCCGCATGAAAATCCTGGCCCTCGTCGACGATCAGCACATCCGTCTTCCAGTGCTCAGGCACCGGCACGGCGGCGAAGCGCTCTTCGAGCGTCGTGAAGACGTTGGGCTGGCTGAAATCAGGCGGACTGCCGGCATCGCGCGCCACCGCCGCGCTCAACTGATGGTAATTCGCGATCTTCGCTTCTTTCGGCGCAATCGCGCGGATATGGTCCGCGAGCGGCCGGTTGAAGCAGACGTACAGCACGCTCTTGCCGGCCGCGAGCGCATCGCGCATCACGCGCACGGCGAGTTGCGTCTTGCCGGCGCCCGCTGTCGCGATCACGCGCAAGCGGAACGGCTCGAACTCGAGCCGGCGCGCCCACGTCGCGAGACCGCCCGACAGACGCGTGACGAGCGTGTTCGCCTCGCCGACGAGCGCGTTGGTATCGGGCGTGAGCGAGAGTTCATCGGCGAGAAAGTGATGGATGCGCGCCGCTGCTTCGAAGCGCGGCTCGTCCGGCGGAAGAATCTCCAGCACGACGCGCGCAAGGTGCACCTTGCGGCTCGCATCGACGATACGCCCCGGCGGCACACCCGCGATCGCCGCGTCCTTCACCGTGTAATCCGGGCAATACAGCAACTCTTCGATGCGATACGTCCCCGCGCCGAACGCCGCCGTAAAGCGCCGATGCAGATTCTCCAGCGTGCGTGCAAGCTGGATGGCGACGTTTCGCTCCTTTTGCAGATACACCTTGACGAGTCCCGCGCTCGTTTCGCGCAGGAAGCCCGCTTTCATTTCGATCATCAGCACGCGCCCGGACGGCGCGACGACGACGAAGTCCGCCTCGCCGAAGACGGAGAAGCCTTCGTTGATGCGTGTCCAGTGAACGCCGTGATAGACCGTGTAGTCCTCGGGCAGCTTTTCGAGCAGCGAGAGCGTTTCCAGTTCGCGTGCGGCGGCGCCGGTCGCTTCGAGGTTCTTCCAGTCGTCGGGAACGATTCGGGCCATGCGTTACCTTTGGCGTGAGTTCAGGCGTCGCATACGCCCGCTGTGCGCCTCATTGTACGCAACGGTCAATCCGCGTAGTCGTATCGGCCGCCGCGTTCGAGCGCACGCCGATAAGCCGGCCGCGCATGAATGCGTTCCAGGAACGCGCGGACATGCGGCAGTTGCTTCGCGCCCGCGCGCTGGCTGGCCGCTTCGAGCGGAAAGCTCATCTGCACGTCGGCGGCGCTGAAGGTATCGCCCGCGAACCACGGCGACTTCGAAAGCTCGCTGTCGATATAGCCGAAGTGCAGCTTCAGTTGCGGATCGATGAAGCCCGACTGCAGCGTCTGTGCGATGCGCTTGGCGACCGGCCTGGCGAAGAACGGCATCTTCGCGCCCGCAATCCGCGATGCGACGAGCTTGAGCAACAGCGGCGGCATCGCCGATCCTTCCGCGTAGTGCATCCAGTAGTTGTAGCGCACGCGTTCCGGCGACGCGCCATGCGGCGGAGCGAAGCGCCCTTCGCCGTAGCGGTCGACGAGATACTCGAGGATCGCCCCCGATTCCGCGATGGTCGACGCGCCATCGGTGATGACGGGCGACTTGCCGAGCGGATGCACGGCGCGCAACTCGGGCGGCGCGAGCATCGTGTGGGGATCGCGTTCGTAGCGCTTCAGGTCGTATTCGACGCCGAGTTCTTCGAGCATCCACAGCACGCGCTGCGACCGCGAGTTATTGAGGTGATGCACAGTCAGCATGGTGTTGTTCGCGGTCAGCCGGCGGGTACGTGGGTGGACGGTACGGATCTTGCAGAACCATTCGGCTCAAGACGTTAGACCAAGCAAAAGGAGAACTCGATGACGCTCATCATTTATCTCGTGGGCTGGCTTATTTTCATCGGCGGGGTGTCGTGGGCGCTCGTCGCCATGCACGTGGCGCAGCACACGATCGCCATCGTCGCGGTCATCCTGCTCGGTATCGCCGTGATAACGGGCGCCACGCGAGCGCGCAACCGCGACCGTTCCTGAGTGCGACGCGCCGCGCGCTGCGCGGCGCGCTGCCGGCATCAGGCGACGACACGCACGTTGAGCGCGTCCTGAATCAGCGTCACGAGCTCGTCGGGATTCGCGGGCTTCGTCATGAAGTGCTGAAAGCCTTCGCCGATGCTTCGTAATCGATACTCATCGCCGTCATGCCCCGTCAGCGCGATGGCGACGGAAGGCGGCAGGTTCCCGCGTATCTCGTGGTCGCGCAAACGTTGGATGAGATAGAAACCGTCCATTCCCGGAAGGTCTAAATCGCAGATCACTGCATCGGGAAGCACGCGGATCGCGGTTTCCGCGCCGTCTTCGGCGTCGGCCACGGCGATGACATCGGCCCCCTCTTCTTCCAGCAACAATTGCAGTGATGCCCTGCTTTCGGGATCGTCTTCGATGAGTACGATCCGCGTATGCCCCAGTCTTGCAACTTCGTTCATGATTTTGTTTTCAACTGCCTAAAACGGAATTCTCGCGCACGGTCTCCACGGCTCGCCGCTTCGTTCAAATCTGTCTACCTTGCGCTCGTGCGCTTTCGTTGACAGAAAAACGCGGCAGGAATTCCGAACGCACCGTGTTTTCTGCCGCGCGTGCGCCGGTGCGGAACGTCTCGCGGTGTCCGGGGAGCGCCGCCCTGTCAGGACGGTCGCTGGAACCCGGCAAGCACATTTAGCAATATCCGGACCGGCGAGCGGCTTCTGCGCCGGAGCGTCGCCCCATACGGCGCAAGGCATTGCGCCCGATTGCCCAAACCGGCCGGCGATACGCACGACCGTGTAATTTGGTCGTGCACGCGCCCAACTTTCTCGTCAGACATTCGCAAGGCTCGATGTTTCCGCCCGCAGCGGCGCCGATTGCAGCAACGCGCGATACTCAGTCGGCGTAATGCCGACCGTCGCCTTGAATTGCCGCGTGAATGCGCTGTGATCGGTGTATCCGCACAATGCGGCGACGTCCGTGACCTTGTCGTGTGTGAGCAGCAGCGCGGTGGCGGCATCGAGCCGGGTCTTGAGCAGGACTTGGCGCGGCGTCAGGTGAAAGACCTTGTGAAAGTAGCGTTCGAGCTGCGCAATCGACATGTTCGCCATGCGTGCGAGATCGCGCATGTTGAGCGGCTGCACGTAATTTTCCTGAATGTGCTGCACCACCGCCGCAAGCCGGCTGTACGCGGGATGCGTCCCTTCCGCGGCTTGCAGGTCGCGCGAAATGCCAGCGAGCCCGACGATGCTGCCTTGCGCGTCGTAAAGCGGTTGCTTGCAGGTCATGCACCAGCCGGGCTCGCGTCCGGGATACAGATGCAGTTCGAGCTGGTCGATCAACTGCACGCCCTGCGCGATGATCGCCTGATCCTGCGCCGTGTAGATGCGGCCGAAACGGCGCGGGAACACGTCTTCCGCCGTCTTGCCGAGGAGCGCCGTCTTGTCGTCCTTGTGTCCACAGCGGCGCGCAAGCGTGCGGTTGACCATCGCGTAGCGCGCGTCGCGGTCCTTTACGAAGAAGACGATGTCGGGCATCGCATCGAAGACCGGCGCGAGCAAGGCGAAGTGCGAGAGCATGTCGCGCAGCGTCGAAGGCGGCGGCGACGGCAAGGCATCGTCGTTGGCCGCACGAGGCGAAGCGGGTCCGGCAATCAGCCCTTGCATGCTCATCGTGCGTTCGGGGGTCGTGAATTTCGGGACGATTATAGTGACGCGCGAACTGCGCCAATATTCGCGCTGTCCCCACTATTCTTTTCGGTCGGTCATTCTTCGTTCGGTTCCGCAAGCTCGCTCGCCGCGATCAGCGTATCGATGCGCACCGGCGTGAACGGCTCACGCGCAATCGCTCGCGGCCAGCCGAAATAGAGCGCGGCCGCCTCGCCACAGATGCGCCCCTGGCATGCGCCCATGCCGCAGCGCGTCTGAAGTTTCGCGTCGCGCCAGCTTCCGTGCGCAGCGACATCGCCAATGCGGACGTCCTCACAGCGGCACATCAGCGTGTCGGCGGGCGGCATCGCGCGGGCGTCGGCTCCGAGCGAAAATGCGCGATCGACGCGCGCCGCGAATGCGCGCCAGCGGTTACGTTCGCGAGCCAGGCGGGCGTCGATCGGCACGCCGAGCGCCCCATGTCCCGCGCACGCGCCTTCCGCCCGCGACAGCTCCATGCCGCCGATGCCTGTGCATTCGCCCGCCGCGAAAACATCGGGGAGAGACGTGCGCTGTCTATCATCGATGCGGATGGCGCCGCGTTCATCGATCGCACAGCCGAGCGCCAATGCGAGCGTCGCGTTTGGCACGAGCCCGTAACCACACGCGACGCGATCCGCTTCGACTACCTCGTCGCCGTTGCGCGTGCGGATCGTCACGGCTTCGACGCGCCCTTGGCCCTGCGCCTTCACGACGACGCTTCCCGCGCGATATCGCGAAACGCCCAGCGCGCGCCCGAGCGAAATCGCCTGCGCGAACTTGCCCGGCGTCGCGCCGAGCGACGCCACGAAACGCGCGACGCGCGCCGTCGGCGCTTGCTCGATCACCGCGAGAACGTCCGCGCCGTGGCGGCGCGCGGTATCGGCGACGGCGAGCAGCAGCGGCCCGCTTCCCGCGACGACGATGCGCTCGCCCCGCACCGGCAAGCCGCCCTTGACGAGCGCCTGCAAGCCGCCCGCGCCGGTCACGCCGGGCAGCGTCCAGCCTTCGAACGGCAGCAGCCGCTCGCGTGCGCCGGTGGCCAGAATCAGCTTCGAATAGGTGATGACGGCGGGCGCGCCGTCGCGTTCAAGCAGGAGCCGTTTGTCGCCGGGCGCGGCGGCGACTTTCGTCGTGCTGATGCGTTCGAGGTTGGCGCGCGCGGCCGTCGTGACGAGCCACTCGCGCAGGAACGGCGACGGCGCGGCGCCCGGTCCTTGCCGCCAGATCTGGCCGCCGGGACGCGGATTGTCGTCGATCAGCGCGACGCGAACGCCCGCATCGGCGGCCGCCACGCGCGCCGCCGCGAGGCCCGCCGGTCCCGCGCCGATGATCGCGATATCGAAATGCGCGGTCTTCATCGCGCCGTCTCGACGACGAGGCCATCGCGGCAAAGCGTCTGACAGGCGAGCACGTGCGCGCGGCCATCGATGGCGACGCGGCATTCGTGGCACACGCCCATGCCGCAGAACGCGGCGCGCGCCTCGCCGGTGACCGAGCGGCGCGCGGCGGCGCGGCCGTGCAGCGCGAGCGCGGCCGCGACGGTCGTATATTCGGCGACGACGAGCGGCGTGCCGTCGATCGTGATGCGGATGCGGTCAGTCATTGGCGTGAGGCGTGGGGCGGAATATCGGGTTTCTGAGGGCGCAGGGCAGAACGGGATCGCACGCGTCACTCATCGGCGTGCGCCACTACGAACCGTCGCGGCGAGAACGGCGCAAGATCGGGCAAGCCGGGCATCGGCTGATCGTTCAGCATGCGGGCGACGAGCAGCTTCGCCGTTCCCAGCGATGTCGTCACGCCCAGCCCCTCGTGCCCCGTCGCGAGCCACAAGCGTTCGTTGTCGTGCCGCGCCGCGCCGATGATCGGCAGGCCATCCGGCGTCGCGGCCCGAAAGCCGGTCCACGTGCGGATCGCATTCATGTCGCCGATGCCCGGCAGATAGCGCGACGCGCGCTTCAGCATCGCGCCGAGCACGTTCATTTCGACGGCGGGATCGGTCGTACCGAACTGCCGCGACGAGCCGATCATCAACTGGCCCGTGGGACGCGGCTGCGCGTTGAACGCGACCGAGGTTCCGCTCGCGTGATGCGCGCTCTTGATATAGCCGAGTTCCGCTATTTGACGCCGAATGGTCCCCGGATAACGGTCCGTGATGAGCAAATGGCCCTTCTTCGCTTCGAGCGGCACGCCATCGACGAGCCGCGACGCCGCCAGGCCGTTCGCCACCACGACATGCGCCGCCGTGCGCCGCTCGCCGTCCACCAGCGTGACGCTTGCGTGCGTGCAGTTGGCATCGACCGCGCTGACCGCGCTTTGCGTCGATACGCGAATGCGGCTCGCGCCAGCCGAACACGTCAACAGAAACTGTGCGGCGGCGGGCGCGTAGACGACGGCGTCGTCTTCGACGACCAACCCGCCCTGCATCGCGTGACTCAGCGCGGGCTCTTCCTTGCGCAGCGCGGCGGCGTCGAGCAGATGCGCGCGGACGCTGGCGGCGGCGAACGCGGACTGCATTGCGCGGGCGGCGGCGCACTCTTCGTCGTCCACCGCCACCCACATCGAGCCGCATCGGGTGAAGGCATCGCGCGCACGCAAGTCCGGCGCGAGCGCGAGCCACAGATCGCGGGACAGGCGCGAAAGCGCGAATTCGGCGGGCGAATCGTTCATCAGGACGATATGCCCCATGCCCGCCGCCGTCGCCCCGCCGCCGATGACGCCCGCGTCGATCACATCGACCGACAAGCCGCGCGCCGCCAGTTCCGCCGCGCACGCCGCGCCGACGATTCCCGCACCGACGACGATCACATCTGCCGTCATGCGCCCGCGCTCGCTGACACGCCCCAGGCGAACGGATCGCGCTCGTCGATGACGAGCCGCCCTTCGCCCATGATGTGCGCGTAGCCGGTGATCGTCGGAATCAGATCGCCGCCCGCCTGTGCGTAGCTGCCCTCGAACACGCTGCCGATGATGCTCTCCTGCCGCCACACCGCGCCCGGCGCGAGGAGGCCGTCCGCCGCGAGACAGGCGAGCTTCGCGCTCGTGCCGGTGCCGCACGGCGAGCGGTCGTACGCGCTGCCGGGGCAAAGCACGAAATTGCGGCTGTCGAGTCCGGCGTGCGGCGAATCCGCGAACAGTTCGATGTGGTCGATATATGCGCCGTCCGCGCCCGTGACGCCTTGCACGTGCAACGCGTCGCGGATCGCTTCGGTGAACGCCGTCAACTCGCCGATGCGCGCCGGCACGAGTTCCCGGCCGTGTTCCGCGACCAGGAAGAACCAGTTGCCGCCCCACGCGACGTCGCCGGTCAGCGGGCCGTGGCCGGGCACGTCGACCGTGACCGCATGCCGGTGCCGATACGCCGGCACGTTGCGCACGCTCACGCTGCCATTCGCGTTGAGCGTCGCATCGACGGGGCCGACGGGGGTATCGATCCGGTGCCGCCCCGGCGCGATCCTGCCCGCATGCGCCAGCGACGCGACGAGGCCGATCGTCCCGTGCCCGCACATGCCGAGATAACCGACGTTATTGAAGAAAATCACGCCCGCCGCCGCGTCCGGATCGTCGGGTGCGCACAGCAACGCGCCGACCATGACGTCCGAGCCGCGCGGCTCGGTTACGATGGCGCGCCGCCAGTCGTCGAACTGTGTGCGGAACGTGTCGAGCCGTTGAGTCAGCGTGCCGCCGCCGAGGTCCGGGCCGCCCGCGACGACGAGGCGCGTCGGTTCGCCGCCGGTGTGGGAGTCGATGATGTCGATGGTTTTCATGCCGCCTATCGTAGAAATGCTCGCGCCGGGCGTCTTGGCGCGGCTAGGCGGTTTGAATGACGAAATCGGCATAACGCCTGGCGTTTGCGGCGGAGTTGAAATCGGCGTTGCCACAGACACAACACGCGAACTGCGCGGCTTTCACAAGGCGAGCCCTTCGAGAGCTGGGCTGGCGCGTATCTCGCAAGGCGTAATGCCCGCCGTCATCACCCGATTCAACGCCGATTTCAGCATAGACCGCGCATTAGCGAGAGGATTATCGAAGCGCAGGTCGATGCGGCACCACCGTGCGCGGATCGCGCAGAGAGGCGTCGCGCGGGCGCTTGTCCGGCGCTGCTGAACAGCACGCTCGACGGTTATCGCCAATTAGAAGCGCCGCGTCGCTCGGCGCTACTGGCTAACTGGTGCTGCCGGAAGCTTCCATATTTGTCCGACCGGCGCGAGACACTCCACCGTTAGCGCGGAAAATCGCGGCGCTGATCCGCCGCCGCATCGAGACCCGGCCCACACGCCGGCGCTTCAAAATGAAAAATGCCGTCTTGCGACGGCATTCCTCAAGGTGCTGCTGATTCGGTCTCACGACTCACGCGGCGAATCGTGCCTGCTCCGGCTCCACGCGGTCTTCGCCGGAGTTCTCGCTGTCATCATAAAGATGCAGGAGACGGTAGCCGCTTTTGTATACCGGCTGCAGGCGGAAGTGATTCACCGGCTCGATCTCGAGCGCAAGGCGCAGGCGGGAAACGTGGCTGTCGATCGTGCGCGTGGTCTCGCGGAACTCGCGGCCCCAGACCATCGCGAAGATGTGATCGCGCGACAGCACCCGGCCAATGTTCGAGAAGAAGAGCTGCGCGAGACGAAACTGCGTGCCGCTCAGTTCGACCGGACGGCCGCGCACGGTGACAGTCTGCTGCCGCGAGTCGAAGCGATACGGTCCGATCTCCAGGCACGCGCTCGACGTGGCCGGGAACGCGCGACGCAGCAACGCTTCGATCCGCGCGCCGAATTCGCCCGGACGAATGGGATAAACCACGTAGTCGTCCGCGCCAGCCGTCAGCGCGCAGACCACGTTGTGCTCCGCGCCGTCGGGCGTGGCGAACATGACCGGAACGCGCTCGCCAAAGCTGGAGCGCACGGATTTCAGAAGATCCAGACCGCAGAGACCCGACGAATTCCAGTCCAGAATCAGCAGGTCGACCGTCGAGCGCGACAGCGCTTTCGACAGCAGAAGACCGTCGCCGAACGTCACGACCGTATGGCCGAGGCGTTTCACGACCTCGCTGATGAGATTTCGATAAGTTGTGTCGGTTTGCAATACGGCGACGCGCATAGTGTCAGGCCTGATGAGTCTAAGGGACATGGGCCGAATGCCGCGCGTGACTGCCGCTGCATTCCCCGGGCGTCTCGTTACAAAAGGAGACGGTCAATACAGGCAGGCATTCTGGTCAGCCACGCTTCCCTTTCCCATCGGATTGGTCCGAAAGTGTCAAGGCATGTCACCGGGATGCGTCTCGCCGACGCAACCGTGCGATCGTTTCTTTGAGGAAACTCGTGGAGCGGCGGCTTACATCCTGTAACATGCCGCCTTTGGCTCACAATGGCCGAAATCCAGCCTTCGCCGTTTTACCGAGACGCCGCGAGGGCATGCGCCGCGGCTCTCCGTCGCCATGCGCAGTGCGGATGGCGGGCGACGGCTTCATATCCGCGCCCGAGTCGTTCCCGTTTCGCGCTCACCCGGCGCGTCTGACATCCCGCAGGGCATCGCCTCGTTCCATGCGTCGCACGCCGCACGCGTGGCTTTCCTCATTCCGGGTTCTCATTCGATGCAGGCAACACCTTTCGACGGCGCATCGCACGCCGCCGGCCGCTCGCTCACGCGCAGCGACTACAAGACGCTCACGCTCGCCGCGCTCGGCGGCGCGCTGGAGTTTTACGACTTCATCATTTTCGTGTTCTTCGCGCCGGTCATCGGCCAACTGTTCTTCCCGCCGTCGATTCCCGACTGGCTGCGGCAGTTGCAAACCTTCGGCATCTTCGCGGCGGGCTATCTCGCGCGGCCGCTGGGCGGCATCATCATGGCGCACTTCGGCGACCTGCTCGGACGCAAGCGCATGTTTACGCTGTCCGTGCTGCTGATGTCGGTGCCGACGCTCCTGATGGGCCTCCTGCCCACGTATGCGTCGATCGGCATGATGGCGCCCGTGCTGTTGCTGCTGTTTCGCGTGATGCAGGGCGCGGCGGTCGGCGGCGAAGTGCCGGGCGCGTGGGTGTTCGTGTCGGAGCACGTGCCGGGCCGTCATATCGGCTATGCATGCGGCACGCTGACGGCCGGCCTCACGGCAGGCATCCTGCTCGGCTCGCTGGTCGCCACGGCCATCAACAAGACCTTCCTCCCCGCCGATGTCGCCGGTTTCGCGTGGCGTCTGCCGTTCCTGCTCGGCGGCGTGTTCGGACTGTGCTCCGTCTATTTGCGCCGCTGGCTGCATGAAACGCCGGTCTTCGCGGAGCTGCAAAAGCGCAAGTCGCTTGCAGCGGAAATTCCGCTGAAGGCCGTGCTGCGCGACCACGGGCGCGCGGTGATCGTGTCGATGCTGCTGACGTGGATGCTGTCCGCCGCGATCGTCGTCGTGATCCTGATGACGCCGACGCTGCTGCAGAAGCAATTCGGCATCGCTCCGGCGACGGTGCTCGCCGCCAACTGCGCCGCGACGCTGTGCCTGACCATCGGCTGCGTGCTGGCGGGCGCGATCGCCGGACGCATCGGTGCGGGCAAGACGATTTTCATCGGTGGATGCGTGCTGGCCGTGTCGTACTACGCGCTCTTCAAGCAAGTGGCGGCGGATGCCTCCGTGCTCCTGCCGTGGTATGCGTTCACGGGCTTTACTGTCGGCGTGATCGGCGCGATTCCGTTCGTGATGGTCAAGGCCTTCCCGCCCGCCGTGCGCTTCTCGGGCATCTCGTTTTCGTACAACGTCGCGTATGCGGTGTTCGGCGGACTCACACCGATCGTCGTCTCGCTGATGATGAAATCGAGTCCGATGGCGCCCGCGTTCTATGTCGGCGCGCTGTGCATCGTGGGCGCGCTGACGTCGCTGTTCATCAAGGACGCGCCGGCCGCACGCTGAGCCGCGCGGGTCGACGTCCAATGGCGCACTCGCGGTCGGGTGCGCCATTTTTGTCTGGCGGCCGTACCGGGTACGTCCGTTGCAGCATTCGCCGGGAACGCGCGAACGCGCGCCTTCGCTACTCTCCCGGAGAACACGCCATCATGTCGACCATGCCTCGCTCACCGGACGAATCCATCGAGCCGGACCCGGACAAGCTGCTCGATCCCGACGCAGCGCCCAATCCCGAAGATCCCGACATGCCCGACGGTCCCGATTCGGCGACGCCGCTCGTGCCCGCCGATCCGCATAACGGCGAACCGCGCATGTAGAGCGATGGCCGCGCGGCCACCGGCGCGCGCGGGCATCATCGAACGAAGACGGGCCTCAAAGGCTCGTCGTCTGCACTTCGCCCGTCTCCAGCGCACGCTCGATGAGCGCGTCCTGCTGCGCCTTGCGCACCGCGTCCGCGACGAACGTATCGGGCGCTTCCACTTCCGCCCTGATCGCGCCGATGATGCCGTCGGCCTCCACGATCACGAGCGATTCCGCCGAATCCGCCCGGCTGATGATGACCCGTTGCGGCCCGCCGCCTTCCGCGATGCTGGCGCAAAACTGCATGCGCTCGCCGCCGATCACTTGTTCGAATGTCTGAATCATGGCTGCCTTTTTCCGCGTTGATTGAACGAAAACTGCATCGTGCACGACGTCGCACGCTTCAATTTCATTATTGATCCGCACGACGCCGCCAGGTTCCACTTTGTAAGCGTCAGCGCCGTGCGTCGGCCAGTTCGCGCAGCTTGACGGCTGTCGCCTCGTCGGACGGAAAGAAGGCTTCGATCGCCAGTTCCGACAGCGTGATGTCGACGGGCGTACCGAAGACAGTCGTCGTGCTGAAGAACGAAAGCACGCCGTGTGCCGTGCGCAACCTGAGCGGCACGACGACGGCGTCGGGTTCGCCGTGCGGCTCGTCTGCCGCTTGCGGCGGCGCGGGATAAGCGTCCAGTTCGACGAGGAGCGCGGCGAGCGCCGTATCGCCCGATACGTCGATCTGACGCCTCACGCGTGCGAGCACATGTGCGCGCCACGCGTGCCAGTTGCCGATGACGCCCGCCAGCCCGCGTGGATGCAGCGACAGCCGCAGCACGTTCGCCGGCGGCGCGAGCAGCGACGCATCCGCCGGCGCAACCAGCGGCTCGAGCGCCGCGTTGGCGGCGATCATCGTCCAGTGACGGTCGATGGCGAGCGCCGGATACGGCTCGTGTCCCTTCAGCACGAGATCGACTGCGCGGCGCGCGGCGTCGAGTTGTGGATCGGCCAGCGTCCGCTCGCGATAGATTGGCGCATAACCCGCCGCCACGAAGAGCGTGTTGCGCTCGCGCAGCGGCACGTCGAGTTGCTCGGCGAGGCGCATCAGCATGTCGCGGCTCGGCATCGAGCGTCCCGATTCGACGAAGCTCAAATGCCGCGTCGATATGTCGGCGATGCCCGCGAGATCGAGCTGGCTCATGCGCCTGCGCTGCCGCCATTCGCGCAGCAACGCGCCGACGGTCGCGGGCGCGGCGCGCAACGTGTGGGCTGTCGGTGTCGAGTTCATAAGCCGATGGTAGATGAAGCGCGGATGTGCTTCCATTACCTGCCAGATAAATCGCCGGGTAACATTTACCGTCGCCAACCTGCTTTCGAAATCTTTCCGCGAGCCACCCTTAATGTCCCGGTGTACTGCGCCGTTAAAAAGCCCAGCACCATGCAGACAATGCTTTGCGAGCCGTGCGTGTTTCGTCGAACGAGCGCGCACGGCTCGCCAAGCCCGGACATTTGCGGAGAAATCATGTTTGTCGTTATCGGATGGGTACTCGTCATCGGCTCGGTGATCGGGAGCTTTATCGGCGTCGGGGGCCACCTCGCTGCGCTCTTTCAGCCGTTCGAGCTGCTGTGTATTTTCGGCGCGGCGATTGGCGCGTTTGTCGTATCGAACCCGACCGCGACGCTCAAGAAAACGCTTCAGGCGCTGCCTAAAGTGTTCAAGGGCGGCGGCTATACCAAAGAGAAGTACCTTTCGCTGATCGCGCTGCTCTATGAGCTGCTGCAAAAGGCGCGCAAGGAAGGAATGATGGCGCTCGAAGCCGATGTCGACGCGCCCGAAGCCAGCCCGCTGTTTCAAAAGTACGAACACGTGATGGCCGATCATCACTTGCTCGACTTCATCGTCGATTACCTGCGCATGATGTCGGCGGGCAATGTGAACGCGCTCGAACTGCAGGACCTGATGGACGAAGAACTCGAAACGCATCACGCGGAAAGCGCCGTCGCCGCCAATGCGATTCAGAAGATGGCCGATGGCCTGCCGGCATTCGGCATCGTCGCCGCGGTGATGGGCGTCGTGCATACGATGGGTTCGGTCGGCGCCGCGCCCGCCGTGCTCGGCGAGATGATCGCCGGCGCGCTCGTCGGCACCTTCCTCGGCATTCTGCTCGCGTATGGCTTCATCGGACCGCTCGCGGATCTGCTCAACGCGAAGGGCGCGGCCGAAGCCAAGCCGTTCCAGTGCGTGAAGTCGGTGCTGCTCGCATCGATGAACGGTTACGCGCCGACCGTGGCGGTGGAGTTCGGCCGCAAGGTGCTGTTCACCGCGGACCGTCCGAGCTTCCAGGAACTGGACGACGCGGTGCGCGCCACCAAGATGCCGAAGTCGGCCTGACGAAGCCCTGATCCGAAGGAGTCACGCTCATGGCTGAAAGACCCTCACGCGACCCGTTGCAATCGGTGCTCGCCCCCACTGTCGTCGTGCGTCGCAAGAAGAAAGGCGGCGGCCACGGCGGGCATCATGGCGGTGCATGGAAGATCGCTTACGCCGACTTCGTCACCGCGATGATGGCGTTCTTCCTGCTGATGTGGCTGCTCGGCTCCACGTCGAAGTACGACAAGGCCGGCATCGAAGACTACTTCAACACGCCGCTCTCCGCGCTCTTCGGTAACGAAGGCGGTGCGTCGGCGCATACCAGCATCATCAACGGCGGCGGCAAGGACTTGTCCAGCTCGCGTCCCGGCGAAGCCAGCAAGAGCCAGACGCAGCCGGTGCCGCCTTCGGTGGCGCGCGCCTCCGTTGCGGCGGAAGACATGCAGCGTCTGCAACAGCTCAAGCAGAAGCTGACCGCGCTCATCGAGAACACGCCCGCGTTGCGTGCGTTCAAGGACCAGATTCGCATCGCGATCACGAGCGAAGGCTTGCGCATCGAGATCGTGGATTCGCTCAAGCGGCCGATGTTCGCATCGGGCAGCGCGAAGCTCGAAAGCTACGTGACGACGATTCTGTCGAACATCGGCGCTTCGCTCAACGATGTCGACAACCGCGTGTCGATTGCGGGCCATACGGATGCCGTGCCCTATTCGGGCAGCCAGAAAGGCTATTCGAACTGGGAACTGTCGGGCGAACGTGCGAACGCGGCGCGCCGTGCGCTGGTCGCGGGCGGCATGAACGAAACGAAAGTGCTGCAAGTGCGCGGCCTCGCCGATGCGCTCCCGCTCAACAAGGACGTCATCGACGAGCCGACGAATCGCCGCATCAGCATTCTCGTGCTGAACAAGGCCGCCGAACTCGCATTCTTCCGCGATGGCGGGCGCACCACGAGCGATCAGGCCTTGCCCGCCGAATCCGCCGCTCCCGCAGCGGTCGCGGCGAAGTCGAACATGCAGGTGGGCGTGGTCAAGTAAGCGCGCGTCAGGCGAACCAGTCCATCACCGTCTGCACCACGAGCCACGCGTTCGCCGCGCTGATCACGGCGAACAGCAGCCACGCGAGCGCCTTCGTATGCAAGGCGTTTGCGAATTTGCCCATCAGCGCGCGATCGTTCGCCATCCGAATCAACGGATACAGTGCGAACGGCAATTGCAAGCTCAGCACGACCTGGCTCGCCACGAGCAGCTTGCCGACCGCCCCGTTGCCCATCAGATACACGCCGATCACTGCCGGCACCAGCGCGAGCGCCCGCGTGATCAAACGCCGCTGATAGCACGGAATCTTCAGGCGCAGGAACCCTTCCATGATGACCTGTCCCGCGATGGTGCCGGTGAAGGTCGAGCTTTGACCCGAAGCGAACAGCGTCACCGCGAAAAGAATCGCCGCAAGCCCGGTGCCGACGATCGGCGCGAGCAGCTTGTACGCATCCTCGATTTCGGTGACTTGCGTATGCCCCGTCGCGTGGAATGCGGAAGCCGCGAGAATCAGGATCGCCGCGTTGATGAGCAGCGCAAGCACGAGCGACACGATCGTGTCGAGCCGCGAAAGACGGATCGCCGAAGCGAGGCTCGCCTCATCGCGAGAGACGACGCGCGTCTGCACGATCGACGAATGCAGATACAGGTTATGCGGCATGACCGTCGCGCCGAGAATGCCGATCGCGAGATAAAGCGGCTCCCGGCTGGACAGCACGTCGATGGACGGCACGAGCCCCGCCGCCACCGCGGGCCAGTGCGGCTTCACGAGCGCCAGTTCCACGATGTATCCGACGCCGATGGTCGCGATCAGCCCGAGCATGATCGCCTCGAGATCGCGGAAGTTCTTGCCCTTCAGGCCGAGCACGATGATCGTATCGAACGCGGTGAAGACGACGCCCCACATCAGCGAGCAGCCGAACAGCAAGTGAAACGCCAGCGCGCCGCCGAGCACTTCGGCGAGATCGCACGCGATGATCGAAAGCTCCGCGAGTAGCCACTGCGCATTCGCGATGGGCTTCGAATAGCGCTCGCGCGAAAGCTGTGCAAGATCGCGCCCGGTGACGATGCCAAGCCGCATGGCCAGGCATTGCAGCACCATAGCCGCCAGGCTCGACAAGACAACGACGAACAACAGGCTGAAGCCGTAGCGCGACCCGGCTTCGATATCCGTCGCCCAGTTGCCGGGGTCCATGTAGCCGATGGAAATCAGCAGCCCCGGCCCTGCGAATTGCAGCAGTTTCTTCCAGAGCGGCGCACCGGGCGCGACGATGACGGACCCTTTGACTTCGGACGGGCAGAACGGCGCGGTCGCCGTGGTCGGCAATTTGAACATGCGATAAGAGGCGCGAAAGGCAAGCGTAACGAGCAGGCGAGTCTATCACCGGCCTCGCGCGCTTTCAGGGCGAGCATGCCAATACGTCTGACGGAGGCGCCATCTGCACGCCAGCATGTCGTCACTGTCCGACAAATAGAATCTGCACGTGATCCTGGCGTGCATATCGCGATCGCCCGTCACTCGCTTGAGGAGTCCGCCATGAAGCTAGTCACCCGCATTGCCGTCGCCGCCCTCGTCGCTTCGCCGCTCGTCGCCTCCGCCCAGGAAGGGCTGACGCGCGCGCAGGTCAAGGCGCAACTCCAGCAACTGGAGCAGGCCGGCTACAACCCGTCCGAGCGCGACGCGTTCTATCCCAACAACATACAGGCCGCCGAAGAGAAGATCCGTTCGGGCAACGCATATGGCGCGTCGCCAGATGGCACGTCGGCATCGGGCGGTTCGATGTTGACCACGCCGCCCGGACAGACCCCGCAGTAAGGTTCGCGCCGCTGGTTGCGAAAGCGCCGTCGCAGGCGAACTCCGGCGCGCCGGCATGCCTACAATGAACGAGGCCGCGTCACGATGACGTGGCCGCGCACTGTAGTCGTGTCTCTCGATCCCTTCGTATGAGGAGTTCGTCATGAAGCCAGTCATGCGCATTGCCATCGCTGTCGTTGCGCTGTCGCCCGTCGTCGCGGCAGCGCAAACCAGCGGCCTCACGCGTCAGCAAGTCGTCGATGATCTGATTCGCGCAGAACGCGCGGGCTATTACCCCGGCGTCGACGACCAGCGTTATCCCGGCAGTTTCCTCGATATCAAAGAAGGCATCTATACCGGCGCAAGCGTTTATCGCTCCGCCAAGCCGCGCAACCTCCCCGCCGACACGAACGGTTCGACTGCGAACTGAACGCTGCCCCATGAAGCGATCGTGCAGCTTGCGATCGCGTGCGATCTTTTTTCTTTCAAACTGCCTCAGATGACGAAAGGGCCATTTTCAGGTCATTTTGTCGTTGGCGCCTGGCCACTACCATAGCGACACTTCGTGCGCCTCATCACGGCCGCGCCCTTCCTCGCATTCTCCGAACGACTCGATGTGGATCGTCAACGTTGCGCTCAAGCGGCCGTACACGTTCATCGTGATGGCCATCATGATCCTGCTGGCTACACCTTTCGTCCTCCTGACGACGCCGGTGGACGTGCTGCCCGAGATCGACATTCCCGTGGTCAGCATCATCTGGAACTACACGGGCCTTTCTGCAGAGGACATGGCCAATCGCATCACGTCGGTCAACGAGCGCAGCCTCACGACGACGGTGAACAACATCGAGCACATCGAGTCGCAGTCGCTGCCGGGCATCGCGATCATCAAGCTGTTTCTGCAACCGACAGCGAACATTCAGACGGCGATCGCGCAGACCGTGGCCGTCGAACAGGCGCAGCTCAGGCAGATGCCGCCCGGCGCGACACCGCCGCTCGTCATCAGCTATTCGGCCTCCAGCATTCCCGTGATTCAGCTCGGCCTGTCTAGCCCGAAGCGATCCGAACAGGACCTGAACGACACAGCGTTGAACTTTCTGCGTCCGCAACTCGTGACGATACCGGGCGCAGCCGTGCCGTATCCGTATGGCGGCAAGACGCGCCTCATCTCAGTCGACCTCGACACGCGCGCGCTGCTCGCCAAGGGGCTCACGCCTACCGACGTAGTCAGCGCCGTGAACGCGCAGAACCTGATCCTTCCGACGGGCACCGCAAAGATCGGCCCGAAGGAATACACGATCAACATGAACGGGTCGCCCACGACCGTTGCGGGCCTCAACGATATCCCGGTGCGCACGGTGAACGGCGCGACGACGTATCTGCGTGAAGTGGCGCACGTGCGCGACGGCTTCTCGCCGCAGACGAACATCGTTCGGCAGGACGGACATCGCGGCGTGCTGATCTCCGTGCTCAAGAACGGCAATGCGTCGACGCTCTCCATCGTCAATACGCTGCACGATCTCCTGCCGCAGGCGCGCGCGTCGTTGCCTCAGGACCTCAAGATCAGCGCACTGTTCGATCAGTCCGTCTTCGTGAAGGCCGCCGTGCAGGGCGTCGTGCGCGAGGCGCTGATCGCGGCGGCGCTGACTGCCGCGATGATCCTGCTCTTTCTCGGCAACTGGCGCAGCACCTGCATCATCGCAATCTCGATTCCGTTGTCCATTCTTTCGTCGCTGCTGGCGCTGCATGCGCTCGGGCAGACCATCAACATCATGACGCTCGGCGGCCTCGCGCTCGCGGTCGGCATTCTGGTGGACGACGCCACCGTGACCATCGAGAACATCGAACGTCACTTGCATATGGGAACCGATCTGCACGACGCGATCCTCGAAGGCGCAGGCGAAATCGCGGTGCCGGCGCTCGTTTCCACGCTCTGCATCTGCATCGTTTTCGTGCCGATGTTCTTTCTCACCGGCGTCGCGCGCTATCTCTTCGTGCCGCTTGCCGAAGCCGTCGTCTTCGCGATGATCGCGTCTTACGTTCTCTCGCGCACGCTCGTGCCGACGCTCGCGATGCTGTTGATGGGCCACGCGCACGCACCTGGCGCGAACCGCAAGCCGAATGTCTTCGTGCGGCTGCATCGCCGTTTCGATCATGGCTTCGAGCGCATGCGCGGCGCTTATATCGTCATCCTGAGCACTTTGCTCGTGCGCCGCCGCATGTTCGGCGCCTTGTTTCTCGGGTTCTGCGTGTCGTCGGCGGGCCTCGTGTTTCTGCTTGGCGAAGACTTCTTTCCCAGCGTCGACGCCGGCGATATCCGCATGCACATGCGTGCGCCGACCGGTACGCGCATCGAGGAAACCGCGCGTCTTGCGGACGAGATTGAAAAGGTGGTGCGTCAGGTCGTGCCGCAAGACGAACTCACGACGATACTCGACAACCTCGGCCTGCCGTACAGCGGCATCAATCTCTCGTACAGCAACGCGGGCACCATCGGCACGCTTGATGGCGAGATTCAGGTGGCGCTCACTCCCGATCATGCGCCGACGCAGAACTACATCGACACGTTGCGCAACCTGTTGCCGCACCGCTTTCCCGGCGTCGAGTTCTTCTTTCAGCCGGCCGATATCGTCACGCAGATCCTCAATTTCGGCTTGCCCGCCGCCATCGACGTGCAGATACAGGGGCAAAACCAGCAAGCGAACTTCGAGGCTGCGAGCAAGCTGATGAAGCAGATTCGCATGATCCCCGGCAACGTCGATACGCACATCCAGCAAAAGCTCGACGAGCCGACGCTCGACCTGCAAATGGACCGCACGCGCCTGCAGCAACTCAACCTCTCCGCAAGCAATGTCGCGCAGAACGTGCTGGTGTCGCTCTCCGGAAGCTCGCAAACGTCGCCCGGGTTCTGGTTCAATCCGCGCAACGGCGTCGAGTACAACCTTGCCGTGCAGACGCCGCAGTATCAGGTGTCGTCGATCGACGAACTGATGCGCACGCCCGTGTCCGCATCGTCGAATGGACCGACGCAATTGCTCGGAAATCTCGTGCGCCTCTCGCCGCAAAGCGAGTTCGCCGTCGTCACGCACTACAACATCCGTCCGGTGATCGACATCTTCGTGAGCGTCGAAGGGCGCGATCTCGGCAGCGTCGCGCGGCAGGTCGATCATCTCGTCGCTGAAGCGCGCCGCACCTTGCCGCGCGGAAGCCAGATCGCGGTGCGCGGACAGGTCGAAACGATGCGCACATCGTTCTTCGGCCTCGGCGTGGGCGTCGCGATGGCGATCGTGCTCGTGTATCTGCTGATCGTCGTGAACTTTCAGTCGTGGGTCGATCCGCTCATCATCGTGAGCGCGTTGCCCGCCGCGCTCGCCGGCATCGTATGGATGCTGTTTCTGACGGGCACGCATCTGTCCGTGCCTGCTTTGACCGGCGCGATCATGACGATGGGCGTCGCCACCGCGAACAGCATCCTGATGGTCTCGTTCGCGCGCCAGCGTCTCACGGCCGGCGCACCGCCCCTCACTGCCGCGCTCGAAGCAGGCGCGAGCCGCATCCGTCCGGTCCTGATGACGGCCTTCGCGATGATCATCGGCATGATTCCGATGGCGCTCGGTCTCGGCGAAGGCGCGGAGCAGAACGCGCCGCTCGGACGCGCGGTCATCGGCGGATTGCTGTTCGCCACCGTATCGACGCTCTTCTTCGTGCCGCTCGTGTTCGCGGGCATTCATTCGCGCATTGCCCGCAAAGCGCGGCGAAACGAAGACCCGCACGACCATGAAGCAAGCTAAACCGTCTCACGTCTCTTGCCGAACATGACAGAAAAGAACCACGCATCCCTCGCGATTACCGCGCGCGATTCCGATGAAGGCCCCGCGCTGCCGCCGCGCAATTTCGAATGGAAGCGCGCGAAGATCGCGATCGTCATCACGCTTGCGCTGCTTGCAATCGGCGCGGCGCGCACGGTTGTGACCGATGTCATGCACGGCCGTTCCGTCGCCACGCGCACGCAGCAAAATGCACAGCAGTATGTGAACGTCGTCGCACCCACGCAGGCGACCAGCGGCGGCGACACCACGTTGCCGGGTACCTTGCGCGGCTTCGTCGAATCGCCGATCTATGCACGCGCCACGGGCTATCTGCTGCACTGGTATGTCGATATCGGCGCGCAAGTGAAGCAGGGCCAGCTGCTCGCCGATCTCGATACGCCCGAGATCGATCAGGAACTCGCGCAAGCCGTCGCGCAACGCGACCAGACCGCATCGAGCCTCGTGCTTGCCAAAAGCTCGCTGCAACGCTGGCAGCAGTTGCGCCAGCGCGATGCCGTCTCGCAACAGGAACTCGACGAACGGCAGAGTGCGTATAACCAGAACGTCGCGAACCTCGCCGCCGCCGACGCCAACGTGAAGCGTCTGCGTCAGCTCGAATCGTTCAAGCGCATCGTCGCGCCGTTCGCGGGCGTGGTCACGCAACGCAATGTCGATGTCGGCGATCTCATTGATGCGGGCAGCGGCGCGAGCCGCGCGCTCTTCGCGCTCGCACAGTCCGATCCGTTGCGCGTGTACGTGCAACTGCCGCAAGCGTATGCGCAGAACGTATCGATCGGACAGCAGGTCGTCGTCACGCAGGCGGAACTCTCGGGCCAGCAGTTTCACGGGAAGATCACGCACGTGTCCGGTGCGATCGATGTCGCCACGCGCTCGCTGCAAGTCGAAGTGACGCTGCCGAACTCCGATGGACGCCTGCGGCCCGGCGCCTATGTGCAGGTCGCGTTGCCGTCGTCGGCGCACGCGCGTCTGCTCGTGCCGGGCAACGCGCTGCTGTTTCGTTCGGAAGGCCCGCGCCTCGCTGTCGTCGATAACAACGGCCACGTGCAATTGCGCAAGATCGTGATCGCGCAAGACCTCGGGCAATCGCTCGAGATCGAAAGCGGTATCGGTCAGAACGACAGGATCATCATTAACCCGAGCGATTCCATTGCGGACGGCGATCATGTCGTCGTGGCGCCCGACAAGAAGGCGGCGTCGTGAGAACCGTCGCCGTCATGCTTTCATTGGCGATGCTCGCCGGCTGCACCGTCGGCCCCGATTACAAGCGTCCGATCGCGGAAACGCCGCCTGACTGGAAGACCGATTCGTACTGGCGCATCGGCGAACCTTCGCATGCGCCGCTCGCGCTCGACTGGTGGCGCGGCTTCGGCGACACCGCGCTCGATGCGCTGGAAACGCAGGCGCTCGCGCAAAACCAGACGCTTGCCGCCGCGAGCGCGCACTACGAGCAAGCGCGTGCGACGCTCGCACAGACTTCATCGCTTGCGCTGCCCGAAGTGGACCTCGGCGCGCAGGCATCGCGCTCGCGCACGTCGCGCAATCGCCCGGTGAACAATTACACGACGCCGAGCATGTCGACGGTGCAGAGCGATTTGAAGCTCGCGCCGACCGTCAATTACGACATCGACCTCTTCGGCCGCATTCGTCGCGAAGTGGAAAGCGCGCAGGCATCGGCGGAACAGTCGCGCGACGATCTCGCCAACGCGCGGCTCGTGCTGACGACGGACCTCGCAAGCGATTACTTTTCGATGCGCGAACTGGACGCCGAGATCGACGTGCTGAACCGCTCCGTCGAGCTTCAGAAGAAAGCACTCGATTACGTGACGGCGCAACACGATCTCGGCGCGGTATCCGGCCTCGACGTGCTGCAACAGCAATCGCAACTCGATTCGACGCGCGTGCAGGCGCAATTGCTGGTCAATCAGCGAGCGCAGTTCGAGCATGCGATTGCGGCGCTCGTCGGCACACCCGCGCCGCAGTTCGCCATTGCACCGATGCACGACGCGCACCCTATCCCCGCAATCCCGCTCGGCTTGCCGAGCGACGTTCTTCAGCGCAGGCCCGATGTGGCGTCAGCCGAACGCGCGATGGCCGCGGCCAATGCGCAAATCGGCGTGGCGAAGGCGGCGTTCTTTCCGAGCCTGACGCTCAACGGCACGATCGGTTGGGAAAGCACGGCGCTGGCGAGTCTCGTGTCCGCACCGAGTCTCTTGTGGACGATCGGCACGATGGCCAGCCAGGTCGTCTTCGATGGCGGACGCCGCTCGGCTGCCGTCGCGTTCGCGAGCGAAGGGTATCGGGCGACGGAGGCGAATTATCGTCAGACCGTGCTCAATGCGTTTCAGCAAGTGCAGGACGGCATCGTCGGATTGTCGGTGCTGGATGGCGCGGCGAAGCAGTCACACGCCGCCGTCGTCGATGCAGAGCGCCTGCTTTCGCTTGCGAACGATCGTTATTCGGGCGGTCTCGTCGCGTTTCTCGATGTCATCACCGCGCAACAGCAACTGCTCACGAGCGAGCGTCAGGACGTGCAGATACGCGGCCAGCAGCACACGGTTTCGGTCGCGCTCGTGAAGGCGCTGGGCGGAGGATGGAACGTCGATGAAGCAGCACACGACGATGCGGCCAGCGCGCAACGCTCGTATAGTGTCGAAAGCGCGGATGCGGCAAGCACACATTGAACAAGCACAGGGGCAGGCATGAAAGTCCTGATAGTGGAAGACGAGCATAAGGTGGTGGACTACCTGCGCTCGGGATTGACCGAGCAAGGCTGGGTCGTCGATATCGCGATGGACGGCGAAGAAGGCACGCATCTCGCGATCGAATACGACTACGACGTGATCGTGCTCGACGTGATGCTGCCGCGCCGCGACGGCTTCGCGGTGCTCAAGGCGCTGCGTCTGCAAAAGTCGACGCCCGTCATCATGCTCACGGCGCGCGATCACATCAACGATCGCGTGCGCGGCCTGCGCGAAGGCGCGGACGACTATCTCACGAAGCCCTTCTCGTTTCTCGAACTCGTCGAACGGTTGCATGCGCTCGCACGCCGCACGCGCGCGCAGGAATCGACACTGATTTCCGTGGGCGATTTATACGTCGACCTCATCGGCCGCCGCGCCACACGCGATGGCGTGCGACTCGATCTGACCGCGAAGGAGTTTCAGCTTTTGAGCGTGCTCGCACGGCGTCACGGCGACATTCTTTCGAAGACGGCGATCACCGAACTCGTTTGGGAAGTCGATTTCGAGAGCCATACGAACGTCGTCGAAACCGCGATCAAACGCTTGCGCGCGAAACTCGACGGACCGTTCCGCACGAAGCTGCTGCACACCGTGCGCGGCATGGGCTACGTGCTCGAAGTGCGCGAGCCGCGCGACATGCGCGAACCGAGGGAAGACGCGAGGCCATCATGAAGGTGCAGCGTTCCATCGCGCGGCGGCTTGCGGTGATGTTCGCGCTCGTCGCGCTGTTCGTGTTTTCGCTCGTCGGCTCCGGGCTCTTCCTGGTGTTGCGCGTGCAACTGGAGCAGCACTTGCGCGATTCACTCGATAATCGCGCGGAAATTGCACGGCTCATCGTTTCGCATGCTTCGAATCCGGACAAGTGGAAGATGGCGAAGGAGAAGCTCGCCGACATCACCCCGCGCGACGGCTCGACGCTCTTCGCAGTGACGAGCAACGATCCGCGCTTCAGCTATGGCCTGCCGCCCGCGGGCCGCGTCGTCAAGCATGTGCTCGGCGGTTATGCGCGCTTCCGGCCCGAAAGCCGCGCCTACGACATGCTGATGACGACGCTGACCATTCCGCCTTACGCGGATCGTCCGCCGCTGCAGTTGTTCGTCGCGGTCGATTGCTCGCCGAATGTACGCACGATGCGCGTGTTCGGTCTGGCGCTCGCGGCGCTGCTCGCGCTTGCAACCGTTGCCGTGCTATTGCTCAGTTATTCGGTTGCGCGGCTCGGTCTCGCACCGCTGACACGGCTCACGCGCGACGCGCAGAACGTGAGGCCCAACAACCGGTCGCAACGGCTCGATACGCGTTCGCTGCCCTTCGAACTCGAAGACCTCGCGAAGTCTTTCAACGGCGCGCTGGAGCGGCTCGATCATGCGTATGGGCGTCTGGAATCGTTCAACGCGGATGTCGCGCACGAATTGCGCACGCCGGTCACCATCCTCATCGGTCAAACGGAAGTGGCGTTGACGCGCGATCGCTCCATCGACGAACTGCGCCACACGCTGCAATCCAATCTCGAAGAATTCGAGCGCGTGCGCGCGATCATCAACGACATGCTGTTTCTCGCACGCGCCGATCAGGGCGAACGCGCGACCGGTCTCGTGGAAGTGTCGCTTGCGGCCGAAGTGCATCGCACGCTGGAGTTTCTTGAGATTCCGCTCGAAGACGCTCAGGTGCGCGCGGTATCGAGCGGCGACGCCCGCGCCTTCGTCAACACATCGCTATTTGGCCGTGCGCTGTCGAACCTCGTGATGAACGCCATCCAGCATTGCGCGCCGGGCGCAACGATATCCGTGTCGATTGCGCGTGAAAACGGACACGTGCGCGTCGCGGTGACGAATCCCGGCGAGCCGATTGCGCCGCCTGTCATGGAGCATCTTTTCGACCGCTTTTTCCGCGCGGAAAGCTCGCGCACGAACAGCCGCGAGAATCATGGCCTCGGGCTCGCGATCGTCAAGGCCGTGGCGGAGATGCATCGCGGCACGGTGTCGGCGACGAGCGCGAACGGCGTGAATACGTTCGCATTCTCCATCGCACGCTTCGGCAATGATGATCGTCCGATCGGCTCGACGCACGCCGTGCCGCAACATGCGCCGGCGCGTGGCGACAAGATAGGCGTGCGGTCCGCGGGTTAAACAGATTCAGTCGCGGCATCCATGCCGTTCGTATCACACGGTACTGAGCCGCGCCATCTCTGTTTCGACGATCAGCTTCTTCAACTCCGGCACGCAAGAACCGCAGTTTCCGCCCGCTTTCACGCACGCGGTGACGTCGGCTGCCGTCTTGAGGTTCTTGTCGCGTATCGCATTGCAGATGGTATTGCGGCCCACGCCGAAGCATGAACACACCGTCGGCCCGGTGTCCTCGCCCTTGCCGACCGGCTGACCCAGCAAGAGACTCACGCGGTCTTCATCGTCCAGACGATCCTTCGAAAACAGGCTCGCGAGCCAGGCACGCGCCGGCAGGTCCGGGCGTTCTGAGATGAAGATGCAATGCTCGATGCGGTCGTTCACCACATGGGCCGCGCGATAGGTACCCGCGCTCTTGTCTTCGTATTCGATCCAGTCGGCATGCGGATCGTCGATAGCGAAAAACGCACGCGCCCATTCGCGATGATCCCCATGCGCCGCGTCGAAACGATTGCGTCCGGCAAGTTCATAGCGCACGAAGCGGGCGCCATGCACACGGGTCCAGTGCGTGACGGTATCGAGCGCGGGAACATCGCGCGAGAACGAAAAGCCATGCCACATCACATGGAACTTCTCGACCGCAACGGGCGTGTGCTTGAATTCAGGCTCGCCGGAAACGGGATCGACGACGGGGTTCACCACGGCGCCGGCTCGCGCATCCGATGCCACCTGGTCGTTCCAGTGAATCGGCACGAACACGCTGCCGCGCGGCATGCCGCCGCCATGCTGCACGCGCGCGATCATCGAACCCCAGCGGCTCGTGATGCGTGCAAGCTCGCCCTCGCGCACGCCGCATGCAAGTGCGTCTTGCGGATGCATGTCGATGAACGATTCGCTGATGTGCCCGGCGAGCTTCTCTGAACGGCCAGTGCGCGTCATCGTGTGCCACTGGTCTCGCACGCGGCCCGTATTGAGCACGAGCCGATACTCGGCATCCGGTGCGTTGACCGGCGCGCGCGGCGGTGTGGCGATGAAGCGGGCGCGGCCATCGGCATGGCTGAAGCGTTGCGTGCCGAAGAGGCGAGCGGCGCCTGTCTCATCCTTCGCGCGCAGCGGCCATTGCACGGGCTCCAGGGCATCGTATCGCTCGCGATCGAGCCCAGTCAGTCCGCCGATATGAAACGCACGAGGCACGCCATCGGACGCATCATTGCGATACGCAGAGAGACGCGCGTGTTCGTCGAAAATCTGATGCGGGCCTTCGAAATCGAAACCATCGAAATTCATGTGGCGCGCCACATCGCAGATGATGCGCCAGTCCGCCCGCGCGTGTCCCGGCGCCGGAAGAAACGCACGCTGACGCGATATGCGCCGTTCAGAATTCGTCACGGTGCCATCCTTCTCGCCCCAGCCGAGCGCAGGCAGCAGCACATGGGCGAACGCATTTGTGTCTGTCTTCTCGATGATGTCCGAACTCACCACCAGTTCGCATTTCGCGAGCGCACGCTTCACGCGATCCCCATCGGGCAGGCTCACGACCGGATTGGTGCCCATGATCCAGACCGCTTTCACGCGGCCTGCTTCGATCGCATCGAAGAGATCGACGGCCTTGAGGCCCGCACGTTGCGCGATGCGCGGCGAGCGCCAGAAGGTCTGCACGATCTCGCGATGCAGCGCATCGTCCAGTTCGAGATGCGCCGCGAGCGTGTTCGCGAGGCCGCCGACTTCACGGCCGCCCATCGCGTTCGGCTGGCCGGTGAACGAGAACGGCCCCATGCCGGGCTTGCCGATTCGCCCGGTTGCAAGATGACAGTTGATGATGCTGTTGACTTTGTCAGTGCCCGCGCTCGACTGGTTCACGCCCTGCGAGTACACGGTCACGACACGCTCGGTGCGCGCAAACAATCGGTAAAACGTCATCAGGTCATGCGCGTCCAGCTCGCAGTCCCTGGCGAGCTGCGCGATATCGGCGGGCATGGCCGCTGCGAGCGCGGCGTCATAGCCGTTCGTGTGGGCGTCGATGAAAGCGGCATCGGTTGCGCCGTGTTCCGCGAGAAACGCCAACAGTCCGTTGAAGAGCCGCACGTCGCTGCCCGGCTTCAACGGCAGATGCAGATCGGCCATCTCGCACGTCGCCGTATAGCGAGGATCGATCACGACGATCTTCACATCCGGGCGCGTCTCCTTCATCTTGACGATGCGTTGAAACAGGATCGGATGGCACCATGCGGTATTCGATCCGACGAGCACGATCAGGTCAGCGAGTTCGAGGTCCTCGTAATTCATCGGCACGACGTCTTCGCCAAATGCGCGCTTGTGCCCTGCCACCGACGAAGACATGCACAGCCGCGAGTTCGTATCGATGTTCGCGCTGCCGATATAGCCCTTCATTAGCTTGTTCGCGACGTAATAGTCCTCGGTTAGCAACTGCCCCGACACGTACAACGCGACGGCATCCGGACCGTGCTCGTCGATGATGCGCGCGAAGCCGCTCGCCACCGTGCCGACCGCATCGTCCCATGACACATCGGAGAGTGCACCGGTCGTTCTGTCGCGCAGCTTCGGACTCAGCAAGCGTCCTTCCAGCCCGACGGTTTCGCCCAGCGCCGAGCCTTTCACGCATAGCCGCCCGAAGTTCGAAGGATGCGCTTCATCGCCCGCGATGGCGACATCGACGGCGCTGCGAGGCGTCGCCTTCACGCCGCAGCCGACGCCGCAATAAGGGCACGTCGTGCGCACGGCAGCCGGCACGTTCGGGATGATGGGAATGCTCGCTTTCATATCCATGCTGTCTATGCGCCCGCTTCGCAAAGCGTCTTGCCGAACAACAAACGCCCGCGCAGATGCGATACATCCGTGCGGTTCTGAATCAGCTCGAAGTACCACGCGCCGTCTTTCACGTCGCCGTATAGCACCGCGCCGATCACACGTCCCGCCTGCAGCACCACGCGCTTGTAGACACCGCGGCGCGGATCACGCAACACGAGGTCTTCGCTATCGTCGCCGCCGATGAAATCGCCCGCGGAATACAGGTCCACGCCCGTGACCTTGAGCTTCGTCGCGGTCGCGCGCTGCACATAACGCCGATGCCCCGCGCCCGCGAGATGCGCGCCCGCCACGCGCGCCTGGTCCCAGATCGGCGCAACGAGGCCGAACGTGGCGGAACGATGCTGCACGCATTCGCCGACCGCATACACGCGCGGATCGAAGGTCTGGAGCGTATCGTCGACGACGATCGCGCGATCGCAATGCAAGCCTGCTGCTTTCGCGAGCGCGATATTCGGGCGCACGCCAGCGGTCATCACGACGAGGTCCGCGTCGATTTGCGTGCCATCGGCGAAGCGTACGGCGCGCACGCGCTCGTCGCCGATAATCTCCGTCGTCTGTGCAGCCATCACGAAGCGCAGGCCCTTCGCTTCGAGCGAACGCCTGAGCAAAGCCGACGCGCTCGCATCGAGCTGACGGTCCATCAGGCTGTCGCTCGCATGAACGACCGTTACCGACATGCCCTGCCGCTGCAGACCGTTCGCCGCTTCGAGCCCAAGCAAGCCGCCGCCGACGATCACCGCATGACGATGATCGCGCGCCGCTTCGAGCATTGTTTCGACATCCTGTATATCTCGGAATGCAATCACGCCGGGCAGATCGCAACCGGGCACCGGAATGATGAACGGTTTCGATCCCGTCGCGATCAGCAGACGATCGTATCGCGCCTCGACGCCCTTCTCCGAACGGACGATGCGCCGCGCGCGATCGATCTCGACGACCGCATCGCCCGCATGCAGCGTGATGCCGTTCGCCGCATACCAGTCGCGCGTATTGATGATGATGTCGTCCATGCGCTTCTCGCCCGCGAGCACCGGCGAAAGCAGAATGCGGTTGTAGTTGCCATGCGGCTCCGCGCCGAACACGGTGATGTCGTACAGGTCGGGCGCGATCTTCAACAGCTCTTCGACGGTACGCATGCCCGCCATGCCATTGCCGATCACCACGAGCCGCTGACGCGCCATCACGCCCGCCGCAGCCGCAACCGCGTATTCGGTCTTCATGCCGCGATCCAGACCTTGCCGGCCGCGACGCGCGCGCGATACGCATTCACCGAACGCTCGGGCGCTTCGAGGCATTCGCCCGTGCGCAGATCGAAATGCTGCTTGTAGATCGGCGACGCGACGACGATGCGCTCACCCACGCTCCCGACGATGCCGCGCGACAACACGGCCGCTTGCGAATGCGGATCGAAGTTGTCGATGGCATACACGGACGAATCGCCCGCGACGTGAAACACGGCCACTTGCGCGCCGTTGACGAGAGCGCAGACGCCCGTGTCCGGGACGATGTCGTCGAGTGCGCAGATGGGCGTCCAGTCCTGTTCGATGCGATCGTTCATGGTGTGGTCCTCTCGTTCAGACGGTTTCAACGACTACGGGAATATCGATGCGCTTCATCGTGCGTTCTTCCGGCGTCGCAGGGCGAATCTGGCCGCGCTCTTCGACGAAGCGAACGTTCGCGTCGCGCTCGTCGCTGTTCACGAAGTGACGGAAGCGCTTCCGCGTATCGGGATCGGTGACGGCCTTCTTCCATTCGTCCTCGTAGCTGTCGACGACATGCTGCATCTCGGCTTCGAGTTCGGCGGCGATATCGAGCTTGTCGTTCACGACGACATCGATCAGATAATCGAGGCCGCCTTCGAGGTTGTCGCGCCATACGCTCGTGCGCTGCAGCCGATCCGCCGTGCGCACGTAGAACATCAGGAAGCGGTCGATGTAGCGCACGAGCGTGTCCTGATCAAGATCCGATGCGAGCAGTTCGGCATGACGCGGCTTCATGCCGCCGTTGCCGCAGACATAGAGATTCCAGCCCTTTTCCGTCGCGATGACGCCGATGTCCTTGCCCTGCGCTTCGGCGCATTCACGCGTGCAGCCCGACACGCCGAACTTGATCTTGTGCGGCGTGCGCAGCCCCTTGTAGCGGTTTTCCAGTGCGACCGCGAGCCCGACCGAATCGCCGACGCCATAGCGGCACCACGTCGAACCGACGCAGGATTTCACCGTGCGCAGCGCCTTGCCATAGGCATGTCCCGACTCGAAGCCCGCTGCGATCAGCTCTTCCCAGATGAGCGGCAGTTGCTCGACGCGCGCGCCGAACATATCGACACGCTGACCGCCGGTGATCTTCGTATAGAGACCGTATTTCTTTGCAATCTGCCCGACGGCGATGAGTCCATCCGGCGTCACTTCGCCGCCCGGCATGCGCGGCACCACCGAGTATGTGCCGTCGCGCTGGATATTGGCGAGATAGTAGTCGTTCGAATCCTGCAGGCTCGCGTGCTCCTTCTTCAGCACGAACTCGTTCCAGCACGAAGCGAAAATGTTCGCGACGGCCGGCTTGCAGATATCGCAACCGAGTCCCTTGCCGTGCTTCGCAAGCAGCGAGGCAAACGTGCGATGCCCTTCCACGCGCGCAATGTGATACAGCTCCTGCCGCGAATAAGGAAAGTGCTCGCAAAGATGGTTGTTCACGGCAAGTCCCTGACGCGCCATCTCCGACTTCATCACCTGCGTGACGAGCGGCACACAGCCGCCGCATGACGCGCCTGCTTTGCACGCGCTCTTCAACGCGCCGATACTCGCTGCGCCTGCGCACACGGCCGCGCAGATTTCAGCTTTGCTCACGTTGTTGCACGAGCAAATCTGCGCGGCATCGGGCAATGCTTCCACGCCGAGCGCAGGTCGCACCTTGCCGTCGCTTTGCGGAAGGATCAGGAACTCGGGCGCTTCGGGCAGCTCGATCCTGTTCAGCATCATTTGCAGCAGCGTGCCATATTCGGCTGCATCGCCGACCATCACGCCGCCCAGCAGATACTTGCCGCAACCGGACACGACGAGCTTCTTGTACACCTGCTTGCGCTCGTCGCTGAACTGATACGAACGGCTGCCCGGCGTCTTGCCGTGTGCATCGCCGATGCTCGCGACATCCACGCCCATCAGCTTGAGTTTCGTGCTCATGTCGGCGCCGGCGAACGCGGCTTCGTCGCCCATCAATCGTTTTGCGACGATGCGCGCCATGTCGTAGCCCGGCGCGACCAGCCCGAACAACTGGCCCTGCCACAACGCGCATTCGCCGATGGCATAAATGTCCGCATCGCTCGTGCGGCAGGCATCGTCGATAACGATGCCGCCGCGCGGACCGATCTCGAGTCCCGCTGCACGGGCGATATCGTCGCGCGGACGAATGCCCGCCGAGAACACGATCATGTCCGTGTCGAGTTGCCCGCCGTCCGCGAAATTCATGCGATTCACGGCGCCTTCGCCATCGACGATGGCAAGCGTGTTGCGGTTCGTATGCACCGTCACGCCCAGTTCTTCGATCTTGCTGCGCAAGACGCGCCCGCCGCCTTCATCGACTTGCACCGCCATCAGGCGCGGCGCAAATTCGACGACATGCGTGGTCAGCCCCATGTCGCGCAGCGCCTTCGCGGCTTCGAGCCCGAGCAGTCCGCCGCCGATCACCGTGCCTGTTTTCGCGCGGGCGCCGAACGCCTGCATCGCTTCGAGATCTTCGATCGTTCGGTAGACGAAGCATCCGTCGCGCTCCCGCCCTTCGACGGGCGGCACAAACGGGTACGAGCCGGTTGCGATCACGAGCTTGTCGTACGCAAGCGTCTCGCCGGTCGATACCGTGACCGTGCGCGCCGCGCGATCAATCGACGTGGCCTTCGCGTTCAACTTCAGCGCATAACCGCTGCGCTCGAAGAAGCCCTCTTCGACGAGCGAAAGATCGTCCGCGGACTTGCCCGCGAAGAACTCCGACAGATGCACGCGATCGTATGCGGCACGCGGTTCTTCGCACACGATGGTGACGTGCAGCGCATCGTTGCTGCTCTGCGCGAGACACTCGAGGAACTTGTGGCCTACCATGCCGTGGCCGATGACGACGATTTTCATGACTGGACCTTGCCTCAGTGGGCGACGCTGTTATTGACGGCGAGTGCGCTTTCGCGCAGCGCGGCTTCGCGCGCCTTGTGTTCGGGGGAGAAGCGCACGGCGAGCGCACACAGCGCGGAACCGGCGACGAGGACGCCGAGCAGCGACAGCGTCTGCTGCACATCGCCGACGCCTTTCATCAGGAAGCCCGCCGCCACCGCGCCGACGTTGCCGCCCGCGCCGATCACGCCGGCCACGCCGCCGAGCGCCTTGCGGTCGATGAACGGCACGAGCGCATACGTCGCGCCGCAGGCCATGTGCGTGAAGAGACCGAACACGAGCATCGCGATGATGGCGAGCGCCGCGCTGCCCGCATGCGCAAAGGCATAGAGTCCGATGCCTTCGCCCGCGATCAGCGCGAACAGCAGCGTCGCGCGGATATCGAGGCCGCGTTTCGCGGCGGCCTTGTCGGAAAGCCAGCCGCCCAGCGCGCGAGCGAACAGCGCAAGCAGGCCGAAGCTGCCCGCCGCCATGCCCGCTTCGCCGAGCGTTAGCTTGAAGTGATCGACGTAGTACACGGCCGCGATGTTATGGATGAACACTTCGACGCCGAAGCACGCGCCATAGGTCACGAAGAGCATCCACACGCGATAGTTCGTGCAGGCGGTGACGAAGCTGGCCCAGCCGCCTTTCTTGCCGCCGTCGATGGCGATGCCCGCACGGCGCAACTCCGCGAAATCGCCTTGCGGGCAGTCCTGCGTGTAGCGCCAGTAGAAGAACGCCATGACCGGCATCGCGATGCCCGGCACGATGAGCGCGATGCGCCATGCCGATGCCTCGCCCGCACCCAGTACGATCGCCGCAGCGACGAGAAGCGGCACGATGGCCTGCGCCGCGCCCGCGCCCGCATTGCCCCAGCCGGCGGTCGTCGCGTTCGCGGTGCCGACGACGTTCGGCGCGAACATCACCGACGTGTGGTACTGCGTGATGACGAAGCTCGCGCCAATTGCGCCAATCGCGAGACGGCACCAGAGGAAGCTGTCATATCCCGTAGACAGCGCCGCGCCGATCACGGGCAACGCACCGGCGAGCAACAGCGCGCTATACACCTTGCGCGGGCCAAAGCGGTCGCACATCGGGCCGACGACGAGACGCACGAGAATGGTCACCGCCACCGCCGCGATGTTGATGTTCGCGATCTGGTCCGCGTTCAAGCCATATTCGCGCTTGATGAGCGGCATCAGCGGCGCGCATGCGAACCATGCGAAGAAGCATACGAAGAACGCCATCCACGTGAGATGAAACGCGCGCATCGGCGCACTGCGCATGCTGAAGAGATCGATTCGGGTGGCTTTATCCATTCTCTTGGTCGCAAAAAGAAAGGCGTCCCGCGCACCGGGCCTTTCGAGCCAGATGCGGGGGACGCCGTTGTCCAATGCCCGTCTGGCTCAATGAAGCCGGGGCGCTATGTTCAGGACGGATCGCCGTTGATCCGATGGCAGGACTAAAGGCAAGACCTATGCCATGCGGGTTGCATCGGGCTGAGAGCCTTATGCGGCATGGCTTTGCGCAATGCGTGCACTGAGCGCGGGCATCGCATTCACGCAGCTTTGTGATGCGACGCGGCACAGACGTGGTGCGACGCAGCACTGATGACGTGCGGTGGTCGACTGCGCCTCAGAACTTTGTACGATCCGGTTAGCCCGTTCGACGATCACTCGATGGAGGCATCCACGCGCCGCACGAGTGCGTCTCGCGCATGGTCGGTGCGCAGTCACGATAAGGACATGCCGTAGAGCCTTATCGCGCGGCAATGGCCCGCTTATTGCATTGGTGAAAGCGCCACCGGCAACGGCGCTGGCGGCAACGCAAGAACATGGAACTCAGGACAATGGCGTCCCTCGTGCCCGACACGAGCGGACGCTCTGCGTGTTCGCCGGGTCGAACCGTCTCCCGATACAAGCAAACACGACACGACGATGACCTCCGGAAAAGTCACCCTTCTCAGTGCAGGCCCCGGCGATCTCGACCTGCTGACGATCCGCGCCGCGAAAACGCTCGCCGCCGCCGATGTCCTGCTCGTCGACGATCTCGCCAACGCGGACATCGTGACGCTCGCGTCGCAAGCTCGCGTGATTCGCGTCGGCAAACGCGGCGGCTGCAAGTCCACGCCGCAAGCGTTCATTCAGCGCCTTATGCTGCGTTATGCGCGAAAGGGGCTGCACGTGGTGCGCGCAAAGGGCGGCGACGCGTTGCTGTTTGGCCGCGCGGGCGAAGAGATCGCCGCCTTGCGCGATGCGGGAATCACGGTCGATATCGTGAATGGCGTGTCGTCGGGATTCGCGGCGGCGGCGGGCCTGGGCATTTCGCTCACGCATCGCGATCATTGCCAGGGCGTGACGTTCGTCACCGCGCACATGCAGGATCACAGCGAGCCGGACTGGCGCGCGCTCGCGGCCACCGGCATGACGCTCGCGATCTATATGGGCATGAGCCGCATCGCCGGCATCGCGCAGGCCTTGCTCGACGCGCTGCCCGCGACGACGCCCGCGGCGGTCGTGCAGCACGCGGGATCGTCGAAAGAAAAGCGGCTCGTGACGACGCTCGGGCGTCTCGCCGACGATGCAGCCGCCGCCCGCCTCGGCAGCCCCGCCGTGATTTTCGTGGGCGCGGCGATAGGCGAAGCCTTCGAATTTTCGGCGCAGCGCGAACGCCGGGGACAAGGCATGGCGCACGCGGCGTGATCCGCGTGATTTGGCCTATGCCATTCGGCCAGATGTTCAGCGAAGGTGGATCGCGCTAAAGTCCAACGAACCGATACGCCTCTAAACGCCTCACGATGCTTCGCGTTCTTCTCGTCACCGACACCGACAAGCCCATCGGCGATCTGCGCGACCAGCTCGCGCGTCTCGGCTACGAGATGCTCGCGGAAGCCGCCGCGCCCGCTCAGTTGCACGCGGCCGTGGAGAGTCAGAAGCCGGACGTCGTCATCATCGATACGGACTCGCCTTCGCGCGACACGCTCGAACAGCTCGCGGTGATGAACAAGGCCGCGCCGCGTCCCGTGCTGATGTTCAGCAACGACGCGGACCAGCAGTTCATCCGCGCGGCGGTCGGTGCGGGCGTGACCGCGTATTCCGTCGAAGGTCTCGCGCCGGAGCGGCTCGCGCCGATCATCGAAGTCGCGCTTGCCCGCTTCGCGCATGAAGCGCAATTGCGTCAGCGGCTCGAGCAAGTCGAAAGCGAGCTGGCGGAACGCAAGGTCATCGACCGCGCGAAGCGGCTTCTGATGGAACGGCGCGGCATGTCGGAGAACGACGCTTACGCCACCCTACGCAAGCGCGCGATGGATCAGGGCGTCAAAGTCGCCGAGATCGCGCGCCAGCTTCTTTCGCTTGCCGATCTGCTGCGGTAATCAGGAACCCCGAGCATCCATGAATTCGCCTGTCACGCCGCCTTCCGCCAGCCTCACGCCCGAACGCCCCCATGTGCGGCTCGGCTTCGTCGCCCTGAGCGACGCCGCGCCACTCGCCGCCGCCGCTTTGCGCGACATGGGGCGGCGGCATGGCATCAGCATCGAACTGTGCCGGCAGCCATCGTGGGCGGCGGTGCGCGACAAGCTGCTGTCGGGCGAACTCGACGCCGCTCACGCGCTGTACGGGCTCGTCTACGGCGTGCAACTGGGCATCGGCGGGCCGCAGGCGGACATGGCCGTGCTGATGGTGCTCAACCGCAACGGTCAGGCGATCACGCTGTCGAATCCGCTCGCCGACGCCATCGAGCGGGGCGCGAGCGTGAAAGACGCGCTGGCGTCGCTCGGACGCCCGCCGGTGCTCGCGCAGACGTTCCCGACCGGCACGCACGCGATGTGGCTCTACTACTGGCTCGCGACGCAAGGCGTGCATCCGCTTTCGGATGTGCGGAGCGTCGTGATTCCGCCGCCGCGCATGGCCGATGCGCTCGTCGAAGGCGCGCTCGACGGCTTCTGCGCGGGCGAACCGTGGCATGCGGTGGCCGAGGCGCGCGGCGCGGGGCGCACGGTCGTCCATACGAGCAAGATCTGGCCGGATCACCCGGAGAAAGTGTTCGCGTGCAGGCGGGATTTCGTCGCGCTGTATCCGAACACGGCGCGCGCGCTCATTCGCATGATGCTCGACGCATGCGAATGGGTGGATGCGCAAGAGCATCGGCTGGAAATTGCGGACGCGCTGGCGGCGTCCGGCTTGGTCGGCGTGCCGCGTGAGCTGATCGCGTCGCGGCTCGGGCCTGTCGAGGGCGTCGCGCCGCTGCGTTTCTTCGATGGCGGCGCGGTGAACTATCCGCGCGTGTCCGACGGCCTGTGGTTCATCACGCAGTATCGTCGATGGGGCATGCTTTCAGGCAATGGCGACGACGACGCCGTCGCCGCAGCCGTCAACCAGACCGCGCTGTATGCGCAGGCGGCCCGGGAAGCAGGCGTCGCGCTTCCCGCCGAGCGTCGAATCTCGACGTTGTGCGACGGCCGCGTATGGGACGGCAGCAACGGGAACGCGTATCTCGCGGGGTTCGACATGCGCGCATAGAAGCGTCGATGGCGCGCCGACCGCCTACCATTAGGGTTGCCATGCAGCGATCCTGAAACGGAGGTGCGCCATGCAACTGCTCGCCATCGGCATCGAGAAGCCGGACAACACCAACTTCATTCTCGGCCAGTCGCATTTCATCAAGACGGTCGAAGACCTGCACGAAACGCTCGTGGGCGCGGTGCCGGGCATCCGCTTCGGTCTCGCTTTCTGCGAGGCATCGGGCAAACGGCTCGTGCGCGCGTCGGGCACGGACGATGGTCTCGTCGAACTGGCCACGCGCAATGCTGAGAACATCGGCGCGGGGCATAGCTTCATCATCGTTCTCGGCGATGGCTTCTTCCCCGTCAACGTGCTCAATGCGGTCAAGGCGGTGCCCGAGGTCTGCCGCGTGTTCTGCGCGACGGCGAATCCGACGCAAGTGCTCGTCGCGCAGACGGACCAGGGGCGCGGGATCATCGGCGTGGTGGACGGACTGCCGCCGCTCGGCGTCGAAAGCGCGGACGACGTGCGGTGGCGGAAGGACCTGTTGCGGCAGATCGGGTATAAGGCTTGAGGGCTTGAGGGCTCGTGGCGGGCCGGGCGGGCGTGATGGACAAGCGTCCCCGGAGCCGTCGTGCAACCGGCCGCGGCCGCGCCTTGACTTGCCCGCGCAAATCGCGAGAATGAGGCCCCGCCCCGAAGCCGGGTGGCATCGGCCAGCGAGCGCCCGCCGGCGGCGGAACGGGCCGCACCGCGCGTTTTCCCTCGCGATGCGCGACATCATGGACAATATCGGGATGCGGTGCGCTTGCGCCCAACGATTGCGCGATGCGGCAGCGCATCCGGAACAGCATCCACGGCGATCGGCCCGATTCCAGCCGATGCGCCACCGAACACGCCCACCGGCGCCGCTCCGAGGATAAGGTCGTCCCCGGAGCGGTCGACAAGAACACAGGAGCATCACACATGACCGACATGAATCCGTCCTTCTTCGGCCGGCTGTCCATTGCCTTCGGCGCCTTCTTCGGCATCCTCGGCAACAGCAATCTCGCGGGCCGCGTCCAGCGGCTGCGCGAAACACAACATGCGCCGGAAGCGCCGGACATGCACGTCCCGACGCCCGCGGCAGCCCCGGTCGCGACGCCCGCGCCATCGCCGCTGACGGAAGCGAACCCGGTCGCCGCGCTCCAGTTGCTGGGTCTTTTGCAACGGGACGCGCGCTTCATCGATTTCGTCGAAGAAGACATCGCCAATTACGGCGACGCGGACATCGGCGCGGCTGCGCGACTCGTTCACGATGGCTGCCGCGCCGTGCTGCGCGAGCATTTCACGATCAGGCCGGTGCGCAGCGAAGCCGAAGGCAGCCGCATCACCCTGCCCGATGGCTTCGATGCGAGCGCCGTGCGGCTCACGGGCAACGTCGTTGGCAAGCCGCCGTTCAGCGGAAGCATCAGCCATCGCGGCTGGAAGGTCGAGGAAACGCGCCTGCCGAAGCTTGCGCAGACGCATGACGCGAGCATCGTCGCGCCCGCCGAGGTGGAGCTATGAGCGATTACAACGAACCGCATCGCGAGCAGGCTCGCTTTTCGATCGGCGTCGATCTCGGCACGACGCATTGCGCGCTGTCGTACGTCGACATGTCCGCGAGCGACGGCGAAAAGACCACGCAAGGCGTGCTGTCGATTGCGCAACTGACCGCGCCCGGCGCCGCCGAAGAGCGCGAGTTGCTGCCGTCGTTTCTTTATCTCCCCCATGCCAACGAACTCGCGCCGGGCGATCTCACGCTGCCGTGGACGCAGGAGCGGCCGTACATCGTCGGGGAGCTGGCGCGCAGCCGTGGCGCAGGCACGCCGATCCGCCTCGTGTCGAGCGCGAAAAGCTGGCTCTGTCATCCCGGCGTGGATCGCCGCGCGGCGATTCTTCCTGCCGATGCGCCCGAGGAAGTCGAGCGCGTGTCGCCGCTCGAAAGCTCGGTGCGCTATCTGACGCATCTGCGCGAAGCGTGGAACTACGCGCATCCGGATGCGCCATTCGATCAGCAGGACGTCACGGTGACGATCCCCGCCTCGTTCGATCCCGCCGCCCGCGAGTTGACCGCGGAAGCGGCCGCGACCGCAGGCTACGGCCGCATGACGCTGCTCGAAGAGCCGCAAGCCGCGCTGTATAGCTGGATTCAGAAGTCCGCTGGCGGCTGGCGCAAGCAGGTCCAGGTGGGCGATGTGATTCTCGTCGTCGATGTCGGCGGCGGCACGACCGACCTGTCGCTGATCGCGGTCGTCGAGCGCGAAGGCAATCTCGAACTGCATCGCGTGGCGGTGGGCGAGCACATCCTGCTCGGCGGCGACAACATGGACCTCGCGCTCGCGCACGTCGTCGCGCGCAAGCTCGCAACGCAAGGCACGCAGCCCGATCCGTGGCAGCTGCGCGCACTCACCTACGCGTGCCGTGCGGCGAAGGAAACGTTGCTGTCCGATCCGGACACCGACACCGTGCCGCTCGTGGTGCCGAGCCGCGGGTCCAAGCTGATCGGCGGATCCCTGCGCACCGAACTCACGCGCGCCGAACTGACGCAGATTCTGCTCGAAGGCTTCTTTCCTTACGTCGATGCCGCCGCGCGTCCCGTCAGCCGTGCGCGCGTGGGTCTGACGCAACTCGGCCTGCCGTACGCGCAGGACGCCGCCGTGACACGTCACCTTGCCGCGTTCCTCGGCCGTCAGGTGAATGCGCTCGCCGAAGTGGAAGGCTTGCAGCACGAGACGCCCGCCGGCGCGACGCTGCTTCACCCGACTGCCGTGCTGTTCAACGGCGGCGTGTTCAAGTCGCCTCTGCTTGTCGAGCGCGTGATGACCACGCTCAACGCGTGGCTCGCCGCCGAGAACGCGCCCGCCGCGCGGCTGCTCGAAGGCGCGGACCTCGATCTCGCGGTCGCGCGCGGGGCTGCTTATTACGGCTACGTGCGGCGCGGCAAGGGCGTGCGGATTCGCGGCGGCACGGCGCGGGCCTATTACATCGCGGTCGAATCGGCGATGCCGGCGGTTCCCGGCCTGGAGCCGCCCGTGCACGCGCTATGCGTCGCGCCGTTCGGCATGGAAGAAGGCACCGAGGCCGCGTTGCCCGCGCAGGAATTCGGGCTCGTCGTCGGGGAGCCGGTGCGTTTCCGCTTCTTCGGGTCGTCGGTGCGCCGGCAGGACACCGTCGGCACGCTGCTCGATTACTGGCAGCCGGACGAATTGCAGGAATTCGAGGAAATCGAAGCATCGCTGCCGACCGAAGGCCGCACGCCCGGAGAAGTCGTGCCGGTCAGGCTGCACGCCCGCGTGACCGAAGCGGGCACGCTCGAACTCGAAGCGCTGCCGCGCAATTCGCCTGAACGCTGGAAAGTCGAATTCGATGTGCGCGGCAGCGTCGGCGCGGATCAGGGCATGGGCCTGTAAGTGTCCGCCGCGCGCAAGAAGAAGCCGGTGCAGGCGCGCTTTCGCGTCGGCATCGATCTCGGCACGAGCAATACGGTCGTCGCTTACGCGGCGTCAGGCTCGAACGATATCCGCATCTTCGAGGTCGACCAGTTGATCGCCGCCGGCGAGGTCGCGGCGCAACCGCTGCTGCCGTCATTGCGTTATCACTTCGCGCCGGGCGAACTCAAGTCCGAAGACCTGCAATTGCCGTGGGGCGAGATGGAAGCGCCCGCCGTCATCGGCAGGTTCGCGCGGACGCTCGGCGCGCAGGCGCCGGGGCGGCTCGTATCGAGCGCGAAAAGCTGGCTGTCGCACGCGGCAGTCGATCGCCTCGCGCCCATTCTGCCGTGGGGCGCGGGCGACGACATCGAGAAGATTTCGCCCGTGGTCGCCAGTGCGAGCTATCTGGCGCATGTCCACGCGGCATGGAACGAGCGCTTCCCCGACGCGCCGCTCGATGCGCAGGACGTCGTGCTGACCGTGCCCGCTTCCTTCGACGAAGGCGCGCGCGCGCTCACGCTCGAAGCGGCGAAGATGGCGGGCCTCGAAACGCTGCGACTGCTGGAAGAGCCGCAAGCCGCGTTTTATGACTGGCTGTTTCATCATCGCGAGACGCTGGGCGATGAACTCGCCGATACGCGGCTCGTGCTGATCTGCGATGTCGGCGGCGGCACCACCGATCTCACGCTCATTCAGGTCGAAGCCAACACCAACGCCGGCGGTGAGCCGTTGCTGACGCGCATCGGCGTCGGCAACCATCTGATGCTCGGCGGCGACAACATGGACCTCGCGCTCGCGCATCTCGTCGAGAAGCGGCTTGCGGGCGATGACGGGCGTCTGTCCGCTGCGCGTTTGTCGCAACTCGTCGAACGCTGCCGCGCGGCGAAGGAACAATTGCTGGATGAGCACGCGCCGGCGTCCACGTCGATCACGCTGCTCGGCGCGGGATCGAAGCTGATCGGCGGCGCGCGCTCGGCGGAAGTGACGCGCGAGGAAATCGAGCGGATCATCGTCGAGGGCTTTTTTCCGCTGGTTTCGGGCAACGAGCGGCCGGGGCGGGCGCGCGGCGGGCTCGTGGAGTTCGGGCTGCCGTATGCGAGCGATCCGGCCATCACGCGCCATGTCGCCGCGTTTCTCGCGCAGCACGCGACGCAGGCGCGCGAAGCGTTGCACGGCGATGAGCCAGCGGACGCCGCGCAAAAAAGCGGCCCGGATGCACGAGATGCACCCCCGCTCGCCGTCCCCGACACCCTGCTCCTGAACGGCGGCGTCTTTCGCGCCGGGCCGCTTGCACGGCGCATCGCCGATACGCTCGGCAGCTGGCGCGGCGCGTCCGTCCACGTGCTCGCCAACGACCATCCCGACGTGGCCGTCGCGCGCGGTGCGGTCGCCTATGCGCTCGCGCGTGCGGGCCATGCGCCGAAGATCGGCGGCGGATCGGCGCGCACCTATTTCCTGCTGCTCGACGAGGAAGGCGACGCCACGCGCGGCGTCTGCGTGCTGCCGCGCGGCACCGAGGAAGGCCGGCCGATTCATCTCGCCGATCGCACCTTTGCGCTGAGGCTCGGCTCGCCGGTGCGTTTTCACCTCGTCTCGTCGGTGGCGGATACCGCGTACAAGGCGGGCGAGATCGCGGACGTGAGCGCATCGGCGGGCGACTTCGTGCGCCTGCCGCCGATCGCCACCATCGTCGATGCGCGCGGTGAGGCGAGCGCCGGTGCGAGCGCCGGACCGCGCGAGACGCCCGTGCAACTGACGACATCGCTGACCGAAGTCGGCACGCTGGAGATGCACTGCATCGCCATCGACGATCCCGCGAAACGCTGGCTCCTCGAATTCCAGCTACGCCGCGACGAACCGAACGCCGACGCGATGCAGACGCAACCGCAGACGCATCCGGCCTTGCCGAAGGCCATCGAACTGATCGACCGGACCTTCGGTACGCGCGCGAAGGACGTCAGCCCCAAGGAAGTGAAGCGCCTGCGCGCGCATCTGGAAGAGGCGCTCGGTCCGCGCGACACGTGGGACATCGCGCTGCTGCGCGAACTTTTCGGCGCGCTGTGGGACCGCGCGAAGAAACGCCGGCGCACCGCCGATCACGAGCGGCTATGGCTCAATCTCGCGGGCTACTGCATGCGGCCGGGCTTCGGGCATCCGCTCGACGAATGGCGCGTCGAGCAGTTGTGGACGCTTTTCGATCAGGGCATTCAGTACGTCAACGAAAACCAGGTCTGGTCGGAATGGTGGACGCTCTGGCGCCGCGCCGCAGGCGGTCTCGACGAAGCCGCGCAGTTGCGCCTGCTCGACGACATGGCTTTCTTCCTTCAGCCGCCCGGCGCGAGCCGTTACCGCCGTGCGGCGGGTGCGGCCCGCGCGGGTTACGAGGACATGGTGCGGCTCGCGGCATCGCTTGAGCGCGTGCCGGTCGAACGCAAGATCGAGGCGGGCGACTGGCTGCTCACGCGCCTGAAGAAGCCGTCGGAGAATTTGCAAAGCTGGTGGGCGGTCGGACGCATCGGCGCGCGGCAGCCGTTTTACGGCAGCGCGCATGGCGTCGTGCCGCCGGGCATCGCCGAGGCGTGGCTGAAGACGATCCTTGCGCTCGACTGGAAAAAGGTCGAGCCGGCGGCGTTCGCGGCCGTGCAGATCGCGCGCATGACGGGCGACCGCTCCCGCGACGTGTCCGACGAAGTTCGCGCCGCCGTCATCGAACGACTGGAGACGATGGGCGCGGCGCAGTCGTGGATCGCGATGGTCCGCGAGACTGTCGCGCTGGATCGCGCCGACGAAGGCCGCGTGTTCGGCGAAACACTGCCGGCGGGGCTGACGCTGATCGGCTGAAGTACCGGCTGTGAAGTACCGGCTGCGAAGTATCGGCTGTGAAGCGGCGGCTATCAAGCGGCGGCTATCAAGCGGCGGCTATCAAGCGGCGGCTGTGAAGCGGCGGCTGCGAAGCGGCGGCGAAGAAAGCGGCGGCGGCCCGCATCGAAATGCTTCGCTGTCAGAAGCTTTTTTATGCGTCCGCCCGCGATCGCTTGAATAGCGGCTACCCGCATCCTATGTTTATCAGTGTGTCGCTTCGACACTTACTGAAGGAGGTCCCTCATGCCATCGCCACGCAAGGCTCAGGCGAGCCATCCCGCCGAAACGGAAATGTCCAGCCGCAAGAAGACAGCCGGCAGCAAAGCATCCACCGCCAAAAGCACGGGCGCCAAGGAAACCAGCGTCACGAAACGCACGACCAAGGCCAAACCGAAGGCGTAAGCATCCGCTGACCGCGCAGCGCCCGCGTTGCGCCGGGCATCGATCGTGGCTGTCCTTCGAAACGGCGAGCACCTTGTCAAGCGCTCGCCGTTCGGCATTTCTGGGCACCGCCCGCTCGCGCACAGCACCCGAAAACCGCGCCGCTCGGCAAAAAAGACGTTTCTATCCGATCGCCGTAGCCTAAAGTAGTTATTCCCTCCGCTCTCGCCCGACCGGGCCCCGACGATGGCCGTTCCGCAACGCGCCGCCACCGTGCGCACCCGAGGCATGCTCGCCGCCGCCGCGCGTGAAGCCGGCGCGAGCCTCGTGCGCAATCTGTCGATTCCCGCGCCGTTCGCCGACGCAGCGCTCGAAGCGCAATTTCTCGAAGATCACAGCCAGCGGTTCTGCGCGTTCCGCCGCGCATCGGCGCTGCTCGCGCTCGTCATCTGGACGTGCTTCCTGTGGTGGGATTTCAGCTTCGTGCGCGGCAACAAGGCGCTCAACGTGCGCCTCGCCGACATCCTCGCGCTGCGGTTCGCGGGCGTCGCGCTCCTGATTTGCGTCGGCTTTCTGGTGCTGCGGCCGTCGTTCAGATCGCACGCGATGGCGCACCGAGTCATCCTCACCGGCATCTACGGCCTGCTGTGCCTGATTCTGACGATGGTCGCCATCACGCCCGCGCCCTACAACTACACGCAGTATTTCATCGGCCTGTATCTGGCGCTGTTCTTCCAGTTCAGCTTCTTCTACCTGCGCTCGCGGCTCGCGCTGATGGTCGGCGTCGTCACGATGGCCGCGGTCGTGTTCCTGCAGATCACCGTGCGCCTGCTCAATCCGGAAGACTTCTTCGCGGGCCTCTTCTATATGTTCAACGTGGTCGTCGTGGGGCACGGCGTCTGCGCGCACGCCGAGCGGGTATCGCGCGAACGCTATCTGGCCGAGCGCGCGCTCGCGTCGCTCAACGACGAGTTGCGCTCCGCGAACGGCTCGCTCGAGCGCAAGAACCGCGAACTCGAAGTGTCGAAGAAGGATCAGGAGACGAAGACGCACGCGCTGCTCGCCTTGCGCGAACAGCAGATGATCGCCGCGCAGACCGCGAGCCGCGAGAAGTCGAACTTCCTGGCGGCCGCGACGCACGACCTGCGCCAGCCGATGCACGCGCTCAACCTGTTTTTGCAGGCCGCCGCCGAAGCCATCCGCAACGGCGAGTTCGCGCAGGCCGAGCGGCTGATCGACGAATGCGGGCGCTCGTCGGTCATCCTCGCGCGTCTTTTGAACGCGGTGCTGGACCTGTCGCGGCTCGAGTCGGGGCGCGTCGTGCCGCGCTATCACGTGTTCGACGTGCGGGAGATCGTCGAGGAAGCAGCCGAGCAGTTGCGCCCGTTCGCGGCGAGCCGCGGCGTCGACCTGCGCGTGCGTCTGCCGAAAGACGACGTCGTCTGCGTGCGCAGCGACTCGCACTGGCTGTGCCGTGCGGTCGCGAATCTGGTGTCGAACGGCATCAAGTACGCCGACACGGGCAAGCAGACGAAGCCGACGGTCATCGTGGGCGTGGTGCGGTCGCCGACGCGTGCGCGCATCGACGTGCTCGACAACGGCATCGGCATTCCTGCCGATTATTTCGACGCGATCTTTCAGCCGTTCTTTCAGCTCGACAACCCGGAGCACGATCGCGACAAGGGTCTGGGGCTGGGGCTGTCGATCGTCAACGCGGTCGTGTCGATGCTGGACGAGCATCGCATCGAGTTGAAGTCCGCCGAGGGGCGCGGCTCGCGTTTTTCGCTGGAGATGCCGCAGTGCGGGCCGTCGCCCGACACGCCTGCAGGCCGTGCACCGGCGCGCCCGGAGGCGGCGGAAGCGGCGCAACTGGAGGGGCGTTACGTGTTGCTCGTGGAGGACGATGGCCTCGTGCGCGCGTCCACGGAAGCGCTGCTGGCGCAGTGGGGCGTGCTCTACGACTCCGCCGCGACCTTCGAGGAATACGAGGAGATTCTCGCGACGATCGAACGCTTCCCCGACCTCATCATCACCGATTACCGGCTGCGCGACTTCAAGACGGCGCGCGAAGTCGCGATGCTCGCCGCGCTCAGGCTCGGGCGCGCGTGCGCTTGCCTCGTCGTGACCGGCGAACCGGCGGCGACCATCGTGCCGCTCGCCTGCGAACACGACGTGCTGAGCAAGCCGGTCAGCCCAGCCGAATTGCGGCGCGAAATGGTGTCGCTCATCGCCGGGAACTAGCTTTTCGCAGCCGCGAGACGCGCGCCAAACCATTCGCGCAGCGCTTCGACTTCTTCCATGCAGACCGTGTGCGCCATCGGATAGGTATGCCAGTCCACTGCGCAACCCAGTTCGCGTGCGAACTCGCAGGCATCCTGGCCGAGCTGCACGTCGAGCACGTCGTCGAAAGCGCCGTGGACCGCAAAGACCGGCGCATGGCGGTTCGCCTCGCTGACGGACGCATCGATCAAACCTTTCGACGGCATGTAGCCCGACAGCACGATCAACCCCGCGAGCCGCTCCGGATGCGTGAGCCCCGCCTGATACGTCATCGCGCCGCCCTGCGAAAAGCCCGCGAGAAAGATGCGCTCGGAGGCGATGCCCCGCCGGTTTTGCTCGGCGATCAGCGCACGCACGCTTTTCACCGACGCGTCGATGCCCGCCTCGTCCACGCGCCTCACGATGCCCTCGAAGGAGAGAATGTCGTACCACGCGCGCATCACGTAGCCGTTGTTCGCGGTCACGGCAATTTCCGGCGCGTTGGGAAACACGAAGCGCACGGCGGGGGCATCGGCGAGGCGCAGTTCGGGCACGAGCGGCACGAAGTCGTTGGCGTCCGCGCCGAGGCCGTGCATGAGGATCACGGCGAACTCGGGATTCGGCGCGGTTTCGATTTCGACGGTCGATGGTGAATCGGTCATGCGGACTCCGTATGCCTCAGATGATCGGGACAAGCATCTGCACGATGCCCACGATGGATATCAGCCACACCAGCGACCGGACGAACGGCACGCCCGCCGCATACAGCGGCACATAGACGAGCCGCGCGACGAAATAGGTCAGCGCGCCGGAATGCGTGAGCGCGTTTTCGCGTCCGGTCACATGGACGATCAGCACGGCGATCGCGAACACAGGCAGCGTTTCGAACAGATTGGCCTGCGCGCGCATCAGGCGGCCGGACAGCTTGCCGGGCGGCGGCGCGGGGCCATCGCGCGGGCCGGCGTTGTAGCGGATGCCCGTCTCGCGGTTGCGCACTAACGCGGGCAACAGCACTTGCACCAGGGCGAGGACGAGCGTCCACGCGAGCATGGTCAGTTCCAAGGTCATCGGGGCTCCGGGGCGGGTGGCGTGGCGGCGTCCATTCTGTCATGTGCGCAGCGCGCGTGCCCGGGGCGGCGGGTCATCCGGCGGACGTCACCGCCGCCGCTTGCGCCGCGCCATCGAGCGCCAGGTCATGCCTCGCGCGCTGCTCGAAGCGGTCGCCGGTGTCGGCGTAGTCCCATCGTTCGACGACGACGCGCCGCCCGGCGGCATCGCCTGCATCGGCGCAATAGCGGATCACGTTCACCGAATTGCCGATGCTCCCCCGCGTGCGCGACGACAGCGCCGTGCCCGCCTGCACCGCCCATAGCCGGCGCGGCAGATTGGCGAACGTATCGTGGAGCGGCAACACATACGGCAAGTGAATGTGCCCGCCGACGATCAGATCCGCGCCCGCTCGCGCCCAGCGCGGCACCGCGCGCTCGCGTCCGTGCAGCAGATTGTCTTCGTCCTGCGCGCGCGTGACGGCGACCGGCTGATGCGTCACGACGATCCGCAGTTGCCGCGCAGTCGCCGACTCGAGCCGCGCCGAGACGCGCTTCACCTGCTGCATCGACACTTCGCCGTCCTTGTGCCGATACGGCCGCGTCGTGTTGACGCCCAGCACCATCACATCGCGCGATTCGAACGACGGCTCCAGCTCCGCGCCGAACGCGCGCTGATGATTCGCGTACGGCTGGAAGCATCGCGCGAACAGGTTGAAGAGCGGGATGTCGTGATTGCCGGGCACGACGAGCGCGGGCGTCGCGCCGAGCGTATCGAAAAACGCGCGCGCCGCCGCGAACTGGCGCTTGCGGGCGCGTTGCGTGATGTCGCCGGAGACGATCACGAGATCGGGCGGCATCGTCTCGATGAGACGGGACAGCGCCGCGACCACCCGAGGCTGCTCGGTGCCGAAATGCGGATCGGAAATCTGCAGCAGCAAGGTCATGAGCGATTGGCTTCCGCCACGGCGGGTTCGGGCTTCAGGAGCAACAGCGGCTTTTCGGACACGCGGAATTCGAGCGGCAAGTCGAGCCACGCGATTTCGCCATCGGTCGCGATCTTGATGCGGCGGCGCTTGTCCTTTGGCCGCGTTGGCCGCGCCACGGTGATGCGGTCGAAGGTGAAGCTCATCACGTGGTCCGAATCGCTCAGGCGCCCCGCCGCTCCGCGCAGCGTGAGAATCAAGTGCGCGAGCCGGCCAACGGGCCGAGGTGCAATCGCGACGAGCAAGCCATATTCCACGGCCTTCGCCTCGGCCATGCCGATCTGCTCCAGCTGCAATCGATTATTGCCGACGAACAAGGTCGACGAACGCACTTCGCGCGTGCGTCCCTCATGCTCGATATGCAGGCGCAAATGCCGATGCCGCCGCAGCAGCGTGAAGAGCGCCGACCACATCGCGACCAGACGGCTGCGCCCGAACTGCTGCTTGTACATCTCGCGATCTTCGAGCAGCTTCGGATAGAGGCCGAGACTCGCGTTGACGATGAACATGCGGTCGTTCACATAGCCGACCTGCACCGGATAGGCGCGCGCTTCGAGCAGAAGTTTCGTGGATGCTTCCAGATCGGCGGGAATGCCGTGATCGCGGCTGAAGTAATTGAACGTGCCGCGCGGCAGCACGGCGAACGGCACGCCCGCCGTGAGCGCGGCTTCGGCCACCGTGCAAAGCGTGCCATCGCCGCCCGCGCCGACGAGCACGCCGTCGTCCGCGCGGGCGCGCTCGGCGGCTTTGCGCGCGGTCGCGGCGAGTTCGCGGGGATCGGTGACGACGGAGAGATCGAAGCGGCGGCCGGCTCCGCCCAGTTCGCGTTCGAGGACGGCGCGGGTTTCATCGACCTGTTTGCGGCCCGAGCCCGCGTTCATCACGACGAAAAACGGCGCGCCGGGCGAAAGCGCGCGGGCGCGTTGCTGGCCTTGCGCAGTCGGGGCGGCGTCGGTGGATTCGGCGGGCACGTTCATCGGCAGCGCTCCTTGCGGTCGTCGCGTGTTTGCGCGCGCCGGCGCGGTAGCCGGCGCGCCCTGCCGATTATAACGATACGCTTACAGTTTCAGCGCAAGCCGAACGTTCGATGCGATGCTCAGGTGTGTTCGCCGCGAATGTAGTACTCGAGTTGCTGAATGGTGAACTGCTGTTCGGAGATGATGTTCTTCACCAGATCGCCGATGGAGATCATGCCGACGAGCTTGCCGTTGTCGATCACCGGAAGATGGCGCATGCGCTTGTCGGTCATGAGCGCCATGCAGTCGTCCGTGGTCTGGTCGGGGCGCACGTAACGCACGTGCGAAGTCATGATGTCGCGCACCGGCGTTTCTTTCGATGACCGGTCCATCAGCACGACTTTGCGCGCGTAGTCGCGCTCCGTCATGATGCCGACGATTTCGTCCCCCTGCGTGACGAGCACCGCGCCGATGTGCTTGTCGGCCATGAGCTTGATCGCGTCGTAGACCGGCGACGTCTCGGCGACTGTATAGACCGTCTGGTCCGGTTTTGCGTTGAGCACTTCTGCGACTGTTGCCATCGACCGCCTCCGTTGGCTTCGCGTGTTCGCCGGCCCGGCGATGGCCGGTGAGCGCGCGCTTCGTTGTATCCGGGATGCGTTGCTGCGCCTGCTGTCGAGCGTAAGGCTTCCGGCTCGATGCCTTCATCGGCATTAACCCGACCATTCGGAAAAAAGTATAGATCAAGCCCGGCGGCACCATACGCGCTTTGCCCGACTTCAGTTTCCCCGAACCATGCCGCTAATCAGGCATCGCGCGGAAAAAGCAGCAATCCGCGAACGCCGTGCGCCCTGCGCGCGGACCCGCCACTGGTTGCACGCGGCGGAACGAGGCGCGCGTGCGTCCGTTCCGGCCCACAAAGAGGACAAGATGAGCAATTCACAGCAGGATATCGAGCAGCGCGTGCGGCTCGCGGGCAGCAACATGTTCGAGTTGCTCCTGTTCAGGCTTGGCGAGGCGCCCGGCTCGGAGCAGCGGGAGCTTTACGGCATCAATGTATTCAAGGTGCGCGAAATTCTGGCGATGCCGTCGATTACGGCCGTCGCGGGATCGAGCGAGGAAATTCTGGGCGTCGCGGATATTCGCGGGCAGATCATCCCCGTGATCGATCTGGCGCGCATCACCGGATGCCGTCCGAAGAACGGGCCGAAGATTCTGCTCGTCACCGAGTTCGCGCGCACGACGCAGGGTTTCGCGGTCGAGGAAGTCGACGATATCGTGCGGCTGGAGTGGAATCAGGTGTTGTCGGCGGAATCGCATTCGGGCGGACGCACGGTGACGAGCTTCGCGCGGCTGGACGGCAATGTCGACGGGACGCGGCTCGCGCAAGTGCTGGATGTCGAGCGCATCGTGCGTGAGGTGTTGCCAGGGCAGGACGTGGATATCACCGAGGCAAGCACCGGCCGTCTCCAGTTGAAACCGGGCGCGCGCGTGCTCGCAGCGGACGACTCGGGCGTGGCGCGGGCGCTGATCGAGCAGAGCCTGACCGCGATGGGCGTTCCGTACGTGATGACGAAAACGGGGCAAGAGGCGTGGGAAGTGCTCGAAGCAGCGCTCGACAAGGCGCGCAAGTACGGCACCGATGTGTCCGACGAAATCGCGCTCGTGCTGACCGATCTGGAAATGCCGGAAATGGACGGCTTCACGCTGACCCGGCGCATCAAGGCCGACACCGGCCTGCAGCGCATTCCGGTAGTGATTCACTCGTCGCTGTCAGGGTCGGCGAACGAGCAGCACGTGCGCAAGGTCGGTGCGAACGCGTATGTATCGAAATTCGTGGCGTCGGAGCTTGCCAGCGTGATGCGCGGCGCGCTCGTCGACGCGGGCTGAAATGCATCGGCGCCCGGTGCGCACAGACCTTTTGAGTCTGCTGCAACGGGCGCCGAATGGGTCGCTTCAGTCTTCAGGGCCGGAGGATAATCCGGCCAGACCGGTTCGATCAGTGACCGAAATAGATCGAGTTCGTGCTGTTGGTGCCTTGCGAGCGGTTGCCCGACTGAGCCAGCGAGTCGCGGGAACCGCCGAACGCGTTGGCGTCGATGCCGTGGGCGTTTTCTTCAGCAGCGATGGCTTGTGCGCTCGGGCCTTGTTGCGAAGCCGGTGCGCCGACAGCCGGACGGTAGGACGGAGCCGGACCGTAGCCGCTCGCGAAAGCGGGCGCGGCGATCGAGGCGGAAACAGCGATAAGCAGGGTAGCGATCAGATTGCGTTTCATGGTGTGCTCCAAAGACGGTAGACGTTCGTGTCAGAAAGCGCCGCAGCGGATGGCGAGAAACTGTCTGCTACGTCGATGGAATGCAGTGTATACCCCTACTATCGTTTTTTTATCCCGATATAATTCAATACACTTTTCACCGTGCGCCAACAATCGCTGGCCGCACGAATGTGCTGAAACCCCGCTCTGCCGCACGGTAAAGGCTCTCGGGGAACGAACGCACGCGCCACTACTGACCCGTCGTTACGCGGGGACAGAACAATGTTTTAGCGCAACGGGGTGCGCAACCGGGTGTTCAGTGAACGAGGCGCTGCATGAGGTTGACCAGCGTCGCGGGCGAGTTGCCCTTTTGACAGTAGGCGTCGAACCCTGCATGCAGGCCTGGCGGGCGCACCAGTTCCTCGCCGAGCGCAGTGAACGCAATAATGCCCGCGTCGCGCGTCCGGGCGATGCGCCGGAGCACGCGCGCGGTCGCGAAACCATCGTGCTCGGGCATGCTGATATCGAGGATGACGATATGCGGCACCCAACCGTCGATGGCGTGCAGCGCGTCGACGCCGGACAGCGCGACGCGTGTATCGAAACCATCCGCGGTCAGGGCCGCGGCGAGGGCTTCCGCGCTGGAAGCGTTGTCATCGACAACCAGGATGCGCCAGTTCTGGACCTCCACGTCGACGCTGCGGTTCGTCCACACGGCGCAATGAGGGGAATACAAGTTCACGGACATGGCGATTCGATGAATGGATCGTCCGCCATACAGCACGTTTCGCGCCTGACTTGGATTTCCCTTTCAGGCGTTGCTTTCCTTCTTGCTTTTGCGGCGCTTCGCCGGCGTATCCTCTTCCTGCTCGCGCAGACGCGCGTTGGCTTCGACGAGCGAGGCCGCATCGCGCTGGCGCAGCGCCAGGTCGAGTTCGCCGATTGCCGCCAGAAGCGACTCGCGCGTGGCGCCGTCGAACGCTTCGTCGCCGCGTTGCGCGACCCGGCGCGCTTCCTTGTCGAGCCGCTTGAAGAGCTTCGCGCCGAAGCGCGTGTCCACCGCGCCGTCGCGCGCCAGCGCCGCGAGCACCGATGAAAGGCGTATCAGTCCCGCTGCCGTCGTTTGTGTCACGCCGTCCAGATCGTCCAGATCATCCACCGCGCTTCTCCCCTAGTTGACCGACGGCGTATGCGCCTGAACCGGCGGACCGTCTCGCGTCGCTCCATGATACGCCGCCAATATGACAGTCATTCTTGCATGGCAGGCAGCCGATGTATCGACCGTTTCGGGCGCGAGCAATGGCACACTAGCGCCTGAACGCGCCAGCCGGCTGCCGCACGTATTGCACATCGAACGCACGAACGCCCGCATGAATGCTGCCACCCTGCAAAGACCGCCCTACGGCTCCGACTTCACCGGCCTCGTCTGCGGCTTTCGATTCCCTGTCGATGAACCGGGCGAACCAATCGACGCCGAGGCCGCCAGCGAATGGCTCGCCCGCGACGATACGGCGAAGGAGTTCATCTGGCTACACTTTGATCTCGCGAACAGCGCGTGCGAACGCTGGATGCGCACGCGCCTCGGCGTGCCGGACGCGTTCTTCGACACGCTGCACGAAGGCTCGCACTCGACGCGCATCGAGCATCAGGAAGGCGCGCTGTTCGCGGTCATCAACGACGTCATGTTCAACTTCGAACTGACGCCGTCGGAAATCGCGACGCTCTGGGTCTATACGCATCAGAAGCTGCTCGTCACGGCGCGCATGAAGCCGCTGCGTTCCATCGACTCCCTGCGTGAATCGGTGCGGCGCGGCGAGGTGTTTCGTTCGCCGGCGGAACTGCTCGCCCATTTGCTGCGCGATCAGGCCGATCTTCTCGTGCAGATCGTGCGGCGCACGAGCGCGGACGTGGACGGCATTGAAGACCGCTTTCTCTCGACGCATTCATCGAAGACGCGCTCCGACCTCGGCGCGCTTCGGCGCGTGCTCGTGCGCCTGCAGCGGCTGCTCGCGCCCGAGCCGGGGTCCGTGTTCCGCCTGCTCGCACGGCCGCCGCGCTGGCTGCACGCGCAGGACATTCAGGATCTGCGCGACGCTACCGAAGAGTTCTCACTGGTGCTGAACGACCTCGCGGGCCTCGTCGAGCGCATCAAGCTCTTGCAGGAAGAGATCGCGACGCGCATGGACGAACAGAGCAATCGCACGCTGTTCACGCTGACGCTCGTGACCGTGCTCGCACTGCCGATCAACATCGTCGCCGGCTTTTTCGGCATGAACGTGGGCGGCATTCCGCTCGCGGAGAATCATCACGGATTCTGGCTGCTCGTGCTCGTCGTCGCGAGTTTCACGGTGCTCGCCGGATGGTGGGCCTTCCGGCGGCGGCGCGATATGTGAGTGTGTCCGGGCGTTACAGTCCGAGGTCGCTCAGGCCCGGATGGTCGTCGGGCCGGCGGCCGAGCGGCCAGTGATACTTGCGCTCGGACTCCTTGATCGGCAGGTCGTTGATGGATGCGTGGCGATGCGTCATCAGCCCCGCCTCGTTGAATTCCCAGTTTTCGTTGCCGTAGCTGCGATACCAGTTGTTCGAGTCGTCGTGCCATTCATACGCGAAGCGCACCGCGATGCGGTTGCCCGTGAACGCCCACAGTTCCTTGATGAGCCGGTAGTCCAGTTCGCGCACCCACTTGCGTTGCAGAAACGCTTCGACTTGCGCGCGCCCCGTGACGAACTCCGCGCGATTGCGCCAGCGCGTGTCTTCGCTGTAAGCCAGCGCGACGCGCTTAGGGTCGCGCGTGTTCCAGCCGTCTTCGGCGAGGCGGACCTTTTGCGCGGCGGTTTGTGCATCGAACGGCGGAAGAGGCGGTCGGGATTCCATTGCGGCTCCTTGTCGGTAGATGGTAGACAGGTCTGTCTACTCGTCAGCACTCTAGCCCAGGTAGACGAACCTGTCTACAATCGACGGCATGAACCTCATCGAATCTTCCACGGACGACGCCGGGCTTTCGCCCGATGCGCGCATCCTTCGCACCGCGCACGATCTTTTCTATCGCGATGGCATACGCGCGACCGGTATCGACCGCGTGATCGCGGAATCGGGCGTCGCGAAGAAAACGTTCTATCGCTACTTTGCCAGCAAGGACGATCTGATCGTTGCGTTCCTGGAGTTTCGGCACGACAACTGGATGACCTGGTTCCGCGACGCCCTCGCGCGTCACGGCGGCACGCTGCCGGCGCTCGTGCCGGCGCTCGCGGAATGGTTCAGTCACGAGACTTATCGCGGCTGCGCGTTCATCAATTCGGTGGTCGAAGTCGGCGGCACGCTGCCGCAAGCCGTCGATATCGCGCGACGGCACAAGCGCGAGATGACCGCCGCCATTCGCGCGCTGATGCCCGCCTCACGCACCGCGAAGGCCGACGCCGAGGCGCTCGCGCTCGCGGTGGATGGGGCGATTGTCGCCGCGCAGTTCGCCGATGCCCCCGCCGATGCGTTGAAGGCGCTTGCACGGCTCGTGCGCGCCGTGCGGCGGGGCGCGAGTGCCGAGCCGCGCTAGCCGCAAGCCCCCACTTCTCCGCAAGCGGTGCAGAAATCGCAACCGTCGCGGCGAATGACCGCGTTTGCGCCGCACGTCGCACATTTGCGTCCATGCATGAGTTCGAGGCCGTTCGGATCGCCGGGCGATGCATCGGAGTCCGCAGCATCGTCGGTGACGACGTCGTCTTCCGCCGTCAACGCGCGCACCGGTTGTGGGCCTTCGCTGCGCTTCTTCGCCAGCACGCGCGACGGCACCTGATTGCCCTCGGCATCGAGAAAGCCGCGCCGATGCAGAATCTGCTGGATGGCAAACGCCAGCGCCGCGACTTCCGAATCGTGCCAGCGCGGACTGCGATGACCGTCGAGCCGCTCGACATCGCCAAGCCGCACCTGGCCCCGATCCCACGACACCTTGCGCATGTCCTGCAGCGTGCGCGCCGCGAAACCGCCGCGTGCTGCAAGCGAAAGGGAACGCATGGTCGCGGTGATCCACTGCTGCGATTCGTCGCGCTGCCCCGTTGGAATGAAGAACTCGATGGGACGCTCGATGGTCACGTCCTCGCCCGCAATGCGCCCCGTCACTTCAATGAACGAGACCGCGAGATAAAGCGACTTCTTCCCCGCCTGCGTCAGATACTCGACCTTCTCGATGATCGCGGGCAACTCGCCGCGCGGCCGATGATCGATTGCAATGCGCAACGGATCGAGGTCCAGCTCGGGATCGGGCGAATCGCTCGGCGTTGTTTCCGGCGTCACCGACAGCACCGCGCCCAGCGTCTCGTTCGGCCGATACGTCGCGAGTCCCTTCAGGCCGCGCCGCCAGGCATCGAAATAAAGGTCCTGAAACTTGTCGGACGGATAATCTGCAGGCACGTTGACCGTCTTCGAGATCGACGTGTCGACGAAAGGCTGCACCGCCGCCATCATCTCCAGATGATCGTGCGCGGACATTTGCAACGCATTCACGAAGTATTCCGGCAGTGCGTTCACGTCCCCGCCCATCTCGCGATACAGCCGATACGCATGATCCTCGACCGCGAAGCTCTGGCGCGATCCGTCCGCCATGCGCTTGGTGCGCTGATACGTCCATGAGAACGCGGGCTCGATACCATTCGATGCATTGTCCGCGAATGCAAGGCTCACGGTGCCGGTCGGCGCAATGGAAAGCAGATGACTGTTGCGGATGCCATGCAGACGAATCGCGCTCTTGATGTCGTCCGGCAGGCGCGATGCGAAGGTGCCTTGCTCGAGATACCGCTTCGCATCGAACAGGGGAAACGCGCCACGTTCGCGCGCCAGATCGACGGATGCGCGATACGCTTCGTCGCGCATCGCGCGGCCCACGCGCGCGGCGAAATCGCGGCCTTCCTGTGTGTCGTAACGCAATCCGAGCATGACGAGCGTATCGCCGAGACCCGTGAAGCCGACGCCGATGCGCCGCTTCGCCTCAGCCTCCCGCGCCTGTTCGGTCAGCGGCCAGAGCGTGACGTCGAGCACATCGTCCAGGAACCGCACCTGCGTGCGTGTGGCGCGCGCAAGGCCGTCCCAGTCGAATGCCGGCACGCCGCCTCGCATCTGCGCGAAGGGTTCGCGCACGAGCCGCGTGAGGTTGATCGGCCCAAGATTGCAGCAGCCATAGGCGGGCAAGGGTTGCTCGCCGCAGGGATTCGTCGCGCGGATGGATTCCACCGCGCGCAGGTTGTTATCGCCATTCATGCGTGAGATGAACACGACGCCCGGCTCCGCGACATCGTAAGTAGAACGCATGATCGTGTTCCACACCTCGCGCGCCTTGACCTCGCGATACACCCACAGACCGTCGTCGCGTTGACGAATATCCGCCGATGATCGCTGCGCCGGCGATGGCTCCGCCTTGTGCACGAGCTGCCAGATCGCATCGTCGGCGACGGCCTGCATGAATTCATCGCTTACCGCGACAGAGACGTTGAAGTTGTTCCAGCGCCCTTTCGTGTGCTTGGCCGCGATGAATTCGAGCAGGTCCGGATGCGTGCAGTCCAGAATGCCCATCTGCGCGCCGCGTCGCGCGCCCGCGCTTTCGACAGTGCGGCACGATGCGTCGAACACGTCCATGTAGCTGCACGGCCCCGATGCGGCGGAACCCGTCGAATGCACGCGCGCCCCGCGCGGACGGATTGCCGAGAAGTTATAGCCCACGCCGCCGCCGCGTCGCATTGTCTCTGCGGCTTGCAGAAGCGCGACATAGATGCCGGGCAGGCCGTTGTCATCGACGCCCTGTATCGCGTCGCCGACCGGCTGTACGAAGCAGTTGATGAGCGTTGCATCGATGCCCGCGCCCGCCGCGCTCATGATGCGCCCGGCGCCCAAAGCGCCGCGTTTGAAGTTGTCGACGAACTCCGCCTCTATCTTCGCGCGCACTTCCGCCGGCTCTGCAAGGGCCACACCACGCGCGACGCGCCGGTAGATATCGTCGACGCGCGTCTCGTCGCCCTTGGCGTATTTCTCGAGCATCACGTCGGTGGAAAATTGCTGCGGCGCTAACGCGGTACTGGGATTGTCTTCGGCCATGTCTGATCCTATGGTATGTCGCGGGCTTGCCATGATTCGCAAACGCGATGCCCGACGATAGCGCGATTTCCCCGCCCTCGCCACCGAACCGCTACACTCGCCCTCGCAACATTCACCACGATATAAAACCATCGCATGAATTCGCCGCACCTGCCGTTCTTCGGCATTTCGGGCCGCTCGGGCCAGGGAAAGACCACGTTGATCGAGGCGTTGCTGCCGTGGTTTCGCGCGCACGGTCTCACCGTGAACGTCATCAAGCACAGCCATCATTCGATCGAATTCGAGCCGCCGGGGAAAGACAGTGCGCGGTTTCGTCGCGCCGGCGCATGCGAAGTGCTGATCGCCTCGCCCTACCGCTATGCGATCCTCCATGAACTGAACGACGAAGCGGAGCCGCCGCTTGCTACGCTTGCCGCGCGGCTTTCGCAGGCGGATATCGTGATCGTCGAAGGCTTCGCGCGTGAAGCGATGCCTCGGCTCGAAGTCGTGCGGCCATCGACGGCGACGGAGCCGCTCTTCAAGACGGACGTGGACATTCTCGCCATCGCAACGGACGATGCATCGTCGATCGACACGACGCTTCCGACGCTGCCGCTCGATGACATACCGAGCATCGGCGCGTTCATCTGCGAAGCATTGGGCATTGCGTTGAAGCCTTAGGCAAGACGCGCAATCAATTCGCGATGCTGCGGAAAGCGCGCTTGCAATTCGCCTGGCGCCGCAAGCTCGAACTCACTGAATTCGAAGCCCGGCGCAACGGTACAACCAACCAGCGCTGCGCCCGATGCATCGCGGCATTCGGCGGCGAACCAGTCGCCCGCCTTGACGACGGCCTGAAAAACCGCGTCCTCATGCACGAGCGCGTTGCCCAGCCGATGCGTCAGCAGCGCGCCGTTTGCGTCGAGCACATGCACGTCGACCGGATCGCCAGCATAGAAGTGCCACACCTCGTCCGAGCGAATGCGATGCCATGCGGAATGCGCGCCATCGCAAAGAAGATAGTAAATGGCGGTCGAAGCCGAACGCACTTCGTTCGATGCTTCCCGCAACACCCGATGATCCGCGCGATAAGTCTCGCGAAAATAGCCGCCTTCCGGATGCGGTTTCAATTGCAGGCGCGCGATCAGCGCCTGACTGTCGATCGCTTCGTGCATGGTCGATTCCCCTTTCGCAAGTTTCGCGTATTCTGCACGTTCCACGGGCGCTTCACTCTGCGTTATGAGCGACATCACCATTTCCGTCACCGACTGGATCGACGAATCGTTCGAGGCCGATGTCGCGGGCGGGCTCGCGGCGTTCAACGCATCGCAGTTGGGACCGAGCGGGCATCGCGATCTCTCGGTATCGCTGTATGCCGATGACGACTTCGTCGGCGGACTGGCCGGCTTTACCGCCTGGGACTGGCTTTTCGTCAAATGGCTGTGGATACGCGAAGACATGCGTGGCCGTGGACTCGCGGCGCGTGCGCTCGAAGCCGCCGAGATCGAAGCGAAACAGCGCGGCTGCCGCGCCGCCTGGCTCGACACGCTCAACCCGCAGGCACGTAATCTTTACGTGCGCTGCGGCTATCAGACTTTCGGCGAGCTTGCCGATTTTCATGGCGGACGCTCGCGTTTTTTCCTGCAGAAGCGCTTCTGACGAGCCATCAAGACCGCGCATTCGCGTGTGTCGATGCCATCGCGCCTTACATTTTTTTTCGGTGACGCTCAAGCCTGTATGCTCCGTGCCGTTAGCCCGGTAAGGAGCGATTGCTTGACTAACAACTGAACGCGGACTCAGGCCCCCAGCGCGGCGGCCTGAATGCCCTACAAAAATGGCCTGGAGCGCCGATGAGTGTGTTTTCCGCGTATAACGCGACGCCGATTCCGGCTGCAATCGCGGCCCGGACGGACGACGTGACCGAAGTGACCGACGCTCAGCCCATCGAAGCGCTGCTGCGCGATGCCGTGTCGATGGACTGCAGCCGCGAGTGGGCATGGTATCGCGCGGGCGAGCAGTTGCATCTTGCGCATCGCGGCGACGCGTCCCAGAAATGGCCCCGCAGCATCCCGGAAGAAGGGCTGGATGAGCAGTGCGCGGCGCATGGCTGGCATCGCTGGCCAACCGGGCGCGGTGAAGCCGTGCTCGGATGGCTCGTCGCGCCGGCCGCGCATAAAAACGATGCGCAACTGGCCGGCCTCGCGCGGCGTCTCGGCGAACGGGTCCAGGCCGACGCTCTGGCCCGTGCACAACTGACGCAACGCGTGCTGTATGAGATTGCGTACCTCGCAAGCTCGGTGCGCGACCGCGCCGAGTTTCTTCGTTGCGTGCACGAGCGGCTCGGCACGCTGATCGACGCTGAAAACTTCTATCTCGCGCTTTACGATCGCAAGACCGGCAGAATCACGTATCCGTATTACGTCGATGTCATCGACACCGACGTGCAAGCCGCCGAGAACTACGACATTCTCGATCCGTCGCATCTCTCGATGACAGGCCGCGTGCTGACGAGCGGTCAGCCGCTCTTCGTCACGCACGCCGACATTACCGCCGCCGAGCGCGACGGACGCTTTTACTGCCTCGGCGACCGCCCCGAATTCTGGATGGGCGCGCCGCTCAAGAACGCATCGGACGAAGTGTTCGGCATGCTCGCGATGCAGGTCTACGACGTGTCGCGCATTTACACGGCCGAGGACCGTGCGCTCTTTCTCGTCGTCGCGCGTCACGTGGCAATGGCGCTCGATCGCATTCTTCACCGTGCCGATCTCGAAGAACAGGTTGCGCGGCGCACGTCCGAGCTTTCACAACTCAACGCGGCGCTGCGTCATGGCATTGCCGAGCGCGAGCGGTCGGAGCACTTGCAGGCCGCGCTCTATCAGATCGCGGAACTGTCGAGCCGGCCGGGCGACATGATGGAGTTCTTTCGCAGCCTGCACGGCATCGTCGGCGAGCTGCTCTATGCGCGCAATTTTTATATCGCGCTGATCGAACCGGAAACGGGCGAAGTGTCGTTTCCCTATTACGTCGACGAGATCGTGCTCGAACGCCCTGCTCCGCGAAGCGGCCAGCGCGGGCTGACCGAGTATGTGATCGGCGAGCGGCGTGCGCGGCTGATCGACCATCAGGAAGCCATGCGGCTCATCGACGAAGGCGCGTTCGAAACCGAAACGGGCACCGTGCGCCTGCGTTCATGGCTCGGCATTCCGCTCTTCGACGGCGACGTCGTGCGCGGCGTGCTGGCCGTGCAAAGTTACTCGCCGCTCGTGCGCTATTCACTGCGCGATCAGGAATTACTGACCTTCGTATCGCGTCATATCGATACCGCATTGTCCCGCCGCCGCGACGCCGAAGCCTTGCATGCGGCAAATCTCGAACTCGAAGCGCGCGTGCAGGCCCGCACGCGCGAACTCGATGAAGCCAATGCGCGTCTGCTCTACGAGAACGCGCATGATTCGCTGACGAGCCTGCCCAACCGTAGCCATCTGATGCAGCGGCTTCGCGGCGCATGGAACGACTATCGCACGCGCGGGCACGAACTGTCGGTGATGTTCATCGACCTCGATCGCTTCAAGGTCGTGAACGACAGCCTCGGGCATCACTTCGGCGACATGCTGCTCGTGCAAGCCGCCGCTCGCCTGCGCGACTGCGTGCGCTCCGGCGACCTGCTCGCGCGCCTCGGCGGCGATGAGTTCGCGGTGCTGTCCGTGAACGCGCCGGTCCACGACGCGGTTGCAATTGCAAAGCGCATCCTCGCCGCGTTCGATTTGCCGTTTCATATCGAAGAGCATGTCGTGTTCTCGTCGTGCAGCATTGGCATCGTCACGGCGGACAGTCAGTTTCATACCGAGCCTGCCGATCTCTTGCGCGATGCCGATACGGCGATGTATCGCGTGAAGAATGCGGGACGCGACAGCTTCGTCGTGTTCAATCAGGAACTGCGGCGTGAGGTATCGGATCAGGTGGAACGCGAAGGTGCGCTGCGCAATGCGATGAAGCGCGACGACGAATTGTTGCCCTATTTTCAGCCTATCGTCGATGCCAGAAGCGGCGAAGTCGTCGCACTGGAAGCGCTCATACGCTGGCGTCAGCCGGATGGAAGCATCGTGGGGCCGGGCGAATTCCTGCCGTCCGTCGAAGGTCTCAGGCTGATCGGCCGCCTCGATCTTTATATGCTGGAACGCGTGGCCGCCATTCTCTCGAATGAGCGTTACGCGCACTGGCCACCGGTGCACGTGAATTGTTCGAGCTATAGCATGACGCGTCCGGAGTTCGCGGATGACGTCCTTGCCTTGTTGCGGCGCTATTACGTTTCGCCTTCGCGGGTATGTCTCGAACTCACCGAGGGCGCGCTCGTCGCCGAGCCGGATCTGGCGCGCCGCACGATGCAGCGTCTTGCCGATAACGGCATGTCCGTGGTGCTGGATGACTTTGGCTCGGGATTCTCATCGCTCAGCTATGTGCATCAGTATCAATTCAGCGGTCTGAAAATCGACAAGTCATTCATTCTCGAACTGACTGAAAGCGCTCGCAGCCGCGCTATCGTGCGTGCAATCGTCAGGATGGCCGAGTCGCTCGACTTGACGCTCGTCGCAGAAGGCGTTGAAGACGCAGACACGCTTGCCGTGTTGCGTGAGATGGGTGCGGCGCAGGCGCAAGGCTATTTCTTCGCCAAGCCGCTGCCGTTGCACGCACTCACTCGCGCATCGCTTGCGCCGCGTGCGACGAACAGCGCGGCGCTGTGAAGCGCGTTGCGTTCAAGGCATGCCGCCCATCGACGGCGAGATGATGCTGCCCGGCTCGCCGCCGAGCGCACTGTCGCTCGAGACAGCGGCGCGTGTCGATAGCGGCGCGTGATCGGCCGCGCAAGTTTCGACGGTATCGCTGCCCAGACACTGCTGGAACGCGTCGGCTTTGTCCTTGCTGTCGAATGTATAGATCGTGCTCTCGACTTTGACTTCCGTGTCCGAGATGCGGTCTGCGCTAATGGTCATCTGCTTGTCCTCCTTTTTATGCGTCGATCGGTGGAAAGCCGTGCAGCATCAAACGCGCCCGCAGACGGGTACGCGTGTTGCTGCCGATATCGGCGTTATCGTCACATCGAAAAGGAGGCGTTATGTCCCAGCATCCCGCGCAATCGCAGGATCAGCGGCATGAGGACGAACCGCGCATGGATGAGATCGCTCAGGCGCTGAAGGGTGCCGAATATCCAATGGGCAAGGAAAAACTCATTGCGCTTGCGCAACGCAACGGAGCAAACGGTGAGATCCTGGCGCTGCTTCGAAAGATGCGCGATCACAAGTACGACAGCGATGCCGCGGTATTGCGCGAAGCGTCGCGCGCCGAATGACTCTCGACGAGGAAACGTGATGGCTCAAGCACCCGAAGCACCCGATACGCATGACAAGCCCCACGCACCGGGCGGCAATGAACTGAACAACATTACGCCTGAAGAAGCTGACAGGGTAATCCCTCGTCCCGGCGAGGCACTGGAACGCGATGAAGCGACAGACCCGGACAAAGCGAGCGTAAACCCTGACGACTCAGGCAATCGGCCGAGACCGCTATAAATAAAATAAATGAACGGCCAGGCGATTTCCAATCATGCACGCGCCAAACTCCGCTAGCATGTAAGAGCGTCGAATTGGGGGCGCGGCTTTGCACGGCGCTTGCAGTAGAACACCGCGCAACGGCCCGGCATCCGTCAGGCCGCTTCTTGCACAAGGAGGCTTTATGAAGTGGGAAACTCCGAGCTTCACCGACATGCGTTTTGGCTTCGAAATCACGATGTACATTGCCACGCGCTAATCGGCAAAAAGAACGGCCGCGATAAGCGGCCGTTCTTTTTGCTTGTCATGCGTTTGCGTTAGTTCGCGCGTGGAGGAGTGTCCTGGCCTGTTTGAGGGCCCTGGCCGCCTTTGCCAGCCGGCTCGGGCCGGTCGCCGGAGCCCAGCGGTACCTCAGCGGTCTGATGCGGGTCTTGTTCAAGACGCCGGCTCTCCGGTTCGACCTCGCCCGCATTCGGCTGTCGAACGCCTTGCTTCGGATCGCCACCTGTTGCCGCGCCCGGCCCCGGCAGATTCCCGATGGACCCGCCACCGCTCGCACCGCTCCCGGCATCGCCGAGCGGCTTGTCTGTACTGCCTTCCCCTTCCAAACGTTCGTCGATACCCATTGCAGGCCTCCTGTCGAGTTGATAACTCGAAGCAGAGCAACGAGCATTCCAGTGCAGTCTGGAAAGGTCCGCTAATTGCTTCGCGCTCTGCGTTAATCGACGGAGAATGCGATGCGAACGCCCTTTCGTGCCGCGCTTAGTGCTTTACACGCCTGACCCTCATGCCAACGATCAAACAACCCGGCGTCGAACCGGATCAAACGCCGGAATCGCTCGATACGTGTCACCGCTGCGCGCTCTACAAGGATGCAACGCAGGGCGTGCCAGGTGCAGGCCCGCGTCACGCGCCGTTGATGATCGTCGGCGAGCAGCCCGGCGATCAGGAAGACCTGCAAGGCAAGCCCTTCGTCGGTCCCGCGGGCGCAATGCTCGATCGCGCGCTGGAAGAGGCAGGCGTCACGCGAAAAGACGTATATGTCACGAACGCGGTCAAGCATTTCAAATGGGAACCACGCGGCAAACGACGCATGCACAAGACGCCGGCACAGCGCGAGATCGACGCGTGCCATTACTGGATGGACCGCGAAACCGCCGATATCGATCCGGAGGTCATCGTCGCGCTCGGCGCAACGGCGCTTAAATCCGTATTGAGCGATTCGAAGGCAAAGTTGCAGGCTTCGATGGGCCATCCGATCGAACATGACGGACGCGTGGTCATAGCGACTTATCACCCGTCGTATGTATTGCGCGCGCCCGACCCTGAGACGCGGCATGCGGCGTATCAGGCCATCGTCGATGCGTTGCGCGAAGCGCATCGTTTGCTCAAGCCTAAACGTTGATCGGGATATCTCATGGCCACGGCTCGCAAGAACACGAAGACAGGCAGCACGCGCCAACGTCATGCGCTCGCAAGCGATCGCAAGAAGAAGACGAGCAGTGCAACGAATAAGTCGGCCAAGCCGAAAAATGGCAATCATCGCTGGTCGCATCATGTGATGGAAACCAGCGATGCGATGGATATCGAACGCGACATCTTCAAGACCGGCAGCGCCGAAGAAATCGCTCAGTCGCTCAAACATTCTTCGACGAGCAGCACGCGGCGCAAAGGCACGCCATATCAGTCGGCTATGTCGATGCTCAACTTCTATATCAATCGCGCGGGGCGTAATTTGCCCAAGACTCGCCGCAATATATTGGAGCGTGCAAAGAAACACTTGCGCGATGCGTTCGGCCGCAAGCCTTGATCGCGTCGTGGCTTAGTGGGAACACAAGTTGCTGTAAGCCGTTCAACCGACAAGGAGACGACCATGGCGCAAGAACCTCCTCTCAGTCCCGGCGACGAAGCCGAACCCGGCGTGCCCGGCACCGGCGAAGACCTCTGCCCCGATTGCAACGGCACCGGCAAGCAAAACGGCGGCGACTGCCCGACCTGCGACGGCACGGGCAAAGTCATACAAGGCATCGGCGGGGGCTGATGAAGCGCCGCATCGATCGGCTGGCGGCCGCAGCAATAACCGTTCTCGCCTTCGCCAGCCCGGCAGCCAGCGCCGACGACTATCCTCCCGGCTTCGGCCCGAATCCGTCGCTACCCGCGCCGAAACGGGCGCTATTGCCGACGGTGAACATTGCGCCCGCAAAACCGTGGGCGCAAGGTCAGAAGCCCGTTCCGGCAGAAGGCTTCGGCGTGACTGAATTCGCTTCAGGACTCGATCATCCGCGCTGGCTCGCGACGCTTCCTAACGGCGATATCCTCGTCGCCGAGACCAATACGCCTGCACAGCACGATGAAAACGCGGGCCTCAAGGGCGTCATCACGAAGAAGGTGATGAAGCGCGCGGGCGCTGCGGGGCCGAGCGCGGACCGCATTACCTTGTTGCGCGATGCCGATGGCGATGGCATCGCCGAAACACGCACTGTCTTCATCGACAAGCTGCATTCGCCCTTCGGCATGGCGCTTGTCGGCGACTATCTCTATGTTGCGAATACCGATGCCGTCGTGCGCTTCCCGTATGAAAGCGGCGACACGCAGATCGCATCACCGGGCGAAAAGTTCATTGACCTTCCCGCTGGTCCGATCAATCATCACTGGACCAAGAACATCATCGCGAGTCCGGATGGCAAGCGGCTTTACGTGACGGTCGGCTCCAACAGCAATGCAGCGGAAAACGGCATCGACGCCGAGAATGGCCGCGCGGCGATCATGGAAGTGGATATCGACACGAAAGAATCGCGGCTCTATGCAACTGGCTTGCGCAATCCCAACGGCATGGCATGGCAGCCGCAGACCGGCGCGCTGTGGACCGCTGTCAATGAGCGCGATGAACTCGGCAACGAGCTCGTGCCCGACTATATGACGTCCGTAAAAGACGGTGGCTTTTATGGCTGGCCGTATAGCTATTACGGGCAGCACGTCGATGAACGCGTGAAGCCCCAACGCGCCGAACTCGTGGATGCGGCCATCGTTCCCGACTATGCGCTCGGCGCACATACCGCATCGCTCGGACTCGCGTTCTACGATGCCAATGCGTTCCCGCAACACTACTGGAACGGCGCGTTCATCGGTCAACATGGATCGTGGAACCGCAAGCCCAAGAGCGGCTATAAGGTCGTGTTCGTGCCATTCGAAAACGGCAAGCCTTCGGGTCCGCCCGAAGACATACTGACCGGCTTTCTTGGATCCGATGGGCGTGCGCTTGGACGTCCGGTCGGCGTTGCGATCGATCATGCGGGCGGCCTGCTCATCGCCGACGATGTCGGCAACACTGTGTGGCGGGTCGCGCCCGCCTCGAAGTAATGGCCGCGCGCAAGCCTAAAAAGCAGGCTCCAGCCGAGGCCCCGCCTCAACCAACGCTCTTTGCGCTCGCGGAGCGGCAGATCGTCGGCTTATACGATGCGGGCGTGCTGTCGCCGGCGGTGCTGCATCACGTGGTAGCCGCTTATGCGGATAGCGGCATCGACTGGAACGAACCGGGCTCCTTGCATACCGTCGATAACCGCACCGTTCAGGAAGCGGTCGCGCTCATCATGATGCCGGGGCGCGCATTGCGCTCGGCGCAGAAAGATTTCGTGTCGGTGGTCGAGCATCTTGCGGGCAAGAGTGAGCCGCAGGCGCGCCCCACGGACGATACCAACGAAGAGCCTGGCGACGACGAAGACCTGCTCAGCCAGCTAGGCGGCAATCGCAGCGATGAGGGCGGGAAGCAGCAAGAGACATCGTCGCGCAAGCCTGCGGGCTTCAATCCACTAGTCGGCGCGCGTGCACTGCCCAAGCATGCCAAGGGCTAAATCATTCGTTCAATGCGGCACGCCGTCCGCCATCAGATCGCGCAGTTCATCCATATTGAACGGCTTGGCGAGAATGCGCACGCCCAGATGCTTTGCGCGTTCGATGTCGTCCGCATAACCCGTCATCAGCACGAGCTTTTGCATAGGCAGGCGCTGAATGATCTGTTCTGCCAGGTCGATGCCGTTCATCCGCCCCGGCATCTGCACATCCGACAACACGAGATCGAAACCATAGCCCTCGCCCAATAACGCGAAGGCCGCGTCCGCGCTCTCTTCATGATGGACCGCACAGCCGAATACTTCGAGCACCGCCGTGATGCCCGCCGCAACGTCGACGTTATCTTCGACGAGCAGCACGGACATGCCGCGCAGCGGATGGTCATCGGCAATAGGCGGCTCCAATGCAGGATGCTCAGGTTCCCTAACTTCTTCGGACTTCGACGACGCGGCCGGCCCTTGATAACGCGGCAAATACAAGCGCACCGTCGTGCCCGCGTCCGGCACGCTCGTGATGCGCGCCGTGCCGCCCGCCTGCTCGCAAGCCGCGAGCACTTGCGCGAGGCCAAGGCCCGTACCCGTTCCGCGTTCCTTCGTGGTGAATAACGGCTCGAATGCGCGGCGAAGCACTGGCTCGCTCATGCCCTCGCCATTGTCCGTGACGGAGATGAGAATATATTCGCCATCGGGCAAGTCGTTCTCCGCGCCGCGCACGCGCGCGTTCTGGCAACGAATGACGATGCGCCCGCCGTGCGGCATGGCATCGCTCGCATTCACGGCGATGTTGACGAGCGCAAGCTCCAGCTCGACCGCATCGGCCATTACGTTCCACAAGTCCGCGGAGCACTCGACCGTCAGCGGGATAGACGGATGCACCGCGCTTTTCACGGTATCGAGCACGCTTCTCAGCCACGCAGCAGGTTCGATGACTTCCTGCTTGCGCGGATGCTTGCGCGCCACGCTCATCAGCCTTCGCGCCAGCGATTCCGCGCCGGCGGTGGCGCGTTCGACCGCGAGCACTTCGCTCTCGACATCGTTGAAATGCTTGCGGCGCGCAAGCGTCATGTTCGACGACACCACCATCAGCAGGTTGTTGAAGTCATGCGCGACGTTCGCGACCAGATTGCCGAGCGCGCCCATTCGCCGCAATTGACGGCTCGATGCTTCGACGGATAGGCGCATCGCGACTTCCGCCTGCCAGCGTTCCCATGCCGCCTGTTCCGAATCGAGGCGACGAATCGAGTATGCAATCAGCAGCCAGACCGCCATGCAAGGCAGCGCGGCAATTGCCGTGACGAGCGCGAGGTTATGCCGCCATCGCGCTTGCACGGCGGAAGTTGCATAACCGGTTGCAACGTAAAGCGGAAAATCTCCGACGCGGCGATAAGCCAGCACGCGTTCGACGTGATCGATAGTCGACGTCATCTGCAAACGGCCATATAGCTCGTTATTGCGGAACGCCTGAGTGAACGGCGTATCGGGCGCGGGCTGGGCGCCATTGCCGGCTGACGGGAAGCGCACGAGCAGGCCGCCATCGCGTCGATAGAGGCCGATGACGAGCGCGTTATCGCCCGCAGCGATCTCGTGATAGAAGTCGGTGAAATAGTCACGCTTCAGCGCAATCGATACGACGCCGAGAAAGTGGCCATCGCGGCTGACGCGTCCCATCGTCGCCGTGAAGACGTCGGAGTTCGCGACCTTCCCGCGCAACGGCAGCGAGAAGTACGTGACCGGTGCAATGGCGCGCGCCGAGCGAAAGTCGTCGCGCTCCGCGATGGAAACTTGCGGCGAGGGATACCAGCGGCTGTTCGCCAGCAGCGCGCCATTCGCACCGAACACTGAAATGGCAGCAACTTGAGGCAGCGTGCCGCTCATGTCGTCGAGCGCGCGATGCAGCGCCTGCTGCCGGCTGGCGATGTCCGCATCGTCGCTATCGCCGAGTGTATCGACGACGCGCGTTTCGAGTTGCTGATTGAGATCGAGCACCTTTAGCGCGTGTTCGTTTGCGACACGCGCGAGACGTTCAGTCAGTTCTTCCGCATCGGCGAAACGGCGCTGATAGTCGTAATAGCCATAGATGCAGAGACACGCCATGGGTATCAGCACCGACGCCGCAAGCACGAGCAGCAGCACCCGCCGCGTCAACGCGAAGTTGCGCGATGGGAGCGGCAAATCCAGGGTCCCGTTCTCGGTTGGGTTCAAGCGTTCGGCCTTTTCGTCAGTCGGCCGTATATCGTAACCGGCGCGTGCGTGTGGCGCATAGCCACGCGCGCGCGCTCACCGCTCCATCACCCTGCCATTTCGCGATCCGGCGTCGACGAAATGCGATGTATCGCGAGGTCCGCGCCGTTGAATTCGTCTTCGCGTTCGAGCCGCAAGCCGACGGTCATCTTGATCGCGCCATAGACGGCGGCGCCGCCCGCGAGCGCGAGCGCCACCGCGCCCAGCGTGCCGATGCATTGCGACCACACCGACACGCCGCCGATGCCGCCGAAAGACCGTTGTCCGAACACGCCCGCCGCCATGCCGCCCCATGCGCCGCACATGCCGTGCAACGGCCACACGCCGAGCACATCGTCGATACGCCAGCGGTTCTGAACGCAGGTGAACATCTGCACGAACAGCACGCCCGCCACCGCGCCGACGATCAGCGCGCCCAACGGATGCATCAGGTCCGAGCCCGCGCACACCGCGACCAGACCGGCCAGCGGTCCGTTGTACGTGAAGCCGGGATCGTTGCGGCCCGCGAACCATGCAGCGAGCGTGCCGCCGACCATCGCCATCAGCGAATTGACGGCGACGAGGCCGCTGATCTTGTCGACAGTCTGCGCGCTCATCACGTTGAAGCCGAACCAGCCGACCGCGAGCACCCATGCGCCCAGCGCGAGAAACGGAATGCTCGACGGCGGATGTGCGGCAATGCGCCCGTCCTTGTGATAACGCCCGTGACGCGGCCCGAGCAGCAGCACGGCAGGCAACGCGACCCAGCCGCCGAACGCATGCACGACGACGGAGCCTGCGAAGTCATGGAACGGCGCGCCGAAGGTCTGCGCAAGCCAGTGCTGAACGCCGAAACGTTCGTTCCACGCGACGCCCTCCAGCAACGGATAGATGAAGCCGACGATCACGCACGTCGCGAACAATTGCGGGTTGAACTTCGAACGTTCCGCGATGCCGCCGGAGACGATCGCAGGAATCGCCGCCGCGAACGTCAGCAGGAAGAAGAAGCGCACGAGCGCATAGCCGTTGTGCTCGGCGAGGATGTCGGCGCCATGCATGAACTGCACGCCATACGCGATGTTGTATCCGATGAAGAAGTACGCAAGCGTCGACACGGCGAAGTCGACGAGGATCTTCACGAGCGCGTTCACCTGGTTTTCACGACGGACGGTGCCGAGTTCGAGGAATGCAAAACCTGCGTGCATCGCGAGCACCATTGCGGCGCCCAGGAGCAGGAAAAGTGTGTTGGTGCCGGTTTGAAGGGCCTGCATGGCGCGTGGCTTATCTCGAAAAGCGGCGCTTTTTGCAAGTTCCGGGCCATGCTGGCGCATTTTGCATGCAGTTGGTGCTTTATCTAGGCTGCATATGCGCGGGCGCGGTGCGTCCGAACCACGAAATGCGCACGTTTGTAGCTCTCAATTGGTGCAGAGCGAGCGTTCCTGTGCAAGCGTTGCACCGCAGGCGTGCATGCAGTATGCCGAATTCAATTATTCCCTAGCCCATGCAAGCTAGAACCCAACGTGCCGATACATTTTTTTCCAAATATTTCCGCGATGTGTAATGATACTGATTCGCATTAACAAATTGCGATCATGGCTTGACCAATAACGCTCCGCCCCTCGAACACGGTGCGCGGGCGGGCGAGGTCGCGTCATCGCTTTCGGCGACGAATCCCGTTTCGCGCCGGTCGGAAATCACTAACAAGTATCGGGGAACGACATGTTGAGGAAAACGCCGCTTGCAGCGGCATGGGTCACTGTTGCCGCGGCGCCGATGGCCGCACCGCTTTATGCTCAGACCGCACCGCAAGGCGCTTCAGCCACGCAAGCAGCATCGCCCGCAACGGAAGCCTCTTCCGCCAGTCAGACCATCGCTCAGGACGCCACCCTGCCGGCCGTCACCGTAACCGGACGAAGCGACGCAGCAGCCGACTTCCAGGCGGAAACGTCGAGCGTCGGCGCGAAGGTGCCGACCGCGCTGCGCGACATCCCGCAGGCCGTCGTCGTCGTGCCGAAAGCCGTGTTGCAATCGCAGGCAGTGAGTTCCTTTTCCGACGCCTTGCGCAACGTGCCGGGCGTCACGCTGGGCGCAGCCGAAGGCGGCCAGATCGGCAATAACATCAACTTGCGCGGCTTCACCGCACGCACCGACATCTATCTCGACGGCTTTCGCGACCGGGGCCAGTACTATCGCGATACGTTCAATCTCGAATCGATCGACGTGCTGTACGGCCCTTCGTCGCTGTACTTCGGACGCGGCTCGACGGGCGGCGTCATCAATCAGGTCAGCAAGCAGCCCAACCTGAAACCGCGCGCCGACGTGTCGTTGCAGGCGGGCACGCATGACCGCTATCGCACGACGGTAGACATCAATCAACCGTTGACCGATACCGCCGCGTTTCGCATCAACGCATTCGGCCAGTCGCTAGGCTCGACGCGCGATGAGATGAAGAACAAGGATTTCGGCATCGCGCCGGAAGTGAAGTTCGGCATCGGCACGCCCACGCAAGTGACGCTGTCCGCGCTGATCCAGCACAACTACGATCAGCCCGACTATGGCATTCCGCCTTTGAACGGCCACCCGGCGCCTGTCGACAGGAAGACCTTCTACGGTTTCACCGACGACCGCACCATTCAGGACGTGCAGACGTTAAACGCGCGCATCGAACATCGATTCAACGACATGTTCACGTTGCGCAACCAGACGCAGTTCAGCCACTACAGCACCGAGGCACGCGCGACCAATGCGGCGGCCGTGCTGACCGGTCCGCTCGGCACATCGCCGGCGCTCAGCAACGGCAATTACACGACGCTGCCGCTTTCGTCGTTGTACGTGCGCTTGCAAGGCAAGGACCGCAACATCAACGATCACTCGGTCTATAACACGACCGATTTCCAGGGCAAGTTCGCAACCGGCTTCCTCAAGCACGACATGCTCGTCGGCGTCGATCTGAGCCACGAGACGTACAGCAATCAGAGCTTCACCGCGACGACGCCCGGCCTGCCGTCGAACACGCTTGCCATCGTGCCGCTCGTGAATCCGGCCTATACGACGCGGCCATCGAACTATCGCGAAGTCGCGACCAATCTCGCGGAGTCGAGCGCGAACGGCATCGGCCTCTACCTGAACGATACGATTTCGATCGGCGAAAACTGGAAGTGGATCGGCGGCGTTCGATGGGACCGCTACGAAGCATCGATCAACAACTCGATCAACGCGCCGCGTTACGCGACGCAAACGAACTACTTCACGAGCGTGCGTACCGGCATCGTGTGGCAGCCGACGGAATGGCAGTCGTATTACGTGTCGTACGGGACGTCGTTCAACCCGTCTCTCGAAGCGCTCACGCTCACGAACAATCAGCAGAACACGCCGCCCGAGAAGAACCGCTCGTACGAAATCGGCTCGAAGTGGGACTTGCTGAACGGCGGGTTATCCGTGACGCAGTCGCTTTTCAACATCGAGAAAACGAATGCACGCACGCAGGTATCGACGGGTGAATACACGCTCGATGGCGATGTGCGCGTGCGCGGCTATCAGCTCGGCGTCGCAGGTCACATCACGAACAAGTGGCAGCTCTTCGGCGGCTATACGTACATGAACGGCACCGTCGAAAAAGCACTGGACGGCACCACCGGCAATACGCTTGCCAACACGCCGCACAACATGCTCACGTTGTGGTCGACGTATAACTTCACGCCCAACTGGGAGTTCGGCGGCGGGCCGTCGTATGTGTCGTCGCGCTATGCGGCGAACAATAATTTCGTCAAAGTGGGCGGTTATACGCGCTGGGACGTGATGGCCGCGTATCATCAGAAGCGCTACGATATCCAGTTCAACGTGTGGAATATGACGGACAAGAAGTACTACGACGCCCTCATTCCTTCCGACGGCGGACGCGCGGTGCCCGGCATCGGCCGCACGTTCCTTGCGACGGTGAACTACCGCTTCCGTTGATGCGCACGCGCGCCGTTTCAACGATCCACGAAGCGGCGCGCGCGTCATCTGACTTACCGAATCATGATTCTTTCGATACCGAACGTACTCAGCCCAGAAGACGCAGCAGCGATGCGCGCACGTCTCGATGCCAGCGACTCATGGGTCGATGGCCGCGCCACCGCGGGCTATCAGGGCGCGCCCGTCAAGCGCAATCAGCAGATCGCCGAGGCATCGCCCATTGCGCGTGAACTCGGCGATGCGATCGTCGGTGCGCTGGAACGGCATCCGCTATTCATCAGCGCCGTGCTGCCGAACCGTGTGTATCCGCCGCTATTCAACCGCTATGAAGGCGGCATGCACTTCGGCAGTCACGTCGATGGCGCCATTCGGATCGTGCCTGGACATGGTGCCCGCGTTCGCACGGACGTATCCGTCACGCTGTTTCTTTCACGCCCCGAAGACTACGACGGCGGCGAACTCGTCATCGAAGACACGTACGGCGTGCAGGAAGTGAAGCTGCCGGCGGGACACGCGATCGTGTATCCCGCCACAAGTCTGCATCAGGTGCGTCCCGTTACGCGCGGCGCGCGCGTGGCGAGTTTCTTCTGGACGCAAAGCCTCGTTCGCGACGATGCCCAGCGCGCGCTGCTATTCGATCTCGACAACTCCATTCAACGCCTGAATGCGACCAACGGCGATGAGGCGGCCAAGCGCACGCTCGTCGGCTGCTATCACAACCTGCTGCGCATGTGGAGCGAGACGTGATCGCCTGGTGACGCTACCCGAATTTCTTCAGCAAGGCTTCATCGCGTGCAATGACATCCGGAAGATGCGCGCGCAGAAATTCAACCCATGTGCGCGTCTTTGCATCGACGAACTTGCGCGACGCATAGAGTGCAAAAAGATTGGTGTGCTGCAACGTGTGATCCGGCAGCACGCGCACGAGGGAGCCATCACGCAGGCCGTCGATTGCAGCATAAAGCGGCAATATGCCGATGCCCATGCCTTCGCGTATCGCCACGACGAGCGATTCCGCGATATTCACCTGCACGGTCCCGCTGATGTGCAGGGTCTCGCGACCTTGCGGTCCTTCGAGCGTCCATTCGCGTGCGGGAAACGCAGGGGTTTGCAATGTCAGGCAATCGTGGCTGGAAAGATCGGCGGGCTGTGCGGGCGTACCGCGTGCATCGATATAAGCGGGCGATGCGCACAGAATGCTGAAGGTGCTGCCAAGCCGATGCGAGATCACCTCCGAATCCGATAACGTTCCCGCCGACACCACCGCGACATCGCTGCTGCCTTCGAAGAGATCGGGCATGCGCTGCGATAGCGTCAATTCCACTTTCACGTCCGGATAGAGCGCACGATATCGCGCGATGGCCGGCAGAATATAGTGCTGCCCGACGCTTGCGAAACTGAACATGCGCAGCGTGCCGGACGGATGCTCATGCGCGTCGCTTGCTTCTTCTTCTGCGCCGTCGATATCGGCGAGTATCTGCAAGACACGCTTCAAATAGCGCTCGCCTGCCGACGTCAGCGCAAGACGCCGCGTCGAGCGGTTCATCAATCGCGTGCGCAGATGGGCCTCGAGTTCCGATACGGCGCGCGACATGGCGCCGGTCGTGGAATTCATCGATTGAGCCGCAGCCGTAAAGCTGCCGGCTTCGATCACGCGGGCGAATACCCGCATGTTCTGTAGGGTGTCCATCAGACCGTCACAGTTGCCAGAGGGACGACATTGTCCGCTCAATTGCCCCAAGCATTGTTATTGAATCTGGAAAGAATGTTCCCTGATTCCCTCATTAATTGATATTGCCCCCCTGCCTACAATCGGCCACTTCACGAAAGGGACGTAGCGGGCTCAAGCATGTCGTTCATGAATCATCCGCGTGCGAGCCGGGCTTGCGCACGCGACGTCATCGACGGACTGCGCGACTGGCTCGCCACCGAAGGCAACGTCTGGCTGCATCTACTGAAGACGCTCCTTGCCTCTTTCATCGCGATGGGCCTTGCCATGCGCTTCGAGCTTTCGCAGCCACGGATTGCAATGACCACGACCTTCGTGCTGATGCAGCCGTTCTCCGGCATGGTACTCGCAAAGAGCGTGTATCGCTTCGCCGGCACCGCGTTGGGCATGCTCGCCGCGCTCGTGCTCGGCGCGGTGTTCGTGCAGACTGCGGAGCTTTATGCACTCGGACTGATCGTGTGGGTCGCGGCATGCACGGCGCTCGCCGTGCGGCATCGGCAATTTCGCTGGTATGGTTTCGTGCTCGCCGGATACACGGCCGCGCTGATCGGCGTGCCTGTCGTCACTGCGCCGGATCAATTGCTGCTCGCGACGCTCACGCGCGGCGCCGAAGTGATGATCGGCATTCTCTCTTCGAGCGTGGTCAGCGCGCTCGTGCTGCCGCGTCATGCCAGCGCGAGGCTTACCGCGACGCTCGCGCAACGTGAGTCCGACTTCATCGCGTTTGCTGCGAGCGTGCTGCGCGGTGGACTCACTCGCCGCGCTCGTGAGCGTCGTTATGCGGACCTCGTTGAAGAGACCGCCGGATTCGAATCGACACGGCGCATTGCGGCTTACGAAAACCCTGCGCTACGCCGACAAAGCGTGTTGCTTGCTCGATTAAATAATGCGTTTATGGACGCGTGTGCACGTCTGCATGCGCTCGATCAGTGCATCAAGCGGCTGCGTTCGCTCGATGAATATCCCGCGCTCGCGGCTTGTCTCGACGAACATGCGAACCTGCTCGCTTCGCCGCGTTGCCATGAACGCGCGCTCGCGCGGCTCGACGCGTCGCTCGACGAACGTATCGCGGATTCGTCGAATATCGATGTCACGACGTGCGTCGAACTGCTTGATCGCTTCAACAGCGACATCATTCGCCTGATGCGCATTCGTTCATCGATTGCGAACGGCCAGCACGATGCATCCTTGCCCGCTGGGGGCACCAGTCCGCGCTATGTCGCGACGACGAATCGCTTTGTCATTGCGGCCACTTTCGTTCGCTCGGGGAGCGTCATTGCAGCGGTCGCGTGGTTCTGGATCACGACCGCATGGCCGAGCGGCGGACTGGCCGTCATCGCCGCGACGCTCGCTTGCGCGTTGTCGTCCGCATCGGCAAGGCCGGCTAAGTTCGTCGCGCAAATGGCGGCTGGCGCGGCGTTTGCCACGATGCTCGGCTATGTCTACCTGTGTCATGTCTATCCCGCGATCGACGGCTTCCCGCTCTTGTGCGCGGTGCTTGCGCCGCCCCTTGCCGCAGGCGCTTTCATCGCGATGCGCCCCGCCACGGCAGGATATGGCATCGGCTTTTGCGTGTTCTTCTGTCTTCTTGCGGCACCGGATAACGCCATCGTCTACGATCCGGGCCTCTTGCTGAACAACGGTATCGCGATCGTCGTTTCGATGCTCGTGACCGCGATCGCGTGCGCGATCATCGTGCCGCCGCATACGCCCTGGCTCGTCGGCAAAACGCTGGCGGCATTGCGCGCTCAGGCCGCGCTCGCTTGTGAAGGCAGGCTTCCCGGACTGAATGAACGTTTTCACTCGGGCACGCACGATCTCATGTCGCAATTGCTCGGCCTCTTGCTGCCGTCCTCGCGCGAGCATCGCCGTGCGCTTGCGTGGATGCTCGTCACGCTCGAAGCGGGACAGGCGATGATCGACCTGCGCACGCTGCGCGCCGCGCTGAACGTCGATGATGCACCAGCGTCGCTGCGCATCGCGTGGTCGTCATCTGTCGCGCAAATGCTGCATGACATGGCGATGCTGTTTCGCACGCCGTCGAGCGCGACGCTGCGCCGTGCGATCAACGCCGTGGTGTCGTCGATCTTCGCAAGCGATGCCTTGCTCGAACACCTCCCCTCACACCACGCAGCGCGCGATCTGCGGCGCTTTCTGGCCTGCCTGCATTTCATTCGCAGCGCGCTCGTCGATCCCACTGCGCCTTTCGATGCGCAACGCTGAGTTCATCCTTCCTCGCGCTGGAAATGTGCCTTGCACGCAGGACGATTTATCTGCCGGATAGCGCGACTTATAGTGTTTGCGTGCCCGAACCATCCGACGCACGGCACACGTCTCAAAGGAGAAGTACATGAAGCCGTTGAAGATCACCCTTGCAGCCATCCTGCTCACGAGCGCAACGCTCGCGATGGCGCAAACGTCCGCGCCCGCCGCTGGCAACGCTGCCAGCGACACAAATCAGCAGTCCACGCAAACGCCGCAGCGAGGGCAGGAATGCGTGGGGCCTGCCAGCTATTGCAGCATCTTCTTCGGCGGCAGTTGATCCTTCGTATTCAATATCGGCGCCTTTGCAGCATCGAGACGCCGAAATTAGACAAAGCGCAAAGAGTGGCATGACGAAGGTTGCGCTTTCGATACTGCGCCTATGAAAACGCCTAGGGATAACGAATAATTGCGCCGTTGCCCCGCCGTCTCCGTCCGCAGCATCCGAGCATCGCGCATCGCCGCGAGATCATCGAAGCCTACGCAAGACACTCCCGATCAACGCGCCGCGTCCAAGCACGCTGAACGAAGCGCGCGCCTTCGTGCGCCGTTGCGCTAGCGGACGACGAGACTCACTCGGGGCACGAGCCAGTCAGTGTTAGTGGAGATATCGATGTTGGATGACCGTATTCGTTGTGCCGCCCTGCGCGGAAAAATCACTTCCGCAGCCGAGGCTGCACAGCTCGTACACAACGGCATGCGCGTGGGTGCAAGCGGCTTTACGCGTGCCGGCGATGCCAAAGCCGTGCCGCTCGAAATCGCGCGGCGTGCGCGTGAGGAAAGCGATCCGCTTCGCATCACGTTGATGACGGGTGCATCGCTTGGCAGCGACACCGATCGCATTCTCACCGAGGCGGGCGCGCTGGAACGCCGCCTGCCCTTTCAGGTCGACGCCACCTTGCGACGCGCGATCAACCGCGGCGAAGTGATGTTCATCGATCAACATCTGTCCGAGACGGGCGAGCTATTGCGCGACAATCGCCTGGGCCCGCTCGATCTCGCGATCATCGAAGCCGTCGCCATCACGGAGACGGGCGGTATCGTGCCGAGCACGTCGGTTGGCAATTCCGCGACGTTCGCGATGCTTGCGAAGAAAGTCATCGTCGAGATCAATCTTGCCCAGCCGATGGGCCTCGAAGGTCTGCACGACGTATGGTCGCCCGCGCCGCGTCCAGAGCGCGCGCCGCTAGCGTTGATGCGCGTCGAGGATCGCGTCGGAACGTCCTGCATCGAGATTGCGCCTGAGAAGATCGCGGCAATCATCGTGACGAATCAGCCCGACAGTCCTTCCACCGTGTTGCCCGCCGATGAAGACACCGCGCTGATCGCGGGCCATCTCGTCGAATTCTTTCAGCATGAAGTGTCGCGCGGCCGTCTGCCGAAACGGTTGCCGCCGCTGCAAGCGGGCATCGGCACGATTGCCAATGCCGTGCTGTCGGGCTTCGCTGCGTCGCCGTTCGAAGCACTCACGCTCTATTCGGAAGTGCTGCAGGACTCCACCTTCGATCTCTTCGACGCAGGCAAGCTCGCGTTCGCATCGGGCGCCTCGATCACGCTTTCGGCGAAGCGCCAGGAGCAGGTCTTGAGCGACATCGACCGCTATCGCGAGCGGCTCGTCCTGCGCCCTCAAGAGGTCAGCAACCATGGCGATGTGATTCGCCGCCTCGGGCTGATCGCGATCAATACGGCGATCGAAGCCGACATCTACGGCAATGTCAATTCGACGCATGTCGGCGGCACGCACATGATGAACGGTATCGGCGGCTCGGGCGACTTCGCGCGCAATGCGTCGTATGCCGTGTTCGCGACGAAGTCCATCGCAAAGGATGGCCGCATTTCGAGCATCGTGCCGATGGTTCCGCATTGCGATCACAACGAACACGATGTGGACGTGATCGTCACCGAGCGCGGCCTCGCCAATCTGACGGGTCTTGCGCCGCGCGAACGCGCGCTCGCAGTCATCGAACATTGCGCCCACCCGCTCTATCGCGATCTCTTGCGCGACTACTACCGCGATGCAGCATCGCTCGGCGGACACACGCCGCATCGGCTTGATGCGGCGTTCGCGCTGCATACGCGCTTCGCGCAAACCGGTTCGATGCTGCCCGACGGTTCGCATTAAGCCAAGGCATTCGCAAAGGAGAAGATTCGGCGCACAATGCCTGAAGGTCGCCCGAGGTGGGCGCACAGGAGGAGCATCATGACCGCCATTACGTGGGTTCTCGCCGCCGACAGCAGTCGCGCCCGAATCTTCGAAACGCGAGGCCTCACACTCGATCTTCAGCAGGTCGAGGACATCAGAAGTCCCGCGGTGCGTGCCGCCGATTCAATCGACAGGGACCGTGAGTCTTTCGCCAGATCGGTGGCCGCGTTTCTCGAGGAAAGCCGATTGGGTCATCGCTTCGACCGCTTGCGGCTGGCGGTCGAATCCAGCTTCCTCGACGTATTGAGTGAACACTTGAGTAGCGAAACGCGCAAGCTGGTGTACGAAAAACGCGGCAACGACATATCGAACATCGACGCGCAGGACGCGCGTCATGCGCGCCGCTGAAAGTTCCTAGCGGCGCGCATCGTTCGATTATGCAGGCGGGATGTTCTGATTGCTGCGGAAGACATTGTTCGGATCGTAACGCCGCTTGACCTCGGCAAGCCGCTCGAAATTCGGCCCATACGCCGCTTTCACACGATCCCCTTCATCGCCCGTCAGGAAGTTCACGTAGACGCTGCCTATGGCATACGGCGTCAATGCGGCGAACATCTCGCGGGTCCATTGCGTGCATTTCCCGTCGTCCGCGGCTTCGGTCCATCGGCCGTGTATGTTGATCGTATAGATCGAATCGCGATTCGCATACGCGGTGGCATCGACGGGAACGCGGTTCGTCTGCCCGCCCATCGCTCCGATGAACACCTCGCAATGCGGCGACGGCACCGCGAGCACGGCCTTCGTGAGCACGTCGAACGTCTCGTCGGACAGGGACGTGAAGTTATGCGACTTCCAGTAGTTGCGCGCGCCCGGCGTAAGCAGCGGATCGAACGCCTTCTGCCAAGTGGCGAAGGGCATCGGTCCGAGATGTTCTCCATACGGCGTGCCGAAGGATCGCACCGGCTCGATTGCCTTTGCGCCATCTTCGACGGGACCGATGAAACAGCATGCAAGCGCGATGATCGGCTTGCCATGCACGTCTTCGGGAAGGAACGGCAAGGGCGGCGCAAGGCGCATGACGGCCCATACGGTCATCTCATCGGGGCTTGAAGCGACGAAATCGCGATACTTCGGCAGCACCTGATCCGCCTGTTCGAGCGGATAGACCACGAGCCCGCCGTACACTTGCGGTCCCACTTCATGCAGGCGGAATTCGAATAGCGTGACCACGCCGAAATTGCCGCCGCCGCCGCGCAACGCCCAAAACAGCTCAGGCTCCGATTCAACGCTTACGCGACGCCACTGGCCATCCGCCGTGACGATCTCGGCGGCGACGAGATTGTCCACCGTCACGCCGAACTTGCGGCTGATCCATCCAAAGCCGCCGCCCAGCGTGAGGCCTGCGACGCCGGTCGTCGAATTGATGCCGAGCGGTGTCGCCAGTCCGAACGCTTGCGCCTCGTGATCGAAGTCGGATAACAACGCGCCCGGCTCAACATACGCGCGTTTCGCTTGCGGATCGACGCGCACGGATTTCATCGCGGATAGGTCGATCATCAATGCGTCGTCGCTGACCGCGCTGCCCGCAATGTTGTGTGCGCCGCCGCGTATCGATATCAGCATGCCGTTGTCGCGAGCGAAGGCAAGCGCCGCGATGACATCAGCGGTGCCGGCGCAGCGCACGATCAACGCGGGACGCCTGTCGATGGCTGCGTTCCAGACCTTTCGCGCTTCGTCGTAGTCGGAGTCTGCGGGCGCGATGACCTTGCCGCGCACCGCCGTCTTGAGGGTATCGATCGATTCGACCGGGATGTTGACCATGAAGACCTCGCTGCATATAAGACCGCGCCGCGACGTGCCCGACCCTGCCATCTGGAACGCTAAAGCGCAAGGAATCCGCTCGAGCGGCCCGCGCCGCTGTGAGCAGCGGAATTGCGATGACGGACACGCGTGTCCGCTCGTTGATTAAAGGCCCGGCATTGCGGAATGTAAAGTGCGCGTCCAGTAAAATCACGCATTACACCTAGCATGCATCGGCCAAGTTTGCCGAAGCGAGGCTCGGATCAACGTTATGGATCGCTTACTTTGTTCTTTGCCGCATTATTTGAACGAGCACTTAAGGCCAGTTCGGCAATAAGTGTTAAATGTCCTTACAGGAAGGCAGCAAACGTCAACCGGCGGAGATTGCCTGCGTTTTTCGTGACATGCAGATCATGTCGGTCTGCTTCTCCTTAAGAAGGTATTCCATGACGAAGAAACTGCTTGTCGCCGCTGCTATCGCTTGCCTGTCCGCTGGTGTAATTGCAAAGCCGCACGAATTCAAGCATTACGAGAAGTTCGAGCACAAAGAGCACCGCGAAAACATCGAGCACGCGCGCGAGCATCGCGATGAGCGCGAGCATCGTGAGGTGCGTGACGAACACAAGCGTGCTGAAGAAATCGGCCGTCGTGATACGACGGTCGGCAATGCGCGCGTCGACATCCGTAACGATCGCGCGAACGGCTTTCAAGTGACGCACTAAGCGTCGCAGTCGAAAGACCGCTGACGAAGACGAGCGCCGCGCGGCGCTCGTCTCAGGCACGCAACGTGCAGCTCCCGACGCGTGACGCTGGGCATTCCACTCCGGAGAACCGCATGAAGAATCCCTGGACGAAGAAGAATCCTTTCATGAGCATGTGGCTTTCCGGTGCGAACGCGATCGCCGGATCGGCGCGTTGCCATGCGACTGCCGCCGTCAAGCGCCAGTCGCAAAAGCAGGTCACGGACTTCTGGACGGCCGCGCTGACGCCGCCTAAAACACGGCGAAAGAAGCGTCGCTAACAGGTACGATCAATAGCCGAGCGCGCCGCCCCCTGTGGGGAAGTCGATCGCGCCCTTGTCCGAAAAGCGCGCACCGCCAAACGCACCGCCCGCGAGCCGGCCGCGTGCTTCATAGGCGACTTTGGTCGATGCATCGCCGCTTGCAAGCCCGAGCGCCTGCCGCGCCACCGACCACGCCGACACCGTCACCGGCACCGATAGCACCGCCTCGCCGAAACGAGGCACGGTGCCACGCTGCGCACTGACGCCGCTCGCGAACGGGCGACCGTTGAGGTCGAGATCGAGCGCGACGCCGTCGAAATCGATCGGCGCATCGTTGGGGTTCTGCACGCGCAGTTTGACGGCGAAGCGCATTTCCAGCCCCTGCCCTTCGAGCGGTTCGATGCCCGCAACATTCACACGCAAGGGATCGCGATTCATGAAACCCGCGCAACCGCCAAGCGCGAGCATAGCGAAGAAAACGAAAAGAGCGATAAAACCGTTGCGTAACGCGTGATTCGATTGCATGGGCGACTTTCCGTAAGCGTTAAAAGACAGCGGACGTTCTAGGCACGCATCGCATGAAGCAGCAGGCGGCCATACTCGTGATGAAACCAGACGCCATCGGCAATGTAGAGCGCCGCGATCCACGCCGCGCCGACGACGATCAGATCGCAGTGGCCGCTCGTCCATAGCTTGAGCGAGTGACGCCCTGCGATCCACGGCACACCCATCGGATTGGGCCAGTCCGCCAGCAAATGGATGATTCCGCCGCATGCGAAACCCAAAGCGAAAGGCACCGCCGGATGACGCCCGAGGTAGTGCCAGCATAAAGCGAAAAGCGCGGCCCATCCGAGGCCCCAGTGCGTGAGCGTCCGGTGCGTGATCCACAGCTTGCGCTTTCTCGTCCACCAGGCCACTTCGAGCCAGTCGGGCGCGGTTGCTCCCACGACGCCGCCGAGAACCGCAAGCGCGCACGACACGTAGTCGACGCTTGTTGCGGCCTTGCTGGCGAACGCCGCCGCGATGATGCCCGCCGCCCATCCGGTCGCGTGATGGGCCTTGCTCGATGCCATGTGCAACCTGCCTTGTAACGCATGCTGTGGAAACCGCGCATGTTCGCACGACGGTTCATTCCTTGCGCGTGCGGATACATAAACTTACGCAATAGCTCGGTCTTGAGGCGGCCTTGACGCACATCACCGGCGAGCCGGCGCGGCAATGACTAAAATGATTGCAAGAACCGTTGCGGCGGAGGCCGTGCGCGATCGAAACTTTCCTTCGATTCCTACTAGAAAAGCCGTCATGCAACACCTGAAATACCTGAGCGCCTATCCGAACACGCTACAGGACAAGGTGCGCCGACTCATCGCCCAGCAGCAACTTGGGCCGTATCTCGACGCGCGTTACCCGAAGCGGCATGCGGTTCAGTCGGACCGCGCGCTGTATCAGTACTGCACGGATCTGAAGAATGAGTTTCTGCGTGTGGCACCCGCCATCGACAAGGTGTGTTACGACAGCAAGCTCGATGTGCTGCGGCATGCGCTGGGCCTTCATACCGCCATTTCACGCGTGCAAGGCGGCAGGCTCAAAGCCAAGAAAGAGATACGCGTCGCCTCGCTGTTCAAGGACACGGCGCCCGAGTTTCTCCGCATGATCATCGTGCACGAACTCGCGCATCTGAAGGAAAGCGAGCACAACAAGGCGTTCTATCGTCTATGCGAACTAATGCAGCCTGGCTACCATCAGATTGAATTCGATCTGCGGCTTTATCTCACGCATCGTGATCTGATTCGCACTAAGGTTGAGTGATCTCTGACCAGGCGAGCGCCGCCGCATAGCCTTGCGGGACTGCAAGCGATATCGCCTGGAACGCGCCTGGCTCTGTCGATACTGCATAACGTGCGTCGTTGCGCGGCAGAACGGAGAAGTCCTGCATGCCTATGGCCTTGCCGCCGATGCCGTCGCCATGCGCCTTCAATACCGCCTCTTTCGCGGTCCAGCATGCGAAGAATGCGCTGCTTGCATCGGCTTGCGGCATCGCGTCAATGATTCGCTTGTCAGTGGGATGAAGCACCGAAGCTTCGAGTGAGCGCCAGTCGAGCGAAGGCAGCGCTTCTTCGATGTCGACGCCCACGCGCCGCCGGAACGACACGGAGATCAGGCCATGCGCGCCCGAATGCGATACGTTGAAATCCGGGGCATCGGGCATCGGGAGTGAGGGTCTGCCGTTTGTGTCGGCGATGAAGGCGAGGCCGGCTGGATCGACGTTGAGTTCGGCTGCGAGCAGGCGTCGCAAGGCGGCACGCATAGTGACGAAGCGAGCTGCATCCTGGTGGCGCAAGAAGCGGTGTGCGCGTGCAAGTTCGCTGGCATGCAGGTCGTTTGCGCCAACTTGGATGAGCGGTGCGTTCAGGTCGATGTCGACGAGCCAGAGGCGTACATCGGGAGGTGCATCGGCTGGTAGAAGGTTTATCCGCATTTTTGGATTAGGTTGCCTGTGATGCGGCTTCGCCGTTGATCGCGGAGGATGAATATACAGCGGAAGCGTTGCTTATCGTTGCGCATAAATTCACGCAACATAACGATTAGACCGGGCTGCATTCAACGATACCGCCGATGCAACCGCAGCCGTGGCACACCGTCTTCGCGCACGATCGCAACCGCGTTCTGCTCGAATACGGCCATTAGTTCATCGGCGACGAACTCATCGGCTCCGAGTACAAACAAACTGACTTCCGCTCTCCAAACACCGCCCGGATCGATACCCGCTCCCGCCAACGCAGTCCACCCCGACGGACCGATGTACGCGACCAGCGCGCGCTGTCGACCCGCGTTCTCGTGCTCGCCGAGTACTTCTCCAAACGGATTGAACGCCGTCACGAACACCGCGCTCGTCACGCCATGACACGCCAGCAGCGAGGCAACCGCGTCACTCTTCTTGTCGATGATCATGTCGATCGGCGGTTCGCCATCAATGCGATAAATGGCTGAACGGTAGGCACGCAGCGTGTCGTCGGGAATCGAAGTCATGGCGACACGTTACCCGAGCGCAAAGGCGCACGCAAACGCGGCCATCATTCACAGAACCAGCGCCTATACTGAATTCAGCGTCTCATGCGAGGAGGATGCCATGGCACGCAAGTACATCGATTGCCGCGAGTTTCCGAGCGACACGAACTGCACGGTCGCGCTATCCGCCGACTCCGAAGGCGAACTTCTGGAAGCCGCCGTGCAGCACGCGGTAAGCGTCCATCGGCATGAAGATTCGCCGGAGTTGCGCTCGGAGTTGAAGAAGCTCTTTCACGATGGCACGCCGCCCGTGGAGCGGCCAGGCGCGTGAGATTCGCGCTCCGCTAACCGAGTTCGAACGTCGTCACGCCGAATACACGATCGAGCGGTGCAGCGGACGCCGCTCGCGTGTACATGCGCGCCGTTTCGAAGTCGCTCGTCATGTCGTGCTCGGCTGCGAGCGCGACGGCCGACGCATTGCTCTCTGGTACATCGAGAAATACGGTCTCGCCTGCGATCGATGAAACCAGCGCCCGATAAAGCGCGCGTGCAGTCGGCAAATCATCGGCGAAAAGCGGGCCGATCTTGTACCCGTTACGGCAACGACGCACGACGCCGTATCCGCGCACGATTTCGGCATCGACTGCGGCGAGCGCACGCGCCTCGCGCTGCGCGATCCACGCGCGCAAGAATGCCGGACGCGCCGACATGAAGCAGCGCGCATCGTAGTCGCACAGGCGATCGAACGGAACGCTCGACGCATCCGCTATCGCGACGCCGGGCAATCGATCGTCACCACGCATCGCTACGGTTCGATAACGCACGTTGCGATAGGCCAGCACGAAGCCCGACTTTCGATAGTTGGGCTGCTGCGCAATGACGCCGTCGAGTCCGACGTTGCGTTCGCCCAGATACGCGATGCCCGCGCGCCAGAGACGTATTCCCAAGCCTTTGCCGCGCCATTCAGGCCGCACGATATAGAGTCCGATAAAGCCGAACGCGTCATCGTAGGCCACGGCGGAAATGCAGCCGATGGGCTTCTCGTCCCATGTCCCAATGAAAAAACCGTCGGGGTCGGCCGCATGGAAGCAGCGGGCATCGTCGAGGCCGGGATTCCAGCCCTCCGCCGCGGCCCAGTCGAGCGCCGTGGCGAGATCGGCCAGGTTCATGCGACGGATGATGAAACGAGCGTTATCGGGACCGGGTGACATACGGCGCGCCTTATCGAATTGGGCGGTGCATGCAGTGTCGCGCGTTTGCGGCTTGGGGAAAAGACAGGCGGAAGAAACAGGCGGGGAAGAAACGATGAACAGCGAAGGCACAGCGGCAAGGGCTACGCCATCACTACGTGCAGCCCGTACGCCGCTCGCTGCGGCTAAAGCTCTGACGCGAACGCCAGTCTTCCGAGCGCAGCACGTATTCGCCGTCCTCGCGCGCTTCGTGTTCGGAGCCGAACCCTTCGTCGCTATAGGCGACCACTTTCATCCCGCCGCCGGCTGCGCGTTCAACGGTGATTCCCCAATGCCAGCCGCCTTCCTGATGGAAGACATGTAGCGTCGGATTCGGTGATGTGGTCAGTTCCATATATGCGGCTCCTACAAGTCGACGTTCGCCATGCTTCCTGGCTTGACACGCGTTCTTGATGACGGACGCTTCGAGTTAGCCCCTTTCACGGGCAATGATTTTATGCGGCAATGCCGGCTGCCTGAACAGCATACTCAATGAAATGCTGCGTCGCAACACGGGCTTTCCCCAGCGTGGTGGCGATGAAACGTTTAGCGGACGAAGCACTAAACATAGAGGTAAATCGCTACCGGATGTAACGTTCACGCCGCGTGCGCCCGCAACAGATACCGGCTCTTGCTTACACTTAAATTACGCTCGGCATACGCCTTCCGGCAGCATCCTCGTCGAACGTGGCTTTGGACTGACATGCCGACGACGTAATAAAAGCAGCCGCGTCATTGTCGCGCATCAGGCGCATAAGCGACGCGTCTAAGCCCGCGACTTGTCTCCACGCAGAATACGCCGCGCGATGCTCCAGCGATGCACTTCCGACGGGCCATCGTAGATGCGGAACGCGCGCATGTCCGCAAAAATCCGCGCGACCACGGTCTCATGCGTGACGCCCTGCCCGCCCAGCACTTGCACTGAGCGATCCACGACGCGCCATAACGCTTCCGACGACACGACCTTCGCGATGCTCGATTCATGCTTGCCGAGCACACCCTGATCGAGCACCCAAGCGCAGTGCCAGATGGCAAGCCGCGTCACATGCAGGTCCATCTCGTTGTCCGCGAGCATGAAGCCGACGCCTTCGTGTTCGCCAAGCGCCTTGCCGAAGGCTTGCCGCCGTCGCGCATGTTCGCTCGCGACATCGTGCGCGCGGCGTGCCGCACCGAGCCAGCGCATGCAGTGCGTAAGACGCGCGGGCGAAAGACGCACCTGTGCATAGCGAAAGCCTTCGCCCGGCTCGCCGAGCACGTTTGCAGCCGGCACGCGCAGGCCATCGAAACGCACCACGCCATGACCGCCCGGAAAACACGTATCGAGCGAATCCATCGAACGCTCGATCACGATGCCTTCGCTTCTCATGTCGGCGAGGAACATGGTCGCTGGGCCATCGGCGAACTTTGCCATGATGATCGCGACAGCCGCGCCTTCCGCGCCGGTAATGAACCACTTGCGGCCGTCGATGACGTACTCGTCGCCATCGCGCGTGGCGATGGTCTGCAGCATCGCCGGGTCCGCGCCCGCGCCGGGCGGCGGCTCCGTCATGCAGAAGCACGAGCGAATCTCGCCCGCCGCCAAAGGACGCAGCCAGCGCTCCTTCTGCTCGGGCGTTGCGATGGCCTCCAGCAAATGCATGTTGCCTTCATCCGGCGCAGCGATGTTCAGCGCAACCGGCCCGAGCGGTGAATAACCCGCTTCTTCGAAAAGGATCGCCTTGGCGACGTGTCCCAGTCCAAGCCCGCCATATTCCGGCGACACATGGCTCGACAACAAACCCGCCTTGCGCCCCCTGGCGATGAGTTCTGCGCGCAGTTCCTCGTTCGGGCCATGCGGCGTGCAACGCGGATCGCGCTCGAATGGCACGATCTCCTCTGCGATGAACGCGCGCACACGCGCTTGCAATTCGGTCAGTTCAGGCGAAAGCAAAAAGTCCATCGGCGGTCCTTGGATTTCGTTGAGTAAAGCGCGCTCAGCGTTGTGCGCGCCCTTCGTCATTCATCGTATTCGCTGTACTTGCGCGCATCGCCGCGAACCTTGTGCACCGGATACTTCACACGATTGATCGCCATCTTCTCGAGAAGCGCGCCGTGCAAATCGACATCGAGTGAATCTGCCAGCATGATCAGATAGGCGAGGACGTCGGCCATTTCATGGCGAACGGCGCGCAGTTTTGCATCGTCGAGTTCGGACTTGTCACCAGTGGCAAGCCATGTGAACGGCTCGAGCAACTCGCTCGCTTCGACGCTCAGCGCCGCCGCCAGATTCTTGGGTGAATGGAAACGGCTCCAGTCCCGCTCTCGCACGAATTGGCGCAGCACATCGCGCATTGCCATGAGTTCGCTCGTTGCTTCGCTAGCGTCTGGCTGATTCATTCGTCATCTCACTCATTGCGATTGCGCGGGATAAAGGCCCAGCGTGCGCGCGTGCAATCGTGCAAGGCCAAGCAGCGCATTGGTGAAAGGCGTGGGCACGCCGGTCATCGCGCCGAGTTCGTGCACCGAAGCCACGAGCGCATCGAGTTCGACGGCCTTGCGCCCTTCGACATCCTGCAGCATCGACGTTTTCATCGCGCCGAGCTTGAGCGTGACGGCGTGACGATCGGCCGGCTCCTGTTCGATCGCGATGCCGAAGCGCGCGCCAATCTCTTTCGCTTCGAGCATCACCTGAGTGACGAAATCACGTACCAACTCATCGCTGAGAATGCGATCCGTGGTCGCGCCGGTGATCGCGCTGATCGGGTTCATCGTCATGTTGCCCCACAGCTTGAACCACACATCGCGCTGGATCTGCGGCGACATGGACGCGTCGAAGCCCGCCTTGGCGAGAAGCTCGACGAGCGATTCGACTCGCTCGCTCGGTTTGCCGCTTGCCTCGCCAAGAATAAGCCCCTTGCCCTGTCGATGACGGATGACGCCCGGCGCTTCGACAATGCAGCTCGCATGCACGACGCAGCCGACCGTCTGCGCGACCGGGATGGCCGCAGCGATCGCGCCATGCGGGTCGACCGATGCAAGACGCCGGCCGGCGAACGCGTCGCCCAGGCCTTCGCAGAACCACCACGGCACGCCGTTCATCGCGGTCAGCACGGTCGTATGCGAGCCAATCAGCGGCGCGATGTGCGCGGCCACCGATTCCATCGCCGGCGCTTTCACCGCGATCACGACCAGGTCCTGCGGCCCCAGATCGGCCGGTGCGGCGCTCGTCTTCACCTGCACCTCATGCGTCGCGTCCTGCTCGACGAGCTTCAGGCCGTGCGTCTGCAGCGCATCGAGCGTCGCGCCGCGTGCGACGACGCTGACATCGCATCCTGCCTGCGCGAGCTTCACGCCGATCCACCCGCCGATCGCCCCTGCGCCGTATATGCAAACCTTCATCGTGCCGTCCTCGTCATGAGCCGTGAAGCGCCCATTGTAAGAGCAGTCGCGCGCTTTGCACGACTGGTGCAAACGATCGAATTTAAGCGCGGCCGGCGCTTTTTCAAGAGCGCGGAAACGAATAAAAAATCACGTCGAAAATGCACGATGCGCTATTGAAACGATAGACGCCGCTCCTATTTTCGATGCAACGGCGGCGGCGCGATTCGCGGCCTTCAACGATCAACCTGTCGATCAACCTATTCGCATTATCGGAGGCTGAACCATGAGTGACTTCTACTTTGGCGGCGACCTGTTTCAGGAGCTGGACCGCATGCAACGGCAAGTGTCGAATCTGTTCGGCAATCTCCCTTCGAGCATTCGTTCGAGCCGCACCGATGTCTTTCCGCAATTGAATATCGGCAGCACCGACGACGCCGTCGAAATCGTGGCGTTTGCGCCGGGCGTCGATCCCGCATCGCTCGATGTCACCGTCGACAAGGGCACGCTGACGATCAGCGGCGAGCGCAAGGCCGAGACCGCGACCGAAGGCGCGCGCACCTATGCGAAAGAGCGCTTCACGGGCAGCTTCCGCCGCGTGATCGAGCTGCCGCAAAACGCGGACATCGACAAGGTCACGGCCCGTTATGAGAACGGCACGCTGTCCATTACCGTCGGCAAGCGCGAAGCGTCCAAGCCGCGCGCCATCACCATTCAGTAATCGAAGATCCGGAGCACACCATGACCAACACGACTCAGATTGCCCAGCGCAACGAAAGCGAAGTCACGCGCAAGAACGATGAAACGGTGCGCCGCGCAACGATTACACCGCCCGTCGATATCGTCGAAGACAGCCACGGCATCACGCTATGGGCCGATCTGCCCGGCGTGCCGCGCGACAAGCTCGACGTGAAAGTGCATGACGCAAGGCTTTATATCGAAGCGGAAGCCGTCGTATCGGCGCACGCGGGATTGCGCGTGCATCATGCCGAAGTGCGCGCGCCGCGCTTTGCCCGCGCCTTCACTGTCAGCGATGATTTCGACACCACGAAAATTGATGCCAATCTCACGAATGGCGTTCTGAAGCTGACCATTCCGCGCCGCGAAGAAGCACGTCCTCGACGCATCGACGTGCGTTCGAACTGATAAAGTCCGAGCGAACAATGGCCGCGAATCTCGCGGCCATTTTTTTATCTGGCGCGAGTGTCCCTTTATACTTCTGGCGGCGGTTTAGAACTACTCGAATCCATTGCTAAAGAAAAGGGACGATCGTGAATAGGCTGTTGACGGTGTTAGTGGGTTCCATGCTGGCCGTGTCCATCGGCGCACAGGCGAAAGACTGGTCGACCATTCGTTTTGGCGTCGACGCCAGCTATCCGCCATTCGAATCGAAAGCGCCTGACGGCAAGCTCGTCGGTTTCGATATCGATGTCGGCAATGAGTTGTGCCGCCGCTTGCAAGCGAAATGCGTGTGGGTCGAAAACGCATTCGACGGCATGATTCCGGGCCTCAAATCGCGCAAGTTCGACGGCGTGCTGTCCACCATGTCGATGACGCCCTCGCGCGTCAAGCAAATCGCCTTCTCCAGCAAACTCTTTCACGTCCCGACGCGCCTCGTCGCAAAGCGCGATTCGAAGATCGAGCCGACGGCGGAATCGCTTGCGGGCAAATCGGTCGGCGTCGAGCAAGGGTCGATGCAGGAGACCTATGCCAAGGCCCATTGGGGCGCTAAAGGCGTGACGGTCGTATCGTATGCGGATCAGGATCAGGTCTATGCGGACTTGCTGACTGGCCGCCTCGATGCATCGCTGCAAAACGCGGTGCAGGCGGAACGCGGCTTTCTGCAGACGCCGCGCGGCAAGCCTTACGCTTTTGCCGGTCCGGCGCTCGAAGACAGCGCGATCTTCGGTCCCGGCACGGCCATCGGCCTGCGCAAGGAAGACACCGACCTGAAGGACAAGCTCGACGGCGCCATCGCCGCGATGATCAAGGACGGCACGTACAAGCGCATCGAGCAGAAATACTTCGACTTCGACATCTACGGCGAGTGAGCTGTGCGGTTTTCTCCGACCATTAACGCGGCCTTGCGATAGGGACTGTCGTTATTGCACGAACGCCACGCTGAAAATTACACTGAAAAACAGGATATTTTCAGGGTTTCGCGGGTGGCCGCCATCGGCATGGACTTTGCATCAGATGGCGGCACATGGAGAACTGCTTCGGGGACATCATGCATCACTCGATCGAACCTCACGAGCTTGGAAAAATCGACCTCGCACGGTTTCATATCGTGCAGGTTTCGGACGGCACGAATACCGTCGTGCTTTGGGAAGCGCCCGACCCGGAGGCTTCAATGCTTCTGCACATGCAGGCCGCGACGCTGACCATTCGTCTGTGCGATCCGCTCAACCCGGTGCGCAGAAAGGACGTATGCGAGCGTTTGCAGGCGCATCTCGCGGCATCGCGAATGGCAGACAAGAGCGCGGCGCGCCAGCGCACGCACGCGCATCGCTCGGGCACCGCGGAACACCGCGTTTGAGCGGCTATCTGCAGCTATAGCGATTCGCTCAGGAAATCCCACAGCGCATCGTCGACGGAATACGGGACGTTAAAGCGAAAGCACGCGCTCGGCGCATCGCCCGGCCGGAAGTACGAACCGGGCGCGAGCCAGATGCCGTGCTCAAGCGCGCGCGTCGCGACCGTGCCCGCATCCGAAGGGTCGATCGGCAAACTGGCCCACACGAACAGACCTGCACGCGGACGCCGGAACAAGGTCACGCCCAGTGCATCCATGCGCTCTTCGACGAGCGCATGGGCGTCCTTGAGCTTGTCGGCGACGAATTCGACGTGCCGCGCATAACGCCCTTCCGTCAGCACTTTTTCGACGATACGCTCCGTCGCTTCCGACGACGTCAGGCCCACGGCCATCTTCGTGCGCGCCAGTTCGCGCAGCACGTCGCGCTCGGCAACGACGTAGCCGCATCGCAGCGACGGCGTGATGGTCTTCGCAAAACCGCCGACGTACAACACGCGATTCAAGCCTTCCATCGCCGCCAGCAGTGGCGCGCCGGGCGGGGCCAGTTCGCGGTTCACATCGTCCTCGACGACCCACATGCCATGACGCTCCGCAATCTGCATCAGCCGGAACGCCGACGCCATGCTGAACGTCGCGCCAGTCGGATTTTGCAGCGTCGTGTTGAGGAAGATGGCCTTCGGCCGATGCTCGATCACGATGCGCTCGAACACGTCCGTATCGATGCCCGCCACCGTGCGCGGGACGCCATGCACGTCGAGTCCGGCGAGCTTCAGAATCTGCAGCAGATTGCAGTAGCCGGGGTCCTCGACGACCACCGCGTCGCCGGGGCGCAGCAAGGTACGCACGATCAGATCGAGCGCCTGCGTCGCGCCCGCTGTCAGCAGCACGTTGGTCGCGGCATCGACCGGCAAGCCGTGACGATCCAGTTGCTCGGCAATGCGTTCGCGCAGCGGCGCGAAGCCGTACGGATGCCCGTAGTCCGCGAGGCGCGCCGCCGGCACGCGACTCATCGCGCGCAACGCATGGTGCAGGCCGCTTTCGTTGACCCATTCGTTCGGCAGCCAGCCGCAGCCGGATTTGATCGGCACCGAATGATCGGCGAAGACATCGGATAGCAGCCAGGTCGCCGTGAGGCTCGGCGGCTGCCACTCGACCGGGCGCGGGCGTTTGGAACGGTCGCGCTGCGCCACGCGATACCCCGATCCGCGCCGCGCGGTCACGAGTCCCATCGACACGAGCCGGCCATAGGCTTCTGTCACGGTGAAGGTGCTCAAGCCCTGTTGCCCGGCCAGACGGCGCACGGACGGCAAGATCGCGCCCGCGCGCAGGGTCTCCGCTTCGATCGCGGACGAAAACGCGCGCACGAGTTGTTCGACGAGCGTCGGCGCTTGCCGTGAACCGCGCTCCAGCTTCAGTTCTATCATGGGATGGTTCGACCCGATCTCAGCCAACACAGTTTGCCGCATTTTGCCAGCACAGTTGGCAGCGCAGTAAAGCGACTGTCTATGCCGCGCAATTTTGTCCGGCACTAGAGTGAGCGTTCTTTCCCGGAGACCCGTTATGAATGCTCGCCCCGTCATCGATGATCTGTCGTCGTTCTGGATGCCTTTCACCGCGAACCGCCAGTTCAAGAGCGCGCCGCGTCTCTTGGAAAGCGCGAAAGGGATGTACTACCGCTCGACCGATGGCCGCGAAGTGCTCGACGGCTGCGCGGGTCTCTGGTGCGTGAACGCGGGCCATTGCCGCGACGAAATCGTCGATGCCGTGCAGAAGGCGCTCGGCACGCTGGACTTCGCGCCGACGTTCCAGATGGGTCATCCGCTCGCGTTCGAGGCGGCGTCCAAGGTGGCCGCGCTGATGCCCGAAGGACTGGACCGCATCTTCTTCACGAACTCAGGCTCCGAGTCGGTCGACACGGCGCTCAAGATCGCGATTGCTTACCATCGGGCGCGCGGCGAAGGACAGCGCACGCGCCTCATCGGGCGGGAGCGCGGCTATCACGGCGTGGGCTTCGGCGGCATTTCGGTGGGCGGCATCGCGCCGAATCGCAAGACGTTTTCCGGCGCGCTGCTGCCGTCGGTCGATCATCTGCCGCATACGCATGATCTCGCCCACAACGCGTTCTCGAAGGGACAGCCCGCGTGGGGCGAGCATCTGGCGGACGAACTGGAGCGCATCGTCGCGCTGCACGACGCATCGACGATCGCGGCGGTGATCGTCGAACCGGTCGCGGGTTCCACCGGCGTGCTGATCCCGCCGAAGGGCTATTTGCAGAAGCTGCGCGACATCTGCACGAAGCACGGCATCCTGCTGATTTTCGATGAAGTCATCACCGGCTTCGGCCGTCTCGGCGCAGCGACCGCGAGCGCGTTCTTCGGCGTGACGCCCGACCTCATCACGATGGCCAAGGCGATCAACAACGCGGCCATTCCGATGGGCGCCGTCGCCGCGCATCGCCGGGTGCACGACGCCATCGTCGATGCAGGCGCGGCCAACGCCATCGAACTTTTTCACGGCTACACGTATTCCGCGCATCCGGCGGCGACTGCGGCGGCCATCGCCACACTCGATCTTTACGCACGCGACAAGCTCTTCGAGCGCGCGGCATCGAAGGCGGAGAAGTTCGAAAGCGCGGCGCACGCGCTGCGCGACGCGCCGTTCGTGAAGGACATTCGTAATCTCGGACTCGTCGCCGGGATCGAGCTCGAATCGCGCGAAGGCGCGCCGGGCGCGCGCGCCTACGAGGTCTTCGTCAAGTGCTTCGAGGCGGGCGTGCTCGTGCGCTATACCGGCGACATCCTCGCGTTCTCGCCGCCGCTCATCATCGAGGACGACCAGATCGATCACATCTTCGGGACCGTGCGGAAGGTGCTGGAAAGCGTGAAGTAGGTTTGAGACGATCGCGCGTGTCTATGAGACGCGCGCGCATTCACGCCGACGCGCTGCGCCCCTACAGTTGAGCCATGCCATGCAGATGGCGATCAACGAACTCAGGAGCGCACCATGTCACGTCTTTCTCAGCTCAACGTCAACGAAGCCAGCGGCAAGACCGCCGAACTTTTCACCGCCATCAAGAAGGCCGCCGGCCGCGTGCCGAACGCGTATGCGACGGTCGGCACGCACAGCCCCGGCGCACTCGGCGCGGCGCTCGCCAACGATGCCGTGCTCGCGAAGAGCAGTCTCGACAAGGCCGATGCAGAAGCGATCAAGCTCGCCGTCAGCGAACTCGCGGGCTGTGACTACTGTGCTGCGGCGCATACGGTCGTCGGCAAGATGGCCGGCCTCACGCAACTCGAAACGCAGCAGATCCGTGCGGGCGAAGCCACAGGGAACGCGAAGCGCGATGCCCTCGTGCGCTTCGTGCGGCAAGTGGCGGATTCGCGCGGCACCGTCGATGCCCGCGTCCTCGCCGATGTGCGCGAAGCCGGCTACACGGAAGCGCAAGTCATCGACGCGCTGTTCGCGATGAGCGTCATCAACTTCACGAACCTCGTCAATCGCGTGAATGACACCACGCTGGATTTCCCCGCGCTGGTCTAAGGTTTCGTAAAGCGATCGACGATCGTGCTGACCAGATCCACTGGCACCGGAAAGACGATCGTCGAGTTCTTGTCGCCGGCGATCGTCGTCAGCGTCTGCAAGTAGCGCAACTGCATCGCCTGCGGCGCCTGCGCGAGCATTTGCGCCGCCTGCAGCAGCTTCTCGGACGCCTGCAATTCGCCTTCCGCATGAATGATCTTCGCGCGACGCTCGCGCTCGGCTTCGGCCTGACGGGCGATCGCGCGAATCATCGTCTCGTTGATGTCCACGTCCTTGATCTCGACGTTCGATACCTTGATGCCCCACGCATCGGTCTGCGCATCGAGCACGCGCTGAATGTCGCTGTTGAGGCGCTCGCGCTCGGACAGGAGTTCGTCCAGTTCGTGCTTGCCGAGGATCGCGCGCAGCGTGGTTTGCGATAGCTGGCTCGTCGCATCCAGAAAGCGCGCGACCTGGATCACGGCCTTCTCCGGATCGACGACGCGAAAGTACACCACGGCATTCACCTTCACCGACACGTTGTCGCGCGTGATGACGTCCTGCGGCGGCACGTCGAAGACGACCGTGCGCAGGTCCATGCGAACGACCTGCTGCACGACCGGAATGATCAGCACGAGCCCCGGTCCTTTCACTTTCCAGAAGCGCCCGAGCATGAACACGACGCCGCGCTCGTACTCCCGAAAAATCCGCACCGCCGACGCCAGAAGGAAAATGACGAGCGCAATCACGATGCCGCTAAAGCCGAAAGTAAGCCCCATGTCCCTAGCCTCTCAAGCTGCCTGCTGACGTTGATCTTCGAGCGGCTCGACGGTGAGCGTAAGCCCGTCGCGCGTGACGACCCGCACGCGCTCGCCCGCACCCGGCAAGCCGCCCGTACCGGTCGCCTGCACGCGCCAGCGTTCGCCGTGCACGCGCGCCCATCCGCTGCCGCCGTCCGATTCCAGCATCACGCCGATGCTGCCCAGCATCGCCTCGCCGCCGCTCACGACGGGACGCTTGCGCGCCTTCAACGCGATGCCCGACACCGCGAACACGAAAAGCGCCGTGGTCGCCGCGAGCGCGAGCACGACGCCGATGGGAACGCCGAAGCCGGGCACGTCGGTGTCGATCAGCATCAGCGCGCCGATCGCGAAAGCCACGATTCCGCCGATGCCGAGTGCGCCGAACGTCGGCAGGAACATCTCCGCAATCAGACAGCCGGTGCCGAGCAGAATCAGTCCCAGTCCGACGTAGCTGATCGGCAGGAGTTGCAGCGCGAACAATCCGACGAGCAGGCAGATCGCGCCGGCGACGCCCGGCAACACGAAGCCCGGATTGGCGAACTCGAAAAAGAGCCCGTACATGCCGATCATCATCAAGATCAGCGCGACGCTCGGATCGGTGATGGCCGCGAGAAAGCGGCTGCGCCAGTCGGGCTGGAGGGCGATGACCGGCGCCGCCCGCGTCGCGAGGATGCGTTCGCCCAGCGCGGTTCGCACGTGGCGGCCGTCGAGTTTCGCGATCAGATCGGGCGTGTCGGTGGCGGTCAGGTCGATCACTTTCTGCGCGAGCGCTTCGTTCGCCGACAGCGCGACGGCCTCGCGCACCGCGCGCTCCGCCCACTGCTCGTTGCGGCCCCGCAATTGCGCGAGGCCGCGGATATAGGCGGCGGCGTCCTGCACCTGCTTGCGCGTTTCAGCGGTCGACTCGTCGGGCGACGACGCCGCCCGTTCCTTGCCGCCCATGCCGATCTGGATCGGCGTGGCCGCGCCGAGGTTCGTACCGGGCGCCATTGCGGCTATATGACTGGCATAGACGATGTACGTGCCCGCGCTCGCCGCCCGCGCCCCGCTCGGCGCGATGAACGCGGCCACCGGCACCGGCGACGCGAGAATCGCCTGGATGATGGCGCGCATCGAAAGGTCGAGTCCGCCAGGCGTGTCGATGCGCAGCACGGCGAGCTGCGCGTGTTCGTCGGCGGCGCGGGAAAGCGAGCGCACGACGAAGTCCGCGCTCGCCGGGCCGATTGCGCCCGACAGCGGGATCACGACCACCGGCGCGGCGGCGTCCACTCGCAGCGCGACGAAGCCGAGCGCCGCCGCCAGCAGGAAGCGTCGGACGAAGCGGAGTAGCCAGTCAGCGGAATTCGTTGTCATCGGCAATCGCCGGCCGCACCGGCGTCGCTCACGGTCTCGCTTTCAGCTTAGGCGATAGAACCGTCGTGCGGTCGATGATCTTCTCGACATCGGCCGTCTCGCCCAGTTCGGAGACGAAGCGCGTCTTGTCGAAATCGGGCGATACGCACCCGTCGATATAAATGAAGCGGCGCTGTAAGGTAAGCCACAGGCTCGTTTTCTCGCGCCAGTGCAGCGATGCGTTCAGCGCGTTGAGGCGGCGCGTGACGCTTTCGGCGATTTCCCTGTCGTAGCCGTAGCTGTTCGGCAGGCGGCAGCGGCCCGCGATCCAGCAGCTATTGCCGCGTTCGATGCGGTAGTGTGAATCGGCGAGCCATTCCTGTTCGGTTTGGACTGGGCCGCCCGGCGTCGGGCAAGCGACAATGGCGCTGGAGACGTGCAGGAAAGGATCGTTGCCGCGATTGACGGGCGTGTCGGCGGGCGTGTCGGCCGGCGCATCGGCCGGCGCATCGGCCGGCGTGTCGGCGGCGTGCGCGGCGCGCAGCAGCGTCGCGATGACGACAGCGAGCACGCGCGTCGTATTCGTGGTGGAAGGCAATGGTCGCATCGGCGGCGGCGTCCGTGAACCTGCAATCGGGAAGCATAGTCCATCAACGTGAACCCTCAACTCGATACGAGAACGACATGAAACAGGCACTTCACCATCTGAGGCTCGCCACGGGCTCGCGCGGGCTGCATGAAGTCACGCGCGATATCGACCGGTGGATCGATATGCAGGATATCCGCACCGGCCTGCTGACGGTCTTCTGCCGGCACACGTCGGCGTCACTGCTGATTCAGGAAAACGCCGATCCCGACGTGCGCGCGGACCTCGAACGCTATTTCGAAACGGTCGCGCCCGAAGCGCCGGGCCGCTATATCCACGACGCCGAAGGCCCCGACGACATGCCCGCGCATCTGCGCACGGCGCTGACGAACGTGCAGCTTTCGATTCCGGTCGAAGCCGGACGCATGGTGCTCGGCACGTGGCAAGGCATCTATGTGTTCGAGCACCGGGCGTCGCCGCATGATCGGGAACTGGTGCTGCATCTGATCGGCGAGTGAGCGCGTCGTGCGAACAGGAAGCGCTGTTCCTGCTGCGTCACGGTTTTTCGATGGACCGATCGGCTAATCCGCACGTGTGGTCCTGTAGCTCTTCCGACGACGCCCAGTCGCCAAAACCGACCTGATCGTTGAGCAGATAGAACGCGGGCGCGCCGTCGCTGCGGACCGCACCGGCGAGCAGCAGCGTCTGATCGCCCATCGCGCCGCCTTCGCGGGCGACCGTCGCTGCGAGCAGCTTGAACGGATCGGTGTGCGTGAGATCGGCGTCGTCGATGCGCATCGCGCGGTAGCGATGCCCGCGCAGCCGCACCGGCAACGGCGTCCACTCAGCGCCGATGCCCGGCCCCGCCGCGCGCAGCGCCTCGCCGACATCCGCCGCGAGGCAATCGATGTGAATGTGCAACTGGTTCTGTGAGCGCCCGCTCGCGGAATTGATCGCGAGCGAGATTTCGTCGCGGGGCAAGGGGCGGCGCAAAGCGCCTTCCACATAGCGGCGGGCTTGCCATGCATCGCGCCAGTAGTTCGGGGCATCGGCGGCGAGCAGTTCCGGACTCTCGATGCCGCTGATGCGCGCCGTCGGAATCAGCAGATATTGCGCGACCCCGACGATGTCCTTCAGCACCGCATAGCCGCCGGCGAGATCGACGTCCGCGCACGGTTGCCTGACGGGCGCGCCATGCGCCGCCGGGACGCACTGTCCGTTGACGATATTCCACAGCGCGTCGGGATTCGCTGCGCGAGCGGGCGGGAGAATGAGCCCAAGCGCGGCGGCGACGCCGAATACGACGATCTTCCTGATGATGTGCATCGGCAGCAATCCGGCAGGCAAAAAAGTTAGCGTGCCGAATTATGCATGCAAATCGTGTCGGCGCTGCGCAAGCGCGGAAATCGGCCGCGCATGAAGAAAGCGCCAGCCGCGAACAACACGGCTGGCGCTTTCTGACTGCTTCCTGCGGTACTACGCACTACGTTTCTCGCACTTCACAGCTACTGCCAACGTCTACTGCCCAACGTCTACTGCTACCGCTCTTCGCCTTAATGGCCGAAGTACACCGAATTGCGATCCGACATCGAGATCGTCGCAGCCGAACGCGAGCCCGACTGCGCCGTGCCGGCAGCCGACGGACCGTACGAGGTTGCCGCGACGCCTTGCTCGGCGTTCACACGCGCTTGAGCAGCCTGCAGGTTTTGCGGATAGGTCACGCGATCCTGCGACGGGTTGTAGCCGGCCTTCTCGAGTTGAACCAGTTCGCTGCGAACTTGCTCGCGGGTCAGCGCGCCGTTGTTTTGCGCGAAAGCGAAGGTCGGAGCGGCCAGAGCCGAAGCGAGGACGAGAGCCGGAACAAAGGACTTGATCATGATGAAACCTCCAGTATCTTGTTTTGAGATCGAAACCAAAATCGGAAGCTTTTTAAGCGGTGTCTGATTTCGTTTCGTTGAAAACAAGTTTAGGAGCGCAGCGAACTAGGGGAAACCCCTATTTTAGCGAAAGATATTTGTTGAAACGACAACAATCGCGCTGGGGACGTGGGCGATGCCGCGCGTCGATCGTGGCGATAGACCATTGATTCCACAGCGATTCGAGCGGTCGCCGCACGTCGACGAAGCCAGCGGCGCGCAGCGACCATTGCGCCGGCGCCAGCCCGCCGTCACTTCCGCGCCAGTCAGGCTGCCGCGACGTACTCGACCGCCGCGCCGAGCAATTCCCGCAATAGCGGCTGGACCTCGCTCGCGCGCGCTTCGTCGTACGCATAGGGCGATGATTCCTGCATGTAAGTCGCCTGCGTCAGTTCGAGTTGAACCGCGTGGAAACCGTTCGCGGGATCGCCGTAGTGCCGGGTGATGTAGCCGCCCTTGAAACGTCCGTTGGCCACGCTGGAATATCGGCCGTCGCGATCGACGATTTCAGCGAGCCGCTCGGCAAGCCCCGCCGCCGCGGATGCGCCATCCGCCGTGCCGAAGTTGAATTCGGGCAGCCGGCCGTCGAAGAAGCGCAGCACGACCGAGCGGATCGAATGCGCTTCCCACAGCAGCACGCGGCCATGCGCGTCGCGCAGCGCGGCGAGTTCGGTCGCGAGGTCGTCGTGATACGGCTGCCAGTACAGCGCGCGGCGCGCATCGATCTGTTCGCGCGACGGCGCATGCCCCGGCAGATAGAGCGGCTCCTTGTCGAAGGTATCGACGGGACAGAGGCCGGTCGTGTCACGCCCGGATAGAGATTCGCGTCGTCGGGCGGACGATTCAGGTCGATCACGTAGCGCGCATACTCCGGCAGCAGAATCGACGCGCCCATCTCGCGTGCGAACGCATAGAGCCGTTCGAGATGCCAGTCGCAGTCATCGACGCGCAGCGCGGCGGGCGTCATTTCTTCGGCGAGCGCCTCCGGAATGCGCGTGCCTCGATGCGGAACGGAGATCAGAAGCGGCGCGGCGCCGCGTTCGAGCGTGTAGATGGAACAATCGTGGGTGGCTTCCATGTTGGCGGTCCCGGTCATTGGGCGTGCCGCGTCTTCGTCGGCGTGCAGGGGGCGATCACCTTGCGGCTGCCTATAGCATCTTGCGGACAGGCGTTTCACCATGCTCGCAGAAAACTGCGCGGGAAAGCCAGTGCTCGCATGGATGTCCGCGGGTGTCGGCATACGCTTCGTCCAGCACGATCCAGTCGCACGCATGTCCGCTGCGAGCGTGCCAATGTGCGGCCCGTTCGCGCTTGCGCCGCTGTCGAGCGCGGCGTCGAAAAGACGGCGAGCGACAAGGCGCAATGTCGACGCGAGCGAGCGCGACGCGAATGGCTTAGACGACCACCAGCGCCGCAGCGTCGCGGTTCAATTCGCCGCCAACCGACGCGTAGTGCGCAAAGAACCGGCCTCACGCGCTGTCTCGCCAACGCCGCTAAAGCTCGTCAATGCCGATGTGCAGCCACACGCCATGCTGCGTCGATGCGATTCGAACCGGCGTTCGATCCGTGCGCAGCGTGTCGCCGGGATCAAGCGTCGTGCCTTCACCGTCGACGCTCAGGCTGCCGCTCACACAATGGACGAACGCGAGATCGTGCGGGCCCGTGACTTCGCAAGACGCACCGCGCCGCAGCTCGACCGACGCCCGCGCCCGATCGCGCCGCACCATGACGTTGAAGTCGCGCGTTCGCCCCGCCAGCAGGCCCGCGCGAATCGCCGTTTCGCCTGCGAAGCGCGTCATCGCGAGCGGCCGATCCAGTACATGCACGCGCCCGCCCGCTTCGGTGAGCCGCATCCCCGCGCCGTCGAGCAGCACGAGCACGCGATCGACGCCGGGGAACGCGGAGAACGCCCCATCCGCCGATACCTCCGCGACCGAGAGCCGCCACGCGAACGCATCGAGCGACGCGCCCGGCGGCCCGGCGTCGATCTCGCGCGTGATGCCGCCGCCGTTCTTCCACGGCACGTCGATGAGCGAAGCAGCGCGGATGATCGTCACGTCAGAAGTGTCCGGTGAACTGATAACGGTCGCCCGGATGCCAGAGGTTCGCAACCGACGCGACCGCGTCGCGCGACCACGTGCGCCGATGCAGCAGCAGACACGGCTCGTGCTCGGTCATCGCGAGCGCGTGACGAATCCCGGCCGACGGCACCGACGCCTCGATCCGGTACTCCACCCGCTGCAACGGCGCGGCCACCATTAGATATTGGTTCGGCGTGATCGTCGTGAAATCCTGCCGCGCGTACTCGGGCGCGAGCGCCGGGTTCACGTGGCGCTCCTCGAGCTGCACCGGCTCGTCGTTCTCGAAGTGCAGCACGCGCGAATGAAACACCGGGCTGCCGAGCGCAAGCTGCATTTCGGCGGCGAGCGTTTCATCGACGATGGATGCGCCCAGATGCAGCACTTCCGCGCGATACGCATGGCCGCGAGCGACGATTTCATCGGAGATGCTGCGAATCTCGACCAGCGTCGACGCGTATTTGGGCTGCGCGACGAAGGTGCCCGCGCCCTGCACGCGTGTCAGCACTTGCTCCGCCGTCAGCTCGCGCAGCGCGCGGTTCACCGTCATGCGCGCGACCTTGAATTCGCGCGCAAGCTCGTTCTCGGAGGGCACCTGATCGCCCTCCTTCCATTCGCCGACGTGAATGCGCGCGAGGATGTAATCCTTGATCTCGCGATAAGCGGGCGTGCTCATGCCCTCGCTTCCGCCGCTTCCGATGCGAACGAAAACGGGCTGTGCCTGGCGATCTCGCCGTCCTGCACGAGCGTCGCGATGGCCGCGATATCGGGTGCGAAGTAGTGGTCGAGATCGTAGTGGGCAACGTGGGCGCGCAGCGTCTTCATCACGTTGTCGAGCCGTTCGCTCGTCTTGTGCGGCGCGCGCAGATCGACGCCTTGCGCCGCCGCGAGCAGTTCGATCGCCAGAATGTTGGCGGTATTGCTCGCGATATCGCCGAGCTTGCGCGCGGCGAACGTCGCCATTGAAACGTGGTCTTCCTGGTTCGCGGAGGTCGGCAACGAATCGACGGAAGCGGGATGCGCGAGCGTCTTGTTCTCCGATGCCAGCGCCGCCGCCGTCACGTGCGCGATCATGAAGCCGGAATTCACCCCGCCATCGCGCACGAGGAACGGCGGCAGGCCCGACAGCGTCGCGTCGATCAGAAGCGCGATGCGGCGCTCGGCCAGCGCGCCGATTTCCGCTGCGGCGAGCGCGAGATTGTCGGCGGCGAACGCGACGGGTTCCGCATGGAAGTTGCCGCCCGACAGCACTTCGCCGGTATCGGGGAAAATCAGCGGATTATCGGAAACGGCGTTCGCTTCGATCAGCAGCACGTCGGCCGCGTGGCGCATCTGGTCGAGACATGCGCCCATCACTTGCGGCTGGCAGCGCAGGCTGTACGGGTCCTGCACTTTCTCGCAATCCGCATGCGACAGATTGATGCCCGAGCCTTGCAGCAACGTGCGATACGCGGCTGCCGCGTCCATCTGCCCGCGATGCCCGCGCAACTCGTGGATACGCGCATCGAACGGCACGACTGAACCCGCCGCCGCATCCACCGACAGCGAGCCCGCCACCAGCCCGGTACGGAACAGGTCTTCGATTGCGAAGAGGTTGTACAGCGCGAGCGCCGCCGACGCCTGCGTGCCGTTGAGCAGCGCCAGCCCTTCCTTTGCCTGGAGCGTGAGCGGCTTGAGCCCGGCGACCGCGAGGCCGTCGATGGCGCTTGCGCGTTCGCCGCGCACCATCACGTCGCCGATGCCGAGCAGCACCGTCGACATATGCGCGAGCGGCGCGAGATCGCCCGATGCGCCGACCGAGCCCTTGATGGGGATGACCGGCAGCACGTCGGCGTTGAACAGCGTGATCAGCGCCTCGATCACTTCGCGGCGAATGCCCGAATGACCACGCCCGAGACTCGACAGCTTGAGCGCCATCAGCAGGCGCACGACCGGGCGCGACATCGGCTCGCCGACGCCAACCGCATGCGACAGCACCAGATTGCGCTGCAGCAGTTCGAGTTGGTCAGCCGGGATGTGCGTGTTGGCGAGCCGCCCGAAGCCCGTATTGATGCCGTAAGCGGGATCGCCCTTGGCGGCGATCGCGGCAACGGCGCGCGCGCTCGCGTCGATGCCGTCGAAGCTTGCCGGATCGAGGCGCAGCGAGTCGGAGCCGCGTGCGATGCGGCGCAGTTGCGGCAGCGTGAGTTTCCCGGGCGTCAGCGTAATCATGTTTCGTCCTGTCTATACAAGTTAGACGCCAGTCTAAACGCGCATAAACGACGAAACAAGGGGGACCCCGGGATTCCACTGAGACGAAATCCCAAGATGCCGCGTCTTGTCTATACAGATGCAGCGAGCGCTACAGCACTTTTTCCATGACGAGCTGCACGAACCGCTGGCCTCGCATGACGGCTGCGCGGGCGAGCAGCATCGTGAAGCCGCAATACTCGAAGAACGGCCGGCCCGTCGCGCTGGAATAGGTGTGCAGGACGCGAATGCCGGCTTCGTCGGCTTCGGCTTCGATGCGCGCGAGCAGCGCCGTCGCCACGCCTTTGCGCTGATGATCGGGGTGCACGAACATCATGTCGATGAGCCCGTTCTTCTCGAGATCGGCGAAACCGGCGAGCTGGCCGTCCGTGAACGCCACCCAGGTCGGGCGGCTCGCACGGGCCAGCGCCCATTCGTCGGGGTCGGCTTGCGCCCACGCTTCGATCTGTTTTTCGTTGTAATCGGCCGATGCCGTCTCGCGCACCGCGCGCAGAAACAGATCGATGATGCCGTCGAGATCGCTCGGCCGGTACGGTCTGATTTCGATAAGCGGGAACACGGACATGTCTTTCACCTTCTTTCTTGCGGTCAATGAGTAAAGCCGCTGCAGGCGCAGCGAAGTGGAGCGTCAGTTGACGCGGGACGAAATTGTAGGGAACAGGCGCGGGGCAAACGCGAAAAGGTGTGGCGGCATCAGCTCGCCGCAGCGACGGTCGCGATCCCGAGCGCGGTCATCAGAAGCGACGCGCCGACGTGCGTCGCGATCTCGATGAACGCCCAGCCGAGCCGTCCCTGCTGAAGATGCGCGACCACTTCTGCGGAAAACGTCGAGAACGTGGACAACCCGCCCATCAATCCGGTGATGACGAAGAGACGCCATTCGACCGAAATGTCCGGAAAGCGCGCGAAAAACGCCACCGCCACGCCGATGATGTACCCCGCGATGACATTGGCCGTGAAGGTGCCGAGCGGCAGGTTCGGGAAGATGGCGTTCAGGCGCAGACCGAGCGCCCATCGGAGCAGCGAACCGAGGCCGCCGCCGAGTCCCACGGCGAAAATCGACAGGTACATGAATAAACTTAGTGATCTGAATGAAAGTTCGCGAGCCGTTCGACGAGCGCAGCGCGGCTTGGCTCGACGATCCATCCTCGCTCGTGCCGCAGATGCGCCGCCCACGTGCCGTCGCGCCGCGCTTCCCAGCAGCCCGCCTCGCGGCCGTCGATGAAAAGCGAGCCGCGCATGACGAGCGCGGGATCGGCGGGATCGAGCGCCATGTCATCGTTGTGTTCGAGCTTTACGTCGTGCATGAACTTCGCCTGCGAGAGCCAGCTATCGGCATTCTAACGATACTTCAGCTTCGCACCGTAACATGAACGACATTGCCGAAAGGCAATCGAGCGCGCCGGCCGGGTCCGCTCAAGGTTGCGCTGCAAGTGCATCCGTCAGCGACATCCGCCGATGACCATCACGGCCAGTCACGCTTTCCGCGCTGAAAAGCGCATCGAGCACGGCCTGTTCAATGCTGTCGGCAGTCGCCTGAAACAACGGATCGATGAAGGCATCGCTGACGAGCGGCGGCATCGCGATGAAAGCGGCGTCATGCGGGACCGCGTACGCCGTCGAGAACGCCAGCGCGATGTCGCCGCTGCCGTGACCATAAACGGAGCCGGTGCGCGCGAGTCCCGCTGCGGCGCGCATCGCGAGGCGGCGCAGCTGACGCGAATCGAGCGGCGCGTCCGTGGCGACCAGCATGATGATCGAGCCTTGTTCGGGGCCGGCGTTCGATTGCATCGCCGCGTGCAGCCGCCGCCCTGCCGCATCGCCCGCGATAGTGAGTTGCGGCAGGCGCCCGCAGTTCGCGAGCACGAGCGCGCCTGTCGTGTACGCGCGCCCTTCGATGTGTGCAATGCGCGAGGCCGTGCCAATGCCGCCTTTCAGTTCGAAGCACGACATGCCGCGTCCCGCGCCCACCGCGCCGCGCGCGAAGTCCTTCGAACAGGCGGCGAGCGCATCGCGGTAGTGCGGGTCTTCGACGGCGAACGTCTGCATGTCGTTCAGATAGCCATCGTTGCATTCGAGAACGAGCGGATTCACGCTGGGCCAGTCGCGCCCGATCTTCTCATTTGCTTCGCATGCCGAACCAATCTGCGCATGCGCTATCGTGCTGACAGAAAATGTATTGGTCAACGCAATCGGCGTTTCGAGCACGCCGAGTTCTTCGATCTGGACCAGCCCCATGCTCTTGCCGAAGCCGTTGATCACGCACGCCGCAGCGGGAACCTTGCTGCGATACACGTCGCCGTCATGCGGACGCACGACGGTCACGCCTGTCTGCACGTCGCCTGCATCGAGCGTGCAATGTCCGACGCTCACGCCAGCGACATCCGCGATCGTGCCGCGTGCGCCCGCTTGCAGCACGCCGATATGCGGTGCCTTCTTCATGGCCGGTCTAGCTTCGGATCGAGCGCATCGCGCAAGCCGTCGCCAAGCAGATTGAACGCGAGCACCGTGAAGAAGATCGCGAGGCTCGGGAAGATCGCGACATGCGGAGCCATCGTCATGTCGGCGCGCGCTTCGTTGAGCATCGCGCCCCACTCGGGCGTCGGCGGCTGCGCGCCCAGACCGAGAAACGAAAGACTGGCCGCCGTGATGATCGACGTGCCGATGCGCATCGTGAAGTACACGATCACCGACGATATCGTGCCCGGCAGGATATGCCGCACGATGATCGTCCAGTCCGATGCGCCGATGCTGCGCGCCGCCTCGATATACGTGAGATGTTTCAGCGCGAGCGTGTTGCCGCGCACGAGCCGCGCGAACGCGGGAATGCTGAAAATGGCGACGGCGAACACGACGTTCACCATGCCGTTGCCGAGAATCGCCACGACGCCGATCGCGAGCAGGATGCCGGGAAACGCGAACAGCACGTCGGAAATGCGCATCACGATGCGGTCCCACCAGCCTTCGTAATAGCCAGCGAGCAGGCCGAAGAGCGTGCCGATCACCGCGCCGATCACGACGCTCACCAGGCCCGCCGTCAGCGAAATGCGGCTGCCGACGAGAATGCGGCTCAGGATATCGCGGCCCAGCGAATCGACGCCGAACCAGTGGCTTGCCGATGGTCCCGCGTTGAGCGCGTCGTAATCGAAGTAGTGTTCTGGATCATACGGTGCGATATAAGGCGCGATGATCGCAATGAAAACGAGCAGCAGCACGAACACCGCCGCGACCAGCGCGACATGCTGCTGCCTGAACTTGCGCCAGAACTCGCTCCACGGCGTGCGTATTTCCTGCTGGCCGCTGCTGGCGACTCTGGCGGTGACACTCATGCGTTCCTCACTTGAACCGGATGGTCGGATTGATGACTGCATAGAGCAGGTCCACGACCAGATTGATGACGATGAACTCCAGCGAGAACAGCAGCACTTCGGCCTGAATCACCGGGTAATCGCGCATTTCGACGGCATCCACGAGCAGGCGTCCGAGGCCCGGCCAGTTGAACACTTTCTCGACGACGATCGAGCCGCCCAGCAGGAAGCCGAACTGCAGCCCCATCATCGTGACGACGGGAATCATCGCGTTGCGCAGACAATGCTTCACGATGACCATCGGCTCATGCACGCCCTTCGCTCGCGCGGTTCGCACGAAGTCCTCGCCCAGCACTTCGACGAACGATGCCCGCGTAAAACGCGCCATGACGGCGGCCACCGCCGCGCCGAGCGTGAGCGACGGCAGCACATAGCTTTGCCAGCTGCCGTCACCGACGATCGGCAGCCAGCCGAGCTTCACCGAGAAGATTTCGATGAGCAGCATCCCCAGCGCGAACGCCGGAAACGATATGCCCGACACCGCGAGCGTCATCCCGATGCGATCGGGCCATTTGTTGCGCCACACCGCCGACACGATGCCGATCGCCATGCCGAACACCACCGCCCACACCATGCTGGCGAGCGTGAGCCATAGCGTCGGCATGAAGCGCTCGGCAATCTCGGTGCTGACGGGCCGCTTGCTGCGCGTCGACATGCCGAAGTCGAAGTGCACGACCTTGCTGAAGAAGCTCACCAGTTGCTGCGGCAGCGGCTTGTCGAGACCGAGATCGGCACGCACGAGCGCGACCGTTGCTTCGTCCGCTTCGGCTCCGGCTGCGAGACGCGCGGGATCGCCGGGCAACAGATGCACGAACAGAAACACCAGCACCGCGACGATGAAGAGCGTCGGCAGCAGGCCGAGCAGACGCTTCGCAAGGAAATTGAGCATCGTTACTTGATGGCGATGTCATCAAAATTGAACGAGCCATCCGGCATCACGTACGCGCCGGAAAGCCGCTTGCTGCGCGCGTAGACCACTTTCTCGGTGACGAGAAAGATCCACGGCGCATCGGCCCAGATGCGCTTCTGGGCGTCGGCGTAGAGCGCGGCTTTCTCATTGCGGTCGGTGGTCGCGAGCGCCTTCTGCAAGTCGGCATCGACATTCTCGTTCTTGTAGTACGCCGTATTCGACAGCTTCGGCGGCATGGACGAACTCGCAAGCAAGGGCGATATCGCCCAGTCCGCTTCGCCCGTCGACGAGGACCAGCCGATGTAGTACATCCGCACGGGCGCGGTGGCCGGATCAGGCGCGCTGTCCACACGCTGCACGCGCTGCCCCGCTTCGAGCGCCTCGACCGACGCCTTCACGCCCACTTGTCCGAGTTGCTGCTGCACGAACTGAATGATCTTCTGCGCGGTCGTGTGGTTGTAGCCGGACCAGAGCGTCGTTTCGAAGCCGTTCTGATAGCCCGCTTCCTTCAACAACTGGCGGGCCTTCGCCGGATCGTATTTCCACGGTCCGAGCTTCGTCGCATAGTCGACGCCCTGCGGCACGACGCCCTCGGACGGCATCGCATAGCCCGCGAACGCGACTTTCACGAGCGCTTCCTTGTTGATCGCATAGTTGAGGGCCTCGCGCACCTTCGGGTTATCGAAGGGCTTCTGACCCATGTTCATGCTGATGTAACGCTGGATGATCGACGGCGCGGCGATCAGATCGACCTTCGGACTGGACTTGAGCGTGGCCGCCTGCTCGAACGGCACCTGGAACGCGAAGTCCGCTTCGCCCGTCTGCATGAGCGCCGCTCGCGTGTTGTTATCCACGACAGGCTTCCAGTCGATCATGTCGATCTTCGGATAACCCTTCTTCCAGTAGCCTGCGAACTTCTTCACCTTCAGGTCGTCGGTCTGCTTCCATTCGACGAATTCGAACGGTCCCGTTCCAACGGGATGAAACGCGATCTCCTTGCCGTACTTCTGAAGCGCGGCCGGCGACATCATCACCGCCGAGGGATGCGCAAGCACGTTGATGAACGCGGAGAACGGAATCTTCAGCGTGACTCTGACCGTGTACGGATCGAGCACTTCGGTCTTCTCGATCTTGTTGAAGAGGTTATAGCGCTTGAGCTTGTTCGCCGGATCGATCACGCGGTCGAACGACGCCTTCACGGCATCGCCGTTGAAGTCGGCGCCATCGTGGAACTTCACGCCCTGCCGCAGATGGATCGTATAGACCTTTGCATCGGGACTCGCTTCGTAGCTCGTGGCGAGCACGTTCTGGATCCTCATGTCCTTGTCGAAGCCGAAGAGCCCTTGATAGAACGACTTCGACACGGCCTGCGAGAGCGTGTCGTTGGCGTCGTAGGGATCGAGCGTCGTGAAGGTCGAAGCGACGGCCATGACCGCAGTGCTTTGCGCATACGCAGTCATGGAACCGCACGCGATCATCGAGGCGACTGCGCTCGCGGTGAAAACGCGGCGCAGCGTGAGGGAACGAGAGGACGGCATCGTGAACTCCTTTGCTTGACGTTATGGTTCGCTACGATGTGCTTCCGGAAACCTAATACGCGCCGCCGACATGATGCTCGGCGACATAGTGATCCGGCCCGACCGCGACGAGCTTCGCGACCGTCGGCTCGTCGCCGAGCTTGCGTATCGGGCTGGGGATTTCATCGGCGGCGAGCATGCGCTGCGCATGACGGCGCGCGGGATCGGCAACGGGCACCGCGCTCATCAGCTTTCTCGTGTACGGATGACGCGGCGCCTCGAACACGGCGGCACGCGGCCCGATCTCCACGATCTGCCCGAGATACATCACCGCGACGCGATGGCTCACGCGCTCCACCACCGCCATGTCATGCGAGATGAACAGATACGCGATGCCCAGTTCGCGCTGCAAATCGAGCATCAGATTCACGATCTGCGCGCGCACGGAGACATCGAGTGCGGAGACGGACTCATCCGCGATGACGACCTTCGGGTTCAGCGCAAGCGCACGGGCGATCGCAATGCGCTGACGCTGCCCGCCCGAGAATTCATGCGGATAACGTTGCGCGGCTTCCGGCGGCAAGCCGACTTTCTCGAGCAGCCAGTCGACTCGCGCCTGCGCCTCCTTTCCGCTCGCCACGCCATGCACGAGCAGCGGCTCCATCACCGAAAAGCCGACGGTCAGACGCGGATTGAGCGACGCGAACGGGTCCTGAAAGATGAACTGGATATTGCGGCGCAAAGCCTGCAATTCGGGGCCTTGCAATGCGCTGATGTCGCATCCGTCGAACTCGATCGAACCGCTCTGGCTTTCGACGAGCCTCAGGAGCGAACGCCCCGTCGTCGATTTTCCGCACCCTGATTCGCCGACGAGCGCGAGCGTTTCGCCCTGCCGCAGATCGAAGCTGACGCGCTCGACCGCATGCACCGCCGCGGTCGTGCGCCCGAAAAGCCCGGTTTTCACTGCAAAGCGCGTGACCAGATCGCGCACGCGAAGAATGGGCGCACTGGTTTCATCGACGGCGGGCTGCACCTGCTGCTCCACTGCCGCCGATGGCCGCAGCGCGCTGGCATCGTCGGGAGCGGCGTCCGCCGGCTCGACCTCGACAATCGGAAACTTCGCCGGACGGTGCGTGCCGTGCATCGCGCCGAGCGTCGGCACAGCGGCAAGCAGCGCCTTCGTGTAGGACTGCTTCGGCTTCCGAAATATTGCCTCCGATGCCGCTTCTTCCACCTTCTCCCCGCGATACATCACCAGCACGCGATCCGCGACTTCCGCGACGACGCCCATATCGTGCGTGATGAAGATCACGGCCATGTTCATCTCGTCCTGCAGGCCACGCACGAGTTGCAGAATCTGCGCCTGGATCGTCACGTCGAGCGCGGTCGTCGGTTCGTCGGCGATGAGGAGCGCGGGCTTGCACGAAAGCGCCATCGCTATCATCACGCGCTGGCGCATGCCGCCTGAAAGCTGATGCGGATAGCGTGCGAACACGTTGCGCGCTTCCGGAATGCGCACGAGGTCGAGCAGGCGCAAGACTTCCTGGCGCGCTTCCGGGCGGCTCTTGCCCTGATGCAATGAGATCGCTTCGGCAATCTGATCGCCGACGGTGAAGACCGGATTGAGCGATGTCATCGGCTCCTGAAAGATCATCGCGATGTCCGCGCCGCGCACGGTGCGCATCGTCGCTGACGAGGCGCGCGCCAGATCGAGCACGTTGCCGTTGCGCCGGCGAAACGCGATGCTGCCCGCCGCGATCGCACCGCCGCCGTGCTCCACGAGCCGCATCAGCGCAAGCGACGTCACCGACTTGCCCGAGCCCGATTCGCCGACGATCGCAAGCGTTTCGCCGCGATCCACCGTGAACGAAACGCCGCGCACGGCTTCGATGATTCGCGAGCGCGAGCGGAACGTGACCGACAGATCGCGCACGTCGATTACGCGAGAATCAGGCAGGGTGAGCGTCGTCGTCATGAGCGGTAAATCGCCGTGACCGGCGTTGCGTTCACATGCGCATAACCGCGATACATCCCCTCGGTATTGAACGGCAGCGTGACGTTGCCCTTCGCATCGACGGCGATGAGCCCGCCGCGTCCGTCGATGCGCGGCAGCTTGTGCATCACGACATCGCGTGCGGCTTCTTCCAGCGTCACGCCGCGATACGCCATTTGCGCGGACACGTCATACGCCGCGAGCATGCGGATGAACATCTCGCCGGTTCCGGTCGTGGAGACGGCGCAGGTCGCATCGTTCGCATAGCAGCCCGCGCCGATCAAAGGCGCATCGCCGACGCGGCCAGCCTGCTTGTTCGTGACGCCGCCCGTCGATGTCGCGGCGGCGAGATGGCCGTTCGCATCGAGCGCCACCGCGCCGACCGTGCCGAACTTCTTCGTGGGATCGAGCGGATCGTCTTCGTCCGTGGCCTGCGAGGCCGCATCGTGATCGAGCAAGGTGCGCGATGTGCCGCGCGCCTTCAGCCACTGCTGATAGCGCGCATCGGTATGGAAATACAGCGGCTCGACGAACTCGAGCCCTTGCTCGAGCGCGAACGCTTCCGCACCGGCCGCGGTGAACATCACGTGCTCGCTCACCTCGAGCACGCGGCGCGCGGCGAGGACCGGGTTCTTCAGGTGCGTGACACAACTGATCGCCCCGGCTTGGAGCGTCGCGCCGTCCATGATCGACGCGTCGAGTTCATGCGTGCCCGCCGCCGTGAACACGGCGCCGTGGCCCGCATTGAAGAGCGGACAGTCTTCGAGCAGGCGCACGGCTTCGGTGACGGCGTCGAGGGCGCGGCCGCCGCCGGCGAGGATGCGTTCGCTCGCGCGCAGCACGCCGGCGAGCGCAGCGTGATAGCGCGCTTCGGCGTCGGCGTTCATGGCCGAGCGAAGGATCGTGCCCGCGCCGCCGTGTATCGCGATGACTGGAATGGCGCTCATGGTTCGCGCGGCTCCGTTCGAGTTATTTGTTCGATGGATGCAGCCGCGAGCCACGGCAGCACGGATTCCGCGAGTCCTGACGCCGCTTCCACGGATCGTTTCGCGCGATGCGCGACCGCGTCGCACAGCGCTTCGATGACCGCCAGCACGGCCGTGTCGCAATTCGCGGCGAGCCGGCGTTCGGCGCGGATGGCGAGCACGAGATCCGCGACGCGTGCGAGCGGCGACGCGCCGCTATCGGTCAGTGCGACGACGCGCACGCCATGTTCGCGGGCCTGCCGCGCGAGCGTGATGGTGTCATCGACATAGCGGGGAAATGCGATTGCGACGAGCACGTCTTCGCGCGACGCCGTGTACAACCGGCGCGCCGCATGCGATGGCCCGCCCGCGAGCGCCAGCGACTGCACATTGGCGCAATACGGCGTGAGCCCATGCTCCAGCAGCCCGGCGAGAAACGCGCTCGCGCCGTAGCCCAGCACGAACACGCGATTCGCGCCGAGCACGGCGTCGACGAGCGCATCGGCCTTCGCCGCATCGACCGATGCTTGCGCCAGCCGCACATTCGACGCCGCCTGCGCGAGCGACGCGTCGAACACTTCGGCCCCGCTCGCCGGCGTTTCGAGCGACGAGCGCAAACGTTCGACGGGTGCGATCGTCGCTTCGAAGCCGCGTACCAGCGCATCGCGAAACGCCGGATAGCCCGAGAAGCCGAGCGCCCGCGCGAAGCGGTTCGCCGTCGCGATGGACGCACCGACGGCATCGGCGAATTCGTCGATGCGCATGGTCGCCGAGCGAAACAGGTTCGCCAGCACGAACGCGCCCATGCGCTGATGGACCGGCGTGAGCGCCGGCATCGCGGCAGCGATGCGCGTCGCGATCGGTTCGTCGGCGCTGATCGGCGGTAAAACCGGAAAACGGCGGGACATGAGGCGGCGGCACGCTCGTCGGGTAGTCGCGATGAAAGCATGTTTACCTAAAACGGCCGCCGAAAAAAATTCATTTTCATCGAACTCGGGTTTTCGATGACGTCACGCGATGCGTCAAACGCCCATGCACGTTCATGCACAATACGGGACGTATCGCTTACGAGCCGACATCGACGCATGAACTTCGACTTCCTTCCGGACAGCCTCTCGCAGCACCTTCCGACGCAACCCTGGGCGCAACTCATCGTGGGATTGTTCGCGCTCTTCGTCATCGCGGAGTTCGTGCAATGGGTCATCGCGCGTGTGCTGCTGCGCATCGCGCATCGGCTGCTGGTGCTCGCGGGACACGCGGCGTGGGATCGCGCGTTCATCCGGCATCGCGCATATCAGCGGCTGTGGTATGCGGCGCCGTTCGCGGTCGTCGCGCTAGGCATCGGCGAAGTGCCGCATATCGGGCGATGGGCCGCGCCGATCGAACGCGTCGCGCATGGCTGCGCGTGGGTCTGCGTGTTCCTCGCGGCGGGCAGCGCGCTGTCCGCGTGGCAGGACGTCTATGCCGCGAGCAAGGAGGCGCAGACGCGCTCGATCAAAGGCTATATCCAGATCGGCAAGCTCGCGCTGGCACTGGTGTGCAGTGTGCTCGTGCTGTCGATTCTGATCGACCGCTCGCCGCTCTGGATGCTATCCGGCCTCGGCGCGCTTTCTGCCGTGCTGCTGCTCGTGTTCAAGGACACGCTGCTGTCGCTCGTCGCAAGCACGCAGCTCACGTCGAACGACATGCTGCGCATCGGCGACTGGATCGAGATGCCGCAAGCCCTCGCGGACGGCGCGGTAAAGGACATCGCGCTGCATACGGTGAAGGTGCAGAACTGGGACAACACGATCACCACCGTGCCGACCTACAAGCTCTTTTCGGAGAGCTATCGCAACTATCGGCACATGTTCGAATCGGGCGGAAGGCGCATCAAACGAACGATGCGCATCGACGCGCAATGCGTGCGCTTTCTCACCGATGAGGAAACCGAGCGCATGCTGCGCTTTCGACTGCTGCACGATTATTTGCAACAGAAGCAGACCGAAGTCGAGCAGGCGAACCGCAATCTCGGGGAACTGGCCGAGGAGCCTGCGAATCGCCGGCGGCTGACGAACATCGGCACGTTTCGCGCGTACGGGGTTGCGTACCTGCAGCATCATCCGGAGATACGGCAGGACATGGCGATCATGGTCCGCATGATGGAGCCGGAATCGGCAGGCATTCCCATCGAGGTCTACTGCTTCACCGCAACGACCGCGTGGGCGCAATACGAGCGCATTCAGGGCGATGTCTTCGACCATCTGCTGTCGATTCTTCCCGAGATGGGGCTGCGGCTCTATCAGGCGCCGTCGGGAAGGGACTTCTCTGGCGTGGCGGGACGGCTGCGCGGCGAGATGCCGACTCTTTGATTTTCACCCCCGGAAGAATCAGGCAAGAATTGTCGACTTTTGTGTATTCACGCGCGCTGTCACGGTCCTTACGATGATGTCATCGCCGGTGCGTCCTAGCGCATCGCCATTCATCGGGAACAAGGAAACTCACTGTGATCGATCGCGTTCATGCCATGCGTGTCTTTACGCGTGTCGTCGATACGAACAGCTTCACGCGCGCCGCCGAGTCGCTCGGCATGCCGCGCGCGAGCGTTTCGACGACCGTGCAACAACTCGAAGCGCTGGTCGGCGTGCAACTGCTCGCACGCACGACCCGGCGCCTGAACCTCACCGTCGACGGCGCCGCCTACTACGAGCGCTGCGCCCGGATTCTCGCTGACATCGACGAGCTCGACTCCGGCTTCGCCGCAGGCGAAGAGCGGTTGCGCGGACGCCTGCGCGTCGAGATGCCGGATACCGTCGCCACGTCGATCGTCGTGCCCGCGCTGCCCGAGTTCCATGCGCGCTATCCGCAGATCGAGCTGTCGATCGGCATCGGCATGCGTAACGTGGACCTGGTCGGCGAAGGCGTCGACTGCAGTGTGCAGTTGGGCGAGTTGCCGGATTCGGGGCTGGTCGCGCGCCGGCTCGGATTGCTGGAACAGGTGACGTGCGCGAGCCCCGCCTATCTGGAAAGGCACGGCACGCCCGCGAGTCTCGACGAACTCGCGCAGCACGTCGCGGTGAATTGCATGCCGGAAAAGAGCGGCCGCCCCGCCGATTTCGAGTTCGACGTGAACGGCAAACCGCACTTGATGAGCATGCGCGGCTTCGTGCAGGTCGCCGACGAGCACGCGTATCTGGCGTGCGGCCTGCAAGGGCTCGGGCTGATCCAGCCGCTGCGGATCGCAGCGCAGCCTTATCTGCGCTCGGGACAACTGCGGGAAGTGCTGCCGCAATGGAAGTCGCCGCCGCTGAAGGTATCGGTCGCGTTCCTGAAGAGCCGCCAGGCGACGCCGCGCGTATCGGCTTTCGTCGATTGGCTCGCGGCGCTCTTCGAGCGGTCGCAGCAAGTGGACGATACGCTCACGAGCCTGTATCGCGCGGCGCGGCGGCGTTCCGACGAACCCGCCGAGGCCTGATCGAACCTAGCGCACGGGCGTGGCCGCGTCTTCGCCGACCACCGTGTTCCACTTGCGCACTTCCCAGCGTTCGACGAGCTTGTTGGTGACGTAGGGATCGCTTTGCGCGAACGCCTCGGCGGCCGCCGGCGATTCGCCGTCGAAGAGCAGCATCGCGCGGTCAGCAGGGCTGTCGAGCGCACCAGCCAGCACGATATCGCCGCGCTCGACCGCCTGCCACGCCAGTTTCAGATGTTCATCGCGGAATTGCGCCCGGCGCTCCAGATAGTCGGGCGCCAGTTCATAGATCAATAAATAGTGCATTTTCTTCGTCTCCTGGTTGGTTCACCGTTTCATCGGCCGATTGGCTATCCGAAGGTTTTTTGCCGCCTTTTTCCGCAAGTCTAAGAGTTCTTCAGAACCGTCCGATCGTCAATCGTGACGAGATCGCACATGATGCGCTGGTACTCCAAATCGGACCCTTCCATGTACCGCGATCAACCTCCCTGCAATACGTGCACGAAGCACGATTGCCGCACGTGCGCCTGGACTTCGCCGCTCGACGCATCGTATCGAAGGTTCGTTCCGCCGGGCCCGGTGTTGTCCGTGCGCCCTGCGCGGCCGGGCGGCAGCGCGCAAAGCCCAGCAGACCAGTCGTGGCTTGCCGCGGCCGCCCGGCGCCTCGCCCGGATCTTCTCCAGCTCTTCATCGCGCCCGCTTTGAGCGCGCACCGCACGTGCACTTAGCATGCGCTGTCAAGCGCGGAGCTCCGTCGTGCCCGACCGAGTGGCGCGCGCACGGCACTTGTGTAAAGAAATATGCGCGCGTCTTTTCAGGATACCTGCACGGATAGAATGCACGCGTCATTACGCCCGCGTTCGGCGTCATAGTAAAAGGATAGCAGTCGATGAGTATCAATCTGGTTCAGGCGGTCAATACCGCGATCTCAAGCGAGATCGCCGAACAGCTTTCGCACAAGTTCGGGATTCCTGCGCAGATCGTGCAGCAAGTCGCCGCACGCACCGCTCCTGGTCTGGTCGCGTCGATCATGGACCGCTCGGCGGTCGGCGACGGTGCGCGTGCCGTGCACGCCGCGATCATGTCGCCGGAGGCGAATGCTTTCGTTGTCGATCAGTTGCGCAATGCAATCACCACGACGACCGGTCTCAAGCACCTCGAAGCATCCGGCCATTTGCTCGCCTCGCGCGCATGCGGCCAGCGCATCGACGCACTGACCGATGCCGTGTCGGCGGAAACCGGCGTGCCCGTTCAGGCCACCTCGGCGCTCGCCGGCATGCTCTCCGCCGTGTTGTTCGGCATTCTCAAGCATCACTTCCTGCTGTCGCAGGCGAGCGTCTCGAATCTGCCGGGCTTGCTGCGCGACCAGATCGGCGAGATGCGCGCGTCGCTGTCGCATGGCGTCGCGGGTGCGCTCGGTCTCGGCAACGTCGACGGCTTCGTGAGCAGCATCGGAGCGCGGCTCGACGCCGCTGGCGCGACGCTGGAAGTGCCCGAGGAAGCGGCGGCAATGCCCGCTGCCCAGACCGGCGCTGCCGGCGGGTATGCGCCCCTGAGCGCACCGAAGCCGCTTCCTGCGGTGCCGCCGCCCCCGGTCCCTCCGTCGCCCGCGCCGATGACGGCCTCCGCGCCCTTGCACGCCCGTGCGCAAGCGCGTCCGCAGAAGAGTTCAAAGAAATGGGTCTGGCTGCTGTTCGCGGTGCTTGCCGGCATTCTTGCGCTCGTCTACTACCGCGGCTTCACGCAGAAGCAAAGCGTCGACCTGAATGAAAACGCTGGCACGCCTGTCGCGACGGTCACCCAGCCCGCACCGGAAGCGCCCGGTCAAGTCGCGGCCTCCGACGAGCGAGCATCGGCGCCGATCGCGGCCTCGGCCTCGGCTCCGGCTCCGGCTTCGACCGCAGCATCCACCGCCGCTCCGGTTGCGGCTTCGGACGCGTCGGCATCGACGGCAGACTGGAAGGACGCTCAACTGGCGTTCAGCGTCAGCAACACGGGCGTTCCTTCGGTGCAGGCAACGGTCGGCACGGAAGCGGAAAAACAGCAATTGATCGACACGCTCAATCGCCGCTTCTCCAACGGCTATAGCGCCAACATCTCCGTGGTTCCCACGACGCGCCCGGCCACGTGGCTTTCGCGTCTGAAGGCGCTCGCGCCGCTGATGGCGGTGCCGGGCGCCGAGGCAAAGCTGATCGGCTCGAAGGTCGAGTTGAGCGGCGCCGCCGCCGACTCCAAACTCGGCTGGACGGATCGCCTGAACAAGACGCTGGGCGGCATGTTCCAGGTCAGTTCGTTCGATGTGGACAGCGCCGTCGCCACGGCGACGCAGTCGTTTCGCGGCGCGATGAAGTCCCTTCTCGCCACCGACGACGCCTGCTCCGGCGACAAGCTCGCCAAGGTGCTGGATTTGCAGGTCGTCAACTTTGCGCGATCCAGCGCAGCCCTGCCCGACGGTGCAGTCGCGACGCTCGGCGAAACCGCGCAACTGTTAAAGAGCTGCGCAGCGAAAGGCTCGATGGTGAAGCTCGAAGTGGCGGGTTATTCGGATGGCGTCGGCAGCGCGCCGGCCAAGATTGAAATGTCGAAGGAACGCGCCGCAGCCGTTCGGGCGTTTCTCGTGAAGAACGGCGTGCCGCCTCAGTCGCTCACGGCAATGGGCTATGGCGACGCCAATCCTGTCGCCGACAACGAAACGGCGAGCGGACGCTTCGCGAATCGTCGAATCGAGTTCGTCGTCAAGTAAAGAGACTAATTCGTTCGTCAGACACAAATGCCGTCGCGCTCACGCGCGACGGCATTTTTTTTCATAGCGGCCGGAGGACAATTCAGTTCGGCTTCTCGAAGCCGTTCTCGGCCCATCGTTCGGCGCTGGCCTTCGTGAGCTTGAACGCCGGCGACACGCGCACGTGCGCCAGTTGCGCGCCCAATGGATCGAACGCCTTGAGATTCGCGTACGGATCGTCTTCGTCGGGAACGATCTCGAGCGCCACGGTGATGTCCTCGCCGCCGACGTCGATGGTCACGTTCTTGTGCAGCATTGCGTGCCGCTGCTGCTCGTGGCGTCGCAGCACTTCCGACGCCGTCTTCACCAGCGTACGGAACGCCGCGGAATCGAGCGGCTTGGGGTTCTTCTTGTCGCGGCCCATCGTCCAGGGGCCGACAAGCGCGGGTTCCGCTTCGCCTGCCTGGATCATCTCGACGGCCCAGCCGTCGTCGTCCTCGTTCTTGATTACGCGAGCGGTCCAGCCGTCGTCGCGCCACAGGCGGTCTTCGTGGATGGCGTCGTCGGTGGAGGGAAATTGTGAGTCGGTCATAGCGTTGCAGTGCCGTTTTGCGGTGTGAAGCAATGCAACGCATTCTACCTTGCTGAACACCTTGGCATTCGGCGTGCTAGGAGTCTTGGCCGTATGGCCTATTCCGCGCAGGGGCGGGCGGGTGTCATACCTAAACCCCGCTGCCCGTGCTACTTTGAAGCTACCGGGGACAGCCCGGCAGTACTTCGCCAATAAGCAGCAAACTTAGTCAAGGAGCAACTGCATGCTTGCCTTCATCGGTACTTTGATCGTCGGACTCGTCGTCGGTCTTATCGCGCGCGCTATCAAGCCGGGCGACGACAGCATGGGCTGGATCATGACCATCGTGCTCGGCATTGCTGGCTCGCTGATCGCGGGTTACGTCGGCCGGGCGCTCGGCTGGTATCAGCCGGGTCAGCCGGCGGGATGGATCGCTTCCGTGATCGGCGCGATCATCCTGCTCGTCATTTATGGAATGATCCGCTCACGGCGCACGTAACACCGCGCTGGACGGCGAGGCGTCGTGTCATCGCTCCGATGACGGCAACGCGACGTACTCGCCGTTTCGCACGATCCGGTTGAGCAGCACACCGCCCAGCCAATAGGCGAGTTCCGCCGGGCGATTGACTCGCCATGCGACGAAATCCGCCGCCTTTCCCGCCTCCAGTGTTCCGTGCGTCTCGCGCAAGCCGAGCGCGCTCGCCGCGTGAGCCGTGACGCCCGCCAGCGCTTCTTCCGGCGTCAGGCGAAACAACGTGCAGCCCATATTGAGCATCATGCGCAACGACAGCGCCGGCGAAGTGCCCGGATTCAGATCGCTTGCGAGCGCCATCGCGACACCGTGGCGGCGCAGCATCTCGACAGGCGGCATCTGCGTTTCGCGCAGCATGTAGAACGCGCCGGGCAGCAGCACGGCGACGGTGCCGGCGTGGGCCATCGCCATTGCGTCGTCTTCGGTCATGTACTCCAGATGATCCGCCGACAGCGCGCGATACCGCGCCGCCAGCGCCGACCCATGCAGCGACGACAACTGCTCCGCGTGCAGCTTGACCGGCACGCCAAGTTTCTGCGCGGCGAGAAATAACCGCTCGACCTGTTGCGGCGAGAACGCGATGTGCTCGCAGAAGGCATCGACGGCGTCGACGAGATGTTCATCGACCAGCGCGGGCAACATGGGGTCGCACACGTGGGCGATGTAATCGTCCGCGCGGCCCGCGAATTCGGGCGGCAGCGCGTGCGCCGCGAGACACGTCGTGCGCACGGTGAGCGGGAGTGTATCGGCAAGGCGGCGCGCCACGCGCAGCATCTTGCGCTCGTTCGCGAGATCGAGACCGTAGCCCGACTTCACTTCGAGCGCGGTCACGCCGTCGCGCATCAGGCCGATTGCCCGCGCCTTCGCCGTTTCGAACAACGCGTCCTCGCTGGCCTCGCGCGTAGCCCGCACGGTACTCGCGATACCGCCGCCGCGCGCCGCGATCTCCGCGTAGCTCGCGCCTTGCAGACGCGCCTCGAACTCGCCGCTGCGATCGCCTCCGAAGACGAGATGCGTGTGGCAATCGATCAGGCCGGGCGTCACCCAGGCGCCGCCCAGGTCGATGCTCTCGCCGTCGAACCCGGCCGGCGCAGCGGCGCGGGGGCCGATCCAGTCGATGCGCGCGCCGTCCGTCACGATCGCCGCATCCTCGATGATCGAATACGCGCCGCCCTTCATCGTCGCGGCGTGGCAATGGCCCCAGAGTTTCTTCATCGCGCGATCATCGGCAGGTCGAGGCCTTGTTCCCGCGCGCAGTCGATCGCGACGTCGTAGCCCGCATCCGCATGACGCATGACGCCGGTGGCGGGATCGTTATGCAGCACGCGTGCGATGCGCTCGTCGGCTTCGCGGCTGCCATCGCACACGATCACCACGCCCGCGTGCTGCGAGAAGCCCATGCCGACGCCGCCGCCGTGATGAATCGACACCCACGTCGCGCCGCTCGCCGTGTTCAGGAGCGCGTTCAGCAGCGGCCAGTCCGACACAGCGTCCGAGCCATCCTTCATCGCCTCCGTCTCGCGATTCGGACTCGCGACCGAACCCGAATCCAGATGGTCCCGGCCAATCACGACAGGCGCCGACAACTCGCCGTTGCGCACCATCTCGTTGAACGCGAGGCCCAGCTTGGCGCGCTGTCCGAGTCCGACCCAGCAGATGCGCGCCGGCAATCCCTGAAAGCGGATGCGCTCGCGCGCCATGTCCAGCCAGTGGTGCAGATGCGCGTCGTCGGCGATCAGCTCTTTCACCTTCGCGTCGGTCTTGTAGATGTCCTCCGGATTGCCCGACAGCGCCGCCCAGCGGAAAGGCCCGACGCCCCGGCAAAAAAGCGGCCGGATATAGGCGGGCACGAAGCCGGGGAAGTCGAAGGCGTTGTCGACGCCCTCGTCCTTCGCCATCTGGCGGATATTGTTGCCGTAGTCGAAAGTCGGCACGCCCTGCTCGCGGAAAGCGAGCATCGCGCGGACGTGCTCGGCCATCGACTGCTTCGCGGCCTTCACGGTGCCCGCAGGATCGCTTTGCGCGCGATCGCGGTACTGCGCCCACGTCCAGCCTTTCGGCAGATAACCGTTGAGCGGATCGTGCGCGCTCGTCTGGTCCGTCACCATGTCGGGACGCACGCCGCGCTTCACCAGCTCGGGCAGCACGTCGGCTGCATTCGCACACAGCGCCACCGACACCGCGCGCCCTTCCGACGTGTGGCGCCGGATGCGCGCGAGGGCGTCGTCGAGATCGCTGGCTTGTTCATCGACGTAGCGGGTTTTGAGGCGGAAGTCGATACGGCTCTGCTGGCATTCGATGTTGAGCGAACACGCGCCCGCGAGCGTCGCGGCAAGCGGCTGCGCGCCGCCCATGCCGCCGAGACCGGCCGTCAGCACCCAGCGCCCCTTCAGGTCGCCGCCGTAATGCTGCCGTCCCGCTTCCACGAACGTCTCGTACGTGCCCTGCACGATGCCCTGGCTGCCGATGTAGATCCAGCTTCCGGCGGTCATCTGGCCGTACATGGCAAGGCCCTTCGCGTCGAGCTCGTTGAAGTGCTCCCAGCTTGCCCAATGCGGCACGAGATTCGAATTGGCGATCAGCACGCGCGGCGCGTTCTCATGCGTCCGGAATACGCCGACCGGTTTGCCCGACTGGATCAGCAGCGTCTCGTCGGCTTCGAGGCGTTGCAACGTCTCGACGATCTTGTCGTAGCACGCCCAGTCGCGCGCCGCCCGGCCGATGCCGCCGTAGACCACGAGTTCGTTCGGGTTCTCGGCCACGTCGGGATCGAGGTTGTTCATCAGCATGCGCAGCGGGGCTTCGGTGAGCCAGCTTTTTGCGTTCAGACGGGTGCCGCGCGGCGCGCGAATCTCGGTATCGCGGAAACGGGAAGACGACGTCATGGGTGCTCCTGCGCGTTGGTTCTGGGAATGCGCCCATGTTCTTGTATATACAACCTGCGTTGTATTGGGGAAATCCCGGTCCTTACAGCGTGAGACTTAAAGCTTCTTCAGCAGAGCTTGTCTAGACATGACTTTATAACAGTGGGTTTTTTGTCCCAATTTTGGCCGGTGTATGTTTCCTGCAGACCTTTACCGATGTTGATGAGACATGCACACTCGAAGCCCTCCACGCGATCGTCACCGACGACGACGCACCGCAAATCATCCGCGATCACGTTGTCGATGCGCTGCAGTTCGCGCTGCGCAACCATCCCGATTACTTCACGCGCAAGGAGATTCAATGGCTCGCGCAATGGGACGACACGCGCATTCCCATTGCGGCTGGAAAGATACTGAACGGAATGAACGCCGCCTGAGCCGCGTTGCAACGTGACAAGACTGACTGCGCGCTCAGCGGGCAGTCACGGCGCGGGCGCGCCGTTCGAAGTCCACGGCGATGGCCTGCCCCGGTTCCGACAGGCATTGGACGAAGCCGACCACATCCGGATCGCTGATAAAGCTCGACGCCGAGTGCGCCGCGAGAATCGCCGAGCTGTCCTGCGGTCGCGCTATCAGGAAGCCCTGCACGTAGTCGACACCGATTTCCTGCAGCGCGCGCAGCGTGTCGAGGTCCTCGACCCATTCCGCCACGCTCTGTATGCCGAGATTGCGGGCAAGCGCGACGATCGCCTCGACGATCGCGACATCCGCCGGATGCGCGCACATCGAGCGCACGAATTCGCCGTCGATCTTCAGCGCATCGGCGGAAAGCGACTTCAGATACTTGAACGACGTATAGCCCGCGCCAAAGTCATCGAGCGCAATCTTCCCGCCCATCTCATGAACGCGCGCGATGAAACGCTGCGTGTTCTCGAGATCGTGCAGCGCGACGCTTTCGGTGATTTCCAGGCACAGATACGGCACGACGGACCGATGCCGCGCGAACAGCGCGAAGATGTCCTCCATGAACTGCTCGTCGTTGAGTGAGCCACCCGACAGGTTCACGCAGATGAACTGCGTGTTGCGCAACTGATGGCGATGCGTTTCGATCCATTCGAGCAGCGTCGAAATTACCCAGCGGTCGATCGCCGCGATGTTGCCCGATTCCTCCGCCGCGACGATCACCTTGCCCGCCGGCAGCGTCGTGCCGTCCGGCGCGCGCATGCGCAGCAGCACTTCGAAGTTGAGCGATTCGTTCGGCGCCTTGAGCGACATGATCGGCTGCATCACGAGGAAAAGGCCCGCTGGCAGCCGGTTGCCGCCGAGCGTTTCGACGAGCTTCAGTTCTTCGGCGCGCTCCTCGAATGCCGCCGCGCCCTTGCGATACGTGACGAGGCGCGTATGCGTGACCTTCTTCGCTTCGCGGCAAGCGCGATCGGCGTGGGAAAGCGCGTCGGCGACGCGCACGCCCTGCGAGCACTCGACCAGCCCGATCGACGCCTTGACCTGGAACGCGCGATTACCGACCTGATACGGCGCATCGCTAAGAATGGACAGCAGTTCGCGCGCTTGCGCGATGGCGTCCTCGATCGGCGTGTCGCTCATCACGCAAACGAACTCGTCCCCGCCGATACGCCCGACTGGATAGCTGCGCGCGAAGTGCGCCCGCATGCGCGCCGCGACTTGCCGCAGCACTTCGTCGCCGGCGCGGTGGCCGAACAGGTCGTTGACGAGCTTGAAGCGGTCGAGGTCCACGTAGGCGAGCGCGTATGGCAACGGTTCCCCGCTTTGCGCGGCGATCGCCTTTTCGACGCCTCGACGATTCAGCGAGCCGGTCAGCTGATCATGCTCGGCAAGAAAGCGCAGCCGCTCGACCGCTTTCGAGCGCTCGGTCGTGTCCTGCAGCGAGCCTTCGATCCATCCGTTCCAGCGGATCGCCTTCAGAAGATAACGCCGCTCGCCGGTGCCACGCTCGACCGATCCGCCCATTTCCAGTTCGCCGTCGCTGCCCTTCGCGGCCAGCGCCTGCAACGCGCCCCACGCGCCCGCTTCGAAGTAGTCGTGCCAGTGGCGCAATCGGTAGTCGGACTTCTGCAAATCGAGCATTGCGCGCAGGGCCGGATTGGCGCGCACGAAGTGACCGTGTTCATCGAGCGTGAAGAGGCCGATCGGCGTGACTTCGTAGGTGTTGCGCAACTCCATCTGCGCCTGACGCCGGAAGTCGCGCTCGGCGCGCATTTGCTCGGCAATGGCGAACGCGGCCATCATGCTCGACGACAGTGCGGCCATCACTGTATTGACGCCGCCCAGCAACACCTTGAGCCCGAGCACCGCGCCCAGCAGCTCGGAAAACGTGGCGAACAACACCACGGCCAGCGAGCCGACATACCAGAGCACCGTGCGCGAGCGCGCCATCCACACGAGCCGCGCCAGAAAGAACAGCAGCACGCCGATGGCCAGCGCGCCGCTGACCCAGAGCGTCGGAATGAACCACGCATAAGGCAGCGCGAACGCCGCTACGAGCAGTACGACGCCCACGTACTGAATGACGCGCAGCAACCACCGGTAGCCGACGATCCGCAACTCGCGCCGGAACAGTTGTGCAAAGAGCGCAACGGTCAGAATGTAGTACGCGGCGAACGTAATCTGCCGCATCGCCGGCACGAACTCCGCCGGCAGCACGCGGCCGAGCCATTGGGTGTCCCAGCCCATCGCGTTCGCGCACAGGCGCAGATTGCCGACGAGCCACGCCGCGAAGATCACGTAGGTCCACTCGCGGTTGATCATCGCCGTGACGAAGACGAAAACCGCGAGCGTCAGCAAGCCGCCGGCGATCAGGCCGGAGCTTTCCTGGAAGTCGAGCGCCGATCGGCGCAATGCCTGCCCGTCCCACGCCAGCACGCTGACCTGCGCCGGACCGGAGTACGTGCCGCGGCACAGCATGGTGAGCGGCGCGGAGAGGTGGCCGGCCTGCACGAAGAAACCGGCCTTCACCGGATGCATGGCGCCGCTCGCGCCGTCGCGGTCGGCGATGCCGATCGGCTTCAGCGTCACTGCATCCCAGCACGCAACCGTTTGCGCGTGACGCGACGGTAATTCGATCGCGGTCGACAGATCGCCGCCCATGCGAGGCGCGGTGAAAGCGAACCAGACGGGCTTTTCGGAGAGACGGGTGCTGTAGCTCGAAACGGCGGGCGCGTCGCGCAATGCCTGAAGCGCCTCGGCGGGACGCAGCAGGCCGCTGCGATCGACGATCACGCGCAACGGCAGCGGGACGGCGCCGCGCGAGTCGTATTGGCGCGGCAGGAAATAGAGCGTGGCGAGCGTGCCCAGCGCGATCAGCACCGGCACGGCGTACACCGCAACCGCGTACAGGGCGTCGTCGATCCACGAGCCGGACCGCCTGAATCTCGATAAGGAAGCTGGAATCACCGACGCCATACCTGGACAACCCCCGTTCACGCCGCGCATCACGTTGCACCAGCGCAGGACGGCAGCGATGGGCGAGGTGCCCCGTCATCGCTGCTTTCGTCTTATTTGCTTTTGCTATTCGCTTTGTTGCTGCATGCCTGACACGGTTGCGTCATGGACGACCGCAACCGTCGGTGCCTTAGGGCATCCTACCGGTTCCCGCCCAAAAGATAAATCTGGAGATTGCGCTGGGGCGTCCGAAAGGTGCGCAGCCGCACACTTTTCGATTAAGTTATTGAGAAACGGCAGTCGACTAGTACGGCCGTGCACCGTCACAACGGCGATTTCAGTCTTCCTCGTCGAGCCAGGGAATGTCGACGTCGGTGATGAACGCGACCATCGCGAGCGGTCGGCCTTCCTGCCGCCCGAGGTTGCCGTCCGCGCGCTGCCACTCGCAGCGAAAGACCGTGCCGGGCGTGTCGGCGAGCAGCGTGACCGTGCGGATCTCGTCCGGGTCGTTGTCTTCCACCGGCCCGTCGAGCGAGATCAGCAGTTGCTGCGGCCATACGCCGTCTGCCGGATCGTAGATCTTGTCGCCGTCATGGATCACGACATGCGCTTCGACGCCGATCGTCGACGACGCCTCGACGATCATCTTGCCGAGCGCCCGCAGCACCGCGGTGGCGCGGCCCGAATTGGCCTGCCGGATTGCGAGGTCGCCGCGCGTCAGCGCCTGCTCGAGTTTGGGGTTGGTTTTCTGTTGCGCCATCGTTGTCTCTCTTGAAGTTCAACGCAGATTCGACGAGCCACGCGCGGCTCAGGGTGCAGCGCGATCGTATCACCGCAACCTAATAATAGGATGCACGATGCGCACCGCCCAACCCGCTCAAGTTCGCCAGCCACAGGCCGATAACGGGATCATCGCCCTCTCATGCTCGCGTCACTGCCGTGCTGCCGTTCATCGATCCGTGTGCTGTCTCTTGCTTTCTTCGGCCCGCGCCCGCCCGCCGTGTGCAGCGCCAGCGGATGCGCACGTGCTGATGCCGGGCAACGGAATCGTCGACGGGATCGCGCTCTCGACGCATCTCCAGCCGATCTACAGCCTTCCCCACCAACGCGCAATCGGCTATGAGGCGCTCTTGCGCGGCCGGCCCGTCGGCACGCGGGATGGCCCGCTGATCGGCCCGTTCGATCTGTTCGCCCGCGCGATCGTCGCCGGCACGCTCAACGAACTCGACCGCATGAGCCATCTGACGCACCTGCGCAACGCGGCAACGCGCCTGCCTGCCGCGCACTGGCTGTTCGTCAACATGAACCCGGCCACGTTCACCCACGCCGGCTACGCAAAGGAACTGGCGGCGCTCACCCGCGACGCCGGCCTTGCGCCCGAGCAACTCGTGATCGAAGTGCTGGAGTCGGGCGGCACGGACGTGGAGCGCATCGCGAGCGCGACGCGATCGTTCCGCGCGCAGGGCTTTCTCGTCGCCGTCGACGATTTCGGCGCGGGACATTCCAACATCGACCGCTTGCTGACGCTGCGGCCGGACATCGTCAAGCTCGACCGCGGTCTGGTGCGCGCGCAGAGCGCGCAGAAGCACGCTCATCTGCGCGATGCGCTGATGCCGAAGCTCGTCGAACTCTTGCACCAGTCGGGCATGTTCGTGGTCGCCGAAGGCATCGAGACAAGCGACGACCTGCTGCTCGCGGCGCGCGCCAACGTCGATTTCGTGCAGGGCTTTCTGTTCGGCAAACCGTGCGAAGATCTCGCCCTGCATGGCACGGCCACGCCGCTCTTCGAAGACGCATTCGACCTGCTCGCGCAGGCGCGCCGCAACGAACGCCTCGCTGCGGATTTGCTGCTGATGCCGTATCGCGCGAATCTTTCACAGGCCGCGCGGCGCATTGCGGGCGGTGCAAGCATGGAGGCGGCGTGCGCGGAAATACTCGCGCTGCCGGCCACCGTAAGCTGCTTTTTCCTCGATGAAGCCGGCCGCCAGTTCAATCCGACGCTGCGGGGCGCGGGCGAGCGGCGGCGCAGCGAACGCTTCGCGCCGATCGCGGATGCATCGACCGGCCGCTGGGACAATCGCGGCTATTTCGTCGATGCCTGCGCGCGGCCCCAGCAGATCATCACGAGCGCGCCGTATCTGTCGGTCACCGGCACGTCGCTATGCGTGACGCTCACCATCGCGACGCAGCGCGGCGGTCGCGCGATCGTCGTCGGCGCCGATCTCGACTGGCGGCGTCTTTCGGACGCCGCGCCGACGCTGCTGCCCTGAGGGCGCTGCTGCTCCAAGCGCGCTGACGCGTCACCCCTTCGCGATCAGGCCGGACAGCGCCTGCGCGCCGGCCCGCAGCGCCGCCAGATTGCCCGGCTCGAAGGTCCAGTGCCCCGCCCCGCTGACGACGGCCAGTTCCGCGCCCGGCCAGTGCGCGGCCAGCTCCACGGCCTGATCCGCCGTGCAGACCATATCGAAGCGGCCATGCACGATGCGGCACGGCAAATGCGCGATGCGCGCGACGCCCGGCAACAGCGGCGTCGGCGGCAACTCGTTCGCCATGTAGTGACGCTCGAGCAGCGCCATCGAGACGGCGGCGGCGTTCGCCTCGGCGCTCGGGCGCTTGTCCTGGTCGGCGGGTTCCGTCGCCGGCTTGTTGACCACGGAAAGCGTCGTCTCGTACAGCGTCCACGCGCGCGCCAGCTTCGCGCCGGCTTCGTCGAAACGCGCGAGCGGCGCTTCGGTCATCGTCAGGATGTCCTGCCCGCTGGCCGGGCGCTTGCCGCACGCCGCCTCGATCGCATCGAGAAACGCGCGATGCGCCTCCGGAAACACGCGGCGCACGTCCCACAGAAACCAGTCGATGTCCTCACGGCGCGCGAGAAACACGCCGCGAAGCAGAAAGCCGGTGCATCGCTCCGGATGCGCGACGCCGTACGCGAGCCCGAGCGTCGTGCCCCACGAGCCCCCGAAGATCGCCCATCGCTCGATGCCGAGCGCGACGCGCAGCTTTTCCATGTCGCCGACGAGCGCGTCGATGCCGTTGTGCTCGAGCCTGCCGAAAGGCTTCGATTTGCCGCAGCCGCGCTGGTCGAAGAAAACGACGCGCCACGCTTCGCGCTCGAGCGCTTCGGCCCACTTCACGTTCATCGCGCCGCCGGGGCCGCCGTGCACGACCAGCATCGCGGGCGCGTCGTGCGGGCCTTGCGCGCGCCAGTAGATCGAGTGTCCATCGCCTACGTCGAGCATGCCTTCGTCGAATGTCACCGGCTGTTGATCCATCGCGCGTGTTCTCCTTGAATGTCGCTCGCCGCCATTGTTGCATCGCCCGGTGGCCGGCGCATGAAAGCTCCCGAAGACCGATACGCTATGCTTGCGGCTTGCCCGCCACTCATCCTTGACTCTCATTCCGCCAAGCCCGATGCGCCGCACACTCGTCAAGTGGCTGTTCGCCACCTACCTGCTCGGCAGCGGCACCGTCTGGTCGATCCTGATCCTGCCGCTCTTTCCGTTCGTCGGCCGCAATGGCCGTTACTGGCTCGCGAAGCTCTGGTGCCGCGCGATGGTCGCGATGATGCGCGTCATCGCCGGCGTGACGACCTCGGTCGCAGGGCTGGAGCATCTGCCGGACGGGCCGTTCATCATCCTGAGCCGCCACGAATCGACGTGGGAGACGCTCGCGTTCATGGCGCTGTTCCCGCGCCGCATCAGCTTCGTGTTCAAGCGCGAGTTGATGAACATTCCGTTCTTCGGCTGGGTGCTGCGCGGGCTCGACATGGTGCATCTGGATCGCGGCTCGATCCGCCAGGCGCATCAGGCGGTCACGCGCGAATGCGCGGCGCGGCTCAAGAAGGGCGATGCCGTCGTCATCTTTCCCGAAGGCACGCGCGTCGCCCACGATGCGCCGCTCAAGCTCGCCTCGGGCGGCGTGCGGCTCGCCTGCGCGACGAAAGTGCCGGTGGTGCCGGTCGTCCATGATGCAGGGAAGGTATGGCCCGCGAAGGGCTGGCCGGACCACGGCGGGCATATCCGCGTGATCGTCACGCCGGCGCTGCCGCTCGAATGCGATGTCCCGCAGGAATTGAACCGGCTCGCGCAGGCGCAGATGGACGACGCGCTCGCCGAACTGCGCTGACGCGACGCGTCAGTACAACGGCCGCTTCTTGGCCGCGCACAGCCGGTTGACCGCCGCGACCAGCGTTTCGAAGTCCACCGGCTTGCGCAGATACCCGTCGTAGCTGACGAACGCGGGCGGATTCGGATGCCCCGAGATCATCAAAAAAGGAATGTGCGCGAGCGCCGCGTCGTTTTTCATCGTCTGGCAAAGAAGCGCGCCGCCGAGCCCCGGCATCACCCAGTCCGACACGACGATATCCACTCGCTGCTCGCCCAGTATCGACAACGCTCCGTTGCCGTCCGCCGCGCTCAGAACGGCGCAGTCCTCGCCTTGCATGCAGAGGGACCAGGCTTCGATAGTGGCGGGGTCGTCGTCGACGAGGAGTACGGTCTTCATCATGAAAGCGGGGCGGGCGCGGTTGGGAGCGGGCAAATACGGCGGCAACGTGCGGTGTGACCGCCAACGGCTCCTTTCGTTGCCGATCGCGTCCTTTCGCTGTCTTTCGTCATAGTATTGTGTTCACGCCAAACGTGCGCGGTAAATGCTGCTTGAGCAAGCCGCGGGCCGCGCACGGGCGTCGGTCAATTGCGCGCGCGGGGCGCTTACTTCGTCGCCGCACGGGAGCGGCCCGCTTCGCGGATCGCATCGACGAGCGATTCCTCGACGGGCGTGCGCGCCGCGTCGTTGCGCCGGATCAGGCCGATGGGTTCGTCGGTGCCGGCGAAGGGCATCGGCAGCGCGGTCAGCAGCCCGAGCGCGATATCGTGCTCGACCGCGCCGGCGGGCACGAACCAGACCGCGTCGTTATGAAGCGCGAGCGAGCGCCCGAGCGATACCGACAACGTTTCGACCAGCGCCGACAGCGCATGCGCGCCGAACGCGGTCAGCACGCTTTCGGCGGACTGTCGGATCAGCGTGCCGAACGGCGGCACGACAATGGCGAAGCGCGCGAGCAGCGCGGGCGTGAGCGGCGTTTCGAACGCGAGCGGGTGATCGCGGCGCACGACGACCGCGAGCGGCTCGCGATAGATTTGCTCGAAAGAAAGCCCGTGCATCGCCTCCGGCTCGGACAGCCGCCCGACGACCAGATCGACGTCGCCCGCCTTGAGCTTTTCCAGCAGCGACGCGTTCGAATCGGTCGCGACGCTCAGCGAAATCGCGGGCCACTGCTGCCGGAACGCAGCGAACGCGGGCGGCAGCAGCGCATTGGCGACGGTCGGCAGCACGCCGATGGATACTGCGCCCGGCATGTCGCCGCGCTCTCGCAGCAACATGTCGACGCCTTCGCGCAGCGCCGCCACGCACGCGCTCGCATGTGGCGCGAAGAGCCTTCCTTCTCGCGTCGGAACCGCGCCGCGCCGCCCACGCTCGAACAGGCGCACGCCTAGAATGGATTCGAGCTCTCCGATCGTCTTCGATACCGCCGGCTGCGTGATCGACAGGCTATCCGCCGCGCGTTGCACGCTGCCGAGCTGCGTGACCGCGAGAAAGCACTGCAGATGACGGAACTTGACGCGCGTATTCGTGAAGTCGGTATCCATGACAAGCCGTTATGTATTGACGCACAAAACATCATTTTCCATAACTCGATGCGTTCGATAAAGTAGCCGCCAGAAATATCCTATTCACGTCACAACATCAGGAGACAGTGACATGACGTCCCCCATCCTCACGCCGCGCGACTGGGCCTCGCACCCGCCGTATCTGTCGCCGGGCTACCGGTCGTCGGTTTCGCGCAGCCCGTCGCTGCCGCTGATCCCGCTGAAGGAAAACCTGCGCAATCGCCGCGTGCCCGTCTACGGCGCGGACGACCTCGGCGCGCTCGACAACGACCTTACGCGCAACGCCGCGAAGAACGGCGAGCCGCTCGGCGAGCGCATCATCGTGACGGGCCGCGTGCTCGACGAGGGCGGACGTCCGGTGCGCAATACGCTCGTGGAGGTCTGGCAGGCGAACGCCGCCGGGCGCTACGTTCACAAGGCCGACCAGCACGACGCGCCGCTCGATCCGAACTTCCTCGGCGCGGGCCGCTGCCTGACCGATAACGAAGGCCGCTATCGCTTCATGACGATCAAGCCGGGCGCGTATCCGTGGGGCAATCATCCGAACGCGTGGCGTCCGAACCATATCCACTTCTCGCTGTTTGGCGAGTATTTCGGCTCGCGTCTCGTGACGCAAATGTACTTCCCCGGCGATCCGCTGCTCGAACTCGATCCGATCTATCAGGGCATTCCCGAGCACGCGCGCCAGCGGCTCGTGTCGCGTTTCTCGATCGATACGACGCAGGAAAACTACGCGCTAGGCTACGAATTCGACATCGTGCTGCGCGGCCCGGACCAGACCCCGACGGAGTGAAGACATGACGACCCTCAAGCAAACGCCCTCGCAGACCGTCGGCCCGTACTTCGCCTACGGCCTGGTGCCGGAGCAGTACAACTTCGATCTGAAAAGCCTGTTCACGGCATCCGCGGCGGATCGCGAAGTGCCGGGCGAGCACATCTCCATCGTCGGCAATGTGTACGACGCGGAAGGCAAGCCGGTCGGCGACGCGCTGATCGAAGTCATGCAGGCCGACGCGAGCGGCCGCTACGTGCAGAGCCCCGAAGAAGCACGCGAGACGGGGTTTCGCGGCTTTGCGCGCGTGGGCACCGGCACCGATCCGAAGCTGCGCTTCGTCGTCGATACGGTGAAGCCCGGCAAGACCGATGACGATTCCGCGCCGCATCTGGACATCATCGTGCTGATGCGCGGCATGCTGCTGCACGCCTACACGCGCCTCTATTTCGACGACGAAACCGAAGCCAACGCGAAGGACACCGTGCTGCAAAGCGTGCCCGCCGAACGCCGTGACACGCTGATCGCGAAGCGCGAGGCGCATACCGGCGCGACGGTGTATCGCTTCGACATTCATCTGCGCGGGCCGAACGAGACCGTGTTCTTCGATCTCTGAGCCTGATCGCCTAATCGCGACGAACGTAGGCGTCCGGCACTGCGCTATAGTGTCGGACGCCTTTCGTTTTTATCGCAATCCCGTTATGACCGACGCCGTCAATCCCAGCCCGCTCTATGTCAAGCTCATTGCCGAAACCGCGCAGATCGGCTGGTCCGAACTCGAGCGTTTCTTCGCGAAGGGCGTGCTGATCTGGGTAAAGGGCGATCTCGATCTGGTGAGCGTGGCCGAAGCCGTCGCCAGCGACGACACGAAGCAGGTCACGCAATGGCTGTCCGCAGGTCTCATCGAACGCGTGCAGGCCGATACCGCCGCCGATCTCGCGGCGCGCGACCCGGAGTTGTGGGCGGTCGTGGTGTCGCCGTGGGTGTGCGTGCAGGAACGCGGCAACGCGTCGAGCGCAAACTAGAGCGCGGTCAAGTCCGAATCAGGCACGCACCCAGTCGGTCCACAACACGACGAGTATCGTCATTAGCGCCGGGCCGATGAAAAGCCCGATCAGCCCGAACGTCTCCGCGCCGCCTAGAATCCCGAACAGCACGAGCAGAAACGGCAGGCGCGTCGAGCCGCCGATCAGCGCCGGCCGCGCGAAGTGCTCGGCCACGAACGCCACGACCAATCCGAAGACCGCGACGCCCACGGCCGCCGCCATCGAGCCGTTCGCCAGCAGCCATAGCGCGGAGCCGAGAAAGACGATCGGCGCGCAGAACGGCAGCATCGCCGCGACGGCCGTCAGCATGCCAAGCAGCGTCGCGTGCGGCACGCCGGTCACCGCATAGGCAATGCCGAGCAGCGCGCCCTCCCCCAGTCCCACGACCACCAGCCCCACGACGGTGCTGCGCACGGCATCCGCCATGCGCTGCAGCAGCGCCGCGCCATCCACGCCGAACGCGCGGCTCGATCCCGCAAGCATCTGCCGGCCGAGCTTCGCGCCCGCCTGAAAGATGAAGAAGAGCGTCATCAGCATGAAGCCGAACGTGACGAAGCCATGCACGACGCGCCCGCCGAAATGCCGCGTCATCGCGACGAACGTGCCTCCATGCAGGCCCTTCACGGCGGGCGACGACTCGAGCGGCGTCGCGAGATTGTCGTGCCACCAGCGCGCGGCCTGTTGCGAGCCCATCGGCAGATGATCGATGAACGCGGGCACCGGAATGCCGGTTCTCAGCACGTCGTGAAACCAGCGCATGGTGTCGTGCGCTTCATCGAGCGTCTGGGCCGCGACGACGCCAAACGGCACGACGAATAGCAAGCCAGTTGCAAGCGTGAGCAGGACGGCGAGCAGCGTATGCCGCTGCCTGAAGACAGGCCGGCGCTCGAGCCATCCAAACGCGGGCCACAGCGCGATGGCGATCACCACGGCCCACACGACAGCCGGGATGAACGTGCGCGCCGTATAAAGCGCGATGAGCACGAGGACCGCATAGAGCGCCGCCGATGCCGCGCGCTGGAGCTTGCGGGAGCGATCGGTCGCGTCGGTTGCGGCCTCACTGCGCGATGGAATCGCCATGAAAGGGAGCCTCTGAGGGAATCGACTGAAAGCGAAGCGTTAGAGCCGCCTGCATTGTAAGCGCACGATTCATTCCACTTCGCACTCGCAATCGTTGCACCGTTCTTTACAACGGGACGGTTGGTCGTCCCTATAATCGCGAGTCGGGCATCAACGCAAGGAATCCTCGAATGTTGGGCAAAGGCATGGTGGCAATTGGAGCATGCACGTCGATCGTACTGCTGGCAGGCTGTTCGACGAAACTCAACCGGTCGGACGAAGAGACGCTGAACGCGCAATACGGCATCACGATGCAGACGGTCAAAGGCGGCGTGGAGATGCGCCTGCCCGAGGTCGCGCTGTTCGAAAGCGACGACGCGAGCATCCGCCATGGCAGCCTGCCCGCGCTGGACCGCGCCGCGACGATATTGAAACGCAGCATGCGGCCAGTGCTGATTGAAGGCCATACGGACAACGACGGCCCGCTCGCCTATAACCAGGCCTTGTCGGAGGCGCGCGCCGAAGCGGTCGCGCGCGCGTTGATTGCGCGCGGCGTGCCGGCCGAGCGCCTGACGACGAAGGGCATGGCCTATCTGCGGCCCATCGCCAGCAACGACACGCCGCAAGGACGCGCGGCGAATCGGCGCGTCGAGATTCTCGTTCGCGCCGAAAGCGCGGACACGCTGCTCGGTCCCGCGCCGAAGAAGAAGCGCTAGCTGCCTTCCGTTTCGAGCACGAGCAATTGCGATCCGTCGGTGACCTGATCGCCGACGTCGAAGAGAATTTCGCCGATCCTGCCCGTGGCCGGCGCGACGATCGTATGCTCCATCTTCATCGCTTCCATCACGATCAGCGGCGCGCCCTTTTCCACCGATACGCCCGGCTGCACGAGGACCGCGATAACCTTGCCGGGCATCGGCGCGGTCAGTCGCCCTTCGTGTTCGGCGTCGCCTGCATGAGCCATCAGGTTCTGCCATTCGAACGCGAATGCGGCGCCTTCCAGAAACACGTGGAAGACATCACCGTCGGTGAAGACGTGGCCTTTGACGAGCGCATCGTCGAGTTGAACGCTAAAGGCCGTTTCCCCGCGATGCGACCAGTCGAAGCGCGCGCTTTGCCCGTCCAGTTGCAGACGCTTCTCGCCGTTCTTCGTGAAGACGGCCTTCAATGGCTCATCGGCGTCGAGCGCACGCCAGTGCAAATCCTGGCTGTAACCGCCCGACATGCGCCAGTGCGAAAGCGCATCCCACGGCGAACGGCCATGCGCCTCGCCGCCCTCGCGCGTGAGCAGGGCCGCGCATGCAAGCGCCAACGCCTTCTCGCGCGATACCGATGAAGGCGCGAAGAGCGCATCGTGATGACGCTCGATCAGGCCCGTGTCGAGATCGGCTTGCGAGAACGGCTCGCTTCTAACGATGCGCTGCAGGAACTCTACGTTCGTATGCAGTCCGACGATCTCGCATTGCGCGAGCGCACGGGCCATGCGAGCGAGCGCATCGCGGCGATCGCGTCCGTGCACGATCAGCTTCGCGATCATCGGATCGTAGAACGGCGTGATCGCATCCCCTTCGCGCACGCCGCTATCGATGCGGACGTCACCGTCGATCGTGAATTCGACTGCATGCGGCAACGCCAGATGCTTGAGCGTGCCCGTCGACGGCAAAAAGCCGCGCGATGGGTTCTCGGCGTACACACGGGCTTCGATCGCGTGGCCGTCCACACGCAATTCGTGCTGTTGCAAAGGCAAAGGCTCGCCCGCCGCGACGCGCAATTGCCATTCGACCAGATCCAGCCCGGTCACCATTTCGGTCACAGGATGCTCGACCTGCAGCCGCGTGTTCATCTCCATGAAGTAGAACTGGCCGTCCTGCGTCATGATGAATTCGACCGTGCCCGCGCCGACGTAATCCACCGCACGCGCGGCGGCAACGGCGGCTTCGCCCATCGCGCGGCGCGTTTCATCGCTGAGACCCGGTGCCGGCGCTTCTTCAAGCACCTTCTGATGGCGGCGCTGCACGGAGCAATCGCGATCGAACAGATAGACCGCGTTACCGTGCTTGTCCGAGAACACCTGCACTTCGACGTGCCTCGGCCGCAGCAAGTACTTCTCGATCAACACGCGATCGTTGCCGAAGCTCGACGCCGCCTCGCGCTTGCATGACGCCAGCGCCTGCGCGAAGTCCTCGCTCTTCTCCACGACGCGCATGCCCTTTCCGCCGCCGCCCGCGCTCGCCTTCAGAAGCACCGGATAGCCGATGGCGTCCGCTTCGCGCTGAAGCAGGTCGGGAGACTGATCGTCGCCGTGATAGCCGGGCACGAGCGGCACCGATGCCGATTGCATCAGCGCCTTCGCCGCCGCCTTGGAACCCATTGCGCGGATCGCTTCGACGGGCGGCCCGATGAACACGAGCCCCGCCTCTTCACATGCGTTGGCAAATGCTTCGTTTTCCGATAGAAATCCATAGCCGGGGTGAACGGCTTGCGCACCAGTCTTCTTCGCCGCCTCGACGATGCGTTCTATACGCAGGTAACTTTCCGACGCCGCCGATCCGCCGACATGCACCGCCTCGTCGCAGACATCGACATGCTTCGACTTCGCATCCGCGTCCGAATACACGGCGACGCTTCCGACGTTCAGGCGTTTGGCGGTCGCCGCCACGCGGCATGCGATTTCGCCGCGGTTCGCTATGAGTATTTTGTTGAACATGGCCTTACATCCTGAAGACGCCGAAGCGTGTTTCCTCGACAGGCGCGTTCATCGTCGCTGCCAGCCCGAGGCCCAAGACATCGCGTGTCTGCGCGGGATCGATCACGCCGTCGTCCCACAGGCGCGCGCTTGCATAGTAGGGATGCCCCTGTACCTCGTATTGATCCCGAATCGGCGCCTTGAACGCTTCCTCGTCTTCCTTCGACCACGTGCCGCCTTTCTTCTCGATGCCATCGCGCCGCACCGTCGCGAGCACGGACGCGGCCTGTTCGCCGCCCATCACCGAGATGCGCGCGTTGGGCCACATCCACAGAAAGCGCGGCGAATACGCGCGGCCGCACATGCCGTAATTGCCCGCGCCGAACGACCCGCCGATGATGACCGTGAACTTCGGCACCTTGGCCGTCGCCACCGCGGTGACCATCTTCGCGCCATTGCGCGCGATGCCTTCGTTCTCGTATTTGCGGCCCACCATGAAGCCCGTGATGTTCTGCAGAAACACGAGCGGAACCTTGCGTTGCGCGCAAAGTTCGATGAAGTGCGCGCCCTTCAACGCCGACTCGCTGAACAAGATGCCGTTGTTCGCGACGATGCCGACCGGATGCCCCCAGATATGCGCGAAGCCGCAAACGAGCGTGGCGCCGTAGCGCGCTTTGAATTCATCGAAGGCGGAGTCGTCGACGATACGCGCGATCACTTCGCGCACATCGAAAGGCTTTCGCGTATCGACGGGAATCACGCCGTACACGCTCTGCGGGTCGTAGCGCGGCGGCAGCGGCTCTTTCAATGCAAGCGGCGCCTGCTTCACGCGATTCAGGTTGCCGACGATGCTGCGCGCGATGCCGAGCGCGTGCGCGTCGTTCTGCGCGAGATGATCGACGACGCCCGACAGGCGCGTATGCACATCGCCGCCGCCGAGGTCTTCGGCGCTGACTTCTTCGCCCGTCGCGGCTTTCACCAGAGGCGGGCCGCCTAAAAAAATCGTGCCTTGATTCTTCACGATGATCGATTCATCGCTCATGGCCGGCACATACGCGCCGCCCGCCGTGCACGATCCCATCACCACCGCGATCTGCGCGATGCCCTGCGCCGACATGTTCGCCTGGTTGTAGAAGATGCGGCCGAAGTGATCGCGGTCGGGGAAGACATCGTCCTGATTCGGCAGATTCGCGCCGCCGGAATCGACGAGATACACGCATGGCAAGCGGTTCTGCTCGGCGATTTCCTGCGCCCGCAGATGCTTCTTCACCGTGACCGGATAGTACGTGCCGCCCTTGACAGTGGCGTCGTTGCAGACGATCACGCACTCCTGCCCCGCAATGCGGCCGATGCCGGTGATGATGCCCGCGCCCGGTGCTTCGTCGTTATACATGCCGTATGCAGCAAGCTGCGACAGTTCGAGGAACGGCGTGCCCGGATCGAGCAATTGCGCGATGCGATCGCGCGGCAAGAGCTTGTTGCGCGACAGATGCTTGTCGCGCGCCGCCTGCCCGCCGCCTTCCGCGATCTTCGCGACCTTCTCCTTCAAATCCGCGACGAGCGCATCGAGCGCCGCCGCGTTCGTGCGGAAATCTTCGCTGCGCGGATTCAGTTTCGATTCGATGATCGCCATATCGCTCCTCAGGCCGTCTCGGCGAACAATTCACGGCCAATCAACATGCGGCGAATTTCGCTCGTGCCCGCGCCGATTTCATAGAGCTTGGCATCGCGCCACAGACGGCCAACCGGATACTCGTTGATGTAACCGTTGCCGCCGAGAATTTGAATCGCTTCGCCGGCCATCCACGTGGCTTTTTCGGCGGTATAGAGAATGACACCCGCGCAGTCCTTGCGCACGCGACGCACGTGGTCGCTGCCGATCGTATCGAGCTGGCGGCCGACAGCGTAGAGGTATGCGCGGCATGCTTGCAGCGTCGAGTACATGTCGGCGACCTTGCCCTGAATGAGCTGGAACTCGCCGATCGACTGCCCGAACTGCTTGCGATCGTGGATATAAGGCACGACAGCATCCATGCACGCGAGCATGATGCCGGTCGGTCCGCCCGCGAGCACGGCGCGTTCGTAGTCGAGGCCGCTCATCAGCACTTTCGCGCCGCCGTTCAATGCGCCGAGGATGTTTTCCTTCGGCACTTCGACGTTCTCGAACACGAGTTCGCCGGTATGCGAGCCGCGCATGCCGAGCTTGTCGAGCTTCTGCGCGACAGAGAAGCCCTTCATGCCCTTCTCGACGATGAACGCGGTAATGCCCTTCGCGCCCGCTTCGATATTGGTCTTCGCATAGACGACGAGCGTGTCGCAGTCCGGGCCGTTGGTGATCCACATTTTCGTGCCGTTGAGCACGTAGTGATCGCCCTTTTCTTCGGCGCGCAGCTTCATGCTGACCACATCGGATCCCGCGTTCGGCTCGCTCATCGCGAGTGCGCCGACGTGTTCGCCGGACACCAGTTTCGGCAGATACTTTCGCTTTTGCGCTTCGGTCCCGTTGCGATGAATCTGGTTGACGCACAGATTCGAATGCGCGCCATACGACAGCCCGACCGACGCCGATGCCCGCGAGATTTCCTCCATCGCGATCATATGTGCGGTGTAACCCATGTTCGCGCCGCCGTATTCTTCGGAGACGGTCATGCCGAGCACGCCGAGGTCGCCGAACTTCTTCCAGAGGTCCATTGGGAACTGATCGGTGCGATCGATTTCGCCGGCGCGCGGCGCGATTTCCTTCGAGGCGAAGTTGGCGAGCGAATCGCGCAACATGTCGATGTCTTCGCCCAACGCGAAGTCCAGGCCGGGTACGGTGCTCATGGGGTGTCTCCTCCAGATGCGAATGTTTTCGGCGCGCCCATAAATGAGTATGGCTCACACTGGCCGCTCAGCCGCGAATTGGACCAATTTCACGCTCAAATTGGCTAGCCGTCAATAGGTTTTTGAGCTACGCTCACATTTACTCCGCTTTTTGCTTCCGAGCGACGTCCATGTCAACTCATTCGACCGCCACTGGCCGCCGCACGCCCGCCGGCGTGAAATCCCAGCAGCGTGTGCGCGACATCCTGCAAGCCGGCCGCGACGTTTTCGCCGAAAAAGGCTACGACGCGGCGACGACCGCTGAAATCGCGCAGCGCGCGGGCATATCGGAAGCGACGGTGTTCAGCTATTTCAGCGGCAAGCGCGAGCTGTGCGCGCGCGTGATTGCGGACTGGTACGACGAAATCATCGATGCGTTCGAAAGCGGTTTGCCGCGCGAAGGCTCGGTGCGGCAGCAGTTCGCGTTCATCGTGAGGACGCATTTGCGGCTGATGCTCGTGAACGGCACGGGACTGTGCTCGCTGGTGCTGTCAGAGGGGCGCACGAAGCAGCACGATCTGTCGGACACGCTGACGGAATTGCAGCGCCGTTACACCGCGCCGCTGATGGAGGTGCTTGCGCGCGGACAATCGCTGGGCCACGTGCGCGGCGACGTGCCACTGCGGCTGTTGCGCTCACTGGTGTTCGGGCCGATGGAACACGTGCTGTGGGATGCGACGCTTGCGAAGCGCCGGCTGAGTCAGGCTCAAATCGATACGACCGCGGATGAACTCATCGACGTGCTATGGGCCGCGTTGCAGCCTGCCGATGCGGAACTGGCCGCGCTGGTGCAGTTCCGGCAGGATGTGGAGGATGCGTCGCGGCGGTTCGAGAGGCGGGGAAAGCCCCCCGCTACCTGACAAACCGCCTCATCACCCGCGCGATCCTCGGCACGGTCGTCGGCCGCAGCAACCGCGCGTCATACCCGCCCATGCGCCGATCGTTCTCGCCGAGACATAAATCGATCAGCGCCCCGACCGACACTTCCCCCGCCACCGAATCCCCGACGTTTGCCGGAAAATTCGCATCCTGCGCCGCGCCGCTCTTGTCGAACCCGCGCGCAAGCGATATCCGGTCGCGAATCAGCGCAAGCCAGACGCCCGCGGTCTTCAGCATGAACCCCGGCTTGCGATACCACGGCAAGCTGCGCCGATACCACGCCACCCAGTTCGCGAAGAACAGAATGTGCCGTGCTTCCTCCTGAATCACCGGCTCGAACGTTTCAACGAGGGCTTCAGGAAAATAGCCGGACCGGCGCGCCGCCTCGAACAAGCCGAACGCGAAGAAACTGTCGATGCACTCGCTGTATCCCGTCAGCATCCACGCACGCAAGGCATCATCGGGGGCGGGATACGGCGGCTCGGGCGCGAGCGCGATGCCATACGCTTCCACCAGCTTCGACAGCACGATCTTGTGCCGCGCCTCCTCGCCGCCGTTCATCTGCAAAGCCTCGCGCAGAAGCGGATCGGCGACGCTCGCCGCATACGTCGCGACGCGAACCGACGCGCGCCCTTCCGTCTGCACGGCGATGTCCCAGATCGGCAGCGACGTCACACGCCTGAGCGCAGCGGGCTCCAGTTCTGGCCAGTCGATGACGGCGGGCTTATAAGGATTGTGCGTCGTCAGCAGCATTTCGCAGAACATGCGCTTGTGCTGCTCGGACCCGACCGGTATCGCGCCTTCCGGCCGATAGGTCCAGTTGCGCATCGCATGATCTGCTTCGACTGGAGTGAGCGTGTCGGACATGTTCGAATAGTAGGCGGCTATTGGGAACGACCTGCGAATTCTGGCACACAGGGCGCTCCAACGCAGCAAACGCACGCCTGCCCTCAATGCGAAATCGTCTCCAGCGCGATGTCGCGCGTACGCGGTCCCATCAGGCCGATCGCCGCCATCACGATCATCATCGCGCCCGCGATCAGCACGAACACGCCGGTCGTGCCGAAGCCCTTCAACACGCCCGCGATGACGAACGACGTGAAGATCGCCGAGAACCGGCTCCACGAATAAACGAAGCCGACGGCGCGCGCCCGGATGCTCGTCGGGAACAACTCGGCCTGGTACGCGTGAAAACTGTAGGACATGATGTTCGCCGAAAGCGTGAGGCCCACGCCCATCGCGATCAAAAACGCCGCATCCGACGACTGGCTGAACAGCAGTCCGCACACGATATTGGCCGCGGCCATCGTGACGATCGCCGTCTTGCGCTCGATCCTGTCGGCAATCGCGAGACCGATGATCGGCCCGATCGGCGCGGCAATCGCGATGATGCTCGAATACATCAGGCTCGACGTCACCGTCACGCCCTGCTTGACCAGCAGCGTCGGCACCCAGTTTGCAAAGCCGTAGAAGCCGACGGTCTGAAATACGTTGAAGATGATCATCATCGTGGCGCGCTTGCCATAGGGCGGCCGCCACATGCCCGCGAACGAGCCGGCGTCGCGCGCACCGGACACCGGCTCGGGCGCGGCAGGCAACGGCAACGGCTTGCCGTAGTCACGCTGCACTTTGGCTTCGAGCACGGACATCACGCGGTCGGCTTCATCGAGCCGGCCCTTTTGCGCGAGCCAGCGCGGACTCTCTGGCAGACTGCGGCGAATCCACCAGACGAAGAGCGCCCCGTGCGCGCCGATCACGACGACCCAGCGCCAGCCGTCGATGCCGAACGGCGCACGCGGCACCAGCAGATACGCGAGAAACGCGACCACCGGCACCGCCATGAAGCCGATCGCCTGCTCGCAAGCGAACGCGCGCCCGCGGATGTGCTTCGGCGCGAGTTCGGAGATGTACGTGCCGATCGTCACCAGTTCCACACCGATGCCGATGCCCGCCACGAAGCGCCAGAAATTGAGGCCCGTGGCGGTGTCCTGGAACGCCATCACGAGATTCGCGGCGGTGTACCAGAGCAGCGACCACGTGAAAATCGCGCGCCGGCCGAACCGGTCGGCCAGAAATCCGCACGCGACGGTGCCGATGAACAGCCCCGCAAACAACGATGCGATAAAGCTCGCCACGCCCGTCGTGCCGAAGAAGCCGGGCGTCGCGGGCGTCAGGATGCCGCTTCTCACGAGGCCCGGCGCGACGTAACCTGAATAAAGCAGGTCGTATAGCTCGAAAAAGAAGCCGAGACTCAGCATGCCGATGAGCTTCCATATGCTGCGCGTCGCGGGCAGGCGGTCAAGTCGCGCTGAAATCAGCCCGGCGGAAAGCGCGGGCGTGGCGGCATCGGCGGTTGCGCGGCGTGCGGCGGCCGCGGTCGTTTGGGTCATCGGTGTCGTCTCCTGTCGGCGAGCGCGTGCTGCCGCGCATCGTCCTGGTCCGTGCAAAGTGAATGTCGCATGGCGCTGCTTTCCGCAGCATCCGGCGTCCAGCGCAAGTGTTCGGCTTCTTGCGCGCGAAACGCAGGGGCGCATTCTAACCGTCTGGTTAATTGCCGATGAGCAACGATAACGAACGACCCCGTGCTCCATATCCGCGAAAGCGTGCATCTCGGACCCGTCACCCGCTGAAGATCGGCGCAGAATTAGGAACGAAACACTTGTGTTTAAACGAAGAAATGTTCTAAAGCACCGCTATCGGTGCTTTCACTAGGTCCCGTACTATTTTGGCTTGGTAACCTTCTGCCGATTCTGCGCGGACACGATCCGCCGAATGCCCGCCGTCCGGCGCTCCCGAGCGATCAAGACCGATCCGCACCGGCGCCGGCCGCACACGGAATGAGACCTTTCGGGCTGAACCGACCATCCTTTGGAGTTAACAAGTGAAGAAACTGCTTGCCGCCTTGTCGATGTCCCTTCTCGCCGCCACGTCGTTCACCGCCGTCACGGCGCACGCCAAGGACTATTCGACGATCCGCTTCGGCGTCGACGCAAGCTATCCCCCGTTTGAATCGAAGGGTTCGGATGGCAAGCTGGTCGGTTTCGACATCGATCTCGGCAATGAAATCTGTACGCGCCTGAAGGCGAAGTGCGTATGGGTCGAGAACGACTTCGACGGCATGATCCCCGCGCTGAAGGCGAAGAAGTTCGACGGCGTTCTCTCGTCGATGTCGATGACCCCGCAACGCGCCGAGCAGATCGCTTTCTCGAGCAAGCTCTTCAACACGCCGACGCGCCTCGTCGCAAAGAAAGGCAGCAACATCCTGCCGACGGCTGAAAGCCTGAAGGGCAAGAACGTGGGCGTCGAACAGGGCACCATCCAGGAAACCTACGCGAAGACCTACTGGGCGCCGAAGGGCGTGACCGTCACGCCGTATCAGAACCAGGATCAGGTCTACGCCGACCTGACCTCGGGCCGTCTCGATGCCGCGTTGCAAGACGCGGTGCAGGCCGAGCTCGGCTTCCTGAAGACGCCGCGCGGCGCCGGCTATGACTTCGCGGGCAAGGATCTCGTCGATGCGAAGATCCTCGGCAACGGCGCGGGCATCGGTCTGCGCAAGGAAGACACCGACCTGAAGGCAAAGATCGACAAGGCCATCGCCGACATCATCAAGGACGGCACCTACAAGAAGATCGAGAAGAAGTACTTCGACTTCGACGTGTACGGCGGCTAAGAGCTTCTTACACAGCTTGTCGACGGGCTCCGCGCTTCACTGCGCGGAGCCCGTTTCGTTTTGTAAGCCGGCGCACGCCGCGCGAGCGCCCGCCTCCCGCGCTGCCGATTTCGGCTAAGATCGAACGTCTGAAGCAGCGCCGGCGGACAGAGACACCTCGGCGCGGGATTCGTCCGGTTCAGCAACCCACAGAGGCAAGACCTCGCGCACTCGCGTGCGCGCGAACACTATGCAGACTAGAACTCATCAACTGATTTCGCCGACGCTCGGCACCTCCCGCAGCATCACGAGTTTTCATTACGGCCCGGGCGGCGGACAAAAAATCTATATCCAGTCGTCGCTGCATGCGGATGAACTGCCGGGCATGCTCGTCGCGTGGAAGCTGCGCCGCCAGCTTGCCGCACTCGAAGCCGCCGGCAAGCTGCGCGGCGAAGTGGTGATCGTGCCGGTGCCGAATCCGATCGGCCTGAGCCAGTTTTTGCACGGCAATCTGCTCGGCCGCTTCGAGAGCAATAGCGGCCACAACTTCAACCGCAATTTCCACGATCTCGCCGCGCTGATCGCCCCGCGCATCGAAGCGCGCCTGTCGAACGACGCCGACGCGAACCGCCTCGCCGTGCGCGCCGCGATGAAGGAAGCGCTCGACGAGCAAACGCCGCGCACCGAGCTGGAATCGCAACGCCTCGCGCTGCAGAAGCTCTCGTATGACGCCGATGTCGTGCTCGATCTGCACTGCGACCTCGACGCCGCGCTGCACCTGTACACCAACCCGGACATTTGGGACGAAGTGGAGCCGCTCGCGCGCTATCTCGATGCGAAGGCGTCGCTGCTTGCGCTGAATTCGGTCGGCAATCCGTTCGACGAGATTCACAGCTTCTGCTGGTCGGACCTGCGTGCGCGTTACGGCGAACGCTTCCCGATCCCGAACGGCGGCATTTCGGTGACGGTCGAACTGCGCAGCCAGCACGACGTATCGCACGAACTCGGCGACAAGGACGCGCAGGCCATCGTCAACTACATGATCCACCGCGGCATGATCGATGCGCCCGCCGTCGAGCCGCCGCCGCTCGCGTACCCGGCGACGCCGCTTGCGGGCGCCGAGCCGATCGTCGCGCCCGTGTCCGGCGTGCTCGTGTTCCGCGCGCAAGTGGGCGCATACGTCGATGCGGGCGAAGCCATCGCCGATGTCATCGATCCGATCACCGACACCGTCACCACGCTCAAGTGCACGACGTCCGGCGTGATGTATGCCCGGCAGATCATGCGTTTCGCGTCGGCGGGGCTGGAAGTCGCGCGCATCGCGGGGGCGAAGGCTTATCGCACGGGCTCGCTGCTGTCCGCGTAAAGCGGCGTCAGAAGCCCACGAGACCGCACTGGGCGGCGGCGACACGCCAGCCGCCGGCGGTCTCGCCCCACGTTCGCGTGTAGCGCAGGCTGCCCGCGAACGGCGCACCGGCGAAGGTGCCGGACAGCGCCACGCGCGTCACCGTCACCGCGAACGCGCCATACACGCGAATGCTCTGCTCCTCCACATCGAGCCTGTCGATGCGCTGCATGCCATAGCGATGGCCGTTCAGGTCATCGGCCTTGGTCCACACCTTGCCGGTCGCATCGACGAAGCTGAGGTCGTCGGCCAATAGCGCATCGAGCGCCTTCACATCCGACGACAACATCGCCTGCCTGAGCTGCTCTTCCAGTTCGCGGATACCTTTTTCGTCCATGATCTCGCTCGCGGTGATCGAACCGCCAGCATACCCGCGCGCGCGTGCGCACCAGTCGAGTGCGCTTCGTCAGCCCCGTTGCACACGCGATACAGCCAACGCCGTCGATCGCGCTGTCACATTTCTTTCTTCAGCGGCCGCTACATTTGCGCCCGTCGCCGCCACGCGCCATTCAGAGCGCGACGCGCCGCCGACGCGCGCTGTTTCATCACTGCCGCCGCTCTCGTAGCTGCCGCAGGATTGCGCAGCGCGACTACACACCGCGAACCAACTCACGGAGCTTGTTTTGAAGAAGAATCTTTTGGCAGCCGCCGCGCTCGCCGCATTCGCCTGCATCGCGACGTCCGCTCATGCTCAAAGCAGCGTGACGCTGTACGGCATCATCGACGCCGGTATCAGCTACGCCAACAACAGCGCGACGCGCACCGGCAGCGATCATCTGTTCAAGTACGACGACGGCGTGGCCCAGGCCAGCCGCTGGGGCCTGCGCGGCGCGGAAGATCTGGGCGGCGGCCTGAAGGCGATTTTCGTGCTGGAGAACGGCTTCAACAGCGGCACCGGCGCACTCGGTCAGGGCGGCGCGGAATTCGGCCGTCAGGCGTATGTCGGCATTTCAAAGAACGATGTCGGCTCGGTTACCTTCGGCCGTCAATACTCGTTCTCGACCGATTATCTCGGCTCGGCCTATTCGATCGGCGGCCAGACCGTCGCGGGCAACTACGCGTATCACATCAACGACGTCGATCAGCTCACCTCGAGCCGCATCAATAACGCGGTCAAGTTCAGCAGCGCGAGCTTCTACGGCGTGACCTTCGGCGCAATGTACGGCTTCTCGAATCAGGCGGGCGCATTCGCCGGCGCGCCGAACACGACCGTCGGCACCACGACGGTCGCGGGTTCGTCGCGTGCATACAGCTTCGGGCTGAACTACAAGGCGGGTCCGTTCGGCATCGGCGCGGCCTATACGGACATCCGCTTCCCCGGCGCGTCGACGCCCGCGTTCAGCACGACGATTGCGAACATCGCGACGGGCGGCGCGAAGGATCTGCGCACGTTCGGCGTCGGGGCGAACTATGCCTTCGGCGCAGCGACGGTGTTCGGCCTGTGGACCAACACGCGCTTCGAACCGGTCGCGGGCAACAGCTCGAAGTTCAACGCGTACGAAATCGGCGGCAAGTATGCGGTCACGCCGGCGTTCACGGCGGGCCTCGGCTACACGTACATGAACCTGTCGGATGCGTTCCAGGGCCACTGGCATCAGATCGATGCAAGCGCGGATTACGCGCTCAGCAAGCGCACCGATGTCTATGCGCTCGCGATCTACCAGAAGGCGTCGGGCGCGAATCGCGGCGTCGAGAACCAGGCGCAGATCGGCTCCGCTTCGAGCTACTTCGGCACGTCGGGCGCGGGTGAAAACAACCAGCTCGCGTTCCGCATCGGCGTGCGTCACAAGTTCTGATCGCGCGTTGAACCACGCATGAAAAACGGGCCGCGCATGCGGCCCGTTCTCGTTCAGGCGCGCTTCACTTGCCCTTCTTGCCGCCGGTTTCCGCCTTGTACTGCGCGAGCCGCTCGTTCATCATCTTGCGAATCGCGCGGCCGATCTGCATGTAATCGCTCTCGTTGAGATTGGCGAGCGACACGCGCCCCGACGGATGCTGCGTGCCGAAGCCCCGCCCCGGCAGCAGCACGACACGCGCTTCCTTCGCGAGCCTGAACAGCATTTCGGATGGCTGAGTATTGTTCAACATCCACTCGACATACTCGCGGCCATGCATGCGCTCGCCGATGTATTCGGCATCGAGAATGGTGTAGTAATCGACGAGGTTTTTGTCGTCGTCGTCGAGCGGAATACCGAGCTCACGATACAGCGCCTGCTTGCGGTTGTGGATGAGACGCTTCAGCGCGTTCTTGTACGCGTCGGGCGTGTCCATCAGCGCGAAAAGCGAGAACAGCACCATCTGCACTTGCTGCGGCGTCGACAGACCCGCCGTGTGATTCAGCGCGACGGTGCGGCTGTCCGCCACCAAACGGTCGATGAACTTGAGCTTGTCAGGCTCCGTCGTAATCGATTCATAGCGTTCGTGGAGGATCGCTTTCTGCTCGTCGGGCAGCGCGGCGAGTTGCTCGTCGAAGATGTTCTCCTGATGCGTCGCAATGGTGCCGAGCCGCCAGCCCGTCGCGCCGAAATACTTGGAATACGAATACACGAGAATGGTGTTCTTCGGGCACAGCGCGAAGAGCGAGACGAAGTCATCGGCGAAGGTGCCGTACACGTCGTCGGTCAGGAGAATGAGATCGGGCCTTTCCTTGACGATCTCCGCGATATACGCGAGGCTTTCGTCGTCCATCTTCACGGAAGGCGGATTGCTCGGGTTCACGAGAAAGAACGCCTTGATCTTCGGATCGCGCAGCTTGTCCAGTTCTTCTTTCGAGTATTGCCAGCCTTGCTCGACCACTGCGTTGAGGTTCACCACTTCCAGCTTGTAGTCGTTCAGACGCGGAATCTCAATGTACGGCGTGAAGATCGGCACGCCGAGCGCGATGGTATCGCCCGGCTTGATGAGGAAATTCTCGCGCATCGTGTTGAAGATATACGTCATCGCCGCCGTGCCGCCTTCGACCGCGAAGATGTCGAAATCCCCGACGAACGGATGCTTGCCGATCATCTCACGCCGCAGATACTGCCCGACGATTACTTCGGACAGCTTGAGCATCCGGTCGGGCACCGGATAATTCGATGCCAGGATGCCTTCGCACATCTCATAGAGAAAGTCGCCCGCGTTCAGGCCGAGCTGATCGCGCACATACGAAACGGCGCCGAACAGGAAATCGATACCGGGCGTGCCCTTGTTCTCGCGCGCAAAAATTTCGAAGCGCTCTTCCAGCCCATCGTGCTTCGGAAAACCGCCGATGCCTTCGGGCATGTAGGCGAACGAGCGCTCCGACTCGCGCATCGCGAAGAGGCCGAGTTGCCAGAATCCGTGACGCGGGATCGTCGCGAGGAAATTCGGATTGCCGCGCCCTGCATTGAGCATGGCGACATTGGCCGGGCGTTCCACGACGCCGCCGCCTGCCGCCTTGATGAGTTCGTCCTTGAGTTCAAACGGGCTGAGCGAGGCCATCGCGGCGCGATTGTCGGAACCGGACTTAGAGGACTTTGACATCCAACACCCCCACAATTGAGCAATCAAACGGGAAGAAAACACGAGAAGCGGAAGCCCTCCGCCCTCAGGTCAGAAGCATCACCATGACCATGCCCCAGATCGTCAGCAGCGTATTGCCGACTGCATAGGTGACGGTGTAACCGAGGCCCGGCACCTGGCTCTTCGCGGCATCGCAGATCATTCCGAGCGCGGCGGTCGTCGTGCGCGCGCCCGCGCAGATGCCGAGCAGGATCGCGGGATGGAACTTGAACACGTACTTGGCGATGTACATGCCGATGATGAGCGGCACCGACGACGCGAAAATGCCCCATAAAAACAGGCTCACGCCGAGCTTTTGCAGCCCCGCGACGAAGCCCGGTCCCGCCGAGATGCCGACCACCGCGATGAACACATTCAGCCCGACCGAGTTCATGAACCAGATCGTCGGCGACGGAATGCGGCCGAACGTCGGATGGATCGCGCGCAGCCAGCCGAACACGATGCCCGCGATCAGCGCGCCGCCCGCCGTCGACAGCGTGATCGGAATCGCGCCGAAGCGGATGACGACGGCGCCAATCAGCGCGCCCAGCGTGATGGCGAGGCCGACGAACGCCATGTCGGCCGCATCGCTCGGCCGGTCGATGACGCCGACCGCGTTCGCCACCGCGGTCGTATCCTGCGTGCGGCCGACGATCGTCACCGTGTCGCCGCGATACAGCTTCGTGCTCGGCAGCACGGGAATGGGCGTTTCGGTCGCGCCGCGCTTGATCTTGCGGATGAACACGCCACGCGCGCCCGGCGTCTGCGCGAGTTCAGCGAGCGTCCTGCCTTCGATGCGCTTGTTGGTCAGATAGATATCGACGCCTTCGACCGGCACGGCCAGCAGTTCCGCATCGTCCACTTCGGTGGCCGCGCCGCCCAGCAGATCGACGAGTTGCTCGCGCCGCCCGACGATCGCGACGACATCGCCCGGCTGCAGCACGTCGTCGAGCTTCGCTTCCTGGATCGCGCCATTGCGGCGAATGCGCTCGATGAAGAGCCGCGCGCCGCCGGGAAGCATGGCTTCCGCTTGTCCGACCGTCAGGCCGACGGCTCGCCCGTGATCCGCCACGCGATACGCACGCAACGAGAACTGATGCCAGCCCGAACCCGCGCCGTCCAGTTCCGCCGTTCCGCCGCCGAGTTGCTTCTCGTAGTCCTTGCAAGCCGCGACCAGATCGATGTTCAAGAGCTTCGGTCCGAGCATCGCGAGGATCACCGCAGAGCCGATCGTTCCGTAGATGTACGTGACGGCATAAGCAGTGGGCATCGCGTCGAGCAGCGCCTTGGTTTCGTCGGGCGGCAGGCCCAGCCGGTTGATGGCGTCGGTGGCGAGCCCCATCGAGGCTGAAATGGTCTGCGATCCGGCGAAGAGTCCCGCCGCCGAACCGATGTCATAGCCGGCCATTTTTGCGGCGGCATACGGCGCGGCAAGACAAAGCACGCATTGAATGACCGAGAACAGCGCCTGTGGCAAGCCATCTTTCGCAATGCCGCGCACGAATTGCGGACCGACGCCGTAGCCCACGGCAAAAAGGAACATCAGGAAGAAGACCGCCTTGACGTTCGGTGAGATGGTGATGCCCAGCTGCCCGATCGCGATGGCCGCGAGCAGCGTAGCCGTTACAGCGCCCAGACTGAATCCCTTGAAGGTCTTGCCGCCGACCCAGTACCCGATGCCCAGTGACAGAAAGATGGCGATTTCCGGGTAAGCGCGCAGCGTTTGCGTAAGCCACGACATATGCACTCCTTTACGCGAGGATCCTCGCGACCGTTACGTGCCTCGTGAGCACGAAAGAAACGAAGGAAACGAGCGGGCTGACAGACGCGATGCCATCGGTGCCGACGGGCTTGGCGTGTCAAGGAATTGTCGAAGATGCGTTGGATCGTTCATGAAACGAACCCGGCGTGCACGGTTGAGCGTATCGGCGTCGATGCTTCGCATGTTCTTATGCGACGCATTCAGCAGACTGGAAGTCATCAATACACTACTTTCAGGGCGCGGTAGAGCCGAAATTCGATAATTTCAATACGCGTTTATATAGGCGAAATCGTTGCGATATTCGGTCTTGTTTTGATTCGGATGACGAACTATTTGCACCAAAAAAACAGCGGCCGAAGCCGCTGATTTTTACTTACTCCGCCGTTTCGAGCAGCGGATAATCCGTATAACCTTCCGCTCCGGGCGCGTAGAACGTGGACGTGTCCGGATCATTCCATTGGGCATCCAGTTCGAGGCGGCGCACGAGGTCCGCATTGGCGATGAACGGCTTGCCCCATGCCACCGCGTCGGCGTCGCCGCGTGCGATGATCGCTTCGGCGCTTGGCTTCGTGAACTTCTCGTTGGCGATATAAACGCCGCCGAATGCCTTCTTCAACTGCGGTCCGAGGCTATCCGGACCTTCCGCCTCGCGCGCCGCGATGAACGCGATCTTGCGCTTGCCCAGTTCGCGTGCAACATAACCGAAGGTCGCGGCGCGATCGCTGTCGCCCATCGTGTGGGAATCGGCGCGCGGTGCGAGGTGCATGCCGACGCGATCGGCGCCCCACACTTCGATACACGCATCGGTCACTTCGAGCATCAGGCGTGCGCGGTTTTCGATCGGGCCGCCGTACGCATCGGTGCGCCTGTTGGTGCTGTCCTGCAGGAACTGGTCGAGCAGATAGCCGTTCGCGCCGTGCACTTCGACGCCATCGAAGCCCGCGCGCTTCGCGTTTTCCGCGCCCTTGCGATACGCCGCCACGATGCCCGGAATCTCATCCAGTTCGAGTGCGCGCGGCGTGGCATAAGGACGCTGCGGACGCACGAGACTCACGTGACCCTCGGCCGCGATCGCGCTCGGCGCAACGGGCAACTCGCCATTGAGGAAGACCGGATCGGAAATGCGGCCCACGTGCCACAGTTGCAGCACGATCAGACCGCCTGCGTCGTGGACTGCCTTCGTCACGAGTTTCCAGCCTTCGACTTGTTCGTCGGACCAGATGCCGGGGGTATCGGCATAACCGAGACCTTGCGGCGTGACCGACGTAGCCTCGCTGATGATGAGACCCGCCGATGCGCGGTCTGCGTAGTACTGCGCCATGAGCGCGTTCGGCACGCGTTCGACGCCTGCGCGCTGGCGCGTGAGCGGCGCCATGACGATGCGGTTCTTGAGCGACAGCGCGCCCACTTTCAGCGGATCGAAAAGAGTCGGCATAACGGAAGGTGTCCTAATTAAGTTGTAAGGATGCTGTCACCTCGAAGGCGCTTCAGATGTTCAGAGATTCTCCATGGAATCGCGGAACGCCTGAATGACCGCCTCGTCGCGCTTGAAGAACACCCATTGCCCTACGCGCTTGGTGGTGACGAGCCCTGCTTTGTGAAGAGTCGCGAGATGCGCCGAAACGGTGGACTGCGACATGCCGCAGCGCCCATCGATCTGACCCGCGCAGACGCCGTGCGACATCGGCATTTCCTGATTAGGGAAATGCCGTTCCGGCTCCTTCAGCCATTCGAGAATCTCGCGGCGAAGGGGATTGGCGAGGGCCTTGTGAATTGCGTCGATGTCCATTTCGTTGCTCGTGCGTCTGACGGCCGGCACGCGAAGCTGCGCTTACCGAATCGTCTTGATGCGAAGTATATATCGGGATTTTCCGATATGCAAGGAACGGACGATTCGCTCGAACACGGCCGTCTGGTAATCTCCGCGTTTTCCCTGCCGTCATTCGGAACGATCAGCTTATGGATACACCCTTCAACGAACGCGGCGTGACGCTATCGCGCGCCGGCCTGTCGGCTTCGGGCCAGATGATTCCGCTGCGCGAACTGCGCGCCGCGCGGGTCGTGAAGATCGAGCGCAAGAAGCCGCTGCCGGTCGGCCTCGCGGTCATCGGCGTCGTGATGCTGGGCGTGGGTATCGCGACCGGCGCGGGCGCGGCGCTCGTGCTCGGCGTGATGATCGCGGTGGTCGGTTATTTGTCGTGGATCACGCAGGACGTCATCTATCAGTTGATGGTGTCGACATCCGACGGAGAACGCGAGGTGCTCATCACGAAGGATCAGGAATTCGCGGACCGCGTGGCCGCGCTCGTCGGCGAAGCGGTCGCGAAACACGCGCAAACTGCCGCCGCCCGCCCGCAGGCATGATGCAGGGCGCGCGGCGAGCGGGTGTCAGCGCAGGTTCAACGGCTCGACATGCCAGATTTCGCGCGCATACTCCGCAATCGTGCGGTCGGACGAAAATATGCCCATGCCCGCGACGTTCTCGATCGCGCTCTTCGTCCAGGCTTCCTTGTCGCGGAACTTGAGGTCGACTTCGCTTTGCGTCTTGTCGAAGCTGGCGAAGTCGGCGAGCACCATGTAGTGATCGCCCCAATCCACGAGCGTGTGGAAGATGTCGTAGAAGCGATGTGGCTCTTCCGGCGAGAAGTGCCCGAGCCGGATCTGATCCAGTGCGAGCTTGAGTTCCGCGTTCTCCTCGTAAATCTGCCGCGGCCGATACCCCGCCGCGCGCAGCGATTCGATCTCGTCCGTCGTGTTGCCGAAGATGAAGATGTTCTCGCGCCCGACGGCGTCGCATATCTCGATGTTCGCGCCATCCAGCGTGCCGATGGTCAACGCCCCGTTCAGCGCGAGCTTCATGTTGCCGGTGCCGGACGCTTCGGTGCCGGCCATCGAAATCTGCTGTGACAGATCGGCCGCCGGAATGATGAGTTCCGCGACGCTCACGCCATAGTTCGGAATGAAGCCGATCTTCAGCCGGTCGCCGACGAGCGGGTCCGCGTTGATGCGCTTGGCGACATCGTTGATGAGCTTGATGATGTTCTTCGCCATCTTGTACGCCGACGCCGCCTTGCCCGCGAACATCACCACGCGCGGCGTCCAGTCCTGCTCCGGATTCTCGCGGATGCGGTTGTAGCGCACGATCACATACAGGATGTTGAGCAACTGCCGCTTGTATTCGTGGATGCGCTTAACCTGAAGATCGAATAGCGCTTCCGGATTGATGATCGCGTTGGCATCGCGTTTCGCGCGTTCCACGAGACGCAGCTTGTTCGCGAACTTGGCTTCGTGAAACGCCTTGCGGAACTCGGGATCGTCGCGCCATTCGCGCAGCCGGCCGAGTTCGAAGAGATCGGTGCGCCAGCGCGTGCCGAGCCGCTTGTCGATCAGCGAGGACAACGACGGACTCGCCTGCGCAAGCCAGCGTCGCGGCGTGATGCCGTTGGTCACGTTGGTGAAGCGCTCGGGATACATGCGCGCGAAGTCGGAGAAGATGTTCTGCACCATCAGTTGCGAATGCAGCTTCGAGACGCCGTTCACCTTCTGGCTCGCGACGATCGCAAGATGCGCCATCCGCACGCGGCGCTGGCCGAATTCATCGACGAGCGAAATGCGGCGAATCAGTTCGACGTCGCGTCCGAACTTCTCCGTCACCTGCTTGAGGAATTGCGCGTTGATCTCGAAGATGATCTCCAGATGACGCGGCAACAGACGCGCGAGCATTTCGACGTCCCACGTTTCGAGCGCCTCGGGCATCAGCGTGTGATTCGTGTACGAGAACATCTGTTGCACGAGCTTCCACGCCTTGTCCCACGGCACATGATGCGTATCGACGAGCAGGCGCATCAGTTCGGGAATCGCAAGCACGGGGTGCGTATCGTTCAGATGCACCGAGACCTTTTCCGCGAGCCGCCCGAAATGCGTATGCGTGCGCTGATATCGGCGGATCAGGTCCTGCATCGTCGCGGAGACGAAGAAATACTCCTGACGCAGCCGCAGTTCGCGGCCGGCCTGGGTCGAATCGTCCGGATAGAGCAGACGCGACACATGCTCCGACGTGTTCTTCGCTTCCACTGCGCGACGATAATCGCCCTGATTGAACGCGGAGAGATCGAATTCGTCGGTGGCGCGGGCCGACCACAGGCGCAGCGTGTTTGTCGCGGTCGTCGCGTAGCCGGGGATGACCGTGTCGTAGGCCATCGCGTTCACGTGCTCGGTATCGATCCAGTCGGTGCGATCGCCATGCTGCACGGTGCGCCCGCCGAAATGCACGGTGTAGACCACTTCGGGCCGCGGGAACTCCCACGGATTGCCCGCGCGCAGCCAGTAATCGGGCATTTCGACCTGATTACCCTCGACGATCGTCTGCCGGAACATGCCGTATTCGTAACGGATGCCATAGCCGAAGCCGGGCACGCCGACCGTCGCCATCGAATCGAGAAAGCAGGCCGCGAGCCGCCCGAGGCCGCCATTGCCGAGCGCGGCGTCGGGTTCCAGTTCCTCCAGCGTGGCGAGATCGACGCCGAGCGACGCGAGCGCATCACGCACTTCGTCGTGAATGCCGAGCGCAAGGAGCGCATTCGTGAAGGTCCTGCCGATGAGGAACTCCATCGACAGGTAATAGACGCGTTTGACGTCCTGTTCGTACTGCTGCCGCGTGGTGCGCATCCAGCGGGCGACCAGACGGTCACGCACTGCGAGTTCCGCAGCATGCAGCCAGTCACGCGGCTGCGCGGTCGCCGCATCTTTGCCGACGCCGTACATCAGGCGGTTCGAGATGGAGCGCCGCAGCGCATCGACGGTGCTGTTGAGCTGGTCGAATTCCAGGTCGACGGATGTCATCGATACCTCCAGTGTTTGCATCTTAGGTTACGCCACTTTTATTTTTTTTGGTACGACGAGACGCGCGATGGTTCCCCGGCGCGCAACAAATGCGCATCGGTAATTATTATTTCGTCGTCCAAACAGATTTTTTCAAGGCCGCGCCAATGACAGCCATGTGAAAGTTCGAAGCCGTACTCGATGGCAACGCACTCTTTCCGCTCGGTGCGCAATATGCGAGCCAGCGTCCGTTAGACTCGCAGCTTCGCAATCATGCACCGGAACGAGGCTCGCGATGTACAAGAAAGGCGTGGTGATCGAAATCCAGTTTCCGCCCGAGCGTCTCAACGACGCAGCCGGCGATCCGTACTGGATCGATCTCACACTCGACGAAGCGCGCCGCCTTCATGCGCAACTGGCAAGGCGCTTCGCCAGCGAAAGCGACGCCCGCGCGAATCAGCCGCTCGACACCTTCTCGATCGAATAGCACGCTGTGCACGGTTGAACAAGACGAAGGACCCTCTAGCGCGGATACTGCGCGGTTTCCGTTCGCCGCTTTCCGCCAGTGCCGCTCATGTTCTCGTTGCTCACCGCGCCTGTGTTCGTATTCCTCTGGTCGACCGGCTTCATCGTCGCCCGGGCGATCACGCCCTACGTCGATCCCAATCTCTACCTGCTCGCGCGCTTTACCGGGACGGCGGTCCTGTTCGTCGCGCTGGCGCTCATCGCGCGAGTGCGCTGGCCAACGGGCCGCGACGCCCTTCGCCAGATGGTCGCGGGTGCGCTGCTGCAAGGCGTGTACCTCGGCGCAAGCTACTGGGCCGTCGCGCGTGGCCTCGGCGCGGGCGTGATGGCGCTGCTCGGCGCGTTGCAGCCGCTTCTGACCGCCGCTTTCGCCGCGCGTCTTTTCGGCGAAAAACTGTCGGCGCGCGCCTGGAGCGGCCTCGCGCTCGGGCTGGTCGGCGTCGCACTGGTGCTCGCGCCGAGGCTCGCAGGAAGCGCCCCCTCTGCCGCGCATGCGGCCGATACCGCGCCGCAATGGCTCGTGATCACGGTCGCGGTCTTCGCCGTTTTTGCGATCACGGCCGGCACGCTCTATCAGAAGACTTCGCTGGCGAACGCGGACATCCGCAGCGCGAGCGCGCTGCAGAACGCGGGCGCGGCGATCGTCGCGGCGGTGCTGGCCGTATCGCTCGGCGAGCACCGCTTCATAGCCTCGATGACGACGTGGCTCTCGCTCGCGTGGGGCATTGTCATGCTCTCGGGCGTCGCGACGACGCTGCTCGTGTGGATGGTCCGGCGCGGCGACGCATCGCGGGCCACGGCCCTGCTCTTCCTCGCGCCGCCGCTCGCGGCCATCGAAAGCTATGTCGCGTTCGGTGAAACGCTCGGCTCAATCCAGATTGCGGGCTTCGGCGTCGCGCTGGCGGGCGTGCTGCTCGCGAGATCGAAGTGATCAATCCACGTTGTTCGCTGCCGCCGGCACCTGCTGACGCGCGGCTTTTCCCGGCCCGGGCGACCACGCTGGCCGCGTCTTTCGCGCCGTATCGATGACGACCAGATAATGGCCGGCCCACGACGTCGTCTGACGATCGGGCTTCAGCACCCAGATGGATTGCCCTTCGGCGGCGCGCGCTTCGTACTGCGCATCGAGGATGCCGTGATGATCGAAGAACGCGTTGAGCGTCGACGGAATGCGCACGCAACCCTTCGAATGACGCATGCCGAGCACCGGCTCGAGCTTCTCGGGATCGGTGGCGTGCATCTGAAAGCGCATCGGCGAGACGCCGCCCTTGCCCCAGCCGCGTTCGCCCTCGGCCCAGCCGAAGTCGTAGATGCGCATGTCGCGCGCCCCGTAGCCGCGAATCTTGAACTCGTTGAGCGTGCCTTCCGCGCGAAAGTCCATGTTGCCGGGCACGTGCTGGAACACGCCGAGCGGCGTCAGGAAATGATCGTATGAGCCGGGACGTCCCGTCGATACCGGCGATGCGCCAATCATCGACCACGCATCGCCCGGCTTCGCGCGGAAGTAGACGAAAAGCGCCTGCACGTTCTCCGCGCGATCGACGAGCACGACGAACTCGTTCGCGAGATCGCCGTGACCGGTTTCGTCGAGCGCATGCTGGAGCGCGCGGCCATAGGCCTGCTGGTCGGCGGCCGGGATGGTGAGCCGGCGATCGACTTCCTGCGCGAAGGTTTGTCGCATCGCGTAGGCGCCTTTGGGCGCGAGGCCCGATCGCTGCGCGGCGTTCGGTTCCGGCGCTTCGGGCGGAAGCGGCACTTCCGGCGCGGCGGCTTCGGATGCGGCGGCTTCGGATGCCGCGCTCGCTGCCGACGCCGCTTCGGCTGCTGAAGCGGCAGATGCAGCTTCCGACGCCGACGCAGCCGATGCAGCCGACGCCGCCGATGCCGCCGATCCAGCCGGGGCCGCTTGCGGCGCTATCGGCACGGGCATCGCGGGGAGCGCCCGCGCCGGTGCGCTTGCTGCGTGCGGCGCACTGGCGACATGCGGCAGCGGAGGCGCGGGCGGCATCGCGACGCGCCCTTGCGCGACCGTCGCCGGCGCCGACGCCGCCTGCTGCGCCTGTGCCGTCATCAGACAGAAGACCGCGAGCGCCGCAACCCCGATTTTTCGCGCGCCGAATGGCGTCTTGTTGTTTCCTGCGTGCTGCATTGATTGATCCGCTTGACCTTCAGACGACGGGCGACCGCGATGATCGTCCGCTTCGAACGATGAACCTTGGATGCGTCCACCGGAAGCTGATTCAAGCAAGCTTCGTTCCGCCGCAGTGCAGGCGGCTCAGAGACCGTTGCACGACATGCTGGAAAGATTCGGGTATGCGTTCGGCCAATCCCCGGCCATCGCGGATTGCGCGGCTTTGAGCGTGATGTCCCCCGTGCAGACGCAGCGCTTGAGATACACCGCGAGCCGTTCCTTGCGACGCTGGCCGGCGCGGCCTTCCCAACGCCGCAGATCGAGATTGGCGGCTGCGTTCGGCGAGCCGCCGAGAATCACCGGCATGCGGTGATCGAGCGCATATTCCGAACCGAACGATGCATCGACGCCACGCTGTTTCAGCAGCCGGTCCTTCTGGCGCATCTGCATCTCGAAGGACGGCAGCACGCGATCGACATAGCCCGGCACGCATATCGTATCGACGATGGTGGATTGCGTGACGCGCGCATCGAGCCAGTCCGCTCGCTGCGCGCGAGCCGTGCCGCCGCCGAACACCGCGACGAGCGCAATGACCGCCGACAATGCCGCTCGACCGGCGCGGCGGCGATCAACGCTGCGCTGAATGACGGATGTGTCGCTTCGATTCATGCCTCGATGAAATTGGTCAGGCGGATGCGCGGCCATCGCACGGCCGCGAGTTCTTGAGACGAACGGTGATTCAATTAGAACACACGATCGCGGGGGCGCGAGCCACGCGCTTCAGACCGACAAGCGTGCGACTGCGGCATCCAGCGCCGCTTCGAGTGCGCGGGCCTCGCGGGCGAAGGCTGCGAATGCCACGTCGATATTTGCGTCGTCTTCGCCGTTGCGGTCCTCGTCGATGGCGCGTTCGCAGTTGCGCTGAAGCACGACGCAGGCCTGCATGAAGGGCGTTGCGCCGATGACCGCCGCCGCGCCTTTCATCCGATGCGCGATATCGCGCAGCAGTGCGTAGTCGCAGGCGTCCATCGCGGCGCGGGCGTCGTCGATGTCCTGGGCGTTCGCGGATCGCAGGGTATCGATGAGCGTAGCGGCCTGATCGCCGAAAGCGCCCAGCGTGGCTTGATCGAAGACGGGGGCGCGGTGCGCGGGCGTTGACGGTGGTGTCGGCGTGTCTTGCGAATCTTGCGTGTTCCGCACGGCAATCCCGCCCCCCGCCCCCACGACCGACAACACCGCATCCTTCAACTCATCGAGCGCGATCGGCTTGACGAGGCACATCGTCATCCCCGCCGCCACGGCCCGCGACGCCGCCTCCGGCAGCGCATTCGCCGTCAGCCCGATGATCGGCATTCCCCCCGCGCCCGGCGCTTGCGCCGCTTCTTCCGTGCGGATCGCCTGCGCGAGCTCTTCGCCGCTCATGCCCGGCATCGAACAATCGGTGACGATCACGTCGAACGCGCCGGGATCGCTGCGCCAGCGTGCCAGCGCACTGCGCCCGTCGGCTTCGCAATGCGTGGCGCCGCCCAGGAGCCTGATTTGTCCATCGAGCACGATGCGGTTCGCTGGATGATCGTCGACGATCAGCACGCGCACGCCTGCCAGCGCGCGGTGCACGTCGGCCACCGCCTCGCGCGGCGCGATCGCTTCGGCGTGCTCCGCTTGCGCCGCCGGAAACGCGACGCGCACCGTGAGCCGCGTGCCCTTCCCCGGCTCGCTCGACAGCTCGATGTTGCCGCCCATCATGTCGACGAGCCGCTTGCAGATGGTCAGCCCGAGCCCCGTGCCGCCGAAGTGCCGCGCGCCGCCGTCGTGGGCCTGCACGAACGGCGTGAAAAGCGACGCCTGCCGTTCCGGCGGAATGCCGATGCCCGTATCCGCCACCGCGAGCGTCAACGCGCGCATGCCGTCGCGCGGCGGAGCGACGGCGTAGGTGAGCGTCACCGCGCCGCGATCCGTGAACTTGATCGCGTTCGACAGCAGATTGCCGACGATCTGCCGCAAGCGCTGTCCATCGGCCAATATCCACGCGGGACCGGCGTCGCCGTCACGCTGCACGACGAGCGCGATGCCCTTCGCGCGCGCAGCCGGCTCGTAGATCGACGCGACGCTCGCGATCCACGCCTCGATATCCATCGGCGCGGGCACGAGCACGAGGCGCTCGGCTTCGATCTTCGCGATATCGAGCAGATCGTCGATCATGCCGAGCAGATCGCACGCGGCGTGATGCGCGGTCCGGAGCGAGCGCTTCGTCGCGGCGGCTTCGCCCGGCGCGCGCAGTTCAAGTTCGAGCAGGCCCAGCACGGCATTCATCGGCGTGCGGATTTCATGGCTCATCGTTGCGAGAAAAGTCGACTTGGCGCGGTTCGCCGTTTCGGCTTCCTCCTTCGCGGCGCGCATCGCGTTTTCGGCGGCGATCCGTCGCGTGATTTGCACGCGCAGCGACACCGCCCATCCGGCGAGCAGGATCACGAGCGCCCCGCCGAGCGACGCAGCGAGTTCGATCTGCGGCAGCCGGCGCTCCCACAATGCTTCGGGATGCTCATCGAGTTTCCAGCGCGCGTGGATCGCTTCGAGTTCGTAGGGCGGCAGCACGGCGATCGCGCGGTTCAGGATGCCTAGCAACACGGGCTGATCGCGAGCGACGAGCAGCACATGCGGCGACGGCCTCGCCGACAGCACACCGCTAATCGCGAGCTTGCCGCGATAAGGATTGCCGATCGCATAGCTCGCGAGCTTCATGTCCATGATCGTCGCGTCGGCCTGGCCGTTCGCGACGGCTTGCAACTGCCCCTCGATCGGGCTCGTCTGGACGACGCGCGTCGTCGGCGCGAGCTGGCGCATCAGCAGCCGCGCCGGATACTCCGATGGCAACGCAAGGCGCTTGCCCGCGAGCGCGGCGGCGCCGTGCAGCGGCGGGGCGTCCGCCCGCGTGACGATGGCGATCAGCCCGTCGCCGAACGGCACGGTCGGCACGAGGTTGCGGTCGGCGTAGCTGCGCGCCATGACAAACGGCAGGAGCACGGACGCGCCGCTTCGAAGGTCGCGGTCGATCTGCGCGGCGTCCTTGCGCATGCGTCCTTCGAAGCGCAGCCCCGAAACGCCCGATATCGCCGCGAGCAGATCGGGCACCAGGCCGGCGGGCGCGCCTTGCGCGTCGCGAAAGATCAGCGGCGGCGCGTGCGCGAACATCGAGTAATAGACGATCGGATGCGTCGCGACCCACGCCTTCTCCTCGGGCGTCAGTTGCAGCGGATGTTCGGCCGATATCGCGGTCATCGCGGCATCCCAGCGCGCCCGCGCGACGATCATCACACGCGGCGGCAGCGAGGCCAGCGCGGCATCGACACGCTGACGCAATGCATCCGCGCCGGACCGCCCCGACGCGAACACGAAGCTGTAGCCGCCTTCTTCGAAGGGCGCGGCGCCGGCGACGACGAGTCCCGGGAGATCGAGGTGTCCGATCGCGTATGCGACGGTGGTCATGTCCCCGACGAAAAGGTCGGCTTCACCGAGCGATACCGCCAGCAGCGCCGCGACGGTGCCGGAATACGCGGCGGGCGCCATCGACGGATAGGCGGCCTGAAGCCGCGCCCGCGAGGTCTGCGCATCCACGTATGCGATGCGATATGTCGGCGCGCGCTTTTCGAGGGGCTCGACGAGCACCATTTGCGTCGGCATATAGGGGCGCGAAAGCGCGAGCGCGGGGCCGCTGTCCTCGCCGGTCGCGCCGGTGGCCGCGTCGATTTCGCCGCGTGCGAGCGCGCCGATCAGCGCGGTGCGATCTTGATAGAACCGCCATTGCAGCTGCATGCCGAGCGAACCCGCGACCGCTTGGGCGAACTCGACGGAGATGCCGCGCGGCTCCGCGTTCGGACTGGTCACGATATCCGCCATGTCGAACGGCGGGACCATGCCGGGCACCGCGCCGATCACGAGACGCTGCGGCGCGTGCGCCTGCGTGCCCGCGGCCGTGGCCGCCGAGCAGAGGAACAGCCACGCGATCATCGACAGGCAGCGCAACAAGCGCGAGAGACGCCCGACGCATCCGGGCTTTGCTGAATTGAGCAACGCTGCACCCCTCGTTCGGGCGGTGCAGCTAGTGTGTCAGAAACGGATGGGCGCGCCAATCGGACACGACGGCGCGCCTTTCACGACTCGTTGCAGGCAGCGAAACGCGCGCCGCTACTGCTCGGCGTTCGCGGGCGAAAGCGCCGCGCCGATCTTGTCCGCCGTCGTCTTCTGCAACATGATGATGCGGTTCATCGCGGCATGATTCGACGTCGCCTCCTGGTACATCTTCGCGAGGTCGGCTTTCAGTTTCGTGCGTGAGCCGCCGTCGAGATAGACCATGTGCCCCGACGGATAGAACGTCGCCGAGAGGTTCTGCCGCACGGTCTTGTCGATGAGCGGCATCTGCTGAAGGTCGAGGATCGTCTGGTAGAACGGCGTCACGAAGTCGTACATGCCGTTCGCGGCGAGCACCTTCAGATCGACGTTGAGCGCCATCACCGCGGCCAGATCGCCCGCCGTGTAGAGCACGATGTCGCCCTTGGAATCGACGCCCTTCTCCGCGCCGGTCGGATCGGTGTGCTTGAAATCCCAGTTGACGAACGCCTGATCGTTGAGATCCGTGAACGACGAAGTCGACGTGAACTTCAACTGCTCGTTGAGATAGCTGTTCCACATCGACGTGTAGACGCCGCTCACCGCCGTCATGGTCGGGTCGTTGCCGCCCGAGTTCGGATCGATCTTGCCCGCGATGCCCGTCGATATCGCCGTCACGCGGCCGTCGTAGGAACCGAGCGCCTCGCCCTTCGGCTTCAGCAGCGTCGTCAGAAAAAGCGAGTTGCCCCGGCTGTCGTAAGCGGCGATATCGAGGCTCCACGCAAGCAGCGTCACCTTGTCGATGCCCGTGAACTCCGCGAGCTTTTCGACCACTTCATCGTCCGTCTGCGGGAACTTGCGCAGCGCGTTCAGGTAATCCGTGCGCGCGAATTCCGCCACTTCCTCCATGAAGTTGAGCAGATTCGGCGGCGTCGGATGCACGCCGAGCTTCTTGTGATACCACGCATCGGCGGCGGCGGTCGGCAGCGCGCCGACGGGATTGCCCGCCTGCGCGTAATCGAGAATCGACGATTGCAGCGTGATGCCGTTCAGATCGACGCCATCCTCGTGCAGCCGGTACGCGAGCACGCAACTGCGCGCGGTGCCATACGACTCCCCGAACAGGAACTTCGGCGAATTCCAGCGATTGTTCTTCGTCAGATACCGCTTGATGAACTGCTTGATGGAATCCGCGTCCTGATCGACGCCCCAGAAATCGCGATTCTTGTTCGGCGCGATCGCAGCCGAATAACCCGTGCCGACGGGATTGATGAAGATCAGGTCGCTCTTGTCCAGCAGGCTGTCCGGGTTGTCTTCCATCTCGTACGGCGCGGGCGGCGTGAAGCCCGGCATCGAGGTCTTGATGCGGCGCGGCGCGAACGAGCCGAGCAGCACGAATACCGACGATGAGCCCGGCCCGCCGTTATAGAAGAACGTGAGCGGGCGCGCTTCCTCCTTCGCGCCGTCCTTCGTGAACGCGACATAGAACATCTTCGCGTCGGGCTTCGAACTGCTCGGATCGACCGTCACGAGATGGCCGACGGTCGCCGTGTACGCGATCTTCTCGCCGCCGACCGTCACCGTGTGGTGCGTGATCGCGGCGTTTTCGTCGGCTTCGCCCGGGTCGATGGAATCGTCGGGGCCGTTGCCGTACGCGACGGAATCGAAATACGGCTGGTCCTGCCGATGCTTCTTCCCCGCGCTTTTCGCGGGGGCCTTCGCTGCATGCTCCTCTGCCGCAGGCGGCTGCTTGATGCCGCCCGGGTCGGGCGCGACGCCAGTTCCCGTGGCGGGAATGCGCTTCATTTCCAGTGGATCGGAGTTCATCGTGGTCGCTCCCGAATCGTCGTCGTGGTTGTTGTTCACTGACTTTCCTCAACTTGTGCTTGCCGGGCCGGCGCAAGCGCCGCGGCGATCTTCGCGCCGTCCGGACTGCCAAGCCCCGTGCAGGCGTCCCATCCCGGCGCCGCGGCAAAGCCGCCGTTGTTGCCTTCGGTGATGTCGCGGCACACGGCCTTCGCCTTGTAGAGCTTCGGATTGACGAAGCCCGACGGCGAGCCGTGAATCGCGTTGATGCGCGCGATCAGCGCGGCCCACAGCGGCGCGACGGCGCTCGTGCCGCCGACGACCGTATCGTCGCCATCGATCAGCACTTCATAGCCGGTGAGCGGCGATGCGTCGCCAGCCACATCGGGCACGCCGCGTTTGCTCAACGCGACCTTTCGGCCACCGGCCCGCGCGACCTGCAAGCCCTTCTGCCACACGGGCAGCGCGAACGCGCCGCTCACTCCGCCGCCGCCCGCGCCGCCCTGATCGCCGTCGTTCCAGACGACTTCGTGCGTGATGCCGTGCGCCGTGGCGGCGACGCTCGTGCCGCCGCAGCCGAGCACGTACGGACTGGATGCCGGGAAGTCGACGTGATCGGCGTCATCGCCGACGCCGTCCGACGAGCCGCTGTCGCCCGACGCCGCGCACACCGTCACGCCGAGCGCAGCCGCGCTTTGCAGCACGTCGTTGAACGCGCTCATCGACTGCGACGACCAGTTCGATTCCGCCCCGCCCCAGCTGATCGAAACGACCGACGGCTTGTTCCTGTTGTCGTGGATCGCGCGATTAACAGCGTCGACGAAACCGGCGTCGCTGTTCGGCGCGAAGTACACGGCGATGCGCGCGCCCGGCGCCACCGCGCCCGCGATTTCGATGTCGAGCGTCACTTCGCCGTCCGGACCGTTCGGATTGCCGGTCGGCGCATTCTTCGCGCGGTCCACGCCAATTGCGACGACGGTCGGCGCCTTGACGCCGAGCTTCGAGAAGTACGCCGAAAGATCGCTCTCGCGATAGCCGCCGCCCAGTTCGATGATGGCGATGCACTCGCCCGCGCCGTCGCTTTCGGGGAAGTCGTAGAGACGCGCGAGATCGACCGGCGAAAACGAGGTCTGGGCCACCGCGCGCAACGGCGTGAACGGCGGACGGAAGCGGAAATGCGGCCGCGCCTGCGGCTTGCTGTCGAGGCCGAGCACGGCGGTGACGGCGTCGTGGATATCGTCCGGCACGTTGACCGGACCCGCGCGCCCGCGATACTCGCCGATGTTGTGATGCTGAAAGCGTTCGAGTTTCACATCGAAAGCCTTCTGAAACGCTTCGATGCTGCCCTTGAGCACGACGCTGCGCGTGCCGGGTTCCGCGCGCACGACCGAGAGGCCGTATTGCGCGGCGAACTGCGTGACCTTCTTCACGTCTTCATCCGATGCGCCGAAGCGCTTGTCGAAATCCTCGCGCGAGACGGGTTGCGCGGGGGCCTCGCCCGCGTCGATGCGCGCCATCATCTGGCGAAAGCCTTCGGCGTCCTTGCGCCGCAGCATCACGACGACTTCGATCTGTTCGCCGGGATCGCAATCGCCGATGCACTTCGCGCCTTCGGGATGAATTTTGTCCGTGCCGCTCACCGGTTGCTTCGCCATGGTATCGATGCTCCTTGCAGGCTATTCAGAGGTTCCCGATCCTGTCGCTTGTCGCGCATCCGGCGCGCGCTTCGCGCATTCTTTCGTTGCGCGACGCACGCTGCTTATCGTCTTATTTTCCTGAGGCGAATGCAATCGCCGGGACCGTGTGATGAAGCATGCCGCTGTCTCGAGACAATGCGTGTCCCGGTCGATTCACGCTGGCGCGCTGCTCTCCAGCGTGATGCCGAGGCGCTCCATCAGGCGGCGGGCATCGAAAGGCGCCTGCACTTTCTGGTCGTTGTCGAAGTAGCAGTACACGTCGCGCGATGCGCGGCGGCGCGCCGCAGCCGATGCGATGAGCTTCGCATCCTCGATCTGCCCGCCCGCCGCCCAACGCTCGATGCGCCGCGCCCAGCCGTCGAGCGCCTCGTCGGAATAAGCGCCGCCGTAGAGCGTCTCGGTGCCGTGCAGACGCATATAGACGAAGTCGGAAGTCAGGTCTTCGGCGTAGGGCCAGTCGGCGACCGAATCGGAGACGACCAGCGCCGCACCATATTTGCGCAGAAGCCGGATGAAGGCATCGCAGCAGAAGCTGTGATGGCGTATCTCGACCGCGTGCCGAAGCGCCCGCTTGCGGCCCGGTTCGCACCACGGTTCCTTGACGCGCGTATCGTGCTGCTGCGCGAGCGCGGCGGCCGCGTGCGTGTCTTTCGGAAGAAGCTGGAGAAAGCGTTCGAACGATTCCGGCTTGAAGCTGAAGTTGGGCGGGAACTGCCACAGGAACGGCCCGAGCTTGTCGCCGAGCGCGAGCACGCCCGAGGCGAAGAAGTTTGCACTCGCGGGTATCGCCGTCTCGTCGCGAAAGCGCAGCATGTGCGTCAGATAGCGCGGCCCTTTCACGCTGAACACGAAGTCCGCAGGCGTGGCGTCGTGCCACGCGCGATAGCTCGACAGCGTCTGCAGCGAATAATGGGAGCCGTTGATTTCGACCGTCTGCACGGCCCGCGACGCAAATTCGAGCTCGCGCGCCTGCGCCAGTTTCTTGGGATAAAACACGCCGCGCCAGCCCGCATAACGCCAGCCGGAAATGCCGATGCGGATGCGTCCGCTCGCCGCGCTCATTTGGGCCGGTCTTCCGGATACTCGGTGCGCACGCCGGCGGGCAGCCACGGCTCGCGGTGCGTGCACCACAGTTCGTAAGCAGGCTCGAAGATGCCGGTTTCGTCGAACGCGCCGAGCGGCAGGTCCACTTCCGGGTGACTCGCATATTCCATATACGCCACCGATCCGCATACCGGGCAGAAATGCCGCCGCCCGTCTTCGGAGCTGCGCCAGGTTTCGAGCCGTCCGCTCATCTCGACGTCATCGCGCGCGAAGATCGCATAGGCGCCGAACGCCGAGCCGTGCACGCGGCGGCATGTCATGCAGTGACACAGCGAAACGCGTCGCGGCTTGCCGCTCGCCCGGAAACGAAACGCTCCGCAGGCGCAGCCGCCTTCATGGATCTCGTTGTTCATGCGCTCTCCGCAATCGAAGTGGAAGTCGACGTCCTCACGCGGCAAGCACATCACGCGCCCGCCCGGCGTGCGGCTGCACCGCCATGCGAGGCTCCTGCATCGCCGCACGGTTTGCTACGATAGCCCTTCACGATCGGAGGCGGCACTCATGACGACATCGGGCATCGCAGGCGGCAGCACGTTATCCCTTCTCAAGCTTCTTCCCGGACCGGGTTCCGAGTTCGGTCCCGCGGCGTCCGATCTCGCCGCGCACGTGCTCTCGCATCAACGTTTCGATTCGGCGGCGGGCGCTGCGTTGCCGCGCGAAACGTTCCACGGAACGACCGTCGACGAAGCCATGTCCGACGAGTACGTGTTTCCGCTGGGCGACACCGGGCAGTCCATCGTGCTGCCGGGCTACCGCATCGCGGCGGGATTCATCGCCGAGCGCGCCGCTGACGAATGGCTCGAACTCGCGCACAAGGAACGCGCGGCGCGCGGCCTGCCCGCGGTGCCCGACGCCGACGAACCGCCGCTCGCACCCGATCCCGCCGAAGCCGATCAACTGCTCGACCGCGCACTCGAATGCGCGCAACGCATTCTCGATCCCGTCGCGGGCGAGCCGCTCTTGTCGCTGTTCGAAACGCACTATCGCGGCGGGCGCGAATTCCTGCGTCTGCCGTGGGAAGGCTTGCCCGAGGATCTCGTGCCGGAGTCGCGCCGCCCGCTCGCCGCGCTCGCATCGGCGATGGAAAACGGGGAGCGCCGCGAGAAGCGCGATTACGATCCCTACGGTCTCGTCGGCACCGACGATTACGACGTCGACCGGCCGCTCGCGTATCGCGAGAAGATCGGCCCGTTCCTGTTCACGATGACGTATCGCCACGAGTATCCGCAAGTCGACGACGAGCGGCTCGGCACCGCGTTCGCCGTGTTTCACGAGGCGGGCAGCGATACGGTCGCGGCGGCCGTGGAACTGAAGCTCGTGAAAGTGCCGCCGCTCACGAGCAGCGCCGATCTCGTCTATACGCTCGACACGTATTCGGGCGAGATGCTGTCGCTCGCGCTGGCATCGACGGAAGCGCTGGGGCAGGCGCGTCTGTGCGACGTCTACAGCACGCATCGCGTGATCTATATCAGCATGTGGGAAGTGCGCAAGCCGTGGCGCGGCGAAGGGCTCGGCGTCGCGCTGCTGCATCAGGCGCTGGAGCGCCTTCCCGTCGATGTCGATGGCCGTCCGAATGCGCTGTGCGTCGCGCCCGAGCCGTATCAGATCGACATGCGTCACTTCGAGAAACTGCCCCCCGTGCTCCGCGAAGAATTGAAAGCGCCGGGCAGGCGGCTCGAAGCGCATCTGACGAACTGGCTCGAACGCTCGAAACTGCCGATCGCGATGCATTTCTTCGTGCCGATGGCGCGGCACGCGGGCATCGGATCAGCGGGCGAGAATGCGCAGTGGATCGACAAGATCATGGAGAGCGAGGCGTGATGGGCGGCGTCCCACTGACGGGGCGCGTCTGCCTGAAGTTGCTGCCGGCTAGAACGCGCGCCTGAAGAACGCACGGCGATTCCGGACGACACGGCGACAGGCGATCGAAAGCCGTCCCGGCCAGGCTAGAACGCGAATTTACGAACTCATGCAGCTTTTACGTGCCACGTCGATGCAACCGGCGTGCACGGCTCTTCCTCGCTGACTACGTCACACCCTGGCATCCAAGTTGCTCGCCGTCTCCGGTCGCGAGTGGGCGAACGTTCGGTAACCTGACAGTTTCCGGACAATGCGTTCCTGCGCGCACCACTTCGCCCCAAGGACTCGGGCATTGGCGCTTGGCGGACCGACGTCGCATCGGCCGCGAGCGGACAGCCCCATGAAGACTCGAGCCGCACGGCGCCCTTCCGAACGAGCGAGGAGCCTTCTTTCGCCATGTCCCCAATCAACAAGCCATCCCCCGGCCTCGACGACGCGGCTCAAAAGCCCGCGCGCAGGCGCTTTCTGCAATCGGCCGCAGCGGCGGCGGCCGTAAGCGCCGCGCCGCTCGCCCATGCGCAACAGGCCGATACGAATGCCAATGCATCCGCGCCGATGCCGCCTTCCGCCGCACCGACGATGCCCGTCAAGCTGACCATCAACGGTCATCCGCACGAACTGCACGTGGAAGCGCGCACGACGCTGCTCGACGCGCTGCGCGAATACGCCGGCCTCACCGGCACCAAGAAAGGCTGCGATCGCGGCCAGTGCGGCGCGTGCACGGTGATCGTGGGTGGCCGGCGCATCAACTCGTGCCTCACGCTCGCCGTGATGCACGAAGGCGAATCGGTGACGACGGTCGAAGGCCTCGCGCCCGCCGCGGATACCCTGAGCCCGCTTCAGCAGGCGTTCATCGAGAAGGATGCGTTCCAGTGCGGCTACTGCACGCCGGGCCAGTTGTGCTCGGCGACCGCGCTCATCGACGAATACCGCGCCGGCGACGCCAGCGCCGCAACCGCCGACGTGCGTTATCGCCCGCCGCAACTCTCGGACGATGAAATCCGCGAGCGCATGAGCGGCAACATCTGCCGCTGCGGCGCGTATCCGAACATCGTGGCGGCGGTGAGGACCGTCGCTTCGACGCGCGGCTGAGAGGCGAACATGGACGCGATTTCCTATCAGCGCGCGACCGACATCGGCTCGGCGATTCAGGCGGCCAGCCAGCCGGGCGCGGTGTTCATCGGCGGCGGAACGAATTTGCTCGACCTGATGAAGGGCGGCGTCGCGCGGCCCGTGAGGCTTGTCGATATCACGCATATCGGCGGGCTCGACACGATCACCGCGTTGCCGGACGGCGGCTTGCGCATCGGCGCACTCGTGCGCAACAGCGATGCCGCGAATCACGCGTGGGTGCGCGAGCGTTATCCGCTGCTGTCGCAGGCGTTTCTCGCGGGGGCGTCGGCGCAGTTGCGCAACATGGCGACGGTCGGCGGCAATCTGATGCAGCGCACGCGCTGCTACTACTTCTACGACACCGCGTTTCCCCAGTGCAACAAGCGCAAGCCCGGCAGCGGATGCGCGGCGCTCGAAGGCAACACGCGCATTCACGCGATTCTCGGCGCAAGCGATCAGTGCATCGCGACGAATCCATCCGACATGAACGTGGCGCTCGCGGCGCTCGATGCGGTCGTGCGCGTCAGCGGCCGGGATGGCGAACGCACGATTCCGTTCGCGGAGTTTCATCGGCTGCCGGGTGACCGGCCCGACCTCGACACGACGCTCTTGCCGGGCGAACTGATCACGTCCGTCGATCTGCCGCCGCCGCTCTTCGCCGCGCACTCGAAGTATCTGAAGGTGCGCGACCGGGCGAGCTACGCGTTCGCGCTGGTATCGGTCGCGGCGGCGTTGCAGATGGACGGCAACACGGTGCAGAGCGCGCGCATCGCGCTGGGCGGCGTTGCGCACAAGCCGTGGCGCGCGAACGCGACCGAAGCGGCGCTCGTCGGCAGGACGCTCGACAGAAGCACGCTGCAAAGCGCCGCCGCGCTCGCCGTGCAGGGCGCGAAACCCCGGCGCGACAACGCATTCAAGGTGACGCTCGCGCAGCGGGCGATCGTACGCGCCGTCGAACAGGCAGGAGGTGCAGCATGAGTGTCATTGGACAACCACTCGATCGCACCGACGGCGTGCTCAAGGTGACCGGCCAGGCGCGCTATTCGGGCGACAACAGCGAGGCGAAGCTCGCGCATGCGGTGCTCATCACGAGCACGGTGGCGAAGGGGCGTATCGCATCCATCGATACCGCCCGCGCCCAGTCGATGCCCGGCGTGCTGCTCGTGATGACGCACCAGAACGCGATGCGCCTGCCGAACGGCGGCGTGCCCGACGCGCAGCCGCCCGCCGTGCGCAAGCTCACGCTGCTGCAAACCAACGACGTGCGCTACAGCAACGAGCCGGTCGCGGTCGTCGTCGCGGAGACGCTCGAACAGGCGCGAGGCGCGGCGCGTTTCGTCGACATCCGCTACGAAGCCGCGATGCCCAACGCGGATTTCGAGCGTGCGAAAGGCTCGGCGTATCAGCCAGAAAAAATGATGGGCCGCGCGATCACGACCCGGCGCGGCGACGTCGATGCCGGCTTGCGGCAGGGACCGGCGCGCCTGGACGCGGTCTACACGACGCCGAACGAGCATCACAATCCGATGGAGCCGCACGCGACGCTCGCGCGCTGGGACGGCCCGAAGCTCACGCTCTACGACTCGACGCAGGGCGTGTCCGGCACGCGGAGCGCGGTCGCCAAGTTCTTCGGCATGCGCGACGACGACGTGCGCGTGATCTGCCCGTTCGTCGGCGGCGGCTTCGGCTGCAAGGGCTCGGCGTGGTCGCATGTCGTGCTCGCGGCAATGGCGTCGAAGCAGACGGGCCGGCCCGTGAAGCTCGTGCTCGACCGGCCGCAGATGTTCGGCATGGTCGGCAACCGGCCGTTCACCGAGCAGCGCATTCAGGTGAGCGCCCGCCCCGACGGAACCATGACCGGCATGCGTCACGACGTGATAGCGACGACCTCGACCTTCGAGGACTGGACGGAAAGCTCGGCCATCGTCACGCGGATGATGTACGCGGTGCCGAATCAATCGACCTCGCACAGGCTCGTCAAGCTCGATGTCGGCACGCCGACTTTCATGCGCGCCCCGGGCGAGACGAGCGGCTCGTTCGCGCTCGAATCGGCGATGGACGAGATGGCGTATCGGCTCGGCATGGACCCGCTCGCGTTGCGCATCAGGAATTACGCGGACATGGAGCCGCAAGATAAAAAGCCGTGGTCGAGCAAGGCGCTGCTGGAGTGTTATCGCGCAGGCGCCGACAAATTCGGCTGGAGCAGGCGCAGCGCCGCGCCGCGTTCGATGCGCGAAGGCAATACGCTCGTCGGCTGGGGCATGGCGACGGCGACCTATCCGGCGAACCGTAGCGAGGCGTCGGCGATTGCGCGCATCCTGCCCGACGGCACCGCGATGGTCGCCTCCGGCACGCAGGACCTCGGCACCGGCACGTACACGATCATGACGCAGGTCGCGGCCGACGCGCTCGGCTTTCCGCTCGATTACGTGCGCTTCGCGCTCGGCGATTCGTCGCTGCCGAAAGCGCCGGTGTCGGGCGGCTCGCAGTCGGCGGCGAGCGTATCGCCAGCGGTGCAGGCGGCGTCGAAACAGGCGCGCGATCAGCTCATCGCGCTGGCCATCGCGGATCGCGGCTCGCCCGTCGCGGGACTCGCGCAGGAGGACGTGACCGTGAGCAATGGCTGGGTCGTGAGCGTATCGGCGCCGGATAAACGCGATCCGGCCGCGGCGGTCATTGCCCGCAACGGCGGCAAGCCGATCGAGGCGATCGCCACCGCGCGCCCCGGCGACGAGAAGAAACAGTACTCGTTTCACTCGTTCGGCGCGGTCTTCGCGGAAGTGCATGTCGATGCCGACCTCGGCACGATCCGCGTGCCGCGCATCGTCGGCGTGTACGACGTGGGGACGCTCATCAACGAGAAAACAGCGCACAGCCAGTTGATGGGCGGCATCGTGTGGGGCGTCGGCTCGGCGCTCCTGGAGAAGAGCGATCTCGACGTGCGTTACGGGCGCTACACCAACGCGAATCTCGCGGAGTACCACGTGCCGGTGAATGCGGATATCGGCTTGCTCGACATTTCGTTCGTCGGGCAGCCGGACCCGCATATCAATCCGCTCGGAGCGCGGGGAATCGGCGAAATCGGCATTACCGGCGTGGCGGGGGCGCTTGCGAATGCGGTGTATCACGCGACCGGCGTGCGGGTGCGCGACCTGCCGCTCACGCTCGACAAGGTAATGGGGTCGAACGTGGCGTGAGGCGTGGAAGGCGGTTGCCGCCGCCTTCCGCGCGCTGCACAATCGGCTTCCTTCCTCATCCATCCACAGCGCGATGACCTATTCGTCGAACGCGACCGGCATTCTGCTGGCGGCGGGCCTCGGCACCCGCTTCGACCCGTCCGGCGTTCAAAACAAGCTGCTGGCTCCGCTGCCGGGCGGCGTGCCGGTCGCCGTTCAGTCGGCGCGGCGGCTGCTGGCCGTGGCGGCGGAAGTCGTCGCGGTCGTGCGGCCCGGCGCGGAAACGCTAGCCGGCGCGCTGGACGAAGCGGGCTGCAAGGTCATCGTCAGCGCCGACGCCGGGCGCGGCATGGGCGCGACGCTCGCCGCCGCCGTGCGCGCGACGTCCGGTGCCGGCGGCTGGATCGTCGCGCTCGGCGACATGCCGTGGATCGAGCCCTCGACGATCGAAGCAGTCGCGCGCGCCCTCGATGCCGGCGCGGAACTGGTCGCGCCGTACTATTGCGGCACGCGGGGGCATCCGGTCGGATTCGGCAGCGTGCATCGCGATGCGCTCGCCTCGCTCGATGGCGATGCCGGCGCACGCGGCATCCTCGCCAGAGTGACGCCGCTCATCGTCGAGGTCGACGATGAGAACGTCTTGCGCGACGTGGATTTGCCGAGCGACTTGCCACGGAGCTAAGACGCCGTTACGCAGTAAAGGGCACGATCATCCCAAAAAAGTTGCCGCGAAGCAGGAGCCATCGCTAGAATACTGTATGGATATACAGTACTTTTCAGCCTTTTCTGGTTCCGGTTTTCGATGAAAAGCGTCATCCTCGACCCATCGTTCGCTGCATGGCGCACCGTCGCGCGTTCCCTCGTCACGGAAGGCGTGCCGCCGCAAGACGTGCTCTGGCGCGAGTCCGCCGCATCGGCCACGGTGTTCGGCACCATTGCTGCGCCTTGCGGCCCGGCGGACCCGAACGCTCCCAAGCCGGTGAAGATCGCCCGCGAGTTGCTGGCCATGCTGGAGACGGCTGCGTGTTACCGCGCGCCGGATCGCTGGCCGTTTCGCTACAAGGTGCTGTGGCGCTGGACGCAGGGCGATCGCGCGGTCGCGTCGCTGGAAGATGCGGACGGGCATCGGCTGCATCGCATGATCGAAGCGGTGCAGGCCGAAGAAAGCAAGATGCGCGCGACGCTGCGCTTTCGGCATCGGGATGCATCGCTCGGGCCGCCGGAGTTCATTAGCTGGTGCGAACCGGTGCATGACCTGCTGGAACACGCCGCCATGCACTTCGCCACGCGCTGGGCAGCGCCACCTGGATGATCGCCACGCCGCACGGCGCTGCCTTCTGGGACGGCGCGCTGCTGCGCGTGGACCGCATGAGCGAGCCGGAAGAAAAGCCGATGGATTTCGGCGTAAGCGCCGACTCCATGAGCGGCGAAGCGGTCAGCGGCGACGCCATCGAGGCGTTGTGGCTCGCCTATTACGAGAGCACTTTCGCGCCGGCGCAGGAAAACGCCGCCGAAATGGCGTCGCACATGCCGGTGCGGTACTGGAAGAGTCCGCCGAACGAGCGCGCCGATCCTGCGCTGATCGCCCGCGCGGACCCTTACACGCGGCGCGACCGTCATCCGCGCAACGTGCCGGACGACATGGAAGTCGCGCTCAATACCGATTTGGAGCCGCTCAAGGGCACGTCGCTCAAGGCGCCGCCCTCGCTCGACGCGTGCAAGCGCTGCTCGCTCTGGCGCAACGCGACGCAGGCGGTGCCGGGCACGGGCGCGGCGGATGCGCGCGTCATGCTGGTCGGCGAGCAGCCGGGCGACCAGGAGGACCGCGAGGGCAAGCCGTTCGTCGGTGCAGCGGGCAAGCTGCTCGACGACGCCATCCGCGAGGCGCAGTTGACGCGCGAATCGCTGTATCTGACGAACGCGGTGAAGCACTTCAAGTGGGACGAGCACGCGGAGCAAGGCGGCGAAGGCCGGGAACGCCTGCTCGTGACGCCGTCGCAGCGCGAGCGGGACGCGTGCCGCTACTGGCTCGACGAAGAGCTGGCGCGCATTGCGCCGAAGGTGGTCGTCGCGCTCGGGGCGACGGCGCTGAAGGCGCTGACGGGGCATCGCATGGCGTTGTCGGAGTATCTCGGCAAGACGATCGAACATAAGGGGCGCATCGTCGTGCCGACCTATCATCCGTCGTATCTGCTGCGCCTGGCCGATGACAAGGTGCGCGAGGAAGTGTTCGGGACCATCGTCGAGGCGCTCGTGTTCGCGCAGCAAATCGCGGACGGCACCGCGACGGTGCGCACGCCCGTGAAGGACCGCACCGGCTGACGGAACGTGCGCCATCGGCAAATGCAACAGCAGGAAACAGGACGCAACAAAACGAAAGCCTCGTCAACGATCGTGTAAGCCGTGCGTTGAACCGATGTCGCGCGTATTTGCGCTTATTCGTCGAGACGATACTTACATGGCCGCTCTGCCGCTCGAAGCTCTTCGCCAGCAACACGCCCTGACCGCGCTCGTGCCGAAATCGGCCGGGCAACTGCATAGCGAACGGGAGCGCCTGATTGCGCGCGCCGGCCTGTTTCTCAAAGCGACCATCGCGCTGGCGATCGTGGGCGCGGCCTTCGTCGCGGGCCTGCCGTTCTCGCCGGTGCCGCACGAATACAGCTTCGGCCTCCAGGAAGTGCTGGGCGTCGCGGTGTTCGCATCGTGTCTCTTTCTGCTGCACGAGCGCGCCGAGCTGATGCTCGCGCTTTACGACTACGAGCCGGTCGAGCAGACCACGCAGGGCGAATTGCGCGCGTTGCTGCATCGTGTGCCGGAAGGCGCGTCGTATCAAAACGCGCTCGCCGCCGACAATCGCACCTTCGTGACCGGCGAAGTCGACGGCATCCGCCGCCGCGCGGAAGCGTTCACGCCGAAGGCGCTGCCGGCGGAAGACGGCAATCCGGAAACCTGAGCCGCGGCGATTTCGCCGCCCTCAAGACTGCCGCCAAAACCGCCGCTCCTGCCTCGCGCAGGGCGGCGGTTTCCTTTTTGATGCGGCTCGCGCGACGAACCGCCGCCTTTGCCTTGACGATCGTTTGTCCGCCGCCTTCAATACCGACATCCGACACCGAAATCGATAGGCACGACGCGTGCTGCTTCCTATGCCTCCAATCCGCCCGTTTCGCGCAGTTGCAATGCGCAAGACACGAGGCCACGCCAATTGCAGGAGTCAGGATGCGAGCCAATCCGTTTTTCCCGTTAGCCGATGCGTTGTCCCCCGAACGGCCGCTCGCTTCGGGGCTGATCCCGGATTCGCCGTCCGCGCCGCCCTCCGATGATGCGCTGTCCGACGCGCAATACAACGCGCTTGTCGCGTTCCACGGCATCGAACGGGAGCGGCTGGTGCTGATTCACCCCGGCAGTCACCACGACGCGCCCGCGTGGGCCGCCGAGCAATACGCCGATGTGGCCGACCAGCTTGCCGCCGACGGCTGGCAGATCGCGATCATCGGTGACGCGCCCGATCCCGAGCGCACCGCCGGCGTGCTCGGCGCAATGCAGACCGCCGCGCTCTTTCTGGCGGGCGCCGTCGCGCCGCGCACGCTGCCGCGCCTGATCGCCGATGCGCAACTCCTGCTTTCCGACGATGCCGCCGCGCCCTCGCCCGTCGCCGTGGCGCGCGCGCTGGGCACGCCGCATATCGTGCTGGACGAACATCCGCGCGACACAGCGACGGACGCGATCGCCAGCCGCGCCCGCGCCGAACTCTCCGACGTGGAGCACGCGCATCCCGGCCGTCCTTTCACGCTGCACATGCCAGCCGCACATGACGCGGTCTGATTTTTTTGCGGGAGCCACGATGAAATACCACATGCAGACCAGTCCCGTCCCCGATCCAATCGCGGATCCGAACCGTGATCCGGAAGCCGATCCGCTCACGCCGCCGTCGCCGGGGCATCGTCCGGATGAACCGCAGCACCCCGACGCGCCGCCGGACAAGGATCCGATACATCGTTTCTGAGCGCGCGCCGCCCGCCTGCCCGCTTCCCATCGGGTATTCCCCGTCTCAATCCCGCCCGCCTTGCGCCGTAAAGCAGCCATGCGGCGGCGCACGCCGTCGCATCGTCGATACACCACAAGACAACGTGACACACAAACGTGACGGCAAGGTCACGTAACGGAAGAGCGAGCGCACACATGAACGGAATGACCCTCAACAGAAAGCTCGGCTCGCTGATCGCAGTGCTGTGGATCGGCCTGATTGCCATCGGCGTGATCGGGGCGTGGCAGAACCGGACGTCGATGATCGACGACCGCAGGGAACAGCTCAAATCGCTCGTCGGCGAAGCGCATGCGATCGTGTCGCATTACGCGGCGCTCGCGGCCAACAAGACGCTCACCGAAGACGACGCGAAAAAGCGCGCGCTCGAAGCCGTCGGCGCGATCCGCTACGGCACGGACGGCTATCTATCCATCAACGATTCGCGTCCGACGATGGTCATGCACCCCATCAAGCCCGCGATGATCGGCCAGAACCTCGCGTCCTACACGGATCCAGCGGGCAACCGCCTGTTCGTCGACATCGTCAAGGCGGGCGATCAGCCGGGCGGCGGCTTCGTCAGCTATCTCTGGTCGAAGCCGGGCAGCGACAAGCCGGTGCCAAAGCTCTCCTACGCACAGCGCTTCGCGCCGTGGGACTGGTACGTCGTCACCGGCATGTACATGAACGACGTCGAGAGCGCCTTCTACGCCAGCGCGCTCCGCTGGCTCGGGATCACCGCGCTGCTCGGCGCGGCGGCAACGGTCGCGATGCTCGTCGTTCTGCGCAGCATCAAGCGCAATCTCGGCGGCGAACTCGAGCTGGCGGTCGGCGCGGCGCATCGCATCGCGGGCGGCGATCTGACCGCGCCCGTCGACGTGCGTCCGGGCGATACGACGAGCCTTCTCCACGCCCTTTCGACGATGCAGCGCGGGCTCGTCGAAACCGTCTCGCGCGTGCGCAACGGCACCGAGAACATCAACGTGGGCGCGTCCGAAATCGCGGCGGGCAACACCGATCTGTCGCAACGCACCGAGCAACAGGCGGCGGCGCTCGTGCAGACGGCGTCGAGCATGGATGAGATGACCGCGAACGTGAAGAACAACGCCGAGAGCGCGGCGCAAGCGGCGCGCCTCGCGGAGCAGGCGGCGGACGTGGCGACGCGCGGCAGCGGCGTGGTCGACGACGTGATCCACACGATGACGCGCATCACCGAAAGCTCGCAGCAGATCGGCGACATCATCGGCGTGATCGACGGCATTGCATTCCAGACCAACATCCTCGCGCTCAATGCGGCCGTCGAAGCGGCGCGCGCCGGCGAACAGGGACGCGGCTTCGCGGTCGTCGCGGCGGAAGTGCGCAGCCTGGCGCAACGGTCGGCGACGGCGGCCAAGGAGATCAAGGCGCTCATCGAAACGTCGACACAGACGGTGCACGAAGGCGCGTCGCTCGTCTCGAACGCGGGCGCGACGATGGGCGAGATCGTGCAGTCGGTGCGGCGCGTGAACGAAATTCTCGACGAGATCAGCAACGCGTCGCGCGAGCAGAGCGCCGGCATCGAACAGGTGAACCGTGCCGTCGTGGAGATGGATCAGGTGACGCAGCAGAATGCCGCGCTGGTCGAAGAAGCCGCCGCCGCCGCGCATTCGCTGAAGGATCAGGCCGACGGGCTGCGCGAGGCGATCGGGAGTTTCAGGCTTCCCGCCTGAAGCAACCGGCGCGATGCGCGAGGCGGCGAGCCTCGCGCATCGGTGCCTCGCGAGCCGGCAGCGGTTTCACGCCGCCAGCCACCGCTCCACCAGCCGCGCCCAGTACGCCGCGCCGACCGGCAAATTTTTGTCGTTGAAGTCGTAATGCGGGTTATGGACCATGCAGCCGTCCTCGCCCGCGCCGTTTCCGATGCGCAGGAACGTCCCCGGCCGCTCCTGCAGCATGAACGCGAAGTCCTCGCTGCCCATCAGCAGGTCCGCGTGCGGGACGACGTTTTCCTCCCCCACTAGTTCGCGCGCCACCTGCGCCGCAAACTCCGTTTCGGCATTCGAATTGACGACGACCGGATAGCCTTCTACATACGACACCGTCGCCTTCGCGCCGTAACTCGCGGCCTGCGCTTGCACGAGTTCGCCGATGCGCCGCTTCAGCAGCTCGCGCACCTGCGGGCTGAACGAACGCACCGACAGTTCGAGCGTCGCGCGATTCGGAATGACGTTGTTGACCGTGCCCGCGTGCATCGAGCCGACCGTGACGACCGCCGGTTGCGCCGGATCGACGTTGCGCGCGACGATCGTCTGCAAGGCCATCACGATGCTCGCCGTCACGACGACCGGATCGACCGAAAGATGCGGACGCGCCGCATGCCCGCCGACGCCTTCGATCACGATCGACACCTGATCGCCCGCCGCCATGAACGGCCCCTTGCGGAACAGGAAGGTGCCCGGTTGCGCACCGGGATGGTTGTGGACGCCGAAGACCGCATCGCAATGAAAGCGGTCGAACAGGCCCTCTTCGATCATCCGTTGCGCGCCGCTCGGCACGCCATGTTCTTCTGCCGGCTGGAAATACAGATGCACCGTGCCGTTGAAGCGGCGCGTGCGCGCGAGATGACGGGCCGCGCCGAGCAGCATCGTCGTATGGCCGTCGTGGCCGCACGCGTGCATCTTGCCGTGCGTTTCACTGGCGTACGGCTTGCCGGTCTGCTCGATGATCGGCAGCGCGTCCATGTCCGCGCGCAAGCCGATGCTCTTCGTCCCGTCGCCCGCCTTGAGCGTGCCGACCACGCCCGTTCCGCCGACGCCGCGCGTCACCTGCCATCCCCACTCTTCCAGCTTGCCCGCGACCAGCGCGGCGGTGCGCGTCTCTTCGTAAGACAGCTCCGGATGACGATGGATGTCGTGGCGAATGTCGCGCAGCGAGGGCGCGTCGTCGGAAAGATCGGCGATTTCGGTAAAGCGGTGATCGGACGAAACAGTCGTCATGGAAAGGCCCCTGCTGAAAAAGGATGCGCGGCGCGGCGTGAAAGGCGCACATGATCCTCCACTCGCGCGCCGCTTGCCAGTTCCAGTAACCGTTCTGTGCTTTTTTTACACGTTGCCGCCGCAAAAACGCCGCAAATGGCTCCCCCGCCTTTTCTGAAATGGCTCTGAGCGGCAGAGCCAAATCTGACTATAGTCGGCGTTATATCGCGGCTGCCGTCGCGATGAACCTCAAAAACGAGCGCCGCGCCGATGCGGTTAAAGGAGATTTCGCCGTGAATGCCCCTCTCAAGAACGCCGATCTGCAAGCCCGCAAAAACGCCGCGACACCGCGCGGCGTGGGCGTCATGTGCGATTTCTACGCGGCACGCGCCGAGAACGCGGAACTGTGGGACGTCGAAGGCCGGCGGTTCATCGATTTCGCGGCGGGCATCGCCGTGTGCAACACGGGGCATCGGCATCCGAAGATCGTCGAGGCGATCCGCGCGCAGCTCGATTGCTTCACGCACACCGCCTATCAGATCGTGCCGTACGAATCCTACGTGTCGCTCGCCGAAAAGATCAGCGCGCGGGCGCCGGGCCGGCATCCGAAGAAAACCGCCTTCTTCACGACGGGCGCGGAAGCCGTCGAAAACGCCGTGAAAATCGCGCGCGCGGCGACCGGGCGGCCTGCCGTCATCGCGTTCACGGGCGGCTTTCACGGACGCACGCTGATGGGCATGGCGCTGACCGGCAAGGTCGCGCCGTACAAGATCGGCTTCGGGCCGTTCCCGTCGGATGTCTATCACGCGCCGTTCCCGAACCCGCTGCATGGCGTGTCCGTCGACGACTCGCTGCGCGCCATCGGCCATCTCTTCAAGGCCGATGTGGAAGCGAAGCGCGTCGCGGCGATCATCTTCGAGCCGGTGCAGGGCGAAGGCGGTTTCAATCCCGCGCCGCCGGAGTTCGTGCGCGGTCTGCGCGATATCTGCGATGAACACGGCATCCTGCTGATCGCCGACGAAGTGCAGACCGGCTTCGCGCGCACCGGCAAGCTGTTCGCGATGGAGCATTACGACGTCGAACCCGATCTGATGACGATCGCGAAGAGCCTCGCGGGCGGCATGCCGCTGTCGGGCGTCGTCGGTCGCGCGGACGTGATGGACGCTGCCGCGCCCGGCGGTCTCGGCGGCACGTATGCGGGCAATCCGCTGGCGGTGGCGGCGGCGCACGCGGTGCTCGACATCATCGACGAGGAAGCGTTGTGTGAACGCGCCGTCGCGCTCGGCGACCGGCTGAAGGCCAAGCTCGACACGCTGAAACGCGACGTGCCGCATATCGCCGATGTGCGCGGCCCCGGCGCGATGATCGCCGTCGAATTCTGCAAGCCCGGCACGGGCGAAGCCGACGCCGACTACGCGAAGCGCGTCCAGACGCGCGCGCTCGAACGCGGCCTGTTGCTGCTCGTGTGCGGCGTGTACGGCAATGTCGTGCGCTTCCTGTTCCCGCTGACGATCCAGCAGGAAGTCTTCGACGAAGCGCTGGGCATTCTCGAAGACGCGCTGCGCGACAGGATCGGCGCGGCAGCCTGAACGAAGGACACGACATGAGCCTCCACGATCAACTCAAGGACGCGGCGCTGCTGCGTCACGAAGCCTATATCGACGGCGAATGGCGGCACGCCGACGACCACGCTACGTTAGAAGTGCGCGATCCGTCGAATGGCGAATCGCTCGGCCAGGTGCCCCGCATGGGCGCGGCCGAGACGCGCCGCGCGATCGAAGCCGCGAACGCCGCGTGGCCCGCGTGGCGCGCGAAAACAGCCAAGGAACGCGCGGCCATCATGCGCCGCTGGTACGAGTTGATGATGGAACACGCCGACGATCTCGCGCTGATCCTCACGACGGAGCAAGGCAAGCCGCTCGCCGAAGCGAAAGGCGAGATCGGTTACGCGGCATCGTTCATCGAATGGTTCGCGGAAGAAGGCAAGCGCGTGGCGGGCGATACGCTCGCCACGCCCGCCGCCGACAAGCGCATCGTCGTGACCAAAGAGCCGATCGGCGTTTGCGCGGCCATCACGCCGTGGAATTTCCCGGCCGCGATGATCACGCGCAAGGTCGGCCCGGCGCTCGCGGCAGGCTGTCCGATCGTCGTGAAACCGGCCGAGGCCACGCCGTTCACCGCGCTCGCGCTCGCGGTGCTCGCCGAGCGCGCGGGCGTGCCGAAGGGCGTGCTGAGCATCGTCACCGGCGACCCGAAAGCGATCGGCGGCGAGATGACGAGCAACCCGGTCGTGCGCAAGCTGTCGTTCACCGGATCGACGGCGATCGGGCGTCTCCTGATGGCGCAAAGCGCGCCGACAGTCAAGAAAGTGACGCTGGAACTGGGCGGCAACGCGCCCTTCATCGTGTTCGAGGACGCCGATCTCGACGCCGCCGTGCAAGGCGCGATTGCGTCGAAGTATCGCAACAGCGGGCAGACGTGCGTATGCACGAATCGCTTCTATGTCCACGAGCGCGTCTACGATGCGTTCGCACGCAAGATGGCCGACGCCGTCGCCGGGCTGAAGGTCGGGCGCGGCACGGAAAGCGGCGTTGCGCTCGGTCCGCTGATCAACGAGGCGGCGGTCAGGAAAGTCGAATCGCATATCGACGATGCGCTCGCGAAAGGCGCATCGGTGACGGCGGGCGGCAAGCGTCACCCGCTCGGCCACGGCTTTTTCGAGCCGACCGTGCTGACCGGCGTCACGCCGGACATGCTGATCGCGAAGGAAGAGACCTTCGGGCCGCTCGCGCCGCTTTTCCGCTTCTCGACCGATGAAGAAGTCGTCCGCCTCGCCAACGACACCGAGTTCGGGCTCGCCGCCTACTTCTACAGCCGCGACATCGGCCGCGTCTGGCGCGTGGCCGAGGCGCTCGAGTACGGCATGGTCGGCATCAACACCGGGCTGATCTCGAACGAAGTCGCGCCGTTCGGCGGCGTCAAGCAGTCGGGACTGGGCCGCGAAGGATCGCACTACGGCATCGACGATTACCTCGCCATCAAGTATCTGTGCATCGCGGTGTGAACGTCATTTGGCGGCATTGGCGGCGTCCGCGGGCGTGACTCTCACGGCCGCCGCCGAGACGAACACCGCGTGGACGGTATCGCCCTTCTTCAACTGCTTTGCATCGAAGTCGGGCGGGTAGTCCAGCGTTTCAGTGCGCCACGGTCCGCGCAGCGTGACCGTGCGCTGCTTTTTGTCGATCTTCTCGACCGTCGCGAGCACCTCGACCCGGCGCGACGACTCGAAACCGCTCACGCCGCCTGCCTCCGACGCCGGCCTGTACGTCTGCGTATCGACGCGTTTGCGCACGCCCGTGTCGCTGCCGGCGACTTTATCGGCGGTCACGAGCAGCGCGTTCTTGTACAGCACGTCCACCTTGTCGCCGACGCGAAGCTGGTCGAAGTTCGTCACCTGCTTGTCGACGAGCACGGTGGCATCGCGACTCGGGCCGCGCAGCGTCACCATCCGGCTCGACGGATCGATGCCGGTGATGGTCGCCTGAACGTGAATCGGCGGCGCGGCGGCAATGACCTGCTGCGACAGTTTGTTGAGATCGTCGTTGCCTTGCGCGAATGCCGTCACGCCGAATGCAGCGATGGACGTCGAAACGAGCATCGAAAGTGCGCGCCGTTTCATGCTCCTCTTCTTGCTCATGGTCACCGGCTCCTTTCGACATGTGCAGTGCCAAGCATTCAATATCACGTTGTCGCGGCGGTGAACATCGAATCGCGCTATGCATCGGGCGCGGGCCAGAGAAATGTCTAATCGATTGTGAAAGATCGTTCATCGCGATGTCATTCATATCGACTACGGCGTGAAATCAGGTGAAACGGTAGAATCGGCTGCTGGCGGAACGGTGCGGCCAAGCGCGTTGCCGCCGTCTCTTCGACCTCCACAGGGGCGCTATGCGACGTTCCGCATTCTTTCTCCGTTTCATCGGTATCGGCGTCTTGTTTCATCTCTACGTGGGTGTGCGGCTCATTCCCGCCGCGCCCGTCGGCATGCCGCTCAAGGTGCTGGCGGCGGCGCTGCTCGTCGCGTCGCTCGTGCTGATTCCGCTCGGAATGATGGCGCGCAACATCGAACCGCAGTCGCTGGCGGACCGCCTCGCGTGGTTCGGCCTGACCGCACTCGGGTTCTTCTCGTCGCTGCTCCTGCTGACTTTCGCCCGCGACCTGTTGCTTTTTGCCGTGCATCTCGTCGACTGGCTGCGCGGTGCGCCGATCGGCTCGCCCGCGCTCGTCGCCTATAGCGCGCTGGCGGTGCCGCTTCTCGCGGTGCTCTCGTCCGCGATCGGCTTCTACAACGCGCGGCGGCGCGCGCCGGTCGTCAGCGTCGACGTGCCGATCGACGGCCTGCCCGCCGCGCTCGATGGCTTCACCATCGTGCAGATCAGCGACATTCACGTCGGCCCGACGATCAAGCGGCATTACGTGGAGCGCATCGTCGCGGCGGTGAACGGACTTGCGCCGGACGTGATCGCCGTGACAGGCGATGTCGTCGACGGCGCCGTGCCGAATCTCGCCGACCACACGCGCCCGCTCGGGCAACTGAGCGCGCGCCACGGCGCGTTTCTCGTCACCGGCAATCACGAGTACTACTCGGGCGCGGACAAGTGGATCGCAGAGTTTCGGCGGCTCGGGCTCAACGTGCTGCTGAATCAGCACGTGGTGCTGGACCACGATGGCGCGCGCGCCGTGATTGCGGGCGTCACCGATTTCGGCGCGGGCAGCTTCGATCCCGCGCATCAAAGCGATCCGGCCAAGGCGATCAGCGGCGCACCGGCCGACGCCGCCGTGCGCGTCCTGCTCGCGCATCAGCCACGCAGCGCGACCGCCGCCGCCGAAGCGGGCTTCACGTTGCAGCTGTCGGGGCATACGCACGGCGGCCAGTTCCTGCCGTGGAATTTCTTCGTGCGCCTGCAGCAGCCGTTCGTCGCGGGACTCGTGAAGTTCAAGGGGCTTTGGGTGTACACGAGCCGCGGAACGGGCTATTGGGGACCGCCGAAACGACTCGGTGCGCCTTCGGAAATTACGCGCGTGCGGCTGGTTACACCAGCGGTGCAGGACGTCAGAGGATGATGAGCGGACGACTCAGGGAGGGAGTGGACGCGCGCCGCATGACGCGCGTCCTGCGCTTGGGGTAAAAGCGCGACGTTCGACCACGGGAATGAACGAACGCCCTTCATCGACAAGCGGGAATCCCGTCGACGAAGCACCCACAAGTTAAAGAATCAGGGCCGCAGCGACCACTAGAAAACTCTGAAAAATTAGCTGCTTCAGGTCAGCCCTATTGACTTCATCAGGTCTGCTGAAACAGCAGCGCCGCGCCATTGATGCAATATCGCAGGCCAGTTGGCTTCGGGCCGTCGTCGAAGACATGGCCCAGATGACCGCCGCAGCGCCGGCAGTGCACTTCGTTGGCGAGGGTGACGGCTGACTCGCTCGCATGCGTGGCGACGGCGCCATCGAGCGGCTTCCAGAAACTCGGCCAGCCGGTGCCGCTATCGAACTTCGCTTCGGACGAGAAAAGCGGCAGGCCGCATCCCGCGCACGCGAAGCGGCCATCGCGCCGTTCGTGCAGAAGCGGACTGGCGAACGGCGGCTCGGTCGCGCCGCGCCGGAGCACGCGATACTGCTCGCTCGACAGCCTTCTGCGCCACTGCGCCTGAGTGTGCCCGATCTCGTACGACGTATCCGGGCCCGTGCGCACCGCCGCCGCCCGGACATGCCACGGAGCGACCCCGCTCGCGAACGTCGCGGCCATCGCACCGAGAAAACTGCGTTTCGTGCGTCTCATGACTTTCATCGGATGAACGCCTCCTGTTTTCCCGCCGCGCCGGCGCGAGCCATTGCATCACGCCTTCAGCCGATACCCCGTCTTGAAGATCCACGCGACGATCGCGATAAAAACCGCGAGGAACACGAGCGTCATCGCAAGGCTTATGCCGACGTCGACATCGGCGAGGCCGTAGAAGCTCCAGCGAAAGCCGCTGATCAGGTAGACGACCGGATTGAACAGCGCGACCGTCTTCCAGAACGGCGGCAGGATGTTGATCGAGTAGAAGCTGCCGCCGAGGAACGTGAGCGGCGTGACGATCAGAAGCGGAATGATCTGCAGTTTCTCGAATCCGTCCGCCCATATCCCGATGATGAACCCAAGCAGGCTGAACGTCACCGATGTCAGCAGCAGGAACAGGATCATCCACGCCGGATGGTCGATGCGCAGCGGCACGAATAGCCGCGCGGTCGCGAGAATGATGAGGCCGAGGATGATCGACTTGGTCGCCGCCGCCCCGACATAGCTCACGACGAGTTCGAGATACGACACCGGCGCGGACAGCAGTTCGTAGATCGTGCCGGTGAATCTTGGAAAGTAGATGCCGAAAGACGCATTCGCGATACTTTGCGTGAGCAGCGAGAGCATCACGAGGCCCGGCACGATGAACGCGCCATAGCCGATGCCGTCCACTTCCGGAATGCGCGAGCCGATGGCCGCTCCGAACACGACGAAGTAAAGCGAAGTGGAGATGACGGGCGAGACGATGCTCTGCATCAGCGTGCGGCCGGCGCGCGCCATCTCGAAGCGGTAAATTGCGCGTACTGCGTGTAGATTCATTTGGCTTCCCTGACGAGGCTCACGAAGATGTCTTCCAGCGAGCTTTGCGTCGTTTGCAGGTCTTTGAAACGCACGCCGGCTTCATCGACATGGCGCAGCAGCGCGATGATGCGGCCCGGCTCGTCGTGTGCGTCGTACGTATAGGTGAGTTCCGCGCCATTCGCGGACAGCGTGAGCGCGTAAGGCGCGAGCGCGGCGGGAATGGCCGCGAGCGGCTGTTCCAGTTGCAGCGTCAGCTTCTTCTGCCCGAGCTTGCGCATCAGTTCGGCCTTCTCCTCGACCAGCACGATTTCGCCGCGATTGATGACGCCGATGCGGTCGGCCATCTCCTCGGCTTCCTCGATGTAATGCGTCGTGAGGATGATGGTCACGCCATTCGCCTTCAGTTCGCGCACGAGATTCCACATGTCGCGGCGCAACTCGACATCGACGCCGGCCGTGGGCTCGTCGAGAAAAAGAATCTCCGGCTCGTGGGCGAGCGCCTTCGCGATCAGCACGCGCCGCTTCATGCCGCCCGACAGCGTCATGATCCTGTTGTCCTTCTTGCTCCACAGCGACAGCGACTTCAGCACCTTCTCGATATGCGCCGGGTCCGGCGCGCGCCCGAACAGGCCACGGCTGAACGAGACGGTCGCCCAGACGGTTTCGAAGGCGTCGGTCGTCAATTCCTGCGGCACGAGGCCGATCATCGCGCGGGCGGGACGATAGTCGTTGACGATATCGTGACCCGCGACGGTGATCGTGCCCTGGCTCGCGCGCACGATGCCGCAGACGGTGGAGATCAGCGTCGTCTTGCCTGCCCCGTTCGGGCCGAGCAGCGCGAAAATTTCGCCGCGGCGAATCTCCAGATTGACGTCCTTGAGCGCGGAAAAGCCCGACGCGTAGGTCTTGTAAAGGTTTGATATAGCGATGATGTTCGGCATGGCGTGGACGATAGCAGATAGCGCGCCAATCGGCTGGAATGGAAGGGGTCGTCCGAATGGCCGATGTTGCCGTCCCGCGCGGCTGCATAAAATGAGCGGTCAGACATAAGGAGCCGCCATGTTGTTCGAACAGATTCAGACCGCGTGCATCAACGACGCGGACCTGCCCTGGATACCCTTCACGCCTTATAGCGAGCGGGTGCTCGTTAAATACTTCAAGCTCGATCCGATTCGCGGCGAAACCATCGCGCTGCTGAAAGCGCCTGCGAAAGGCCAGATGCCGCGTCATCGGCACACGGGCACGGTCATCGTTTATACGGTCGAGGGGCGATGGAAGTATCGCGAGCACGAGTGGATCGCCGAGAAAGGAAGCATCGTGTACGAGACGGCCGGCTCGGCGCATACGCCCGAAGCCGTCGCGCCGCTCGACGGGCCGGGCGATATCGTCACGCTCAACATCATTCAGGGCGAACTCGTTTTCACCGATGAAAACGGCCGCGCGCTCGCCACTGAAGACTGGCGCAGCGGCTGGAACCGATACGCGGACTACTGCCGCGCGCACGGCCTGACGCCGCGCGACCTGACGGCGTTCGGATAGCGCGCGGTTCGCCCGATGCCGCCCGCAACACGGCAGGCGTCCCTTGCTGCGTAAAATCAGGCGTCGCATTCAATCAACGAACAGGAGCAGGTCAATGAGCATTCAGACTGTCGGTATCGTCGGGGCGGGAACGATGGGCAACGGCATCGCGCAGGTCGCGGCCGTCGCGGGGTTGAAGGTCGTGATGATCGATGTCACCGACGCCGCGCTCGAAAAAGGCGTCGCCACGCTGACGAACAGCCTCGCGCGGCTCGTCTCGAAGGACAAGCTCGATGCCGCCCTGCGGGACGCCGCCATCGCGCGCATCGAGACATCGACCGAATACGCGCGTCTTGCCGAAGCCGATATCGTCATCGAAGCCGCGACCGAGAATACCGAGCTGAAGCAGCGCATCCTGAAGCAGATCGAAGCCGCCGCGCGGCCCGACGCCATCATCGCGACGAATACTTCTTCCATCTCGATCACCGCGCTCGGCGCGACGCTCGCCGAGCCGGGGCGCTTCATCGGCATGCACTTCTTCAATCCGGTGCCGCTCCTGCCGCTCGTCGAAGTGATACGCGGCGTGCGAACCAGCGACGAAACCGCAGCGACCGTGCGCGCGCTGACCGAGACGCTCGACAAGTCGCCGATCGGCGTGCGCAATTCGCCGGGTTTCGTGGTCAACCGCATTCTCGTGCCGATGATCAACGAAGCGTTCTTCGTGCTCTACGAGGGCATCGCGACGGCCGAAGAGATCGACGCGGGCATGAAACTCGGCGCGAATCATCCGATTGGCCCGCTCGCGCTGGCGGATCTGATCGGCCTGGACGTGTGCCTTTCGGTGATGGACGTGCTGTATCGGGACTTCGCGGACTCGAAGTATCGCGCGTGCCCGATGCTGCGAGAGTACGTCGCGGCCGGGCGGCTCGGGCGCAAGACGCGGCAAGGCGTGTATCGCTACGAGTGAACGGCGCAGGCGGTCAGGGATTCGGCAGCAGCGTGGCGACGTGCTCCGAATGCGTCTGCTGCGCGATATCGCGCGCCGTCATGCCGCGGTCGTCGCGCAACGCGGGGTTCGCGCCGCGAGCGAGGAGCATGGATGCGGTCTGCGCCTGGTCGTAGCCCGCTGCCCACATCAGCGCCGTCAGATGGTTGCGATAGACGGCGTTCACATCGACGCCCGCATCGAGCAGACGTTGCACGATCGCCGTATGGCCGCGCCCCGCCGCGTATTCCATCGCGGTCTTGCCGATGCGGTCGGTCGCGGCGACATCCGCGTGACGCGCGAGCAGCAGTGCGGCGATTTCATCGTTGCCGTCGAACGCGGCAGCCATCAGGGGCGTGATGCCCTGCACGTCGGCCTGATTCACGTTCGCGCCGCGCTCGATCAGCATGCGCGCCATCGGCGTAAGGCCCTTCTTGCATGCGCTGATGAGCGGCGTATCGCCGATGCGGTTGCGCGAGTCGATCGACGCGCCTTCGTCGAGCAACTGCGCGACCGCGTTCTGATCGCCGCTGCGGGTGGCCGCGAGCAGGCGTTCGTTGCGCGCGTAGGCATCGTCGTCGGCGGAAGCGGGCGTGAGCGTCGTCGCCATGACGAGCGCGAGAAAGGCGATGAGCGAAACGCGTTTCATCGACGGACCGCTATTGCAAATTGGCGATGTAGTTCGCCAGATTCTCGATGTCCGCGTCGGTCAGCGTCTTCGTCACGCTCGTCATGTTGCCCGCGTCGTTGGTGCGGTTTTTCGCGCGAAAATCCTGCAGCTGCTTGACGATGTACGTGTACTGCTGCCCCGCCACGCGCGGTATCTCGTTCTGCCCCGTCAAGCCGCCGAGATGGCACATCGTGCACAGCAGTTCCTCCGACTTCTTGCGGCCGGCGTCGACTTTCACCGCGTCGGCCTTGAAGTCGGTCGCGACGAGTTTCTGCGCGGCGAAGTAATCGGCGAGATCGTGCATGTCATCCGGTGAGAGATTCGCGGCCATCGGCGACATGCGTGGATCGCTGCGGCGGCCCGCCTTGAAGTCGCGCAACTGAAGATAGAGATAGCGCGCGGTCTGTCCCGCAAGCGACGGATATTCGCCGGTCGTCGAATTGCCCGTCAGCCCGTGACACGTCGAGCAGACGGCGGCCTTCGTCGCCCCGGCTTGTGCATCCGCAAAGGCGACCGACGGCAGCCACAACGCCGCGCAGCACGCCCACATCACACGCAGGTTTCGCATCACGGCAACGCAAACACGAGCACGCTATTGCCGCGCTTGTAGTCGAGTTGCGTGTTGCCGCCCGCTGCCACCGCGATGTACTGCTTGCCGTTGACCATGTACGACACCGCCGGCGCGTTGACGCCCGCGCCGCACTGGAACTCCCACAGCTTGCGGCCGCTCGCGGCGTCGAACGCGCGAAAGAGGCCGTTGCCTTCGCCGTTGAACACGAGCCCGCCCGCCGTCGCGAGCACGCCGCCGATCAACGGCTGATCCGTCTTGTAGCCCCAGGCGACTTTGCCGGTATCGACATTCACCGCAACCAGCCGGCCCCATTGCTGCTCCGACGGAATCACCTTGAACGCGCCACCGAGCCATATCTTGCCGCCCGGATACGCGGCTTCCTCGACCTGATAGGTCATCGGCTGATGCAGGTTCGCCGCGTACGCCATGCGCGTTTTCGGGCTGAACGCCATCGGCGACCATTCGACGCCGCCGTTCGCGCCGGGCAGCATGCGCGCGCCGGTCGGAGTCGGCAGGGTCCACACGCCTTCCTGCGGAATCATCGCTTCCGACACGCGGATCAGATGCCCGTCGCGCCGGTCGTGCACATAGACGTAGCCGGTCTTGCCGCCGTGGATGATGCCCGGAATAGTCCGGCCGCTCTCGTCCTTCACGTCGATCAGAATCGGCGGACTGACGGCATCGAGGTCCCAGACGTCGTGCGCGATGTACTGGTAGTGCCACTTGTACTTGCCGCTGTCGAGATCGATGGCGACGAGCGAATCGGTGTACAGATTGTCGCCGGGACGAATCGCGCCATACAGATCCGGCGATGGATTGCCGACGACGAAGTACACGGTGCGCGTCGCGCGATCGACCGACGGCGCCATCCATACGCCGCCGCCGAGTGTCTTGTAGAAGTCGCCACCCTTCTGGGCGAGCGCCTGCTTCTCCCCGGCGATGTCGCGCTTCATGTTGCGGCCGACCGCGTCGTTTTCCGCCCAGACGCCTTCGCTGCCGGTTTCAGGAATCGTATAGAACGTCCACAGCAACTGGCCGGAGGTCGCGTCGTATGCCTTGACGAAGCCGCGAATGCCGTATTCGCCGCCGTTGGTGCCGATCAGCACCTTGCCGTCGACGACCACGGGGGCCATCGTTTCGGAATAGCCCTCTTCCGGATCGGCAATCTGTGTCGACCAGACGACGTTGCCGGTTTTGGCATCCAGCGCGACGAGCTTCGCGTCGAGCGTGCCCATGAAGAGACGATCGCCGGAAATTGCCACGCCACGATTATTCGGCCCGCAACAGAAGGTCGTGACCGGTCCCATCTTGTGCTTGTAGTGCCAGAACTCTTTGCCGGTGACGGCATCGATCGCATAGACGTGGTTGTAGGACGTGGTCAGGAACATCACGCCGTTGGTGACGATCGGCGCGGTTTCCATCGATTCCATCACCGCCGTCTGGAAAATGAACACCGGCTTGAGCTTCGCGACGTTCGCGGCCGTGATCTGCGATGCCGGCGCATAGCGCATCTGACCGTACGATCCGTTCGAATGCAGCCACGATGCGCGATCGTTCGCGGCGGCATCGAGTTGCGACTGCGAGACCGCTTGTAACGCCGCGGGTATCGGCGAAGCCTGCGTGGTGTTGGCGTTCTGAATCTCGTCGGCGGCGCGCGATGCGGGCGATGCGAGCATCGTCAAAGCGCCGAAAGCGACAGGAAGAAGCGGAAGGAGCGGGGCAAGCGACGTACGGGAAAAACCGGCCATGACAGTCTCCCAAATCGTTCTTGTTGTGGGCCGGGGCATGCGTTGCCCTCTCCTGCGCCCGGAAGAAGCATAGGCAATTTAAGGGGGCATTTCCAGCGTTAGGCATTGACGTGTGCGGGCGGGAACCGTCTGCAGTTTCGAGTACTATCGATCGCATGCCGTATCATGCCGCCGGTCGTTCACAAGACGCTGCTTGCCCGCGCGCGCGCTTTGGCTTATCGCTTGATGCATGCGCCGCGCTTGCACCCTCCGCATTCATCACGAAACACACGCGCCATGTCAACTCCACCTAACGGGCAGCCCGATTACAATCCGCGCCAGCCGATCGATATCGCCCGCATCCTGCTGCTCATCGCGATCCTGCTCGCGCTGACCATCGGCAGCTTGTATATTCTGCGGCCGTTCATTCCCGGCATCATCTGGGCGACGACGATCGTCATCGCCACGTGGCCGCTGATGCTCGCGGTGCAGCACCGCTGCGGCAACCGCCGCTGGATCGCGACGACGGTGATGCTGCTCGGACTGCTGATCGTCATCGTCCTGCCGCTCTATCAGGCCATCTCCACGCTCGCGCTGCATGCCGGCGACATCATGTCCGCGATCAAGAGCCTGCCGACTTACGCGCTGCCTCCGCCGCCGTCGTGGGTGCGCGACGTGCCGGTCGTCGGTCAGCGCGTCACGACCGAATGGCAATCGCTCTCCGATGCCGGCCCCGGCGGGCTGCTCGCGAAGCTCGAACCGTATGCGACCGTCGGCGCGCGATGGATGCTCTCGCACGCCGCCGTCGTCGGCGTGTTCGTCATCCACATGCTCATCACGCTTATCATCTCGGGCATTCTGTACAGTCGCGGCGAAGCGGCGGGAAGCTTCGTCGTGCGCTTCGCCACGCGCATCGCGGGACAGCGCGGTGCGGGGGCGATCAAGCTCGCTGGCCTCGCGATCCGCGCGGTGGCGCTCGGCATCGTCGTGACGGCGGTCACGCAGTCGGCGCTCGGCGGCATCGGCCTGTTCGTTGCGGGCGTGCCGGCAGCGGGCGTCATCACCGCCGTCATGCTGATGTTGTGCCTTGCGCAGATCGGGCCGCTGCTGCCGCTGCTCGGCGGCGTCGCCTGGCTGTTCTGGCACGGCTCGCATGTGGCGGCGGCGTTGCTGCTCGTGTGGTCTCTGATGATCGCCATGCTCGACAATTTCCTGAGACCGCTCCTGATTCAGCGCGGCGTCAATTTGTCCATGCTGTTGATTCTGTCGGGCGTGCTTGGCGGCATGTTCGCATTCGGAATAGTCGGATTGTTTATAGGACCCGTGATTCTTGCCGTTACTTCGGCCATTCTGAATGCCTGGATCAACGAGCAACCGCCGACTGCGCAGACCGCCGCACTGAATAACGAAGAAAACGCGAAACCGGAGCTGGATCAAGGTCTCGCCGACACGACACGGCGTCTTCCCTGATTATCTCAATAATGTTTCCGACAAACCGAATATCAGAATATAGGAATAGTTCGAAAGTCTGAGTTCGGAGTGGTACGAAAAACGTCCGTTGGCTTGTTGTACACAGTGTTTCACGGTTTTCCGGGGCAGCAAAACCGTTACAATGCATCTCTTTGATACTTGCCCACTTTAGGGCGTAGGGGAATGACCATGTCTTTGCGCGACGTGGACGTCATCGATTACATCGGGATCAATATCCTGTTCAGGCAAGTGTATGTCGGCATTTTCGATGACCTCGACTGGCAAGACGAACAATTGCATCAGGACTTACTGACGAAGAAAATCGACCACTACACCCGATATATTCGCTCGGGTAAATTGCTGATGAATTATCCGAAAGTTCGCGGCTATGAAATCGTCGTCGAATATGTCTCGATGCAAGCCATGACGCCTTCCGCCGTCATGTTCTGGAAGACCCGCGAGGAACTCATTCGCGGCGCGGGTTATGGCGTACGGACTCGCGGCGTCGATGTCCGGCGCTCACTGGGCCTCGACGTCAAGGAATGCGCCGAGGTTGCCGGCGGAACAGATGCGGGCGATCTCGTCGAGCCGCCGGCACTTGAAGTGCTGGACGCCGAACCTGACGCGCAGTACGCCGAGGTAAGCGACGTTTCTTTTCTATCGCCGCTCGCACGACCGCCGCGCCGGGGGCAAACCTTGCCGCTGCTCAACCGTTTGGCGATTCGCCGCACCGCGATGATGTAAGCGCGAACCACGCAAACGCATCGAGGCGATGCGACCAACAACAGCAAAGCGGCGAGCCCATGAAGCTCGCCGATTTTTTTCGTGCATGCGCCTCAGACGCCTATTGGCCCGCGCCTAACGCGGATGCCGCGATGGCCGGCACCGAAATGCCGTTGGTCTTCGCGTACTGCACCGCCTGCGTCAACGTCTGCACGAGCGATTGCAACTGCCCCGGTGCGGACTGCGCGATATAGGACGCCGCCTGCGCCGTCCCAGGATTGGTCCCCGCCTGAAGCAGCGATGACATGTTCATCGAGTTCTTCACTGCGCCGAGGTCCGACTGCAAGCCCGCATACTGCTTGACGCCCTGCCCGAGCGACGCCAGTCCATCCGTGAAAGTTTGCTTGCTGGCGGCGGTCGGCGGCGTGGCCGCGTTGCCGGAGAACGCCTGCATCAGCGATTGGGAGACGCTCTGCTGCGTCCCGCCGAGTTGCGACAGCACGCTCGCACTTGGCACGCCGCCGCTCGACGCGCCCGACAGCAAGCCCGCTGCCGATTGCGCCTGACTCGCGACGCTCGACATGCCCATCGCCGATGCCAGGCTCGATTGTCCCGTCAGCACTTGCTGATTCGCGCCGAGATAGTTCTGTACGAGCGAACCCAGCGCGGACGGTTGCGCCGCGGCGGTGTCGCCAGTCGACTCGGATTTGTTGCCAAAGCCGAACTGTTGAAGGTTGATCTGTGCGTAAGACGCGGCCGGGGCCGCGAGCGCACCTGCGAGGCTGGCCGTCAGAAGCGCGATCCGTAGCGAGCGATTCGGCATGTCGGGTTCCTCCCTGAATTGATCCGACGTGAATGGTGCCGATTCGACTCGCGGTCCTTCAGACGGTTCGCCGCGTTACATTTGCTTTCGATTGCGCCTCGAGCCGACACGCTCGTCCGCATCATTTCGCCGGCTCACGCAGTTCCGGAAAGTCCTCTTCCCAAAACTCGTTTTCGGCTCGCTCGCTGTCCTGCGCGCGCCCCGCTTCGTGCCTGCGCAAGTCGACGCGCCGAATCTTGCCCGAAATCGTCTTCGGCAATTCCGCGAATTGAAGCCGACGGATGCGCTTGTAAGGCGCAAGCCGCTCGCGCGAGAATGCGAATACGCTGCGCGCCACGTCCGGGCCAATGGTGAAGCCATGACGCAGCGTCACGAACGCCTTCGGCACGGACAAGCGCAATGTGTCCGGGCTTGGCACGACGGCCGCTTCCGCGATCGCCTCGTGTTCGATCAACACGCTCTCCAGCTCGAATGGGCTCAGGCGGTAATCGGAGGACTTGAAGACGTCATCGGCGCGGCCGATGTACGTGAAATATCCGTCCGCGCCGCGCGCCGCGACGTCGGACGTGCGATAGAAGCCGCCGCGCATCGCGTTTTCGGTCGCGGCGGGATTGTCGGCGTAACCGGTCATCAGGCCGAGCGGCGGCGGATCGAGTGACAGCGCGATCTCGCCTTCGTCGGCGCTCTGGCCGTCCGGATCGAGCAGCGCCACGCGATAGCCAGGCAGCGGACGCCCCATCGAACCGGGCACGAGCCGCTGGCCGGGCGAATTCGCAATCTGCGCGGTGGTCTCCGTCTGGCCGTAGCCATCGCGGATCGGCACGCCCCACGCCGCCTGCACCCGCTCGACGACTTCCGGATTGAGTGGCTCGCCTGCCCCGACGATCTCGCGCAGCTTCACGCGATACGACGCGAGCGGCTCCTGGACGAGCATCCGCCAGACGGTCGGCGGTGCGCAAAGCGTGGTGACTTCGTGTTGCACGAGCGCATCCAGCGTGCGAGCGGCGTCGAAGCGGCTGAAGTTGTAGATGAACACGCACGCCTCAGCATTCCACGGCGCAAAGAAGCAGCTCCACGCGTGCTTCGCCCAGCCGGGGGAACTGATGTTCCAGTGGACGTCGCCGGGCTGAAGGCCGATCCAGTACATCGTCGAGAGATGCCCGACCGGATAGCTCTCGTGCGTATGCGCAACGAGCTTCGGCTTCGACGTCGTGCCGGAAGTGAAGTACAGCAGATACGGATCGCGCGCATTCGTTTCGCCATCCGAAGCGAATTCCGGCGACGCGCCGTACGCGTTGTCATAGGCGAGCCAGCCTTCGCTCGCCCCGCCCACGGACAGCCGCACGCCGGGAAGGTCGATGCCGTCGAACTTGTGCGTCTCGCTCGCCTCCGCGACGACATGCTGAACCTGCCCCAGCGCGATGCGCTCGCGCACGTCGCCGCCCGATAGCTGCGTCGTGGCGGGCAGCACGATTGCGCCGAGCTTCATCGCCGCGAGCATCGTTTCCCATAGTTCGACGCGGTTCGGCAGCATCAGGAGGATGCGCTCGCCGCGCTGCACATTCAGCGCGCGCAGGTGATTCGCGACCCGCGCGGAACGCTCGCTCATCTGAGCGAATGAGAGCCGCGTCTCGTCGCCGTTTTCGCTCACGATGCGCAAGGCGGGCGCATCGTTGCCGCGCGCCATCGCGTCGAAGTAATCGAGCGCCCAGTTGAACTGGTCCAGCGCGGGCCATTGAAAGTCGCGATACGCGGTGTCGTAATCGGTGCGATGACGCAGCAGAAAGTCTCTGGCTTCGATGAACGGCTCGGCACGGCTCATAGCATCTCCTTCGCTCAAACGTTTCGCGCGATCACCATCCGCTGCACTTCGCTCGTTCCCTCGTAAATCTGCGTGATGCGGGCATCGCGATAATGCCGCTCCACCGGATAGTCCTGCAAATAGCCGTATCCGCCGTGAATCTGGATTGCGTCGGAACATACGCGCTCGGCCATCTCCGATGCAAAGAGCTTCGCCTGCGATGCCTCCGACAGGCACGGCACGCCCTCGGTCCGCATGCGCGCCGCGTGCAGCACGAGCAGCCGCGCCGCGTTGATTTGCGTCTGCATGTCCGCGAGCATGTTCGCAACCGACTGATGCTCGATGATCGGCTTGCCGAACTGCACGCGCTCGCGCGCATAGGCGCGGGCCGCATCGAAGGCCGCGCGCGCGATGCCGAGCGCCTGCGCCGCGATCCCGATGCGTCCGCCTTCCAGATTCGACAGCGCGATCTTCAGCCCCTCGCCGCGCTCGCCCAGCAGATTGGCGGCGGGAATGGCGCAGCCGTCGAAGGTGATCGGGCAGGTATCGGATGCGCGAATGCCCAGCTTGTGCTCGGGCGGCCCGACGTTGAAGCCCGGCGTACCGGTCGGCACGATGAACGCCGAAATGCCGCGCTTGCCGAGTTCCGGGTCCGTCACCGCGAAGACGATCGCCACGCCCGCGCGCCGCCCGTTCGTCACGAACTGCTTGCTGCCGGAGATGATCCACTGGCCGTCGCGCTCGACGGCGCGCACGCGCAGGTTGTTCGCCTCCGAGCCCGCGTGCGGCTCCGTCAGGCAGAACGCGCCGATTACTTCGCCGCTCGCGAGCTTCGGCAGCCACTCGGCCTTTTGCGCATCGCCGCCATAGGCGAGGATCGGGCCGCAGCCGACGGAGTTGTGCACGCTCATCAGCGTCGCGCAGGAGGCGCAGCCGGCGGCGATCTCTTCCATCGCGAGGGCATAGGCGGTGTAGTCGCTGTAGGTGCCGCCGAAATCGCCCGGCACGATCATGCCGAGCAGCCCGAGTTCGCCGAGCTGCCGGACGACGGCGTCGGGAAGCGCGCCGTCCTTGTCCCACTGGCCCGCGTTCGGCGCGAGCACTTCGACCGAGAACTGGCGCGCCGCGTCGCGGATCATGCGCTGCTCTTCGGTGAGAAAACTGTCGATCATGGTTGAACCCGGTGATGGTCTCGTGTGACCAGAACGATCACGCGAACCGCGCGCTTTCGCCACCTAGTGACAACCCGAATGGGTAAGGCCGACGTGCGCTGCCCGCGCGCACCCTGGAAGAAAGACTGCGATATATTGAGACACCTCAACCTGCGCCCGGAGGACACCATGACGCAGTCACCGCACGACGCACCGAACAAGCCCGCACAGCCCGCGAGCGACGACGATTTGCTGGACGAGGCGCTCGACGAAACCTTCCCGGCCAGCGATCCGATCGCGGTCCACCCGGAACGCAAATCCAAGGACGACGGGCAAGCGCCCAGGAAGTGAAGTGAATAACGGCGTCAGTTGACGTCGTTGGAATCCGGCTCGTCAGGCGAGCTCAGCAAGGCGACGAGTTTATCGACGTGTTGATGCAGCAGCTTGACGTGCTTGTCGATCTGTTCGAGCCGGCCGGACAGATCCGCCTTCGCCGCTTCGCTCATGCGCTCCGACGCGATGAGCTCGTCCGCCTTCGGCAGCATCGGCTCGACTTGCAACAATCCGAGCTGGCGCTCGAGACGCCGCAAATCCTGCGACAGCAATTCGCGATTCTTTCTGAATAACAGATCGCGCCGGTTCGCTTCTGCCTGTTGCTGGGCGAGATCGGCGACGCGCCGCGTGGCTTCGGTTTGCGACAACAGCGGCTCCGGGCCGCGAAGCACCGAACGCTTCGGCGCGGGATGCGCGGTGCCGCGAAACACCGCGAACGGCCGTTCCTCGTCGAGTGCGCGCCTGACTTCGGAGGGCACGTCGGCGGACGAGCGGCGCTCGTCCATCCAGTGCGGCGGCAGTCCCGACACCAGTTCGATCCCGCGCACGAACTCTTCGTTGAAATCCCGCTGTCCCGCGACGATCAGCTTCATGAACGATGGCGAGAAGTTCATCATGCGCGCGAGCCGCGCCGCGCCGCCGGCCGAGCCGGTCAGCACGTTCAAGTTCGCTCGCCAGACGACAAATAACGTTTCGTCGAAATCTTCCATGGACAGGCTCCTGGCAGACCGGTACGCCCGAATGCGCTCTTCGCCAAGGCGCGCGACGAAGCCGCGCGCATGTGTATCCTGTTTTCGATTGCCGCTGTGCGCCGCATCCGGCGCGCCTTCTAACGGTACATACCGCATAAAACACCATACTACCGTCAACGGCAAGCGGCGCGCGTGACCGAAGTCCGCGCGCCGCCCGCCCGATTCAAACCGATTACGCCGGACAGCCGACGCCGCCCGCGTGATAACCCTTACGGCTCGTTGCGCAAATAGCCTTCCTTGCTCGGGTCCATCATTCTCCACGACACGATGAGCGAGATTGCGCACATCACCGTCACATACCAGTAGAACGCCGATTCATGCCCGACGTTCTTCAAAAACAGCGCGACGTATTCGGCCGATCCGCCGAAAATCGCGTTAGCCACCGCATACGACAGCCCGACGCCCAGCGCGCGCACTTCCGGCGGAAACATCTCGGCTTTGATGAGACCGCTGATGGATGTATAGAAGCTCACGATCGCGAGCGCCACCACGACCAGCACGAACGCCATGACCGGGTTCGTCACGTCGCGCAGCGCGTGCAGCAGCGGCACCGTGCCGATGGTCGCGAACGCGCCGAAGAACAGCATCGACCGGCGACGCCCGATGCGGTCGGACAGCGCGCCGAACAGCGGCTGCAACAGCATGTAGACGAACAGCGCGGCGGTCATCACGTTGCTGGCGGTCTTGGCGTGCATGCCCGCCGTGTTGACCAGATACTTCTGCATGTACGTGGTGAACGTATAGAAAATCAGCGATCCGCCTGCGGTGAAGCCTACCACCGTCAGGAACGCTTTCTTGTGCTGCATGAGACCGGCGAGCGTGCCCGCTTCCTTGCGTTCGCGGATTTCGGCGGTCGTGGTTTCGTCGAGCGAACGGCGCAGATAAAGCGACACGAGCGCCGCGCACGCGCCGATGAAAAACGGCACGCGCCAGCCCCACGCCTTCAGTTCTTCCGTCGACAAGAAAAGCTGGAGGACGACGAGCACGAGCAGCGCGGCGAGTTGTCCGCCGATCAACGTCACGTACTGAAACGATGCGAAGAAGCCGCGGCGTCCGCGCAACGCGACTTCACTCATGTACGTGGCGCTCGTGCCGTACTCACCGCCCACCGACAAGCCCTGAAAGAGCCGTGCCATCAGGAGCAGCACGGGCGCCCATGCGCCGATGGTCGCGTACGTCGGCAGGAACGCGATGACGAGGGAGCCGCCGCACATCATCAGCACGGAGATCATCATCGCGTTGCGGCGGCCGTGCTTGTCGGCGATGCGGCCGAACAGCCATCCGCCGATGGGGCGCATCAGGAAGCCCGCCGCGAACACGCCAGCCGTGTTCAGCAACTGCGTGGTCGGATTGCCGCTCGGAAAGAACGCCGCCGAAAAATACAGTGCGAGAAACGAGTAGATATAGAAGTCGAACCATTCGACGAGATTGCCCGACGATGCCCCGACGATGGCGAACACGCGTCGCCGGGTGTCCTCTGCGGTGTAGATGGGAAGGTCGCTCATGATGTGCTCAACTTATTTGTCTCAACGGATCACAAATCCGGCGCGTGAGCCCCGGAACGGCACGCGCTGTCGGCGTTCGGGCGCAAGTTTAAACGACGCATCCGCGATCGGCGCGCGCAGCGTGCGCTGAAAGACTCGCACGTAGGTGATTACCCCGACGCGCGTTTCCCGCCGCTTTATCGATAACGTCTCATGCTAGATTTCTGTCCCGCTCCACCGATCACCGCGAGGTGCGCATGAACAAGCAGAACGCGACGGCGCTGGACGCCGCGCTGGCATCGAAATTCGCGCAGGTTGCGCTGGGTCATCTGACACGCGAATACCCGAACAAGCTCGATCACGTAATGGCAAGCGCCGCCGATGCGCAAAGCCCACGCGCCTTGCATCCGATCTTTTACGGCAGCTTCGACTGGCATTCGTGCGTGCATGGCTACTGGCTGATCGCGCGTCTCTACGACCGCTTCCCGGATCTGCCCGAAGCCGCTCGCATTCGCGCGGTCATCGACGAGCATTTCACCGAGGCGAACGTCGCCGCCGAAGTCGCCTATTTGCAGCGCCCGGCGTCGCGCGGCTTCGAGCGGCCCTACGGCTGGGCGTGGCTCCTCGCGCTGGCCGGGCAGCTCCGGTCGATGCAGTCGGACGACGGCGCGCGCTGGGCCCGCACGCTGCAACCGCTCGCCGATGCCTTCGTCGATCGCTTCAAGGACTTCCTGCCGAAATCGACGTATCCGCTTCGCGTCGGCACGCACTTCAACATGGCGTTCGCACTGACGCTTTCGCTCGGTTATGCGCGCATCGCCCGCGATGCGGACTTCGCGCGCCTGCTCGAAGCAACCGCGATGCGCTGGTTCGCGAACGATGTCGCGTGTCAGGCGTGGGAGCCGGCCGGCGACGAGTTCCTCTCGCCGTCGCTGATGGAGGCAGTATTGATGCGTCACGTCCTGCCGGCGGAGCGCTTCGCCGGCTGGTTCGATGCGTTCCTGCCGCATCTCGACCGTCGGGAGCCCGCGACGCTCTTCGTTCCCGCAACCGTCACCGATCGCAGCGACGGCAAGCTCGCGCATCTCGACGGCCTCAATCTGAGCCGCGCATGGTGCCAGCGGACGATCGCGCAGGCGCTGCCTGCCGGCGATGCGCGCATCGCCGTTCTGGAAGCGGCGGCCGAGGCGCATCTGGCGTCGGGCATTGCGCATGTCGCCGGGGATTACATGGGCGAGCACTGGCTCGCGACCTTCGCGCTGCTCGCGCTCGAAGCGTAAGCAAGCGCAACGGTCAGCGCGGCTGAAACGCGATCACGCTCATTCCGATCAGCGCGATTGCCGCGCCAGTCATGTCCCACGCGGTCGGCCGGATGCGGTCGATCGCCCATAGCCACACGATCGCCGTGCCGATATATACGCCGCCATACGCGGTATAGATGCGCCCGGAAGCGGCTTCGTGCAGCGTCAGCAGCCAGGCGAACAGCGCGAGCGACAGCGCGCCCGGCACCACGAGCCACGGCGATCCGCCCGCCTTCAGCCATCGATACGGAAAATAGCAGCCCGCGATTTCCGTGAGCGCGGTCACGACATAGAGCGCGAAGGTTTTCATGGCGTGCATTATCGGCTGGGGCGCGAAGCTGCGTCGAGTTGCGTCGAGTTGTGTCGATTTACGTCCGGTTGCACCGTAGCGCCGCGCTGACGACAATGTCGCCTTTCCCTGCCGACGCCTGCTCCTTTGACCGATTCCCCCGACTCCTCACCCGCCGACGCGCTGCCGGTGCACTGGCATCGGCGTGTGCTGACGCTCGCGTTCCCGATCGTCCTCGCCAATCTCACGCAGCCGATTCTCGGCGCAGTCGACACCGCCGTCGCCGGCCATCTCGGCGGCCCGCAGTATCTCGGCGGCGTCGCGCTCGGCGGGCTCGTTTTCAGCTTCGTGTTCTGGGGCTTCGGCTTCCTGCGCATGGGCACGACGGGCCTCGTCGCGCAGGCGTTCGGCGCACGCGATGCCGCCGCCGTGCGGGCCAGCGTGATGCGCGCGCTGATGCTTGCACTCGCGATCGGCGCGGCGGTGCTCGCGCTGCAAGTGCCGATCATCCGGTACGCGCTGCGCGTGCTCGGCGGCAGCGGCGCGGTGCAGGACACCGCGAGCGCGTATTGCCACGCGCGCATCTGGGCCGCGCCGTTCGCGCTCGGCAATTACGCGGTGCTCGGCTATCTGCTCGGCTGCCAGCGCGTGCGGCTCGCGCTCGTCACACAGGTGTTCATCAACGCGGTGAATATCGTCGCGGTGCTGCTGTTCGTGTATCGCTTTGGCTGGGGGATCGCGGGCATCGGCGCGGCGACCGCGTTTGCGGATTTCGGCGGCTTCGCGCTCGGAGCGGCGATTCTCTGGCGTTTGCGCGAACGCGGCCTGCCGCCCCTCGCGCTTGCCACCCTCTTCGATCTCCGCGCGATCCGCCGCCTCGTCGCGATCAATCGCGACATCTTCGTGCGCACGCTCTGCCTGCTCGGTTCATACGGCTGGTTCGCGCACATGGGCGCGCGTCAGGGCGATGCCGTCCTCGCAGCGAACGCGCTCCTGCTCAACTTCCAGACCTTCATGGCCTTCGGGCTCGATGGTTTCGCGCATGCGGCGGAGGCGCTCGTCGGTGCGGCGACGGGCGCGCGTGACCGGCACGCGTTCCGCCAGGCCGTCAGGGTGACGATGCTGTGGTCGGCCATCGGCGCGGCGGGGTTTTCCATCGTCTACTGGATCAGCGGGGAATGGATCATCGCGCGGCTGACGGATCAGGCCGTCGTGCGCGAAGCGGCGATGCGCTATCTGCCGTGGGCGGCGGTTCTGCCGCTGGCATCCGTTGCGGGATTTCAGCTCGACGGCGTGTTCATCGGCGCGACGCGCACGCGCGAGCTGATGAAGGCGATGGCCGTCTCGCTCGCGGTGTATTTGCTCGCCGCGTGGACGCTCGCCGGTCCGCTCGGCAATCACGGGCTATGGCTCGCGCTCACCGCGTTCATGGTGGCGCGAGGCGTCACGCTGTGGATGCAATTGCCGTCGATCGAGCGGGCGTTGTGCGGGGGCGGACGGGCGTGACTATTGTGCTCTGGACGGCGACGCGGCGAGCCCTTCCAGCAACGCCTTATGAAACGCCTGCGGGTCCTGCATCTGCGGCGCGTGACCCAGTTCCGGAAACTCGACGAGCCGCGCTCCTTCGATGCGCTCCTTCGCCAGCTTCGCGAGTTCCGGATAGCGGCCGAGCGTCGCGCGAATGTCGGGCGGCGCGAGGTCCTTGCCTATCGCGGTGGTGTCCTTGTCGCCGATCAACAGTAACGTCGGCACGCGCAATTGCTCGAACTCATAGACCACGGGCTGGGTATAAATCATGTCGTAGAGCAGCGCCGAATTCCACGCGACGATACTCTTGCCCGGCCCGCGATACATCCCCGCAAGCATCTGCACCCAAGGCTCGTAATCGTCGCGCCAGTGGCCCGCGTAGTACGTATTCATCTCGTATCGGCGAATACCGTCGGCGCTGGTCTTCAATTCGCGCGCATACCAGTCGTCGATGGAAATCGACGGCACGCCCTTCGCCTTCCAGTCTTCGAGCCCGATCGGATTGACGAGCACCAGTTGCTCCGTCTCGCGCGGATACATCAGCGCATAGCGCACCGCGATCATGCCGCCCGTCGAATGCGCGATGAGCGCCGGACGGCTCACGCCTAGCGCCGCGAGCAGCGCATGCGTGTTGCGCGCGAGTTGCTGGAAGCTGTATTGATAACGCTCGGGCTTGGTGGACTTGCAAAAGCCGATCTGATCCGGCGCGATCACGCGATAACCGGCATCGCTCAACGTATCGATGGTCTGCTTCCACGTCGCCGCGCAGAAGTTCTTGCCGTGCAGCAGCACGGCGGTACGCCCGTTCGGATGCGCAGGATGCACGTCCATATACGCCATCCGCACGACCTGACGCTGCGACGTGAACGCGAATCGCGCGACCGGGTACGGATAGTCGAAGCCTTGCAGTTCGGGGCCATACGCGGGACCGTCGTTGCTGGCGGGCGCTTGCGCCGTATCGTCAGCGGATGCATAGGGCGCGACCGTCAGCGCGACGCACGCGGCTATCGAAAACAGGATCGATCGAATCAAACGAGGCTTCATGGGCGTTCTTTTTCGGGATGATGGAGGCCCCGGCGATTCTAGCTCGCAGCCGCCGGTTGCGTTTCGATGCCGTCGCGCAGCCTTTATACTGTGCCGCCTCGCTGGCCGCGCGTCGAATGCAGCGCACCGGCGGGTTATCAGCAACGTATCAAGCGTCGCATTCAGTTCGGACTTTCAAGCATGCAAGCAAGCATCAAGGCGCTCGTCGCCGCCCTTCTCGGCGCCGCGTGCATCAGCGCGTTCGCGAGCGACTGCCCGCAGTTCAGCCCGGGCGGCCTCGCTCCGGTCGTCACCAATTCGAAGATGCGCGCGTCGGCGCAGGAAATCTGTTATTCCGACTTCGCGCTCCTTCATTCGGGCATCACGCACGGGCCGCTGTGGTCGGCGGAACATCTGACGGCAAAGAGCGTCGATGACGCCAAAGACAACACGCGCACCAACCGCTTTTTCGTCGACAAGCGGCTGCCGCCCGGCGACAGCGCCCAACTCGACGACTACAAGCGCAGCGGCTACGATCGCGGCCACATGAGCCCCGCAGGCGATCGCGCGACGAAGAAAGGCATGGCGGAATCGTTCTCGCTGGCGAACATCGTGCCGCAGGACCCGTCGAATAACCGGAGCATCTGGTCACGCATCGAGGAAGCGGTGCGCCGCCTCACGGAAGAATCGGGCGAGGCGTACGTCGTGACCGGGCCGCTGTTTTCGGGCCGGCAATTGCAGACCATCGGCGAATCGCGCGTGCTCGTGCCCACGCAGTTGTACAAGGTGGTGTATCTGCCGCAACGGCAGATTGCGTTCGCGGTCGTCGTCGAGAACACGCCGACCAAAACCTATACGATGAAAACCGTGCGCGAACTCGAAGCGATGAGCGGTCTCGCGTTCCCCGGCATCCCCGATGCACTGAAAGACAAACGAATTGGAGGACTAAGAGGTGTTTAAGCCATTTGCCAACGATACCGACGCGATGAACATCGCGGGCGACGCCATCAGCATCGTCAACGGCACGACGCGCGTGACCGTCAGCGGCGATCTGACCATCGCGCGGGACAAGGCCGGCCTGGCCGCCGCAAAGGCGCTTCACGAAGCGCTGGGTGCGATCGTCGCGGCGCTCGAGAGCGCGTCGGATCTGCCCGCGAAGCTCGCCGAAGAGCCGCCCGCGCCAACAGGGACGGCGGACAATCCGTTCATCTGACGTGATCGACCTGCATGTCGGCCCGAGTCCGCTCGGGCCCATTCTCTACCGCGCGGAAGACGGGCACCTGACCGGTCTCTTCTTCATCGGACAGAAGCATTTTCCGAAAGGCATCCCGCAAGCGATGCCCGACGCGGACCGGCCCGCCCCTCGCGTGATCGCTCAGGCACAGGAAGAGATCGCCGAATACTTCGCGGGCGAGCGCCGGACGTTTTCGGCGCCGGTCCGGCTGCACGGGACGGTGTTTCAGCAACAAGTCTGGGAATTGTTGAGCCGGATTCCTTTCGGCGATGCCTGGACCTATGGCGATCTCGCGCGCCGGCTGGGTCTGCCGCCGGGCGCATCGCGGGCCGTTGGCGGCGCGAACGGGCGCAATCCGGTGGCGATCATCGTGCCGTGTCATCGCGTGATCGGCGGCGACGGCGAGTTGACGGGTTACGCGGGCGGCGTCGATCGCAAGCGTTCGCTGCTCACGCTCGAAGGCGGACCGGGCCGCGAACAGCTCCTTCTCTTCTGAACACGTAATGAAAAAAAGCTCGCGGACCCTGCGGTTCGCGAGCTTTTTATCTTGCGCCGTCGATGCAGCTTATTGCGTCAGCACGATTTCCACGCGACGGTTTTCTGCGCGGCCGTCGCTCGTCGCATTCGATGCAACCGGGCGCGACTTGCCGTAGCCCTTCGCCGCAAACGCCTGCGACTGGACAGTTGGGCGCTATCGAACGCGAAGTTCGTCTTCCCGTCGAGCGTGACCACCTTGCGTGAGGGTGCGGCGACGGGCGCAGCGGCGACTGCAACAACTGCCTGCGGCTTGGATTCAGCAACCGGAGCCGGCGCGCCGCAGGTGAAGATGACCGAGCGCGCATCGCCCGGAGCCTGCGTGCCTTCGACGTTTTGCAACACCGTATACGGCTGGTCGCCGCAAGCCTTCTTGACAGCCTGCATGCAGGCGCTGCCGTTTTCGAAAAGACCATAGCATTCGGCGCGGAAAGCGGACTGCCCGCTCGACGTCCTGATCTGCTGTGTATTGAACGTAGGCCCGGAATTGGACGCGCAACCGGAAAGCACGGCAGCGACTGCAAGTACAGCGGCAACGATTTTATTGAACATCTCGGATTTAGTCAGGTAGGGCAACGAGCCTGGGATGACACGCGCTTTACATTGAGGACGATGCCTTGCGTTACCCGCCGCAGTTGCGAGGCGGGCCATTCCAAAGCCGGGCGATTCTAGCAAGGGCGAACAGGCCGATCGCAGCAGACAAATCCCAATTTTTCGAACTATTTCTAAAGTCGACAGCTCGCGTCATGCCCTGACGGGGAAGCTGCCGAAATCGCGACCGGAAATGTCAAAGCGATTTACGGCGCCGCGTATCCGCTTGAGAAAACTGCGACGATTCATTCAGTTTCGGCGATTCACGCGGCGAGAAAATGCGCGAATCCGACGGCGGGGTCGACATGCGAGAGAAAATCGCCCGGTCGGCCCGAAAGTTGAACGGAGCGGCCGACAGCATATGAGGGTCCATCAACGGCTCCGCCGCATGCGACGATACCGGCGAGAACAACAACGAAGAAGCGAGACAGGCGGCGAGCGCGACAGCGCCCAAAACCGGATGCAAACGGTGCATGGCTTGGAAGGCAATGACTGGCGCGGCGCGCCGGGACAGACGCCGGAAACACACGGCGTCCAGGAGAAGCAACGCTCGGATTTCAGCAGCGCGGCCGTCGGCCGCCCATGAGAAACATCTCAAAATGCTCTGTATGTGACGAACCGCCATATTGCGCGACTGCGGGCGCGATTCATGCGGCGCATTCCAACCACGGATCATTGTGGGCATCGCCTCTCGCCGGTGCCGTCCGCGCCGGAACGCACGCACTAAAAGGCTTTGCGACGAGCGGATTCGCGCATTTACGGCGACAGCTTGACTCTCGTCAGCGATAATTCGCCATCTTGAAAAGGCGGTTCGCCGAGTAAAAACGAAATTCCCATGAGCGAAGACAACATTCTCCCGCCTGATTCATCGCCGCAGCCGACCGCCAGCGACGGCAACGTGACGACGGGTGTCCCGGGCCTCGATCAAATTCTCGGCGGCGGCCTGGTCGAAGGCGGGCTCTATCTGATCGAAGGCATGGCTGGCGCGGGCAAAACGATACTCTCGTCGCAGATCGGCTTTCACCGCGTGAAGAACGGCGACAAGGTGTTGTACATCACGCTCATCGCCGAGTCGCACACGAAGCTGCTGTCGCATTTGCGCGGACTGTCGTTCTACGACCCCGACGCCATCTCGGACCGCATGCTGTTCGTGAGCGGCTATCACGAACTGATGCGCGACGGTCTCTCCGGATTTCTTTCGCTGATCGCCGCGACGATCAAGACGAGCCGTCCGCGCTTCATGGTCATCGACGGTTTTCGCAGCGCGCGCGAATTCAGTTCCACCGAGCTGGAGCTCTCGCAGTTCATCCACGAGTTGTCGGCGTTCGTGAGCGCGGCGCGGTGCACGACGCTGGTGCTCGCGCCGCTGTCGGGCAACGAGCCGCATCCGGAACACACGCTGGTCGACGGGCTCATCGAGCTGAACCGATTCAACACCGGGATGCGCCGCGCACGCGAAATCGAAGTCCACAAGCTGCGCGCGCGCGATCATTTGCTCGGCAAGCATTTCTTCAATATCACGGCGAACGGGCTCGTCGCGTTTCCGCGGCTGGAAGCCACGTCCGAGCAGGCGGGCGCGCCGCGCCACCTCGAAGGCAGGCTCGATTTCGCGCTCCCGACCTTCGACCGCATGTTCGGCGGCGGCGTGATGCGCGGCTCCACGACCACGCTCGTCGGGCCATCGGGTGTCGGCAAGACGCTGCTCGCGCTCAAGTTTCTGCAGGCGGGCACCGATCGCGGCGAACCCTGTGTCTACTTCGGCATCTACGAGTCCCCCGAGCGGCTCATCGCGAAGGCGCTCGCAGTCGGCATCGACCTGAAAGACGCCGTGAAGGACGGGCGGCTCGCGATCCACTGGCATTCCGCGGTGGAACTCGCCATCGACGAGCTCGCCGCCGAGCTGATCGCCGTCGTCACGCGCACGAACGCGTCGCGGCTCGTGGTGGACGGCATCGACGGCTTCCTGCAGTCGGCGAATCGCAGCGAGCGTTTTGGCCTCTTCATCAACGCGCTGACGCAGCGTCTTCGCAATATCGGCGTGACGACGGTGCTGACCGAGGAATTGCCGCTTTACAACGAATTCGGCGCGCCCGCGACGCTGCGCGCCTCCGCGATGACGGAGAACATCGTCCTCATGCGCTACGTCGAACTCAATTCGGCGCTCCATCGCATGGTGACGATCGTGAAGCAGCGCGAAGGTCCGCACGATACGGGGATCCGCCGGCTCACGATCGACTCGGACGGGCTGCATATCAGCGAGGGGTTCATCGGGCCGACGGGCATCCTGTCCGGCCATCCGTCGCTCTCGCCCGCGATCTCCGTGTCGGACCCCGGCGCGCGCGCATGAAAAAGATCCTCGTCGTCGACGACGAATTCGACATCCTGACCACGTGGCGGCTCGTGCTCGAAATGGAGGGCTACGAGGTGATGACCGCATTCAACGGACGCGTCGCGCTCGAGGCCGCCAACTTGAGCGCGCCCGATCTCGTCATCACCGACTGGATGATGCCGCACAAGGACGGCGTCGAGCTGATCCGCGATCTGGCCGCGAGCGAAACGCTGAGCAAGGTGCCGGTGATCCTGATGAGCGCCGCCGCGCACGCGCCCGCGGTCGATCACCCGCACACGCAGTTTCGCCGCAAGCCGTTTTCGATTGACGAGCTTCTCGCGCTGGTGAACCATCTGATCGGCCCGGCGTGAAGCGTGATTCATGCGCCGGGCACGAAGCGTGCTCTATCGTCCGTTCCGGCGCTGCCGGTTGAATCGAAGCAGTTCGACGCAGTTTCGAGGCAATTTCAACGCAAACCGCATCAACCAGAATGGGAGGCACCATGGTGCAAGATCAAGTGGAAGGCACGGCGCAAAACGTGGTCGGCAAGGTGCAGGACGCGGTCGGCGCGCTGACGGGCGATGCCGGCACGCAGGTGGAGGGCAAGGCGCGGCAGGCGTTGGGCTCGCTGCAGCAGACCTACGGTCAGACGATCGACAACGTGCGTTCGGCCGTCTCCGATCAGCCGATCAACGGCGTGCTGATTGCGGCTGCTGTCGGCTTCCTGCTCGGCGCGTTGTGGAATCGCGATCGCTGATCGTGCGATGCGCCGCCCGCCGGCGCATGCAGTCGAAAATGCAAAGCCGGCGCCCTAGTGCGCCGGCTTTGTCGTTTCTGCGCGTTTTGCGCGTGCGCCTGGGCTTCTTCGCTAGACGGCGAGCACGTTCGACAACGTGCCGATCCCCGCAATCGATACATCCACGCGCGCCCCGTCCCTGATCGAGCCGACGCCGACCGACGTGCCGCACGCGATGACATCGCCGGGAACGAGCGTCATGTCGTGCGAAATCAGGCTGACCTGCTCGGCGGGCGAGAAGATCATGTCGTCGAGCGGATAGTTCTGCCGTTCGACGCCATCGACGGTCGTCGTGAGCGTCGCGCTGCGCCAGTCGAAACCGCGCACGATCGCCGGCCCGAGGCACGTAAAGGTATCGAAGCCCTTCGAGCGGCACCACTGCGCGAAATTCGGGTCCTCCTGCAGCAGTTCGATCGCGGTGACATCGTTCACACAGGTATAGCCGAAGATCGCGTCTTCCGCCTCTTCCACCGACGCGCCCGACACCGTCTTGCCGATCACGATGCCTAGCTCGCCCTCATACGCGATCTTGCCGTGATAGCTGCGCGGACGCCTGATCGCCTCGCTCGGCCCGATGACCGACATCGGCGGCTTGATGAGAAAGAGCGGATGCTGTGGCGGCGCCTTGTCGAGTTTCTGCGACAGCGCGTAATAGTTGTTCCACAGCGCGACGATCTTGCTCGGCTCGCACGGCGCGAGCAGCGTGAGATCGTCGGCGGCGAAGCTGATGTCGGTTGGGCGCGGTCGATCGAAAAGCGCGCCGTCGTGCTGCACGACGCGTCCCGAATGCGGATCGAGCGTGCCAAAGCCGATGCGTCCGTCGCCGTCGCGAAAGCGTATCCAGGTGGTCACTGATGCGTCCTTGGTTGTGTGAGGGAGCGCGGGCCGCGCTCCCTCGTTTCACGTCAGATCAAACCTGCCCCGCGCGCCCACTTATATTTGGCGCCGAGCACCGCAACCGGCAATTCGGTCGAATACGCATATGCCGGAACGCCGTGCTCGTACAAATACTCGGCGGCTTCCTCCACCTGCACGTCGCCAGCGAGCGACGCGACGATCGGCTTCTCGATGCCGAGCGCCTTCATCTCCTCCTTCACTTCGATCACGAGCTTCGCGAAGACCATCGGCGGCGTGATGATCGTGTGCCAGTAGCCTAGGATGATCGAATGGATGCGGTCGTCCTGAAGTCCGAGCTTGATCGTGTTCTTGTACGTGCTCGGCGGCTCGCCGCCGGTGATGTCCACCGGATTGCCCGCCGCGCCGAACGGCGGGATGAACTTCCGAAACGCGGCGTCGAGATCGTCGGGCATCGTCATCAAGGACAGGTTGTTGTCGACGCACGCATCCGACAGGAGCACGCCCGATCCGCCCGCGCCCGTGATGATGACGACGTTCTCGCCCTTGGGCGTCGGCAGCTTCGGAATGCCGCGTGCGAATTCGAGCAGATCGCGCAGCGAGCGGGCGCGGATCACGCCGCATTGCTGGAACACGTCCTCGTAGATCTTGTCGTTGCCCGCGAGCGCGCCGGTGTGCGAACTGGCCGCGCGTGCGCCGAGACTCGTGCGCCCCGCCTTCAGCACGACAACCGGCTTTTTCTTCGATACGCGCTTCGCCGCTTCCGCGAACGCGCGCCCATCCTTCAGGTCCTCGCAGTGCTGCGCGATGATCTCGGTGTTGTCGTCCTGCTCGAAGAACGTGAGCAGATCGTCCTCGTCGATATCGCTCTTGTTGCCGAGCCCGACGATCGCCGACACGCCCATCTTCGCCGAGCGCGAGAAGCCGATGATCGCCATGCCGATCCCGCCCGACTGCGACGACAGCGCCGCCTTGCCCTTCACGTCATACGGCGTGCAGAACGTCGCGCAGAGGTTTTTCGGCGTGTAATAGAAGCCGTAGATGTTCGGCCCCATCATGCGGATGTCGTACTGGCGCGCAATCCTCACGATCTCTTCCTGGCCTTCGTGATTGCCCGTCTCCGCGAACCCCGACGGAATCAGCACCGCGCCCGGAATCTTCTTCTCGCCCACTTCGACCAGCGCCTGCGCGACGAACTTCGCCGGAATCGCGAATACGGCGACATCGATCACGCCGGGCACGTCCTTCACGCTCCTGTACGCCTTGCGGCCCATGATCTCGTCGGCCTTCGGGTGGATCGGATAGATCGTCCCCTGATAGCCGCCGTTGATGAGATTCTTCATCACCGAATTGCCGATCTTGCCGTCCTCGTTCGACGCGCCGATCACCGCGACCGCATCCGGCTTCATGATGCGGTTCATCTGCGTGACGATCTGCTCCTGCGTCGGACGATAGCGCGGCGCGGCCGGCTCGAAGTCCATCACGATCCGCACGTCCGCCGCCACCGCGCCGCCCGGGCTCGCGAAAACCGGGTTCAGGTCCATCTCGGAGATTTGCGGGAAGTCGTCGACGAGGCGCGACACGCGCTCGACCAGCGTGACGAGCGCCTCGCGGTCCACGGGTTGCGCGCCGCGCACGCCGCGCAGGACTTCGGCGGCCTGGATGCCGTCGAGCATCGACGCCGCTTCTTCACGCGTCACCGGCGCGAGGCGGAAGGTCACGTCCTTCAGCACTTCGACCAGCACGCCGCCGAGACCGAACGCGATCAGCTTGCCGAACGACGGGTCCGTCACCGCGCCGATGATCACTTCCTGGCCCGCGCCGACCATCTGCTGCACCTGCACGCCGATGATCGTCGCGTTCGCATCGTACTTCTTCGCGTTCTCGATGATGGACGCGTAGCCGGCGCGGACATCGGCCTCGTTCTTCACGCCGACAAGCACGCCACCCGCTTCCGTCTTGTGCAGGATTTCCGGCGACACGATCTTCAGCACCACCGGAAAGCCGATGAACGACGCGAGCTTCGCCGCATCGTCCGCGCTGGTCGCGACGCCTTCCTGCGGCACGGAAATGCCGTAGGCATCGCAGACGAGCTTGCCTTCCGGCGCGGTCAGCGAGGTGCGGCCCTCCGCCTTCACGCGATCGAAAATCTCGGCGACGCGGCGTTTCGCATCGCTCGCATGCAGCGGCACGACGTTGGTGGCATGCGTGGATTCGTTGCGCGCTTCGCTGCGTTCCTGGACAACGGTGCTGTTCATTTGAAATGTCTCCGTGTGTAGGGGCGTGCCGGTTCGCGCCGCCCCTCGACCGGAGGCGGCGGCGTCACAACATCGATGAGGCGTGGGTCAGATCGCGCCGAGGCTTCTCAGCGTGGCGATCTGGTCGGGCGAGTAGCCGAGTTCGGCCATGACTTCCTCGGTGTGCTCGCCGAGCAGCGGCGAGCGCGCGACTTCGGTCGGGCTGTCCGACAGCTTGATCGGATTGCCGACCGTCAGGTACTTGCCGCGCACCGGATGATCGACTTCGACGACCGTGCCCGTCTTTCGCAGCGACGGCTCCTCGGCGATTTCCTTCATCGAGAGGATCGGGCCGCACGGGATGTCGTGCTTGTTCAGGATTTCCATCGCCTGAAACTTGGTCTTCGTCATCGTCCAGCGTTCGATCTCGGCGAAGATGTCCTTCAGGTGCGGCAGGCGCGCGTTCGGCGTCTTGTAGTCGGGATGGTCGATCCATTCCTCCCTGCCGATCACCTTGCAGATTTCGCCCCACACCGGCGCCTGCGTGATGAAGTAGATGTACGCGTTCGGATCGGTTTCCCAGCCCTTGCACTTGAGAATCCAGCCCGGCTGACCGCCGCCGGATGCGTTGCCCGCACGCGGCACCGCTTCGCCGAAAGTGCCGTTCGGGAACTGCGGGTACTCCTTCATCACGCCGGTGCGCTCGAGCCGCTGCTGGTCGCGCAGCTTCACGCGGCACAGGTTGAGCACGCCGTCCTGCATCGCCGCGAGCACTTTCTGGCCGCGCCGCGTCTGGTTGCGCTGATACAGCGCCGTGACGATGCCGAGCGCGAGATGCAAGCCGGTGCCCGAATCGCCGATCTGCGCGCCGGTGACGACGGGCGGGCCATCGTCGAAACCCGTGGTCGATGCCGCGCCGCCCGCGCATTGCGCGACGTTCTCATAGACCTTGCAGTCTTCGTACGGCCCCGGCCCGAAGCCCTTGACGGACGCGACGATCATCCGCGGATTCAACTCCTGGATACGCTCCCACGTGAAGCCCATGCGATCGAGCGCGCCCGGCGCGAAGTTCTCGACGAGCACGTCGCACTTCTTGACGAGCGTTTCGAGCACCTTCTTGCCTTCGGGGTTCTTCGTGTCGATCGTGATCGACCGCTTGTTGTGGTTGAGCATCGTGAAGTAGAGGCTGTCGGCGTCGGGGATATCGCGCAGTTGTTCCCGCGTGATGTCGCCCGCGCCCGCGCGCTCCACCTTGATCACGTCGGCCCCGAACCACGCGAGCAACTGCGTGCAGGTCGGGCCCGACTGGACGTGCGTGAAGTCGAGAATGCGCACGCCGTCCAGCGCCTTGCCAGAAGTGTTCACCGTCATGGCTGTCTCCAGTCTCTCTTGCGACGTTTATAGGTTCTACGTTTATTTGTACATCGTCTGCGCCATCGTGCCGGGGGCATACACGGTCGGATCGACCCAGATGTTGATGACCGCGCTCTTGCCCGTCCTGGCGATCGACTCGCGCGCCCGCTGCAACGCACCCGCGATCTTCGACGCTTCGTACACTTCCTCGCCGTAGCCGCCCAGCATTTCCGCGAAGCGTCCGTACGGCACGTCCGACAGCAGGTTGCCGACGTTGCCGCGCTCCTGCCCGTACTTCGCGAGCTGGCCGTAGCGAATCTGGTTCATCGCCGAGTTGTTGCCGATGACCGCGATATACGGCACGCCGAAACGATTGGCCGTTTCCATGTCGAACGAGGTCATCGAGAACGCGCCGTCGCCGTAGTAGCAGAGTACTTCTTTCTCGGGATTGGCGAGGCCCGCCGCGATCGCGAAGCCGGTGCCGACGCCGAGCGAGCCGAGCGCGCCGGGGTCCATCCACTGGCCGGGGCGGCGCGGACGCACGGCTTGCGCGGAGATCGTGACGACGTCGCCGCCATCGCCGATATAGATCGTGTCGTCGCTCAGGAACTGGTTGATCTCGTGCGCGACGCGGTACGGATGGATCGGGCTAGAGTCCGACGTGAAGAGCGGCATCAGCTTGGCGGTCGCGGTTTCTTCCGCCGCCGCGAGTTCGCGCATCCAGGCCTGGCGCGACTGACGCTTGTCGTTCTTGAGACGCCCGCTCGCCGCCTGCAGCGCCGCGCCGAGAATCGCGCCCGGATCGCCGACCAGGCCGAGGTCGATATCGCGGTTCTTGCCGACCGTGCGGTAATCCATGTCGATCTGCACCAGCTTCAGATCCTTGCTGATGCGCTTGCCGTAACCCATGCGGAAATCGAACGGCGTGCCGACGATCACGATCAGGTCCGCCTTCGCGAAAGCCTGCGAGCGCGTGCGGTCGAAGTGATGCGGGTCGCCCGGCGGCAGCAAGCCGCGGCTCGCGCCGTTGAAATAGCCGGGAATGTCGAGGCCGCGCAGCAGCGCGATGGCTTCCTCGTGACCGCGCGCCGTCCACACTTGCTGGCCGTACAGAATCGCCGGGCGCTCGGAGTTGACGAGCAGATCGGCGAGTTTTTCGATGTCCTGCGGATCGCCGACCGATTTCGTCGATGCGCGATAGCGCCCCGGCTGCGGGATCACGGCCTTGGTGACGTCGATTTCACGGTCGAGCACGTCGCGCGGAATCTCCAGATACGCCGGGCCGGGTGCGCCGTTGAACGCTTCGCGGGCGGCCATCGAGATCATGTCGGCGACGCGCTCGGTGCTCGGCACGGTCGCGGCGAACTTGGTGATCGGCGCCATCATGTCGACGTGCGGCAAGTCTTGCAGCGAGCCCATCTTGTGTTGCGTGAGCGCGCCCTGCCCGCCGATATGGATGATCGGGCTTTCCGAGCGGAACGCCGTCGCGACGCCCGTCACCGCGTTCGTGCAGCCGGGACCGGCCGTCGTGACGACGCAGCCGAGCTTGCCGGTCTGACGCGCATAGCCATCGGCGGCGTGGGCGGCGACTTGCTCGTGACGCACGTCGATGATGCGGATGCCTTCATCGACGCAGCCGTCGTAAATATCGATGATGTGGCCGCCGCACAGCGTGAAGATCGTATCGACGCCTTCGTTCTTGAGCGCTCGCGCGACCAGGTGGCCGCCCGAAACGACGCCCGCGCCGCGAGTCTTTTGCTTGAGCGTGTCTTCGGCGGTGGTGGTGGCCGGAGCGACTTCGGGACGGCTGCTGACGACTTCGGACATTGTTGTCTCCTCCTCGATGGGGGTTGTGTGCGATCACGAGGCGTCGCGCTGCCGCCCGGTGTCTGTGATATACAATATTCCACACACAGTATTAGTTCAAGCGTCCGGCGGGGGCGAAAACCCTGTGATGCGGCGCATCAATCGCTTTCTGCCTGATGGTTTGCGTTCCCGCTTGTTTTTCACGCTGCGATGCAGCATCCCGAACACCCGCCGCAGCCTTTTTGATGTGGACTGAAATGTGATATATCACATACTAGCGCGAACGCCCCGCAGTTCTCTCGCGCCACAGCCATCACAAAAGGAGACGCAATGAACATCCACGAATATCAGGCGAAGGCGCTGCTGCGAAAGTACGGCGTTGCGGTCCCGCAGGGCCGCGTCGCCTTTGATGCGCAAGAGGCCGCCGACGCCGCGACCGCGCTGGGCGGCCCGGTCTGGGTCGTCAAATCGCAGATTCACGCGGGAGGCCGCGGCGCCGGGCGCTTCTCGAACGATCCCGATGGCAAGGGCGGCGTGCGCGTCGTGAAATCGGTCGATGACGTGCGCGAGAACGCCCGCAAGATGCTGTCGTCGGTGCTCGTCACGAAACAGACGGGGCCGGCGGGCAAGGCAGTGAAGCGCCTCTATATCGAAGAAGGCTGCGACATCGCACGCGAGCTGTATCTGGGTATGCTGGTCGATCGCGCCAGTTCGCGCATCACAATCATGGCGTCGACGGAAGGCGGGATGGAAATCGAGGAAGTGGCGCACCGCACGCCGGAGAAGATTCTCAAGGTAGCGATCGATCCGGCGACCGGCCTCCAGCCGTTTCACACGCGGCAGATCGCGTTCGGGCTTGGGCTGTCCGGCAAGCAGGTCGGGGCGGCGTCGAAGTTCATCGCGGCGCTGTATCAGGCGTTCGTCGATCTGGATGCGTCGGTCGTCGAAGTCAATCCGCTCGTCGTGACCGGCTCGGGCGATGTCATCGCGCTCGACGCCAAGCTGAATTTCGACGACAACGCGCTGTACCGGCACCCGGATATCGAAGCCTTGCGCGACGAGGACGAGGAAGACCCGGCCGAGATCGAAGCCGCGAAACACGGGCTGAACTATGTGAAGCTCGACGGCAACATCGGCTGCATGGTGAACGGCGCGGGCCTCGCGATGGCGACGATGGACATCATCAAGCTCTACGGCGGCGAGCCGGCCAACTTCCTGGACGTCGGCGGCGGCGCGACACAAGAGCGCGTCGCGACGGCGTTCAAGCTGATCCTGCGCGATCCGAAAGTGCGCGGAATTCTCGTCAACATTTTCGGCGGCATCATGCGCTGCGACGTCATCGCGCAAGGCGTCGTGGCGGCGGCGCGGGAAGTCGATCTGCACGTGCCGCTCGTCGTGCGTCTCGCGGGCACCAACGTCGACGCGGGCCGCGAAATTCTCCGCACCTCGGGTCTCGCGATCATTCCCGCCGAAAATCTCGCCGATGCCGCCGACAAGATCGTTTCCGCCGTTGCCGTGGGAGAGTCCAAATGAGCGTTCTCATCAATAAAGACACCAAGGTCATCTGCCAGGGCTTCACCGGCGCGCAGGGCACGTTCCATTCGGAGCAGGCGATTGCCTACGGTACGCGCATGGTCGGCGGCGTCACGCCGGGCAAGGGCGGCACGTCGCATCTCGACCTGCCCGTGTTCGACACGGTGGCGGACGCCGTCGCCCGGACCGGCGCGGACGCGTCGGTGATCTACGTGCCGCCGCCCTTTGCCGCCGACGCCATCCTCGAAGCGATCGACGCGGAAGTGCCGTTCATCGTCTGCATCACGGAAGGCATACCGGTGCTCGACATGCTGCGCGTGAAGCGCGCGCTCGCCGGATCGAAGAGCCGTCTCGTCGGCCCGAACTGCCCGGGCGTCATCACGCCGGGGCAATGCAAGATCGGCATCATGCCGGGGCATATCCATCAGCCGGGGAAGATCGGCGTCGTATCGCGGTCGGGCACGCTCACTTACGAGGCGGTGGCGCAGACGACGGCCGCCGGGCTTGGGCAAACGACGTGTATCGGCATTGGCGGCGATCCGGTGAACGGCACGAACTTCATCGATTGCCTCGAGCTGTTCCTTGCGGACGACGCGACCGAGGGCATCATCATGATCGGCGAAATTGGCGGATCGGCGGAAGAGGAAGCCGCGCAGTTCCTGAAGGATGCGAAGACGAAGAAGCCGGTCGTCGGGTTCATCGCCGGAACGAGCGCGCCGCCGGGACGGCGCATGGGTCACGCGGGCGCGATCATTTCGGGCGGCTCGGGGACGGCCAGCGCAAAGATCGACGCGATGCGGGCGGCAGGCATCCATGTCGCAGATTCTCCCGCGACGCTCGGTGAAACGATGGTGCGTGCGCTGCGCTAAACCGCGGTCGCTACGTAAAAAGAAAGGCCGCGCGGCAAACGCCGCGCGGCCTTTCTAATTGATACCGCCGACTCCGGCGCAGACTTAGTCCAGAAAATCGCAGTTTGCTTCGACGAACGCCGCCAGGTCGAGCGAATGCTGCCTGACGAGACGCTCGACGAGTTCCGTATCGCGCCTTTCCAGCGCCTCGATGATGCGCATGTGATCGACGATCGAGCGCGACGCGCGGTCGCTCTGCGAGATCGTCATCTTTCGAATGGCGCGCACGTGCACGAAGATGTTCTTGATCGTATCGAAGATGATCTGCGACTTCGACAGCCGCACGATCGCCTGATGAAAAGCGATGTTCGCTTCCGAATACTCGTCGATGTGCTCGGCAGGCGTGGTGTCGCGGAAGTTGTCGAACATGTGACGCAACTGGGCGATTTCCGCATCCGTCGCGCGCTGCGTCGCGAGGCGCGCCGCCATGCTTTCGAGCGCCGCCCACATATGAATCATCTCGACGATCTCGCGCTTGGTCTTGCGCAAGATGTACACACCGCGACGCGGCACCGTGCGCAGAAAGCCTTCCTGCTCCAGCAGCGTCATGGCCTCGCGGATAGGCGTGCGGCTTACCCCGAGCGCCTCCGTCAGCTCTTTCTCATCCAGACGGATCTCTTCACGCGAGCGGTAAATGTCCGCTTCCGCAATGGCCTGCCGCAGCTTCGCGTACGCCTGATCGCGCAGCGAAACCGTGGCGTTGATCGGCTCCAGCGAAAGCGTCAGTCCCCGTACTTCCGGCCGGTCTACGGATTGAGTATCAGATGGCATTGATGGCTTGATTTCCCATTTGCGGCCGGTCTGCGATAACACGCTTGCCCGAACCGCCGTTCCGATCGTCCGCCGCGAGACCGGCAAAGCGACCGTGATCCTGTGCGCGCTGCAACATGTCCTGCGGCACTGCCGACGCAATCACAAACGTAACGCCCACACCCACGGCCACCAGCGCGAATCCGACAACTACCAACAAGGCGATGCTCATTTAAAGGCTCCGGTTGATCACTCAAGAGCCTCCAGTATATGTTGCGTCGCAGCAGGACGCAACATATTTTGCATCTTGTATATCAGAAACAACGCTGGCGCCATCGAGTGCAGTTTATGCCGCTTTCTGCGTCTGCGGGAGTGGCAGCGCATGTGCCGTGCCTTGATTGACTGCTTCGCGCAACTTGATCAATGCGAGGACGGCATCGATCATCGGCGTGTCGATTTTCACCAGGCGGCCGATTTCCTGAACGACGGTAATCAGCGGGTCGATTTCCATCGGACGGCCCGCTTCGCAGTCCATCAGCATCGAGGTCTTGTGCGCGCCGACCGCGCCCGCGCCGTTGATGCGCCGCTCGACGTCCACGCGGAAATTGACACCGAGCTTGTCGCCGATGGCTTTGGCTTCGAGCATCATCGCCTTGGACAGCGCGCGCGTGCCGGGATCGCTCGTCAGGACGTCGAGGGTGGCGTGGGTCAGCGCGCTGATCGGATTGAAGCAGAGGTTGCCCCACAGCTTCAGCCAGATTTCGTCGCGGATGTTGTCGCGCATCGGCGCTTCCATGTCGGCGGCGACCATGATGTCGTGCAACGCCTGCAGACGCGGCGTGATTTGCCCGCTCGGCTCGCCGATCGGAAACTTCTTGCCGTAGTGATGTTCGATGACGCCCGGCTCGGCGATCTCCGCGGCGGGCAGCAGCACGCAGCCGATTGCCCGTTCCGGCCCGAACACGCTCCACTGCCGGCCGCCGGGATCGATGCTTTGCAGCGTCGTGCCGGCCAGTTCGCCGCCGTGCTCATGGAAGTACCAGTAGGGCAAGCCATTCACTGCGGTGACGATCGCCGTCTCGGGACCGAGCAGCGGCGGCATCAGATCGACGACGCCCGGCACCGAATGCGCCTTCAACGCGATGATGACGAAATCTTGCGGGCCGAGTTCGGCGGGATTATTCGTGCAGCGGACCTTGACCGTGTGCTCTTCCCCGTCGATCCGGAGACGAACGCCATTCGCCTGCATCGCCGCCAGATGCGGCCCGCGCGCCACGAAACTGACATCGGCTCCGGCACGCGCAAGCTGTGCTCCCATGTAACCGCCGATGGCGCCGGCGCCGTACACGCAGATCTTCATGGTTCGTCTCCAGGAGTAAGTAGCTTTCAGCCTTCTGATATACAAGATACTACATTCCAGGTGCACGCCGAACAAGGCAAATCGAGCGAGCGGAAACCCGCACGCCGCGCCTGCGGTGCGTCAGTGATCGGCATCCATCGGCGTCTACCGGGAAACGGTCAGGCTTCGATCGCCTGGGATGCGATAAGAGTATGCGTCGACGACGCGATGAAGTGCCACCATACGCTCGCCGCGCTGGCGCGCAACGCACGGCCGCGCCGGCGGACGAGCATGATGGTGCGCGACTCTTCCGGTGCGAGCGGGATGAAACGCAAGCGATCGGTTTCACAGGCGGTGCGGGCGTGCATCGGCAGGACGCCGACGCCCAGCCCCGCTTCGGCCATGCGTGCGACCGCCGCCGGTTGCGCGAGCCGCTGGCGGACCGCGCCAGTCACGGCGTATCGCGCCAGCGCGGCTTCGATGGCGGCGAGGCTGCCGGTGTCATCGTCGAGAAGAAGCAGTGGCATACCGCGCAACTGCTGCCAGTCCACGCGCTGTGCCCCGGCCAGTCGATGCGACGCGCTCACGACAGCGGCGAGCCCGTCTGCAAAGAGCGGCTCGCTCGCGAGGTCGTCGAGATTGTCCGGCGCGATGACAACGCCGAGTTCCGCCTCGCCGGAACGCACGAGTTGCAGCACGGCGTTCTGCGGCCGGTCCATGAGCACGACGGTGATATCCGGAAGACGTTCCCGGCAAGAAGCGAAGAGCGGCGGCAGGACGCTCGCCGTCAAACCGCAACTGCACGCGAGATTGACGACGCCCGGCTCGCCCGATCCCGGCGCACGCGGCAGCAGCGTGGCCTCCAGTTCTTCGACGAGCGGCGCGATGCGCGACAACAGCTTGCGACCCGTATCGGTGAGCGTGACCTGGCGTGTCGTCCGGTCGAACAGCCGCAGCGCGATTTCATCTTCGAGTTCTCGAATGCCGCGGCTGACTGCCGATTGAGTGATGCCGAATTCATCGCCCACGCGCGTGAAACTGCGATAGCGCGCGAGCGTGATGAACAATCGCAATTGATGCAGCGAGACGGAAGGCGCATGCGCGGAGCCGGGCGGACGGTCGCGCATGCCGTGCCTTCTTATTGAACCGACGTGTTGCGCGACGCTTCCGGCCAGCCTGCCTGGAACGACGCATTCACCGACGCATCGCCCGACGTTTCGGCAGCCGAGTTCTCGATCCAGCGTTTGCGCATCGGCGCGAGCACGAACTTGGCGCACAGTCCCGCCGCGATCGATGTCACCGCCGCCGTGATGAACACCGCGTTCCACGAACCGATCGACGCCAGCACCGATGCCAGCGGCACCAGCATCGACGCCGTGCCTTTCGCTGTGTAGAGCGTGCCCGCGTTCGCAGCCGCGTACTTGCTGCCGAAGGTGTCGGCGCAGGTCGCCGGGAAGATCGAGAAGATCTCGCCCCAGCAGAGGAAGGTCATCGCCGCGAACAGCATGAAGAGATACGGGTTATGACCGAACTCCATCAGTCCGAGCAGCGCGACGCCTTCCCCGAGAAAGATGATGAACATCGTGTTCTCGCGGCCGATCTTGTCGGAGATGAAGCCGCATAGCGGGCGCGTGAAGCCGTTGCACAGATTGTCGATGGACAGCGTCATCGCGAGCAGCGGCAGCGTCACGCCGAGCACGTTGACGGGCATCTTCGCGAAGCCGTATTCCTTGGCGATCGGCCCGAACTGCGCCGTGGCGATCACGCCGCCGGCCGCGACGAACACGAACATCAGATACAGCACCCAGAAGAGCGGCGAGCGCACCATCTGTCCGGTGGTGTAATCGATCTTGGTCGACACGACGCGCTTCGCCGGCACCACGTTGACGGGCGGCTTCGGACGCACGAGCAGCAAGGCGAGGAAGAAGATGCACACGCCCTGGAAGATGCCGAAGAACATGAACGCATGTTCGTAGCCCGAGCTTTGGATCATGTTCGAGATCGGGATGACCGTCACCGCCGCGCCCGCGCCGAAGCCCGCTGCCGTGAGGCCGGCGGCGAGTCCCCGCTTGTCCGGGAACCACTTGAGCGCCGTGCCGACGCACGTGCCATACACGCAGCCCGCGCCGATACCCGCGATCACCGCCGCGATGTACAGATGCGCGAGACTCGTCGCGTGCGCATCGATGACCCAGCCGATCGCGGCGCAGATCGAACCGCCGATCACGACCGGGCGCGGCCCGAATTTATCGACGAGCCAGCCCTCGACGGGCACGAGCCACGTCTCGGTGACGATGAAGATGGTGAAAGCCGTTTGAATCGCCGCTTGCCCCCAATGATGCTTGGCATCCATGGGTACGACGAAAAGGGTCCAGGCGTACTGCAGGTTCGCGACGAGGCCCATGCATGCAATGCCGATCGCTAGCTGAATCCACCTGTTGTGATGACGCCCGTGCGATTGCCCGGACACAACCGTGTCTGCGCTTGCCATGTCTGTCTCCGTTATCTGTAATCGGCGCTCGTACGGCGCCTGATGCACTGCGAGAACGCGGGCGCGGTGCGCCAGCGGGCGAGGCGGTCGGTCAGGGAAGATGTTCGGGACGCGCGGCGCGGGCGTGGCGGCGCACATCGAGAAGGGCGATGAAGTAGCACATCTGGCCAACATCCGCGTCAGGCGATCGAAGAATCATTTCGAGCGATTCCCAATAGAGTCCGGATGATTGATGCAGCCTTTACAGGCTTTCGTGTGCTGCAATTTCGCGACTGGCTTACAAGTTCCAGAGGCGTGAAGGCATCGTGGGGGAGAAAAACGATTAGGGAAAGTTAAAAAAATTTATTGTATAAGTTAGCTATCGTGAATGGATGAGGGCTAGCCGTGCTGCGTAACGCCACCCTGCGTCAACTCAAAATTTTCGAAACGGTCGCGCGCCGGCTCAGCTTTTCCCGGGCTGCGGAGGAGCTTTATCTCACGCAGCCGGCGGTATCCACACAGGTGAAACAACTGGAGGAACATGCGGGCTTGCCGCTCTTCGAGCAGCTCGGCAAGAAAATCTACCTCACTCCAGCCGGGAACGAAATGCTCCATTACAGCAGGTCGATTCTCGAGCAATTCCGCGAAGCCGACGATGCGATGGCCCGCCTCAAGGGCATTTCGGGCGGCACGCTCAACGTCGCGGTGATCAGCGCGGGCGACTACTTCTTTCCCCGCTTGCTGGCGGCGTTCACCAGGCGCAATACCGATGTGCGGCTCAATCTGGCGGTACACAATCGCGAAGAATTGCTGCATCAACTCACGGACAATCTCACTGATCTGGCCGTCATGGTTCGGCCGCCGCGCGATATGGATACGATCAATGTATCGTTTGCGCCGCATCCGTATGTGATCGTCGCGCCGCCGGATCATCCGCTCGTCGGGCGCAAAAACATTCCGCTGGAAGCCCTCGCCGATGAGCCGTTCATCGTTCGCGAGCGCGGCTCGGATACCTGGAACTCAATGGAAGAAGGCTTTGCGGGGCGGCTCGCCAATCTCAATGTCGCGATGGAAATCACGAGTACGGAGACGATCAAGCAAGCCGTAATTGCGGGAATGGGCGTGAGTTTTTTATCGGCGCATACGATCAGCATGGAATTGCAGGTCGGCAAGCTCGCCGTGCTGGACATCGAGGGTTTTCCCGTGATGCTCAACTGGTTCGTCGTGCATCGGAACAATAAACGCTTGCCGCCCGTCGCACTTGCTTTCAAAGAGTTTCTTGTCGAAGAAGGTGCGGCGCAGATCGAAGCCATTACGCAAATCGTCGCCAAGACCGGCACGCCTGACCTATAAGCGATCGCAAATAGGAAGCAGAAGAAAGTTTAACTGTCCTCTATGGATCAGGTTGCCTATTCTCCATGCATGCCCCACGGCCATACAGGAGACGATCATGATCCATTCAACGCTTGGCGATGAGCGCGAGATTCAGGCGCAAGTCTGCGCCTTCAATACCGCTTTCGAAGAACTCGACCTGATGTTCCGGTGGGATGCGCAAACCTATCGCTCGCTGGCATCGGCGGACAGCGACTATGGCAAGCTCGCGCAATACATCGGCACGCATTGCCCGCATCTGCTGACGGCTTACAGCGCGGAGTTTCTTTGCCAGGCGATCATCGAGCGGAAAAATTCGACGATCGAGGCTTGCCGGCAAAATACCGTGCAGTACGAGGACAGCACACAGCGCGCGCGGCTTTGGCGTGCGCGTAACGAGGAAGGTCAGCGCGTGGGAGTCTGATTCCATATCGCGCTGGGAAGGTCGCACAAAAGGGGCAGCGGTTGCTGCCCCTTTTGTGCGTTTGCTTCTGGGTGTCAGCCCTCGCGAGCTTGCGCTCGCAATTAATTCCCGCAAGACGCTCCAGTCGATTGCGGTCTCTCACGACACATGCCGTGAGAGACCACGTCCTTTCTTCATGACGTCAACGCCACCCACACCGCCTTCGGCTCGGTAAAGTTCTCGATGGCCACGTCGCCGTGCTCGCGGCCAAAGCCCGAATCGCCGGAGCCGCCCCAAGGCAGGCGCACGTCGGTGTAACCGTAGGTATTGACCCAGACGGTGCCCGCCTTCAACTCCGCCGCCATGCGATGCACCCGGCCGATATCCGCGCTCCACACGCCCGCCGCGAGGCTGTACGCGGTGCCGTTGGCGATGCGCAGCGCGTCGGCTTCGTCGTCGAACGGGATCACGCTCGCGACCGGCCCGAAGATCTCTTCCTGCGAAATCCGCATCTCGTGCTCGACGTTCGCGAACACGGTCGGCTCGACGAAGTAGCCGCGTTCGCCTGACCGCTTGCCGCCCGCCACGAGCGACGCGCCCTCGCCCTTGCCGATGTCCACGTAATCGAGCACGGTCTTCATCTGCTTCGCCGAAATGAGCGGGCCCATGTTGGTTTCGCGTTGCGACGGGTCGCCGAGCTTGATGCTTCGCGCCCGCCGCCCGAGACGTTCGACGACCTCGTCATAAACGGCGCGCTGCACCAGCACGCGCGATCCCGCCGAACACACCTGCCCCGCGTTGAAAAAGATGCCGGACGCCGTGGCGCGTACGGCGCTGTCGATGTTGGCATCGGCGAAAATCACGTTCGCCGATTTGCCGCCAAGCTCCAGCGTCACGCGCTTGAAATTGCCCGCCGCGCCCTGCAGAATGCCGCGCCCGACAGACGGCGAGCCGGTGAACGTGATCTTGTCGACGCCAGGATGCGCAACGAGCGCATCGCCGACGACGGAGCCTTTCCCTGTCACGATGTTGAGCACGCCCGGCGGCAAGCCTGCTTCGAGCGCGAGCCGGCCAACCATCAGCGCGGAAAGCGGCGTAATTTCCGCGGGCTTCACGATCAGCGTGCAGCCGCATGCGAGCGCAGGCGCGATCTTCCACATGCCGATCATCAACGGAAAATTCCACGGCACGATGGCCCCGACGACGCCGACTGGTTCGCGCACCGTATAAGTCAGCGCATCGGGCCGCGCGGGCACCACTTGACCGTTGATCTTGTCGCACCAGCCGGCGTAATAGGCGAGCGTATCGATGGCGGCGGGCACGTCCTGACGCTGCACGCCCGCGATCGGCTTGCCCGCATCGAGACTTTCCAGCGCGGCTAGCTCTTCCTGGTTCTCACGCAATAGTTCGGCGAGCCGCATCAGGATGCGTCCGCGCTCGGCGGCGCGGATCGCGTTCCACGGTTTCAGTGCGGCGCGCGCCGCCTGCACCGCGCGATCGACGTCCGCCGAAGTGCCTTGCGCCACGTAGGCGATGGCGTTTTCGGTCGCGGGATCGAGGTTCGTCGAATAGTCGCCGCCGCTCGGCGCGACAAACTCCCCGCCGATCAATAGCTCGTAACGCTTCAGGTCCGCAGTGCTTTCCATCTCCGTCTCCCTGCTTTATCGAATCGTTTCATGGTGAGCCAGAAAGACCATTCACGATAGCAAAACATTTTTATTGTTCGCATTCACCTGAATGTATGGACCGCTGAAACGGCTGCTTTATTGCACCGGTAATACGGAGTAAGCGTTACTTACACATTCTCACGGCAGCGCCCACTGCCAGCACGTAGAGTGGCACCGGGTCGTTATCGGCGTTGCAAGCCGGGCCGCGATCAGCAACTCAGCTATCGAGGAAAGTGTTTGATGAAAAAGAATCGAATTATCGCGGCGCTTTTGTGCGCAACCTTAGGTCTCGGTGCGAGCGCGACTTTCGCGCAGCCGTCGCATGATGGACCGGATCGTGGCAGCGATCATGGCAATGACCACGGCGACGCTCATCGTCCCGATCACGCACCCGGACGCGCACCGGTGATGGTCGGCCACGATGCGCCGCGCCCGCACGAGCATGCGGACCACGATCGCGGGCATCCCGACTGGCGCAAGGGCGACCGTCTGTCGGCGGATTATCGCAATCGCCAGTATGTCGTCGATGACTGGCACGGCCACGGCCTGCATCAACCGCCGCGCGGATATCAGTGGGTCGGCGTAGGCGCGGATTATCTGCTCGTGGCGGTCGGCACCGGCCTGATCGCGCAGGTGGTGTTGTCGCAGTAAGCGGCGAGACCGAATGGCGCGGTGCGTTAGGCCGGCATCGCGCGACTGCCGGTCAGTCCTCGTCCGCGAACAGCGATGCCTGCGATGCGCGCGCCGATGCGCCGCTCGCGGGCCGGCTGGCGAGGAACGCATCGCGATCCTTGCCGGCGATCCACTGCGGTGCGCGACCGCGCCCGCTCCATGTTGCGCCGCTCGCCGGGTCGCGGTACTTGATGGCGACCTCGGACGCGGCAACCGGCGTCTCGGGCTTGCGGCCCAACAGTTCGTTTAGCGTGATGCCGTATTCGCGCATCTTCTCCACGATTTCAATTAGCGCGAGCCGCTCTTCTTTGCGCCGTGCTTCGGCAAGTTCCTTTTCGAGCGATTCTCTTTGCGCCATTAACTCGGCGACTTGCGGACTTCTGTACGTCATGTTCGTATCGGGCGTCGGGTAAGCGATGTCAGCGCCCGCGCATGGCGGGGCGAAAGTTTCGATGCAGGGAGCGCGTGAGTCGCGCGGCAAGGCGCGGCGTTGGAGGCCGCGAAAACCAGAGGTTAACACGAAGTGAGTTTGCGGGCAGAGCGGCGGGCGTGCTTGCCGGCAAACGAATGACTGTTCATTCGAGCCGCCCGCTCACGCTGTCTTTCTCACTTGCCCGCGTCCAGCGAACTTCGTCAGGGTTCCTTACCTGCTTCGGTTTCTCGGCTATCCGTGTGCGCCAAAGGCTGCAACAACGAGATCTTCCTCCGACGCAAGGCAATCGCAAGGGCGTATCAACACCATACAAGCCGTGACCTTCGCGACGACAAAAGCAAAAAGGCCAGCTTCCCCGTAAGGGAAGCTGGCCTCTTCATCCATCGAACGCCAAACGAGCCTTAAGCCGCCGCGTCCTTCAGCTTCTTGAGCGCACGCGCCTTGATACGCACGCTTGCCGGCTTGGCCGGGAACCAGCGCTCTTCACCGGTGAACGGGTCTTTGCCGAAACGCTTTTTCTTCGCCGGGACAGTTTGCGCCGAAATCTTCAACAGACCCGACAGCGTGAACTCGCCGGAACCCTTCTTGTGAACCGAGCCGAGGATGGTGTCTTCCAGCGCGACCAGCACGGCCTTGACCGCCTTGACGTCGACTTCGGCGCGATCCGCCAGATGCGCAGCGAGCGATGCCTTCGTGAAGGTGTCCTTGATCGGCGACAGCGCACCCGCGGTCTTCTTCACGGCGACGCTCTTGGTGGGTACTTTCTTCGCGGCAACCTTCGATGCTGCTTTCTTTGCCGGTGCAGCAGTCTTCACCGTGGCCTTCTTGGCCGTGGCTTTCTTGGCAGCGGTTTTTGCGGAAGTCGGCATGTTTCTCCTACCTGTTTTGGTCAGTGATATCGGAATACGTCAGCACCGATGCGTTCGTATCAACGCCGGATTCTACATAGCGCAGACGTGTTCGTGCGAGTCTTTTGCGTTTTTATATCGTTTTTTCAGGGGTTTTTCGTGGTGTAGCACTGACACACACGCCGCTCGTCACGCATCGCATCGCTTTCGATGCACTGCAATGCAGCTTATCCGTGACGCGATGCGCGACGCGCAATGTGCGCAATCAGCGGATAGTGATCGGATGCGATGCGCGCAAGCCGCGAGCGATGCACGTCCACTCGCATCAGCCGTTCGCCCGGATGCACCCAGATTCGATCGAGCGCGAAGAGCGGGTAGCGCGTCGGAAACGTGCGCAGAGCACGTGCGCGATGAAAGTGCGTGACGAGCCGCCGAAGCGTGCGGCCATAGACGAACCACTCGTTCAGATCGCCGAGCAGGATCACGGGGAGTGCGGGCGTATCGAAGCTCTGCAGCACCTGCTCGACTTGCGCGCGGCGTTCGCTCGATGCAAGCCCGAGATGTGTCGCGACGACGCGCCATAGTTCGCCGTTGCAGTCGATATCCGCATCGAGCGCTCCGCGCGGCTCGCGGCTTCGAAACGACAGATCGAGCGTGCGCACCGCGCGCACTGGATAACGCGTCAGCACCGCGTTGCCATAGCGGCGCTCCGGCGTATCGAGCGTCGGACCCGCAACCGCATGCAGACCCGTCATGCGTTGCAGGCCGTCGAGGACATCGGGATGACCGTTGCCGCCGAGCGGCACTTCCTGCAGCGCAAAGATATCCGCATCCATTTCCGCCAGCACGCCGGCGATGCGTTCCGGCGCGAACTTGCCGTCGATACCCACTGCGCCATGCACGTTGTACGTCGCGATGCGCAGTTCCTTCACGCGCGTCGCACTCATCGTTTCGATGTCGATTCCGGCTTCGTGCATCAACGTCATGAGCTGACCTCGTCGTGATTGCGCGACGACGCATCGTCGGCGGCGTGGGGGGCGGCGTTCGAGGCGCGGTCGCGCGGCATCACGCCGCGTTCGCGCAGGCGGCTCGCGCGTTGCGCTTCGTCGCTGGCGCGCGCCTTGTCGGCATCGCTCGGGGCGCCTTCCGCCACCTTCTCGTTGCGATCACCGCGACGTCCCAGGAAGCGCTGCAGCAGTATCGATACGCCGATCAGCACCACGCCGATGCCGATGAGCACGGCAAACGAGCCGACCGTCGGATGACGCAGCGAAGCGACCAGCTGATGCGCGAACGCGACCGTCAACAGAATGCCGGGGCCCATGCCGAGCAGCGTGCCGATGAGGAAATCGCGCATGCGAATGTGCGATGCGCCGGCAACCAGATTCACGATTGCAAACGGCGCAACGGGCAACAGGCGCAGGACGACGACCGCGACGATGCCGCGCTGCGCCACGCGTTCCGACAGCCGGTTCACGCGCGCCCCGGCGACCTTGCGCACCGCATCCCGGCCGAGCCACTGTCCGAGCATGTACGAAATGGAAGCGGCGATCATCGTGCCGGCGAAGGCATAGGCGCTGCCCCATCCCGCGCCGAACACGAGACCCGTCGTCGCGATCAGCAGCGTGATCGGCACGGAAATCACGGCGGCAGTGACATAGCAGCACAGGATGAGAAGCGGCGCGAGCGGCAGAGCGTCGATGCGCCGCGTCGCCTGGGTCAGCGACTTCAGGTTGATGTATTCGCCGAGCGGTGTCCAGTGCCATACGGCCGCCACCCCGACGACGAGAAGCGCAAGCACGCCGAGCAGCGCAAAGCGCCCGATGAGCGGCCGTGTCCTTTCCGCAGGGACGAACTGATCGACGAGTTCATCGGCGGCAATCGGCGTTTCAGGGTCGACGAGCGCCTCGGGCGGAATGAGCTGATCGAGCTCGCGCGACACTTCGGGATCGAGCGGCACCAGCGTGCGATGTTCGTCGCGGTCGCGTGAAAGCGCCTGAATCGCGGCGTTCAGGCCGCCACGCGCATCACGCTCGCGCACGATGTCCGCCACTTCGCAGCCGAGATGTTCGGCGAGCAGCGTGTCGCGCATCGTCGCGATGGCGCGTCGCAAACGCGCGTCCGCGCCGGCATCGATCGATATGTTGCACTCGCTGTCGAGCACCATCGAGCGATTGTTCAGATTCGCGGAACCGACCATCAGCAGTTCGTCATCGACGATCATCAGCTTGCTATGCACGTTGACAATCTCTTCGCCGAGATTGGGGACGGTCGGGCACATCAGCCGATAGCGGCCATGACGGTCCGCCTGCTTCAGGAGCTTGTGCAGACGCGCGCGCAGCACGCCCATCGTCACTTCCTGCAGCCAGCCGCTTTGATTGCGCGGCACGACGATCGCGAGATCGGGTCCGTCTTCGCGCTCGAGCGAATCCGAAAGCGCCGCGCCGATGGTCCCCGACGTGAAGTACTGATTCTCTATGTAGATGCTGCGGCGGGCGCGCGCAATCGCATCGAGATACTGCGTGCGGATCTGCTGCACGGCGGGACGGCCGAGATACGCAGGCTCCGTGAGTGAGATTGCGAGTTGCACGTCTTCGACATCGACGGCGCGCGAAGGCGGCCACGGATCGTTTTGCAGCGCCGCGCGATGCGCGCGGATCGCGAGGCGCCGGCCGCATGCGCGCGACCAGCGTTCGCGTGCAAGCTGGCCGATCTCGCGGGCGGCGTCGCCATCGAACATCGTGTGGACGTCATGGAACGGCTGATACTTCGCACCGTTCGCATCACGGCGATGCGGATCGTCGGGGTCATGCGACGGCGTGTCCCAGCGCGAGCGCGTGAGATCGAGACCGCCGACGAACGCGAGGCGGTCGTCGATCACGACGAGCTTCTGATGCTGCGAGCCGCCGAGCGGATGCTTGCCGTCCATCTGAAACGCGATGCGCCGATGCGTGCGCCAGCCCATCTTGTAGACCGGCAGCCATTCGCGTTCGAACGCGTAAAGCATCGCGAAATCCCACGCGAGAATATAGATGCGCAGGCGGCGCTTCTCCGCTGCGATCGCATGCAGGAAGTCGCCGAGCGCTTCCGGATAGCCATCGTTCGAGCCTTCCGGCGTGAGCTTCATGCGGCTGTCGATATCCCAGCCGAGGATGAACACCGTCCGCTCCGCACGCGTGATGGCCTCGCGCAGCACGCGAAAATAATCGGAACCGTCGATGAGCAGGCTGAAGCGATCCGCATGACGCACGCTCGCGCAGTTGCGTCCCGGCTCGAAGAAGGATTCGCCGCGTTTCTCTGCGGTTATTGCGTTCGCGCGAGCATCGCGCATCGGGGCGTCGTTCAAGCGTTCTCCGTGTGTGGGCCTGCATGCCGCAGCGCGCCGCGACATGTCCGTCAGGAGTTTGCAAGCAGCGTGCCCGTGCGCCGATGCGGGTTCTGCACGCGTCCGGCCATTGGGTTAGTCTCGTCAATCGAACACAACGTACAGCGACCAACGTTCAGAGGACACACCATGGAATATCGACATCTAGGCGCTTCGGGCTTCAAGGTGCCCGTGCTGAGCTTCGGCACCGGCACGTTCGGCGGCAAAGGCGAGTTCTTCCAGGCCTGGGGACAAACGGATGTAAGCGAAGCCCGCCAGCTCATCGACATCTGTCTCGATGCAGGCGTCACCATGTTCGACACCGCCGACATCTATTCGCGCGGCGCGTCGGAGTCCATTCTGGGCGAGGCGCTCAAGGGCCGGCGCGACAAGGCCATTATCTCGACGAAAGCCACCTTTCGTTTCGATTCGGACGAGCCTAACAGCGTCGGCTCATCGCGCTTTCATCTCATCAACGCCGTCAACGATGCGTTGAAGCGCCTGCAGACAGACTACATCGATCTCTTCCAGTTGCATGGCTTCGATGCGAAAACGCCCGTCGAAGAGACGCTGTCCACGCTCGACGATCTCGTGCGCGCGGGCAAGATCCGCTATACCGGGGTATCGAATTTCTCGGGATGGCATCTGCAGAAATCGCTCGACGTGGCGGATCGCTACGGCTATCCGCGATATGTCGCCAACCAAACGTATTACTCGCTGATTGGCCGCGACTACGAATGGGAACTGATGCCGCTCGGACTCGATCAGGGCGTCGGTGCTGTCGTATGGAGTCCGCTCGGATGGGGACGTCTCACGGGCAAGATCCGGCGCGGCCAGCCGCTGCCCGATTCGAGCCGCCTGCATAAAACTGCCGACATGGGGCCGCCGGTGCCCGACGAGCATCTTTATCGCGTGGTCGATGCGCTCGATGCGATCGCCGAGGAAACCGGCAAGACCGTGCCGCAGATCGCGTTGAACTGGCTGCTGCAGCGTCCGACTGTCGCCACCGTGCTGATCGGCGCGCGTAACGAGGAACAGTTGCGGCAGAACCTGGGCGCTGTCGGCTGGAACCTGACCACGGATCAGGTCAAAAGGCTCGATGAAGCGAGCAAGGTGCGGCCGGCGTATCCGTACTGGCATCAGGAAGGTTTCGCGGAGCGCAATCCTTTCCCGGTGTGATTCGCGGTGTGACTTGAGCCTCGTGCCGTACCGGACACCTCGTGTCGAGCTGTACCGGTACTGTACAGATGCGAGCGCTTAAACTGGCTGCAATCGATTCATCTGCGAGATGCGCCATGTCTTCCGATTTTCTCCACGCCCTGCCCGCCGCCGCGCTTTTCGTGCTCGTGACGAGCATCACGCCCGGCCCGAACAATACGATGCTGCTCGCGTCGGGCGTCAATTTCGGACTGAAGCGCACAGTGCCGCATGTGCTCGGCATCAGCGCGGGCGTCGCGGTGCTGATGCTCGCGGTCGGTTTTGGGCTCGCGCAAGCGTTCGATCGCTTGCCGTGGCTGTATTCCGTGCTCGAAACGGCGAGCGTGGTCTATCTGCTGTATCTCGCATGGAAGATTGGCACGTCGTCGTCGGTGCAGATGCGCGACGGCGAGCGCCGCCCGATGCGGTTTCACGAAGCCCTCGCGTTTCAATGGGTCAATCCCAAAGCGTGGATGATGGTGCTCACCGCCGCGACGACCATCCATCTGCACGCGAGCCTTTCGCTCAATGCCGCGTTGTTGGCGGTGATGTTCGTGCTGGTCGGGCTGCCGTGCATCGTCGCGTGGGCGGCGTTCGGGATGTCGCTGCGGCGTTTTCTCGCGCGTCCGCGCCTGCTCCGCGCATTCAACATCACGATGGCCGCGCTGCTCGTGCTGTCGCTCTATCCGATCGTTGCGCATTACTTTGAGTAACGTCGCGAGCGATCGTTATCCGATAAAGCACTTTGCCTCGCTGCCGGACCCGTGCATACTTGGCTTACGCGCCGGCCACGCAAAATATGCCGTTCCGCTTGCAAGAATGGGACGGCGGTTTGATCACCCATCCAGCGTTTTGTGCGTTGAACGCTGCCGTCATGAACGATCGCAACGTCCGCCGCCCCGGATGATCCTCCGAGGCGGTTTCAACGCCCGGCGTGTACATGCCTCGTTGTTCCCTGGTTCGCGCCGGTTTCGGCGCGGCCGTGAAATCTGTTCAAGGAGTACGCCATGTCTGGAGCCAACCGCCCGTCCGGTCCCGCCACGCGCAAATCCCTCGACCTAGCCGATCAGATCGAGCGCGATGAACTAAAGAGTCATCTGGATGCACAAAACAGCGTCGAGGACGACGAAGACGAGGACGACGAAACCGACTCCGATCGCACGCTAGGCCGTTAGCCCCACACCTTCTCCGCGCGTTCACGCAACGCGCATCCGACGCCGCAATTACCTTGTTTCCACGGGTCTGCGGCGTTTTTGCTTTGACCGGCGAGTACGCGATGCCCCGCTTGGGCACGCGCGTTGCTTTGACGCTCCGTACCGCGCCACCTTGAACAAAAGCGCGGCACGACCGATGAGCGAAGGCGGCGACGGTGTCCAGTCCGCATGCGAATCGAATCACCAACCGATCCCCGTGGGAGGCTTCATGCTCCGTTACGCTGTCATATTCTTCATCATTGCGCTCATCGCGGCCTTTTTCGGCTTCGGCGGGATCGCGACGGGCGCGGCGGAAATCGCCAAGATCCTGTTCTTCATCTTCATCGTGATCTTCCTTGCGACTTTGCTGCTCGGCGTATTCAGGCGATGACGCCGATAGCAACGCCAGTGCTGCATTGACTCACGCGCGGGCTTCGACGCCCGCGCGTTTTTTCATGGGCCTGCTGTTTAGCGAGCCTGAGACGCGGTATTAAGACGGAGCGTCTGACCGTGCTCGAGTACGGTGAACGCATCGGCGGGAAGGCCCGCGTTGCGCACGGCATCGGCAAGGCGACGCGGCGGTTCATCGAGCGGCTCATCGGTCAGTTCGAAGGCCCCCCAATGAATGCCGATGGCTCTTTTCGCGTGAATGTCCTCGAAGATGCGCACCCCTTCCTCCGGATTCACATGCTGCGCGTGCATGAACCAGCGAGGATCGTAAGCGCCGATCGGAATCAGCGCGAGGTCGAAGCCGCCGAAGCGGGCGCCGATATCGCGGAAATCGGGCGAGTATCCGGTATCGCCCGCGAAGAAGAAGGAATACGGACGCGCCGCGCCCTGCGGCGTCTTCACGACCCAACTGCCCCACAACGTTTCCGCGCGGTCGAACGGCGTGCGTGCCGACCAGTGCTGCGCCGGCGCGAACCAGATATCGAGTCCGGCGGCGTGCGTTTCATCGCCCCAGTCGAGTTCCTCGACGTTCGTCACGCCGATGCGCGCCATCCATGCTTTCACGCCCAGCGGCACGAGAAAGCGCGGCGGCCCGCCTGCTTGCCGGTTCAACGCTTCGATGCTCGGCTTGTCGAGATGATCGTAATGATTGTGCGAGATGAGCACGACGTCGATGTGCGGAAGCTCGCCCAGCGTCAGCGCGGGTGGCGTCTTGCGCTTCGGCCCCGCGAAAGAGAACGGCGACGCGCGCTCGGAAAAGACCGGATCGGTGAGAACGTTGACGCCGTCGATCTGCACGAGCGCACTCGCGTGACCGATCCACGTCAATGTATTGACGCTGCGATTCGCCTTCAGGAACGCGACATCGGGATGCGCCATCGGGAAGCGATAGCCGTTCGCCGGCGGCTTCGGCAGCCCTTGCGTGATGCGCTCCCACTGCCACTTCAGAAAAGATTCGCGAGGCAGATCCCCATAATTGTTTTCGAACCCCGCTGATGTGTGCCTCGCGTGATGCAGCGGTTGCGGCTGGTTCGCGGTCGGACGATGCGGTTCCTCACTGCGCGAGGAGCACCCCGCCAGCAAGGCGAGCGCGCAAATCGACATCCGTGGATATCGCAAAGGGAACTCGAACACACGAGCAATGCGTCGGCGCATAGGCGTTCGTTCATACGTAATGTAGAAATGGCGCCATGCGCGTACCGGCTCTGATTCGCCCGGCGTCCGCAGACACTCGCTAGTCAAGCGAGCCAGCAAGTTTCGAACCGTCGGCCCGCTTCTTGCAATAACCACGCGACGCCGTAAACCGGCGCATCGAACAGACAACGGCGGCGCGCGTCGGAGAAAAAGACGCAGCACGCCAGCATGGACCACGGGGGCCGTATGGGCAGCAGCTTGAGAAGTCACGCATCGCGCACGTTCAATCCGCAATTGCATTCGATGCACGCGATGCTCGTATCGCGCACCGCATCGCATGTCGCGAGCGCATTCACCTCGTACGGACGCGATCAAAGCCTCGCTGAAGGCATCGCGGATGTCGTCGCCCATTGCGGTCACGCGGGACTCGGCCTTTTTCTCGCTGCCGTCTGGCATTGGCTCGACGAGCGTCGATACTTCGACGCCGCCGATGCCGTGCAGCATTACATCGAAAGCGGCACGATGCCGACGCTCAAGCCGGAGCCGCGCATCGCGCGACGCCGCGATGCGCGTGTGTGACGCTCAGTGCGAATGCCGCGGATTGCCGCGCGTCTCGATGACCTTGAGATAGAGCGTCGCGGGTTCGAGGCAGCCGCCCGTCGATAGCTGACCCACCGTTTGTCGATACAGTTCCTGCCACGGCGTCTGCGCGACGGGCGCGGCGAACGCGGCCTCGTCGCGGCGGCTTTCGAGTTCGGCTTCGTCGAGCAGCACGTTGACCGAGCGCGCGTTCAGATCGACACGAATGCGGTCATTCGTGCGCAACAGCGCGAGGCCGCCGCCCACGGCCGCTTCCGGCGACATGTTCAGAATCGACGGGCTCGCCGACGTGCCGCTTTGCCGGCCATCGCCCATGCAGGGCAGCGAATCGACGCCGCGCTTGATCAGTTCCGCCGGCGGCGCCATGTTGACCACTTCCGCGCTGCCCGGATAACCCACGGTGCCGCAACCGCGAATCACGAGGATGCAATGCTCGTCGATCTCGAGCGCGGGATCGTTGATGCGGTCGTGGTAATCCTCGGGGCCATCGAACACGATCGCCCGCGCTTCGAACATGTTCTCGGCGCCCGGCTCGCTGAGATAGGTCTTGGTGAACGCTTCGCCGACAACCGACATCTTCATGATCGCGCTATCGAAGAAATTGCCCGACAGCACCATGAAGCCCGCACCGTGTTTCAGCGGGTCGTCCGCCGTGCGGATGACATCGCGATCGGCAGCGGGCGCTTCGTCGGCAATCTCGCCGATCGTGCGGCCGGAGACCGTGTGACAGTCGCGATGCAACAGGCCCGCGGCATCGAGCTGACGCAGCACGGCCGGGACCCCGCCCGCACGATGAAAGCTCTCGCCAAGATATTCGCCGGCCGGCATGCAATTGACGATGAGCGGGACCTGCTCGCCGTCCCGCTGCCAGTCTTCGAGACTCAGGTCGATGCCCATATGCCGCGCAATCGCGATTAGATGCGGCGGGCAGTTGGTCGACGCACCCAGCGCCGACGCTACGACGATCGCATTGCGGAACGCATCGCGCGTCATGATCTTCGACGGGCGCAAGTCCTCGCGCACCATGTCGACGATGCGCTTGCCGGTCGCGTACGCCATCTGCCCGCGCTCGCGATACGCAGCCGGAATGCTCGCGCACGTCGGCAAGGACATGCCGAGCGCTTCGGCGAGGCTGTTCATCGAGAGCGCGGTGCCCATCGTGTTGCAATGGCCGATCGACGGCGACGATGCCGTCGTCAGGCGCATGAAGCCTTCGTAATCGATATCGCCCGCCGCGAGCAGGTTGCGCGCATGCCAGATGACCGTGCCGGAGCCGACGCGCTTGCCTTCATGCCAGCCGTCGAGCATCGGACCGCCCGACAGCACGATCGCCGGCATGTCGACGGTAGCGGCGGCCATCAGACAGGCGGGCGTGGTCTTGTCACAGCCGGTCGTCAGGACGACGCCATCGAGCGGAAAGCCATGCAGTATCTCAACGAGGCCGAGATACGCGAGATTGCGGTCGAGCGCGGCGGTCGGGCGGCGGCTCTGTTCCGCAAGCGGATGCACGGGAAATTCCATGGGAATGCCGCCAGCGTCGCGGATTCCGGCTTTGGTGCGCGCGGCCAGCTCGATGTGATGGCGATTGCACGGCGCGAGATCGCTGCCCGTTTGCGCGATGCCGATGATCGGCCGGCCCGACTGCAGTTCTTCGCGCGTGAGTCCGTAGTTCATGAATCGCTCGACATAGAGCGCGGTCATGTCGGCATGCGAAGGATCATCGAACCATTCCTGGCTGCGCAGGCGGCGGGGTGTTTGCTGGGACATGTCTCTCTCCGTGGGGCGTTTTTGTGCGTTGTTACCGGTAACATCTCGTCGATATTAACTTGCAATGTTCGCGATTCCGTGGGCTTACGCGCTCTCGCGCGGGATCACGTGATAGTCGACGCGAATGCGCTTGCCAGCGCGTCTCACGACGCCCTGCTCGTAGGCTTCGAGTGCGGCCAGTAGCGCGGCGCCGGTGCGCGTGCCGATGCCATATGCGTCGACGGAGACCGTGGTGATCGATGGCGCGCAGCACGCGGCCACTTCGAAATTGCCGAAGCCAGCGACGGCGATATCGTCAGGCACCGAAAGCCCGCGCCGATGGCTTTCCATTATCGCGCCGAACGCGGACATGTCGCTCACGCACATCACGGCTTGCGTATCGGGCCATGCATCGAGGAGCGCGGCCATCGCGGGACCGCCGTGACTCATGGTGATCGGTGAATCGCCCAGACGGACGACGCGCCCTGCGTCGAGGCCACGCGCCTTCATCTCCATACGAAAGCCCTTCAAACGATCGAGGCCGCGCCGGTCCAGTTCGCTTGCGCCGCCAACGAAGCCGATGCGCTCGTGGCCACGCTCCGCAAGATAGCGCACCATCTCACGCGCAGCGTTGACGTTGGAAAAGCCGACGGCGGCATCGATCGGATCGGACGGGAAGTCCCACATCTCAACGACAGGCACCCCCGAGCGGCGCAAGAGTGTGCGCGTCGCGTCAGTGTGACGCGAGCCGGTCAGCGCGATGCAGCGCGGCTGATGGCGCAGCATCGAGCGCACGAGATTCTCTTCGCGGTCGAGGTGATAGTCGGTGTCACCGATCAGCAACTGCAGGCCGTGAGGCTCCAATGCGGCGGAGAGGCCGCGGACGGTATCGGAGAAATTCGAGCTTGCCAGCGACGGCACCAGCACCGCGACGAATTCCGAGCGCCCGGACGAGAGCGCGCCGGCGGCGGCATCCGCCACATAGCCGAGATCGTCGATCGCTTTTTGCACGCGCTCGCGCGTCGCAAGGGCGACGCTATGGCCGGCGAGCACGCGCGACACGGTCATCTTCGACACACCCGCGAGCCGCGCGACGTCCGACATGCGCGGTGGACCGATGGGAAGTTCATCAATAGTCGCCGACACGTTCCTCAGTCCACCCGTGCCCAGCCGTCCGCCCGCTGCTCCAGCGTCAGATGGAGTTTGGTTTCGCCCGCTTCGCGATCGGCGGCGACGAGATCAGCGAACGCGCGCTTGATATCGCGATCGTCTGCCCACGGAGCGACATTGTCGAGCTTGTAGGTATAAGTGACGTCTGTACGATGCACGTTAGGGTCGGGTTCCGTCCAGGCGACGACTTTGTCGAGCTTCACGCGTGCGTAGCAGAGCATCCATGCACGGTTATCGGGAGTCGCGTTGGGGTCACCGGCTTGCCTGACGGTTTCGACCGCGTACTTTTGACCCTCGCCCGTGAGGCTGTAGGAAACGGCGTTTCGCTGCGTGCTGGGAGTCGCGTTGCTCGGCGTGGTGGTCGAGCGAGCGATCAGGCCGCTCTTTTCGAGCGCAGCCAGCTGTTCGCGCAATGCAGCGGCAGAATATTCGTTGAGGTCGCGCGCTGAATAGGTCGACGGAAAAGTGAAAGGACCGCGCCCGCTGCGGTTAAGGCAGAGGAGCCCGCGGTTGGTTTTCATGTCGGCGGTGATCGCGTCGCCCAGGCTGGACTCGCTCGCATCGTTTTTCTTGCCACACGCCGTCGTCAACATCGCGACGCTAACGGCGGCAATTACCAGACTCATTCTCATAGGCGCTCCGATGGGGTCCTCGTCGCGCCATTTTACCGACAGATTTGCCTGGTTCCGCTCTTGCAGCGTTGGATCGCATGCAGAATGCGGCGCCCCAACGCAAAAACCCCACCTTTGCGGGGTGGGGTTTTTGTTTGCGGCATGAGGAGCCTGACGATTACCTACTTTCACACGGGCAATCCGCACTATCATCGGCGTGGAGTCGTTTCACGGTCCTGTTCGGGATGGGAAGGGGTGGTACCGACTCGCTATGGTCATCAGGCATGACTTGTTGTTGCGCGCCTTTTGGGGCGTACAACCAATCTGGGAAGAAGCAGTAATGAATTCGGGTGGTGATCGTTGCACAACGAAACACTGAGCCAGTGGCGTGCCCCCTGCGGGGGGTGCATTGAGTAAGTGCTGAAGCACTAACTCACTGCGAAACACACTGGTTATAGGATCAAGCCTTACGGGCAATTAGTATCAGTTAGCTCAATGCATTACTGCACTTACACACCTGACCTATCAACGTCCTGGTCTGGAACGACCCTTCAAGGGGCTCGAAGCCCCGGGGATATCTCATCTTAAGGCGAGTTTCCCGCTTAGATGCTTTCAGCGGTTATCTCTTCCGAACATAGCTACCCGGCGATGCCACTGGCGTGACAACCGGTACACCAGAGGTTCGTCCACTCCGGTCCTCTCGTACTAGGAGCAGCCCCCTTCAAATATCCAACGCCCACGGCAGATAGGGACCAAACTGTCTCACGACGTTTTAAACCCAGCTCACGTACCTCTTTAAATGGCGAACAGCCATACCCTTGGGACCGGCTACAGCCCCAGGATGAGATGAGCCGACATCGAGGTGCCAAACACCGCCGTCGATATGAACTCTTGGGCGGTATCAGCCTGTTATCCCCAGAGTACCTTTTATCCGTTGAGCGATGGCCCTTCCATACAGAACCACCGGATCACTATGACCTGCTTTCGCACCTGCTCGACTTGTCGGTCTCGCAGTTAAGCACGCTTATGCCATTGCACTATCAGCACGATTTCCGACCGTACCTAGCGTACCTTCGTACTCCTCCGTTACACTTTGGGAGGAGACCGCCCCAGTCAAACTGCCTACCATGCACTGTCCCCGATCCGGATCACGGACCAAGGTTAGAACCTCAAACAAACCAGGGTGGTATTTCAAGGACGGCTCCACGGAAACTGGCGTTCCCGCTTCATAGCCTCCCACCTATCCTACACAGATCGGTTCAAAGTCCAATGCAAAGCTACAGTAAAGGTTCATGGGGTCTTTCCGTCTAGCCGCGGGGAGATTGCATCATCACAAACACTTCAACTTCGCTGAGTCTCGGGAGGAGACAGTGTGGCCATCGTTACGCCATTCGTGCAGGTCGGAACTTACCCGACAAGGAATTTCGCTACCTTAGGACCGTTATAGTTACGGCCGCCGTTTACCGGGACTTCAATCAAGAGCTTGCACCCCATCATTTAATCTTCCGGCACCGGGCAGGCGTCACACCCTATACGTCCACTTTCGTGTTTGCAGAGTGCTGTGTTTTTATTAAACAGTCGCAGCCACCAGTTTATTGCAACCTCTTCACCCTCCTGGCGCAGGCCAGTCAAGCTACAGAGGCGTACCTTATCCCGAAGTTACGGTACCAATTTGCCGAGTTCCTTCTCCCGAGTTCTCTCAAGCGCCTTAGAATACTCATCTCGCCCACCTGTGTCGGTTTGCGGTACGGTCACTATTAGACTGAAGCTTAGAGGCTTTTCTTGGAACCACTTCCAATTGCTTCGCTTCCGAAGAAGCTCGCGCCACGCCCTTGAATTACGCACCCGGATTTGCCTAAGTGCCTTCTCCAACGCAGCGACCGGGACTTCCAACACCCGGACAACCTTCCGCGATCCGTCCCCCCATCGCATCTAACAATGGTGCAGGAATATTGACCTGCTTCCCATCAGCTACGCATTTCTGCCTCGCCTTAGGGGCCGACTCACCCTACGCCGATGAACGTTGCGTAGGAAACCTTGGGCTTACGGCGAGGGGGCTTTTCACCCCCTTTATCGCTACTCATGTCAGCATTCGCACTTCCGATACCTCCAGCACGCTTTTCAACGCACCTTCGCAGGCTTACGGAACGCTCTCCTACCACACGTACTTGCGTACGTATCCGCAGCTTCGGTGACTGGCTTGAGCCCCGTTACATCTTCCGCGCAGGACGACTCGATCAGTGAGCTATTACGCTTTCTTTAAAGGGTGGCTGCTTCTAAGCCAACCTCCTGACTGTTTTAGCCTTCCCACTTCGTTTCCCACTTAGCCAATCTTTGGGACCTTAGCTGGCGGTCTGGGTTGTTTCCCTCTTGACACCGGACGTTAGCACCCGATGTCTGTCTCCCGTGATTGCACTCTTCGGTATTCGGAGTTTGCTATGGCGTAGTAATCCGCAATGGACCCCACAACCATGACAGTGCTCTACCCCCGAAGGTGATACACGAGGCACTACCTAAATAGTTTTCGGAGAGAACCAGCTATTTCCAAGTTTGTTTAGCCTTTCACCCCTATCCACAGCTCATCCCCTAACTTTTCAACGTTAGTGGGTTCGGTCCTCCAGTACGTGTTACCGCACCTTCAACCTGGCCATGGATAGATCACTTGGTTTCGGGTCTACGCCCAGCAACTGATCGCCCTATTCGGACTCGCTTTCGCTACGCCTGCCTTAATCAGTTAAGCTCGCTACTGAACGTAAGTCGCTGACCCATTATACAAAAGGTACGCCGTCACCCCTTGCGAGGCTCCGACTGTTTGTATGCATGCGGTTTCAGGATCTATTTCACTCCCCTCCCGGGGTTCTTTTCGCCTTTCCCTCACGGTACTGGTTCACTATCGGTCGATCACGAGTATTTAGCCTTGGAGGATGGTCCCCCCATCTTCAGACAGGATTTCACGTGTCCCGCCCTACTTGTCGTACCCCTAGTTCTTCCACGCTGCTTTCGCTTACAGGGCTATCACCTGCTATGGCCGCACTTTCCAGAGCGTTCAGCTAACAATGCAGATAAAGAGTACAGGCTCTTCCCATTTCGCTCGCCACTACTTTGGGAATCTCGGTTGATTTCTTTTCCTGCGGTTACTTAGATGTTTCAGTTCACCGCGTTCGCTTCTCGTGACCTATGTATTCAGTCACGGATGACCCATACGGGCCGGGTTTCCCCATTCGGACATCTCCGGATCAAAGCTTGTTTGCCAGCTCCCCGGAGCTTTTCGCAGGCTACCGCGTCCTTCATCGCCTGTGATCGCCAAGGCATCCACCACATGCACTTGTTCGCTTGACCCTATAACGAGTGTGTCTCTCTCGAGCGCACCCGCCATAGGCTGAGTATTCGCGTTGTGCCGTATTCCAAGTCATCATTAAGATCACTTTTCATACTTGATACAATCACTACCCTGAGTACCTACTCACGCCCATCTCTAAGCGCTTTCGCTACTCTCTTTACTACTTCTTCCAGATTGTTAAAGAACGTTTAGCCGACAAGCGTAATTCACTACTTGCGACATCAACTGGCTATAGTCGCCAATGCGCAGCACTCATCCGAGCGCTGTGCATTGAGGACTTGGTGGAGGATGACGGGATCGAACCGACGACCCCCTGCTTGCAAAGCAGGTGCTCTCCCAGCTGAGCTAATCCCCCGTGTGCAGGGCCTGTTCAACCCGTCTCGACCGTTGGTGGGTCTGGTTGGATTCGAACCAACGACCCCCGCCTTATCAAGACGGTGCTCTAACCGACTGAGCTACAGACCCTTAGCCTGTCTTTCTGACAGCCGATAAGCGTGAGCGCTTAACTTAGTGTGCGAAGCTCGAGAAAGGAGGTGATCCAGCCGCACCTTCCGATACGGCTACCTTGTTACGACTTCACCCCAGTCATGAATCCCACCGTGGTAAGCGCCCTCCTTGCGGTTAGGCTACCTACTTCTGGTGAAACCCACTCCCATGGTGTGACGGGCGGTGTGTACAAGACCCGGGAACGTATTCACCGCGGCATGCTGATCCGCGATTACTAGCGATTCCAGCTTCACGCAGTCGAGTTGCAGACTGCGATCCGGACTACGATCGGTTTTCTGGGATTGGCTCCACCTCGCGGCTTGGCAACCCTCTGTTCCGACCATTGTATGACGTGTGAAGCCCTACCCATAAGGGCCATGAGGACTTGACGTCATCCCCACCTTCCTCCGGTTTGTCACCGGCAGTCTCCTTAGAGTGCTCTTGCGTAGCAACTAAGGACAAGGGTTGCGCTCGTTGCGGGACTTAACCCAACATCTCACGACACGAGCTGACGACAGCCATGCAGCACCTGTGCGCCGGTTCTCTTTCGAGCACTCCCGCCTCTCAGCAGGATTCCGACCATGTCAAGGGTAGGTAAGGTTTTTCGCGTTGCATCGAATTAATCCACATCATCCACCGCTTGTGCGGGTCCCCGTCAATTCCTTTGAGTTTTAATCTTGCGACCGTACTCCCCAGGCGGTCAACTTCACGCGTTAGCTACGTTACTAAGGAAATGAATCCCCAACAACTAGTTGACATCGTTTAGGGCGTGGACTACCAGGGTATCTAATCCTGTTTGCTCCCCACGCTTTCGTGCATGAGCGTCAGTGTTGGCCCAGGGGGCTGCCTTCGCCATCGGTATTCCTCCACATCTCTACGCATTTCACTGCTACACGTGGAATTCTACCCCCCTCTGCCACACTCAAAGCCTGCCAGTCACCAATGCAGTTCCCAGGTTAAGCCCGGGGATTTCACATCGGTCTTAACAGACCGCCTGCGCACGCTTTACGCCCAGTAATTCCGATTAACGCTCGCACCCTACGTATTACCGCGGCTGCTGGCACGTAGTTAGCCGGTGCTTATTCTTCCGGTACCGTCATCCTCCATCCATATTAGGGACGAAGTTTTCTTTCCGGACAAAAGTGCTTTACAACCCGAAGGCCTTCTTCACACACGCGGCATTGCTGGATCAGGGTTGCCCCCATTGTCCAAAATTCCCCACTGCTGCCTCCCGTAGGAGTCTGGGCCGTGTCTCAGTCCCAGTGTGGCTGGTCGTCCTCTCAGACCAGCTACAGATCGTCGCCTTGGTAGGCCTTTACCCCACCAACTAGCTAATCTGCCATCGGCCGCCCCTATAGCGCGAGGTCCGAAGATCCCCCGCTTTCCTCCGTAGATCGTATGCGGTATTAATCCGGCTTTCGCCGGGCTATCCCCCACTACAGGACACGTTCCGATGTATTACTCACCCGTTCGCCACTCGCCACCAGGGTTGCCCCCGTGCTGCCGTTCGACTTGCATGTGTAAGGCATGCCGCCAGCGTTCAATCTGAGCCAGGATCAAACTCTTCAGTTCAAACCTGTTACTGTTTTTCGGTTCCGTTAGAAACCGGTCGCTCACTCAACGTACTGACGATGATTGTTCATCCTAAGATGAAAAACCTTCCTCTTAATACTTCGTGTGAGACTCTTGATTACTTTTGCTATTGCCCCAGTCCGAAGACCGAAGCCGCACTCGCCATCAAGCGCCCACACTTATCGGCTGTTAGTTTTTAAAGAACATTTCCGCTAAGACCGTCTTGCTTCCGTCTTGCGTCGCTGCATCAGCAGCAGAGAAACGAGATTATGTCTGGGCAGCGATAACAGGTCAACCCCCTTTTCGCATTTTCTTTTCTTCTCGTGCCCGCTGCTTAATAAATGGGCGTGCGGCAATTGGTCAACTACGACCGACCGCCGCTGCGCACTCTAAGCTGAAAGAAAACGCTCTCTCAGCTCCCGAAGAACGGCACACAAAAGCCGGCCGGTCCCACGCACGTCGACGCAGCCTCCGCGCCTCGCTGCATCGTTCCCGACGCCGCTCCGCCCGACTGCATGCCCCCGTAGGATTGCGTGGCCCCGCTCTGCTGCGCGGCGACCCTGGCCTCGGCAGCCTGAATGTCCGCGGGATAAGTGGCATTTTCTCCGGACGCCGTCGAGTACCCGGCCCCCTGGAGTTGCGTCAACTCGGCGCGCACTTGCGCACGAGTGAGCGGCGCGTTATTGCTTTGCGCGAACGCTAAGGCCGGTGCGACAACCGCGGCAACCGACACGACGACTTTGGCGATGGTATTCATGATGAACAGACTCCGACGATAAGGTTGAGTGAGATCGCGCGCGATTCGCAAACCCCATCGAGCGCAGAAGACGGTGTCCGCTGCGTCCGATTCGCTCGACCCGGGATTCAAGCAATGAGGTTTCGCTTGGTTAACCCACGCACGCTCCGATCTATTCCCGTGCACGTCGCTTGACAGTCGAGAACCGGGTCGCGTATTGTTTGGTAGACCAACCAATATGGGCAGGCATCATCAAGGGAGCGAGCAATGCCCCGCATCTTTCGCGTTCGACTCTTTTCAAGCGTGGTTGCCGCGACGCTGCTCGCGGCGTGCTCGCGTGAAGACTCCAATTCGTACCAGGGCTATGTCGAAGGCGAGTTCGTCTACGTTGCATCGTCGCAATCCGGCAAGCTCGTCGATTTGTCCATCACGCGCGGACAGACGATAACGACCGGGACGCCCCTGTTCGCGCTCGAATCCGTCGACGAGACCGCCGCCCTCGACCAGGCGAAGCGGCAACTCGTTGCGACGCAATCGCAACTCGAAGACATACTCACCGGCAAGCGCGCGCCCGAGGTCGCATCCGTGCGGGCGCAACTCGCGCTGGCGCGTGCGAACGCGCGCAAGGCCGCGCTGCAACTGCGCCGCGATGAAGCGCAGTTCGACGCAGGCGGCATTTCCAAGGGGCAACTCGACGACTCGCGCGCCAACGCCGACGCCACCGCTGCGCAGGTACGCGACCTGAGCGAACAGGTGGATATCGCGCGCTTGCCGGGCCGCCCGCAGCAAATCGCCGCGCAACGTGCGCAAGTCGCGGCCGCACAGGCAGTCGTCGCGCAGGCGCAGTGGAAGCTCGATCAGAAGCGTGTCGCGGCGCCCGCCGATGGCCTCGTGTACGACACGCTCTATCGTCGTGGCGAGTGGGTGCAAGCCGGCAGTCCCATCGTGCAGATGTTGCCGCCCGGGAACATCAAGGTGCGCTTCTTCGTGCCGGAAAGCGCGGTCGGCGCGCTCGCGGCGGGACGCGCCGTATCGGTTCATTGCGATGGCTGCGCCGCCGACATCGCGGCAAAGATCACCTATGTCTCGAATCAGGCCGAGTACACGCCGCCCGTCATCTACAGCAACGAAAGCCGCGCGAAGCTCGTCTTCATGATCGAAGCGCATGCGAACGCGTCGGATGCGAGCAAGCTGCATCCCGGCCAACCTGTCGCAGTGAGGTTGCAATGAGCGAGCCCGCCCGGAAGCCTAAAGCGCAATACGTCATCGACGTGCACAAGCTCAACAAGCGCTTTGGCGACAAGCACGTCGTCAACGATGTCTCGCTGCAAGTCGCGCGCGGCGAAATCTTCGGCTTTCTGGGACCGAACGGAAGCGGCAAGACCACGTCCATACGCCTGATGTGCGGCCTGCTTACGCCCGATTCAGGCAGCGGCACGTGTCTCGGGTATGACATCGTGCGCGAGAGCGAGCAGATCAAGCGCAACGTCGGCTATATGACCCAGCGCTTTTCATTCTGGGAAGACCTGACGATCCGCGAGAACCTCGACTTCATCGCGCGCATCTATCAGATGAACAATCGCCGCGAAGTGGTGGACCGTTCGCTGGAATCGCTCGGCCTGCAAAGCCGCGCAAATCAGTTGACCGGATCGCTTTCGGGCGGGTGGAAGCAACGTCTCGCGCTGGCTGCATGCATGCTGCACGAACCGAAACTTCTCTTGCTCGATGAACCCACCGCCGGCGTCGATCCCACCGCGCGCCGCGACTTCTGGGAAGAACTGCATCGGCTGGCCGCGAACGGCATCTCGGTGCTGGTCAGCACGCACTACATGGACGAAGCCGAGCGCTGTCACAAGCTCGCGTATATCGCCTATGGAAAACTGCTTGCGCGAGGCACCGCGAACGAAGTGATTGCATCGCAAGGGCTCGCAACGTGGCGCATTCATGGCGACCAGTTGAGCGCGTTATCCGAGCGGCTGCGCAAGACACCGGGCATCGAACAGACCGTCGTATTCGGCTCCACGCTGCACGCAAGCGGCAGCGATCACGCGGCGCTGGAGCGCGCGATCTCCGATGCGGTTAAAGGCACCGCACTGCGCGCCGAGCAGATCGACACGGGACTCGAGGACGTGTTCATCTACTTGATGAGCCGCTCCACCGATAACTTCAAGGCGCAGTCATGACCGCGCGCAACGGTTTCTCGCTGATGCGCTGGTGGAGCATCGTGCTCAAGGAATTTTTGCAATTGCGGCGCGATCGCATAACGTTCGGCATGATCGTCGGCTTGCCGATCGTTCAGCTTGCGCTCTTCGGCTATGCGATCAACACCGACCCGAAGCACTTGCCGACAGCGGTAATTGCCGGCGAATCCAGCCCGTTCACGCGGAGCTTCATCGCGGCGATGAGTCATTCGGAGTACTTCGATATCATCGAAACACTCCCCGATGACGAAGCCGGCAGGCGCGCGCTCGCACAGGGCCGCGTGCTCTTCGTGCTTAACATCCCGGCCGATTTCTCGCGCAAGCTCTTGCGCGGCGAGCGTCCGGCCCTGCTCGTCGAAGCCGATGCGACCGATCCCAACGCGGTCAGCAGGGCAACGAGTGCGCTCAACGGCCTCGTTCGTTCGGTTGCATCGAAGGACATCACCGGCCCGCTCGCGTCGCTCAATGGCACGCCCGCCGCATTCGACGTGCAGGTCCACAACCTGTACAACCCCGAAGGCATTACGCAATACAACGTCGTGCCGGGGCTCATGGGCGTGATCCTGACGATGACCCTCGTGATGATGACCGGCCTCGCCATCACCCGCGAACGCGAACGCGGCACGATGGAGAACCTCCTCGCGACGCCCGTGCGCCCTATCGAAGTCATGACGGGAAAGATCGTGCCTTACGTGTTCATCGGACTGATACAGGCAACGATCATTCTCGTGGCGACCCGCTTCGTCTTCGGCGTTCCCTTGATTGGCAATCCCGTCGCGATCTATCTGGCCGCGTTGCTTTTCATCGCCGCGAACCTGACGGTCGGCATCACGCTGTCGTCGCTCGCGCAGAACCAGCTTCAGGCGATGCAGCTCACCGTCTTCTATTTTTTGCCGAATATCCTGCTGTCCGGCTTCATGTTCCCGTTCTCGGGCATGCCGAAGTGGGCGCAATTCATCGGCAATCTGCTGCCGCTCACGTATTTCAACCGTCTCATTCGCGGCATTCTTCTCAAGGGCAACGGCTGGGCAGATTTGTGGCCGTCCGTGTGGCCGCTGGCGCTTTTCACGCTGATCGTCATGGGCATCGCGCTGCGGTTCTACAGACGCACGCTCGACTAGGAGACACGCCGATGAAATCCACGCTCGCCGTTTGCCTGCTCATGCTTGGCGGCTGCACCGTTGGCCCCGACTTCCACGCGCCCGCCGCGCCCGATACGCAAAGCTATACGCGAAGCGCATCGCCCGCTTTCTCGACAGCCGATCACGCGTTGCCGCAGTGGTGGAAGCAGTTCGGCTCCGATGCCCTGAACCGCCTCGTCGATGAAGCATTGCGAAACAGCCCCACGCTCGCGCAGGCACGCGCACGGCTGACGCAAGCGCGCGAGGACTATCAGGCGCAAGCGGGCGCCACGTACTACCCCGCCATCGACGCATCGCTCTCCGGTTCGCGGCAGAAAGTAGACCCCGCCGCGTTCGGCGTGCCGGTGCCGAGTCCCGGCCCATTCACGCTATACGACGCCTCGGTGAACGTGTCGTATTCGCTCGATATCTTCGGCGGCGACCGTCGTGCGCTCGAAGCACTGCGCGCGCAGGTCGACTATCAGGCGTTCGAACTCGATGCGGCACGGCTGTCGATCGCGGGCAATGTCGTATCGACCGCCATTCGCCGTGCATCGTTGCAGGCTCGAATTACGCTGACGAAAGGCATGGCGGATGCGCAGACGCAGCAGCTATCCATCATGGAAGCGCGCATGGCGGCGGGCGGCGTTTCACGCTTCGATGTGCGCAGCCAGCGCACGCTCCTCGAACAAACGCGCGCGAGCGTGCCCGCACTTCTTGCTCAGCGCGATGCAGCCGATCACCGGCTCGCGATTTTGCTGGGCGTCGAGCCATCCCGCGCGGATTTCGACGCCCTCACGTTTGACACCCTACGCGCACCCGATGACATTCCGCTCACGCTGCCTTCGACGCTCGCGCGTGAACGTCCCGACATTCGCGCGTCAGAAGCGCTGCTGCATCAGGCGAGCGCGAATGTAGGCGTTGCGACAGCGGACCTGTATCCGAAGTTCTCACTATCGGCGGGCGTGGGCTCGCAGCGCACCAGCATCCACGACATGCTCGACAAGCTCAACGTTTGGAACATCGGCCTCAACCTGTCGCAGCCGCTCTTTCGCGGCGGTGAGTTGCGAGCGAAGAAGCGCTCGGCTGAAGCCGCCTACGATGCCGCAGCGAGCGCGTATCGCGAAACCGTGCTGGGTGCGCTCCAGCAAGTCGCGGATACCTTGAGCGCATTGCAGAACGATGCGGACGCCCTGCGCGCCCGCGATATCGCGGCGAACGAAGCGCAAGCGAATCTCGACACGACCCATGCACGTTTTACTGCGGGCGGCGTGAGCCGCTTCGACTTGCTCGATACACAGAGGCAAGCGCTGCAAACGCAACTCGATCGCACGCTTGCCGATGCCAGCCGTCTGAGCGATACGGCTGCGCTCTTTCAGGCGCTTGGCGGTATCGAAAGCGAGACGCTGGCGTCACGCGCATCGGCGCGGCGATGAATCGATCGGGGCGCAGCGATCTGTTCTGCAAAAGGTGCTTCGCGCAGTTGATCGCGCAGAAGAAGCTCGCGCTCACGCAGGGCGATCTGCGTGATCCCGATTCCGTATGGGTAACTGCAGGATAAAAGCACGCCCGGGTCGGCGCCAGGACTCTTCCCCGCATCGGGGCCATGCTGCCTTTCGCCATGCAGACCGAAACGGCAAGCCCGCGCTACTCCCCGAACTTCGCCTGCACCGCCCGCCGAATCTCCGCGAACGCCACCGGCTTCACGAGATGATGATCGAAGCCCGCTTCCTTCGATCGCTGGCGGTCATGCGCCTGGCCGTATCCCGTCACGGCGATCAGCAACGCATCGGCGGTGGCGGGACGCTTGCGCATCTCCGCAGCGAGCCTGAAACCGTCCATGCCCGGCAAGCCGATGTCGAGCAGCACGATCTGCGGCAAGAACACTTCCGCGATCTTCAGCGCCTCGGCCCCGTCGTGCGCCGTGCGTACATCGAAGCCGTCCGCTTCGAGCAAGAGCGACATGGCGGTCGCGGCATCCACGCTGTCATCGACGAGCAGCACGCGCTTGCCGCCGATGATCTGCGGCGCTTCATCGGCGGGATGCTCCGCCAGCGGCGGCGCCTTCGCGAGCGGCAGCCAGACGACGAACTCGCTGCCCTGCTGCGGCCCCGCCGAATACGCCTCGATACGCCCGCCCTGCAATTCGACCAGCGTCTTCGCGAGCGGCAAGCCGATGCCGAGGCCGCCCTCCGAGCGTTCGAGCGAGGTCTCCGACTGCACGAACAGATCGAAGATATGCGGCAGGATGTCCGCCGCGATGCCGATGCCCTTGTCACGCACTGCAATGCGCACTTCATCGCCGAATTGCGCGGTTTCGATGGCGATTTCGCCTTCCTCGAGGCTGTACTTCGACGCATTCGAGAGCAGGTTGCCGAACACCTGCGCGATGCGCACGCTGTCGCCGACGATGTAGAGCGGCGCATCGGCGAGGCGCGTCGTGAGCTTGTGACGCTTGCGCTGAAGCGCAGGCTGCGCGGTCTCGATCGCCGCTTCCACCGCTGCCGCGATATCCACCGTTTCCTGACGCAGCGTGATCTTGCCCTGCGTGATCCGCGCGACATCGAGCAAGTCGTCGACGAGGCGGCTCAAGTGCCGCACCTGCCGGTCGATGATCGTTCGCACGGTCGCGAAGTGCTGCACGGACGGCGTGCGCTGCGGATCGAGCAGATCGACGGCATTGCGGATCGGCGCGAGCGGATTGCGCAACTCGTGCGCGAGCATCGCGAGAAATTCGTCCTTGCGGCGGTCCGCATCGCGCAACAGCATTTCGGCGGCCTTGCGCTCGGAAATATCGTTGACGATGCCCGCGATACGCACGGGCCGCCCATCCGCGCCGCGCACCTGCGACGCACGCTCGGCCACCCAGCGCGGCGCGCCGTGCGCCCGCGCGATGCGATATTCGACGTGATACGGCGCGCCGCTCGTCAGCAATTGCCGATACGCCGCCGCCACGTGTTCGCGGTCCAGCAAGTGCACGTCGCCGGACCAGTGATCCGGGCCGGGGTGCGGCGCCGGCGCGCCTTCGCCCGAATCCCACAGCCGCGCGTAGGCGGGACTGACGTAGAGCAATTGATTGGCGGCGGGATCGAGCATCCAAAAGACATCGTCGATATTGTCCGCAAGCTGCCGGAAGCGTTCTTCGCTCTCGCGCAGCGCGCTTTCCGCGAGCCGCACGCGCAGCAGCGCGCGCACGTGCGCGATGAGTTCGGCCGGCTCGACGGGTTCGGTCAGATAGCTGTCCGCGCCGCCTTCGAGACCGCGAATGCGATCGAGGCTATGCACGGCCGCCGCCGATGTCTGCAGCACCAGCGTCCCCGCGGTTTCCGGCGACGCCTTGATCTGGCGGCACACTTCGAGGCCGTTGATATCGGGCAGCTTGACATCGAGGAGCACGAGATCAGGCGATTCGGCGCGCACGCGTTCCAGTGCCGCCGTGCCGGTCCCCGCTTCGATCACGTTGAAGCCCGCCCGCGACAGGATGCGCGTCTTCGCGTACCGCGCGCCGTCGTTATCGTCGACGTTGAGGATCAGGACCTCGCTCCAGTCGCTCTTCATAATGTCGTTTCCCCGCGAAGCGCCCCGTTCACTCTGCCCGACACCCTATCCAGCACGCTCGCCAGTTCGCCGCCCGAGATCGGCTTCTGCACGAACGCTGCCGCGCCGAGCGCGCCCGCTTCATCGCGATCTTCCGGTTCTCCGAGCACGACGACAGGAATGTTGCGCGTGGCCGCCTGCGCGCGTAGCGCCGCAAGCCAGATCCACGCCTCCGACGGCGCGGGCCGCACGGCCAGCAGCAGCGCGGCGGGCGGCGTGCGGGCGAGCGCGCGGCTCGCTTCATCGAGCGTCGCTGCGCTCGTCGTGCGATACGGCGATTGCCGCAGCACGGCTTCGCAGTCGAGCCGCTCGATCGGATTGCTCGCGACGAGCAGCACCGCCGGTCCCGTTTCCCCGTGTGTCGCGCTTTGCGCGGCTTCGGACTCACCATAGAAAGCGGGAATCGTCGCGCTGAAGGTCGATCCGCGCCCGAGTTCGCTTTCGAGCGATACATCGCCGCCGAGCAGCTTGCATAGCTTGCGGCACAGCGGCAGCCCGAGCCCGGTGCCTTTGACGTATTGCTGAAGCCGGTTCTCGACCTGGCCGAACTCTTCGAACACGACCTGCTGATGCTCCGGCGCGATGCCGATACCCGTATCCGTCACCGAAAACGTAATCAGACGGCGCACTGCGTCGTAGCTTGCGGACACGCGCACTTCGCCGCGCTCGGTGAACTTGAGCGCATTCGACACGAAGTTGCGCAGCACCTGCGCGACCTTGGCTTCGTCGGTGCGGATCGGCGGCAAGCCCTCGCACGGCTCGAATATCAGCTCGACCGTATTGCCCGGCGTGAGCGGCCGCAGCATGCCGCGCAGCGCGGAAAAGAGCGTATCCACTTCGAATTCGACGGCGCGCACTTCGATCTTGCCCGCTTCGATTTTCGCGAGGTCCAGCAGATCGTCGACGGTTTCGGACAAATCCTCCGCCGCCTTGCGGATGAAGCGCACCTGCTTTTCCTGCTCTTCCGTCAGTTCGCCGTCGATGCGTTCCAGCAGCAGCTTCGAGAGCGCGCGGATCGACGAAAGCGGCGTGCGGAATTCATGGCTCATGTTCGACAGAAACCGCGACTTCGATTCATCCGCGCGGCGCAGATGATCCGCGCGCGCATCGAGTTCCGCATACAGCGCGACGACGCCGCGGTTCGTGTCTTCGAGTTCGCGCGTGAGGCGCGTCAGCTCTTCCTGGCGCTCGCGCAAGTCGGCGAGCGCGCCGATCAGTTCGCGATTCTGGCGCGCGAGTTCGGCGGTCGAGTCTTCGTTGTCCTGCCGCGCGAGCGTCGCCGCGACCGCGTGCGCCGCGTTCGCATCGGGCGATGCGCTCTCGGGCAGCGCCTTCGCGAGCGAGATCGAGGTGCCGCCGTCGGGATCGTCGGCGATCGCGCATTGCTCCATCAGCCGTTGCGCGGCGAGCAGGCCGAGCGCGGCTTGCGACGCGTCGTTCCTCATCGCGCGAAGACGCTCGCCCGCGCCCGCGCCGGCGCGAAAGCGCACGACGAAACGCGGCGGATAGGTCGCGTTGTCGAGCAGGAATTCCGCGCGCGCGTGCGGGCCGGCCGCCAGCACCGTGCGCGCGGCTTCGAGCACCGACGTGGAGATGCGCGTCTGGTCCTGCGTCGAGAAGCCGAGCGCGGCGCTTGCATCGCGCGCCTTGCGACGCGCCGCGACGATATCGCGCTCGCCGTCGATCTCCATCGAATAGAGCGCGAGCGCCATCATGCGGCTCCCGTCGCCCGTGCGACGAACACGGTCACGTCGTCGCGGCCGCGCGAGAAATCGCGATACAGCACGGCGGCGGCGAGCGCCGGATGCCGCGTGCCCAGGCCGGGATAACGTTCGAGATCCCAGCGCGATCCGAGCCCGTCCGAATGCAGCACGACGAGCGAGTCGGGCGGATACGGCACATCGAACTGCTGCGCGCGCCGCGCCGAATGGCCGACGATGCCGCTATGCGACACCAGATGCCGGTGCGAATCGTGCGTCCACACGCTCGCCGAGATATTGCCGATGCCGGCGAAGGCAACCTTCCCGCCCGCCGCCGATTGGCCCATCGGCATCCGCGCAATGCCGACCGCCGCGCCGCGCGTCGGGCGCAGCGCCTCGTTGGCAAGCTCCATGATGCGTTCGAGCGGCGCGTCGCCGTGCGCGCCGAGCACGCGCGCCGCCTCGATCGCGGCGACGTTCGCGAGCGGCCCGTGGCCGAGACCGTCCGCGACGAGCACGGTGAATGCATCGTCGCCGGCGTGACAGGACCATGCATCGCCACTTACGGTTTCCGTGTGAAGCGGCAGATTCACGACGCCGTAGCTCACGCGCGCATCGTGCGGGGATGCCGTGCTCGGGCCGTTCCAGCACACGATGCGCAGCACCGTGCCGTGTCCCGGCATGCTCCAGATATCGAGCTCGCCCGACAGACGCCTGATCGCGCCCATGCCGTTGCCGGGGCTGCCGGCTGTCGTATAGCCGTCTTCGAACGAACGATACAGATCCTGAATGCCCGGCCCGCGATCGATGCACAGCACTTCGATGCCGTATCGCTGCGGGCCGTCCAGCAGCGGGCGCACGAGCAATTCGCCGCTGCCCGCGTGCTTCAGCAGATTCGTGCCGCATTCAGTGACGATGATCGCAAGCTGGCCCGCGACCGTCTCGTTGAAACCGAGTCCGCGTGCGAGTTCGCCGATCGAGCGTCGCGCAAAGGCGATCTGGCTCGCCTCGGCGATCTCGTACCGCTGCTGCGCCGCCATTGATTCCTTTAGAACGGTTTCCATTTGGTGATCGAGACGTGCGTGCCCTCACCCGGCGCGGAGCGGATGTCGAACTCGTCGCACAGGCGTTTCGCGCCGCCGAGGCCGAGTCCCAGGCCGCTGCCCGAGGTGTAGCCGTCCGAGAGCGCGCGGGCGATGTCGGGAATGCCGGGCCCGTTATCGACGAATTCGAGCTTGAGGCCACGGCGGCCATTGCGTTCGACGAGCGTGCAATGCACGTCGCCGCCACCGCCGTAGATGAGCGTGTTACGTGCCAGCTCACTCGCCGCCGTCACGAACTTGGTCTGATCGATGAGGGACAAGCCCTGCGCCACGGCCTTCTCGCGCACGAACTGGCGCAAGCGCACGATCTGCTCGTCGGAGCGGATCGGCAGCGTATCGGGCGGTGACGAGGCGGCCGGCATGGCCGTTGGATAGAAGGTCATCATGGACTGGTTCACTTGCGGCCGTCAGGCTGCGCCGCCGCCGGTGAGAAGCGCCATGCCCTTTTCGACGTTGAGCGCGGTCCGCACGCCCGACAGCGTGAGCCCGAGCTCGACCAGCGTGATCGCGACCGAAGGCTGCATGCCGACGACGACCGTCTGCGCGTCGAGCACGCGCGCCATCGCCGCCGTATTGCCGATCATGCGCCCGATGAAGGAATCGACGACATCGAGCGATGAAATGTCGATCAGCACGCCGTTCGCACCATCCTTGACAATGCGGCTCGTCAGATCGTCCTGCAGCGTGAGCGCGAGGCGGTCGTGCATGTCCACCTGAATGGTGACGAGCAACAGCTTGCCCATCGTGAGAATTGGAATGCGATCCATCGCCTGGCCCTGTTCAGTCGCGTTGCATGCTGTTGAAGAACTCGCGCGCCGTCATTCGGGCGACGACGAATCGTGCATGCCGGCGGCCGCGCCGTTGCGCGCTGCGTGCTCCTGCGCGCCGGCCATCGTCACCGACTTGCCGGTGCGCTGCAACGCGACGACGAACGCCGCCGCGAGCGTGGCCTTGGTCGTCACGTTCGACAGGTTCACGCCGAGATGCACGATGGTCTGAGCGATTTGCGGACGAATGCCGCTGATGATGCAGTCCGCGCCCATCAGACGCGCGGCGGCGACCGTCTTGAGCAAATGCTGCGCGACGAGCGTATCGACGGTCGGCACGCCGGTGATGTCGATGATCGAAATGGCCGCGCCAGTCTCGACGATCTTTTGCAGCAGGTTTTCCATCACGACCTGCGTGCGCGCGGAGTCAAGCGTGCCGATCAGCGGCAGCGCGAGGATGCCGTCCCACAGTTGCACGACAGGCGTGGACAGTTCGAGCAACTCTTGTTGCTGGCGCACGATCACTTGCTCACGGCTCGCCTGGAACACTTCGGTGGTGTACAGGCCGAGTTCATCGAACAGTGCGCTGATGGTCCACGTCAGATCGGCGAGCATGGCGGGTTCGTTCGCCAAAGCGGCGCGCAGGCGTGTCACTAGCGGCTGCTTCAGCGAGAACACGAACATCGCGGTTTCAACCGGCGAGAAGCCCTGACGCGCACGCTGAGCGGACATATCCGCCAGAAACGCGCGCACTTCGTGCCATTCGGTTCCCTTGAAGTCCACCCGGTCCGAAGCGCTGAGCACCGTCAGCAGCAGCGAAACAAATTGCGAGAACTGATTGCGCAGCTCCGCTTCGCCGACGAGCCCGCGACGCGACGCGATGGCGTGCTGCTTCGTGATCCATTCGTTCAGCAATTCCGTCTGGTTGTTGCCGAATACCTGGGCGAGCCGTGCTCCGCCGACCATTTCCATGCCGAGTTCCCTGTGCGAATAGTGATTTTGCGGGCGACAAGCCCCGACGAAGATGCTTTAGCGTTGCTGAAAAAGGAGGCAGCGAATGATCGCGCACCGATGTCGAGCACCTGAAGGCGCTCGGAATGTAGCACGCCATCTCGAAATTCGACAGTGCGCAGGACTCAGTTTTGAAAGAGATCGGGCAACTGTTACGGCGACGCTTCGAGACTGGCTGCGCAATCGGGAAATGCTTCCGTCTGCGCTCGCTCATGCGGTCACATATTCCGTGACGATCAGCCGGAATTACCGACAGTCGTTCGCCATACCGCAGATAGCAGCCCGAATATTTTCTGGCGTTCCGGCGGTGCAATACTGAAACGGCATCCCAAAAACGCGACGCCGGAGCGCCAATGTCCCACACGACTCATCCCGTCGACGAAGTGCTGCCGTTCGGTCAGATGCTCGCCGTCGGCATCCAGCACGTGCTGGTCATGTATGCGGGCGCGATTGCGGTGCCGCTGATCATCGGCGCGGCGCTCAGGCTGCCGAAAGATCAGGTGGCGTTTCTCATCAGTTCGGACCTCTTCGCATGCGGCGTCGTGACGCTCGTGCAATGCATCGGCATATGGAAGTTCGGCATCCGCCTGCCGGTCATCATGGGCGTGAGCTTCGCGCCCGTCGGTCCGATGGTCGCGATGGCCACATCGGGCGCCGGCCTGCCCGCGATCTTCGGCGCGACGATCGCGGCGGGCGTGTTCGCCGTCGTGATCGCGCCGTTCTTCGGACGCCTGATGCGCTTCTTTCCGCCGATCGTCACCGGCACGATCATCCTCACGATCGGCATGACGCTGTTTCCGGTCGCGATCAACTGGGCCGGCGGCGGACGCGGCGCACCGCATTTCGGCGATCCGCGCAACCTGATGATCGCGGGCATCGTGCTGCTCGTGATTCTGCTCATCAACAAGTATGTGCGCGGCTTCATCGCGAACATTTCCGTGCTGCTCGGCATGGCGATCGGCTTCGCGATTGCGCTGCCGCTCGGCCTCATCGACTTCTCCGGCATCGGGCGGGCTGCGTGGTTCGCGCCGGTGCGGCCGTTCGCGTTCGGCATGCCCACCTTCGATATCGCGGCGATCGCGTCGCTGTGTCTCGTGATGGTCGTCATCATGGTGGAGTCGCTCGGCATGTTCCTCGCGCTCGGCGATCTTGCGCTGCGTCCGGTTTCGCGCGCCGACGCCACGCGCGGCCTGCGCACGGACGGACTCGGCACGGTGATCGGCGGCATCTTCAACACGTTCCCGCACTCGTCGTTTTCGCAGAACATCGGGCTCGTGGGCATAACGGGCGTCAAGAGCCGCTGGGTCGTCGCGGTGTCGGGCGTCATCCTGATGCTGCTCGGGCTCCTGCCGAAGCTGTCGAACCTGATTGCGTCGATACCGGTGGTCGTGCTGGGCGGCGCGGGCATCGCGATGTTCGGCATGGTCGCCGCGACCGGCGTCAAGATACTCAGCAAGGTCGATTTCGACAGCAAGAACAACTTGCTCATCGTCGCGATCAGTCTCGGCGTCGGCGTCATTCCGCTGACGGCCCCGACGTTCTTCGGCCAGATGCCCGCGTGGGCCGCGCCTCTCACGCACAGCGGCATCACGTTGACCGCCGTGGTTGCGATCCTTTTGAATGCGCTGTTCAATCGCGGCCATTCGACGGACGACGTCCAGCGCGAACTCGCGGCGGACATGCCCCTGAGCCTCCGTCAGCGCGATGACAACGCATGACGCTCTATCATGCGGCTATTCCCACACTATCCACCGCGCTCGATGATGGAACTGCTAGGGCTTCTGCTTGCCGCCATCGCACTGGCGTACCTTGCTGCACTGGGCGCGCTTTACTGGCTGCAAGGCCGCCTCGTCTATCCATTGGAGCAGACGCAAACGGTCGTCGACGCCACGCTCGACGCTCATACGCAACTGATCAGCGTCAGGACGCAGGACGGCCTCGATCTGATCGCGCGCTATAGAGCGCCGCCCGATGCAGCCTCGCCGACCATCCTGCTATTTCACGGCAACGGCGAAGACCTGACACAGCGGGCGCATATCGCGCTCGAATTGATCGAAGCCGGTTACGGCGTCCTGCTTGCGGAATATCGCGGTTATGGCGGCAATCCCGGCAAGCCGCACGAAGCGGGCCTTTATGCCGATGCGCGCGCCGCTTATGCGTATGCCGCGGAGCGTTCGCGCTCCATCGTCCTGCATGGCTATTCGTTAGGCTCGGGCGTCGCGGTGCAGCTTGCAAGCGAATGCCGCATCGATGCGCTGATACTCGAAGCGCCGTTCACCAGCATCGTCGATGTGGCCGCTGCGCGCTTCAGGCTCTTTCCCGTGCGATATCTCGCACGCGACCGCTATGACAACCTCGCCAAGATCGGCTCCACCCACGCGCCGCTCCTGATTTACGGCGGCACGCGGGATTTCGTGATTCCGCCCGCGCATTTCCAGCGTCTTTTCGATGCCGCCAAAGGCGACAAACATCTCGCGTTCATAGAAGGCGCGGATCATATCGACGTCTGGAACAAAGGCGGACGCACGCACGTAATGCAATTTCTCGCATCGCTCAAGGCGCGCGACAGACAAGAGGTTCACGGCGCAGACTGACGACCGTGCTTTAAAAATTCAGTCGCCGGATGGGAACCGCTGCAAGTGCGCTTCGTCAGAATCAACTCGTATCCGGTGAGCCATGCGCCGACCGGCGCGCTCCATTTACCGATTTTTATTCAATACCTGAGAGGAGCGGTCAATGTTTCAGTATCCCGGCAATATCGCTTATCAAATGCCTTCGCTCGCACGCGCCAATCTGCAGGCGTTTCTCAACGCAAGCGGCCGTTTCGCCAGCGGTTTGCAGGAACTCACCGAACTGAACGTGCAAACGGTGCGCACGGTGATCGAAGAAAGCAGCAACCTGCTGAAGCCTGGTGAAGACGCGGGCGCAAGCGTGCTCGGCTGGCAATCCGCGCTGTTCGCGCAGTTTCCGTTGAAAGCGGCTTCGTATGGACAGAACGTCTGGTCGATCATCACGTCGACGGAAGCGGACATTCTCGGCGAGGTGCGCAGCCAGTACGAACGCAACGGCATCACACTGAAGGGCCTGTTCGACACGGCCGCAAGCGAAGCGCAACAAGGCGCGCAATCCGCTGCACAAGAGACTGGCCTGGTCATTACGAGTCTCGCCGATACCGCAAGCGAAGCAACGCAAGCGGCCACGCAAGCCGCTCAGGCGACGGGCGGCGTCATCCTCGACGCGAGCGGCGACATCGCCAGCGAAGCGGCGAGCGCACCCAAGCAACTCGGCGAAACGGTTGAGACGCCGATTGCGAAGGCGTCACGCGCATCGTCGAAACGTCAAAGCTAGGCAGCCGCTTTCTTTCTGCTGCGCGATTCCTTCAGCACGACCCACGCGGGCGCGTGATCGCTCGCGTGCGGTTCGCCACGCACCCATTTGTCGACGCCCGCCTCCTGCAGCTTCGAAGCGAGATCCTTGCTCAGCAGAATGTGGTCGATGCGTAGCCCCGAATTCGTCTGCCAGTGCTGACGAAAATAATCCCAGAACGTATAGATGCGCTCGTCCGGGTGCTTCTTGCGCAAGGCATCGGTCCAGCCCTGCGCGAGCAGCCTGGCATACGCGGCGCGGCTTTCGGGCTGCAGCAGCGCATCCTTCAGCCATGAGCGCGTGTTGTAAATATCTTCGTCGGTCGGCACGACGTTGTAGTCGCCCGCGAGCACGACCGGGTGTCCGCTCTCGAACAACGACGCCGCATGGGCGTTGAATCGCTCGAACCAGTCGAGCTTGTAATCGAACTTCGGGCCGGGCTGTGGATTGCCGTTAGGAAGATAGAGACAGCCAATCAGCACGCCGTGCACGGCCGCTTCGATATAGCGGCTATGGGTATCGTCTTCGAATCCCGGCAGACCGCGCCGGCTCAGGATCGGCTGCGTATCCTTCGCCAGAATGGCGACGCCGTTCCACGACGCCTGTCCGTGCCAAAGCGCGCCATAGCCCGCCTTTTCGATGGCCGCAGCCGGAAACTGGGCATCCGTGGCCTTCAGTTCCTGAAGGCACACGACGTCCGGCGCTTCGCGCTCGAGCCATGTCAGCAAGGCATCGATACGCGAGCGAATGCCATTGATGTTAAAGGTCGCGATTTTCATTCGGCGGTGTCCATCTGTCGATGGCGTGTTTTTGACGATCCTACGCGCGATGCACGATGCGTGCCGCGCGTCTCGTCACACCGCTGCGGTTACGACTGAACGCCCCAACGCCGGACCGTTATCCGCTCGACGGTATCGAACACGAAATGCTCGACCGCGAGCCCGATCACGATGACCGCCGCAAGCCCCGCGAAAACGCGGTCGGTGTAAAGCTCGTTGCGATTCTGAAAGATGTACCAGCCGAGACCGCCCTTGCCCGAGCTTGCGCCGAACACGAGTTCCGCCGCGATCAGCGTGCGCCACGCGAAAGCCCAGCCCACTCGCAAGCCGGCGAGAATCGAAGGCAACGCGGCGGGCACCAGAATGAGCACGACATGCCGCAAGCCGGTGAGCCCGTAATTACGCCCTGTCATGCGCAAGGTCGATGGCACCGCCTGAAACCCCGCATACGTATTGAGCGCAAGCGGCCACAACACCGAATGAACGAGCACGAAAAGCAGGCTGCCCGTGCCAAGCCCGAACCATAGCAACGCAAGCGGCAACAGCGCGATGGATGGCAAGGGATTGAACATCGCGGTGAGCATCGAAAGAATGTCGCGACCGATGCGCGTCGAAACCGCAAGCGATGTCAGAAGAAATGCGAGGGCCGCGCCGAGAAAATAGCCGCGCAACAACACCGACATGGATATCGCGACCTTCTCGATCAGTTCGCCGGACAGCACGCCCTGCACGAACGCTGCGCACGTCGCGCTGAAGGTCGGCAACAGCAGGTCGTTATCCACGAAGCGCGCCGCCAGTTCCCATATGCCGATCAGCACCAGCGCAATCAGCGTCTTGCGCAGCCATGCGCGGTCGGTCAGACGCTTTGCAAGCGGCAAAGGCGCTTCATGCCGGACCTGATCCGGCGTCGACGGAATCGCTTCAAACTCGGGCCGCACGGGCGGCTCCATGAATTGCGGCGTGCTCATCGCGCGGCCTCCTCTTCGAACAGAAGGCGATGAATGCGCGCGACACTCTGCTGAAACTCGCCGCGCCCCACGCTTTCCTGCGAATACTGATGACTGTTCAATTCGGCGCGCACACGGCCCGGATGCGGCGTCAAAAGCAGAATGCGATTGCCGACGATGAGCGCCTCTTCGATCGAATGCGTGACGAACAAGAGCGTGAACCGTTCATCGCTCCAGAGGCGCAGCAGTTCTTCCTGCATCCGGCGGCGCGTGAGCGCATCCAGTGCGGCGAAAGGTTCGTCCATCAACAGCACGCGCGGCTGCATGGCGAGCGCACGCGCGATGGCGACGCGCTGTTTCATGCCGCCCGATAGGGTATGCGGATAAGCGTCTGCAAAACGCGAGAGACCGACTTTGTCGAGGAAATGAAGGGCGCGCTCGCGTGCTTCCGCGCGGCTTAGTTTGCGCGCCACGCGCAGGGGAAACACGACGTTCTGCAATACCGTCTTCCACGGCGGCAGCTGATCGAATTCCTGGAAGACGACGATGCGATCCGCGCCCGGCCCCGTCACGCGTTCGCCGTCAATCTCGATGCTTCCCGCCACCGGCTCAATGAAGCCCGCGACCGCCTTGAGCAACGTCGACTTGCCGCAACCCGATGGGCCGAGCAATACGAAGCGGTCCGCGCCATACACGTCGAAGCTCACGTCATGCGTCGCGCGAACGAGACGTTCCGGCGTGCGGTATTCGAGCGTGACGTTACGCGCGGATAGCAGTTTTCCGCTCGTGGCAGCGGCGCGGCCGCCTTCGACCGGATAAAGCAAGTGGGGATTTGCAGCCATGTCAGCAACGCATCAAGGCAAACCATCAAGATACCGGCGCGTGCTTCGTGCGCTAAACAATCATTGCGCATATCCAATGCATGAGCATGGATAAGCGCATAAGTGCTTTAGCTGCCGTCCTTAGTCGCGGGATCGCTGAAGAAATAGTCCTGCCATGACTTCAGCTCGTTCTTGATTACTCCCACGCGGTGCATGAATTGCGCAAGCGCGAACGTGTTCTGAGGCGCGACCTTGAATTGCACCGCCGGGTCCTTGATCACCTTCACGAGCAGATTGCGGTCGATCTTCGCCTGATTCACGCGCAGATAGATATCGGCGGCGTCTTCGGGATGCTGCGTGACGAAGCGCGCGGCATCGGCGAGGCCATCGACGAAAGCACGATACGTCTTGGGGTTCGCGTTCCTGAACTTCTCGGTGGCATAAAGCACGGTGGCGGAACTGGGGCCGCCGAGCACATCGTACGAATTCAACACGATATGCGCCTTCGGATTTCCCGCCAGCTCTTGCTGCTGGAATGGCGGATTGCCGAAGTGCGCGTTGATCTCCGTGCCGCCCGCGATGATGGCCGCTGCCGCATCGGGATGCGGCACCGCCTGAGTGAGTTTGTCGAGCCGGTCGTATTGCTTGTCGCCCCATTGCTTCGCCGCTGCGTATTGCAGAACGCGCGATTGCACCGATACCCCTACCGCCGGCACCGCGATGCGGTCTTTCTCGCTGAAATCGGCGATGGTCTTCACGCGCGGGTCGTTCGACACGAGGTAATACGGCAGATTGCCGAGCGACGCGACGCCCTTCACGTTCTGGCGGCCGTGCGTGCGGTCCCAGATGGTCAGCAAAGGCCCCACGCCTGCCGCGGCAATGTCGATGGAACCGGAAAGCAGCGCATCGTTGATGCTCGCGCCGCCCGAGAGCTTCGCCCAGTCGACCTTGATATCGATGCCCTGCTTCTTGCCTTCCTGTTCGATGAACTTCTGATCGCGCGCCACGTTAAGCAGCAGATAGACCACGCCATATTGTTCGGCTATGCGCAGCGTGCCTTCGGCGTGGACAGCCGGCACGCCCGCGCCGATCGATAGCGCCAGCGCGGCGGCGAGCGCACGCCATGCGCCCTTCCCTTGTCGAGAATGCATCGGAAACCCCGTGTTTTATGGACTATTCGTGTGCCGTCAGAACGGCGTGTCGCCTTCGATCGTCGTGCGATACAGCTTGCGGCGCTGATCGTCCGGCGTACCGGCGGCGAGATGCATGACCGAGCGGTTATCCCAGAACACCATGTCATGCTCGCGCCAGGCATGGCGATAGACGAACTCAGGCTGCACGCTATGCGCGAAGATTGCATCCAGCAACGCGCGGCTCTCGTCCTCCGGCATGCCGATGATGCGCGTCGTGAAATGCTCGCTGACGAAAAGCGCCTTGCGGCCGGTTTCCGGATGCGTGCGCACCATCGGTTGCACGACGGGCTTCACTTCCGCGATCTGTTCCGCAGTGAGATTGGGCCGCCACGGACTGCGCTTTTGCAACTCGGCATATTTGGCGAGGTACGTGTGCTCCGCCGTGCGCCCCTCCACTGCTTGTCTGAGATGCGCAGGCAGCGTGTCCCATGCAAGATGCTGATTGGCGAAAAGCGTATCGCCGCCAGTGGCCGGCAACTCTTGCGCATGCAGCATCGAGCCGAGGCTCGGCTTTTCCTTGTATGAGAGATCCGAATGCCAGAAATGGCCGGCATCGCCCAGGCCGATCGGCTTGCCGTTCTCGACGATGTTCGACACGATCAGCACTTCAGGATGCCCGCTCAGTGCGAACTGATGCAGCACGTGTCGCTGCAAGGGGCCGAAGCGCCTGCTGAACGCCACTTGCTGCCCGGGTGTGATGCGCTGATCGCGAAACACGAGCACGTGATAGTCGAGATGCGCACGATGGATGCGCGCAAAATCGGCCTGCGAGAGCGGCCTGGACAGATCGAGACCGATCACCTCGGCGCCTAGCGGGCCATCGAACGGACGAATCACGATGCGTTGATCGACGGCTTCTTCGGAAGCGTCGTGGGTCGGAGAGAGAATCGTCACGGTTGCTTTTTAAACGGCGAATAGACGAACAATCTACGCCGCACGCGACGCATGAGCAAACAACGATACGCGATTTCGTTATTCGCCGGTACGCTAAGGACTCACTGAATCATCGAGCGCATCGAAGGGCAATTCGACCTGCACCGGCGCGACGAACGCGTCCGCTTCTCCCGGCACGCTCAACGCACTGACGCGCACGCCGAGCAGGCGCAGCCGCCTATCGAGCGGAATACGTTTCAAACACTCCGTCGCCGCGCGGCGAATGTCGGTGGCGTCGGCGGTTGCGACGGGAATTGTCAGATCGCGCGTGACGGTGCGAAAGTCGTCGAAGCGCAGCTTGATGCCGACTGTTCGGCCGACATAGCCCTTGCGTTGAAGATCGTCCGCGACGCGCTTGCATAAGTCAGTGAATTTGGCCGACAAGGTCGTGCGATCGTGCTTCGGATGGAGATCGCGCTCGAACGTGGTCTCGCGGCTCATCGACTTCGGCGTGGAACTGACGACCACGTCACGATCGTCTTGCCCCTGAGCGATGCGCGCAAGCCACGCCGCATACGTGGGGCCGAAATGCGTCTGTAGAAAACCGAGGTCGGCGGCCGCGATATCGCCTACCGTCACGAGGCCAAGCGCCGCCAGCTTTTCGTTCGCCTTCGGGCCGATGCCGTTCACCTTGCGCGCAGCCAGCGGCCAGATGCGTGTGGGCAGGTCGTCCATCGTCAGAATGGTGAGACCGTCGGGCTTGTCCAGCTCGGAGCCGATCTTTGCCAGCAGCTTGTTCGGCGCAATGCAGATGGAGCACGTCAGACCGGTTGCTTCGTACACGGCGTTCTTCATGCGCTTGCCGATCTCGGCGGACTCTCCCGGCATATCGCTGACGTCGATATAGATCTCGTCGATGCCGCGATTTTCTATTTGCGTCGTGAAACTCGCGATTGCAGCTTTGAAAAGGCGCGAATAGTGACGGTATGACTCGAAGTCAGTCGGCAGCAGAATGGCGTCGGGCGCAAGCTGCGCCGCCTTCATCATGCCCATTGCAGAAAACACGCCGAATTTGCGGGCTTCGTACGTGGAGGTCGTCACCACGCCGCGGCCCGCGTAATCGCGCAGGCGCGCGAAGCGGCGTGTGCCATCGGGAAGCGTCTCAGGCATCGCGTTGCGCCCTCCGCCCACGACGACCGGCTGCCCGCGCAGTTCTGGATAGCGCAGCAGTTCGACCGACGCAAAGAATGCGTCCATGTCTAGATGCGCAATACGTTTAACGGGGCTATGCGTGGCGAGTGTCGAGGGTGACGCGTTCATCGACGGAGGAAAGACTCAAAGGCGGCGAGGCTGGATAGAAAATGGCCTACTGTACATTCATACAGTCATTTTTGCCAGTGCGCCGCCCGATGCTTACTCCGGCGTGCGTTTTTCCGCGAGCGCACGGCGGCAGTCGTCGAATACCTGTCTAACGACGTCGGATTGATAGTTGAGGTCTTCGCTATCGAGAATTTCTTCGACGGCGTCGCGCGCCCAGTCGGCTTCGAGCATCGCGCAATGACGCGTCGCAAGATCGCGGGCAATGGCGGCCAGTTTCGCGATGGTCAGCCAGTCCGCAAACCGCTGATGCCGGTCGAGCCATTTATGCGCCGCTTGCACATGGAACGACGCCGCCGGCCAGTCGCCATTCAGATAGAACGCGCCAAGGCTGCCGCATGTGAGCCAGCAAAGCAATTCGACGCGATCGCGGGTACTGAGAGTACGAGGGACATCGTTCATGGCGGCAGTTCACGAAAGACGTTTCGACGAGAAGCGCTGAAGCACGCGCTTACGTTCCGTATTGAAACACGGTAGCACGTGATGGTGCGGCGCGGCACTGCTCGCATTAGTCGACATCGTGCGCTGACGAACGCTTTCGTCTGCCTCATTAACCGCTAATTCACGAAGCCCAAGCTGCTTTGCATCGACGGCTGCTACCAGGGCCCGGCAAGCGAGACCGTCGATTCCTCAGTGAATTGTTAATGACGGAGCCCATCATGTTCGAACGCCTTTCTCAATCCCTCGTCGAATTCATTTCCTCGCGGCGCGACGCCGGGACCGATGCCTACTTCGCTTCGTCGACCGATCTCGCGGACCTCGAGCTCCGCATGCACCACGTTGAACAGGAAGCGCCCAGCTATACGCTGCCTTTTTGCGGTTCAGTGAGATCGCATGACCATGCAAACCGCTCTTAACGCCTTAGCGCTTTCAGCGCGCCGCTATTTCGCATCGTCGCGGCCGGGCTGGCCAAGCATCACGGTCCAGCCAAGACCCCGCACATTGCGAATGACGCTTGCACCGAACTTCTTGCGCACCGAATGAATGAGCACGTCGACCGCGTTGCTCTCGACTTCCTTGCCCCAACCGTAAAGACGGTCTTCCAGTTGATCGCGCGAGAATATCGTGCCGGGGCGTTCCATCAATGCGTGCATCAAGGCGAACTCGCGCGCCGATAGCACGCCTGAAGTCTCGCCGCATGTCAGCGTGCGCTGATCGAGATTGAGATTGATGGACTCGTCGCCGAGACGCGAAACCGCATAGCCCGCTTTTCTGCGCAGCACCGCGCGAATCCGCGCCAGCAACTCAGGCATGTCGAAGGGCTTGAGAAGATAATCGTCTGCGCCGAGATCGAGACCTTGCACGCGCGTGTCGAGGTCGTCGCGTGCTGTGAGGATCAGCACGGGCGTCGCGTTGCCCGCCGTGCGCGCCTGTCGCAACAGTTCGATGCCGGTCATGCCCGGCAAGCCGAGATCGAGCAGCACCACGGTGTATTCGGCGGCGTCCATCGCCTTGCGGCCCGCGTTGCCGTCGCGCACCCAGTCGACGGCGTAATCCGCGTCCTTCAGTGCGCGCATCAGACTCGTGCCGATCTGCACGTCGTCTTCGATCAGAAGAATTCGCATATTGCACCTTGCTCATCGCAATGGGCAGACGTCAAAGCGCGAAGCGCTGCAAAAGCACGACCGGTCTCGAGCGATTCATCGCGCCGCGTGGCGAATGAATTGTAGTCGGCGCTCAGGCGGTTGCAGCATTGCTTCGCGCGGGCGCATCGTCCATGCTTTCATCGACGGGTAGGCCGAGGGCCGCGACGATGCCGGAACGCCCGTCGCCGCGATTGCGCAACCTCACTTCGCCGCCGTAACGCACCGCGATGGCCTTGACTATCGATAAGCCAAGCCCGCTGCCTTCCACCTCTGCGTTTGCGCGGAAGAAGCGCTCGAATACGCGCGGCAGCAATGCCTCGTCGATGCCCGGTCCCGTGTCGATGATCTCGACCCACACCCTGTCCTTGTCGCGACGCATGCGGACATCGATGATCCCGCCATCGGGCGTATAACGCACCGCATTGGACAGAAGATTCATCACCGCGATGCAGATGTCCGCTTCCACCGCGCGCACGTGCGCGCTCATCACTTCTTCCGCGCCGACATCGAGGCCGCGCTGGAATGCGATCGGCAGCACATCGGCGATGGCGTCCTTGATGACGACGGACATATCCACGCGCGCCAGCACGCTGCCGCTTAACGGCGCGTCCGCGCGCGCCAGTCTCAACAACTGTGTGATGAGACTGCCGCTGCGTGCGATACCGCGCCTGAGTTCGTGAAATCGCTCCTGATTGCCGGGCGCGATATGCGGCGCGAGGTTATCGGCCTGAAGCTGAAGCGCAGTGAGCGGCGTGCGCAATTCGCGCGCTGCGTCGGCAATGAATTTGCGCTCGCTCTCTATGGATTTGGCGAGCCGTTCGATCATCGTATTGATGGAACGAATGAATGGCGCGAGTTCCGCAGGCACGCCGACGCTCGGCAGCGGCCTGAGATGGCCCGCGTCGATGGCCTGCACTTCGCTGCCCAGCCGGTTGAGCGTGCGCAGCGAGCGCTGCACGACGAGCACCACGGCGATCCACATGAGCGGCAACAGCACGGCGATGGGCCATAGCGTTCGGGTGGCGTTCTCTTCCGCCAGCGCCCGGCGCACGGAAGAACGTTGCGCCACCTGAATTGTCATCGTCGGTTCGTCCCGCGTGAAGACGCGCCACTCTTCACCGTTGAACGTGGCGTTCGAGAAGCCCGGCGGCGCATCGGGCGAGAAGCGCAGCGATGGATCGGTCGTGCGAAACGGCGCTTGGTAGCCAGGCTTCCACAGCACGACGACGACATCGCGATCGTCCTGCGAGCCGCGCGCCGGATTCTTCGGAATGCCTTCAGCGAAACCGTCTCGCATGCGCGCCGCCACCTGTTCGAGACGTAAATCGAGCAGCGCATTGATGCCGGCCTTGCTCAGGTGATACGAACTCACCCCCTGCACGATGCCGACTGCGCTCACCAGCAAGCCGAGCGCGACGACCAACTGGTTCCTCAGCGATTTGATCATGTCATTCCGCAGCGTCAATAAAGTCGGGCAAGCCGCGCGACCGAACGGCGGCACTTGCATCGATCAATACACTAACGCAGCGTTCGGCCCATCGAATGCCATGACGTTCGACGCATAGCGCCGATGGGCCTGACTATCTTCATTGCTTTCGCGCCGATGCCTCCGGCGCGCAGGCGCTCAGTCCTGCGCCTGAATCAGAGGACTATCCTGCTTGTCTTTCGTCACCGCCGCATCGTTGCTGCGTTGCGTCGCGGCTTCATCGGCGGCAATGGTTTGCGTGTTCATGCCTTGCTGCGACGCGGGCGCGCCGGTCGAAGGCGTGTAATGCGGTGCGGGGCCATAGCCGCTTGCAAGCGCATAAGACGCGGCAAGCGAAGCTGCAACAAAGATGACGCCACTGAGTTTGCTCATCATGATCGTGCTCCTGAGGGTTTCATGTATCCACTTCATCGGCCTCATTGCACGGGTTCAGCAAGCGACCTTCCGAAATGTGCACGCAGTCTACGTGCGTGCCGTTACGTTGAAATCCCCCCAGAAGCGCGGATAAGAATGGGCGGGTGATCGTTACTGTATGAAGTCCTTCGTCTTCAGACGTTGTCCTCGACGCCTATCGATACCGCGCCCGCGTTGATCGTCAAACGCGTGCGCTTCGCGAGCGCATCTTGCGGTGCAGTGCCATCCGCATTCAAGCTCTTCACCTTGTTGAAGATCGCGATGAACTGACCCGCCGTCACCGTTGCCGATGCATAGCCCAGGCCGTCGTGATCCGCATAGAGCATGTCGGGGTTGTTCTGCTGGATGAAGGTATCGAGCACGCCGGAAGAACTGATCAGCGACGCGAGCGGCATGCCCGCCGAGTATGTCGCCACGTCTCTGAAGAAGGGCCGGCTGCTGATGCCGGCGGCCATCAGATCGACCATGACCGGCGTGCCTGTCGCGGGATCGGGATTGTCTCGCACGATGCCGGCCTGAAACGCATGCAGGTCGCCCGTGATCGCGACGAGGTTCGCGATGCCCTGTGTCTTCACGAACGACATCAGTTCCGCCTTGTGCGACGGGTAACCATCCCATGCATCGCAGTCGAGCACGAAAACCGTGTTCGCGGGCGCGGGCGCAATCGACCGCAAGTCGAGCCACATGCGGTTCATCATCACCTCGTTGCCCCAAACCTTCCACGTCGCGGTCGACGCCTTCAGCGTGTCCTTCCACCACTGCGTCTGCGTGGGGCCGAGTATCGACGGCGCGCGGCCGAGGCGCTGTGTATCGAGCGCCTCGAATTGCGCGAGCACTTGTTGCGGCACGAAGTAACGCGAGCCGACGATGTCATTGCCGTTCACCGCATCATGGCCGAGGCCTTGTGCAATCGCCGCCTCGCTGACGACGTGATCGTCGCGATAGAGCCGCTCGTCGGTCATCATGAGATGGAGCAAAGCGCCGAAGCGGAAGTCGCGATAGATGCGGATGTTGTCGTAGCTCGCGTTATTCAGGTCGAACGATACGTCGCCCCAATCCACCGGCAGATATTCGGCCCACGCCTGATTTGCATTGCGGCGGCGCGCGGTCTGCCGCTCGTTCGCGTTCGTATAGGTTTGATGATCCTGCCAGCAGTCGTCGGAGAACTCGTGGTCGTCCCAGATCGCGATCATCGGAAAGCGCGCGTGCACTGTCTGCAAGCGCGCATCGCCGCGATACGTGCGATAAAGCGTCCGGTAATCGGCGAGTGAATTCGCGTAGAAACCGCCGTCCGCATGCGGCACGCCGTCAGGCAAGGTAATCAGCGGATGCGCGGGCTCGGCGGCGTCTCTCGGCGAACCCACAGTTTCGTAGATGTAGTCGCCCAGATGCACGACGAAGTCGAGATCGGTTTCCGCCGCCATCAACGTCATCGCTTGCCAGTGATTTGCGCTCCAGTTCTGACAGGTGAACCACGCGAAGCGCAACCGTTCGATGGATTGGTTAGCGGCAGGCGCGGTGCGTGTAGCGCCCATCGCGCTGATATCGCCGCCCGCGACGAAACGATAATAGTAAGTCATCCTTTCCGTCAGTCCGGTTACTTTCGCGCGAACGGTATAGTCGTAATCGGCCACTGCGCTCAACGCCACGCTCGCGGCGAGTTGCGAGAAATCGGCAAGCGGTGACACTTGCAAAGTCAAGGGCACGGGCTGCCCTGCGCCGCCTGCCTTAGCGACGCATCGCGTCCAGAACACGACGGACGTATCGCGCGGATCGCCGCTCGCGACGCCTTGCGGAAAGGCATAGGCGCCCGTGGGCGGCGGCGGTGGCGTGCCGCCATTTCCGCTTCCTTCATCGTCGCTCGAATGATGACAGGCGACGAGCGTCCCCGACGCCGCCGCAACCGTATAGAACGCGGATAAAGACAAGAAACGGCGGCGGTCCATAAAGCCTCCATTGGAATGCGGCATCTGTTCTGAGGCTATAAACCGGACCTGTCGCTGTCAAGGAACGTGAGCGTCGTTGCGCACGAAACAGCACATGCGTTTGCTTATCTGGCTAGCGCGGTTGCACCGCCCTCAATGGAAACACGAGCCTCGCGGAAGCAATGCCCAGAGCGCCGCCAAGCAGCGTTTCCCAGGCGCGCGCCGCGAGCAGCGGCACCGAGTGCACACCGCTTGCGACAAGCGTCACGATGAGCGCGAATGCAAACGCTCCGCACGCGATGTCATAGCGATCCGGCAAGGCCATCGCGTAGACGATCATCGCAAGCGCGGCCATCGTCCAGACGACGAGCGGCGCGTGCTCGGCAAGCGGCAGGCAAACGAGGCCAACGGGCACGCCGACCAGCGTGCCATAGATGCGCCGCCGCACGCGCTCCGCCGTGCCCACTGCCGATGTCGCAACGACATACACGCACGCGGTAATCGCCCATGCGGACTCGATGAGCCCGACCGCCGCGTTGAGCAGAACCACGACGAGCGCGCCGCATGCAGCTTGCAATCCCATCGCGAATGCAGGCGATATGCTGCGATTGCCGTAGGCCGTTTCGGAAGCGAGCGCCGGCAATACAACCGGCCGCTCCGCCGGGCCGCTGAGAACACGCGGCACGATAGCGGCGATCATCGCGATGAGCGATGCGAGCGTGATCGCCCATGCATCCGTGAGCGTGAGGTTTATTGCATAGGCCGCGAGCTGACCGATATAGACTTGCGAGCCGACGCCCGCGCGCGTCACGCCGAAGCGCTTCAGATAGCCCACGCAGAACGCGCCGGCCACGAGAATCAACTCCGCACCGCCGCGCCCGAACTCGCGAAACATCGGTCCAAACAGCGCGAGCGTCAATGCGCCGAATGCGGCGGCGGCACAGAGTATCGCCAGATCGCGGCTCGATTCCGCACGCGTCGTGCGCGCTTCGGACACGCTCGCCCACAGTGCGAAAGTCGCTGCGAGCGTGCCGACGGACACACTCGCCGGGGCCTCGCGCGTCACGTCGTGCAAAGCGCCGATCGCCGCCGCGAGAGCGTAGGCCGTCACGAGCCGCAAGCCTTTGATGCGGCGATGCGTACCGGGGTCGATACGATCGAGCCATGCAACCATCGCGGTGATGCGGCGCGCGCGTGCCGGTTGTCCGTCGTCCATCGCGATTCACCTCGAATGCGAGCTGGCCTGCAACGGATTCTAGGCGGTCTTTCTTCGCGTCGTGCGCTTGCCTGCGGTCGACTGCGAAGCGCCGTCCTCATGCGCCGCGGCTTTCACGATGCAGTCGGCAAGGAGCGTCGCCGCGTCGCGAGGAACGCGTCGCGCACGCTCGACGAGACCGATCTCACGATAGAAGGTATCGTCGCCGAGATCCAGCGCGACCGCGCCGCGTGGCCATGCACCGATGCCCGCCGACTTCGGCACTAACGCGACGCCCGTCCCGCGCGCCACGAGTTGCGCGATGCCCTGCAATTCATCGACTTCGATTGCATCGTGGACGGCGATGCGTTTCCTGCGCAGGAAAACGTCCACTTGCCGCCCGCCGAACGAACGGCGATCGTAGCGAATGAACGGCTGCGTTTCGATCAACTCGCGCCATTCGCCTCGCTTCAACGATGCAGGCGCGAGCAAGACGAACGGCTCCACGACGAGCGTGCGCCAATGCAACTCGGACGGCATCGAGAAAGGCGGACGAATGATGACGGCCATGTCCGTTTCGCCGGCATCGACTTGAGCGAGCAGATTGAGCGATACCCCCGGCACGATGCGAATGCGCCACGCGGGCAACGTGCGCCGGAACATGGCGATGGCATCGGGCAAAAGCACCGCGTGTGCCGATGCAATTGCGCCAACGTTGAGCGTCCCGCCGCGCTCATCGCTTCCTTCGGGTTCCGCAAGCCTTGCATAGAGTGCGATGAGTTCATCGGCGAGTTCAAGCGTGCGGCGGCCCGCGTCATTGAGCGTGGCGGACCGGCCGGTGCGGTCGAAAAGCGCAAAGCCAAGATGCGCTTCGAGCCGCTGCATTTGCGCGCTGACCGCCGATTGCGTGAGTCCGATATGCGCGCCCGCCGCCGCAAACGTCCCGTGGCGCGCCACCGCGATGAAAGTCATGAGTTCGCGCAGCATGTTCGATTGATCGATTTCCGTTGAGCTGACTCCCGGAATATATCGTTATTCAGCAGGAATTTTTGTCAATACAATCGGAGCCCTGCTGCTCTCACTTTCAGGAAAGGACCGTCACATGAGCACCCCGCACGACGCCATGCCGCCGTTTCATCTCGCGTTTCCCGTCCATAGCCTCGCTGCCGCCCGCGAGTTTTATGGCGATCTGCTCGGCTGCCCCGAAGGGCGCAGTTCGACCGAATGGGTCGATTTCAATTTCTTTGGTCATCAGATCGTCGCGCACCTTGCGCCCGACGAAGCGGGACATCGCACGACGAGCGCCGTCGATGGCGACGCCGTTCCGGTGCGCCACTTCGGCGTCGTGCTGTCGATTCCTCAGTGGGAAGCGCTTGCCGAAAAGCTGAAGGCTGCGGGGACGCGCTTCATCATCGAGCCGCATGTTCGCTTCAAGGGCGAAGTCGGCGAGCAAGCCACGATGTTCTTTCTCGATCCGTCGGGCAATGCCGTTGAGGTCAAGGCGTTTGCGGACATGGCGTCGCTCTTCGCGAAATGAAGGCTTGCCGCGTTGCATGAACGCGCGCATACAGAAACGGGACGCTCGCGAGCGTCCCGTTTTTACATCGGCCGAGTTAAAGCTTACTGACCCGAGCCGCTTGCGCTGACCGGTGCGCCGGGGCCGCTCGGCGTTGCGGTGCCGCCGGGCGCGGTCGACGGACCCGTCTTCATCGACGACGAATGGCTGCCGTGCGACTTCTTCGTGTGCGTCGACTTGTGCGAGGTGCCTGAACCTTGCGTCGTGGTTTGCGCATTGTCGCCGGCTTGCAGGCCCGTAGCGGAACTCGGCGGATTGTCCTGTGCAAATGCCGATGCACAGACGAGAGCGAATGCGCCAGCAGCGCACAAGAGAGCGATACGTTTCATGTCCAAAGACTCCTGTTAGCAGTTGCGAATGCGATCCGTGCATTGTTCTACATGCTGAGCGCCGCGGCGTGACGCACGGCGGCGCGTCGCATTCGGTCAGGAGCACGCGACGTGCCACAGTCTGACGAATCGGTGACGAAAAAACAAAAAGCCTCGCGCAGCAGAGCCACGCGAGGCTACGTCACATTATCTGCGACAACGAACGCTCAGTGTCCGACCGGCCCCGTGGCCTTGAGATCGCCCGACGTTTTGGACTGCGGATGCGCCGCCTGCTTGATCAGCAACGCGACAGCCGAAATGACGCCCGCCACCGCGATCACCGCGAAAATCCCGCCGAACGTGAAGTGCAGACGCGTCAGTTCGGCGACGAGGAACGATCCAGCGATGCCGCCGAAGCGGCCGATGCCCAGCATCCACGCGACGCCCGTGCCGCGGCCTTGCGTCGGGTAGAACGCCGCGGCCAACGCGGGCATCGACGATTGCGCCGTGTTCATCAGCACGCCCGCGAGGAACACGACCAGCACCAGCAGTCCGACGTTGCCCGCCGCCTGTCCGATGCAATACACGCTCACCGCCGTCAATGCGTAGCACGCCGCGATGATGCGGTTCGCATTGAACTTGTCCATCAGCACGCCGAGCAGCACGGCGCCCACGCCGCCCAGCGGGAACAATGCGGAGATCAGCGTCGCGCGTTGCGGGCTGAGGCCGGATTCCTTGAGCAGGATCGGCATCCAGTTGATGGACGCATAGAAGATCACGAGGCCCATGAAATAGGCGAGCCACAGCATGATCGAACCGACGATGTAGGAACGCGACAGCACCACGCTCATGCCGCTCTGCCCCTGCACCGTGGGCGCGGTTTCAGTCATGAAGAACGAGCCGGCGTTGCGGGCGTCCTGCGAGATGCGCGCAAGCGTCGCGCGGATCTTGTCGACGGGCTTCGCCTTCGCCACCATGTATCGCACCGATTCAGGCAGCGCGATGAGCAGCAGCACCGACAACAGGAGCGGTGCAACGCCGCCGAGGAACAGCACGCTGCGCCAGCCGAAATGCGGGATCATCCAGGCCGCGAGAAAGCCGCCGAACGCCGCGCCCAGCGGAAAGCCGCAGAACATCAGATTGATGAGCGTCGCGCGGCGGCTGTCGGGGCAGAACTCGCTCATCATCGTCACGGCGTTGGGCATCGCCGCACCGAGGCCCAGGCCCGTGACGAAGCGCAGCGTCGTCAGTTGTGTAATGTCGGCCGAATAGGCCGATGCAAAGCACGCGACGCCGAAGAGAATCACCGATGAAAGCAGCATCGACCGGCGGCCGAGCCGGTCCGACAGCGGCCCGGACAGCAGCGCGCCCGCCGCGAGGCCGAACAGCGCCGCGCTCAGCACGGGTGCCAGCGCGGGCCGGCTGATTTGCCATTCCGTCACGAGCGACGGTGCGATGAAGCCGATCGCGGCGGTATCGAAGCCATCCAGCAGGACGATGACAAAGCACATCCCGAAGATGAGCCACTGAAACGGCGAGAACGGATGCTCGTTGATGAACGTCTGGACGTTCACGCTAGGACTTCTGCTCACTTCAATCCCTTTACGTAAGAGGCAACAGATGTTCGCCAAATGTTCGTTACGCGAACAGCGATTCACATAGCGAACTATGCGATGCGCGTGAGAGTACGCAACAACGGATGCCTTCGCAACGCGGGGATACCCGGAAATCGCGCTAATCGTCAGCAGACGCGCAGGCCCGCGCGATAGGTTTCCCTCGGCACGACGAGCCCCTGCGCCCGCGCGACCCGCACGAAGTCCGCCCGCAAGCCCACGGCAAGCGCGCCACGATCGTGAAGCCCCGCTGCATGCGCCGGCGCCCACGAAACAGCCGACACCGCACGCGGCAAGCTCCAGCCTGCGCCATCGACGAGATCGAAGACCGCGATGAGCAGGCTCGACGGCACGTAGTCGGAAGAAAGGATATCCAGCAGCCCTTCGCGTGCGAGTTCCATCGCCGATACGTTGCCCGAGTGCGATCCTCCGCGCACGATGTTCGGCGCGCCCATGATCGTCGCGATGCCGTGCGCGTGGGCGGCGCGCGCTGCGTCCAGTGTCGTCGGGAATTCGGCGAGCGCGATGCCGTCACGCGCGGCTTCTTCGACGTGTTCGACGAGCGTGTCGTCGTGGCTTGCGAGCGGTATGTTCTGGCCTTTGCAACGCTCGACGATTGCCTTGCGATGCTCCGCCGCATAACGCGCCTGTTGCTCGGACCATTGCGCGAGCGTGGCTTGCGCGTGCGCGTCGCTCCACTTGCCATGACGTTCCTGAAACGCGCGCCACTTCCCGTGGTCTTGCCATTGACGCTGGCCCGGCGTGTGATCCATCACCGAGGCGAGCCTGAACAGCGGATGCGCGCTGAGCGAATCGAAGACCTCGACGACATCGGATGTGCCGACTTCGCAGCGAAAGTGCAGAAGGTGATCCGCGCGCAACAGCCCGCTTTCGGCGAGCTTGCCGATGGCATGGGCGCATTCGACCTGCACCGCGCGGCCCCGCAGGGGGTCATCGGGACGCGAGCCCACGCCGAGCGCGTCGAATACGGTCGTGATGCCCGCCGACGCCACTTGCGCGTCATGCACGATGATCGCCGCTTCGTGATTCCATAGCACGCCGGGGCGCGGCGCGAGATGCTTTTCAATGTTGTCCGTATGCAGTTCGACCAGCCCCGGCAGCAGATAGTCGCCGTTCCAGTCGATGGCGTCGCGCGCCGCCGTGTTGCCCGCCGCGATGTCGGCGATACGTCCGTCTTCGATACGCATGACGCCGGTGAAGGTTTCATCGCGCGTGACGATTTGCGCGTTCCTGATGAGCATGTCCGTAGTGTTCCGTTGCGCTTGCATTGTTGTCCGGGCTGAGTGGATGGCGGTCGCCTGCGCATTACAATCGAACCGTGATATTCAGGCGATGCGAATGACAGCCCCATCTGAATCGAATGATAAAGCGGCAAAGGCGATCGCTGCGGATAGCAGTCCGCGTGTGGCGCTGTACTATGCGCCGCCCGCGTCGTCCGCGTGGTGGCAGGAAGGCTGCGAATGGCTGGGCCGCGATGCGGAAAGCGGCCGCGAAACACATGCGGCCATGCCCGCGTGGACCGGGTCGCCGCGTCGCTATGGCTGGCACGCGACCATCGTTGCGCCGTTTCGATGCGCACCGGGCGTAACCCTGGCGGACGTGCAGGCGGCGGCTCGCGCGTGGGCGAACGGAATCGTCCGCGTCGATATACCGGTGCGCATCGCGCAGATGAATGGCTTCGTTGCACTGCGCGCCGCGCACGACGATGACGACGCCCGCATGCGAACCATTGCGGCGAGCGCGCTGCGGGCCATCGCACCGTTGCAGGGGAAGCCTTCGATCGAAAGCATCGAGCGGCGCATTCACGCCGGCATGAGTGCACGCCAGATCGCGCTGCTGCGTGAATGGGGCTATCCCTACGTGTTCGACGAGTACCGCTTCCACATGACGCTGTCCGATTCACTCGATGACGCGAACGCGCGCACGTCGATCGCCTCGCACTGGGCGCCGCGCATCGCGCGACTCGGGCCGCTCCCCGTTCATGGCGCGGCGCTGTTCATCGAGCCGGAACCGGGCGCACCGTTCACACTATGGCAGCGTCTTCCCTTCCACATCGCACAGGACGAGGCATGAGCCAGCTCGACAGCGCAAGACTGATCTACGTAATGGGCCCGTCCGGCGCGGGCAAGGACGCGTTGCTGGCATTCGCACGCGAGCGCGTCGGTGCGAGCGTGATGTTCGCGCATCGCTATATCACGCGTGCATCCGGCGATGGCGAGAACCACATCGCGCTTACGCACGACGAATTCGCATCGCGCGTCGAACATGGCCTCTTCGCGATGCATTGGGAAAGCCTCGGCTTGCGCTATGGCGTCGGCATCGAGCTGGATGCGTGGCTTGCGCGCGGCGTGCCGGTCGTCGTCAACGGCTCACGACAACATGCCCACGTGGCCCTCGCACGTTATCCCGATGCGCGCTTCGTTCATATCGATGCCGCGCCTGCCGTGCTGGCCGCACGGCTTGCACGGCGCGGACGTGAAGACGCGCGGCAGATCGAAGCGCGGCTGGCGCGCAAGCCGTCGCTGGAAGTGCCCGCTGGAGCGCGCATCGTTCGAATCGACAATTCGGGCTTGCTTGCAGATGCCGGCTCGCGCTTTCTCGGCGTCGTCGAAGAAGCGGCGCAACGTCCGCGCATCTAGAAAGGCGTGCCCGGCACGGTGCCTCATGCGCCGATAGAATGGGCGAATGCGCAAGCCACCCATGAACTCGCCGCGGCACGAGCACCCCTTGCCGCTTCATACGCCCAGTACCGCATCGCTGGCGACAGCCGCCGCCATCGCGCTGATAGCGTGGCTCGCCATCGCAGCGCAAATGGACCTCAGCATCGCGCGTTCGCTCGGCCGCGGCCTGACCGTGATCGAAGGCCTCGCGCGCATGAGCAGCTATCTGACGAATCTGACCGTGCTGCTGACGGCACTCTGCTTTACGTGCGTCGCCACACGCGCGCAAGCGCCCATCGCGCGCTTCTTTCGTCAGCCGACTGTCGTCACTGCGGTCGTGGTGTATATCGTGTTCGTCGGCATCGCGTATAACACACTGCTGCGTTTCTGGTGGACCCCGTCCGGGTATCGCGCGTTCGTCAACGAGGCGCTGCATACCGTCGTGCCCTTGCTTGCTGCGCTTTACTGGCTGTTATTCGTGCCGCGCTTTCATCTTTCATGGCGACGCTGTGCGCTCTGGCTCGTCTATCCGCTGTGCTACCTGTTCATCACGCTATGGCGCGGCAGTGCGTCGGCGTTCTATCCGTACTGGTTCATCAACGTCGCCGAGCTGGGCTATGAACGGGTCTTCTTCAACGCGACGCTGCTCATCGTCGCGTTCCTCGTGTTGATGGGCGTGTTCCTCGTCATCAATCACCGGCGCGAGGACTTGAGCGTGCCCGATCCGGAAGTCGAATCCGACGACATGGCGGATTCGGGCGCACCGCGTTGAACCGCGCTCAGGCGTCTTTCGTATCGAACATCAACAGATCGACGCCGGCCTGCGCGAAGTTCGCGAGATCGGCGGCAGTCGCCTGACCTTCGGGCGATGCAAGCGCGGACTTGATGGCGTCGAGCGAATCGAACTCCAGCAGCGCGACGAGATGATACGGCGACTCGCCTTGCGGCACGGCCACCGGCCCGCTGCTCACCCGATAGCTTCTCAGCCCGGGCATTTTCTTCGCAAGCGGCGCGTGCGTCGAGGTGTAGTGGGCGTCGAACGCCTCGTTGTCAGTCGGGGTTTTGTACAGCGCTACAAGTTGGGCCATCGTTGTCTCCTCGGGGCGGTGGTCATTGCTTTTCCAACTGCAGATAAAGGCGTTGCACGTTCTGCGGCTGTGCAATCGCATAGAGCTTGTAGCCGCTGAATTCGGGCGTCTGGATCGAATGCATGGCATCGGTCAGGCCGACGCCGTCCTTATAGGCACGCTTCACCGACGCATCCAGTTGACGCAGATAGACGCCTGTTTGCATGATGTCGTCGCCGTCGAGCGGCGAGCCGAATGCGGGAATCACGGTGTTGAGATCGAGTGCGCGAAGATTTTCCAGTGCGCCAAGCCAGCCCGGAATCTGCTCGTTGCGCAACTCGGGAATGCGGCCATTGGAGACGAGACTGCCTGCGAACAACACGCCCGTTTGCGTATCGAGGACCGCCAGATCGCCCGGCGTGCTGGCGGGGCCGAAATGCAGCAATTGCAGCTTGCGTCCGCCGCTGTCGATCTCCGTCGTGCCATCTATCGTGCGATCCGGGACCGTCACCCGCGACCCCGCCATCTCGTCTTCGCCCAGCGTCTTGCGCAAGTTCGCAAGACAGATCGAGCATCGCTCGCGAATCAGTTGCGCGGTGCGAACGTGCGCCAGGATGGGTACGTCGCGATCGTGAAACGCACCCGCGCCGAACACGAACTCCGGCGCCTGATGCGTGATGATGACGAGTCTGACCGGCAACGGCGTGACTTTGCGGATGGCTTCGATCATCGCGCGGCCATAGCGATACGACGGCCCCGTGTCGATCACCGTTACGCCGCTCGTCCCCACGATGAACCCGTTATTCGCGACGATGCCATGATTCGCGGGCGCAACAGCGTCGCCCGTGCCGATGAACGCATACACGCCCGGCGCGATGGCGACCGGTGCGGGCATGCCCGCGAGCGCGGCGATCGCAGCATGCGCGAACGCGAAAAGAAGCGCAGCAATCGCGGCCCTCATTTCATGGCCGACGTTTGCGGACTCGATTGCGCATCGATTGCGACAGCGCTTTCGAACGTCTTGTTCTTCGTATCCTCGATATGCGCCTTCAGTTCGCCGTTTCCGGTGGGCAAGAAATAGAAGCGGAAATTCGGGTTCTCGCTGATCGAGAAGTTGACGTTCGCGGTCATCACCGGCTTGTCCGCATACGTAATGGCCACCTTGCGGATGAAATAGGCGGTCGCGTAATTTCGCGTGCCCTGATTCATCGCCATGCCCGTTCGGTTAGGGTGCCGAACCATTACTTGGGCAAGCTCGGGCTTGCCGCCTGCGGGCTTGCCTTCGGCTTGCAGACGCACCGTGCCCGCTGCGCGTTCGGCGGCGTCCTCGTCCTTGTCGGCGGGAGCGGAACAGCCGCCCGATGCTTTCACGAAACGCACGGCGCTATAGAGATGGCCGTCGTTGGTCTCGGCTATCACGCGCATGAACGTGTAGTCTTCGACGCGAACGCGCGTCTCGATGCTCGCGAGGCCCGACTCCGGCGTGAATTCGAAAGAGCCCGCATACGGCTCCGGGTTTTCGTCGATGAAAAGATAGACCTTGCTGATGTAACGCGCCGGCGTTTGCGGGAACTGGGCGTTGATTGCGATGGGCACCACGGCGGCATCCGCTGCACGCGCGGGCGCATCGAGCTTGATGACGGCATCGCCATGCGAATCGATCGTGCGGCCCTTGAAGGCGCCCTCCTTGAAATCGAGCCAGCGCGCGACCTTGTCGGGATCGTCGTCGGGTGATGCGGCTTGCGTTACGCACGGCGCAAGCGATGCAAGCAGAGCCGTGAACGCTGCAACACGCTTCCTCAACATGATGTCCTCCTGTGCCGCTACTTCTCCCATTCCAGCTCCGCATAAGCCGCTGTCACGTTGCGGCGATGATAGACGTCGTACAGGAGCCACTTGTCCCGCTGATCGACGCCTACCGTGTCCACGGCTTGCTGAATGGTATCGCCCCGCTTGATGGCCGCTCGCACATCGCGCGCCAATTCCGCAAGGTACTGCTCTTCCGCTTCGATGGACTGGGGCCACGGGGCATTGAGCGGGCCGTGCCCCGGCACCACATGACGCGGATTCATCTGCTTAATGCGCGCTATATCGTCGAGCCAGCCAACGACACTGCCATCTACCACCGGTATGCATCCGACGAAAAGAAGATCGCCTAGCCATAGCGTTCCGCTCTTCTCATCGTATACCGTGATGTCGTTGTTCGTATGCGCTGTTTTCCATGTTTGCAGCGTCAACGTGCGGCCGCCGAGATCGAGGAAGGCGCTTCCATCCACCGTCAGCGTCGGCGGAACGATCTCGCTTCCATCTGCCGCCGCTCCCAGTTCGCGATTCAGCGCGCGAAGATAATTGTCGGCGCGCGCGGCCTCGGCTTGCGCGAGCTTCACGCTGCCGACGAACTGCGCGTGCTCGTCCTTGAACGCCGCATTGCCGAAGATATGGTCCGGGTGCATGTGCGTATTGATGACAAAGCACACAGGCAAGGGCGTGACCGCGCGAATCGCCGCGCGAAGCTGCCGGCCTTCGGCGAGCGTGCCGCCCGTGTCGATTACCGCGACACAGCGCGCGCCGACGATGAATCCCACGTTAGCGATATCGCCGCCGTTAGCGGGCGTCGCGACATCGTCGTGTCCGCGATGCACATAGTTGCCCGGCGCGATCTGCTGCACCGCGAACGCCGATGCGGCATGCGCTTTCATCAAACCACATAGCGCGAGAAAAACCAGCGCGCGCAGTATCGACGACACGGTCATCGAATGCTTTCCGCATCGGCAAGACGCTTCGGACGCAAGAGGCCGAACTCCGCGTACTCCCGCTCGAGAAACGGCTCGGCGTGTTCGAGCAGGAAGCGTCGAAACGCGAGGCACGTCGGCGACAATTGCTTGGTGCGCGAATGCACGATCTGCCACGTTCTTTCGACCGGCGTGCCGTTCACATCCAGCACGGCGATTTCCCCGGTACGCAATTCGAGCGCGAGCGTATGCAGCGAAATGAGGCTCACGCCCATGCCTGCCATCACGGCCTGTTTGATGGTTTCGTTGCTTCCGAGCGTCACGCTGCGTGAAGGCACGAAGAGATTCTGCTTGAACACATGTTCCGATACAGCGCGCGTGCCGGACCCCGGCTCGCGCAGCAAGAACGTATCGCCGGCAAGCTCCTGCAAATCGAAGCGCCGCGCATGCCGCAAAGGATGCGACAGCGGCGCAACGATGACATGCGGATGCCATGCAAGCGGCTCGGCCGTCGTCCCAAGCTCGGGCGGCGGCCGGCCCATGATGGCGAGATCCGTCGCATTGTCTTGCAGCAGCCTGAGCAAGGTCTCGCGATTGCCGACCGAGAAACGCACATCGACATTTGGGTATTGCCGCGAATAAAGCGCAAGCAGCTTCGGCGCGAAGTACGTGGCCGAACTCACGATGCTGACCGCAATCGATCCGCTATCGGCTTGTCTGAGCGACATCATCGCGTCTTCCGCGTCCTTGATTTCACCGAGGATGCGGCTCGCATGATGCTGCAATCGCTCGCCCGCTTCTGTCAGTGCAAGCCGGCGCGCGACGCGTTCGAATAGCGGCAAACCCACTGCGTCTTCGAGTTGCTTGATCTGCATCGATACCGCCGGCTGCGTGAGATGCAGTTCTTCAGCGGCACGCGCAAAGCTCGGGCAGCGCGCGGTAATCACGAAGATCTGAAGCTGACGCAGCGTGAGGGAACGGATGAAGTTCATGCGCGCGATGCGGCATCGAACCGCTTACCGGCTCGCACGCGGCGCGTTTCCCGTCTTGACGGGCGCACCTTGGGGCGGCGGTGAGATATTCTTGAGCGCACCCTGGAATGCAATGGTCTCCTTCTGCATCGGATGCGCGAAATCGTTGCCCGCGCCCGGAACTTCGGTTCGAATGAGGAGAACGCGGCCCGGCACGTCATCGGAAATGACGAACGTATAGCGTTTGCCGACATATTGCGCGAAGCGGTCCGCGTTTGGATCGTTGAGGTAAGGCTGAATTACGATCTGCCGCGCATTGACGTTCTTGCTGTTCTTTAGACCGAGCGCCTCCGCTGAAACCGGCGTGATCGCGGGGCTTGCGGCGAGCGCCAGGCGTACGCGCTGCTGAAAGTAGCGTTTCTGTCCGCCCGTCAACTGCTGCATCTCGGCGATGTCGTGTTCCAGAAAATAGATGATGACAGGATTGCATGGCAAGCCGCCCGGCACCTCGACGTTGCCCGTGCGATCCGTCAGCCGCGCATCGTTCTTTGCATTGCCGGGGCTCATAACGATCACGCGCACCGTATCGCTGACTTTCGCCGGCGGGCCCGAATAGTCGACCGCGTAATCCAGCTCCGTCATCGCTTCGATGCCGGTCATGTGCGGCTGCATGAAGAGCATGCGCTCGGCCGGCGCGATCTCCGGACTTGGCGCGGATGCGGGCGGCGCATCCGCGGCGAATGCGTTCGTCGCCGCGACGACAGCGAGTGCGCACGCCGCGACCAGCGCGCGAAGCCTTGCATGTGCGGCGTTCATTGCACTTGCGCCGGTTGCATCGGCTGTAGCGGCAGCAAGGGGACCTGATAGCTCGTCAGTATCTGATCGATCTTCGGCTGATTGGATGCAATCCAGCCATCGACCTTGTCGCGCCACGCCTTCTCGCCATAGCGCACGCCCATCGAGATTTCAAAATCGAAGCGGATGCCCGGCTGCGGCGGAAAGGCCACGAGCCGCACCTTGTTATCCGAGCGATTCACGAAATAGCCCGCGATAGGGCCCCACACGAAAGCGGCATCGACATTGCCGCGTGTGAGATCGCGTTCGATCAGCTCGCCGGGGAACGCTTCGGGGTCGCCGCTTTGCCCTTGATACGACACAGCCTGATCGATAAGATTATTTCGCAGCAGCCAATCCACTGCGGGACTCTTGACAAAGATCCCGAGCTTCATCTTCTTGAGCTGATCGGGCGGCAAGTTGACGAGGTCCGCCGGCGTCTTGATGCTCGCGTACTCGGGCCGGTTCGGAAGCACCATTGCATAGGTGGAATGCAGATAGGGCCGCGTTGTCGAGGTCAGCTCATAGCCTTTGGGCACGCCGATGATCAGATCGCACTTGAAGCGTTCGGTATCGGGCACTTTCTGGCGCAGCGTATTGCGCACGAAGCCCATGCGCTGCGGGTAGTACGTGTATTCGAGCTTATAGCCGAAGTCACTCGCCATCTGGCTCGCGATCTTGTTCTCGTAGCCTTCGCCCTTGTCGTTGGAGAGCGGCATGTTGTTCGGATCGGCGCATACGCGCAATACGCCGTCTGCGCCGTCGTTGTTCGGCAGATCCGGCGGCGGGCCGCCTGCGCCCTGTGCATATGACGCATGCGCGGCAAGCGCCGTGAAGCATGCGGTCAGGAACCGCAACGATCGGAACAATGCGCCGCTGGCAGGACGGTGATGCATGAAGCCTCCGGGAGTGAACGCGGTCATCGAACGTCGACGTGCTTACTTCGCATCTATTGCCTGCAAGTCGCCCGGATTGATCTTGCCGTCTGAACGTCCCTTCAGATACGCGTAGAGATTCTCCCAATTCTTTTGCATCATCTGGCTTGCGCTGAAGTCGGGCATACCCTTATCCACGCGCCCGCCGAATACGGTGCGATGAAACTCATTCTTGTCGAGCGTCTTCAATGCATCGACCAGCGACGGGCCGACCATGCCTTCCTGCTTTGCGCCGTGACAGCGTTCGCACGCGAGCGCGCGCCATGTACGCCAGCCCTGCAGCGTATCGTTGTCGACCTTGTTGCCGTCGACGACCTTGTACGCCACCTGTTTCATCTGCCCCGAATCGGTCTGGGCAAACGAAACGGACGACGCAGCGAGCGCCATCGAAAGCAGCAAGAGTGATCGGCCTTTCATGCGTTTGTCTCCATCAATATGATTTTTTTGCGCGGCGGCGCGTCTTGCCGCCGCGCGATACCACTACGTTAAGGACGCTGCATCAACCACCGGGAATGGCGAACACGAACAGCGTGCCGCCGAGCGCCGTGTACTTGGCCAGTTCCTTGTAGCCACCGACCGCGCCCAGCCCTTCCGTCGACTTCTCGAGACCGGCTGCCATGCCGATGCCGGCCCAGCCGCCAATGCCCGAATAGACGCCGACGTATTGCTTGCCCTGATACTGATACGTGAACACGTTGCCGATGATGCCCGACGGCGTCTTGAACTTCCAAAGCTCCTTGCCGTCCTTGATGCGAACCGCCTTGATGTACCCTTCGAGCGTGCCGTAGAACACGATGCCGCCTGCCGTTGCGAGCGCACCGGACCACACCGAGAACCGCTCCGGCTTCGACCACGTGATCTTGCCCTTGGCCGCATCCCACGCGATGAAGTTGCCCATCGAACCCTTCTCGTTCGGGCCCGGATACATCGACAGCGTTGCGCCGACGAACGGCTGACCCGACACGTAGTCCACCTGGAACGGCTCGTAATCCATGCAGACGTGATTGGTCGGCACGAGGAAGAGGCTCGTGTTCGGATCGAATGCTGCGGGCTGCTGATCCTTCGATCCAAGGGCTGCGGGACAGATGCCTTTCACGTTGACATCGGGGCCGGCCTTCTGCGTCGAATAGGTTGCATTGCGAATCGGCAGGCCGCTCTTCAGGTCGACGCTATCGGCCCAGTTCACAGCGGGGTCGTACTTCTGCGCGACGAGCAGTTCACCCGTTTCACGATTCAACGTGTAGCCGAATCCATTGCGGTCGAAGTGAACGATAGCGGGCACTTTCTTGCCGCCGATGTTCAGGTCCGACAGGATCATCTCGTTGACGCCGTCATAGTCCCATTCGTCGTGCGGCGTCATCTGATAGACCCACTTCGCCTTGCCCGTATTCAGATCACGCGCGAAGATCGACATGGACCACTTGTTGTCGCCGGGGCGCTGAGTCGGATTCCAGGTGCCTGGATTGCCGGTGCCGTAGTAGACAAGGTTGAGTTTCGGATCCCATGCGTACCAGCCCCATGTGGTGCCGCCGCCGTATTTCCACTGATCGCCTTGCCAGCTCTTGAGCGATGAGTCCGCTCCGATCGGCGTCATCTTTCCGTCGGTCCAGGTCATGGTTTGCTGCGGATCGAGCAGCATTTCATCGTCGGGACCGGTGCTATAGGCCTTCCAGACTTCCTTGCCGTCCTTGATGTTGTAGGCGATGAGCCGCCCGCGCACGCCGAACTCGCCGCCGGAGATGCCTGTCAGGACCTTGTCGCCGAATACGTGTGGCGCGTTCGTATTGGTTTCGCCCTTCTTGGCGTCGCCGTTCTGAGCGGACCATACGACGTCGCCGGTCTTGGCATCGAGTGCGACGAGTTTGGTGTCGGCCTGCTGGAGGAAGATCTTGCCGTCGCCATAGGCGAGACCGCGATTGACGGTGTCGCAACACATCACCGAGATGACTTGCTGATCCTGCTTCGGCTGGTACTGCCAGATGAAGGTCTGGTCTCTCAGATTGATGGCGATGACCTTGTTCGGGAACGGCGAGTGGATGTACATCGTTTCGCCGATGACGAGCGGCGATCCTTCGTGACCACGCAGCACGCCGGTCGACATGGTCCAGGCGACCTGTAGTTTGCCGACGTTGCTTTCGTTGATCTGCTTGAGCGTGCTATAGCGGTGATTTGAGTAATCGCCCGCTTGCGCCGCCCAGTTCGAGGGGTTCTTGATGAGGCTGTCGAGTTGCGGATCGGCCTGCGCCACATAGGAATTCAAGCCTGCCGTCGCGACCACCGCCAGTCCAAGAACCAGGGTGCGTAAGTTCATGTCTCCTCCAGAATGATGATGCTTCCGACCCACGGATGACCACGCTACCGGCTTGCATCGTGCGCGCCTTCTGGATGCAGGTAACGCGTTGCGCTTTGCCCGGTTCTTTGCCGGACGCTTGCGTATCGGGGCCAATTGCATATTCCATGCCGGTTTGTTGCGCTCTTTATGTGCAGTGCGATCGTGCGTAACGGTTCTTTGTTTGATGGCCTTGCGCGCCGGTGGTGTGAGACATACTGTGTCAAATCCGCGAATTTCTTTGCTTTTGTTCTGTGCTGTGGGGCTTTTCGTTTCTGACGCGTTGCAGCAGGGTTTTCGTTGCTGCGTTGGGCGGCGGGCGTGCATACTGGGCGCGTGTGTTCTATTGCCAAGCGAGGCATCGCCATGACTTCTACGGAGAAGGTTTATACCGACGACGAAGTGCAGCAGCGACTTACGGGACCGCTTTCGCACTGGTATCTCGAGGATGGATGGCTAAGGCGCAAGTTCAGAACCGAAGGATGGAAAGGGACGCTCATGGTCGTGAATACCGTCGGGCATCTGGCCGAAGCGGCGTGGCATCATCCGGATTTGACGGTTTCCTACGCCTTTGTTGTCGTCAAGCTCAAGACTCATTCTGCTAAGGGAATTACCGATAAGGACTTTGCGCTTGCTTCGAAGATCGAAGAGGTCGTGCAATGGCAGCCTTCACGGGAAGGCGGGCCGCTCGAGGGCACCCCTTCCGGGGATCAGCGGTTTCGGTATATCAAGTACGATTGATTTCTTTTTGCTTTTTGCCTTTTTCCCTTTTTCCCTTTGCGTGGGCGGCGGTGTTTTTTTGGTTCTTCGTGTCGGTCTTTTAGGCTGCCTCTCTCCGGGGCGGGAAACTGTGACGCGATATCGTTGTTGTTGTTCGTTGAGCTTGTATTCGTGTCGGTCTATTAGCTCGCCCCTCCCCGGGGCGGGGGTCACTTTCTTTGCCGCTGCAAAGAAAGTAACCAAAGAAAGCAGCTTTTTTCTGAACCGCACGATGCACTCACTTGTGTGGTCACTCCGTAGAACATCCGTGGCACTCAGCTTGAAACAGCCCTGAATCGCCTTCCACGCCCGCTGACAACCAACGTCCTCCGAGCCCCTTGGCTCGACAAAACCAACTGCTCACGAACGCCCACGGTACTGCGCACTCTAAAATTAGTCGAATTACTCCGCATGATTACGTTCAAGTGCGGTTGAAAGCGCATTCACCATCCTTCCCTCGACTCGTCTTCGCTTCGCCTTGCCTTGCCTTGCCTTGCCTTGCCTTGCCTTGCCTTGCCTCGTCTTGCCTCGTCTTGCCTCGTCTTGTCTTGCTTTCGCTTTGCTTTGCCATATCGCGCCGGTTGGGGGCGGCGCGTGGTGCTTGATGTGCGTTCGGTGTTAACGAGCCAAGGGGCTCGGAAGACGTTAGTAGTCAGCGGGCGCGGAAGGTGATTCAAGGCTCTTTCAAGCTGAGTGCCACCGGTGTTCTACGGAGTGACAACCCAAGTCAGTGCTTCGGGCCCAGAAGGCTGCTTTCTTTGGTTACTTTCTTTGCACGGGACCAGAGTAAGGCGCTAAAGGCCAACTCTGGTCGACAGCAAAGAAAGTGACCCCCGCCCCGGGGAGGGGCGCACTAATAGACCCACACGAATACAAGCTCACCGAGACAAGAACGAACAACAACGAAGAGTCCTTGGTACACCTTTTGCCTTAACCAAAAACCCCCCACCCGGCGCCAGCAAAGAAAAAGTCCAACTTCTGTGGAATACGAAAAACCCCGCCTATCGCCGCCCCGTGCGATCACCCTTTCAGCCTCGGCCCGACTGCATCTGGGCTTCATCGACCCCAACGGCTCGTTGGGCCGATCCTTCGGCAGCGTCGGCCTGACGATCGAGAACCACGACACACGGCTCACCGCCAGGCTAACGCAGCACGCCACACACATTCACGGCGCAACGACGCAAGCCCAACGCGACCGCATCGCGACGCACGTCGAACAATTACAGGCAGCGCTGAAAGAACCCCGCCGCATCGATATAGAAGTGCACGAAGCCCCGCGCGCCCACACCGGCCTCGGTTCCGGCACGCAACTCGCGCTCGCAGTAGGAACAGCGTTCGCCCGCATCACAGGGCGTCACATCGACACAGCGGAACTCGCGCATATAACGCATCGCGGCGCGCGTTCGGGCATCGGCATTCACGGCTTCGATCACGGCGGACTGATCGTCGACGGCGGACGCAGCATCGCCTCCACGCTACCGCCCCTCATCGCGCGACAGCCGTTTCCGGATGCATGGCGCATCCTGCTCATCGACGACACCTCGCGCGAAGGCCTGCACGGCGATGCCGAGAAACGCGAGCTTGCAGCACTCGCACCCTTTCCCGCATCGCTCGCCGCGCACCTCGCGCATCGCGTGTTGATGCAGCTCCTGCCCGCCGTCGCCGACAGCGATTTCGACACCTTCGCCAGCGCCATCACCGACATGCAGCAAACCATCGGCGAATACTTCGCGCCGGCGCAAGGCGGCCTCTTCGCAAGCCCCGCCGTCGCACGCGCACTCGAAGCCGTCGCGGCGGAGCAGAAGGCCGGCGTCGGACAAACATCATGGGGGCCAGTCGGCTTCGCGTTCGTCGCGAGCGCCAAACACGCCGAGCGCGCGCTCGAAACCGCCAGGAAAGCCGCGCGCAACCCGTCCCTCACATTCTCCATCGCGACCGCGCGCAATCGCGGCGCAACATGGCGCGCCGCAGATCATCGACAGCCCGGCGCCGATGCCGCCTGACGGCAGCACACGCACGCATTCCCATCGATACGAGTCCATCACCATGCACGAAGCCACCGAAAGACCGTACGTCCTGCACATGTTCACGAGCACGCCGCAGATGAGTCCGTTCGATGTCAACATGGCGGCCGATGCCGGTTATCAAATCCTCGTGCCGTACTGTAACGTCGATATCGACAGCGTCGTGCAGCTCACACAAGACGCAATTTTCTCGCGCGGGCCGAAAGGCGTATCGCGCACCGGCATCTTCATCGGCGGACGCGACGTCATGCTCGCCGCCGACATGCTCGAACGCGCGCGCAACGCGATGGTCCCGCCGTTCGAAGTCTCCGTTTTCGCCGATCCGAGCGGCGCATACACGACAGCCGCCGCGCTCGTCGCGCTCGCGGAAAAGCATCTGAAAGCCGTGCATAACGTCGGCTTCGACGGCAAACGTCTGCTGATACTCGGCGGCACCGGCGCGGTCGGACGCGTGGCGGCGGCGATGGCCGCATCGCTCGGCGCGGACGTCGCCGTCGCGAGCCATTCGAGTCAGTCTCGCGCCACCCAAGTCAGCGACGAGATCAACCGGCGCTTCGATATCGCCACATCGGGCGTCGCGACAGGCACGCCCGAGCACCTGCATCGCGAACTCGCGCGCGCGGAGATCGTCTTCGCGACAGCCGCAGCCGGCGTGCAGGTGATGACCGCCGCCGACCTCGCCCACGCGAAGCATCTGCTGATCGCGGCCGATGTCAACGCCGTGCCGCCCGAAGGCATCGCCGGCGTTCACGTGATGGACGACGGCAAGCCGCTCGCAGGCGCCGCGCGTTCCGATGCGATCGGCATCGGCGCGCTCGCGATCGGCAACGTGAAGTATCAGGCGGAGCATCGGCTCTTCCTGCGCATGCGAACCGGGGGAAAACCCGTCTATCTCGGCTTTCCCGAAGCATTCGACGAAGCGCGCGTCATCGTCGCGGGACAAGACTCATGATGGCCTCGCGTGCGCCTCGCGTCGCGGTGGCGGGTCTGTCCGCGCGTCTGCTCGCACAATCGGCCGAGCGCGCGGGCCTCAACGTGGTCGCGCTCGATATCTTCGGCGATCGCGATACACGCGCGCACGCCGACATGTGGCTCGATATCGGCGGCGACGGATTGTCGATCGATCGCGGGCGTCTCTACGATGCGCTCGAATGCGCCGCACGCCTGCCGCGCATGCTGGGCCTCATCGTGACGAGCGGCCTCGAACCGCTCGCGATGGAACTGAGCCGCGCGCCGCGCGTGCCGCGCTTCATCGGCAACGGCGCGCAGGCGCTGGCCGTGCGCGATCCACGGCGCTTCTTCGCGTTGCTCAATGAAGTTCGTGTGCCGCATCCGGAAGTGCGCTTCACGCCGCCAGAGGACGCGCGCGGATGGCTCGTCAAGCGTTCGGATGGCTGCGGCGGGACGCATATCGAATGGGCGCAAAACGTCGATCGCATTCACGCCGATGCCTATTTCCAGCGGTTTTCGCGAGGCCGTTCGATGTCGGCGCTCTTCGTCGCCGCACACCGCGAGGCGACGGTGGTCGGCTTCGCAGAGCAACTCACGACGGCGGCGGGCAACCTGCCTTTCGTGCATGCGGGTTCGCTCGGGCCGATCATGCTGCCCCGCGATATCGCCGATCGCGTCGTTCAGGCAATCGAAACGATCGTATGGAAAACGGACCTCACGGGACTGAACAGCATCGACTTCCTGCTCGATGACGATACCTTCCAGGTCCTCGAAATCAACACGCGTCCTTCATCGACGATGGCGCTCTATGAAACCGCATGGCCCGATGCGTGGCCGCGTGGTTTGATCGGCGCGCATGTGGAGGCCTGTCTCGACGGCGAGTTGCCGCACACGGCCTGCACGTGGAAACATGCCCCGCCGCTGATCGCGGGGCAACGTGTCGTCTTTGCGCCGCAGGGCTTCACCGTATCCAGCCTGTTCAGCGATGCGTGCTTTGCAGATGCCGAGTGCCATGACGTGCCGTCGCCCGGCGCGCGCATCGAAGCGGGCATGCCTGTATGCACGATCACCGCGACTGCATCCACGCTGGATGCATTACGCATCGAACTGGATCGCCAACGCACGAGTCTTCTGCAACGCATCAATGTGAACTAGCCCATGACTTCGACTTCCGCACTCAGCGTCAATGCACTCAGCGAGCCGCTCGTCAAACAACTCATCGACGATGCGCAACGCCTTCGCGTCGACATTATTCGCACGCCGGCAGGCACCGTTATCGTCGATGCAGGCGTGAACGCGGCAGGCAGCGTCGAAGCGGGCCTGTTGATCGCGCGCATCTGCATGGGCGGCTTGGGGCACGTGACGCAGTGCATCGCTTTCGATGCCGCTCCGCTCTGGCCTGCCTTCATCCAAGTGCATGCGTCGAATCCGGTGCTCGCCTGCCTCGCGAGTCAATACGCGGGCTGGAGCCTTTCGGCAACCAAGGAGCAAACGGGCGGCAAGAAGTTCTTCTCGTTGGGCTCCGGCCCCGCCCGCGCGCTCGCGTGCAAGGAGCCGCTTTTCGATGAACTCGGATATCGCGACCGTCACGATCGCGGCGCGCTCGTTATGGAAGTGGACCGCTTGCCGCCGCAAGTCGTCATCGACAAGGTGCTCAACGATTGCGGCCTCGCGCCGGCGAACCTCGTCATCGCGGTGACACCGACGCAGTCTGTTGCGGGGACGGTGCAGGTCGTTGCACGTGTCGTCGAAGTTGCGTTGCACAAGACGCATGTGCTCGGCGTCGATCTGAACGAGATCGTCGATGCGAGCGGCAACGCGCCCTTGCCGCCGCCCGCGCCCGACGGCGTGCAGGCAATGGGCCGCACCAACGATGCAATCCTGTACGGTGGCCGCGTGCATCTCACCGTGAAAAGTGATGCGGTTGCGAAGAAGCTCGCGGCCGAGTTGCCATCGTCGAATGCGCGTGGTTATGGCGAACCGTTCGCGGACATCTTCAAGTCCTTCAACTATGACTTCTATCAGATCGACGCGGCGCTCTTCGCGCCCGCCGAAGCATGGGTCTGCAGCCTCGAAAGCGGCATCACGTATCACGGCGGCACGTTGAACAAGGCGCTGCTGGACGCGCAATGGCAGGCGCGATGACACGCATTGCGATCATGACCGACGAGACGGGCTGGCACACGAGCCGCCTCAGGAAAGCATTCCGCGCGCGCGGCGTCGAAGCGCGTTGCGTCGATCTCGCGGATTGCCGCATCGATACGACATGGAAGCCGCATGGTCTCGCGATTCCCGGCTTCGGCCACACGCTGCCCGATGCGGTGTTCGTGCGCGGCATCGCGGGCGGCACCTTCGAACAAGTCACGATGCGGCTCGGCATCCTGCACGCGCTGCGCGAAAGCGGCGTGCCCGTCTATAACGATGCACGCGCGATCGAACGCAGCGTCGACAAGTCGATGACGAGCTTTCTGCTGAACCGCTATGGCGTGCCCACACCCGCGACGTGGGCCGGCGAATCGTCCGCGTTTGCACAGCGCGTGCTGATGCGCGAACGCGCCGCAGGCCGCAAGCTGGTGATGAAGCCGCTGTTCGGATCGCAAGGCAAGGGCTTGCAACTGCTCGGCGATGACGCCTGTGAACCGCTGCCATCCCTCGAATCGTTCAGCAAGGTGGCTTATCTTCAGCGTTATGTCGATGGCGGCGAGCCCGGCTTCGACTGGCGCGTGCTCGTGATCGGCACGCGGGCGGTCGCGGCGATGAAGCGCGTCGGCGGCGAAGGCTGGATTCATAACTTCGCACGCGGCGCAGCGTGCCAGGCCGCTGAGTTGACGCCTTCGCTCGCAGACGTCGCCGTGCGCGCAAGCGCGGCGCTCGGGCTGGATTACGCGGGTGTCGATCTGATCGCTTCCGCCGCATCCGGTGAGCGGCCGCTCGTGCTCGAAGTGAACGGCGTCGCGGCGTGGCGCGGGCTGCAATCGGTGACATCGTTCGATATCGCGACACTGCTCGTCGACGATCTTCTCGACGGCAAGCTCGCTGTATCGCAACGGGCGATGACGTTCGCGCGCGGCCATGAACGCGCCTGACTCATCGCGAGAACAACGCGCACGTGCAGCGTTCTTGCGCGCATGCCGCCTCGATGTGGAGACGGCCAAACCCGGCAACGTGAGCATCGCGAGCGCGGGACACGGCATGACGTCGGCGCAATTCATCATCAGCGCAGGCACGGCGGCAGCCGGGCTTTTCGTTCCGGGTGCGAGCGTCGGCGCGCGCATTCTCGATGCCGTGCGCCGCACCTTCGATGCGGTCGCGTGCAATACGAATCTCGGCATCGTGCTGCTTGCTGCGCCGTTGTGCGCTGCGCTCGAACGCGTGCCGCGCGATGCGGACATCGACATCGTTCATTGGCATGCGGAAACGGAGCGCGTGCTCGCGTCGCTCGATATCGACGACGCGCGCCTCGCCTATCGCGCGATCGCGATTGCGAATCCCGGCGGCCTCGGCGACGCGCCGGAGCAATCGGTGCACGAAGCGCCGACCGTCGATCTGCGCACGGCCATGTCGCTCGCCGCCGATCGCGACAGCATTGCGCGACAGTACGCGATCGGTTTCGCGGATGTGTTCGATGCGGCGCAGCGCGCGAACGTCACGAAAAACACTGCAATACTAGGGATATTCCTTAGCTTCCTCGCCGCCTTGCCCGACTCGCACATAGTGCGCAAGCAAGGCGCGGCGATGGCGCAAAGTGTCACGCGCGATGCCGCCGTGCATCACGCGCGCTGGCTCGCCGCCGGCTCGCCTGCCGACGATCCTCAACTCGCCGCATGGGACGCCGAACTCAAGGCGCGCGGCATCAATCCCGGCACGAGCGCGGACCTTGCCGTGGCGGCGCTCTTCGTCGCGTTGATGACGGCGTGAACGAAGAAAACGCGCTACGTCCCCCCAAAAAGTGGCACGGATCATGTTTAGGAAGTGCGCGGTTATGCCGCCCCGTTTTTCAACGAGCCTTGCGCGGTTCTCATGCCGTCGCTAGCGAAAGAGCAAGTCGGTCGTCCCAAGAACCACCCATCACTGGAGGAAGAGCATGGCCAAGATCAACCGCGTCCTGATAGGAGAGTCGCTGGTCGGCGAAGGCAACGAGGTCGCACATATCGACTTGATCATCGGACCGCGAGGCTCCGCTGCCGAGACAGCGTTCTGTCACGCGCTCACGAACAACAAGGATGGCTTTACATCGCTGCTCGCCGTGGTCGCGCCGAATCTCATCACGAAGCCCAACACGATTCTCTTCAACAAGGTGACCATCAAGGGCGCGAAGCAGGCCGTGCAGATGTTCGGCCCTGCGCAGCATGCGGTGGCGCTGGCCGTGGCCGATAGCGTCGAGGACGGCACCATTCCGGCAGACGAAGCCGACGACCTCTTCATTTGTGTCGGCGTGTTCATCCACTGGGAAGCGTCCGACGACAAGAAGATTCAGGAGTTCAACTATCGCGCGACGAAGGAATCCATTCAGCGAGCCGTTGCAGGCGAGCCGAAAGCGGCTGATGTCGTAGCGAAGAAGGGTTCCGTCGCGCATCCGTTCGCGGCGTCCTGATCGAAGCGACTTGTCCCGCGGCCGGTGCGCATGATGCAACGCCGGCCGCTCATCATCGACGATAAAGCGAGATTCATCGAATGATCCAACGTTGCCGCACGCTCGCGATGTTCGCCGCGCTCTCGCTCGCCTCGTCGCTTTCCTTCGGCGCGGACGCGCAAGGACATGATTATCCGACCGAGGGCCGCGTCGAATACGTGCTGAGCTGCATGGACGACAACGGGCACGACTTCGTGAACGTGTACAAGTGCTCGTGCGCGATCGACAGAATTGCGAAGGTGCTCAACTACGACGACTTCGTCGAGCAGTCCACGTTTTCCAAGTACGCCACGTTAGGCGGCGAAGGCGGAGCGGAATTCCGGGTGGACCGCGCGAAGGCGCAGACCAAGAAGTTCCGCGAGTTGCAGCGCGATGCGTTCAAGGCCTGCGGTATCGTGCAGCGCACATCCACCGGAAAATAGGCCGCTCAAGGCCGCTTGAACTTACTTCGGAACATATCCGCGTCCGATCCAGCCGAGGCCCGTTGTCTCGGACCATGAACGGCGACGCTCGATCACGACGCCGACCGCATCGACGTCATCGAACTTGGCGGGCTTCGCGAGCGAAATCTTCACCCAGTGCGCGCCGAAATCCGCAATCACCATCTGCGCGATGCGCTCGGCCAGCGCCTCCAGCAATTGCAGGCGATGCGAAGCGAGCAGCGCATGAATGGCGTCGCGCACGACCGCGTAATTGATCGTGTCGTCGATGTGATCCGTGGTGCACGCGCGGATCGACGGCACGCCGATCATCAGGCTCATGCGAACGGGCTGCGCCTCGTGCAGTTCGTTCTTGTCGATGCCGATGACCGTCCGGCCCGTCAGTCCGTCGATATAAACGATATCCATCGCGGCGTCGTGCTGTTCGGTGAAGGCTTCGCGGATCGGATCGAATCGGCCCATGTGTCAGTGCCTCGCGTGAGTGTGCGGCGCTTCAACGCCGCAAGAATCCGTAAGTTGCAAGCAAAAAGCGGGCGCAAACAGGCTTCTTTATGCGACTACCAATTGAACACAGGCGTCATAGGATGTACAGTTTTTGAGAACCGGGAGTCCGAACAACGGCATCCGCCCGGCTACGAGGCGCGCACGCGTGCGGCAAACAGCACGACGGCAATCGAAATCGAGCCGCAGCGCCAGCGGAAATCACAACGGATACGGCGTCCGAAGGCTGCGCGGCGAACGCGCGGCGGAACGCGGCGCCACGGAGACACGCCCTGATGTCGTCGCTTGCTGACGTAGATACGCATGTCCGGGAAGTGCTGAATATCGTCAATAACCCGCTGGCTTCACGGCGCGCGAGCGATTCCGTCGCGCAATCGTGGATGCGTTGCCTCACCGAATTCCATCTCGATCCGGGCCGCTTCGTCATGCCGCCCGTGCTTACGCAGCGCGAACTCACCGAGCGCCGCGAAGCCGCGAGCGATCTCATCGCGTGTTCGAAGCTGGAGATGACCACGCTCTATCAACAACTGGCGGACCCCGAGCTGGCCGTCGTGCTCGTCGATGCCGACGGCGTGATCGTGCATCAGGTGTCGTCGGTGCCGTTCGGCGAAGCCGTGGCCGCCGATGGCCTGCGCGTCGGCGCGCTATGGAGCGAACGCGAGGCCGGCACCAACGGCATGGGCACATGTCTGATCGAGCGCGATTGCATTGCGGTTTGCCAGCACGAGCATTTCTATCCGCGCTATACGTCGCTCACCTGTTCCGCCGCGCCGATCTTCGATGAACGCGGCGCGGTGGTCGGCGTGCTCGATGTCACGAGCCGCTCGAAGCTCCTGCAGCAGCATTCGCTCGTGCTCGTCGGCATGTCGCGGCAGATGATCGAAAATCGTCTGATCGATGCCCGCTACCGCCACGCGAACATGATTCACTTCCATAGCCGGCCCGAGTTCGTCGGCACGCTGCACGCGGGCAAGCTCGCCGTCAGCGACGAGGGCATCGTGCTGGCCGCGAGCCGCAGCGCGCTTTTTCAGCTTGATTTGCGTTCGCCGGGCGAGCTATGCGGCAAGCGCATCGAAGAAGCGTTCAACGCGACGCTCGAAGACATGATCGCGCGCAGCATTCGCGGCTCGTTCCATCCGGTCACCGTCTATAGCGCAAAAGCGAACAGCCGTTTCTTTCTCACCGCGCAAACGCCGCGCGAGGCCGCAAGCAACGGAACGCGCATTCTGATGAACGACACGCGCGCCAAACCCGCGCGCAAGGAAACGCGCGACGCGACCGGCACGGGCCGTCTCGACAAGCTCTCGCACCTTGAATTCGGCGACCCGCGCATGGCCTCGCAGATCCAGCTTGCCGCACGCGTCATTCAACGCAAGATCCCGATCATCCTGCGCGGGCAGACGGGCACGGGCAAGGAAGTGTTCGCGAATGCGCTGCACAGCATCAGCCCGAATGGAAGCGGCGCATTCGTCGCCGTGAATTGTGCATCGTTGCCGGAGAATCTCATCGAGAGCGAACTGTTCGGCTATCGCGCGGGCGCATTCACCGGCGCGCAGCGTGAAGGCCGGCGCGGCAAGATCGTGCAGGCCAACGGCGGCACGCTTTTTCTCGATGAAATCGGCGATATGCCGCTCGCGTTGCAAGCGCGTCTCTTGCGCGTGCTCGAGGAACACGAGGTCACGCCGCTTGGTGCCGAAACCACTGTCAAGGTCGATTTTCAACTGATCAGCGCGAGCCACCGCAATCTCATCGAACTCGTGCAGAACGGCATGTTCCGCGAGGACTTGTACTATCGGCTCAACGGTATCGAGATCAATCTGCCGCCATTGCGTGAACGCGCCGATGCGCTCGCGCTCATCGGCCATATTCTCGAAACCGAATCCGATGATCCGCCGGCCTTGAGCGCCGAAGCGCGCCAGGCTTTGCTCAACTATCCGTGGCCCGGCAATATCCGGCAATTGCGGCATGTGCTGCAGATGGCGATCGCACTCTGCGATGGCAACGAAATCCGTTGCGCGCATCTGCCGCCGGAAATACTAAGCGGGGCATCGGCGCGTGCGACGAGCCAGGCGCCATCGGCGGCGCCTGCGCATCTCACCGACGATGCGCAGATGAGCGCACTCAACGCGATTCAGGTGAAAGAGCGCGAGACGGTGTTGCTGCTGCTCGACGAGCATCGCTGGAACGTGAGCAACGTCGCGAAGGTGCTCGGCATCAGCCGCAACACGCTTTATCGCAAGATGCATCGGCTGCATATCCGGCTGTCGCATGATTCGTCCTCGCCGCACGACGCATGACGCAGCCGACGCCCGCGCGCCGGCTCGACGAGTTCAAGCCCGACGCACACTTCGCATGGTGCGTGACAGGGTCCGGTCACATGATCGAAGAGTCGATCGATCTGGCCTTGCGCCTGCCACGTTGCGACCTGTTCCTTTCATCGGCGGGCGAAGAAGTGCTGCCGCTCTACGGCTGGCCCATGAAAAGGCTGCGCGAGCACTTCAAGGTGTTTCGCGATAACAGCGCGAGCAGCGTGCCGGTCGGCATGCTTTATAACGGCGACTATCACACGGTCGTGATCGCACCCGCGACGAGCAACACGGTCGCGAAGTGCGCGCTCGGCATCTCCGATACGCTGCCCACGAATCTCTTCGCGCAAGCGGGTAAGCAATGCGTGCCGGGTATCGTGTTCGCATGCGATACCGCGCCGAGCGTCATCACGCAGACGCCGCACGAATGGGTCGAAGTGAGGCCGCGTGCGATCGAGTTCGACAACGTCGAGCGGCTTGCGCGCATCGAACACACGACCGTCGCCTATACGCTCGACGACCTGCGCGCCGCGCTCGACCGGCGGCTCACGCAACTCACGCTCGCATGGAACACATCGTCTTCCTGACCGGCCGTCTTGCCGAGCAGAGCTTGTATGGCGTGCTCGAAGGCATTGCGCCGGTCGATGCAGCATCGCCGTTCACATGGGAAGTGCGCGAAATAGGCTTGCAGGTGGCGGGGCTGATGACCGCCGACATGATTCGCCGACGCGTCGCGCTGCCGCTCACCGAAGGCACGAATCGTATGATCGTCCCCGGCCGATGCCGCGGCGACCTTGATGCGCTCAGCGCGCACTATGGCGTGAAGGTCGAGCGCGGCCCCGAAGAAGTAAAGGACCTGCCGCAGTTTTTCGGACGCGAGGCGCGGCATGTGGATTTATCGCGCTACGAGACGGAGATTTTCGCGGAGATCGTGGACGCCCCGCGTCTCGACCTCGATGGCATCGCCGCGCGTGCGCGCGAGTATGTGAGCCAGGGCGCGAATGTCATCGATATCGGCTGTCTTCCCGAGACGCCGTTTCCGCATCTCGAAGATGCGGTGGCGATGCTCAAGGAACAGGGTTATCGCGTCAGCGTCGATTCCATGCTCACCGACGAGCTGTTGCGCGGCGCGCGCGCGGGCGCGGATTATCTGATGAGCCTGAACATCGATACCTTATGGATCGCCGATGAAACCGCGTCGACGCCGATACTCGTGCCGCGCGAGCCGCACGATATGGCCTCGCTCGATGCGGCGATCGACGCCATGCAGAAGCGCAATCGCTCCTTTCTCGCCGATCCCATTCTCGACCCGATCCCGTTCGGGCTCGCCACGTCCATCGCGCGCTATGTGAGTCTGCGCGAGCGTCATGCCGATGTCGCGATCATGATGGGCATTGGCAACGTCACGGAACTGACCGAAGCGGATACGAGCGGCATCAACGCCGTGCTCATGGGGATGGCCGCCGAATTGCGGGTGGCGGCGGTGCTGACGACATCAGTCAGCCTGCATGCACGCCGCGCGGTTCGCGAAGCCGATGTCGCGCGGCGCGTGATGCATGCCGCACGCAAAACGCAGACGCTGCCGAAGGGCATGACCGGCGATTTATCGGCGCTGCATGCTAAACGGCCGTTTCCGTATAGCGCCCAAGAAATTGACGCGCTCGCTGCATCCGTTCGCGATCCTAACTTTCGCGTGCAGGTTTCAGAGGAAGGCATTCACGTCTACAACCGGGACGGGCATCGCCTGAACGTCGATCCGTTCGCGCTCTATCCGCAATTGCAGATCGAAACGGATGGCGGGCATGCGTTCTATATGGGCGTTCAGCTTGCGCGTGCGGAAATCGCGTGGCAACTGGGCAAGCGCTTCGATCAGGACCAGCCGCTGGACTGGGGATGTCAGGTGGATCGGCCAGAAGAGGATCTGAGCGCATGGCACGCGCCCGGGCCGACGATGAAGAAGCGCTAAGCCCTCCACTTGATCGAGCAGCCGAGAGCCGGGTATTGCTCGTCCGGTTCGCGGCCCTCGACAATGGCGCGCATCGCTTCGTAAAGGTCCCTTCGCGCGTTCGGTAATGGTTCCTTGCGCGAAGCATCGATGCGCCCTCGATAACGCAAGCGCAGTTCCGCGTCGAAGCCGAAGCATTCCGGCGTGCAGACTGCGCCGTAAGCGCGCGCCACATCCTGAGTTTCATCGTGGAGATAGGGGAACGGCATGCGCCACTCTTCTGACACGGCGATCATGCGGTCGAACGCGTCGTCGGTATAGATGCTCGCATCGTTCGAATTGATGCTCGCCAGGCCGACGCCTAGTTCTTTCAAGTCGATTGCGTCGCGGATCAGATGGGGAAGCGCCGCCTTCACGTAAGGGCAATGGTTGCACATGAAGACGAGCACGAGGCCCTTCGGACCGCGCAGCGTGTCGAGCGTGCAGGTGCGGCCATCGGTGGCGGGAAGCGTGAACTCGGGCGCGATTGCGCCGAGTTCCGCAGTCGGGGATTCGGTCGGCATGAGATAGCTCCCAATTGGCCGTTCGGCAGATTGGCGTGCGCGGCTGAGTCGGTTAGCATGGAAGCTCTTGTTAGTTATACGGAGTATCCATGTACGTTTTCAATGTCGAAGAGGCGCAGAAGGACTTGCCAAAAATCCTCGAGATGGTGGCGCAAGGAAAAGACGTCGCCATTGGCGGTGACCATCCTGTCGTGCTTCATCGTGTCAGGGCGCTCGGCAACCTAGGCGACGATCCCGAGACATGCGGTTCGATCGTCGTCGGCTACGTCGACGACAGCGTTCTGGACGACGAAGCCGTCAAACCTCTGCCTGACTACATCATTGACGAGTTCTACAAGCCGTTGCCCGATGACATCCTTGCCGCACTCAAAGGCCGATGATGCGTCTGCTGCTCGATACCCACATCTACATCTGGAGCGTGACGAGGAATCGCAAGCTGCCAGCCGATATGCGCGATGAGATTGCAGATGCAAAGTGCATCTATGTCAGCACGGCGAGCGTCTCGGAACTGTCGATCAAGGCGGCTCGCGGCAAACTGGAGCCGCGAGCCGCTTAAACTATCGACGAGTTCGAAGCGCATCGCTTCATCGAACTGACGGTTCAACTCGCGCACGCAAGAGCCGTGCGTGAGTTGCGCCATCTGCACCGTGATCCGTTCGACAGGCTCCTGCTCGCTCAGGCGCGTACCGAACAGCTCAAACTCCTACAGTCGACGGCGAACTTGCCGAGTACGCCAGTGAACCCGCCCCAGCCTGATCACTGATACCGCTTCGCCATCGCCTCCATCCCCAACGGCCTGATTCGCTCCGCCTGCCCTTCACACCCGAACGCCCGAAACCGCTCGATGCAAAGATCGCGCGCCGCCGCCGTCGCCGCTTTCAACGCATGCCGCGGATCGAACTCCGATTTGCTCGATGCCATCGCGCGCCGCATCGCACCGGTCATCGCGAGGCGAATGTCCGTATCGATGTTCACCTTCCGCACGCCATTCGCGATGCCGCGCCGAATCTCCTCCACCGGCACGCCATACGTCGATGGAATCTCGCCACCGTACTCGCGTATCACGTCGAGCCACTCTTGCGGCACCGATGACGACCCGTGCATCACCAGATGCGTATCCGGAATCCGCGCATGTATCTCGGCGATGCGATCGATCGCGAGGATATCGCCCGTCGGCTCGCGGCTGAACTTGTATGCGCCATGCGACGTGCCGATCGCAATGGCAAGCGCATCGATGCCGGTTGCATCGACGAAATCGCGCGCTTCATCGGGGTCGGTCAACAAGCGCTCACGGCCGAGCGCGCCTTCCGCACCCACTCCGTCTTCCTCGCCCGCGCGACCCGTCTCGAGCGATCCCAGACAGCCCAGTTCGCCCTCCACCGATACACCCACCGAATGCGCCGCATCCACCACGCGGCGGCTGACGTCCACGTTGTAATCATAGCCGGCAGGCGTCTTCTGATCGGGCATGAGCGAGCCGTCCATCATCACCGACGTGAAGCCCGAGCGAATCGCCTGCTGACACACGGCCGGACTCGCGCCGTGATCCTGATGCAGCACGACAGGTATATCCGGATGCGCCTCTACCGCAGCAAGCACGAGATGCCGCAGAGAAGGCTCCCCCGCATACTTGCGCGCGCCCGCCGATGCCTGCAGGATCACCGGACTCTTCGTTGCTTCCGCGGCCTGCATGATCGCGTGGATCTGCTCCATGTTGTTGACGTTGAACGCGGGCACGCCATAGCCATGCTCCGCCGCGTGATCAAGCAGTTGCCTCATTGCGATGAAAGCCATCGTCGTTCTCCCGGTTCACGCCGCGACACGGCGCGCTTGCTCGACGACAGCCGCCGTCGTCACGCCGAAATGTGCATACAGTTCCCCCGCCGGCGCGGATTCGCCGAAACGGTCGATGCCCACCACGCCGCCATGCAATCCGACGTATTGCCGCCAGAACGCCGTCACGCCCGCTTCGACCGCGACGCGCGGCACTCCTTTCGGCAACACGCGCTCGCACCATGCGTGACATTGCCGGTCGAACACTGTCGTGGACGGCATCGACACGACACGCGCGAGAATGCCCTCGCGCTTAAGCGGTTCGATGGCCGCAAGCGCCAGCGCCACTTCCGATCCGGTCGCGATCAGCACCACGCGCCGCGCATCGCGCTCGCACGCGCCGGGCCAATCCGCGAGCACATAGCCGCCGCGTTCGATCCCATCGATCTGCGCTTCATCGCGCGGCACGTAAGGCAGGTTCTGACGTGACAGCAACAAGCACGATGGCCGGTCGCGCTCCACCGCGCTGACCCACGCCTGCGCGGTCTCGACGGCATCGCATGGACGCCACACGTCCAGCCCCGGAATCAGCCGCAACGTGGCGGCATGCTCGATCGGCTGATGCGTCGGGCCGTCTTCGCCAAGGCCGATCGAATCGTGCGTGAAAACGAACACCGTGCGCGTCTTCATCAAAGCGGCCATGCGCAGCGCGTTGCGCGCGTAATCGGAGAACGTGAGGAAGGTGCCGCCGAACGGCAGATAGCCGCGATGCAGCGCAACGCCGTTCATCATCGCGCTCATGCCGAACTCACGCACGCCGAAGCGGACATAGTTGCCCCGTTCCGGCGATGCAGTAACGTCGATCGCATCCTTCCATCGCGTGAGATTCGAGCCTGTCAAATCCGCCGATCCGCCGAGCAATTCAGGCAATGCACGCGCAAGTCCTTCGATGGCGTTCTGCGATGCCTTGCGCGTCGCGATGGTCTGACGCGCGCGGTCGGCGTCGCGAACGAGCGCATGCGCGGCATCGCGCCAGTTCGCCGGCAATGCACCACGCGTGCGCCGCCCGAATTCGGCGGCCTGCTCCGGATACACGCGACGATACGCATCCATGCGACGCATCCAGTGCTGCTGCACAGCCGCGCCTTCGCCACGTGCATTCCATCGTTCTCGAATCGATGCAGGTATCTCGAAGGGCGGATGCGGCCAGTCGAGCGCGAGACGCGTCGCTTCGACTTCGTTGATGCCGAGCGGAGCGCCGTGCACGTCATGTGTGCCGGCCATCGACGGCGCACCTTGACCGATCGTCGTCTTGCAGCAAATCAACGTGGGACGATCGGATGACCGTGCTTCGTCGAGCGCCGCCGAGACCGCTTCGACATCGTGGCCGTCGACTGGGGCGATCACGTGCCAGCCATAGGCCGCGAAGCGTTGCGGCGTGTCGTCGCTGAACCAGCCTTGCACGTGCCCATCGATGGAGATGCCGTTGTCATCGTAGAGTACGGTGAGCTTATCGAGCCGCAACGTTCCCGCAAGCGACGCGGCCTCGTGCGACACGCCTTCCATCAAACATCCATCGCCCACGAACACATACGTCCGATGATCGACGATCTCATGCCCCGGCCGATTGAACTCGCGCGCAAGCAGCGTCTCCGCGAGCGCCATGCCGACCGCATTCGCGAAGCCTTGCCCCAGCGGACCGGTCGTTGTCTCGACGCCGGGCGTTACGCCGGCTTCGGGATGCCCAGGCGTCTTGCTTCCCATCTGCCGGAAACGCCGGAGTTCTTCGATCGGCAAGTCATAGCCGGTGAGATGCAGCAACGCGTAAAGCAGCATCGAGCCGTGACCATTCGAGAGCACGAAGCGGTCGCGATCGGGCCAGTCCGGATCAGCGGGATTATGTTTCAGATGGCGGCTCCACAACGCGACGGCAATCTCGGCCATGCCCATCGGCATGCCGGGATGGCCCGAATTCGCCTGCTGTACCGCGTCGACGGCGAGCATGCGCAGTGCGTTCGCCATGTGGCGCGTATCGGGAGATCGAAAAGTTCTGGGCAAAGCCTCGGCGACGGCATTCATGAATGCCTCCATATTTGCAGGGGAAAAGCGGCTCAGGCGCGCGCGCGGCGGTCGCGCAACTGGAGAATCATCGGCGTGAAGATGAGTTGCGTCGCGAGCCCCATCTTGCCGCCCGGCACGACGATCACGTTCGGGCGCGACATGAACGAGTCGTGCAGCATCGTGAGCAGATAGGGGAAGTCGATACCCTTCGGCTTCGTGAAGCGGATCACGACGAAGCTCTCGTCGGGCTGCGGAATTTCGCGTGCGGTGAACGGGTTCGATGTATCCACCGTCGGCACGCGCTGAAAGTTCACGTGCGTGCGCGAGAACTGCGGGCAGATGTAGTTCACGTAGTCGGGCATGCGGCGCAGGATCGTATCGACGACCGCTTCATGCGAATACCCGCGCATGGTCTGATCGCGATGCAGCTTCTGTATCCATTCGAGGTTGATGATCGGCACGACGCCGACCAGCAGGTCCGCATGGCGCGCAATATCGACCTTGTCGGTGACGGCTGCGCCGTGCAAGCCCTCATAGAACATCATGTCGGTATCGGACGCGATGTCTTCCCACGGCGTGAACGTGCCCGCGTCCTGCTTGAAATGCGCGGCTTCGGAGTCGTCGTGTATGTAACGCCGATACTCACCGCGACCGCTTTCGCCATAGGTGTGAAAGAGGCGCTCCAGCTCTTCGAGCAGATTCGCTTCGGGCCCGAAGTGGCTGAAGTGGAGGATGCCATCGCGCTCGCTTTGCTTCATCGCTTCGCGCATGCCGAGGCGATCGTAACGATGAAAGGCATCGCCTTCGACGATCTGCGCATTGATGCGCTCACGCCTGAATATATGCGTAAAACTCTTCATGACCGTGGTGGTGCCCGCGCCGCTCGAGCCCGTCACCGCGATGATCGGATGCTTGATTGACATGCGCCTGTCTCCCTATGGATTTATTCTGTGCACTTCACACGGGCGTCTCGGGAAGGAACAGCGATCGCTCGTTGAACAGCGGCGATGTGAATGGCTTGTCCTCCCCACGGTCGTATTCACCGTGATAACGCTGAATGCGCGCCACTTCGTTGCGCGAGCCGAGAATGACTGGCACGCGCTGATGCAAAGCGCGCGGCGTTGTATCGAGAATGCGTTCGCGGCCCGTGATCGAAAGCCCGCCTGCCTGCTCGACGAGGAAGCTCATCGGGTTCGCCTCATACAGCAGCCGCAAGCGCCCTTCCATCTCCGGCGTCTTGAAGTCTCGCGGATACATGAAGACACCGCCACGCATGAGAATGCGATGCACCTCCGCGACCATCGACGCGATCCATCGCATGTTGGAGTCCTGCGCACGGCATCCGGTGCGGCCCTCCTTGCACTCCTTCACGTAGCGGCGCACGGGCGGCTCCCAGAAGCGTTCGTTCGACACGTTGATCGCGAATTCGCAGGAATCGTCGGGTATGCGGATATCCGAATGCGTCAGCACGAAGTTGCCGACATCGCGCTCCAGCGTGAAGCCATGCGTGCCGTTTCCGACCGAAATGACGAGCATCGTCGCTGGCCCGTAGATCGCATAGCCGGCTGCGACCTGTTCGCTTCCCGGGCGAAGGAAGTCCGCTTCGCTCGGTGCGTCATGCCGCGATGCGTTTCTTCTCGACACCGAAAAAATGGAGCCGACGACGCCGTTGATATCGATGTTCGAAGAGCCGTCGAGCGGATCGAATGCAAGCAGATACTCGCCACGCGGATAAGGCTCCGGCACCGCATACACGCCCTCCATTTCCTCCGACACCATGCCAGCCAGCAAGCCGTCCCATTCGCAATGCTGCAGGAAGATATCGTTCGTCACGAGGTCGAGCTTCTTCTGTTCTTCGCCATGCGTGTTGACGCTTTGCGCCGAGCCATGCTGGCCGCCGAGCGCGCCGCGCATGAGCGCGGCGGCGATGGTCTTGATCGATGCGGCCACGTCCACCAGCAAGGCCGAGAGTCCGGTGGCCGCATGCGGGCCAGACTTGCGATCGAGTGTATCGATCAGGAATTTCGACAGCGTCGTGCGTCCGTCCTGCATGGTGCGCTCCTTTCAGGATGACGGTTCGTCGAACACGCGGCTTGCGCGTATATCGCATGGTTCGAGCTGCATCAGCGCGTCGGCGTCGGCGGGACCGCTGCCGCGTTCGGCCGCCGCAAAGAGACGATTCGCCTGACGCAGCCGCGCGCGGTCCAGCGCATTGCGCACCGAGCGCGCATTGGCGAAGTTCGGCTGACGAATGCGGCGCGCGAGATACTCCTCGAAGACGCGGCGGGCATCGTCGTCGAATCGATAATGCATCGCGATCAGCATTTGTTCCGCTATCCTGAGCAATTCATGCGGATCGTAATCCGGGAACACGATGTGATGCGCGATGCGCGAGCGAAATCCCGGATTGCTTTGGAAGAACGTCTCCATGCGCGACTCGTATCCCGCCAGGATCACGACGAGATCGTCGCGCTGGTTCTCCATCGTCTGCAGCAGGATTTCAATGGCTTCCTGACCATAATCACGCTCGTTCTCCGGCCGGTACAGGTAATACGCCTCGTCGATGAACAGCACGCCGCCCATCGCGCGCTTGAGCACTTCGCGCGTTTTGGGCGCGGTGTGTCCGATGTACTGGCCGACGAGATCGTCGCGCGTCACCGAGACGAGCTGATTGCGGCGGATATAGCCGAGTCTGTGCAGCACTTGCGCCATGCGCATCGCCACCGTGGTCTTGCCGGTGCCGGGATTGCCGGAGAAGCACATATGCAGTGTCGGCGCGCCGCTCGCGATGCCGAGCGTTTCCCGCGCCCGCTCCACGAGCAGATGCGCCGCGATCTCGCGAATGCGCGTTTTCACGGGAGCCAGGCCCACGAGATCGCGGTCCAGTTCCGCGAGCACTTCGCCGATGCGCGACTCGCGATACAGCGCCATCAGATCGGCGCGCGTTTGCGGCTCTTCCTCGATGATGTCGTCGGCCTGCATGAGCATTCTCCTTATCGATACCGCTCGCCCGAAGGGCGATCCGTCGCGTAGGTGCGAATCGAATAGTGCTGCACGCGGTTACGGCCGTCCTGTCGTTCGAGACGGAAGCCATGTTCTTCGGCAGGCCGGTTGACGATGAACGAAAGCCGCATGGTTTCGAAGCCGCGCACCGAATCGAAGGCATTGACCTTGACGTAGTGTTGCGGAAACGTCTTGCGGCATGCGTTCACTTCCATCATGACGCCGGCGGCATCGTGCAGATCGAACATCGGCAAGCCCCACATGTCCCAGTATGTATTGCGCGGATGCGGGTCGTCCGTGTATTCGACCGAACACGCCCACCCCTGACTCAATGCATAGTCGATCTGCGCGGCGATCTCTTCATCGCTCAACGCAGGCAAGAATGAAAACGTTCCTTGTGTGATGTGCATGTCGGCTCCGTTGCTCGTCGTTGATCGTCAGGCCACCGAGGGCGTCACCGCGAAATCCGGCGTGTCCGTGGAGGCATAGTTGAAGGTCACGTCGCGCCAGGTATCGAGTGCGAGCTTGAGCGGCGTGCACCAGCGCGCAGCGGCTTCGAGAATGTCCATGCCTTCGTGAACGATGTCGCGCCCTTCGTTGCGCGCTTTCACCATCGCTTCGAGCGCGACGCGATTGGCCGTTGCGCCCGCCTGTATCCCTTGCGGATGCCCGATCGTGCCGCCGCCGAATTGCAAGATCGCATCGTCGCCGAAGAGATCGAGCAACTGATGCATCTGCCCTGCGTGGATGCCGCCCGAGGCCACCGGCATCACCTTGCGCAAGCCCGCCCACGGCTGATCGAAGAAGATGCCGCGTTGCAGGTCCACGTCGTTGCGCGGCTCGCGGCATACGTTGTAATAGCCCTGCACGGCGAGCGGATCGCCTTCGAGCTTGCCGACCGCCGTACCGGCGTGCGCGTGATCGACGCCCGCCATGCGCAGCCACTTCGCAATGACGCGAAACGAGATGCCGTGATTGCGTTGCCGCGTGTAGGTGCCGTGTCCCGCGCGATGCAGATGCAGGATCATGTCGTTCTTGCGCGCCCAGCGCGACATCGACTGAATCGCGGTCCAGCCGATAACGAGGTCGATCATCACGATGCACGAGCCCAGTTCCCTGGCGAACTCCGCGCGCTCATACATGTCTTCCATCGTGCCGGCGGTCACGTTCAGATAGTGGCCCTTCACTTCGCCGGTTTCCGCTTGCGCGCGATGCACGCCTTCCATCGCGAACAGATAGCGGTCGCGCCAGTGCATGAATGCTTGCGAATTGATGTTCTCGTCGTCCTTCAAAAAATCGAGGCCGCCCTTGAGCCCTTCATAAACCACGCGGCCATAGTTCTTTCCCGAGAGGCCGAGCTTCGGCTTGACCGTCGCGCCGAGCAGCGGCCTGCCGTACTTGTCGAGCCTTTCACGCTCCACGATGATCCCCGTCGGCGGCCCCTGAAACGTCTTGAGATAGGCAACGGGGATGCGCATGTCTTCGAGCCTCAGCGCCTTGAGCGGCTTGAAGCCGAACACATTGCCGATGATCGACGCCGTGAGATTCGCCACCGATCCCTCCTCGAAAAGATCGAGTTCATAGGCGATATAGGCGAAGTATTGCGGCTCGTCGGCGCGTGCATTCGGCACCGGTTCAACGCGATACGCCTTTGCGCGATACATGTCGCATGCGGTGAGGCGGTCAGTCCATACGACGGTCCACGTCGCAGTCGACGATTCGCCCGCGACCGCCGCCGCCGCTTCCTCCGGCTCGACGCCTGCCTGCGGCGTGATGCGGAAGAGCGCGATGACGTCCGTATCCTTCGGCGTGTAATCGGGCTGCCAGTAGCCCATCTCGCGATACTTCATCACGCCGGCCGCATAGCGTGATCGGGGATCGGCCGGATTGCGCGCCGCCTCGATGGCGGCCTTGCTGAAGTCGTTCATTCCGTTTCCTTCACGAGGGGAAGATGAGAACGACGTGTCCGGAACATCCGCGACCGTCGCGTTCGTGTTGCGCCTTGCTGTGAATGCAGAGTAGGCGCACGGTCATCCTTTGTGAATTCACGAATTTCTTGCGCGGATCTAAGCGATCCCTTATCTAACGTCACGCGCACGGACGGGACACTTTGCTGCGTTTCCGTCACAGTGCGAGCGCGCCGGACGTATCGGGTTCTTTGGCATGGGCCTTGCGTCGCATGCGTGGAGAATGCCTTCCGTGAGACGGGCGGCGTTGCTCCACTTACCTCGTCAAGGAGAAACAAGCCATGCAATGGACCACACCGAGCTTTACCGATATGCGTTTCGGCTTCGAAATCACGATGTATATCGCCACACGCTGAAGCGGATAAGCCCGCACGAGGAAGCATCGCTTCAACTCTTCGTGCGGGTGCGAATCGATCATGATCTATGAGACCATCGTCACGACCGCGGACCGCGACGGCCTTCCGCATATCGCGCCGATGGGCGTGCGCTTCGAGGAAGAGCGCGCGATTCTCGCGCCGTTTCGCCCGTCGATTACGCTGGACAACATCATCGCGACGAAGAGCGCCGTCATCAATCTGACCACCGACGTACGCATCTTCGCCGGGTGCGTGACAAGTTTTCAGCGCAACTGGCCGACGCTCGCAGCCACCACCGTACCGAGCGTGCGGCTGGCGGATCCACTCGCACATATCGAACTGCGTCTCGCCGATTTACACGACGATGACACGCGCCCCGTATTGCGCATGGAATGCGTGCATCGTGAAACGCATGCGCCGTTTCCCGGCTTCAACCGGGCACAGGCTGCCATCGTCGAAGGCGCGATTCTCGTGAGCCGTCTCTTCATGTTGCCGCCCGAGAAAGTGGATAGCGAGATTGCGTATCTGCGCATCGCCATCGACAAGACTGCGGGCGACGCTGAACGCACCGCATGGAACTGGCTCTTGCAGGCCATCGAAGCACATCGCGCGAACGCGCTTCATTCCTGACGCATCCCTCCGGAGTTTGACGATGACCGCATTGCTCGCAAGCGTCCGCTCGGCCGATGAAGCATTCGACGCGGCCAGCGCCGGCGCCGAACTAATCGATCTGAAGGAACCGCATGCGGGCGCGCTCGGCGGCGTCGCGTTGCAGGACATCGCGAACATCGTGCGTGCATTGCGCGCGCAATACGCGGTACGGCCGATCAGCGCGACGATCGGCGATCTGCCGAACGATGCGCTCGATGAAATGACGCGTCGCGTGCTCGACGTGGCGGCGACAGGCGTCGACTATGTGAAGGTCGGCATCGCGCCCGGCCCGCGCGCGGGCGATTGCCTGCGTCATCTTGCGGGTCTGCCTGCGGCTGTCGTGCCGGTGTTGCTATCCGATGAAGGCGTGGACTGCGAGCTTGCGGCGCTTGCTGCGCAACTCGGCTTCGTCGGCATGGTGTTCGATACCGCGAGCAAGAATGGCCGCACGCTATTCGATTGCGTCGATGTCGCGACGCTTGGACGTTGCATCGCAGAGGCGCGTTCGAGCGGCACGATGACGGCGCTCGCCGGTTCGCTCGGCTGGTCCGATCTTGAGAAGATTCGCGCGCTTGCGCCGGACATTGCAGGCTTCAGAGGCGCACTATGCGATGAACGCGAGGGGCGCACCGGCCGCCTCGATCCATCGCGCGTACGGAACTGGGCGCGCGCGCTGCACGGCCAGCCCATTGCCGCTCACGCCTGAAACGCGAGCAGCCTGTCCCTCATGCGCGATGCATCGCCCTTGCTGAACACTTCGACGAGATAATTCGCATCGCGCACATAAGCAGGAAAGCGCCTGTCGACGACGCCGCTTGCCGCAAGCATGTCGAGTGGCGCGTGCGCTTCGACATCGCATGATTTCACGAGCAGGAGGCGCTCGGCGTTGAGCGTCGTTGAGAGCCATGCGGCGAGGCTGTCGGACGTCGTGTCCCAGTTGGTCATGGAATCCGGCGTCGTTCGCATGAGGTCGGTCGGCACCCACACGGCCACGCGGCCATCGCGCAATGCACGGCGAATGCGATCTTCGTTCGATGCCAGCACGAGGTCGGGCACGATGCCTTGCATGAGGATCGCGTACTGCGCCATGGCGAGCAGACACATGTTGTGGGCCGCGAGGTCGTCGAAGCGCCATTCGCGCTGATATCGCCGCACCGCATCCGCGAAATCGCCGCCGCCCGGCACGATCACCACGCGCCCTCCGCCTACTTCCCAGAGCCGCATCAGCCACTCGCGCAGCGCCGGATCGTGACTCAGGCTTCCCCCGATCTTGACCACCCACATGGTCTTTATCCTCGTTCGAGATTCGTTGTCGTCGCGATCAAGGGCGACGATGCAAGCAACGCGACCGCCACGCTCGGCGCACACGTCGAAGCCCATTCCGCGCGCTCATCGTCCGTATCCGGTACCCCCGCAAGGCGCGCGAATTCGATGTATCCGCGCGCCTCCTGCCGCGCGAGCGCCTCCGCGAGAAAGCGTCCGCACCCGGCACCGACGATCGGTGCGGAACTCAGTGAAGCATGCTGCGCACTCACGCGCGCAAGGCTCGCTTCGAGCGTGCGCAATTGCTCGTGGCGCCACGCGAATGCGAAGCGGCGCCATTCGTCGGGTTTCGCATCGCTTGCATCACGTCCGATCATTCTCGCGATGCGCGCGCGGCTCGCGGCTTCGGTCTTGGGTCCGTTGTCGGCGCTCGGATGCTGATCGTGCGCGTCCCACAACTCGCCGGTCAGACGATACACATCCGCCGTCGTCGCGAACCATTCGTTCATCACGCCGGTGCTTTCCCCGCGAAACGCGATGCGCTGTGCGACGCCGCAGAGTGGCGTTCGCACGACGCCCTGATACACGAGCTCGCTGCTTGCTAGACGCTGCGCATCGTTCGTGCCGCGTGCGGCGACGCGACCATCGATGATCGGAATAATGTCGGTGGTCGTGCTGCCGATATCGACGAGCACTGCATGAGGCACACGCGTCGCGACCCATTGCGCCGTCGCGAGCCAGTTCGCCGATGCGATCTTGCGCCAGCCATCGGCGCACGCGGATCGCGCGAGCCAGTTCGATTCGCCGCCATAGAACATCGTGCGCTGACCGAGCCGCTGCGCGAGCGTGCGTGCGAGCGTGCGCACGCCTTCGGCGCGATCCGCGAAAAGATCGACCATTTCGCCGGTCATGGTGACAGCGTGGCGCGCGGAGGCGTCGGCTGCACTGGGCCAGCGTTCGAACGCATATTCGATGACCCGCTCGAGATGCGCAATGCCTTGCCATAGCGGACACGCCCATTGCGCGACATCGACGAGCGCACCCCTGCTCGTCATCGAGACTTTGACGTGCGCGCCGCCCACGTCCCAGCCGAATACCGGCGCGTCGCCGCTGCGCGCGGTCACGACGACGCTCCGACTTCGCGCACGCGCGTGTCATGGTGTGCGAAGCCTGACACACGATGCGCCGCGAGCAGTTGCGCCGCGAGATTGCGCTTCTTGCTGATTGCCGCATAGGCCACGGTGAGGCGCGGATTGACTTCGATCACCACGGGCCCGCGCGCTTCGTTCCATACGACGTCGATGCCGGCGAAACCGCGCAGCCCCGGCAACGCGTGTGCGACGCGCATCGCGAGACGTTCGAGGGCTTGGCCCTTCGCGCTATCGAGCGGGATGTAATCGGCATCGACACCATCGAATTCGACGATGCGTTCATTACGATTCGATGGCGTGTCGCTGCTCATGCCGATGCGCTGCCGATTGATCGACACGAGTTGCGCGCCGGCCTCATCGCAGATGAGCGAGAGGCTGAGCGGCTCGCCATCGATCCATTCTTGCAGCACGGGATTGCGCCCGGCGGCGGCGCGCGCTCCGTATTCCTTCAGCGCGGCGTCGAGATCACGATAGACATACGTATCGAGACCGCCTGCGCCGTCGTCGGGCTTGACCACCCAGTTTGCTGCATCGAGCGATGCGGCCTGCTCCGGCTCGAGCGCGGGCGTCGTGGCGATGCCATGAGCCTGGAGGCACGTGGCCGTTGCGCTCTTGCTCGATGCAACGCGTATGGCCTCCTTCGCGCAGCCGAGCCAGCGGGTTGCGCCGACCGCATCGTAGAGACGCAACAGCAGGCCGTCGCATTCGGGCGCGACGACGAGTGCGTAATCGTGCTCGCGCGCCATGCGTGACACGAACTGCGTGATGGATTCTCCTTCTTGCGCGCGTTGGTGCGAATAGCGATCATCGACGTGTTCGAAGCGTGAACTGGCGATGGTCACGTCGATGCCGGGCAATGCGCGCAGGTCGGTTGCGATGGCATCGCGCATGACGCGGCCTTCGACGATCAGCGCGCTCAGGTCTGCGAGGCTCGCTGGGCTGGCGATATCCGGGTCGATGCCGCCTCCGGTGAGGTACTCGAATACGAATAGTTTGATCAAAGGAAGGCGATCCATGCAGGTGATACCCGTTCTCGATCTGCTCGACGGTCATGTGGTGCATGCAGTGCGCGGCGAGCGTTCGCGCTACCGGCCGATTCGGTCATCACTGTGTGCGACGAGCGAACCGGTCGCGGTTGCTCGGGCATTGCTTCGCGCGACGGGGGCGCGGACGCTGTATGTGGCGGATCTCGGCGCGATTCTGGAGCGTAGCGCGCATATCGATGCGCTTGCTGCGCTTTGCGATGCGCTTGGGCAGGGCGTTTCTATCTGGCTCGATGCGGGGTTCAGCGACTTTGCATCGGTGCGGGCTTTGTTCGGTGCTTGCGGTGCGGGGGCATCGCTCGTGCCGGTGTTCGGAACTGAGAGTTTGCGCGATGCGGGCGCAATTTCGGATGCCGCTGCGGCTGGGTACGAGCCGGTTCTTTCGCTCGATTATCACGGCGGGCGGGCGTTGGGTTCGCTTCATGGCGATAGCGCTTGTTGGCCGATGCGGGTCATCGTCATGACGCTCGATCAGGTTGGCGCGCGCGCCGGGCCGGATCTGGATACGTTTGCTGCCGTGCGCGGGATGGCCGGAGAGCGTCTTTTGTTCGGCGCGGGCGGCGTGCGGGATCGCAGTGATCTTGCACGTGCTTCTCGCGCTGGCGCGCACGGGTGGCTTGTCGGGTCGGCGGTTCATGAGCTTGCACTTGGGGTTTCGGCTTTGGCCTGACTCAATATCTATGCCATCGAGAGATTGATTCGCATCGCGGGCTTTCTTGGTCGGTCTGCTGGTTCAGCAAGTGACAGTTTGTGGCGATTTGGGAGCATTTGGATCTGCACTTGCTTTGCTTTGAGCCTGCTTGCGTTGAACTTGTATTCGTGTCGGTCTATTAGCTCGCCCCTCCCCGGGGCGGGGGTCACTTTCTTTGCCGCTGCAAAGAAAGTAACCAAAGAAAGCAGCTTTTTTCTGAACCGCACGATGCACTATCTTGTGTGGTCACTTCGTAGAACATCAGTGGCACTCAACTTGAAAGAGCCTTGAATTACCTTCCGCGCCCGCTGACTACTAACGTCCTCCGAGCCCCTTGGCTCGTCAAAACCTGCTGTATGAACAAGCGCCACGCTACAGCTCAAGGCTGACCAGATTTAATTGAATGCCCTTACTGAAGCCTTTCTCGCTCGGGCTTCGCACTCCGTTGTGATTCAACAGCTTTGCCGCACGACGCTTGTGATGAGAACGACTGCAACGTCGAGCGGCGCTCGATCGCGCAAGACTGTTTCCCGCTCCGGTCGGTGTTGCTGCGTGGCCTTTCGGCTGCGCCCATTACATGTTCTTGATTTGAACGCTCGACAGCGTTGATAGCACGTAGCGCGTGGTGCCCCTATGGTGTTGTCGAGCCAAGGGGCTCGGAGGACGTTAGTAGTCAGCGGGCGCGGAAGGTAATTCAAGGCTCTTTCAAGCTGAGTGCCACCGATGTTCTACGGAGTAGCTACGCGTACTTTGCTTCGGGCCTAAAAAAGCTGCTTTCTTTGGTTACTTTCTTTGCAGCGGCAAAGAAAGTGACCCCCGCCCCGGGGAGGGGCGAGCTAATAAACCGACACGAATACAAGCTCACCACCAACATCCCACTCGCGCGCCAGCGACCCCCCGTTCGGCATAGACCTTGCTAAAAGCTCGCCCACTATGTCCAGCTCCCCGCCCAAAGCGCCAGCAAGAACAACGTGTCCTTTCTGCCCGCTGCTATGCGAGGACATCGTGCTGACTGCGAGTCTGGAGGCATCGAACACGACCTGTCCGCGTCTAACGCGATCGCTCGCCACGTTCACGAACAACGACGCAACAAAGAACCCCCAGATAAATGGCGAAAATACGGACCTAACCACAGCACTATCCGAAGCGACAAAAATCCTGGAACAAGCCCGCCGTCCGCTCTTCAGCGGACTAGCAACCGACATCGCCGGCGCACGCGCGCTATACGAACTCGCGGCACACAGCGGCGCCATCCTCGATCATCTGCACGGCGACGCGCTCGCCGCCAGCACACTCGCCCTGCAGGATCGAGGCGCATTCTTCACCACGCTCTCGGAGATACGCTCGCGCGCCGATCTGATTGTCGTCATCGCGTGCGAACCATCGCGGCGCTATCCGCGCTTCTTCGAACGCGTGCGCAACCCCGACCCCCAGACAGATATCGTCTTCGTCGGATGCGACACAGATCCTGCTGCAAGCACCAACGCCAAAGCGATACTTCCAAACACCGATCCCTTCGACATCCTCGCACTCTGGTCCGCGCTGACGGAGGGCCGCAACGCCAATGCGCTCGCCGACGCGCAAACCGCGCAACAACTCGAAGCATTGCTCGAACGCATCCACGCCGCGCACTACACCGCATTCGTCTACGAACCCGCCACGCTGCCCGCTCCACACGCAGCCCTCGCCATCGAAGCGATCAACCGCATCGTCAAGACGATCAATCGCACCACACGCGCAGGCGCACTTGCGCTGACCGGCGACGACGGCGCACTCTCCGTCAATCAAGCCGTCACGTGGCTATCGGGCTTTCCGTTGCGCACGCGCGTCGCGTATGGCGTGCCGCTCGAACATGATTCGCACCGCTATCGCACCGACGACTTATTGCGCCGCAAGGAGATCGACGCATTGCTATGGATATCGAGCTTCGGCCCCGAGCCACTGCCTTCGTCGCTACCCGACGACGTGCCCGCCATCATCCTCGGCCATCCCGCAACGACGCACGACGCGCGCAAGGCAACCACGGTCTTCATCCCCGTCGCGACACCCGGCATCGATAGCAACGGCCACCTTTTTCGCGTCGATGCCTCGGTCGTCGTGCCGCTCGTCGCTGCACGCAATACGCCTTTGCCAACCGTGGCCGCAATCGCCAGCGAACTAGTCCGCGCAAGGAGGCCGCAATGACCCACGCGCGCATCAGAGGCGCCGCCGTCTACGATCCGGCGAACGGCATCGACGGCGTCCGGCGCGACATCATCATTCGCGATGGCCGCATCGTCGATAACGCGCAGAGCGAAAGCATCCCGCCCGAACGCGATTTCGACGCGAGCGGCATGATCGCAATGGCCGGCGGCATCGATCTGCATTCGCACATCGGCGGCGGCAAGACCAATCTGTCGCGCCTGCTGCTGCCGGAAGATCATCGCAACGATGCGCGCGCCGTCCCCGACAAGCCCGGCGAAGGCCGCTATATGCGTCTGCCCTCGTGCGGAACATGCGCGCCCGGAACGCTTGCCACCGGCTATCGTTATGCGGAAATGGGCTACACCGCCGCGTTCGAACCGGCAATGGTCGCATCCAACGCACGTCACACGCACCTCGAAATGGGCGATACGCCGATCATCGATCACGGTGCCTACGTGATGATGGGCAACGACGAACTCTTCCTGCAAATGCTCGCGGCCAACGAAGACTTCGAGCGCATGCGCGATTACGTCGGCTGGACCATCGACGCGAACAAGGCGCTCGGCGTCAAGGTCGTGAATCCCGGCGGCATCTCCGCCTTCAAGTTCAATCAGCGTTCGCTCGATCTCGACGAAGCACACGTGCATTACGGCATCACGCCGCGCGACGTGCTAAGGACGTTGACGCGCGCGCTGAGCGAGCTGCGCGTGCCGCATCCGCTGCATGTGCATGCGAGCAATCTCGGTGTGCCGGGCAATGTGCAATCGACGCTCGCGACAATGGACGCATCCGATGGCCTGCCCATCCATCTCACGCATATCCAGTTCCATAGCTATGGAACCGAAGGGCCGCTCAAGTTTTCATCGGGCGCACGCGCAATCGCGGAAGCGGTCAACGCACGGCCCAACGTCACGATCGATGTCGGCCAGATCATCTTCGGCCAGACGGTCTCCGCATCCGGCGACACGATGATGCAGTTTCGCAATGCACCGCTTGCGCGTCCTCGCAAATGGATACTGGGCGATATCGAATGCGACGGCGGATGCGGCGTCGTGCCGTTCCGGTATCGCGAGCAGAGCTTCGTCAATGCGCTGCAGTGGATCATCGGGCTGGAGATCTTTCTGCTCGTCGATGATCCTTGGCGCGTATCGATGACCACCGATCATCCCAATGGCGGACCGTTCACGAGCTATCCGCATCTGATCCGCCTGTTGATGGACAAGCCATTTCGCGACGAGCAACTCAACAAGCTGCACGCCGATGCAAAAATCGCAAGCGTGCTCAGTGAAATCACACGCGAACTCTCTCTTTACGAAATAGCCATCGTCACCCGTGCCGGCCCTGCGCGTCTGCTTGGTCTCGCCGATCGCGGGCATCTGGGCGCGGGCGCGGCGGCTGATATCGCGGTGTATCGGGAAGACGCGAATCGCGAGCGCATGTTCACGTCGCCCGCATTCGTGTTCAAGGACGGCGAACTCATTGCGCGCGACGGAACCTTGCTGCAAACACCAACGGGCGGGATTCACTTCATGACGCCCGACTATGACCGCGCAATCGAACAACGCGTGCGCGACTACACGCACGCGAATCTGGCGGGAAGGTTCGAAAACATCGCGATCGGCGACGACGAAATGTGTGCGGTCTGCAACGGCGGCAAGCTCTTGCCCGTCGCATGCGAACGGCGATGACCACCATGCGCATCAACGACACCGAGATTGATGACACCTTCGCCGAAGCCTTCCCGATGAAGGCGACGCGTCTGATCATTACCGCGCATACCTCGACGTGGGCGCGTCACGCCGCCAATTCGCTGACGGGCTTCGCTACGTCCGTCATCGATTGCGGATGCGAGGCGGGCATCGAACGCGACCTCGCTGGCGATGAAACTCCCGACGGAAGGCCAGGAATATCGGTGCTGATATTCGCGGTGTCGTCGAAGGAACTGGCGAAGCAGGTTGCGCGTCGCGTCGGGCAATGCGTATTGACGTGCCCGACGACGGCCGTCTATGGCGGAATCGATCCGTCGACCAGCCGTGCGCCGCTCTCCGACAATGCACCGCTTGGCGCTGGCCTGCGCTTCTTCGGCGATGGCTTTCAGATATCGAAAGTGCTTGGCACGACGCGCTATTGGCGCGTGCCCGTCATGGACGGCGAATTCGTCTGCGAAGAACTCACTGCAACGGTCAAGGCAGTGGGCGGCGGCAACCTGTTGTTTCTTGCGAGCGACATCGACAGCGCATTGCATGCGGCAGAATCCGCCGTTGCCGCAATGCACAAGCTGCCCAATGTCATTACGCCTTTTCCGGGCGGCGTCGTGCGCTCCGGGTCGAAGATCGGCTCGAAGTACAAAGGCGCGACGGCATCCACGAACGATGCGTTTTGTCCGACGCTCGTCGGCTTGTCGACGAAAAGCGAACTCACTCCGGAAGTGGCGTGCGTGCTCGAAATCGTGATCGACGGTCTCACCGATGCCGACGTCGGCGCGGCAATGACAGCCGGAATCACAGCAGCTACGTCTATAGGACGCACAGGCGGAGTCTTGCGCATTTCAGCCGGAAACTATGGCGGCAAACTCGGGCCTTACCACTTCAAGTTGCATGAGTTATCCGCTGGCGTCGCTGGAGCACGCGCATGAACGCCGTCACGCTGCGTGTAAGAAGTTCGCCTGGCTTTCGCGTGGATGGTTCCAAATTACTTCCTCTAACGCTTGCGCAAATGTCGTCTACGGAACGTCCAAGAGTGCCGCTGCACGCAGACGGTGAAACGTGCGCGATCGGCGATCTCTTCGACATCGCCGAAGCCGATGCAGCCCATGCCTCGCTTCGTATAGAAGGCGATGTGGCGTGGCTCGATCGCATTGGCGCGTCGCTTACAGAAGGCAAGCTCGCGATTCACGGCAATGCGGGCGACTACGTGGGCATCGGCATGACAGGCGGCGACTTGTCGATTGAAGGCAATGCAGGCCGGTTCACCGCATGCGAGATGCAAGGTGGACGCGTGACCATTCAAGGCAACGTCGGCGACTTCGCGGCGGGCGCGCTGCCCGGCAACATGGAAGGCATGAGCGGCGGAACGCTCGTCGTCCACGGCGATGCTGGCGCGCGCCTTGCGGACCGCATGCGGCGTGGCACCGTGCTCATCGGCGGAAATACCGGGGATTTTGCTGCGTCGCGCCTCGTTGCAGGGACGGTCTGTGTCGCAGGACAAACGGGCTTACACCTGGGCTATGGTATGCGGCGCGGCACGGTCGTATTATTGAAGAATCCCTCACGCGATCCACCCACCTTCACGGAAGGCGGACGCGGCTTCGATGTCTTCTGGCGACTGCTTGCGGGCATGCTCGCCAGAGAGATCGCGCCTTTCTCGACGCTCGTGCAAAACGCATTGCCAAGGCGCTATACCGGTGATCTTGCCGTAGACGGACGGGGGGAATTGCTGATCGCCAATTCATGAAACGACGATAACAATGGACCCTCTATCCGCCGCACCAATGCCCTTTCGCGAAGGAGGCATGCCATGACCGCAGTCGGCACCCGGCCCGCGACGCCCGGCCGGTCGACGGTGGCGAACGAACGCTTCGCCCGGCCGCTGATTGCGCTGCACTGGATCATCGCCATCGCCATCATTGCAATGCTGTGCATCGGCTTTTATATGGTGGGCCTGCCACGCGGACTGGCGTTCAAGTCGACCGTCATCAACTTCCATAAGTCGCTCGGTTTGACGATTTTCCTGCTGGTGCTGATCCGCATCCTGGTACGCCTGGCCTATGGCCGGCCGCCTCTGCCGCCGATGGGAGCGTGGCAACGCGCCGCCGCGAGCACCACGCAGGGTCTTTTATACGCGGGCATGGTCGCGATGCCGCTGACCGGCTATCTCGGCTCGTCGTTCAACAAATACGGCACGCGCTTCTGGGGCGTGCTTCTGCCACAATGGGGATCGGACGATAAAGCAATGCGCGAATTGTTCTTCGGCATACATGGTTTCATTGCATGGATGCTGGCCGCGTTGATCGTTCTTCATTTCCTGGGCGCAATGAAGCATCAGCTCATCGATAAGGACGGGCTGTTAAGGAGAATGTGGCCATGACGTATTCGCGCAGGACCCGACGATGAAGATTCGCGTGTTGGGCTCATCGGCAGGCGGCGGCTTTCCGCAATGGAATTGCAACTGCCGCAATTGCGACGGCGTGCGCCGAGGCGTCATTGCTGCGCGTGCTAGAACGCAGTCGTCGATTGCGGTCAGTGACAACGGTGAAGACTGGCTGCTCGTCAACGCATCGCCGGACATACTCGCGCAGATCGCGGCTAACCCCGAATTGCAGCCCGCACGCCGCGTGCGCGACACGGGCATCGCCGCCGTCATTACGATGGACGCGCAGATCGACCACGTCACCGGCCTGTTGATGCTGCGCGAGCGCGGCACGCCGTTGCCGCTCTATACGACCGACGCGGTATGGCAAGACCTGTCGACCGGCTTTCCGGTCACATCCATTCTTTCGCATTACTGCGGCGTCGAGCATCGCCGCATTGCGCTCGATGGCGAGGCGTTCAGCGTGCCCGAACTGCCGCGCGTCAGCATCGATGCGCTGCCGCTGTCGAGCAAAGCGCCGCCTTATTCGCCGCATCGCGAAGCGCCGGAAGTGGGCGACAACATCGGCCTCATGTTCACGAACGACGTCACGGGCAAGCGCGCGTTCTATGCGCCCGGCCTCGGCTCACTCGAACCGCATGTACTCGATGCGATGCGCACCGCTGACCTGTTGCTCGTCGACGGCACCGTGTGGACCGACGACGAAATGATCCGCCTCGGCCTGACGAAGAAAACCGGCGCGGACATGGGACATCTCGCGCAAAGCGGTCCCGGCGGCATGATCGAAGTGCTCGATTCGATCGGCCGCGCGGACGTGCGCAAGGTGCTCATCCATATCAACAACACGAACCCTATCCTGATCGAGGACGGACCCGAACGGCGCATGCTATCGGAGCATGGCATCGAAGTGGCGCATGACGGCATGAGCTTCGAGCTATGACATCGCGGAGAATCATTGAATGACTGGCAACGCTTTCACGCCGATGCTGAACCCCACGACCGGCCCGCACTTCACCGCACTGAAGGAAGCCGGCCCCGCGTGGACGCGCGAGCAGTTCGAAGAGCAACTGCGCGCGAAGGGCACGTCGTACCACATTCATCATCCGTTCAACGTGAAGATGAACAGCGGAGGATGCTCGCGTGAGCAGATACGCGGCTGGGTCGCGAACCGCTTCTACTATCAGATCAACATTCCGCTCAAAGACGCGGCGGTCATGTCCAACTGCCCCGATCGCGAGACGCGCCGCCGCTGGGTGCTGCGTATTCTCGATCACGACGGTTATGAAGAACAGCCCGGCGGCATCGAAGCATGGGCGCGTCTGGGCGACGCAGTCGGGCTCTCACGCGACGATCTCTGGTCGCTTCGGCTCGTGACGCCGGGCGTGCGCTTCGCCGTCGATGCCTACGTGAACTTCGCACGCCGCGCGCCGTGGCAGGAATCGGTGTGCTCGTCGCTGACGGAGATGTTCGCACCACAGATTCACAAGGACCGGCTTGCCACGTGGCCCGAGCATTACACATGGATCGAACCGGAAGGGCTCGCTTATTTTCGCTCGCGCGTGTCGCTTGCGCAGCGTGACGTCGAACATGGTCTCGAAGTGACGCTGTCGCATTTCACCACGCGCGAGCAACAGCAACGCGCACTCGATATCTTGCAATTCAAGCTGGATATTCTTTGGACCATGCTCGACTCAATCGAAAAGGCATTCCCGGCATGAGCGACATGAATCCGACTCAACGCATAAACGAAGCCGTCGACGCTCCAGACGATGCCTTGCGTCCGAAGCTCAAGCGTCTCTTTCGCCTGCAATGGGAGCCTGCGCAAGACGCGCACGTGCTGCTTTACCCCGAAGGCATGGTGAAGCTCAATCAGAGCGCCGCGCAAATCCTGCTTCGTTGCGATGGCACGCGCGATATTCCCGCGCTTGTCGCCGATCTGGAACAGGCGTTCAACGCAGCCGGTCTCGGCGACGATGTGCGCGCGTTCATCGCCGGCGCGCGTGCGCGTGGCTGGCTGGAGTGAAAAGGTGCAAGCATGACCGATCTTTCCGAACCCATCGCCAAGCCGGAACACGAAGGGACGCCCATTGCGCCGCCGTTGTGGCTGCTTGCTGAACTGACGTATCGCTGTCCGCTGCACTGCGTCTTCTGCTACAACCCGGTGAATTACACGGACCATTCGCGCGAACTGGATACGGCGCAATGGCTCGACGTATTGCGTCAGGCGCGTGCATTAGGCGCAGCGCAACTGGGCTTTTCCGGTGGCGAACCGCTCTTGCGCGATGACCTCGAAACGCTCGTTGGTGAAGCCCGCAAGCTCGGCTTCTATACGAACCTCATCACCTCGGGCATCGGGCTGACGGACAAGCGCCTTACCGCGCTCAAGGATGCGGGCCTCGATCACATTCAGCTTTCGTTTCAGGACTCCACGCAGGAGCTGAACGACTTCTTATCGAGCACGAAGACATTCGATCTGAAGAAGCGCGTCGCCAGTCTCATCAAGGCGCATGACTTTCCGATGGTGCTCAATTGCGTGCTGCATCGCTATAACCTGCCGCATATCGGGCGCATCATCGACATGGCGCTCGACATGGGCGCGGAGTATCTGGAACTCGCCAATACGCAGTACTACGGCTGGGCCCATGCGAACCGTGCGCAACTCATGCCGACCGCCGAGCAGTTGCAGGAAGCGGAAGCCGTGGTCGAGCGGTATCGCAAGGAAATCGGCGACAAGTGCAAGATATTCTTCGTGGTGCCCGACTACTACGAGCGTCGCCCGAAGCGCTGCATGAACGGCTGGGGCTCGGTGTTTCTCGGCATCGCGCCGGACGGCGCCGCGCTGCCCTGCCATACGGCGCGCTCGCTCCCGGGTCTCACGTTCCCCAACGTGATCGACACGCCACTAAAAGACATCTGGTACGAAAGCGATGCATTCAACCGCTTTCGCGGCTTTGGCTGGATGAAAGAGCCATGCCGCAGCTGCGATGAGAAAACAATCGATCTCGGTGGATGCCGCTGTCAGGCTTATCTGCTAACGCAAGACCCCGCAAATGCGGACCCCGTATGCGATAAGTCCGCGCATCATGAGCGAGTGATCGAAGTGGTGCGCGCGGCCTCGATGAGACAAGAGCCGCAGGAACAGCCCATCGTCTTTCGTAACGATGCGAATTCGCGGCGGCTCGCTTCGACGCATCGAACGGATGGATCGGAAGTCGGAGAAAAATAACCATGCATGCCGATATCTCCGTGCTGCTCGTAGACGATCACGCCGTGGTGCGTGAAGGCTACAAGCGTCTGCTCGAACTCAGCCCCGATGTCAGCGTCGCGGGCGAAGCGGCGGATGCCGCGCAGGCTCATCAGAAGTTCTGCGCGTTGCAGCCCGATGTCGTCGTCATGGACCTTGCGTTGCCCGGCGCAAGCGGTATAGAAGCGATGCGTCGCATGCTCGCACGCGAGCCGCATGCACGCGTGCTGATCTTCAGCGTTCACGAGGAAGCGATCTTCGTGCGCCGTGCGCTCGACGCCGGCGCGCGCGGTTATGTCACGAAAGCCAGCGCGCCCGATGTGCTCGTCGAAGCGGTGCGCTCGGTTGCGCGTCGCGTTTGCTATCTGAGCCCGGATATTTCGCAAGCGATCGCATTGCGAGCGACGATTCAGGAAGGACCGCCGGGACGGCAGTTATCGGCGCGTGAGTTCGAAGTGCTCCGTTTGCTCGTGCAAGGTTATACGCTGCCGAGCATTGCGGAGAAACTCGGACTGAGTCAGAAGACCGTGGCCAATCATCAATCGGTGATACGGCAGAAATTCGGCGCCGATAATGGCGTCCAGCTCGCGCAGATCGCAAATCGTCTGGGACTTCATTTTTCCGATCTCACTGGCGCACCCGACGCGCCTTCGTTCGGCTCGCTAGGCAACGGCCGCCCCGCCTGAACCGGTACGCGTGCGCAGACCAGAAAGCCCTGGCCGGGACTGCTCGCAAGATGGAATTCGCCGCCCAGCGCCTCCACGCGCTCGCGCATGCCGACAAGTCCCAGGCCCTTGCGCGGCACTGAGAGATCGACGCCCGGACCATCGTCCGCGATAGTCACGACGACCTCTCCTGAGCCTTGCTTCGTTTCCGGCGTGCGTACCAGATAGATTTCTACGCGTGATGCACGCGCGAACTTGGACACGTTCGTCAGCCCTTCCTGCACGAGCCGATAAAGCGCGATGTTGAGCGCATCGCCGAGATGGTCGAAATCGCCCTCTACCGTCAATGTGAATTCCGCTTGCGGCAGGCGTTCGCGCCAGCCTTCGATGCAATGTTCCATGGCGGTCGGCAAGCCGAATTCATCGAGGCCGATGGGCCTAAGCTTGCGAGTCATGCCGCCGATTTCGCGGTACACGTGCGTCGCGCTTTGCATCAACGCCAAAGCAAGCCGATGAATTTCGTCCTCGCGTTCAGCGGACAAATCGCGGATGCGTGCCGCATCGAGCGATATCGCGTTCAGGTACTGACCCAGTTCGTCGTGCAGCTCGCGCGCTAGATGGCGGCGTTCCGCTTCCTGCGCGGTAGTGGCCTGATCGGCCAGCCGCCGGTTTTCAGCGAGCAGATGTTCCGCCTCCTGTTCGAGCGCATGGCTGCGGCGCACTTCGCGACGCGCGTCCTTGTAGCGCCGCCATGCGAACCACGCAAAACCGAGCGCAAGCACAAGCAGGGTCGCAGGAAGTTCATCGAGCTGAAAGCGCTCGGCGCTGCGCGTCCAGCGATAAGTGAATTCGCTGAAGTCGATCAGCGCGAAGCCTGCGCCCGCGACGATGGTCATCGCGAGCACGCATGCCAGATCGCGCGACGCCGTCGAGGGCGTTGCGCGTCTGGAAGCATCTTTAGCGCGAGAGGACAAGGATTCGGATGGCATCGCGGAATCCATTTTAAGCACGCCAGGCCCGCGCGATGGCGGATGCAAATGACGTTTGGGAACCCTTCCCTGCACGATCGGGAAAAGCTCCCGGTGCGCGCACGGATTGTTGTGCGACTCTTTCTATCAGAGGCCGATCGTTTCAAGGAAGCCACAACAAAGAATAACCGGAGACGACAATGAGGAGCATGCCGCGCCAGTCCGCCATCGCGCATCGGTTCAAACCCCGAGCGCGACTGAAGCTCGTGTTCGGGAGCGCATTGGCGAGCATCACTGCCGGCGCATGGGCGCAAGCGGCCAGCGCGCCGCCGAATACGGAATTGCCGACTATCGTCGTGGTCGGAACCACACCCTTACTGGGCGTGGGCACGCCGCTCGAAAAGGTCCCGGCGAACGTGCAGACCATCAAAGGCAACGAGATCGAAGCGCAGCACTCCGCGACCGTCACCGACTATCTGCAGCAAAACGTAGTGAGTGTCGACGTCAACGACGCGCAGGGCAATTCTTCTCAAACTGATATCAATTATCGGGGTTTCACAGCGTCGCCCTTGCTCGGCACGCCGCAGGGCCTTTCAGTGTTTCTCGATGGCGTTCGCATCAATGAGCCGTTCGGCGATGTCGTGAACTGGGATCTGATTCCGGAAGCCGCCATCAGTACGATGCAACTCATTCCCGGTTCCAATCCGACCTTCGGCCTCAATACGCTCGGCGGCGCAATCGCCATCACGACCAAGAACGGCCGCACGAATCCCGGCGGAAACATCGATATCAGCGGCGGATCGTGGGGCAGAAAGACTGCGCAGATCGAACAGGGCGGCGTGATCGGCAGCAACCTCGACTACTACTTCACGGCCAACATCGCGAATGACAACGGCTGGGCGGCACAGAATTCGAGCCGCTTGCGTCAGGCGTTCGGGAAGCTACGTTACACGGACGCCGACACGACCATTTCTCTCTCGATGGGCGGCGCGGACAACACGCTGAACGGATCGCAGACCATTCCGCGCTCGTTTCTCGACAACTACAAGCAGGCTTATACGTTTCCCGACACGAATGAAAATCAGGTGGGCTATATCACGCTGTCGGGCGAGCACTACTTTTCGCCGAATGTGGAGTTGAGCGGCAATTTGTATTACCGGCACTACCGCAACCGCAACGTAAGCAGCAACGTCAACGACAATTACGGCGAAGCCGATGATGACGGCACGATCGATCTCACGCAGGCGACCAACGATCAATCGGTGATCGTGACGGATAGCTATGGCGCAAGCCTGCAACTGACGCTGCTCAACAAGCTGTTCGGCATGGACAACCAGTTGATTCTCGGCGGAGCAGGCGACTTCGCCAATTCGCATTTCACTCAGTCGTCGCAGCCCGCGGAGTTCACCGATAGCCGCGCGACGATCGGCCTCGGCCCCTTCGTGCCGACGACGAACGCAAAGACGCGCAATGAAAACTGGGGCATTTACTTCGAGAACACGCTGTCGTTCACCGAGCAATGGTCGATGACGCTCGCGGGCCGCTATAACTGGGCCAAGGCGACCATCGGCGATGAAAGCGGCGTACAGCCGCTGCTCGATGGACGGCACACGTTCTCGCGTTTCAATCCGGCAATTGGCTTCAACTGGAACCCGACGCCGTGGTTCACGGCGTATGCGACCTACAACGAAGGCATGCGCTCCCCAACGGCAATCGAGCTTGCATGCGCGGACCCGAACGCCCCGTGCTCGCTTCCGAACGATTTCATTGCGGACCCCGAACTAAAGCCGGTCATCTCGAAGACGTTCGAGATAGGTGCACGCGGACATATCGGCACATCGACGACCTGGAGCGCTGCGTTATACAGCACGACGCTCACGGACGACATCCAGTTCGTCAGCAGCGAAGGCGCAACGAGCACGCTCGGCTACTTTCAGAACGTCGGCAAGACACGCCGTCAGGGTTTCGAACTTGCGGGCCGGACGCGATGGGGACCGCTCGGGTTCGCCGCGAGCTACAGCTATGTGAACGCGACGTATCGTTCCACATGGACGGAGAACAGCGCGAGCAATTCGAGCGCGGACGCGGACGGCAACATTACCGTGCATTCCGGAGACCGCATTCCCGGCATTCCCGCGAATACTGTGAAATTGCGCGTGGACTACAACCCGCTCTCGCGATGGAATATCGGCACGAACCTCACGTATCGCAGCAATATCTTTGCGCGCGGCGACGAGAACAATCAGGATGTGAACGGCAGCATCGCCGGCTATTTCCTGATCGATCTCGACACGACCTATAACGTCACGAAGCAGTTGCAAGTCTATGCGACCGTCAAGAACCTGCTCAACAAACGCTACGCGAACTTCGCGATTCTCGGCGAGAACTTCTTTAACGGGCCGAACCATACCTTCAACGGCGCGGATACGACCAATGAGCAATTCCTCGGCATTGGTGCGCCACGTGGCGTCTGGGTCGGCTTGCGCTATGCATGGAATTGAGTGCTGCTGCCAGCTCCAGCTCAGCGCGGTTTGAACGGATAGATCTTGGCAGGCCGCCGTTGCCGCAAGTCGGCCAGAAATTTCTCGACGAAGCGGCCAAGTGCGTTGGCCTTGAGTTGCTCGAGCATCCGCATGGCATCGCTGGGCGATTCCGGTCCCATCACGAGCGCGCCCACGCCCAGCGCGCCAAGATGCGCGACGAGCGCGCACGAGGAAAGCGAGCCGGCATCGAAAAGGCGGAGCGCGTCGGCGGCATCGTCGTCCAGTTCGATGCCTTCCTGGATGCACTGCTCGTAACGAAGCTCGCCGTGCTTGCCGACGTGTGCGGGCAGCCATCGGCAATTGCCCGTGCTGCCCTGGGCCGCAAGCAGAATGCGCCTGCTTACCGGAGTATCGGATATTGCGTCAAACGCCTCGGCTAATGTAAGCATGATCGTCCTCGCCGGAGAGCCTATCTGATACTAGCAGCCGCTCACAGCGAGGCGGAAGGTGGATTGAGCAACGATGCGCGGTGCAAAGCGAAACGGCCGTGCGGCCAGCGCGATCAGCGGCCCGCTATCGATCCCGCGCTCGGCGGATACGTGACGATGCCCCATGCAAGCGGCAAATCGCCGATCTGGCTGACGGTCTGGAAGTTCGACGCATCGAGCACATACACCGCATTGGAGCGGCCGCATGCCAGCAGCAGCCGCGATCCATCGGGCGTGAAGCTGAAATGCCAGCAGCGCTGGCCGACGGGTATGTCGCTCATGTGCGCGTAGGTGACGCCATTGAACACTTGCAGGGTTTTGTCCCGCGATGCAGCCACGATCAGGCGCTTGCCCGAAGGATCGAACGATACGCCATAGGGGCCGGTTTTCGTATCGACGGTCTTGACGACCTTCAGGTCCTTGCCGTCCAGCACGATGAACTTGTTCGCATTTTCCAGCGTGACGACGTATTGCTTTCCATCGGGCGATATCTTGATGCCGCGCGGACGCGAGCCCTTTTGCAGTTCGACGGTGCGTACCGGCTTGCCCGTGCGCGCACGGTAGACGGACACCGTGTCGTCGCCTTCGTTCGTGACGAGAATCAGCGTGCCGTCCCGCGAAAATTCGACGCCTTCCGTTTCATGGCCGCTCTTCACTGAGCGCGTGACCTTCAACGCCTTCAAATCGACGATGGCGATTTCGGCGGGCGGTGAGTTCGGGTCGTCGTCATCCTTCTCCGGCTCGCCGGGCTTGGGCGGCCCGCCGGATTCGCCCGGCTCATACGTCACATAGGCATAACCGCCGTGCACGCGCACGAATTCCGGGTTCTTACCGATCTTCACGCGCCGCGTGACTTTGCCCGAAACGGTATCGATTTCCGAAAGATCGCCCGTCGCTTTGTTGGCAACATACAGGCGCGTGCCGTCCTGATTGAGGCTCAAGCCGCGCGGGCCGTCTTTTCCCACGTCGATGGTTCTGGCAAGCGAGAAATTCGCGAGATCGATCACGCCGACCCCGGCGGTTTCGCTGGTCACATAAGCGGTCTGTGCCGTGGCGTGCGCGCTGAATGCGGAGAGAAACAAAGCGGGTGCGAGAAACGACGCGCACGCCAGGCGCGCCGCCTTGATGGTGACTTGCATGAGCGTCTCCGGCTGAACGTTCTTTGTTCGTTCTATGGCGGGCCGTTTCAGGTGAGCCTGGCCCAACGACTAACTTAGCGCAGGAGACGCCGCGCACGCAATCGCATCGGGCGGGAGAAATTCCCGAATTCCCTTCGCGAAGGATCAATGAAGCGCGGACACATCGTTCGCGAGAAGATCGACCAGTGCCTTTGCGCCGCGTCGCCATGACTGGTCCGTGTTGCCGCGAATATCGACCGAACGCTGAAAGAGCGTTGCGCCGCTGTGTGCGTCCTCCACCCGCAGGTTCATGTTAAGTATCAGATTGCTGATCTTCTGCACCCAGCACACGCCGACCCGCGACGTGCCCAACTCACGCGCCACACGCAGTTCACAGCCATTGCACGCGCTCATGTCCTGACCGCTTTGCAGCGAGGCGATGAGATCGCTTGCTCGCGCGTTATCCGCGACTTCGAACAGCGCGCGTTGATGTACGTCATCGCGCAAGGTGCTGCTGATCATCTGAAGCCGCTGGCTTTGAATGCGGTTGATGTCGGCGTCGTTGTAGGCGGCGTTATCGTCGATGAGCGTGCAGTCGAGCAGTGCAATAGATTGCCGCGCGTCTTGCGCGAGAACGCAGCCGCTAAAAAGCACTGCGCTCGCGAAGACAAAACTCAATGCTCGAACAATGACGGTCATGGTCCAGTCCCGATGGATGCGCCAACACCACGGTGTTCATCTGTTCGCGCGATTCCAACATACCGCCGCCTGACGACTCGATCAAGTGCGGCTGTTGCGCGCTGCGCCAAGCCCCACGCCCAGGCGGCGCAAATTGGCATAGGCCTTGCAAAACTCGTGGCGAGCATCGCGATGCTCGATCCACTTCAAGCTATCCGCCAGGAGCACCACCATGAAACGCACTCTCGCCATTGCAGACCTTCCGCCCGATAATAGGACCCACGACGAAGCCACGCTCTCTCAGCAACAGATGCAGCGCATCACAGGCGGAAGGGCCGTGTCCGCCATCGTCGATGGCCGCTCGCCCGCAACCGTCGATGACTGGGGCATCAACATCGCCATCTTCGAAGGGCGCATCAGCGGACCGTATATCGTGTGATGCGGCGTTGGCGGCTCGTGTCCATCGCGTGCGAGCCGCTCGTGGCAACCCGTCGTTCCCGATGGATTCGCATGCCGAAGTGGAGTAACGTTGCAATGCGAGCCTGGCAACGACAGGGAGGCGATCATGTCCGGCGAACCCGCTTCACAATGGCAGGTCTTCGAATATGAGGGCTTCGACATACACGTGCTGCCGCAAATCAAACCGACGCCGGAGCACGCGCCTCCACGCGCGGCTGAGCGATATGTGTTCATCGGTCGAGTATGCCGCCATGGAACGAACGCCAATACGCCTGCGGAAGCCGTTTATTTCCACGCCGATGGCGACGATGAATACCGGACCGCGCAAGACGCAGTGGAAGAAGCGCGGCATATCGGCAAGAGCATCATCGACGGGACGCATCCGGATTTATCGGTGCTGTCGATCGTTTCGCATCGTCATCCCGAATGACGGCGCCACGCATGGAACCTTCGGATCACGATGATGCGCGCGTCGAAAGTCTGAGCGCAATCACGCTCGCGACGCACGACATGCGACGTGCCGTGCGCTTCTATCAGGCGCTCGGTTTTCGCATCGTTCACGGCGGCGCTGATGAAGCGTTCACCTCTTTCGCGCTGGGCAGTTCCTTTCTCAACATCACCAGCGAAACGCACGGTCCCATTCAATGGTGGGGCCGCGTCATCATCTACGTGTCCGACGTGGATGCGTTCTATCGCAAGGCGTGCGCAAGCGGCATCGAGCCGCTGTTTGCGCCGCGCGATGCGCCCTGGAACGAGCGCTATTTTCATCTCACCGATCCCGACGGTCACGAACTCAGCTTCGCGCGTCCGCTATAACGCATCGGGCCGGGCATGCGTTTCGCTAATGCCTCTTTGACGGTAACCGTACGCACCGGTCCGACGATATGACCGTTCGCGCACATACCCGCGCACGACACGCCTTGAACATACAGGCACATCAACGCCTTAATTAAAGCTTGGTCACGTGCTGTTGCTATTTCGCAAAAAGGCACGACGCTGGCGGATTCACGGCGTAGAGTTCAAGTGCTTTGTCACGAGTGTGGTGCGTTGCGGCAGGCGTCATTCATGCGGCTTAAAGCCTCGTGCGCTTCTAGCCGATATCCAGACATGAACGCCGCGTGCAGGAGACTTCAGATGAAAAGCATCAACGAACGATCCCTACGTTCTCAAGTGGAGAAATGGCTCGCGCCGGCAAGCGTGCCGGTGCATGTCACGAAGTTCAGCCGAACTCGCGCCGATCACACGCGGTACGTGTGCGTCGAAACATTGCAGGGCGCAGCGTCGAGAGCGTTATTCTTCTTTCGACACGATGACGGACAGTGGTGCGTTTATCCGCCTGCGCCGCAGCGAGCGAACATCAGGCGAGAGCGGCTCGCTGCGTGACCGGAAGCCTCAAAGACGCATGTTGTTGAAGAACTGAAACCACATTGCGCCAAGCGGATTCATTGCGCTGGCGCGTTGATCGGCAGTTTGAGCCGGCGCTTCCCTCGTCTCGGTCGCGGGCTCGGGCGCGGGTTCGCCCGTTGCCTTCGCTTCGCGCGACTCATGCAATGCGACGACGCTCTCCGCGATCTGCCGAGCCGTCGCTTCATCGCAATCCTGGCCGAGCAGCACGCCGAACACGACGTCACCGTTATGCCCTTCCGACGCAAAGCGCATCGCAAGCGATACACGCTTCGCATAGAGCGCCTCGCGCGCCGCTTCTTCCTCGCGTAGCTGCGCTTCACGGCGCTCCATTTCTTCCGCGAAGATACGGTCGTAGACCTCGCGTTGCGCGGGATCCGACAAAATGGCGTAAGCCTCTTTTATCTCGTGAAACTTCGCATGGGCGGCCTCTTCGTTGCCGACGTTGCGGTCAGGATGGCAACGCATCGCGGCCTTGCGATACGCCCGCTTGATCTCTTCCTCGGTGGCGTGCTCATCGACGCCCAGCGTTTCGTATAACGTTGCCATCAGCGTTCTTTAGCGTTCGTTGAAGGAAAGGGCACAGGCATCCTAGCACGTTAAAACGGGCCTTTTGTGTCTAGCGCCGCGTGATGGCGCGAATGCCTGATGCGCCGATCAGATCGAAAATGGCGCGTGTGGGCCGCAGATAAAGCGCGATGTGCAGGCGGATCACGATCACCGCGACGACGAAGAAGCCGAGCGTCACCACGAGATATTCGCTACGCCCCGCGACGACGCCATAGCGCGTATGCAGGAGCACGAAGACGAGCCAGGCGAACGCCGGCGCATGCAGGCTCCAGTGGCGCTGCGCAAAGTGCCATGCGAGCCGCCGCACCTCGCGTCTTGCGCTGCGGTCGAGGCCGGCGAGTTCAGGGCGTCCGCGAAAAGCGAATGGCATGACGTAAGGGCTGCGTCATCGTCGAGGAGGATGCATCCAGCATAGCGCGCCGACGGCAGTCCGAGGCATCGAGTAGACTGGCGCACATGCACGTCAATCGAATCGGAACCCGCACCGGAACTGCCGGGCCGCTGCGTTCGAGCGCATTCGCGGGCCACGCATCGTGAAGGGCGGCAACTTTCGCATCACGGCGGCTGTCGTCGCCAGTGCGCTCTTTATGCAAAACATGGACGGGACCATCGTCGCGACCGCCATTCCTACCATGGCCCGCGATCTTCATGTCGATCCCGTTCATCTGAGCAGCGCCATCACCGCGTATCTCGTCGCATTGACGGTGTTCATTCCGGCCAGCGGATGGGTGGCCGACCGCTTCGGCGCACGGCGGGTATTCATGTGGGCGATCGCGACGTTTACATTAGCGTCGATCGCGTGCGCCGCCGCGATGAATCTGCCGCAGCTGCTTGCCGCGCGCGTCGTGCAAGGTCTCGGCGGCGCGATGATGGTGCCCGTCGGCCGGCTCATTCTCTTTCGCGGCGTCAGGCGCGAGGAACTGCTGCAAGCGACCACGTGGCTGACGATGCCCGCGCTCGTGGGCCCGTTGCTCGGCCCGCCGCTCGGCGGCTTTCTCACGGATACGCTCTCGTGGCGCAGCATCTTCTGGGTCAATGTCCCGGTCGGCGTCATCGGCTTGTGGCTCACCTGGCGGCTATTGCCGCCATCGCCGCCGGAAAGCCGCACGGCGCCCGATCTGCGCGGCATGCTGTTGTCGGGCGCATCGCTCAGTTTGTTCATGATTGGCATCGAGAGCGCCGGGCGCGACGTGTTGCCTGCGGGTGTGCCGTGGATCTGCGTCGCGGCCGGCTTGCTGCTTTTCCGGGCGACGATACTGCATTGCCGGAAGACGCCCAATCCGGCCATCGATTTCTCGTTGCTGTCGATCCCGACGTTTCACGCGGCCACCATCGCGGGCAGCCTGTTCCGGGCGGGCGCGGGCGCGCTGCCGTTTCTCGTGCCGCTGACGTTGCAGGCGGGCTTCGGCTACAGCGCATCGGCGAGCGGGCTCATCACGTTCGCAAGCGCACTGGGCTCGTTCTGCATGAGGCCGATGACCGCGCTCGCGCTGCGCCGATTCTCCGTCCGTACGGTGCTCTGCGCCGGCAGCGTCTCTTTCGCGGCGGTGCTCGTCGTTTGCTCGACGATGTCGCAAGCATGGCCCGCGAGCGCCATCTTTCTGTTGCTGCTGGTCGGCGGCCTGGGCCGTTCGCTCAGTTTCGCGACGATGGGCGCGCTCGCCTTCGCCGACGTGCCGAAAGCACGCCTCGCCGCGGCGACCTCGTTTCAAGGAACTGCGCAGCAGTTGATGAAGGCGTTCGGCGTCACGGTCGCCGCCGGGACGATCGAGGCGACGATGCTCGTATCGGGCAGCACGCAGACAGAGCGGTGGCAGCTCGCGTGCGGATTCATCGCGACGGCGCTTCTTGTGCTGGCGTCATTACCGATGTTCGCGCGCCTGTCGCACGACGCCGGGGAAGGGATTTCGGCTCCGTCGGCCAAGCGCGCCGGGCGGACCTAGGCGCTGGACCTAGGCGCGCCTTTTCGAGGAAGTAACTTCTTCTACCTTACGAAACTATTCCTCAGATCTAGGACAAGTCCATGATCTGCAACGGGAATTTGTCGGGCTATAATGCGGCTCCGCTGTTTCTCACCGAGTCCGATGCGCCGCACATCCCTTCTGATCGCCCTCTTGCTGACTTGCACCCAGGCCGCCTTCGCGCAGGAAAGCGCGCCCGCCGCCTCCGATGTCGTGGCGCAAAATGCCGTGCAGCAGGACACGCGAAGCGAAGAAGCGCATAACAAAGTCTCCGAAACCATCACACGCCGATTCGGCATCGCGCGCGAAAAGGCGCAGGCCATCGCGACGGCGGTCATGTGGTCGGCTTCGAAGTATTCGCTTCCCCCGGCGCTTTTGCTCGCCATCATCTCGATTGAATCGCGTTTCAAGGAAACGGCGAGGGGCGCGAACAACGCCACGGGGCTGATGCAGGTCGTGCCGTCGGCGCACAAGAAACTCGTGCGCGATGTCGATCTGACGGAGCCGGAAGCCAACATCGAAGTCGGCTCGGCGATTTTGCATGGCTATCTGAAGTCCGCAAAAGGCGATGTCGATGCCGCGCTGAAGAACTACGGCGGATCGAGCGCCTACGCGCAAAAGGTCAGCCTCCGCGCGAAAACGTTTGAGCCGGTCACCGCGCCTGCTCAGTAACCCATCATCTCCTAGTTGTTCTCCCGGCGCGCCGCCGCGTGGCGGATGCCGCCTAGCCCGTTCAGGCTCGCGACGATCGCACCCGCTTGGCACTCATTGATCATCGACACGACGCGTCAATAGCCCTGTTGCTGGCCGCTGCCGTTCGACATGCCGCCCGGGCTTGCGCTGCCCGTGCTGCCCGGACCGCTGCGTTGCATGGAGCCCTGGCCCATGCCGTTGTTCACGCCGTTGTTGCCCATGCCGCTCTTCGCGCCGGTCCCGGTGCCAGTCGTGCCGTCGCTCGTTCCGCCCATCCCGCTGCCGCCCATGCCGACGCCGCCGCCCTTGCCTGCCGCGCCCGTGCCCGCACCCGCCGATCCGTTGCCGCCCGCGCCCATGCCGCCCCCGACGCCTGCCGCACCCGCCCCGCCACCGCCGCCCGCGCTGCCTCCACCGCCCGCACCGCCGCCACCGCCGCCCGCTTGCGCATAGACGCCGCCCGACAGGCCGAGGACGAGCGCGGAGGCCACCAGTTTCATCGTGATTGCTTTCATTGCGAATCTCCCAAAGTTAGCGTGCCGGCTGCGCGTATCGTTTGCCGCAACCGCTCCTTGCTGGCGCAAGCACCGTGCCGCGTTCGAACAGGCATCAATAACCGTAGCCTGCGGGCGCACATGGGACATAGGCCCGCCGATAACCGTCATAGCAGTAGCCTGCGGGCGGAGCCGGTTGCGCATACGCGGGTTGGGCATAGACCGGTTGAGCGTACGCAGGTTGAGCGTCGGCCGGTTCTGCATAGGCCGGCTGTGCGTACGACGGCTGCGCATTGGCGACCGATGTCACGAGCGCGCCCAGCACAGCGCCGCCGATCAACGCGCCGATGATCGCGCCGCCGTCGCCGCCGTGACCGCCGCCATGTCCGCCACCGTACCCGCCGCCGCGCCCGTGCGCCGAGGCCTGGCCCGCCATCGACAGACTACCGATCATCAACAAGACAAGTGCTCCGCGCTTCATGGTGTTTCTCCTGATCCCGTTGTCCGGGTTTGTGAGAAGCATCTTAAGCAGGCGCTAAGGAAATAACTGATGCAGTTGGTAACGGTGCATTTCAACGCTTACAAATGATGATTCGGATGCCGAACTAAATGACGGCCGTTACAAACCGGGAAGAATTCGCGCGCTGGTAACACTTGTGTTCTTGAACTTTGCAACGGCTTTGCCCATGCACGACGGCTGTTTCATTTGCTAGCGGCTGGTTACCGTTTGTCACCAAACAGCGGTCAACGATCGACGACGGCTTCGCGTTTTCATCGTCACATGCCGCGCATTGGCATGCGTCGTTGAATAACGCAGGATCTCAAGGAGTCGAACAATCATGAAGAAAATCGTCGCTGCTCTCGCATCCACGCTGCTCGTCACCACCGTATTCGCGCAGACCGCCACAACCGACGCTGACAAGGCGCAAGTGAAGGCCAATCACGAGAAGACCGAGGCGCAGGCCACGGCCAACAAGAAGAAGGCCGAAGCTCAACACGATGCCGCCAAGGCGCAGGCATCGGCGAACGAAGACAAGGCATCGGCGCAAGCCGACGCCAACAAGGAAGCCGCGAAGGTAGCGCGGGCGACCACGGCGGAGCAAGCCTCCGACGCGCGCGGTGACGCCACGAAGGCACAGGCGAAAGCCAACCAGAAGAAGCACGCTGCACAGGCCAAGGCCGATGACAAGAAGCACGACGCAGCGAAGGATGCCAACGTGGCGCAAGCCAAGGCCGACAAGGAAAAAGTCGAGGCGCAAAGCGACGCAAACAAGGCGGCCGCCGATGCGAAGGTCGACGCCGCGAAGAAGTAAGGGAAGCCGGCGCGCATTCAACCGATCATCGCATTGCGCACGCGGGCCGTCGAGTTGTCGATTCCTTCGGTCCCGTGCGTTGACACATCGAGCGAGCCTTCGGGCTCGCTTTTTTATCGCATTGATTTACTGGTTTCACTCAATACGTTCGATCTCCGCCGCGCCGACCTCATGCTCCGCGCTCGCATGATGCTCGCTCATCGGCGCTGCGCGACGCTGCGCGCGTTCATGCATCAGAAGCCGTGCGCTATGCACGGCGGTCAGCGCAACCGCCAGCCAGATCGGACCATACGTGCCGAGCTTGTCCGCCGAAAACGGCTCGCCGAGCAATAGCACCGCTACGCCGACCAGCAACACAGGTTCGACGTAACCGAGTATGCCGAACAGTGCGAGCGGCAAATAGCGGCTCGCACGAAGATACGATGCGAGCGCAATCGTGCTGAGTGCGCCGAGACCGGGCAGCAGCACCATCGAAAGAAGCGGCGCACCGGCGACCACGGCAAAGGAACCGCGTGCAGCCAGCGTGACCAGCGCACATGGCGCGATCAACATGATTTCGACGGCGAACGCGACGAGCGGATCGGCGTCGAGGCGACGCCGCAACACGAAATACGGCGGATAGCCCAGCATGACGACGAGCGTCGGCCAGGCAAACGCCTGCGTGACGATCAACTCATGCGCTACGCCGATCGCCGCTGCCGCGACCCCCGCCCATTGCAGCGCATCGAGCCGCTCGTGGTAATGGAAGCGCCCGATCAGCACCATCACGAGCGGAAGCAGGAAGTAGCCGAGCGACACTTCGAGCGCGCGGCCATGCAGCGGCGCCCAGAGAAAGATCCACAGCTGCAAGCCGAGCAGCGTAGCGGAAACGGCGAATCCAGCAAGCAGGCGCACGTTTCCGGCAAGCTTCGCAACGAGCGCGCATAATTGCGGCCATCGATTGCGAACGGCCACCAGCAGCAGCGCGCCGGGCAACGTCCAGACCATGCGCCACGCGAAGATGTCGAGGCCATCGAGCGGGGCGAGCCACTTCGTATAAGCGGACATGAGCGCGAACAACGTGGAAGCGGCGACGGACAATGCAATGCCGCGGCCCATGACATGCTGATTCATCGAGATTTCGCGCGTCAGCGCCAGAATGCGTTGAGCGGCATTCTAAACGCAGCATCGGCGTGACCCGCGTCTAGCGTGTTTTTTGCTTCACCGCCAATCGATACCTCCCGAAAGCGTCATTGCATCAGCAGCATCCGAGCGCTGTGCCTCATTCCGAGCGGGGCACGCGAAGAAAAAGCCGCAACGATGGAGACGTCATGACTCAGCCCGCCTTGTCGCCCCGTTTTTCCAGCGCCTTTGCAGAAGCCGTCCACGCCGGTCTTTCAAGGCGGCCGCAGAAAGAGCTTCCGTCGATGTATCTGTATGACGAAGTCGGCTCCGCCCTGTTCGAAGTCATCACCGCCTTGCCGGAATATGGCGTCACGCGCGCCGAGGAACGCGTGCTTAAGGCGCATGCGGCGGATATCGTAAATGCGCTGCCCGCCAACGTGAAGGTCGCGGAACTCGGCAGCGGCAGCGGACGCAAGACGCGGCGCATTCTGGAAGCGCTGTGCAAGAAGCAGCCCACTGCGTATTACCCGATCGAGATATCGCGCACGGCGTTGCAGTTGTGTCATCGGGAGCTTGGGGATATCGAACGTGTGTCGATCGTCGGTTACGAACGCGATTACCTCGCCGGCCTCGCCGAAGTGAGCGCGAAGCGGAACAAGGGCGAGCACTTGCTCGTGCTGTTTCTTGGCAGCACGATCGGCAATTTCGCGCGTCTTGCCGCGACGAAGTTTCTCCGCTCGATCCGCGGCATGCTCGAACCCGGCGACGCGCTTCTGCTCGGCACCGATCTCATCAAGCCGCTGCCGACGCTGATCGCGGCCTACGACGATCCCATCGGCGTGACGGCCGCGTTCAACCTGAATCTGCTTGCGCGGATCAATCGCGAGCTGGGCGGCGATTTTCCGCTCGATGCCTTCGAGCATCTCGCGCGCTTCAATCCCGATGCGCGCAGCATCGAAATGCATCTGCGCGCGAAGCGTCCGTTATCGGTGCGTGTGCGCGACGCGGATCTGCACGTCGACTTCGAACAGGGCGAAACGATCTGGTCGGAAAGCAGCCACAAGTATGCGGCTGAGGAAGTCGCCCCGATCGCCGTTGATGCGGGCTTCGAATGCACGCATCAGTGGCGCGATGAAGAATGGCAGTTCGCGGAAAGCCTGCTGGTGGCGCGTTGAGCGTCAGTGCTGTTCGAAGCGTTCATAGCGCTTCTCGACGTAACGCTCTTCGCTGAAGAAGTCCGTGATGCGTGCATGCGGCGGGCCGCGGCGCAGCCATTCGAGCATCAGGTCGACCTGATTGGCCGCGCCCTGTATGACGGCTTCGACCGAGCCGTCATCGAGATTGGCGACCCAGCCGCGCACGCCGAGCGCGTGCGCGCGTCTGACCGTGTGATGACGAAAGCCGACGCCCTGCACCACGCCTTTCACACGCACATAATAAGTTTCGATTCTCGTATCCAGATCCGGGCCCGGCATCGTGCATTCCTTCCATGTCCTCACATGGCCGCATTGTAGACACGACCGGGACTGCGCGTATGAGCCGGCTCAACTCAGCCTGAACGGTTGTGCCAGATCCGCGTGATCGCCCGCAAGCGGACGCACGATGCGCGGCAGCGTCACTTCGAATGCCGTGCCCGCTTCTGCGGAAGAGCGCACCTTCACCTCGCCGCCGTGCATTTCCGCGATCTCGCGCGTGATGTAAAGACCAAGCCCCAGACCGCTCGATTCGTTCTGACGCCGCCCCGAACGATAAGGCGCGAAGATGCCTGGCAGGATTTCCGCCGGAATCTCGCCGGCGTTCTGCACGATAATCTTCACGTCGTTCGCGCCGCCTTCGAGCCGCACTTGTATCGACGACCCTTCGAGCCCGTGTTGCAGCGCATTGCCGATCAGATTCGAAAACACCTGCGAAAGCAGATCGCCATCGCCTTGCAGGAGGGTATCGCCTTGACGCAGCACGAAGATGCGTCCCTTGCCGACGCGCGCCTCGTATTCCTCGACGATATTCTTGGCGAGCGTCGCCAGTTCGACGGCGCGCGGCTGCAACGTCACGCGCCCGCCACGCAGACGCGCGAGATTGAGCAACTGGTCGACCATGCGAACCATGCGCATGCCGCTCGACTTGATGCGCGTGCCGATATTCGCGACGTTCTCGTCCTTCACGAAGCGCGACAGGTATTCCGCCGATGCGATCACCGCCGACAGCGGCGTGCGCAGATCGTGGCCCAGCACGGCCATCAGCATTTCGTTCGCGTCGAGCAATTGCTGCATGGTCGCGAGTTGCGTCGCGAGCTGCTGCTTTTGCCGCTCCATCTGGATGAACACATCGACCTTTGAATTGAGGATGCGCGAATCGAACGGCTTGTAGAGGAAGTCCACCGCGCCCGCTTCGTAGCCGCGAAACGTGCGGCTCACGTCCTGCGCCGTCGCGGTGAGGAAGATGATCGGCACGTGCGCCGTGCGGGGGCTGCCGCGCATCAGTTCGGCAAGCTCGAAGCCATCCATGCCGGGCATGTTGACATCGAGAATGGCGAGCGCGACTTCGTGCTTGAGCAGCAGTTCGAGCGCGGCCGGACCCGACTCGGCCTTCAGCACCGACAGATCCGGCCGCGCGAGCGATGCTTCGAGCGCCGTGATGTTGTTGCGGATGTCATCGACGATCAGCACGTGGATGGGTTGCGTCATCTGGTGACTCCTTGCTTGGGCCATGCCTTCGTTCATAGCGTTCATCTTTGCATCCGGCGTGTGCGTGTATGCGTGGCGAGGCGCGCCGCCATGTCGTCGAGCGCGAGCACCTCGCTGGCCGGGCCTTGTGCGATCGCCGCCTGCGGCATCGAAGGCGCCGATGCTGTGTCCGGGTCCTGCGCCCAGCATGCGCCGCCCGCATCGCGAATGGCGCGTGCGCCGCGCCCGCCGTCGTCGTTCGCACCCGACAGCACGATGCCGAGCAGCCGCTCGCCGTAGGCATGCGCCGCCGATTCGAACAGCACGTCCACCGAAGGACGCGAGAAGCGCACCGGCGGATCGACGGAAAGCGCAATCGCGGGCGACGCGCCGTCTTCGGCCTCGACCATCATGTGATAGCCGGGCGGCGCGAAGTAGATCACGCCGGGCGCGATCACGTCCTTGTCGAACGGCTCCTGCACCGGGATGCTGCACCGCTCGGCGAACAGTCCCGGCAACAAGCTCGGCTGTCCCTGCCGCACGTGCACGACGATCAGCACGGGCAGCGCGAATTCACGCGGCAGCGCGGGCAGCAGCAGATTGAGTGCTTCGACGCCGCCCGCCGAAGCGCCGATCACGATGGCGTCGATGGTGCTCATCGCTATACCTTTTGATAGAGCCGCTCGCGCGGATTGAAGTCCGCGAAGCTATCGGCGTGCTTCGAGAAACGCAGGCTCTCCTTGCTGCCGAGCCCGAGAAAGCCGCGCCTCACGAGCGAATCGCTGAACAGACCGAGCGCACGATCCTGCAGTGCGCGATCGAAATAGATCAGCACATTGCGGCACGACACGAGATGCGCTTCGAGAAACACGCTGTCGGTCGCGAGGCTATGGTCCGCGAACACCACACGCGACTTGAGCGTCTGCGAGAACTTCGCCGCGCCGTAAGCCGCGTGATAGTAGTCGGAAAGCGAACGTTTGCCTCCCGCCGCGAGATAGTTCTGGCTGAAGCCCGCCAGCCGTTCCACCGGATAGATGCCGCTTTCGGCCTGACGCAGCGCTTCGGCGTTGATGTCGGTTGCGTAGAACACGGTGCGGTCCGCGATCTTTTCCTCCGCGAACAGCACCGCGAGCGACCACAGTTCCTCGCCGCTGCTGCAGCCCGCGACCCACACCTTGATCGACGGATACGTCTGCAGGATGGGCACCACCTGCTCGCGGATCGCCCGGAAATACGAGGGATCGCGAAACATCTCGCTGACCTGCACCGTCAGGTACTGAAAAAGCCGCGCGAACAGCGCCGGCTCGCGAAGTATGCGCTCCTGCAGTTGCGAAAGCGTCGTGCATTCGAGATCGTGCACCGCCTGCGCGAGCCTGCGCCGTAGCGAACTTACCGCGTAATGCCGGAAGTCGTGCTGATACCTCAGATAGATGGCTTCGAGAATCAGCTTCAGTTCGATGTCGAACGTGGCTTCTTCATCGTGCTTGCTGTCGTTCATTGCGTCGGTCGCTGCGTCGTCGTTGAGTCATCGCTGCCGCAACCATACGCGGCACAAAGAAACGAGCTTATCTACATCGATGGGCTTCGATATGTAATCGTCCGCACCCGCCTCGAGACATTTTTCGCGATCGCTCTGCATCGCCTTCGCGGTCAGCGCGATGATCGGCAGGCGTGCATGTTCCGGCCGCTTGCGAATCTCGGTCATCGCGGTGAGGCCGTCCATCTCGGGCATCATCACGTCCATCAGCACGAGATCGATGTCGTCGTGACGGGCCAGCGCTTCGAGCGCCTCGCGTCCGTTGCGCGCGATTTCGAGCTTCGCGCCGAGCGGCTCGATCACGCGCGACAACGCGAAGATGTTGCGCACGTCGTCTTCGGCGAGCAGGATGGTGCGGCCTTCGAACACGTCGTCGCGCTGACGCGCCGCGCGCAACATGCGCTGCTGTTCCGGCGGCAACGCGCTTTCGACGCTATGAAGGAAAAGCGTCACTTCGTCGAGCAGGCGTTCCGGCGATTTCGCGCCCTTGATGATGATCGATTTGGAATAACGGCGCAGGCGCTGTTCTTCTTCCTGCGAAATCTGACGCCCCGTGTAGACGATCACCGGCGGCGACGCAAACTCGCTGCTCGTCGATACTTTCTCGAGCAGTTCATAGCCCGAGCCATCCGGCAGCGCCAGGTCCATGACGACGCAATCGAAGTTTGCGCGCTGCAATTCTTCGACGGCCTGTGCGATCGACCCCGCTTCGACGATGCCGACCGTCTCGCTCGCCAGCAACGCGTGAATGCTCTGGCGCAACACGAGATCGTCCTCGACCACGAGCACGCGCCGCATGCCTTGCGACGACCGCGCTTCGAGCTTGCGGATGGCCTGCGCCAGTTCGTCCCGCGCGCTCGGCTTGAGCGTGTAGCCGATTGCGCCGAGGTGCAGCGCGACGTCGGCGTGATCGGTCGCGGAGACGATATGGATCGGGATGTGGCGCGTGAGCGGATCGTGCTTCAGCCATTCGAGCACCGTGAGACCCGACTGATCCGGCAAGCCGACATCGAGCAGAATGCCGTTCGGCTGCAGGGAGCGCGCCAGTTCGACGCCTTGCGTCGCGTTGGCGGCATGCACGCAGTCGAAGTCCAGTTCGTGCGCGAGATCGTAGAGGATGCCCGCGAAGCGCCGATCGTCCTCGATGACGAGAATCACGCGGTCCGGCCGCTGCCGGTTCGCGCGATCATCGGCGATGCCCAGGTGCTCGGGCTTCGGCGCTTGCAGGTCGGGCTGCGATGGCGGCTGCGCGGGCGCGGAAATCGGCGCGGGCGGCGGCGGCGGCTTCACCGCGGCGGGTTCCGGCTCGCTCATGTGGCCAATCGTATCCAGCTTCGCGGTCACGGTGCCTTCCCGCGCGGCGATCGGCAGCTTCACCGAGAATATGCTGCCACGGCCCACTTCGCTCGATACGCCGACCGAGCCGCCCAAAAGACGCGTGAACTCGCGCGAAATCGACAGCCCCAGACCGCTGCCGCCGTATTTGCGGCTCGTGGTGCCGTCTGCCTGCTGGAACGCCTGGAAGATCAGGTCCTGTTTGTCGCGCGGAATGCCGATGCCCGTATCGCGCACCTCGAAGCGCACCGCGTCGTCGCCGGCGCGCTGCACCGCGACCGTCACGCTGCCGCGCTCGGTGAACTTGAAGGCGTTCGCGAGCAGATTGCGCAGCACTTGCAAGAGCCGCTGGCTGTCGGTGACGAAGTACTGCGGGACGTCGTCGGCCACTTCCGTGATGAACGACAGCCCCTTCGTTTCCGCAACCGGCGTGAACGATTGCCGCAGCGCCCGCAGCAGCGATTCGACGGCGGCCGGGGCGAACTGCACGTCCATCTGGCCGGCTTCCACCTTCGACAGATCGAGGATGTCGTTGATGAGCGAAAGCAGATCGCTGTTGGACGAATGAATCGTCGCGGCGTAGCGCACCTGTTCTTCGGTGAGATTGCCCTGCCGGTTGTCCTCCAGCAGCTTCGCGAGGATCAGCGAGCTATTGAGCGGCGTGCGCAACTCGTGCGACATGTTCGCGAGGAACTCCGACTTGTACTGGCTTGCGCGCTCCATTTCGAGCGCATTCGCGGTCAGTTCCTGCTGCGCGTGCAGCAGTTCGGTCTTCTGTCGCTCGAGATGCTGCGCATGTTCTTCGAGTTGCACGTTGGTCTGTTCGAGTTCCGCCTGCTGCTGCTCGAGCCGCGCCTGCGAATCCTGCAGCGCGCGGCCGCGCTCTTCCAGTTCCTCGTTCGAGACACGCAGTTCTTCCTGCTGCACCTGAAGCTCTTCGCTTTGCCGCTGCGTTTCCTCGAGCAATTCGACGAGCCGCGTGCGATACCGCGCCGATCGCATGGCCATGCCCATCGCTTCGGACGCCATCTCGAGCAGCGTGCGGGCATCGTCGAAACGCCCTTCGTTGCCGACGAAACCGATTTCGAGCGCGCCCGCGACGTCGCCATCGGCGAAAAGCGGCGCAATGACCACGCGCGATGCCGCCGCCGAGCCGAGCGCCGAGCCGGCCTTGAGATAATGCGCGGAGGCGTCGCCGAGTGCGAGCAGGCGCTTGTCCTGCACGGCCTGGCCGACGAGCCCTTCGCCCAGTGCAATCCGGCGGGGCGCGCCGTCCTCATCGGGAAGCGCCCAGGCCGCGATGCGTTGCAGCGAGTCGCCTTCGAGCAAATAAACGACGCCGACCTTCGCGTTCACATACGGGACTAGCGAACGCAGGATGCTGACGCCGATCGAAGCCGGGGACTGCTCTCCGCGCAACTGCAGGCTCATCTGCATGATGCCCTGCTGGAGCCAGGCGGTGCGTTGTATGGCAAGCCGCGATTTGATATATAGATGCGCCACCACGGCCAGCACGAGCAGCACGAAGATGCCCATCGCGCGATTGATCTGGAGCACTTCGTGCGAGGTGGGCGCGTCGCCTGTGGCGAACATGTAGCCGAGAATCATCAGCACGGACGCGACGCCTGCCGTGACGAGCGGCACGCCGGGGCGGTCCACCCACATGCAGAGCACGACGGGCAGGACATAGAACACCCAGATCGCGGAGCGCATCGGCGTGAGAACGTCGACGGCGAACACGGCCGCGAGCGAAAGCGTGATGGCGATATAGATCCACAGAGCGTGGTTGCGATTGTCTTGAGGCATCGTTGACCGGTAGTGACGTTTTTCGGGGCCGCGCGCCCCGCAGCAGGCACGGACCTTAGCACGAGCCGCAACGCCTTGTCACATGGGCTTGAGCGGGCGATTAAAACGGCGATTGTCGCGCGGAACTAGTTCCGAAAGCCGCGCGTCACGCGCATCGAAGAGGTAACAATGACTGATTTTTCCGGCTCACGCGTGCTCGTCACCGGCGCTTCTGGCTTCGTCGGCTCCGCAGTTGCGCGGCTCGCCATCGAACGCGGTTTCGACCTGCGCGTGCTGGTGCGCGCGACGAGTCCGCGCAAGAACGTGGAATCGCTCGATGCGGAAATCGTCGTCGGCGACATGCGCGACGAAGCGTCGATGCGCGCGGCGCTTCGAGGCGTGCGCTATCTGTTCCACGTCGCCGCCGACTATCGCATCTGGGCGCCCGATCCGGGCGAAATCGAGCGCGCGAACCTGCAAGGCACGGAAGCCACGATGCGCGCGGCGCTCGCGGCGGGCGTCGAGCGGATCGTGTACACGAGCAGCGTCGCGACGCTCAAGGTGACGAGCTCGGGCGCGATCGTCGACGAAACGAAGCCCTCGGATGCCGCGAGCACGATCGGCGCGTACAAGCGCAGCAAGGTGCTGGCCGAGCGCGCGGTCGAGCGCATGGTGGCGAACGATGGCCTGCCCGCCGTGATCGTCAATCCGTCGACGCCGATCGGCCCGCGCGACGTGCGGCCGACGCCGACCGGGCGCATCATCGTGGAAGCGGCGACGGGCAAGATTCCCGCGTTCGTGGATACGGGCCTCAACCTCGTGCATGTCGACGATGTCGCGCATGGCCACTTGCTCGCGCTGGAGCGCGGCGTCATCGGCGAGCGATACATTCTCGGCGGCGAGAACCTGCCCTTGCAGCAGATGCTCGCGGATATCGCGGGCTTCGTGGGCCGCAAGCCGCCGACGATCCGCCTGCCGCGCGGGCCGCTCTATCCGCTCGCGATCGGCGCGGAACTGTATGCGAAGGTCAGCGGCAAGGAGCCGTTCGTCACCGTCGACGGGCTGAAGATGTCGAAGAACAAGATGTACTTCACGTCGGCGAAAGCAGAGCGCGAACTGGGGTATCGGGCGAGGCCGTACCGGGAAGGCTTGCGGGATGCGCTGGAGTGGTTTCGGGGGAACGGGTATTTGGGGGCATGAAAAGGCCAACTCTTCTATAAGACTTAAAAAATATTAAGTCACTGATTGCTAAGGAAAAAGCACCGTTTTCCACCCGACGCCGCACGTCCTTTCACACGCTTGGCGCCTGAAATAAGGCAAAATAGCGGATTGATGCCGGGGTGTAGCCGACCGGCGGTTTTCTTTCAACCCGTTTCTGGATGTCGAGACTAGCGATGAGTAACCAGCAACCCACCATCATCTACACCCTGACCGACGAAGCTCCGCTGCTCGCCACCAGCGCCTTTCTGCCGATCATCCGCACCTTCACGACGCAGGCCGGCGTCAACGTCGCGACCAGCGACATCTCGCTCGCGGGCCGCATCCTCGGCGAATTTCCCGAGTTTCTGAGCGAAGAGCAGCGCGTTCCGGACAACCTCGCCGAACTGGGCCGCCTCACGCAGTTGCCCGACACCAACATCATCAAGCTGCCGAACATCAGCGCGTCGGTGCCGCAGCTCGTCGCCGCCATCAAGGAACTGCAGGGCAAGGGCTACAAGGTGCCCAACTATCCTGAAGAGCCGAAGAACGACGAAGAAAAGGCCATCGCCCAGCGCTACTCGAAGTGCCTCGGCAGCGCGGTGAATCCGGTCCTGCGCGAAGGCAATTCGGACCGCCGCGCGCCGCTCGCCGTCAAGAACTACGCGAAGAAGCATCCGCACAGCATGGGCGAATGGAGCATGGCTTCGCGCACGCACGTCGCGCACATGAAGCATGGCGACTTCTATCACGGCGAAAAGTCCATCACGAACGACCGCGCGCGCGAAGTGCGCATGGAACTCGTCACGAAGAGCGGCGAGACCATCGTGCTGAAGCCGAAGGTCAAGCTGCAGGACGGCGAGATCGTCGACAGCATGTTCATGAGCAAGAAGGCGCTCGTCGCGTTCTACGAAGACCAGATGGAAGACGCGCGCAAGACCGGCGTCATGCTGTCGCTGCACGTGAAGGCCACCATGATGAAGGTGTCGCACCCCATCGTGTTCGGCCACGCCGTCAAGGTGTTCTACAAGGAAGCGTTCGCCAAGCACGCGAAGCTCTTCGAAGAACTCGGCGTGAATGTGAACAACGGCCTCGTCGATCTGTACTCGAAGATCGAAGCGCTGCCGGATTCCCAGCGCGATGAAGTCATCCGCGACATGCACGCGTGTCACGAACATCGCCCGGCGCTGGCGATGGTGGATTCCGCCAAGGGCATCTCGAACCTGCACGCACCGAACGACGTCATCGTCGATGCCTCCATGCCCGCGATGATCCGCGCCGGCGGCAAGATGTGGGGCGCCGACGGCCGCCCGCAAGACACGAAGTGCCTGATTCCGGAAAGCACGTTCGCGCGCATCTATCAGGAAATCATCAACTTCTGCAAGACCAACGGCGCATTCGATCCGCGCACCATGGGCACGGTGCCGAACGTCGGCCTGATGGCGCAGAAGGCCGAAGAATACGGCTCGCACGACAAGACCTTCGAGATTCCGCAGGACGGCACAGCGCGCATCGTCGACAACGCGACGAACGAAGTGATCGAATCGCTCACGCAGCAAGTGGAGCAAGGCGACATCTGGCGCATGTGCCTGGTGAAAGACGCGCCGATCCGCGACTGGGTCAAGCTCGCTGTCACGCGCGTGCGCAACTCGGGCATGCCGGCGGTGTTCTGGCTCGACCCGTATCGTCCGCACGAGAACGAGCTCATCAAGAAGGTCGAAACGTACCTGAAGGATCACGACACCAAAGGGCTCGACATCCAGATCATGTCGCAAGTCCGCGCAATGCGTTACACGCTCGAACGCGTGATTCGCGGTCTCGACACCATCTCGGTCACCGGCAACATCCTGCGCGACTACCTGACCGACCTGTTCCCGATCATGGAACTCGGCACGAGCGCGAAGATGCTGTCCATCGTTCCGCTGATGGCGGGCGGCGGCCTGTACGAAACCGGCGCGGGCGGCTCGGCGCCGAAGCACGTGCAGCAGCTCGTGCAGGAAAACCACCTGCGCTGGGACTCGCTCGGCGAATTCCTCGCGCTGGCGGTATCGCTGGAAGAACTCGGCATCAAGAGCAACAACGCGAAAGCCAAGCTCGTCGCGAAGGCGCTCGATGCCGCCACCGGCAAGCTGCTCGACAACAACAAGGGCCCGTCGCCGAAGGCCGGCCAGCTCGATAACCGCGGCAGCCAGTTCTATCTCGCGATGTACTGGGCGCAGGAACTCGCGGGGCAGTCGGAAGACCGCGAAATCGCCGAGTTCTTCGCGCCGCTCGCGAAGGGCCTTGCCGAGAACGAGCAGAGGATCGTCGAGGAACTGACCGTCGTGCAGGGCAGCGAAGCGGACATCGGCGGCTACTACAAGCCGGAAGATGCGAAGCTCGAAGCGGTGATGCGTCCGAGCAAGACCTTCAACGCCGTGCTGTCGCAAGCGCAGGCGAAGTAACGCTGTATCGGCGCGGGCCGTCCGGCTCGCGCCTGCCGCGCGGCGCCGTTCCATTCGTTTCGTTGATCTGGATCGGCGCCGCCGCGCTTTTCCCTCCTCGTTGTTCCGGCAGTACGCAGACGCATTCGCGTCGTCTGCATCGCGTTTCTCATGCACTTGGTTACAACGTGTGCCGGCTCGCGCGCAAGCGAGCGGTTAAAATCGTTGCCTCCGCTGCCAGCTTCGCAAGACATACACACGCATGAACCTACATGACCAGCTCGGCGCGCTGGAGTCGAGCCTCGATGCGCTCCTCCGGGCCGCCGCCCATCCCGCTGCCGTTGCGCCTGCTGTCGTATCAACCGACGAAACCACGAACGATGCCCCCGCGCCGCTGCCCTTCCACGCCCACGATGGCGAGCAGGTCGGCGTTCCGGCCGAGCCCCGGGCGCTGAATACAGCGAACGACGCCGAAGCATTGGCAATGGCAGAGCCAGCGGCAGAGGCGCAGCCCGGCACGCCGCCCACGCTCACCGTGTCGCGGCCCGACCGCGATGCGATTCAGATGAGCATCGGCGGCCAGACCGTGTTGTTGAATCCGGAGGGCGTGTCGGAACTAATTCAGGAGTTGTCGAACGTGCGGGCGTCGATGTCGGCGGAGCAGCCGATGGGCGTCGCGCCCGGCTGGCGCTTCGCAGCGACGAAGAATCCGGTGATGGCGGTGCAAAAGCAGGCCAATGGCGACCGCCTGCTTCTGATGCGTCACACGGGTCACGGCTGGGTGCCGTTCACCTTCTCGCCGGATATGGTCGTCGAGCTATATGCGATGCTGACCAGGCGCTGAGCCGGCCCGCATCGTTCACGGATTTTCCTGCGTCGGCGCCTGAACGCGGGCCTTCCACTGGCCGCCCTTGCCGCTCCAGTAACGCACAGCCGAGCCGATCGTCGCCGATACGTAGAACAGCGCGACGAGCGGCAGCAGCGGCGCCCACAGCAACGATCGCCGGTAGTAGCGCAGCATCGGTCCATAGGCAATGCACATCATCGCCCACGCCGCGCATGCGGGCCATGCGCGCACGCCCCACGCCAGCGACAGCACCGGCGGCGCGAGATAAATCACCGCCATCCCGAGCACCGTGCCCGCCAGCAGCAGCGGCGAGTAGCGCAACTGCGTGAACGCCGTGCGAGCGATCATGTTCCAGATTTCGCGCCAGTCGTCATAAGGGCGCAGCGATTCGCTGCTCTGCGCGAGATCGAGACGGATCGGGCGCGCATCGGCCTTGCCGGCGCGATGCTTGATGCGCTGCGCGAGACTGCAATCGTCGATCAATTCGCGGCGAATCGATTCGATACCGCCCGCCTCCCCGAGCGCCGAACGGCGCACGAGCATGCATCCGCCTGCCGCGCCCGCCGTCATTTTTCGGGTGTCGTTGACCCACGCGAACGGATACAGCTTCGCGAAGAAGAAAACGAACGCGGGAATCAGCGCCTTTTCCCACAGCGAATCGCAACGCAGGCGGACCATCAGCGAGACCAGATCGCGATCTTCCAGAATCGTGCGCGCGACGAGTTGCGTGGCGGCATCGGCCGGATGGTAGATGTCGGCGTCGGTGAGCAGCAGGAACTCGGCGGGCAGGCCGAGCTTGTCGATTGCCTCGATGCCCTGCGACTGCGCCCAGACCTTGCCCGACCAACCCGGCGGCAGCGGCTTGCCGGTCAGCACGGTCAGGCGGTCTTCCAGGCCCAGATCGCGGGCGGCGCCGAACGCGGCGGCCGCGGTGCCGTCGGTACTGTGATCGTCGACGACGATCACGTGGAACGCACCCGCATAGTCCTGTTTGAGCAGCGAGCCGACCGCGCGGCCGATGACATCCGCCTCGTTGCGCGCCGGCACGACGGCGACCAGCGCGGGCCACGCACCGCGTCGCGCGATCTCGGCGTTGCCGACCGCGTGAACGGTCGACGGCGACAACGCGGGCGCGGGTTGCGCGCGCCAGAAGCCGCCGCGAGCAAAGAGCAGCACGATCCAGATGAGCAGGGACAACCAGGCGATCAGTAGCATGAACAGACTTGGGCGGCGAGTTGCGACAGTTGTGACGAGTGAGGGCGACAAGCCCGGCGGCATCGCGCGGGCGAATGCAGTTGCATGAACGGGCGATGCGCTTCGCGGACCGTCGTTCGGAAAGAAAGCGGATGAACCTGCATGCGCGGCTTCCGGGCGTCCGCTAGTGTAATGACTTCCGCCGATCGCCGTATTTCACTCGGGCTACAACGTCTTGCAAAGGCGCGCGGCTGCAAGCGTTAAAAAAGGGAACGCGTTAGAATACGCGGTCAACTTCGGCGAGCAGACAAACTTACCGGACGTTAGATTCCGGTTGCTTTCCGGGCCGTCACGCGCGGGTTGCGTGAAGCGTCCCGATAGCGAGAGCACAAGCGGCCCGCCCGATTACCCGAAACCCGCGCCAGTCGGAGTTCGTTCGAATATGCGTATCATCCTTGCTCAACCCCGCGGCTTTTGTGCGGGCGTGGTCCGTGCGATCGAAATCGTCGATCGGGCGCTCGAACGGCACGGCGCGCCCGTGTACGTGCGTCACGAGATCGTACATAACAGGCACGTCGTCGATAACCTGCGAGGCAAGGGCGCGCGTTTCGTCGAGGAACTCGACGAAGTGCCGCACGGCGCAGTCGCAATTTTCAGCGCGCACGGCGTCGCGCAAAGCGTCGAGCACGATGCCGACGCCCGCGGCCTCGACGTGCTCGACGCCACCTGCCCGCTCGTCACCAAGGTGCACGTGCAGGGGCGGCAATACGTGTCGCAGGGCCGCACGCTGATTCTGATCGGCCATGCGGGACATCCCGAAGTGGAAGGCACGATCGGCCAGATTCCGGCCAAGGTCGTGCTCGTACAGAGCGAAGCCGAAGTGCAAGACATGGCGCTGCCCGCCGATACCCCCGTCGCCTACGTCACGCAGACGACGCTCTCCGTGGACGACACGCGCGGCATCATCGATGCCCTGCAGCGCCGCTTCACCGATATCGTCGGCCCCGACACGCGGGACATCTGCTACGCCACGCAGAACCGGCAAGCCGCTGTGCGCGAGCTGTCGACGCAAGTGGACGTGCTGCTCGTGGTCGGCGCCACCAACAGTTCCAATTCGAACCGCCTGCGCGAAATCGGCGCCGAGAGCGGCGTGGCGAGCTATCTCGTCGCGGACGGTTCCGAGGTCAAGGCCGAATGGTTTGCGCATGCGCAGACAGTCGGCATCACGGCCGGCGCTTCGGCGCCTGAAGAAATGGTCGAACATGTGATCCAAGCCCTGCGCGCGATCGGCCACGTCGAAGTTACGACGATGAACGGCCGCGAGGAAAAGGTCGAATTCAAACTCCCCGCGAAGCTATTGCAGCCGCTTGCCGCATTGTCGGCAACGACGGCGACGGCGATTCGCGAAGAATAAAGGAGAGGACGTCAGTGTCTATTCCGATGCTTCAAAAGGCCCGCGTAGGCGCCTATATCTTCAAGCAGCACCTGACGCGCAACAAGCGCTATCCGCTCGCGCTGATGCTCGAGCCGCTGTTCCGCTGCAACCTGGCGTGTAACGGCTGCGGCAAGATCGACTATCCGGACCCGATCCTGAACCAGCGGCTATCGCTCGAAGAATGCCTCGGCGCGGTCGACGAGTGCGGCGCGCCGGTGGTGTCGATCGCCGGTGGCGAGCCGTTGCTGCACAAGGAAATGCCGCAGATCGTGAAGGGCATCATCGAGCGCAAGAAGTTCGTGTATCTCTGCACCAACGCGCTGCTGATGGAAAAGAAGATGGACGACTATCAGCCGAGCCCGTACTTCGTCTGGTCCGTCCACCTCGACGGCGATCAGGCGATGCACGACCATTCCGTGTCACAGGACGGCGTGTACGACAAGGCGACGAAAGCGATTCGCGAGGCGAAGCGCCGCGGGTTCCGCGTGAACATCAACTGCACGCTGTTCAACGATGCGAACCCGGAGCGCGTCGCGAATTTCTTCGATACGCTTGGGCCAATGGGCGTGGATGGCATCACCGTGTCGCCGGGCTACGCTTACGAGCGCGCGCCGGACCAGCAACACTTCCTGAACCGCGACAAGACGAAGACGCTGTTCCGCGAAATTTTCAAGCGCGGCAACAACGGCAAGAACTGGTCGTTCAGCCAGTCGGCCATGTTCCTCGACTTCCTCGCGGGCAACCAGACGTATCAATGCACGCCGTGGGGCAACCCGGCGCGCACGGTGTTCGGCTGGCAGCGTCCCTGCTATCTGCTCGGCGAAGGCTACGCGAAGACCTTCACGGAGCTGATGGAAACGACCGACTGGGACAAGTACGGCACCGGTAACTACGAGAAGTGCGCGGACTGCATGGTGCATAGTGGCTTCGAGGCGACCGCGGTGATGGACACTGTTGCGCATCCGCTGAAGGCGCTGCGTGTATCGCTGCGCGGGCCGCGCACCGAAGGCGCATACGCGAAGGAACTGCCGATCGACAAGCAACGCCCGGCTGAGTACGTGTTCTCGAAGCACGTCGAGATCAAGCTGGAGGAGATCGGCCGCGCGCAGAAGAACGGCAAGGGTGCGAAGCAGGCGGCGGCTGCGCATTGAGGCTTGCTTCGGTTTGAAGATGGGCGAAGGGCGGATGGCTTGTGCGGGCATCCGCCCTTTCTAGTGGCGGCTACCAGATCGTCTTGACGTGCTCATAGCTTCGAATCTGCTCGTCCTTCGTCACCAGGGGAGCCGATAAGGAGCGCGCCGTTGCGACGATCATCCGGTCCGCCGGGTCCTGATGGAAGTTGCCCGGAAGATCAGCCGATGCCAGGGCGATGTGACGATCAATGGGCGCGAATTGCACGCCTTCGATGCTGCTCACCTTATCCAGCCAGCGGCCGACATCCGTGGCCAGACGGAGACGTCCCTTCTTGATGAGCAGCATGATTTCCCATGCTGTCATCGTCGAGACGACGATTTCGCCGTGCTCCTTCGCTTCCCGGTCAATCGCGGCTCGCGCCGGCTTGCTCAGTCCTTTTCCTCCGATCCACCACACGAGCGCGTGCGTATCCAGCACGATCATGGAAGCAGCACCCAATCCTCCAGCGCGACCGGTGCGAGAGGATCCTCGTAAAACAGCACGCTCCCACGCAGTTCCTCCAGCGGTGTCGGCGCCGCATTCTCGTACCGCCGAATCTCGAGCACCGGTTTTCCATGGTCCGTCACGATCATATGTTCTCCTGTCGATTCCACGAGCCGGAAAAATTCGAGCGCTTTGGCCTTGAACTCCGATTTCGAAACTCGCTTGACAGCCATAATAACGCTCCTGGTCACCAGCAACTAGTCATTTTACCCTCGTCCGGATGGGCTAGGCCGAACGCAAAAAGAAAAGCGCGCCGGCTCATCACCGTCGCGCTTCTCAGAATTGCCAGGCAAGTTAGATCAACAACACTTCCCCGCCCCCGACCCATACCGCGCTTCCTGACGCTCGCGGAAGAACTCCGCATACGTCATCACCGGCTGGTCCGGATGCGTGTTCTGCATATGCGTGACGTACGCGTCGTAGTCGGGCATGCCGACCATCAGGCGCATCGCCTGGCCCAAGTATCGTCCCGCTTGCCGAAGATCGCTGAACATTGCCGCCTCCTGTGCCTCGCAGTATCAGTGGCCCGAGCGCACGGCCGCCGCGCCGCCCGTCGGCATGGGCTCGAACGGGGTCTCGCGCACCGTCGGACGCGCCTCGCGACGCGCACGGAGCACCGACAACACACCATACACCGCAATGCTCAGCACCACGAAGATGAACAGCCCGGCGAGCGCCGCATCGATGTAGTCGTTGACGATGATGCGCTGCATCTCCGCCAGCGACTTCGCCGGCGCCATCACCTTGCCCGCGTCGGCGGCATCGCGCAGCTTCGCTGCATGCGCGAGGAAGCCGACCTTCGGATTCGCATCGAAAATCTTCTGCCAGCCGGCCGTCAGCGTGCAGATCAGCAGCCACACCGTCGGCACGACCGTGACCCACGCGAAACGCTCGCGCTTCATCTTGAACAGCACCACCGTGCCAAGCATCAGCGCGATACCCGCGAGCATCTGGTTCGAGATGCCGAAAAGCGGCCACAGCGTATTGATGCCGCCGAACGGATCGACCACGCCCTGATACAGGAAGTAGCCCCACGCCGCGACGCACAGCCCGGTCGCGATGAGATTCGCCGGGAGCGACTCCGTGCGGCGCAACGCCGGATGGAACGTGCCCAGCAAATCCTGCAGCATGAAGCGGCCGGCGCGCGTGCCTGCATCGACGGCGGTCAGGATGAACAGCGCCTCGAAGAGAATCGCGAAGTGATACCAGAAAGCCATCATCGCCGGGCCGCCGATCACCTGATGGAGAATCTGCGCCATGCCGACAGCCAGCGTGGGCGCACCGCCCGCACGCGCGACGATGGTCGTCTCGCCGACCGCCTTCGCCGTCGACGTCAGCATGTCGGGCGTGAGCGCGAAGCCCCACGAAGTGACCGTCTGCGCGACCGCTTCAGGCGTCGTGCCGAGCACCGCGGCCGGGCTGTTCATCGCGAAGTAGACGCCCGGCTCGATCACGCATGCCGCGACCAGCGCCATGATCGCGACGAACGATTCCATCAGCATCGCGCCATAGCCGATCAGGCGCATGTTGACTTCGTTGTCGATCATCTTGGGCGTCGTGCCCGACGAAATCAGCGCGTGGAAGCCCGACACCGCGCCGCACGCGATCGTGATGAAGAGGAATGGGAACAGGTTGCCCGCCCAGACCGGGCCGCTGCCATCGACGAACTTCGTCAGCGCAGGCATCTTCAGTTCCGGCGCGACGATCAGAATGCCGATCGCGAGGCCGAGAATCGTGCCGATCTTGAGGAACGTCGAGAGATAGTCGCGCGGCGCGAGCAGCAGCCACACCGGCAGCACCGACGCCACGAAGCCGTAGCCGATCAGAATCCACGTGAGCTGCACGCCCGTGAACGTGAAAAGCGGCGCGAGCGTCGCCGATTCGGCGACATGCTGGCCGTAGACGATAGCCAGCATCAGCCCGACGAAGCCGATGATCGACACTTCGCCGATGCGCCCCGGCCGCAGGAAGCGCGTGTAGACGCCCATGAAGATCGCGATCGGGATGGTTGCCGCCACGGTGAACGTGCCCCACGGCGAGCCCGTCAGCGCCTTGACGACGATCAGCGCCAGCACCGCGAGAATGATCACCATGATGAGGAACGCGCCGAACAGCGCGATCACGCCGGGCACCGTGCCCAGTTCCATCTTGATGAGATCGCCGAGCGAGCGGCCGTCGCGGCGCGTCGAGATGAACAGGATGATGAAATCCTGCACCGCGCCCGCGAACACCACACCCGCGAGAATCCACAGCATGCCGGGCGTGTAGCCCATCTGCGCGGCCAGCACGGGACCGACGAGCGGACCAGCGCCAGCAATCGCCGCGAAATGGTGGCCAAACAACACGTATTTGTTGGTCGGGACGTAGTCGAGGCCGTCGTTGTGACGCACGGCGGGCGTCATGCGCAAGCCGTCGAGTTTCAGGACGGTGCCCGCAATGAAGCGCGAGTAGAAACGGTACGCGATGAGATAAACGCAGACCGCCGCGATCACGATCCATAGTGCGCTGATTCGCTCGCCGTGCGCGAGCGCGATGGTGCCGAATGCGAACGCGCCCAGCAGCGCGAGCGCGATCCAGACCAGGAATCCGGAAGCCCGATTCATGGTGTCTCCTGTCTTTTAGTTGCCCTTCGATGTCCGCGCGCGCGGCATGAGCCGTCGGACGCTTCGGGCGTGTAGTATTCGCCTTCGTCCGGGCGCTTACAACCGGACAACTACGTATGCCGCCTACGTAAGATTACGTAGAAGCACCCAGCGTTCCAGCTTCATGAACCTCAAAGCGAAGATTTTCCTGCTGGCGATCGTGCCATTCGTGATGGCGATTGGCGGCATCGAGTATGGCGTGCGTCATCAAGCGACGACGCTTGCACACGCGCAGCACGCGACGCTGCAGTCGGCATACATGTCGAGCAAGGAAATCGAGCTGCGGCACTATGTCGAACTCGCGCGCAGCGCCGTCGCGCCTTACTACGACGCCCCCGCCGCCGGCTCGCTCACCGACGAAGAACGCCGCCGCCTCGCACTCGACGCGCTGCATCGGCTGGATTTCGGGCCGGACGGCTACTTTTTCGTCTACACGATGCAGGGCACCTCGCTGATGCACCCGCGCCAGCCCGATCTCGTCGGCCGCGATCTCTGGACGATGCGCGATCCGTCCGGCGCGCTCACCATCCAGACGCTGATCCGCGAGGCATCGAAGGGCGGCGGCTACGTGCGTTACGTGTGGCGGCGGCCGTCCACCGGACAGCTTGCGCCGAAGCTCGGCTACGTCGTGCCGCTCGAACGCTGGGGCTGGATGATCGGCACCGGCATTTATCTGGAGGACGTGGAAGCGACGCTCGGGCGGATCGATGCGCAGGCGGCCGCAAACATCGACCGGACGGTCATGTGGATCGGCGGCATCGCGCTGGCGGCGCTCGGGGCGATCGCGCTGTGCGGCGCGGTGCTGAACATCAGCGAGCATCGCAGCGCGGACGCGAAGCTGAAGCGCCTCGCGCGGCGCGTCGTGGAGTCGCAAGAGCAGGAACGCGCGAGGCTGTCGCGCGAACTGCATGACGGCATCAGCCAGATGCTCGTTTCCGTGAAACTGCTGCTCGAATCGGCGCTGACGCGCTTCGAACGGGGACAGGCGCGCGAACCGGCTGCGGAAGCCGCGCTCGCCACCGGACTCGGGCGGCTGTCAGGCACGCTGCGCGAAGTGCGCCGCATCTCGCACGCGCTGCGTCCCGCTATGCTCGACGACCTCGGCCTTGCCGCCGCGCTTGAACAGCTCGCCCGCGAACTCGACGGGCAGAATGGCATCGAAGTGCGCTTCGAGTCGACGACGCGCGGCAAAGCCAGCCTTGCGCCGCGCCCGGCGCTGCCCGATCCGGTCAATACGGTGCTCTTCCGCATCGCGCAGGAAGCGCTGACGAACATCGCGCGTCACGCGCATGCGAGCCGCGCGAGCGTCGCGCTCGATATCGCGCCGAACGCCGTGCGCCTCGTCGTCAGCGACAACGGCCGCGGCTTCGACGCCGAACCCGCACTTGACGGCCCGGCGAGCGGCCTCGGCCTGCGCAACATGCGCGAGCGGCTGGACGCGCTCGGCGGCACCCTCGCCATCCAGTCGCAACTCGGCCGCACGGCGATCGCGGCGACCGTCCCGCTGCCGCTCGCCGCCCCCATTCTGTCAGGACTTTCCGATGAACTCTGAACCCGCCCGTATCGTCATCGTCGACGATCATCCGCTCGTGCGCGACGGCCTGCGCGCACGGCTCGAAGCCGTATCGCACGTTCTCGTGACCGGCGAAGCGGGCAACGGCGACGAGGCGCTCGCGCTCGCCGCCGACGAAGCAAGCCGGCCCGATCTCGTTCTGATGGACGTGGGGATGGCGGGCATGAGCGGAATCGAACTGGCCGCGTGCTTTCACGAACGCTTTCCGGCGATCCGCGTGCTGATGCTGTCGATGCACGACAACGTCGAATACGTGACACAGGCGGTGCGGGCCGGCGCGAGCGGCTATGTGCTGAAGGATTCCCCCGCCGCCGAAATCATTCAGGCGATCGACGCCGTGCTCGCGGGCAAGACGTTCTTCTCGGCCGGACTCGCGGCGCGCATGATTCAGGCTCAGGCGATGCAAACGCCGCTCGACCGCCTGACGCCCCGCGAATGCGAAGTGCTCGACGCGCTCGCGCAGGGCCTGTCGAGCAAGCAGATCGCACAGCAGCACGGGTTATCGGTGCGTACGGTGGAGACGCATCGGCTGAACCTGAAGCGCAAGCTGTCGATTGACGGCCAGGCCGAACTCATCAAGTACGCGGTCGAGCACCGGCGCACCTGACTCACCTGACGCGCGGCATTACATCACCCCGCCGAACGGGCGTTGTGCTCCGACAGATACTTGATCAGCCCGTCCACGCCGCCCTTCTGAAGCTGGCCGGCGAACTGCTGCTGGTAGACCTGAATGAGCCACGCTCCCATCATGTCGATGTCGTAGATTTTCCAGCCCTGCGCGGTTTTGCCCAAGCGATACCGCACGGGATTGTCGCCGCCCGTCGAAACGACATGCGATTCGACGACCGCGTCTTTCGCGCCGGCGTCGATGGTCGGGGGATCGAAGCGGAACTTCACGTCCTGATCGCGCAACTGGGCAAGCGAGGCCGCGTAGGTCCTGACGAGCAGCGTCTGGAACTGGTCGTAAAGCTGTTTTTGCTGTTCGGGCGTGGCGGTGGCCCACGCCTTGCCCAATGCGATGCGCGTGGTGCGCTGGAAATCCGTGGCGGGCAGAAAGCGCGTTTCCACGAGCTGGGTGATCTTCGCCATGTCGCCGCCGCGCGCTTGCGGGTCGGCCTTCATTGCGTTGACGGTGCCTTCGACGGCGCTTTTCACGACGGCGTCAGGGTTCGATTGTGCAACCGCCGCGTTCGAAAACGACAGGACAGCGACGAGAAAAGCGAAGCAGACAGACAGATAGCGTTTCATGGCACCGTTCTCTAATTTCAGTGTTTGTTGGCGCGGATTTACGAGGGCGTCGAGCCAGTATATCGACACACCGGCAGGCCGACAGTTCACCGCCGCCCCGACCGGTATACTTGCGCGGCATCAATCGTCGTCGTTGGACTCGCGGTTCGGTCGCCGAAACAAGAAGCGGCGCACCAGCCCGGCAGCGCGTATCACGCGGCCCGCTCCATGCGGCGCCCGAAAATAACAGGACACACCAGGTAGCGTCTCATGCTGACGTCCAACATCACTCGCTTTGTCACCCTCGCGATCCGCCGGCCGGCGTGGATTATCGCCGTTTCGATACTGCTCGGCGTTCTGAGCACGATTTATGTCGTTCACCACTTTCGCATCAGCACCGATGTCAGCCAGCTAATCGAAACCGAGCCCGAGTGGGCCGCGCGCAGCAAGGCGATCGAGACCGCGTTTCCGCAGCGCGGCGCCACGCTGCTGATCGTCGTCGAAGCCCCGGCCCGCGAATTCGCCGATGCCGCCGCAAGCGAACTCGCCGCTGCGCTCGCAAAAGAACCGGCGCGTTTCAAGCAGGTTTCGGAGCCGGAGGGCGGCGCGTTCTTCGAGCACAACGGCTTGTTGTATCTGCCCACGAACAAGGTCGAGGAAGTCACGAAGCAGCTCGTGCAGGCGCGGCCGCTCATCAATACGCTCGCTCACGACCCGACGCTCACCGGCCTTGCGCAGACGCTGAACACGACGCTCAATGTGCCGCTGATGCTCGGTCAGGTCAATCTCGGCCAGATGGCCGGTCTGCTCGGCCACAGCGCCGACGTGCTCGACCGCGTGCTCGCCGGTCAGCCGGCCGCGTTCTCATGGCGCGATCTCGCCGATTCGTCGAAAAACAGCGGGCCAGGACGTGCGTTCGTCACCGTGGTGCCGGAACTCGACTTCAACGCGCTGAAGGCCGCAGCGGGCACGTCCGATGAAATCCGTGCGGTGGCCGCGCGAATCGGCATCGACAAGAAGTACGGCGCGACGCTGCATCTCACTGGCGCGCAGCCGCTCGCGGACGAGGAATTCGCCTCCGTGCAGGATGGCGCGGTGCTCAACGGCGTGCTGACTTTCCTCGTCGTGCTCATGATCCTGTGGGTCGCGCTGCGCTCGAAGCGCATGATTCTTGCCGTGTTCATCACGCTGTTCGTCGGCTTGTCGATCACCGCCGCGCTCGGCCTCATGATGGTTCACGCGCTCAACATGATCTCGGTCGCGTTCATGGTGCTGTTCGTCGGCCTGGGCGTGGACTTCGGAATTCAGTTCGGCGTGAAGTATCGCGAGGAACGCCACCGGCACAAGCGGCTCGATGTGTCGCTTGCCGAGACGGCGCGGCACGTCGCGGTGCCGCTCACGCTCGCCGCCGCCGCCACCGCTGCGAGCTTCTTCTCGTTCCTGCCGACTGCGTATCGCGGCGTGTCGGAACTCGGGCTGATTGCGGGCGTCGGCATGTTCGTCGCGTATCTGACCAACATGACGCTGCTGCCCGCGCTGATCAAGGTCTTCGCGCCGCCGGGCGAAGCCAGGGCGCCGGGCTTTCCGCTGCTCGCTCCCGTCGATGAATTCCTCGACCGGCATCGCAAGCCGGTGCTGATCGGCACGCTCGTCATCGTGGTCGGCGCGCTGCCGCTGCTCGCGTACCTGCGCTTCGACTTCAATCCGCTGCATTTGAAGGACCCGCATACCGAATCGATGGCGACGCTCATCTCGCTCGCAGATTCGCCCGAAGCCGCAGTCAACGATGTCGCCGTGCTCGCGCCTTCGCTCGCGGACGCCGATCGCATCGCGGCGAAGCTCGAAACGCTGCCGGAGGTCGAGCGCGCGACGACGCTGTCGTCGCTGATTCCGGCCGATCAGCCGAAGAAGCTCGCAATGATCAAGGCCGCCGCCGACCAACTGCTGCCGGCGCTCGATCAGCCGGTCGCGTCGCCCGTGACGGACGCGGTGCGCGTCGCGACCTTGAAGCGCGTGTCGAACCAGTTATCGCTTGCCGCCGACGAGCATCCCGGCGCGGGCGCCGCCGAAGCGAAGCACTTGTCGCAGACGCTTGCCAGGCTCGCCCAGGCCGATGCCGCCGCCCGCGATCGCGCCGAGCAGGCGATGGCCGAGCCGCTGCGTCTCGCGCTCGCGCAACTGCGCGCGCTGCTGCAGCCGACGGAGATCACCCGCGAGACGCTGCCGCCTTCGATGGTCGAGAACTGGGTCACGGCCAACGGGCAGGCGCTCGTCAACGTGTCGCCGAAGGCCCCGCCCGGCGTCGACCGGAATGACGACACGCTGCTCGCCCGTTTCGCCGACGCCGTCGTCAAGGCGGAACCGAACGCGATCGGCGGGCCGATCTCCGTGCGTCATTCGGCGGAGGTGATCATCGAGGCGTTCGAGCACGCCGCGCTCTATTCGCTCATCGCGATCACCGTGCTGCTGTGGCTCGCCCTTCGCCGTTTCGGCGATGTTTTGCGAACTTTGGTACCGTTGCTCGTCTCGGCCGTCGTGACGCTGGAGTTGTGCGTCGTGTTCCGCATGCCGCTCAACTTTGCGAACATCATCGCGTTGCCGTTGATGCTGGGCGTCGGCGTCGCGTTCAAGATTTACTTCGTGATGGCGTGGCGGTCGGGGCAGACGCGCCTGCTGCAATCGAGCCTCACGCACGCCGTGATGTTCAGCGCGGCGACCACCGCCACCGCGTTCGGCAGTCTCTGGTTCTCGCATCACCCCGGCACGTCCAGCATGGGACGGCTGCTCGCGCTGTCGCTCTTCTGCACGCTGATTGGCGCGGTGGTCTTTCAGCCGGTGCTGATGGGCAAGCCGCGCAAGGTGCGCGCGGCGGAGCGGGCAAAGCTGCGCGCAAGCCAGCGACACGACAATCTAAGAGGAATTGAAGAATGAGAATGGCCTCAGCGGCGCCTGCCGCTGCCGCGCTGCGCAAGGTGACGACGGGCGCTGTCATCGCGGGCGCGCTTGTGATGACGGGATGTGCAACCGGCCCCGATCGCAATCCGCGCGATCCGCTGGAACCGATGAACCGCACCATCTTCAAGATCAACGACGGGCTCGACACCTACGTCGCGCGGCCCGTCGCGCAGTTTTACGTCGACTGGACGCCGAGTCCGTTCCGCACGGCAGTCAGCAACTTCTTCTCGAATCTGGGCGATTTCAGCAACTTCGCGAACAACCTGCTTCAACTCAAGATCACCGATGCGACGCAGGACTTGATGCGTATCGCGATGAACTCGGTGTTCGGGATCGGCGGGTTGATCGACATTGCATCGCCGGCGGGGCTGCCGAAGCATCATCAGGACTTCGGACTGACGCTCGGGCACTACGGCATGCCGTCGGGGCCGTATCTCGTGTTGCCGCTGCTCGGGCCGAGTTCGGTACGCGATTCGACGACGTGGCTCGTCGACTGGCGCGTGAATCCGGTGAGCTATGCCGGTTCGGAGATTCGCTGGCCGCTGTACGGCGTGAACTTCGTGAGTGCGCGGGCCGATCTGCTCGGCGCGACCGACCTGCTTTCGCAGGCTGCGCTCGACAAGTACGCGTTCGTGCGCGACGCCTATACGCAGCGCCGCCAGTACCTGCTGACGGGCGGCGGTTCGTCCGCGACACTGCCCGACTACGGCGACGAGGGCGTCAGCGCGCCGGAGGGCGCGAGTGCGCCGGGCGCGACGGGCGGCGGCAGCAGCGAGCAAGGCTTGCCGACTTATGTCGATCCGGGCGCGGCGGCGTCGCCGGCCGGCGGCATCGGGCCGAAGTCGCCCGCGCCGGGCGCGGGAGAAAGTTCGACGCAGGCTCCGGCCACGAGTAAAGGAGCGCCATCGCCCAGTTCCAGCGAAGGCCAGGGTTTGCCGAAATACGAGGATCCGGCCGAGAGCAAGTAGGTCTTGTCGGTGAAACGGGCGCTCAGGCGCCCGTTTTTTATTCTCAATGCGCTTCCGCGACTTCTTCGCGAGTCAGGTCGTCGCTGGAAACGGTTGGCGCTTCCACTGCGCGCTGATCGCGTCGATAGGCTTCGAACAGTTCATCGGCATAAAGAATCTGCGTGCGGCCATGCGGCTCCGGCTCGCCCTGCTCGTTCAGATTGACGAAAACCATCTTCTCGACGGTCAGAATGCTCTTGCGCGTGATCTTGTTGCGGACTTCCGCGCGCAGCGTGATCGACGTACGGCCGAAGTGCGTCGCAGTAATGCCCAGTTCGATGATGTCGCCCTGACGCGCCGAACTGACGAAGTTGATTTCCGACATGAACTTCGTGACGACACGCTGGTTGCCCAGTTGCGAGATGGCGTAAATGGCCGCTTCTTCGTCGATCCAGCGCAGCAGGCTGCCGCCGAACAGCGTGCCGTTTGGGTTCAGGTCTTCCGGCTTGACCCACTTCCGAGTGTGAAAATTCATTTGCGTTGTCCTCGCGTTCCCGTGGCGACGCATCCACCGCGTCATCACCTAGGGTTTTCCCTGATTATACTGAAGTGAGGGTTAACCCGCAGAATGCAAGGCTCTAGGCGAAGGAAAGCGCCCCCGCTGTTTCCATTGCCTGCCGCGCCAGCACGAGCGTCGTGCGGGCGGCGCGCGCATCGCCCGCGAGCTTGAGCATCGCGCCCAACTGCGACGGCTGGCGCGCAAGTTCGCGAAGAATCGGGCCGATGGCCGTGGTGCCATCGTCGCGCAAGCCCGCGGTCGCAGCGGGCGGCAGCGTGCGCCATGCCGGATCGACGACCGCGCGGCATACCGCGAACGGCAGCCCGCGCGCCGTCGCGATGGCACCGGCGATATGCGATTCCATATCGACGGCGAGCGCGCCCGTCGACGAATGCAGCGAGCGTTTGTCGGCCTCGCTTTTGACCGGCTCGGTGACGCCCGCCATCGGGCCGCGCCGCGTGATGCGCGCGAGCGGCGTGCCGGCGAACGCCTCGACGATGCGCGCGCTCCACGCGTCATCCGTCCGCAGCGTGCCGAAAGGCCCGCAGACGCTTTGCGCGACGATGAGCGCGCCCGGCTCCAGATCCGGCGCGAGCCCGCCCGCCGTTCCGAAACTGATGATGCCCGAGCACCCCTGCGCCACCGCATCCGACAACGCGCGCTCCAGCCAGTCCGACCGCGCCGCGAACACGACATCGACGCCGCTTCCGCGCACGATCCTGGCCTCGAACGCCATGCCCGTCACCGCGACGACGGGCACGCCGTCCGCCCGTCGCCCGCGCGGCGTGTTCACATGCCCACCGTGACGCGCGTCTGACCTTCGCGCGTCAGGTTGCGATAGCGCGCGAGCGCCCAAAGCGGGAAGAACTTGCGATAGCCGTGGTATCGCAGGTAGAAGACGCGCGGAAAGCCCGTTGCCGTGAAGCGGGCTTCGTCCCACAGGCCGTCTTTGGTCTGCGTCCGCACGAGATAGGCGATGCCCCGCGCGACCGCCGGATGCTCGACGAGCCCCGCCGCCATCAGCCCGAGCAGCGCCCACGCCGTCTGCGAAGCGGTGCTCGACGCCTGCTCGTAGCCCCGATAGTCGAGCTTGTAGCTGTCGCCGTCCTCGCCCCAGCCGCCGTCGGCGTTCTGGATGCCGATGAGCCACTCCGCACCGCGCTTGACGCGGGCATCCGTCGGCGCGACGCCGGCTGCGTTCAGCGCGCACAGCGCCGACCACGTGCCGTAGATGTAGTTCATGCCCCAACGCCCGTACCAGCTACCGTCGCGCTCCTGATCCCGCACGACGTATTCCAACGCGCGGCGCGCGGGCTCGCTGTTGGAGGGCGTCTCGCCGAGCTGCGCGAGCATCGAAAGGCAGCGGGCGGAGACATCGACGGTTGGCGGATCGAGCAACGCGCCGTGATCCGAGAACGGAATGTTGTTCAGATAGAACTGCGTGTTTTCCGGCTCGAACGCGCCCCAGCCGCCGTCACTGCTTTGCATGCCGACGACCCATTCGCGCGCCCGCGAGATCGCCTCGCCGTACATCGCCGTGCCGTTCTCGCGATCGGCGCGCTCCATCGCCATCGCGACGACGGCGGTGTCGTCGACATCCGGGTAATGCGGATTGGCGAACTGGAACGCCCAGCCGCCGGGCCGCACGTTCGGGCGGCGCAGGAACCAGTCGCCGCGCACGTCGAGAATCTGCAGCGGCCGCAGCCATTCGAGACCGCGCGCCACCGCCGCCCGCGCCTTCGGCATGCCGGTTTCGAGCAGCGCGTGCGAGGCAAGGGACGTATCCCACACCGGCGAGAGGCACGGCTGGCAGTACGCTTCGCCGTCCCCGGATTCGTCGATGACGAGCAGCTTGTCGATCGACTTGCGCGCGATGGCGCGGTGCGGATGCTCGGGCGGATAGCCGAGCACGTCGTACATCATCACGGAATTGGCCATCGCCGGGAAAATCGCGCCGAGGCCGTCTTCGCCGTTGAGACGCTCGTCGACGAAACGCACGGCTTCCGCAATCGCACGTTCGCGGCCCGCCTTCGGGAAGGCGCCGTCGGTGGCGCGCAGGATGGAATCGACCACGCGAAAGAACGCGAACCAGCCACGGCTCTGATGCCCGGCGCGGTGCGGCATGCCGGTGTTGACGGGCGAATCGCGAAAAACTTCGTCGATCCGCACGCCGCGCGGGTTGCGCGCCTTCGGGCGCTTCGCGTTGAGCACGAGCAGCGGCACGATGACCGTGCGCGCCCAGTACGACACCTTCGACAAGTGGAACGGGAACCACACCGGCAGGCGCATGATTTCCACGGGCATCATCGGCACCGCGCGCCAGGACACCACGCCGAACAGCGCAAGCAGGATGCGCGTGAAGACGTTGGCCTTCTCCGCGCCGCCGGCGGCAAGAATCGCGCGGCGGGCGCGCTGCATGTGTTCGGCGTCGGGGGAATCGCCGATCATCTTCAACGCGAAGTACGCCTTCACGGACGCGGACACGTCCATCGCGCCGTCGGTGAAGAGCGGCCAGCCGCCGTCGTCGAGCTGGATGCGCCGCAGGTAGCGGCCGATCTTCGCTTCCAGCGCGATGTCAGCGGTTTCGCCGAGATAGTGGACGAGCAGCACGTATTCCGCCGGAATCGTGGCGTCGGCCTCGAGTTCATACAGCCAATATCCGTCGGGATGTTGCGCTGCGAGCAGCGCATCGGTGGCTTCGGTGACGGCGTGGTCCAGCGCGGCGTTCGATACCGGCGCGCCCACGGCCGACAGGGATAAATCGTTCATCAGCGTTCCATCGATGGGTTCATCAGCACATCCGCGGCCTGTTGGCCTGAGCGGACAGCGCCTTCGATCGTCGCGAGCAGGCCGGTCGCCGTCCGGTCGCCCGCGAGCGTGAAGTTGGGCCAGCGCGTGCGCGTCGCGGCCCGCAAGCCTTTCTGCGACGGCACGGCGGCGAGCGTCGCCTGCTCTTCGACGGCGACTTGCCACGGCGGCATCGGCGCTTCCGGCAGGCGCATCGCCTTCGCGGCCTCGCGCCAGACGCTGGCCGCGATGGCTTCGTGCGGCGTCGTGAGCCGGCGATCTGCATCGGCGATGCTGGCGGTGATCCGGCCATCGCTCGCCTGGAGCCAGTGCGACGCGCCGTTCACGAAGAACGTCAGCCGCGCGGAGCCGGCGAAGGCGATCGGCACATCGACCGCGAACTGCACGGTCACGATCGCCGCGACAGCCGGCGTCATGGCGAGCACGGCTTCATCGCCCGGCTCGACCGATACGGACTCGTCCGCGTCGTCGAAAGCGAGGGAGCTTACCTGTTCCTTTGAATCCGTGCCGGATAAGTCGACCGCCGCGACGCACGCGCCGCGCCGTTGCGCCAGGACTGCGGACGCGAGGCCGGCGCCGGCCAAGAAGACCGGACCGGACATTAGAGGAGGTTGCGCGCCACGATCCACAGCAGACGCGCACGCGGCGTGCGCACGCGCGTGCGCGGCAGGTCGAAGCCGCGTTTGAGATTGGCGTCGAGCACGGTCCGGTACGCCGCCGACATGATGCGCGGCGCGCGCACTTCGTGGCGCGGCGAGGCGGCCATGATGATGTCGGACTGCGCGTAGTGGCCTTTCGCGCGTTCGGCGAGCACGGCGCAGACGCGCGGCAGGCGCGCATCGCCGACGATGGTGGCGGGATCGCTCGTGGAGATGCCTTCGCGCGCGAGCAGTTCGCGCGGGAGATAGACCCGGCCGATGGCGGCGTCTTCGTCGATATCGCGCAGGATGTTGGTCAGTTGCAGCGCGCGGCCCAGGTGATGCGCGAGACGCCGGCCGGCGTCCTCGTGCATCCCGAAGATTCTCACCGATAGCCGCCCGACTGCGCTTGCGACGCGATCGCAATAGAGGTCGAGCGTGGCTTCGTCGGGCGCGACGATGTCGCAGGCGGCGTCCATCGCCATGCCGTCGATGACGGCCTGAAAGTCGTCGCGCGAGAGTTGAAACGCGTGGATATGGCGCGTGAGCGGTTCGAGCGAGCGTGGGGGCGCGCCGCGATAGCAGGCGTCGATGTCTTCGCGCCAGCGTTCGAGTGCGAGCGCGCGTTCCCGTCGCGGCAGCGAGCCTTCGTCGGCGATGTCGTCGACGGCGCGGCAGAAGGCGTAGATCTGGTACATCGCGTCTCGCTGGGCAGCCGGGAGAATGCGCATCGCGAGATAGAACGAACTTCCCGACGATGCCTTTGCGGCGTCGGTGGTGGATTCGTCGGCGATGATGTTGGAAACGGCCAAGACGGACTCCGCTGTGGCGCCCCCAAGGGCAAGATTTAAGGTTTCGAAGGTTCGCGCAGAGCCGACGGGGACAGCTGGCGTGGGCCGGCTGGCACCCAAGGATGGCTGCGCCGGAAGCGGCAAAGAGTATAGCAATTGTTCGTGGGGGGTGACGTGCTGCTTGGCAGGGTTTGGAACGTGAACCCCGCCCCGAAGAGGCGCGAGCTAATAGACCGACGCTAAAACAAGTTCCAACGATAAGAAAACTCACCGAAATCCGATCGCCCGATTCCTCCCCTGCCGCTTGGCCGCATACAAAGCGGCATCAGCCTCATTGATGAGCGCCTCATACGACGTAGTCACCCCGCGCTTCGCGCAAGCCGCCCCGACGCTAGCGGTGACGGGCACCCGCGCCCCCTGCACATCGATAGGCGTCTCGCAAATAGCACAACGCACTTTCTCAGCGACGATCATTGCATCGTCGAAACTGGTACAGGGCAGGAGCAGCGCGAACTCCTCGCCGCCGAAGCGCCCGAACACATCCTGCACCCGCACCGCTGCGGCGACGCGCTCCGCCATCACCCGCAGCACCGTGTCGCCCACGAGATGCCCCAGCTCGTCATTGATCCGCTTGAAGTGATCCAGATCGAACAGCAGCATCGACAAATCACCGTCATACCGCTGCCAGCGAGAGAACTCGTCGCGCAGACGCAGATCGAAATAGCGCCGGTTTGCAATGCCCGTCAACCCGTCGCGATCCGCGAATTCCTGCAGCTTCGCCACCGCCTCGTCGCGGGCGCGCTGCATCATGCTCGCGTGCGTCGCATCGGAAATGGTCACACACACCGCGCGCACTTCGCCGTCCTGCGCGAGCGGCATGAACGTGCAGTCCTGCTGCATGAAATCGACGCCGCCCGTGATCGGCCGGTCATGGTCGAACTTGAAGAGATACGGCCGCTGCTCCCACGAACTGAACGCGAAACTGCCAAGCTGAAACACGCTTTCGACCTTGCGCGTCAGCCACACGCGCGGCAGCTCCGGGAAGCTCGAAAAAATGGACTTGCCGGTGACCTGCTCGGCCGTCTTGCCGCTGTGATCCGCCATGAAGCGATTCCACATCAGCACGTTCAGATCGCGATCGAGCACGAAGATGCCAAAGCCCACGCGCTCGATCACCAGTTCGCTCAGCACATGCCGCAGTTCTTCCATGACGATGCCGCTCAGAGACTCGACAACAGCGCATCGAGCGCGTCACGCAAGTGCTGGATCGCGTCTTCCGCCATCAGCATCACGAGATGCGCGCGGAAGCTGTGATCTTCCAGCGCGAAGTTCACTTCGAGCAAAAGCGCCGTTTTCCACGCGAGCATCGCCGGCTGAAAAACATCGTCGAGCGCGAGCTCCAGGCCCAGCATGCCCGGCGGCGAAAAGATCGGCGCACGTCCAAGCTGTTCGAGAATGCACGACACACATGCACCCATCAGCACCGTCGCCACGTCGAAGATAAGTTCGGTGCGCGTGGTCGTCTCGTAGGTGGACTTGGTGTACGGATCGTCGACGAGCGCGCAAAGCTGATCCACGCTGCCGCTCTTGCACAACACGATCGCCTCGCCCTTGATATCCGAGCGGAAGCCCTGACGCACAGCGGTGACGGCATCGGTGATGCCGGTCATCTCGCGCAACGCCTCCGACGCCTGCGCCACGCCGACGACGCGCACGCGCGGCACCGACAACTCGATGAACGTGCCGAGCAGCTTCGACAGGCGCGTCGCGGCCTGGCCCATCGCCATGTTGGCGACTTCCTGCAGCGCGTCGCGCTGGTCTTCGTTGAGGGCGGGGTCAACCATGGAGTCCGTACTCCTTCAAAACGGGACGCAGCGCTTCGGGCGTCACGGGCTTCGGCAGGAAGGCGATCGCGCCGAGCGCCCGTACGCGTTCCTGAGCCATCGGCTGGACATCGGCGGAAACGACGATCACGAACGTGTTCAAATCCTCGTGCTGCAGGGCGTCGAGCACCTGATAGCCGGTCATGTCGGGCATCGTCAGGTCGAGGAACATCACAGAGGCGCGGCCTGCGCGATACAACTCGAGCGCCTCGCGCCCGTTCGTCGCGTAGGAAATGTCGACGTTCCAGTCCTCGGGCAGCGCGCGCGTCAGCACCTTGCGGGCGAGCAGGGAATCATCGGCAATGACAATCGGCAAAGGCATGGTCGGTCGGGTCAATGAGCTTCGGGCCGAGAGCCGTCATGACAGACACGGCATGCTCTCGCATGTATTTACGGCGCCGCCGCAATGATCTTTAGGGTTGCGCGGTTTCATCGCCAACCAGACGGCCCGGCGCCGCGCGCCGCGCAAGGAATCACGCGTCGTCTGTCATTTGCTTCGTGCAGGTGCGCAACCGGCCTGTCCCGCCATCGTCCGTGGCGCGGAGTCTCTAAAACCCTCGCGCATCGAGTCATCTCGGCAAGACGCTCTTCTGGCGTATAAATCAGAGGATTCCATTGTCGGCTTAAGACGATAGGGAAGCAACTCAACCAGCCGCCAAGTCGGGTGTAATCCGCTAAAAATCGCCGCTTTTAAGAACTTCCTAACTTGCGAATCTCAGCGCCGTCGTATTCCATCCTTCTGTGTACGTTTGCGCTTCCGATAAACTCGCTAACTCGCTGCACGCACGCCCGTTCGGTCTCCTGCTGCGGCGGTCTCTGCGTCGGTACGGTTCGTGCATGCAATCGACCTTTACCCCCGTGCGGCCGTCCTTCGTCGCCGCCGCAAGGAAAGAACGACACGCCTCACAAGTAAAGTTTTCCACTTCGCTGCCAAATATGACGCTGCAACGTGAGGAACCCGACACCGAGCTCGCCTCGGGGCACAGGCAGGAAGAGCCGCCTTTTCCGGTCGTTCCCGAGCGAAACTTCGCGGCGCAACGCCTGACGCTCTATGCGCTGCTCATCGCGGCCGTCGTGCTTCCGTGCGTGTACGTGGCGATCACCGCGATTTCCGACTATCGCGCCCGCGAAGCCAGCGCATCGGAACTCGTCGCCCGCAATGCGCGCGTGGCGGAAGAGCACGCGCTCAAAGTCTTCGATCTCAACGTGACGTTGAACGAGCGCATCGTCGATCTGCTCGACGATCTCGAAGCCAACGCGATCCATCAGCAGGACGTCATCATCCACGAGCGGCTGGCGGAGATGATCGGCAGCTATCCCCAGGTCGCCGCGGCATCCGTTTTCGGGCCCGATGGCAAACTGCTCGCGACGAGTCGCGGCTGGCCCACGCCCGATGTGTCCGTCGGCGATCGCGAGGACTTCAAAGGCCTGCGCGACAGCAGGGACGCCGAGCAGATTTCGCGGGTCATGCTCGGAAGCGTCGTGAAGGAGCGCGTGTTCAATACGGCGATTGCGCGCCGCGCGACCGACGGCCGCTTCCGGGGAATGGTGACGATCGCGCTGCGGCCGCCCTACTTCAACGCGTTCTACCGCGAATTGCTCGGCGACCGTGCGACCATCTCGCTCGGCCTCGCCCGCGCGGACGGCGAAGTGCTCGCGTGGTTTCCCGACCGGCCATCGACCCCCACGGCGCTCACCGCGAACTCGCCGCTGCGGGCCGCCTACAAGGCGGGCGCGCGCAGCGGCGTCGTCAAGATGGTGTCGGGCTTCGATAACGAACTGAAAATCGTCGCGTTCCGGCGAGTCGGCGCGTATCCGGTCTATGTGTCGAGCGGCTATCCGATCTCGACGATCTGGGAGCAGTGGTATCGGCACCTGAGCGTGCTCGCGCTGTCGATACTCGCGCCGTGCGTCGTGCTGTGGGGCGTGATCGGGCAGTCGCTGCGGCGGCTCGCGATCGAAGAGGAAGCGTGGGAGCGCTGGCAGGCGGAAGCGTCGATGCGCCGCTCGATCGAATCCGCATACCGGCAGGCGCGCAAGATGGAAGCGCTCGGCAATCTGGTCGGCAGCGTCGCGCACGACTTCAACAACCTGCTGATGATCGTCTCCACCAATGTGCAGATCGCGCGGCGGCGAGGCCCGGTCGGCCTCGACCGCGAACTGTCCGCGATGGAACGCGCGCTGAAGAGCGGTCAGTCCTTGACGCGCCAGTTGCTCGGCGTCGCCCGCAAGCAGCCGTTGAGAAGCGAGGTCATCGCGTTCGGTCAGTGGGTGTCGGCGGTGCGCGAGCTGCTGCGCGCGTCGCTCGGCGCGAAGGTCGCGCTGAACGTCGAAGTATCGCCGGATGTCGGGACGATCCGGGTCGATCCCGCCGAACTCGAGCTCGCGCTCATCAACGTCGCGGTCAATGCACGCGACGCGATGCCCAACGGCGGCGCCTTCACCGTGCGCGCGGACAACGTGCGCTTCCGTCACGAAGACGGCTTTCCGCTGACCGGCGAGTTCGTGCAGATCACGCTGCAGGACACCGGCGTCGGCATGCGTCCGGAGGTGCTCGGGCGCGCGTTCGAGCCGCTTTTCACGACGAAGCCAAAAGGCATGGGCACCGGCCTCGGCCTGCCGCAGGTCTTCGCGTTCTGCGAGCGGGCGGGCGGCCTGGCGACCATCGACAGCGCGGTCGGCGCGGGCACGGCCGTGCGCCTCTACTTGCCGCGCACAGCCGCGGCCGGCACAGCCGAGAGCAGCGCGGACCCGGCCGCCGCGACCGTCCCGGAAGCGGATGGCCTGCGCGTGCTGCTGGTCGAAGACAACGAGGAAGTCGCGGCAGGCACCGAGGCGCTTTTGACGATGATGGGCCACCAGGTCACCTACGTCTTCAACGCCGATACCGCGATGACGCTGCTCGAATCGTCGCGCGACGCCGCTTCGCCGTCGGGCTTTCCGTTCGACGTGATCCTGTCCGACATCCATATGCCGGGACAACTGAACGGCATCGACCTTGCGGAGCGCATGCAGCGCTTCGAGCCGCGCGTCCCCGTGATTCTCGTCACCGGTTATGCGGAAGAACTCGACCGCGCACGGCAGGTCGACGCGCGCGTGCTGTCGAAACCCTTCGATATCGCCCTGCTCGATTCGCTTTTGCGCGGCATCCGCGAAGGACAGGCCGCGCGCCCCGTCGATCGCTGATCGCAGTTTTGCAGCCGGCCTTGTAAAAGCAGCGGCGTCGCGCGTCGAGCGCAGCGCCGTGCGCACCACGCCTCGCGATCCGGCACGGCAGTTGCGTCATCACACGCACGTGCGGCAACCGACCGTTGCCGATCCCCGGAACACCGCGAGAAGCGAGGAGGCGACCATGCGACACACCGTCATCGGAGTATTCGATACCTACGACCAGGCCGAAGATGCGCGCTCGGCGCTGATCAGCGCGGGCTTCGCGCGCACCGACATCGAGTTGCAGGCGAACCCGAAACGCGACGACGCCGCGGTGCCGTCCGACATGCCCGACGCCCAGACGCACTCGGAGCCGGGCGTGCTCGCCAACATCGAGCGCTTCTTCAGCATGCTCTTCGGCGGGCGCGATCATCCGCCCGAAGTCGCGCATTATTCAGAAGCCGTGCGGCGCGGCGCGGTGCTCGTCGCCGTCGATACGGTCAGCCATGAGCAGGCCGAAATCGCCCGCGTGACGCTGTCGGATCGCGGCGCGATCGACATCGACGAACGCGCGGCGAGCTGGTCGACGCTCTCGCATGGCGCAAGCACGACGCCCGCCGCAAGCGACAGCCGCGATCACTCGATCCTCGACGAACTCGGTCTCGGACTGGGCAGCGGCGTGCCGGGCAAGGCGCCGGTGAACGAGCCGCGTGTCGACACCGCGCCGCGCGCGCGGGCCTATCCGCGTGCGGATGTCGGCGATCCGGCCGTCGCGCCGCTTTCAGATCCGCTGGTCGATCCCGTCGGCGCGCCGCGCGTCGATGTTCCCGCCCGCACCGATCCCGCGACGCTCACTTCGCGCGATTACGTGAGCGATCCCGCCGACGATGCGCTGATGCCCGGCGCGCGGCCGCAGCGCGACAGGGCGGAGCCGTCGAGCGTCCAGTACGAGCAGGTCGAAACGAAGACGACTGTCCGCACCGCCAGCGACCCGCTGGCAGGCCGCGATCCGGTGACCGGACGCGATCCGCTGGCGACCACGGGCATCGATCCGCTTGCCGGGACGCCCGCCGATCCGCTGGCGTCGGGTGCCGAAGTGGGCGCGGACGCGGGCGAGTTGCCCGGTGCGAGTAGCCGCGATCCGCTGCCCGGCGTGCGTGTCGATCCGGACACGGACTGGCGTTCGATCGATACCATCGAGCCGCTCAGCCCGCTCGACGAGCCCGCGAAGCCGCAGCAGTTGAACATGCAGAATCAGGCGCAATCGCAGTCGATGCCGGCGATGGGCGCGTCTGGCGATCCCATCGGCACGTCGGCGGCGTCGCAGGCGGCCGTGCCGCTCGGGCCGCGCACGACGCCGAACGAATACATGGAGTACGAGGAAGACTTCCGCGCCGATTACGACGCGAAGTATGCCGCGACCGGCGAGCCGTACGAGGACTATCAGGGCGCGTATCGCTACGGCGCGACGCTCGGCAACGACGATCGCTTCCGCAGCCGCGCATGGGACGATCAGATGGAGTATGAAATGCGCCGCGACTGGGCGACGCGGCATCCGGAAGGCGATACGTGGGATCGATTCAAGGCGGCGGTCCGTCACGGCTGGGATCGCGTGACGGGGCAACATCACGTCTGATGCGCGTGATCACTTCCTGACCACACGGCCCGCTCGCGCGGGCCGTTTTCATTGCGTCAGGCGGCGGCGTGGTCGCGCACCCACGCGGCGTACTTGTCCATGAAGCCCTGCAGATACTTGCGCGTATCTTCGCTGACGATGTTCCCGTTCGCGTCGATGCGCTTCTCGTCGTGCTTGATGTACATCTCCGGCTGGCCGAGCAACGCGATATCGAGATACGCGCAGACGCCCCGCAGATGCGACTGTGCGATGGCCGTGCCGATCGCCCCCGGCGACGTGCCGATGACGGCGCCCGGCTTGCCGCCCCATGCGCTGTGTCCCCACGGGCGTGAGCCCCAGTCGAGGGCGTTTTTCAGGACGCCCGGAATGGAGCGGTTGTACTCGGGCGTGACGAACAGCAGGCCATCGGCTTCCGAGATTTTTTGCTTGAGCGTGCGCGCGGACTCCGGAAAGTCGCTGTCGTATTCCTGGCTGTAGAGCGGCAGGCTGCCGATATCGACGTGCTCGAACGTGAAGTCGTCCGGTGCGAGCGTTTCGAGTGCATGCGCGAGTTGTCTGTTGAACGAATCGCGTCGCAGGCTTCCTACGACCACCGCGATCTTGTAGGCCATGACCTGATCCCCCGTCGATGAGAGTGAGTGAGCCGGCGGGCTTCCGCCGGTCGCGAGGACACATCATATTCGGATCGAAGGGGAACCGTCACGCGTGGGCGCAGCGTGGCGATTGAACCAATTTTTGTGATGAATCGCGCAGTCCAGTTCGTGCCGCGTCACTACACGGTTTGCGCTCAGCTATCCCCAAGTTTATCCACAGATTCTGTGGATAACTGGGGGAGTTGGATGGCAGGACGGCGGGTTTCGATTCATGGATGAAACAATGCGAGGCGTTGTTGCTTAGGAGATTGCCTCCTGTCCGCCATAACGCTGGCTTTACTGCCCGAAAAACACATTACATTGCGACGCCGGCCCCTGGCAGGACGAAGCCTGCTGCGCGTCCGCTGCCTGCGCCGCGCCGGCGGCAGTGAAAAGAGCGATGGACGCAGCCAGGATAGAAAGAATGCGCTTCATGAGACATCTCCGGAGTTCGTTTGCCGATCGGACATGATCGATGAGCGAACTTTATCCATGAGGCGGCTGCTGAAAAAGCGCATTCCCCTGAAGTAATTCTTGTCGTCAACGTAATAATCGGCGCGCGCTCAGAGCATGACCGCAAGACACAGCGTGACGGTGACGAGCGACAGCACGGTCGAAAACAGTATCGTGCCCGATGTCACGCTGCCATCTCGCCGATAAAACTCCGCGAGCATGAACGGGCCGGTGCCGGTCGGCAGCGCGCTCAGTATCACCGCCGTCTTCGCCCACAGCCCCGGCAGATTGAACACGTGAACGGCGAGCCACCAGGTCAGAAGCGGCTGCGCAATCAGCTTCAAGGCGACGAGCACGCCCGTCGTCCTGACGTTGTGCGCTTCGCTCTTGCCGCCGAGAAACAGCCCGAGCGCGACCAGCGCGCAGGGACTCGCCGCTCCGCCCAGCAGCTTGATGAGCGCCTCGCCGCCCTGCGGCACGGCCAGTCCCGACGCGTTGAACAACGCGCCCGCGACCGGTGCGATCAACAACGGATTCTTGCAGAGCGATTTCGCGACGCGCCACAGCGTCGCGCCGATGTGCCGCTGCGTTTGCAAGCCCAGTTCGATCAGGACGATCGCCACGCCGAACAGCACGCACACCGTCAAGATCGTCGCGATGACGGCCGGCGCGAGGCTCTCCTTGCCGAACGCCAGCAGGCAAAGCGGCAAGCCGACGAAGCCCGTGTTCGGATAGGCCGCGTTGAGCCCGTCGATGCTGGCGTCGGCGAGGGGCCGCGATTGCATCAGCCGCACGCCGAGCGTCAACGCGAACACGGCCGCCGATCCGATCCCGAACACCGCAATGAACGCGGGCTGATCGAGCATGGCGAGCGGCGTTTTCGCCATCGTGTCGAAGAGCAGCGCGGGCAAGGCGAGAAAAACGACGAACCGGTTCAATTCCGATGCCGCGGCCGGTCCGAGCTTGTCGAGCCTGCGGCATGCAAAGCCGGCGAAGACGAGGCCGAAAACCGGCAGGATGATCGAGAAAAGCGGAGCGAGCAGCGCGGGCAGCCCGGAAACCAGCGATGACATGTGAGGCGTTTGCGGAACGCGGAAGGAGCCAAAGCATACCCGCGATCGCAAAGGTGAGAGAGTTCGGGAGTCGCGCGACGGTGAGACGGTCCGCACGGCGTGGCTCACGGATGGATCGTTCTGCCGGCTCGCTGCGGCGCGAGAGGGAATGCAAGCCGCTGATACTTAAGGCTTTGCTGAAGTGCACGCGGTCTCGCCGGAAGTGACGCCGCACCGCTGCCGACTGGTCGTTCCGGTTTGCGGTGAGAACATTCGGGAGTCGCACAGTTCGCGCAGACTCGAAGTGCATCCCAGAAAAAAAATGTTTGCAGACCAAGGGGTTACGAACCGCGATCCGGTTTCAGGCGACGCCTCGCCCCTGCAAAGGTGAGGGTTTTCAGGAGTTCCGGAACGGACCTTGCTCCCTCCGATGTCCCATTCATCCGCAAACCGCAATGAAATTCAGAAAACCTTGGACGTACGGCGCAGCGGCGCTGGTCGTGATCGCGGGGATCGGCGCACTGGCCGCGTGTGCAGTGCAGGGCGCCACGCGAAGCGGTAACGACAACGTGCCGGAACCGTCGAAGGCGGTCGATCTCGATCGCTATCTCGGCCACTGGTTCGAATTCGCGCGTTACGAGAACCGCTTCGAGCGCAACTGCGAGGCCGTCACCGCGAACTACGCGCGTCGTGAGGACGGACTGATCTCCGTCGTCAATGCGTGCCGCGAGGGCGGACTGTCAGGGAAATATCGCGCAGCGGAAGGACGCGCGAAAGTCGTGACCGGCTCGAACGGTACGAAGCTGAAGGTGTCGTTCTTCGGTCCGTTCTATGTCGGCGATTACTGGATTCTCGATCACGCCGACGACTACACGTGGTCGATCGTCGGCGAGCCAACGGGCCGTTACCTTTGGGTTCTCACGCGCGAGGCGCGTCCTTCGGCGGAGTTGCGCCGCACCCTGCTCGCGCGCGCAAGCGCACTGGGCTACGACGTCACGATGCTGCGGGAAACGCAGCACGACTGAAGCGCGCCGCCGTTCATCGAGCGTCCCGCGTCAGTTGGCCTTGCACGCCAGCAGCAGCGCGTTCTGATTATTTTCGCTGGACTGCTCGAGCACGTCGTAACCGCCCGGGCACGCGACCTTCGCGTTATCCGTGCAAAGACGCCAGCCGCCATAGGCCGGGCACGTGACGAGTTGCGTGGGCCGGCCATCGGCAGAAAAAAGCGGCGGTGAACTGCTGCACCCGCCGAGCGCCGACACACCCGCCGCGAGCAGCGCGATTGAGCCGATTCTTTTGCCGATCTTCATCCCGCACCCCTTGTTTTCCGGTCGTTATTCTTGGTTCCCGATGGATTGCGCGAGTATGCCACGCGATGCTTTCGCATCCATTCGATCGTGCGCGCCGCCGATGTCACACCGCAATGCCGAGCGCCGCGATCTTCTTGTACAGCGTCGCACGCCCGATGCCGATGCGCTGCGCCGCATCCGCGACACGCCCGCCGCTTGCGCGCAACGCATCTGAGAGGAAGCGCCGCTCGAAGTCGTTCATCGCTTCGGCGTAGGGCATCGGCGGCGCGGGCGGCGCGCCGTCATCGGGCGCGGGCAGCGGCGCGGGCTTTGAATCGATGAAAGGCGCGAGCGCCCGCGCATCGATATGCTCGCTTTCCGACAGCATCAGCGCGCGCTCGAGCGTATTGCGCAATTCGCGGACGTTGCCGGGCCATGCGCAGGCCGTGAGCAGGCGCAGCGCGTCGTCGTGCAGCACGAACTGGCTCATGTGACCGGTGCGCGCTTCGCCCGACAGCTCCTCGAGGATCGCGTAAGCGAGCGCCTCGATGTCGCCAAGACGCTCGCGCAAAGGCGGCGCGTGGATCGTCAGCACGTTCAGGCGATAGAACAAATCCGCGCGGAACCGCCCCGCCGCGACCAGCGCGGGCAAATCCGCCGAGGTCGCCGCGATGATCCGCACATCCGCGCGCACAATGCGATTCGACCCGAGCGGCTCGAATTCCTTGTCCTGAAGCACGCGCAGCAGCTTGCCCTGCAAGGGCAGCGGCATGTCGCCGATTTCGTCGAGAAAGAGCGTGCCGCCGTCCGCCAGTTCGAACTTGCCGACGCGCCCCTTGCGTTCCGCGCCGGTGTACGCGCCCGGCGCCGCACCGAAGAATTCGACTTCCAGCAGCGTGTCCGGGATCGCCGCGACGTTCACGGTGACGAGCGGCTTGGCGGCGCGCGTCGATGCGCCGTGGATCGCGTGCGCGAGCAGTTCCTTGCCCGTGCCGGTTTCGCCGAGCAGCAGCACGGGCGAATCGACGAGCGCCGCGCGCCGCGCCTGCCGCTTCACTTCGAGACTCGCCGGACTCGTGCCGACGAAGCTTGCGAACGTGTATTTCGCGCGCCGCGCCTGCGCGAGCGACTGGCGAGTCGCGATCAATTCCTGCTGAACGCGCGAGTAGTGCGCGAAAAGCGGCGTCAGCGCCTTCATCTCATCGAAGAGCGCGAAGCCGATCGCACCGACCGTCGCGCCCTGATCGTCCTTGAGCGGCAGCCGGGTGACGACGAGCGGCTCGCGATCCGTTTCGAGCACGTCGAGCAGAATCGGCTTGCCAGTCGCGACGACTTCGCGCATGAGGCTGTTCGGAATGACGGCTTCGCAATCGAGGCCGATGGCGTCCGTCGGATCGGAGAACCCGAAGCGCGCCGCATACCGCTTGTTGATCCAGACGACGCGGGAGTCCGCATCGACGATGAAAGTGCCTTCGCTCAGATTTTCGAAGGTCTTGAATAGCGATTCCATTGCGCGCCGCATGACGTCGCTATAGTCCGTGGCACGTTGATCCAGTCGTTGCGCATGAGCGCATGTCTCCGTTTTTTCTCGTATTGGCGACAGCGTATCTCATTTTGGAGACGGTATGCAGTGCGGGTTGGCGGGCTTTGGCGCTGCACGTCGTCTCGATTCGTAGACATTTTCGCCCTTCGGAGACGCTTCAAGCGCCTGCCGATACCCGCATAGCCAGTCCCTGCGGACGTTGGCACGGAATCTGCAAGTTTCCCCCCGCCGAAAGCGCCGTCACAAGGCGCACCGGAAACATTGCAAAGAACAAACATTATGGAGACTCAATGTCGTTCCTCATCGTACTCGCCGCCCTGGCGTTTCTGATGCTGGCCGCTTATCGCGGATACAGCGTCATCCTTTTCGCGCCGATCGCCGCCCTCGCGGCCGTCCTCCTCACCGATCCCGCCGCCGTCGCGCCGGTGTTCTCGGGCATCTTCATGGAGAAGATGGTCGGCTTTGTGAAGCTCTACTTCCCCGTGTTCCTGCTCGGCGCGGTGTTCGGCAAGGTGATCGAACTGTCGGGATTCTCCGAGTCGATCGTCGCGGCCGCAATTCGCTACATCGGCAAGTCGCGGGTAAATGCGGTGATCGTCGCGGTGTGCGCGCTGCTCACCTACGGCGGCGTGTCGCTGTTCGTCGTCGTGTTCGCGGTCTATCCGTTCGCGGCGGAGATGTATCGGCAAAGCAATATCCCGAAGCGGCTGATGCCCGGCGCAATCGCGCTCGGCGCGTTCTCCTTCACGATGGATTCGCTCCCCGGCACGCCGCAAATTCAGAACATCATCCCGACGACCTTCTTCAAGACGACCGGCTGGGCCGCGCCGTGGCTGGGCGTAATCGGTTCGGCGTTCATCATCGTCGTGGGCCTGAGCTTTCTCGAATGGCGCCGCCGCTCGACGATGGCCAAGGGCGAAGGCTATGGCACCTCGCTCGTGAACGAGCCGGAGCGCGTCGAGTCGACGAATCTGCCGAATCCGCTGCTGGCGATTGCGCCGCTGGTGCTCGTCGGCGTCGCGAACTTCGCGCTTACGCGCTGGATTCCGCTGTGGTACGGCGCGAGCTATACCGTGACGCCTGAAGCGCTGCCGGGCGTGCATACGCCGGTGACGACGGCCATCAAGCCGGTCATCGCGATCTGGGCTGTCGAAGGCGCGCTGCTGCTGGGCATTCTGCTCGTGCTGGTGACGGCGTTTCCGCGCGTGAAGGAACGCTTTGCGCCGGGCACGCGTGCGGCGGTCGCGGGCGCGCTGCTCGCCGCGATGAACACTGCGTCGGAGTATGGCTTTGGCGGCGTGATCGCGGCGTTGCCGGGCTTCCTCGTGGTATCGGATGCCCTCAAGAGCATTCCGAATCCGCTCGTCAATGCGGCGATTTCGGTGAGTTCGCTCGCGGGTATCACGGGATCGGCGTCGGGCGGGATGAGTATCGCGCTGGCGGCGATGTCGGATGTGTTCATCAAGGGCGCGGAAGCGGCGCATATTCCGCTGGAAGTGCTGCACCGCGTGGTCGCGATGGCGAGCGGCGGCATGGACACGCTGCCGCACAACGGCGCGGTGATCACGCTGCTTGCGGTGACGGGGCTGACGCATCGCGAGTCTTATCGCGATATCTTCGCCGTGACGATCATCAAGACGCTGGCTGTGTTCTTCGTGATCGGCGTGTATTACGCGACCGGCATCGTCTGATAACCCAAATAAAAGGATAAGCGCTCATGACTCAATCCGCATCTAAAACGCTTGCCGGCAAGACGGCGCTCGTGACCGGCTCGACGAGCGGCATCGGCTTAGGCATTGCGACGGCGCTCGCGCACGCGGGCGCGAATCTCGTGCTGAACGGCTTCGGCGACGTGAGCGGCGCGCTCGCGCAAATCGAAGCGACTGGCGCGCAGGCGGTTCACCATCCCGCCGACATGACGAAGCCTGACGAAATCGAAGCGATGGTCGCCTTCGCCAACGAGCGCTTCGGCGCGGTCGACGTGCTCGTGAACAACGCGGGCATCCAGCATGTCGCGACGATCGACGAGTTTCCGGTGGATCGCTGGGACGCGATCATCGCAATCAACCTGAGTTCGGCGTTCCATACGATGCGTGTCGCGCTTCCCGCGATGCGTGCGCGCAACTGGGGACGCGTAATCAACATTGCGTCGGTGCATGGACTGGTGGGATCGGCGGGCAAGTCGGCGTATGTCGCGGCGAAGCACGGCATTCTCGGACTCACGAAGGTGGCGGCGCTGGAGAATGCGCGCACTGGCGTCACGGTCAATGCGATCTGTCCGGGATTCGTGCTGACGCCCCTCGTGCAGAAGCAGATTGATGATCTGGCAGCGCGGGAATCGCTTTCGGCGGATGCGGCGCGGGCGAAGTTGCTCGGGGAGAAGCAGCCGTCGGCGCAGTTCGTGACGCCGGAGCAGATTGGCGATATGACCGTGTTTCTGTGTTCCGATGCGGCGAGCGAGATGCGCGGTTCTGCGTTGCAGATCGATGGAGGGTGGAGCGCACAGTGATTTTGCGCTTGGGGGCGCGCGGCGTTTGTTTGCATGTTGCCGCGCAAGCTTCCTGCGGGTTGCTTTCGGTTGTCTTATGTGTCGCTGAGCCTGTATTCGTATCGGTCTATTTGCTGGCCCCTCCCCGGAGCGGGGCAGCCTAATAGACCGAGGCGAATAGAATTCACCACAGCGCAAACGTGCCGAACTCAATACCAGTTCGAATGGAGAACGTCGGCCCCTCCCTCCAGCGCGCCAGCAAAGAGAAAACAGGCGATACGCAAGCAGCACCGTGAACCCTGAGTCATTCCGCCGCATTCCCCTAAACTTTGTAGGGAAATCTGCCGTTATGTCCATGAAATGCGAAAGCGCGTCACCGCGCGATATCAAAAAAGCAAAAGGACATCATGCGCAACAACCAGCCCGTCACCCAGCACGAATTCGACTACCCCGCCTCGGAGATGCTCGTCTCCGCGACCGATCTCTCCGGCAACATCCAGTACTGCAACCCGGCCTTCGTATCGGTCTCGGGCTATTCGCGCGATGAACTCATCGGCCAGCCGCACAACACCATCCGCCATCCGGACATGCCGCGCGAAGCGTTCGCCGATCTCTGGTCGACCATCCGCGCCGGCCGCTCCTGGACCGCGCTCGTCAAGAATCGCCGCCAGAACGGCGATCACTACTGGGTCCGCGCCAACGTCACGCCTGTGATGGAGCACGGCAAGGCCGTCGGCTACCTCAGCGTGCGCGTCAAGCCGAGCCGCGCTGAAATCAACGAAGCCGAAGCCCTCTACGCGACCATGCGCAACGGCAATTCGCAGCATCGGCTCGTGGCCGGCGCGCTCGTGCGACGCGGCATCGCGGGCAAGCTCGCCGCCATCGCCCGCATGCCGGTCAGCGCGCGCGTCGCGATGGGCTTCGCCGCCATGCCGGCCGTCACGCTGATCGCGGCGCTGGCCGCCTGGCGCGGCGCTCCGCCGATGCCGTTCTGGATCGCGTTCGGCGCGGGCGCGGCGGTCAGCATCGCGGGATGGCTCGCACTCTCGCGTCAACTCGATACCCCCGTCCGCACGATGTCCGGCTTTGCCGCACGCATGGCCGCCGGCGACCTCACCGCCGACATCCCCGACGCGCGCCACGACGATCTCGGCGAAGTGCAGCGCGCGCTCGGCCAGCTCAAGGCGAATCTCGCCGCCATCGTGTTCGACGTGCGCGGCCAGATCGGCGGCGTGCTCGACGCCGCGCGCGAAATCTCCAGCGGCAACACGGATCTCTCTCGTCGCACCGAGTTGCAGGCGGCTTCGCTCGAACAGACAGCCGCGACGATGGACCAGCTCACCACGACCGTTCAGGGCAACGCGGACGCCACCGTGCGCGCCCTCGAAGTCGTCAAGGAAGCGCAAGCCGCGGCGGACGACGGCGGGCGCATCGCGAGCCAGGTCGAGCAGACGATGGAGCGGATCACCGCGGCCTCGCGTCGTATCGCGGACATCACCGATGTGATCGACGGCATCGCGTTCCAGACCAACATCCTCGCGCTCAACGCGGCCGTCGAAGCGGCGCGCGCAGGCGAGGCGGGCCGCTCGTTCGCGGTCGTCGCGACCGAAGTGCGTGGGCTCGCCCAGCGATGCGCGGCATCGGCGAAGGAAATCGAGAACGTGGTGGCGACGAGCGTCGCGCAGATCGCGGAAGGCACGAACCTCGTGTCGCGCACGACGAGCCAGATGCGCGCAATCGACGAAGCGGTCAACCGCGTATCGGCGATCATCATGGAAGTCGCGAAGGCGAGCGGCGAACAGGCCGACGGCATCGCGCAGGTGAATCAGGCAGTCGCCCATCTGGACGATTCGACGCAGCAGAACGCCGCGCTCGTCGAGCAGGCTGCGGCCACGGCGAAGCGTCTCGCTGAACGCGCCGTCGTGCTCGACGAAGCGGTGCGTCTCTTCACCGTCGAGCCGGCGCGCGAGCGGACCACGGCGTAGCCACGCGGGCGCGGCAACGGGCACTCTTGGTACTATCAGGACATTGCCAACGAGGAGTGCCCGATGACCGCTGAGAACAATCGCGTGGAAGAAGCGCGAGCGATGGAACGTATCGTCAATGCGACGAAGCAGGTGCAGACCGCGTTCCTCGGATTGCAGAAGCAGTTTCCGCCCGAAGGCGACGGCCGGCCATCGCAGATGGCGCTGCAAACATTCGACGCCGCGCTGCAGGAACTCGAAGACGCGCAAGCGGCGTTCGACACCATGCTCAACGATCTGTTCGACGGGAATCGCTGAGCGGGTCACCGCCCGCTTTCCCGCGCAAATGCGGCGCGTCGCCAGCTACGGCCGTCACGGCGGTTACGGGCGTCAGCGTTCCCGCTCACGCATTGGGCAACGCCGCGACATCCGCCCGCACGTTACTCTGCGCGGGCTCGGCGGGCTCGGCGGGCAACGCGCCCGGCGCCGTCCACGACACCGCGTCCGTGGATTGCCGACGCGCGGCGGCCACGCACGCATCGACCAGTTCCTTGAACGACACCGCCGCCGAACTGGTTCGCACGAGCACTTCGCCTTGCAGCGGACTCTCCGGAAACACTAGCCCGACGATCAGTTCCGCCGACGGCGCGCGCTGATGCAGCCGGCGCAAAAGATTGCGCAGATACGGCGGCGATTCGGCGGCATCGAAAGATACGACGCAGATGATCGTCACGCCGGACAAGTCCACTTCGCCGAAGCGGCCACGCGAGAATCCCTCGTAGCCCGCCAGATCCGCGCCCAGCCCATGCTTGCGAAACAGCTGCACGGCGATGGTCGCGGCGAGATCGTCCAGTTCGCTTCTACCCGCGATGCACAGCACCGACGCGGTGTGTCCTTCCGCAGCCGCATCGAAGCGCTCGGGCGGTGTTTCGGAGGTGATCTTCACGGCCTCGTCCGACGACATCGGGCTCGCGGGCGGCTCCTCCTTGCGCAGCCCGGACGGCACGGTATCCTCCGTGTCCTCCAGCCCCTCGATGATGTCGAGCGCCGATTCGTTGATGCGCTTCAACTGGTCCGCCGTCACCACGCCGCGCTGCACGTCGTTGTGGGCGAGGCGCAGCCCTTCGAGCGCGACTTCGTCGTAATAGGCGATCAGCGAACGCTCCTTCAGCAGCGATTCGGCCTGCACGAGCGCCTCGTCGGGATCGTTTGCCAATAGCCGCTGATAGAAGTTCTCAGCGGGCGTGAGCGCGGGTCGATCGCCGAACAGAACGTCGAGAAATTCGAGCCGATCGACGTGACGCCCGAGAATCACGAGACAGAGCGTGAGCGGCGTCGACAGCACGAGGCCGATCGGCCCCCAGATCCAGCTCCAGAAAATCGCCGCGACGATCACCGCGAACGGCGAAAGCCCCGTGCTATGCCCGTACAACAGCGGCTCGACGATTTGCCCCGCCGTGATGTCGGTGATGGCGAACAGCACGACGGTCCAGATCAGCATCGTCCAGCCGGGGCCGACGGCCGCCGCGAACACCACCGCGACGATCGCGGCGATCCACGTGCCGACGTAAGGCACGAAGCGCAGCAGCGTCGTCATTACGCCGAACAGCAGCGCGCCCGGCACGCCGATGATCGCGAGCCCGATCGAAATGACGATCCCGACGCCCACGTTGATGCCCAGTTGCGCGAGGAAATAACGCGAGAGGCGGCGCGCGGCTTCGTCCATCGCGGTGGTCGCGCGGTGCAGGTCGCGCGAGCCGAAAAGACGAATCAGGCGGTCGCGCAAATCCTCTCGCTGCAACAGGATGAACACCGCGACCACGAGCACGATGCCGGTCGTCTCCAGCGGGCTGATCACCGGCGACAGAAAACGCTGTGCGAGTTCGAGCGGCGTCGGCGTCGGCTCGTGAACTTCGACCGGCATCGGCTGGTCGATCGGGGACGCGGCCGGATTGTTCTCGTCGGTGCGCGGCTCCTGCTCGCGTGCGGGCGACACGCGCTTCAGCGCACGCGACGCGCGCCCGAGAAACTCGTCGGCGCGGCCCACGGTCAGGCGCTGGATGTTGTCGACCTTGCGTTCGACGGCCACCTGATACTTCGGCAGATCACCCGCGAGTTGCGCAACCTGCGCACCGATCAGCGCCCCCACCGCCGTCAGCACCGACAACGCGACGACGACCGCGACGATCACCGACGGCACCTGCCCGAAGCGCAGCCGGCGCAGAAAATCGACGAACGGCGCAAGCAGAAAGCTCAACAGGATGGCGAGGATGATCGGGATCATCACCGCGCGCCCGAAGTAAAGCGCGCATATGACGACGACGCCCGTCAGCAGCGACGCCAGAGCGCGCAGGCCCGGCGCGTCGGGCGGCAGGACTTTGGCGGGATGCCGGCGCGGACCGGGAAGCTGGGGCATGGCGATTGCGCTCTTCGAAGTAGTCAAGCGTGGAAGCAAGGCTCGTGCCGATGAGTTTATCCGGGAGCGTGCCGCATCTATCGCGGTCATCGACACAATCAGTTGGATGCGCTTGCATCCGCATGGGAAAGTGGTTGTCCTTCGTTAAAGCCGAGGCAAGACAAGTATGGGCGTCGATTCACCGTGCATCAGCATCTGCAAGTTCGATGAGAAGACCGGCTTCTGCATCGGCTGCCTGCGCACGAAGGAAGAGTGCAGGAAATGGAAGAAAATGAAGGACAAGCATCGCGTGCGGATCATCGACGATCGTGCCGCGCGCAAGGCAAAGCTGAAGAAGCACAAGAAATAGGCATCGGGGAAAGACTTCGAAGGAGTCGATGATGCGAGCAATGGCTTTTCTATGCGGCGTGTCGATCATGGCCGCCTCTCCCGCTCATGCGCAGTTGCATCCGAGCCCCGAAACGGACATGAACGCGCCGCACAACAGCACGCGTCTCATGCCCGGCGCTCCGCTTGGCAGCGAGTATCCGACGCACGGCAACGCGCAAGCCGGCGAGCTCAATCTGAATCCGGCCGATCCGCGCGCCCAGTTGTCCAACGGCTTGCCGAACAACGCGAACAGCGGCGGATATGGTTCGCCGCTCGCGGGCGACAAGTCGAACGTGCCGCCGCGCGGCGACTGAACGCGACGCCACTGTTCTCGCAACGAGAACAGTCATTTGAATTTCGCTGGTATTCACCTCGAAACGGCAAGAACCGATACTGCTTCCCAGAGGCCGGGACGTCTCCCGGCCGTATCCGGGGTATTGCCATGAAGCTCTATCACCATCCGCTGTCGGGGCATTCGCATCGCGCGCGCCTCTTTCTGCATCTGTTGAACATCGAGCATGACGAGGAGCAGGTCGACCTCGCGGCGGGCGCGCACAAGTCGCCCGAGTTTTTGCTCATTAATCGCTTTGGTCAGGTGCCGGTGCTCGTCGACGGCGATCGCACCATCGCCGATTCGAACGCGATCCTCGTCTATCTCGCCAAGCGCGCCGGCGCAACGCAATGGCTCCCCGACACGCCCGAAGGCGCCGCCGCCGTGCAGCGCTGGCTGTCGGTCGCGGCAGGGCAAATTGCGTTCGGCCCCGCTGCGGCGCGGCTCATCACCGTGTTCGGCAGCAAATTCGACGCGAACGAAGTGATCGGCCGCGCGCATGCCGTGCTCAAGGTGATCGATGGCGAGTTGCAGGATCGCGAGTGGATCGCGGATATCGGCGCTGCGCATCCAACCATCGCGGATGTCGCGCTTTACAGCTATATCTCGAGCGCGCCGGAAGGCAATGTCGATCTGTCCGGCTATCGCAACGTGAATGCGTGGCTGCGGCGCATGGAAGCGTTGCCCGGCTTCGTGCCGTTTCAGAAGACGGCCGCCGGTCTCGCCGCCTGACACCCGCGCCCGGAGCTCAAGATCATGTCCACACCGTCTTCGATCCCGGCGACGCCCTGGCATCGCGGCGAGATCGCGCTGCAAAAGGCCGCGGGCGCCTACGACCGCATGCGCGCGCTCGGCCAGCGCGTCGTGCGCGACTACATGCCGGAGCAGCATCGGCAGTTTTTCGCGCAATTGCCGTTCGTCGTCGCCGGCACGGTCGATGACCACGGCGACGCCTGGGCGACCTTTCTGACCGGCCGCCCCGGCTTCATGCAAACGCCCGACGCCACGACGCTGTCCGTTGCGCACGCACCCGATCCGCTCGATCCCGCCGATGCCGGTCTGCGCGACGGCGCATCGGTCGGCATGCTCGGCATCGAACTGCACACGCGCCGCCGCAATCGCGTGAACGGCGTGGTTCATCGTAACGGCGATGCGTTCGACCTGAGCGTCGAGCAGAGCTTCGGCAATTGCCCGCAATACATTCAACTTCGCGACTTCACGTTCGTGCGCGACGAGCCGTCGACAGCGCAGCCCATCGCGCTCGATGCAAGCTCGCCTCGCATGCGGTCGATGATCGAGCGCGCCGATACGTTCTTCGTCGCGTCGTACTTCGATCGCGAGGACGGGCATCGTCAGGTGGATGTGTCACATCGCGGCGGCAAGGCGGGTTTCGTGCGCGTATCCCGTGACGGCGACGGCGCGCTCACCATTCCCGACTTCGCGGGCAATCTCTTCTTCAACACGCTCGGCAACATTTCGGTGAACGGCAAGGCCGGCCTGGTGTTCGCGGACTTCTCGACGGGCGACGTGCTGCAACTCACGGGCGACGCGCAAGTGCTGACGGATTCGCCGGAAATCGCCGCGTTCCAGGGCGCGGAACGCCTGTGGCGTTTCACGCCGCGCCGCGTCGTGCTGCGCGAAGATGCGCTGCCGCTGCGCTGGGCTTTTCGCGACGAAGGCTGGTCGCCGAATTCGCTGATGACCGGCGACTGGAACGAAGCGGCGCAACGCATCAAGGCGGCGGCGCTCGCGGATGCGTGGCGGCCGTATCGCGTGAGCAGGATCGTTGATGAAAGCGATGTGATCCGCTCGTTCTGGCTCGAACCCGCCGACGGCGCGGGCATCGTGCCGCACGCCGCCGGCCAGCACTTGCCGGTGCGCGTAACGCTGCCCGGCGCCGCGAAGCCAGTCGTTCGGACTTACACGCTGTCGGTCGCGCCGGGCGACGGCGTCGTGCGGATCAGCGTGAAGCGCGAAGGCCGCGTGTCGGCGCATCTGCACGATACGCTGAAAGTGGGCGACATCATCGAGGCGCGCGCGCCCGCAGGCAGCTTCACGATCGATCCGTTCGAAACACGCCCCGCCGTGTTGCTGGCCGCCGGCGTCGGCATCACGCCGATGCTCGCGATGCTGCGTCACATCGTCTATGAAGGACTGCGCACGCGGCGGGTTCGCCCGACGTGGCTGATCGCATCGGCGCGCACGCTCGCGAGCCGCGCGTTCGCCGCTGAAATCGACGCGCTCGCGCAAAGCGCGGGCGGCGCGGTGCACGTGATCCGCGTGCTGAGCGACAGCCAGGGCGCGGAACTGACGCGCGATTACGACGTGTCGGGGCGCATCGACATCGACATGTTGACGAGCCGCCTGCCGTTCAACGATTACGACTTCTATCTGTGCGGGCCGGGCGCGTTCATGCAGTCGCTTTACGACGGCCTGCGCGCGCTGAACGTCGCGGATGCGCGCATTCATGCCGAAGCGTTCGGACCGGCATCGTTGAATCGCGATGCCGAGCATCAGCCGATGCGTCCGCCCGCGCAGCAAGCGGTCGCGGTCCGTTTCGCGAAGTCGGATCGCGATGTGCAATGGAAGCCCGAAGGCGGCAGTCTGCTCGAACTCGCGGAAGCGTCGGGCGTCGATGCGGAATCGAATTGCCGTGGCGGCACGTGCGGCACATGCAGGACCCGCATCGTCAAGGGCGCGGTGACCTACGCAAAAGCGCCCGCGTACGAAGTCGAAGACAACGAAGCGCTGATTTGTTGCGCGATGCCCGCCGCCGACACCGAAGGCGCACTGGAACTCGATCTCTGAAGCGCCGCGCCGCGATTGCGACCGATGCCCGCATGCCCGAGAATGCACGGCAACTCATCCGCCCGCTTCCGCATCCGACATGGACCGCTTTCAGGCAATGTCGACCTTCGTCACGGTGGTCGAAACCGGCGGCTTTGCCTCCGCCGCGCGCAAGCTCGATGTATCGCCTTCGGTCGTGAGCCGCGTCGTCACCGAGCTGGAGGAACGGCTCGGCGTGCGACTGTTGACGCGCACGACGCGCGTCGTGCGTCTCACCGATGCCGGCAACGGCTTCTTCGAAGACTGCCGGCGCATTCTCGGCGAAGTCGACAGCGCCGAACTCGCCGCGCGAGGCACGCACGCGGCGCCGCGCGGCGTGCTTTCGCTGACCGCGCCCGTGCTGTTCGGCAGGCTGCACGTGACGCCGATCGTGCTCGACTATCTCTCGCGCTATCCCGAAGCCGATGCGAACTGCTGGTTCATCGACCGCGTGGTGAATCTCGTCGATGAGGGCATCGACGTGGCCGTGCGGATCGCGCAACTGCCGGACTCGTCGTTGCAGGCGATTCCCGTCGGGCGCGTGCGGCGCGTGCTGTGCGCCTCGCCCGGCTATCTCGCGAAGCATGGCGCGCCGGTGCATCCCGACGATCTCGAACGGCGTACGATCATCGCATCGACGGGATCGTCGACGCCGCCCGAATGGCGGCTCCACGACGGCGAGCGCCAGATTCTCGTACACACGCATCCGCGCTTCATGACGACGACGAACGATTCGGCCATCGACGCCGCGCTCGCGGACTTCGGCATCGCACGTCTGCTGTCGTATCAGGTGGCGCAGCCGTTAAGCGAAGGACGGCTCGTCATCGTGCTGCCCGAGTATCAGCCGCCGCCGCTGCCGATTCATCTCGTGCATCGCGAAGGCCGCCACGTCACGCAGAAGGTGCGCGCGTTTCTCGATCTCGCGGTCGCCACGCTGCGCGCGGATGAATCGTTGCGCTGATCGCGCTAAACAGACGCAGCGGCGCGTGGCTGCGGGAATCTTTGCGTGAATCGAACGTCCGTTAGCGCACGGGCCGTGCAAAATGGCGGCAAACCATGCAACATAGCTCTCTTCAGCGCGTTGCATCGGGCATCGTTTCCGCCCGGTGCAACCGGCTCTTCCGAACCTCAACGGCTCACGCACCATGACGAATTCGACTTCTCCCTCGAACGAACGCCCGCTCGACATGATCATCTTCGGCGGCGGCGGAGACCTGGCCGCGCGCAAGCTGCTGCCCGCGCTCTACATGGCGCACACGCACTGCAACCTGCCCGCCGATACGCGCATTCTCGCCATCGGCCGTAAGGACTGGACGCGCGAAGATTATCTGAAGAACTTCATGGAAAAGCAGTCGCGTCCGTTCATCGACGAGAACGCTTTCGATGCCCAGTCGTGGGACAAATTTCTCGCGCTGTTCGACTATGTCCGCGTCGATGTCGAGAACCCGGACGACTTTCGCAGGCTCGCGGAAGCATCGCGCGACGGCGCGCAGCGCGTGTTCTATCTGTCGACGTCGCCGGAACTGTTCACGACCATCTGCGACAACCTCGCGGCGGCGGGCATCGTCGACGATCATGCGCGCGTCGTGCTGGAAAAGCCGCTCGGTCACGATCTCGCCTCGGCGCGCGCCATCAACGATGCGGTCGGCAAGCGTTTCAAGGAAGAGCAGATCTATCGCATCGACCATTATCTCGGCAAGGAAACGGTGCAGAACCTGATGGTGCTGCGCTTCGGCAATGCGATCTTCGGGCCGCTGTGGCAGTCGCCGTATATCAAGAGCGTGCAGATCACGGTGTCGGAGACGGTGGGCGTCGGCAGCCGCGCGGGCTTCTACGATCACACCGGCGCGCTGCGCGACATGGTGCAGAACCACTTGCTGCAACTGCTGTGCATCGTTGCGATGGAACCGCCGGTCTCGCTCGATCCCGACGCCGTGCGCGACGAAAAGCTGAAGGTGCTGAAGTCGCTCCGCCCGATGACCGTGTCGGACATCGCCCGCGACACCGTGCGCGGCCAGTATGCGGCGGGCGCGGTCGGCGGCGAGCCGGTGAAGGGCTATCTGCAGGAAGAGAACGTGCCCGCCGACAGCCGCGCCGAGACCTTCGTCGCGTTGCGCGCGCATATCAACAACTGGCGCTGGGCCAACGTGCCGTTCTTTCTGCGCACCGGCAAGCGCATGCAGACACGCAAGTCGGAAATCGTGATCGATTTCGCGGACCTGCCGTTCTCGATCATCCCGAGCGGGCCGCGCAATTACGGCAACCGTCTCATCATCACGCTGCAGCCGGAAGAGTCCATCCAGTTGCAGATGCTCGCGAAGGAACCCGGCAGCGGCATGCAGATGCTGCCCGTGAACCTCAATCTCGACTTGCAGCAGGCGATGACCCAGCGCCGCGCCGAAGCGTATGAGCGCCTGTTGATCGATGTCATTCGCGGACGTCTCACGCATTTCATGCGCCGCGACGAACTGGAAGCGGCGTGGGCGTGGGTCGAACCGATTCTCAACGGCTGGAAGGAACTGGGCGACAAACCGCGTGGTTACACGGCGGGCACGTTCGGGCCGGCGGCTTCGTCGGCGCTGATGGCGCGGGAAAATCTGGCCTGGGCGGAAGAGGCCTGATTCACGCCGCGCGGCGGCGGGATATCGCGGTTCCGGCGGCCATCACGGCAGCCAGCACCGCGATGCCGCTCACGATGCCCGCGAGCCGCAAGAGCGCGGGCATCGGGTTGGACGACCATTCATGGTCCTGCACGAACACCATGATGAACGCGATGGTGAACTGCCGTCCCACATAGCTCGCGCCTTGCGAGCCTGTCTGCACGTGACAGCCGATCCACACGCCCGCGCATAGCGCGAGCAAGCACGCGAGGGCGTTGTCGCCGATCAGCGGCAACAGCGCGAGACTGAGCGCGCCCGCGAGCAGGCAGCCGGCGAAGCGCTGAACCATGCGCGCGGCGATCGGCTTGCGCGTCGGCTGACCGAGCGACGACGCGGGCAGGATCAACACGGCGATGGCCGTCACCATCGCCTGTGGGAAGCCCGGCAGGTTGTATGCATACGCCAGCGAAGCGAGAATCACGACAGACCACGCGGCGTGCCAGGCAATGCGCCTGTGCCGCGCCTCGGCCGATGCTTCGAGCCGCGCCGCGTCGGTGCGCACGAGCGCGGTCTTGTGGCTCGCGCCGTCCACGCGATCCGCCGTCGAAGCGGCCAGCGCGCCGGGCATCGGCGCAACGCCACGTGACTTCCGGTAGTGCTGCACGCCCGCATGAAAGAGCGCGGACACGGCTACGCACGCCAGCGTCCCGACAACGACTTCGGCCACGCGCAGCAGCGCGAACGATGCCGTCGCCGATGCCGACGCCAGCCGGTGCGCCTCGAACGTCACCATCAGCGATGTGACTGCGCCGAGCACCCACGCATAGCCGGCATCGGAGACGAGCGCCCGATACACCGACACGCCCGCGATCACGCCGAGCAAGGGCACGAAGAGCCACGGCGTGTCGCCGATGAGCGGTCCTGCCGTCGCGCCGAGCAGCGCGCCCGCAATCGTGCCGAGCACGCGATGCACGCCGCGTTGCGCGCACGCCGAGAATTTCGAGTGCATCACCGCGAATCCGCTGATCGCGGCCCACCAGACATGCGTGAGATCGAAGACGTGCGCCAGCGCGACCGCAAGCGCAACGGACAGCATCGCCTGCGTGCCGAAACGCGCGCGTGACGACGACGGCCGAATCGCGACGAGTTCGCGCCCGAGCGCGCCGAACGCGTCGCGCAGAATGCCGCCGAGCGCGCCGAGGCTGGCTGCGGCGCGACGGTTGATGCGGCGCGCGCTGCTGTTCGCCCTGCTGTCGGCGCTGTGGGTGGCCCTGCTGTCGGCGGGCTGATCGTTGGGCATCGTTCGTGCGGTTGTCGTGCGTCACATTCGAGCGTAGCCGGGTAATCGCGATGACGCAAAGAAACGCATCGGAACAGTTGCTAAAGCGCGAAAGGCGTTTTCTGCAGCACTCCGAAGCCGATGCTATTGTGTGCGATCGCGCTCGACCTCGACCCATCCCGACACAAGGACATCTCATGGCGAAAGTGCTGGTTCTCTACTACTCGATGTATGGCCACGTCGAAACGATGGCGCAGGCCGTCGCCGAAGGAGCGGGCGGCGTGGCGGGCGTCGAGGTGACGGTCAAGCGTGTGCCGGAAACGATTCCCGCCGATCAGGCCTCGGTCATCGGCGTGAAGCTGGATCAGCAAGCGCCGGTCGCCAGCATCGACGAACTCGGGAACTACGACGCCATCGTCTTCGGCACGCCGACGCGCTTCGGCAACATGGCCGGCCAGATGCGAACGTTCCTCGACCAGACCGGCGGGCTGTGGGTGAAAGGCGCGCTGATCGGCAAGATCGGCAGCGTGTTCACCTCGACGGCATCGCAACATGGCGGACAGGAAACCACGATCACATCGTTCCACACGACACTGCTGCATCACGGCATGGTGATCGTCGGCGTGCCGTATGCGTGCCCCGCGCTGACCAACATGCAGGAAATCACCGGCGGCACGCCCTATGGCGCGACGACGATCGTCGGCCCCGACGGCAAGCGTCAGCCGACGGACAACGAACTCGAAATCGCGCGATATCAGGGCAAGCATGTGGCCGAGCTTGCGGTAAAGATCTCTGGTTGATCGCGGCTGTAGGCTCATGGCAAACAGGTCGGGCGATGTCTGTTGGCGTTGCGCCCACTATCGCTCGCGCGGACGCCCATGCAACCGTGCGTGTGCCGCTGGCATGGTCGCTGCATGATTCAGGGCGTCACGTCTCGTCAGCCTGCCACTGCAAGACGTGACCGGACCGGCTGCCTCGTGCGCCGGTCCGTTTTTATCGACCTGGCCGACACTCGGTCGAACTGTTCGGGAAACTAACGAGTTGTTCAATGAAGCTTTGCCGCTGAACGAACGGCTTGTCGCGTCCCTGAAAACCCTCACCTTTGTCCGGCTCCCGTAAGTCCTCACCATTCGTCGAGCCGCCATCAAATAACGTTCAACATCGCGAGCGCGGTCTCCTGCAACGGCTGCAGCACGCGGGCGAGCGCCGCCTCGTGCGTCTCCTTCCCGATCGGCATGTTCACCGACAACGCCGCCACCACCTGACCATGACGATTCTTGATCGGCACCGCAACGCCGCGCACGCCGACCTGCAACTGCTGTTCGATCGCGACGAAGCCATCCACGCGCGCCTGGCGGATCTTCTCGTGGAGCTTCTCCTTGTTGGTCAGCGTGAGCGGCGTGAACGGCTTGAACTCGGTCGCGTCGAGCCAATGGCGGACGGCATCCTCGTCCGGCTTGTAGGCGAGCATCACGAGCCCGCCCGACATCAGCGCAGCCGGCACCCGCGCGCCCAGCACGAAGCCGGTGGTCATCACGCGCGTGGAGCCGTTACGCGCGATGATGACGAGATCCCATTCATCCAGCACGCTCACATAGACGGATTCGTGGATCGTCGCGCTCAATTGCTGAAGATACGGCTGCACGATGCGCGGCAGCCGCGCCGAATCGAAATACGACCAGCCGACGCGCAACACGCGCGGCGTCAGGTTGAAGAGCTTGCCGTCGGTCTGTACGTAACCGAGATGCGCGAGCGTCAGCAGATAGCGGCGCGCCGCCGTGCGCGTCATGCCGGTGCGCGCCGCCGCTTGCGTCGGCGTCATGCGGGCGTGCTGGTCGTCGAACGCTTCGAGAATCGCCAGACCCTTCTCCAGCCCGGCGATCCAGTCGCGCTTGTCGAGTGCGGGCTTGTTCATTGTCAAACCTTGCATTTAGCTAGTGCTAACCCCCAAAGCGGTCGATTATCGGACACGCGCGTACGATAATCGCGCATAATCTATCACAAATCGTTGCCGGAGAAGGGCCGCGCCCCTATTCTCCAATCACCCGGAGCGACGCGCTCGCCACCGCTCTTTGCCTCGTGCATCGGCGGGATGACGAATCAGAAGAACGAGACAGGCGGCACGCGAGTTCAATCGATCAACCCATTGTTCGGAGACACATATGGCTAGCCTTAAGGAAGAAGCGCACGGCGGCCGCCAGGCGAAGAAGGCAACGGCGAGCGGCTGGATCGGCTCGGCGCTGGAGTACTACGACTTCTTCATTTACGCGCAGGCGGCGGCGCTGATCTTTCCACAGTTGTTCTTCCCGTCGGGCAATCCGAAGGTGGCGATCGTCGCATCGCTCGCGACCTATGGCGTCGGTTATGTGGCGCGTCCTATCGGCGCGTTCGTGCTCGGGCATCTTGGCGACACCCACGGCCGCAAGAACGTGCTGCTGATCTGCATGTTCCTGATGGGCTTCTCGACGATGGCGGTCGGTCTTCTGCCGACGTACCACCAGATTGGCATGGCCGCACCGGCGATGCTCGTCCTGCTGCGTCTGATTCAGGGCTTCGCGGTGGCTGGCGAAATTTCCGGCGCGAGTTCGATGATTCTCGAGCACGCACCGTCCGGACGGCGCGGCTACTATGCGAGCTTCACGCTGCAGGGCGTGCAGGCCGGCCAGATTCTCGCGGCCGCCGTGTTCCTGCCGCTCGCGGCGTTCATGCCCGAGGACATGTTCAACTCATGGGGCTGGCGCGTGCCGTTCCTGCTGTCGGCGTTCGTGCTGGTCGCGGGTTACATCATCCGTCGCGAAGTGCATGAAACGCCGGCGTTCACTGCGGAAGGCGCGCAGGGCGAACTGCCGAAGTCGCCGATCAAGGAAGCGTTCGCCAACAGCACGCCCGACATGGTCCGCGTGGTCTGCATGGCGCTGATGAACGTCATTCCCGTGGTCACGACGATTTTCGGGGCGGCGTATGCGGTGCAGGCTTCGTATGGCATCGGCTTCCACAAGAGCGTGTATCTGTGGATTCCGGTTGCCGGCAACATCCTGGCGGTGCTGGTGATTCCGTTTATCGGCAATCTGTCGGATCGCGTCGGACGCCGCATTCCGATGATCACCGGTTCGCTGCTCGCGGGTCTGCTCTCGTTTGCGTATCTCTACGCGATCAGCATCCACAACGTGCCGCTGGCGATCGTGATGTCGCTCCTGATGTGGGGCGTCGTCTATCAGGGATACAACGCGATTTTTCCGAGCTTCTTCCCCGAACTGTTCCCGACGCGCTCGCGTGTTTCGGCGATGGCGATTGCGCAGAACATCGGCACGACGATCACCGCGCTGCTGCCCGCGCTGTTCGCCACTGTCGCGCCGCCGGGATCGACGAATATTCCGCTGACGATCGGGGCGCTGGCTTTCAGCGTGACGATCATCGCGTCGATCGCGGCGTGGTCCGCGCGGGAAACGTATCGCGTGCGTCTGGAAGATCTCGGCAAGAAGGATGCGGTGCCGATGAGCGAGCAGGAGTATGAGCGCATCCGCGCAAATTCGATGGCGGAGCGCCGCGAGGCGAAGGCTCATGCCTGACGCGCGCTGATAACTTAGTGTTGGAAAGCACGGGCCCTTCGGGGCCCGCTTCTTTTGTGGTGCGGCGCTCGCTTCGAAGCGACGCCCAAAGCGAGGGAACAGAAGTTCCATTTCCGGTGGCGGCCGTCGTTCCCGAATCCGAGTTGCATCTGGCGTAACGCGACACCGCGCTGGCCGACCGCAGCGGCTATTCCGCGCATCGCTGCGTTCCGCGCGCTACCATCACCGTCATTCATCGATGACGATCAAGCGCGCATGCCCGCCCCCACCACGCATCTTCTCCCCGCCCTCAATATCTTCACCGCGATCGTCGATACCGGCACGTTCGCCGCCGCCGCAGAAAAGCTCGGCATGTCCCCGCCCGGCGTGAGCCGCGCGATCACGCGTCTTGAAGCGAAACTCAAGATCCGGCTCTTCGACCGCACCACGCGCACCGTCTCCCTGACTGACGATGGCCGACGATTCTACGGCCAGGTCATGCCGCATCTCCTCGGCATCGAAGAAGCCGCAGCGACTGCATCGAGCAGCACGACCGCCGTGCGGGGACGCTTGCGCGTCAATGTCGATCCGATCTTCTCGCGGCTCGTGCTCGGCCCGCAACTCGAAGCGTTCATGCAGGCGCATCCCGAACTCGATCTCGAACTCATCACGCGCGACCGGCTCGGCGACATGATCGCCGATGGCTTCGATCTCGCCGTGCGCTTCGGCGAGCCGCGCAACTCCAGCCTCGTCGCGCGCAAGCTGCTGGACACGCCGGTGCATACCGTCGCCGCGCCGTCCTATATCGCGCGATGCGGCCGGCCCGCGACGCCGCAATCGCTCTCCACCGACGCGCACACCTGCATCGAATTCCGCGATCCCGAGACGGGGCGGCCGTTCGCGTGGGAGTTCCATCGCAAGAAGAAGCGGCTGACCGTCGAAACGCGCGGGCACCTGACGCTCAACGATCCCGGCACGCTGCTGAGCGCGTGTCTGTCCGGCTATGGCGTTGCGCAGATACTGGAGCTGGGGCACGAGCACCTGCTGGCCGAAGGAAAGCTCGTCGATCTCTTTCCCGACTGGCCCGACGAACGTTTTCCGCTCTATGCGTTTCATCCGTCGCGGCATCATCCGCCCGCTAAAACAAGGGCTTTTCTCGATTTCGCGATCGCGCTGACGAACAAGCGCTGAAGGCCACGCTACCGCGCGCACGCATCGGGCCGCGCCTTCGCGCCACGGCGCTCCGGCGGCACCTTGCAATTGTCGACGCGCTGCTCGTCGCTGGCCTTGTCGCCGAGGCGCTCCTTCAGCGTCTTCGCTTCCGACGCCGCGGGCACGCTGGCGGCATGGTCGGCGCGTGCGACGTTGGCCGATAACATAAGGACGGCGAAGTAATAAGCGAGGTGCTTCATGGCACGATCATCACCGCATTGCGAGGGCCGCGCTTCCCGCTTCTTGCGCTTTCATTTCCACTGCGCGCAATCCACGCAACGATACCGCGAGTCCGCCTCCATCGCGATTCGTTACCGCGAACGCCGCATGGTGCCGTTGCGCGACCCGCAGCGCGATGGCGAGTCCCAGCCCGCTGCCCTGCCCTTGCGTGCCGACGCATCGATAGAAGCGGTCGCACGCGCGGTCGATCTCTTCGGCCGGAATGCCGGGGCCGGTGTCGAGCACGGTAAGCGCGATGCCGTCGCTCTCGCGCCGCAGCGTCACATCGACACGTCCGCCGTGCGGCGTATGACGAATCGCGTTGTCGAGCAAATTGTTGACGAGCACCGCGAGCGCGTGCATGTCGCCGCATATCGTGTAGGTGTCGTACTCATCGTGCGCTTCTTCGAGCACGAGGCCGAGGTCGATCGACTTCGCCTCCGCGATCAGCGAAAAATCCGCGACGCGCGTTTCGCAAAGCGTGCGTAGGCTCATCGGCGCGATGGCCGCCTCGCGCGCCGCATCCTCCCGCGCCATGCTGAGCAATTGCTGCGCGAGATGGATCAACCGGTTCAGCCGCCCGTCGATTTTGGCGAGCGTGGCGCTATCGACCTTCAGCGATCCATCGCCGATGGCGCCCTGGATCTGCAGCTTCAGCGCGGTCAGCGGCGTGCGCAGTTCGTGCGCCGCATCGGCGACGAAGATACGCTGCGCCTCGGATGCATCGTTCAGCCGCGCGAGCAGGCCGTTCAGTTCGTCGACGAGCGGACGAAGTTCATCGGGGATCGGCGTGGCGACCGCTACCGGTTCGCGCGATTCCGGCGAGCGCGCGGCGATCGACGAAGACAGCCATCGGACCGGCGCCAGCCCGCGCGCCACCACCACGAGCACGATCACGACGATCGCCGGTATCAGCAAGGCGAGCGGCCAGATGATGCGCAACGCGAGCTCGATCGCCATGTCGTCGCGCACGAAATACGGCTGCGCTACCTGCACGAAGCGATCCGGCAGCGCGACGCCGAATGCGCGCCAGCGATACCCCTCGCGCTCCGCCGACTGAAAGCCGTCGCCGAAGCGCGGCAACGCCGGCTCGTGCGGCGAGTGATAGACGAGACGCCCGGACGTGTCCCAGATGTCGATGACCAACTGATCATCCGCGATGCCATGCAGTTCGTGCGTACGCCCTTCGGCGGCACCGGCGGCGGTGATGTTGTCGGGCAGCGAGAGCGCGACTGTGCGCAATTCGTAATCGAAGAGTTCGCCCGCTTCGAGCCGCGCCGCGCGGAAAATGCCGTAGCCCGCGATCAGGCAAGCGAGCGCCAGCCCGCAGATGAGCCAGCCGAGCAGCCAGCGGCGAATCGAGTTCATCCGATCCTCTTCAGCCGGTAACCGACGCCGCGCACCGTCACGATCTCATCCGGCCCGATCTTGCGCCGCAAGCTGTGCACATGGACTTCGATCGCGTTGCTGCCCACTTCCTCGCCCCAGCCATACAGTTTTTCTTCGAGTTCGCGGCGGCGGAATACGCGCGACGGCTCTTCGATCAACGCCTGCAACAACGCGAATTCGCGCGGCACGAGGTTGAGCGGCGCGCCGCTCTTGGCGGCTTCGTGGGCGGCGGGATCGAGCGTGAGTTCGCCATGCGCATAGACGAGTTGCTTGTGCCCCGTGCGACGTCTGAGCAGGGCGCGCACGCGGGCGGCCAGCTCGTCGAGATCGAAGGGCTTCATCAGGTAATCGTCAGCGCCGGCGTCCAGGCCGCGAATGCGATCGTCGATGGCGTCGCGCGCGGTGAGGATCATCACCGGCGCATCGCCGCCGTTCTTGCGGTAGACGCCGAGCACGTCGAGGCCGTGGCGCTTCGGCAAGGTCAGATCGAGCAGCACGAGATCGTACACGCCGTTCGCAAGCGAGAGCTCGGCGGCCCGGCCATCCTGCGCCCAGTCGACCGTATAGCTCGCACGACGCAGCGCGGCCAGCACCGTCTCCGCGATCATCTCGTCGTCCTCCACCAATAGCAGACGCATGCGGGTCTCCAGGGCTTGCGTGTCGCCGCCGATTGTCCTCGACGCTTGCTTAAGCGCGGCTTAACGCGAGCGTGCGGCTTTGGAGCCGCAGCCTTGATTTGGCGCCCCGCAGCACGCGCTTAAGCGTCGCATAAGTTTTCAGGCCGCACTATACCGCCACGGACACTGCTCTGCTTCGAAGCCAGCGCGTCGCGACACACGCGGCCTTTTCGATGCATCCACGCGGTCGGGCGTGACTCGGAACGCGCCCGGTCCGACTTGTACCCGGCTTCGGCCGGGTTTTTTTTCGTCGATAAAGGCGTGACCGGCAGTTCGCGTCGAACGTTCAGCTCTTCAGCCAGAACCACGCCGCGAACGCAATCGCCAGCCACACGGCCACGATCACGGCCGCTCCCGCATAACTCTTTGGCTTGGTGCGCTTCGCGGCCATCCACGCGTCGGCCCGCCTTCGACTCTCATCGACGACTCCCGCAGGCAGAAGCCGGATTGCAAGCCAGATCAGGCCCGGAAGCAGCAGCGCATCGTCGAGATAGCCCAGCACGGGGATGAAGTCCGGTATGAGGTCGACGGGACTCAGCGCGTAGCCGACCACGAAAACGCAAAGCAGCCTGACGACGAGAGGCGTGTCCGGATGGCGATACGCAAACCAAAGGGTCATCGCATCGCGCTTGATGCGTCTTGCCCACGTTCGAATCGTTTGAAAGAGGTTCATCGGGGGCAACATCGGCCGGTCCGCGATGCATGCATGTTACCCCTTGAGGTGAGACTTTTCGGGACCGGCACGAAGGACCCGCCCCGCCAAAGGCTTCGCACCGTGCCAAAGGTGAGCATTTTCGGGACTTTGCTTTACGCGGCACGACGGTTGCATCTCACGGGCGCACAACCAATACAAGGTGATCGTACGCAATGAGGAAACCTCGCATCGTGGTCATCACCGGCGCGACGGCGGGCGTCGGACGCGCGACGGCGCTCGAATTCGCGCGACGGGGTGCGGACGTCGCACTCATCGCCCGGGACGAAGCCGCCCTCGCCGATACCGCCGCCGAGGTGCGCGCATACGGCGTGCGCGCATTGCCGATTCCGCTCGATGTGAGTCACGCCGATGCCGTCGATGAAGCCGCGTCGCACATCGAAGCCACGCTCGGCCCGATCGACGTCTGGGTCAACAACGCGATGCTCACCTCGCTCGCCGCCGTCGCGGACATGCCCGAACGCGACTTCGCGCGCATCACCGAAGTGACTTACCTCGGCTATGTGTGGGGCTCGATGGCCGCGTTGCGACGCATGAGGCCGCGCAATCGCGGCGTGATCGTGCAAGTGGGATCGGCGCTTGCGTACCGGTCGATTCCGCTGCAGGCCGCCTATTGCGGCGCGAAGCACGCGATACGCGGCTTCACCGATTCATTGCGCTGCGAGCTGCGTCACGACAAGCGCCGCATCCACGTGACGATGGTGCAGATGCCCGCGATCAACACGCCGCAATTCGACTGGGCCAAGGCCGCGACGCCGCACGCGCCGCGTCCGGTCGCGCCGGTCTTCCAGCCCGAAGTCGCGGCGCGGGCGATCTACTGGGCGGCGACGCATCGGCGGCGGGAACTGTGGGTCGGTTCGTCGTCGGTCAAGGCGATCGTGGCGAACCATTTCTTCCCCGGCCTGCTCGATGCGTACCTCGCCCGCACCGGTTACGACGCGCAACAGGACGAGCGGCTGCCCGGTGCGGGCCGGCCCGACAACTTGTGGGAACCGGTGACGCCGCTGCATCGCACGCGCGGACGGTTCGATGACGAAGCATCGGATGCGTGCCCGTCGCTATGGCTCGGGACGCATCGCGGCCTCATCGTGAGCGCAGGCGCGTTGCTCGGTGCGATGTGGCTTGCGCGCGGGCGCCGGCGCAAAGCGTGATCACATGAAGCGCGGAGCGAGAAAAATCGCGAGCGCCGCGATCAGCCATGCACCGAACCCGCCGAGGATCGCGAGGCGGTAATCGACATAGTGAATCAGCACATAGCACGTGCCGAGAAAGACGAGATACGCGGGAATCGTCCGCGCACCGGAGAGACACGCGGTCCGGAAGCCGCCGGGCTGCCCCTTCGCGCCGACGGCCAGGAGCGCGATGATCGCGAACGTCGGCGCGAGCGGCAGGATGCCCGGCAGCACGTTGCCACGCTTCGAAGCCGTGACGATCAAAGCGGTGACCAATCCACCGACGATGCCCTTCCACAATACGTCCATCGCAATTCCATCGAGTGCAAAGCCCAAGTCGAGCGATGGATTATAGGAAAGCATCGCTTGACGCGCTTGCACGCTCAGGCTCGCCGGAGCACGCCCTTGAACGACCAGCCGTTGAGCGTCAGGAAGACCAGCAGCGCCGCGCCGGAAACTGCACTGACGCCTCGCTGGCGGGCGATCAGCGCCCTTCTTCGTTACCGGCACGCGACGGCGCCATGCCATTAAGTTGCGCGACCGCATCGAAAATATGCGGCACATACTCGTCGCCGTGCCCGAGATTCGTCGCCAGCACGTAGATCTGCCGCACGGCTTCCGCGATGATCGCCGTCGACGACTGCGCCGACGCCAGTTGCGCATATGAACGCATATCCTTCGCGGCGTTGCGGATCGCGAACTGCTGGCCGCTGTCGTCGCCTTCGAGCAGATACGGAATGATGCGGTCGAAGGTCTTGCTGTGCGCGCCGCTCAAGCGGCAAACGGCCGCGAACTCGTGCAGATCGAGCTTCGCCTTCGCCGCCGTGCCGAACGCTTCGGCGAGGATCGCGCCGTTGGCCTGAGCGATGAAGTTGTGAATGAGTTTCGCGCGATACCCCGCACCGTGCGCGCCCAAATGATGCACCGTCTCCGCATAAGCCGCCATCACGGGCCGCAGCAATTCGAGCACGTCGGCGTCGCCGCCAACGAGTACGTTGAGCCGCCCTTCCCGCGCTTCCTTCGGGGTCCGATTGACCGGCGCATCGATGAACGCCGCGCCTTTTGCGGCGAAGGCGCGGGCGGCTTCGTCGGCGAATTCGGGATCGGCGGTCGTGCTGTCGACGACGATCAATCCTTCATGCGCGCCCGCAAGCAAGCCGTTTTCCCTGAACACCACATCGCGCACTTGCGGCGTTCCCGTCACGCAAATGATGACGGCATCGACGTTGCGCGCGAGTTCGGCCGCGCTGCTCACTTCCTTCGCGCCCTGCGACACGAGGGCTTCGAGCGCCTCGCGGCTGCGATGGCCGAGCACGAAAAGCTCGAAGCCCTTCTTCAGCATTTGCCCGGCGATCGCGCTGCCCATCAAGCCGAGTCCGATCATGCCGACGCGCTCGACACGTTGCGGAAGGCGGATTGCGTTATTGGTTTCCATGATCCCTGTCCCGTTCATTGCAGTTCGAGTTCGACAGGCGCTGCCTGACGCGGCCGCGATGCGCTGCGTTGCGCGACGCGCGGCCACTCGATGTATCGCGCATCCAGTTCGGCGATGCTGCCCACGCCCAGCAACCCGATGACGCGATCCACTTCGGTCTTGAGAATGTCGATTGCGCGATCCACGCCTGCCCTTCCACCCGCGCCCAGACCCCACGTCGTCGCGCGGCCCAGCAGCACCGCGTCGGCGCCGAGCGCCATCGCCTTGACGATGTCCGAGCCGCGGCGGAATCCGCCATCGAGCATGATCGCGAGACGCCCCTTCACTGCATCGACGACTTCGGGCAGGACTTCCATCGCCGATACGGAGCCGTCGAGTTGCCGGCCGCCGTGATTGGACAGCACGATGCCATCCGCGCCGAGCGCGACGGCGCGCACGGCATCGTCCGGATGAATCAGCCCCTTGACGATGAGCTTGCCCGGCCAGCGGTCGCGCAGCCAGCGAATATCGTCCCATGACAGCGACGGATCGAGTTCCTTCGCCAGCGCCGATGCCGCGCCGCGCACGCTGTCCTGTCCCGGTGGCAGCAAATCGCCGAGATTGGCGAAGCGCGGCATGCCGTGCGGCCAGAGCACGTCCATCATCCAGCGCGGATGCGTGAGCACGTCCAGGGTGTTGCGCAGATCGAGCTTCAGCGGCCTCGCGTAGTTGCGCAAGTCCCACTCGCGCTTGCCGTAGATCGCGCTGTCGGTAGTCACGACGAGCGCTTCCACATTGGCATTCTTCGCGCGTTCGGCCAGTTTCGCGACGAAATCCCGGGTGCGGTACATGTAGACCTGCATCCACACGCGCCCGCCGGCGCGCTCGATGACCCGTTCCAGCGCCACCGTCGACGCATTGCTCAGAATGTACGGGATGCCCGCAGCGGCAGCGGCGCTTGCGAGCGCGATATCGCCTTCGTGCGAAAGCAATCCGCTGAAGCCCGTCGGCCCGATCATGAACGGCGCATTGCTTCGGCGTCCGAACAGATCAATGCCGATATCGCGCTTCGATACATCGACCAGCGAGCGAGGCCGGAAAGCGATTTCCGCGAAGACATCGCGATTGCGGCGCAACGTGGACTCGTCCTCCGATCCGCCTTCGACGTATTCAAAACAGAAGTTGGGCACGCGCCGCTGCGCCATCCCGCGCAACTCTTCGATGCTGTGAGCACGGCGCGGATCGTTACCCGTATAAAGACGACGTTGCACTTCACTTCTCCTGTCGACCGGTGCGGAACATCTCAACGTTCCGCACCGGTCACATGCCCGTTCAAACTGGCAGCTTGCGTTGATAGTCGATGCAAAGGACACACAGCGACTGGAAGGCCGCCACGGCAACGAAGAACATCAGCGCGAGGAAATACGAGCCGGTCGTCTGCACGATGTAGCCGATGAAGATCGGGACGAAGATGCCCGCGATGTTGCCGACGAAGTTCATGATGCCGTTGAGCGTGCCGGTCCGTGCGCGGGTAGCGAGCATCGCGGGCGTCGCCCAGTTGCAGCCGCCGCACCAACGCAGGAAGAACAGTGCCACGCACAGCAGGCCGACGACCATGACCGGTGCGCGGACATAAGCCACGCCCAGCATCGAAAGGCCGACCGCGACTGCACCGATGATCATCATCGTGCGATACACGCGATTCGCACTCGCGCCCGCCGACTTCCACTTGTCGGCGAGATTGCCGCCGATCACTTCGCCGACGAAACCGCAGAAGAAGATCAGGAACGTCGCGCCGCCCAGCGACTTCAGGTCGAAACCGTGCACCTTGAACAGATACGTCGGCAGCCAGGTCATCAGGCCGAAGAAAATCAGGTTCGTGCAGGTGTGGCTCAGGCACATGCCCCACACCGAGCGGAACGCGAAGAAGCGGAACAGCGAGCCGCCCGGCGCAACGGTCGGCTCGGCCGCATCTTCTTCAGCGTGAGCGCGCTCGATATACGCAATCTCTTCCTCATTGATCGACGGATGCTCGCGCGGCGTGTTACGGATGTACCACCACGCCCAGATGCCGCAGAGAATCGTGCCGACGCCCGCCACGACGAAGGCCGCGCGCCACGAACCGAGCACCGCCATCAGCGTCGCAACCACGATCGCACCGACGCCCGAGCCGAGCGCGCTGCCGCCATCGAGCAGCGCGGCGCCGCGCGTCTTTTCGTTCTTCGTGAGCCACAATGCGTTGAGCTTGCCGCCGCCCGGATAGATCGGCGCCTCGGTGACGCCGAGTCCGAGACGCGTCAGCAACAGCAGCACCCAGCCCGAGCTGAACGCGCCGAGCGCCTGAAAGAAGCCCCAACCGACGGTTGCCGCCGCGATGAGCGCGCGCGGCTTCAGCTTGTCGGCCAGCATGCCCGACGGCACTTGCATGAAGAGATACGTCCAGAAAAACGAGCTCAGGATCAAACCCTGACGCTCCGGCGACAGATCGAATTCCTGCGCGATCGCCGGCATCGCGACGGACAGCGCGGCCCGGTCGATGTAGTTGATCGATACCAGCGCCAGCAACAGAAGAAAGATCTTCCATCGGACGTTGGTCATTCGTACGGATTGCACGCTGGACACACTCATGGTCCGGTCTCCTAAATGCTTTTATATGAAATATGCGGATGCAGCGATCCGCGGTGGGAGACGCTTATCGGCCCCAGCGCAACACGATCGGATCGAGCCGGCGTGCGACTTCGAGCAAGCCTTCACGCGTCTTCGGATGGACGGGCGCGAACGGATGACGCACTGCATCCGATCCGATGACGCCGCCTTCCTTCATCAGGATTTTGCAAGCGGCGAGCCCGCACTGGCGATTCTCGTAGTTGATGAGCGGCAGCCATTGCTGATAGAGCGACGCCGCGCTTTCCTTGTCACCGCTCACGTAGGCATCGACGATCTTGCGGATGCCGTCGGGATAGCCGCCGCCGGTCATCGAGCCGGTCGCGCCTGCTTCGAGATCGGGATACAGCGTGATGGCCTCTTCTCCATCCCACGGACCGACGATGCTCTCGCCGCCCAGTTCGATCAGCTCGCGCAGCTTCGACGCGGCCTGCGCCGTCTCGATCTTGAAGTACGCGACGTTCTCGATCTCGCGCGCCATGCGGGCGAGGAACGGCGCGGACAGCGGCGTGCCGGCAACGGGCGCGTCCTGAATCATGATCGGAATGCCGATCGCGTCCGACACCTTGCCGTAGAACTCGTAGATGCCCTTCTCCGTCACGCGGATGGTCGCGCCGTGATACGGCGGCATGATCATCACCATCGCGGCGCCGGCGGCTTCTGCAGCGGCGCTGCGGCGCGCGCAGACTTCGGAACTGAAATGCGTCGTCGTGACGATCACGGGCACGCGGCCCGCGACATGTTCGAGCACGGCGTGCATGACCGTATCGCGTTCTTCATCGGACAACGCGAATTGCTCGGAAAAGTTGGCGAGGATGCAGAGCCCGTTGGAGCCGGCATCGATCATGAAGTCGACGCAGCGTTTTTGTCCTTCGAGGTCGAGCTTGCCGTCTTCATCGAAGATGGTCGGCACGACAGGAAATACGCCGCGATAGGGTCCGGTATTTGGCATGGTGACTGGTCGCAATGGTTAAGAGTGTGAAGCGGCTTCGACGCCTGAATCGCGTTCAGGTGATCGCGCCGATCTGCCAGGGCACGAACTCGTTCTGCCCGTAGCCGTGAATTTCGCTGCGGCTGCGCTTGCCCGATGCGGTGTCGAGCATCAACTGGAACAACTCCGCGCCCATTTCTTCGATGGACCGCTGGCCGCTCAGAATCGGACCGCAGTTCAGGTCCATGTCTTCCTGCTGGCGATTCCACAATGCGTCGTTGGTGGCGATCTTGAGCGACGGCGTCGGCGCGCAGCCGTATGCCGATCCGCGCCCTGTCGTGAAGCAGATGAGATTGGCGCCGCCCGCGACCTGTCCGGTAGCGGAGATCGGGTCATAGCCGGGCGTGTCCATGAAGACGAGGCCCTTCGCCGTCACCGGTTGTGCGTATTCGTAGACTTCGACGAGATCGCTGTTGCCCGCTTTCGCGATGCCGCCGAGCGATTTTTCCAGCACGGTGGTCAAGCCACCCGCCTTGTTGCCCGCCGACGGATTGTTGTTCATCGCAGCGCGGCTGCGCTCGCAATATTCTTCCCACCAGTGGATGCGCGCGACGAGCTTTTCGCCGACTTCGCGGCTCACCGCGCGTCGCGTGAGCAGGTGTTCCGCACCGTAAATTTCAGGCGTTTCGGAGAGAATCGCAGTGCCGCCGTGCTTCACGAGCAGATCGACGGCTGCGCCCAGCGCGGGATTGGCCGAGATACCGGAGTAGCCATCGGAGCCGCCGCATTGCAAGCCGACGATCAGGTGCGATGCCGGCACCGGCTCACGCTTGACGCGATTCGCCGCCGCGAGCATGCCCTTCACCAGTTCGATGCCATGCGCGACGGTCTTCGCCGTGCCGCCCGTTTCCTGAATGTTGAAGGTCTTGAGGAACGATGCTTCGGTGAGACCTTGCGTCTCCATCATGCGAGCGATCTGGTTCGTCTCGCAGCCGAGGCCGATGACCAGCACGCCCGCAAAATTCGGATGCACCGCATAGCCGCCGAGCGTGCGTTGCAACAGCGCGAGTCCTTCGCCTTCGGGATCGACCGCGCAGCCGACGCCGTGCGTCAAGGCGACGACGCCATCGACGTTCGGATAGGCCTCGAGGCTCGCGGGATTCGTGTCGCGGCGAAAGTGATCGGCAACGGCGCGAGCGACCGTCGCCGAGCAATTCACCGAAGTTAGGATACCGATGTAATTGCGCGTGGCGACACGGCCATCGTCGCGCACGATGCCATCGAACGTGGCGGGCGTGCCCGCGTATTGCGTGGGGCGCGAGCTTTCGCAATACGCGTAATCGCGATCGAACTCGCCCATCGCGATGTTATGAACGTGAACATGTTCGCCGGGCGCGATCGGCGTGCTCGCGAAGCCGATGATCTGGCCATAGCGCCGCACCGTCTGTCCTTGTTCGATCGCGCGCGTCGCGACTTTGTGACCAGGGGGAATGAGTCCGGATACCGTGACGCCCTCGTCGGGCAATGTCGTGCCGCCGACAAGCTGCTCGCGTGCGATGACGACGTCGTCGTCGCGATGAAGGCGAATCACCAGGGGTCGCGGCCGCGCTACGGCCGGTTCGTCGAGCCTGCCGGCTTCGATTTGGCTTGCGTTCTGCATATTGTCACCCGTGTCGGGCCGATCGTTTGTTGTCTCCGAAGCCGACTATACGTTTGCCGTCTGCAGCCTGTATATTGAATTGTTTCCATCCCCCGATCACTTTTTCTACTCGCTAATGAACACCGTCCAGACGCTGCTGTCGAGGCTCAGAATGAAGCAGTTGCAATTGCTGATTGCGCTCGACGAGCACAAGTCGCTGCACAAGGCGGCGGCTGTCATGGCGGTGACGCAATCGGCGGCGAGCAAGGCGCTGCACGAACTCGAGACGATGTTCGATGCCGAGCTTTTCGAGCGATCGGCAAGCGGCATGATCCCGAATCAATACGGCCGGCGCGTCATTCAATACGCGCGTCTGCTGACGACCGATCTCACACTGCTTTGTCAGGACATCAACGAGATTCAGTCAGGACGCGGCGGCCGGCTTGCGATCGGCGCGATCATGGGCGCGATACCGGCAGTCGTCGTGCCTGCGCTCGAAGCGCTGCATGCGGAACTGCCGAACGTATCGATCGAAATCGTCGAAGACACGAGCGCGCGCATGTTGCTGCAACTCGATGACGGCCATCTCGATCTGATCATCGGCAGATCGGCGGTGAGTGCACAGCCTTCGAAGTATCGATACGTCAAGCTGGCAGATGAACCGCTTTCGGTGGTCGTGGGATATCGGCATTCGGCCAGATCGAAAGGCCCGATCGAGATGCACGATCTTGGCCTTTGCCGATGGGTAACTTACCCGAGCCAGATGCCGTTGCGTGAATTGCTGGAACGGGAGATGGACCTTGCGGGCATGAGCATGCCGCCGAACACCATCTCGACGGCTTCCACGTTCGTTACCGTTGCGCTGCTCAACCAGAGCAAGGATCTTGTATCAGTACTGCCAACTGATATTGCCGAGATGTTCGCGCAGCACAAGATGCTGCGCATTCTTCCGGTGAGCATGCGATCGCCTTCGCAAACCTTCGGCGTAGTGACGCGTCGAAGCGGCGTCCTTTCGCCGATGGCGGAGCGGTTTATCGAATTGTTGCGTGAGCGGGTGCCGCAGTAATTTTCAATAGTTCGGTTTCCTGATCGATTTGAGATTCTAGAACCTTACCTTGACCTGGAAGCCGATGGTGAACGGCAGGTCGCTAGAAGGAATAGGCGGAATCAGGATCAGGTTGGCTCCTACACGCTTATACGCGAGCATGACGAGCGGTGCGGCAACCGGTCCGACCATGTGATCGTGTCCGATGCCCCAGCGGCCATAGTCGTAACCGGAGATGAGCCCGCCCATCGCGGCGAGCCGGAAAAATCCCCAATGCAGGAATTCGGGCGCCCATATGCCGCCGCCATAGAACGAGGGCTTTGACAGCGAGTTTCGGAAGTAGCCCGCCGTCACCGCCCATTGCGGAGCGATCCAGCATTCCGCGCCGATGCCCGGATTGAACTGCTCGAAATGCTTGTCGGGATGGAAGTGATGCGAGCCGATCATCGCGTCGACCCAGAGTCCATCGTCGCACAAGGCCGCGTCGGCGGATGGCGCCCACGACAGCGCGCTGAAGGCGAGCGACGCCGCCACGGCGGGCCAGAGGCGGATCGGTCGAGAACGCGAAAGCGACTGCCAGAAGCGCATGGGTTTCTCCGCCATCGCGCAATGCCATGGCGCCTTTTTGAGATGAAATCGAGGCGAACTCTACCTGATCACGTCATCTTCGTGTGCGCTTGCGAAAGTGGCGTGACGGCCGTTTGTGCGTGCAGTTCATTTGTCGGCGAAACTGAGCGTACCGGTGGGCTGACTTTCAGGTATCGCGCGATGAAATCGACTATCTCCTTGCTGAGTCTCCTGGCGTCGCTGGCACTGGTTCTTTCCGGCTGCACGCCGTTGCAGGTCGTCACGCATCGGGTATCCACGAGCGAATCGACCGTGCCGGCGGGGCGGTATGCGCTCGATCCGCATCATTGGAACGTCAGCTTCGACGTCGACCATTTGCATTATTCGCGGTTCGTGATTCGCTTCGACAAGGCGACGGCACAGCTCGACTGGGGTGCTCGCGGCATGGACGACAGCACTGTGCGCGCGACGATCGATGCGTCGAGCGTCAATACGAACGTACCGCTGTTGGATCGAATGCTGAAGGGACCGGATATGTTCGACGTCGCGCGTTATCCGCAGATCGAGTTCGCCAGTGCGCATTTTCAGCGGACGGGAGAGGATCGCGGCACGCTTACCGGCGACCTGACGATTCGCGGCACGACCCATCCGGTGACGTTGAACGTGACGTTCAACGGCCACGCCGTCAATCCGCTCACCAAGCAGGAAACGTTGGGCTTTTCCGCCGATGGGCATTTCAGCCGGGCGCAGTTCGGTTTGACGACGTGGTACCCGGCGGTCGGGGATGATGTCCACGTCGCGATTCAGGCGGAGTTCGAGAGGGAGCGCGAGTGAAGCCGGGCGGTGGCCGTGCGTGGCCGCAATGGGTTTCAGGCTCGCTTGCGCGCGTCAGGCCGAGAAACTCTTCGGCCCGGACATGCGCTGCGCAAACTCAATCGCGGATGCGACGTCCGGCGAAGCATCACGCCAAGTAGACCTTAAACGCCAGTCCAGTCGAGAACGACCTTGCCGCTGTTGCCGGAGAGCATCGCTTCGAACGCGCGCTGATAGTCATCGATCGGGAAGTTGTGCGTCAGAATCGGCGACAAGTCCAGGCCGCTCTGCAACATGGCGACCATCTTGTACCAGGTTTCAAACATCTCGCGACCATAAATCCCCTTGATCTCAAGCCCTTTGAATATGACCTGATTCCAGTCGATGGCGGTCTGCGCGGGCGGAATGCCGAGCAGCGCGACTTTGCCGCCGTGGTTCATCGCTTCGAGCATCGACGTGAACGCGCTCGGTACGCCCGACATTTCGAGGCCGACGTCGAAACCCTCGGTCATGCCAAGCTCGTGCATGACCTCGCGGAGGTTTTCGCGCGTCACGTTGACGGCGCGCGTGGCACCCATTTTGTGCGCGAGGTCGAGTCGATAGTCGTTGACGTCGGTGATGACGACGTTGCGCGCGCCGACATGCCGCGCAATAGCCGCCGCCATTACGCCGATAGGACCGGCTCCCGTAATCAGCACATCCTCACCGACGAGGTTGAACGAAAGCGCCGTGTGCGTGGCATTGCCAAAGGGATCAAAGATCGCGGCAAGGTCGTCGGAAATGTCTGGTGGAATCTTGAAGGCGTTGAACGCGGGAATGACGAGGTATTCCGCGAAAGCCCCTTCGCGATTGACACCGACGCCAACCGTATTGCGGCAGAGATGTCGCCTTCCAGCGCGGCAGTTGCGGCAAAAGCCGCACGTGATGTGACCTTCGCCCGACACACGATCGCCAATGGAGAACCCGCGCACTTCCTGCCCGATCTCGACGATCTGACCGACATACTCATGCCCGACATGCATCGGCACCGGGATGGTTTTCTGAGCCCAGTCATCCCATTTCCAGATATGGATGTCAGTGCCGCAGATCGCGGTCTTGCGGATGCGGATGAGGACGTCGTTGTGGCCAACTCCGGGACGCGGTACGTCTGTCAATGTGAGGCCGGGGGCGCGTTCGAGTTTTGCAAGGGCTTTCATGCTGGCGTTCCTGAAGGTTGCTCGTTCACTACTTTGGCCGTCCGTCAGGCCGGCCGACTTTATGCGCATAAAGGCCTCAGCGAATGATGCCTTGCGCCCGTCCCACCCGCGCAAACGCGTCCACCGCTCGATCGATTTGCTCGGGCGTATGCGCCGCACTCATTTGCGTGCGGATGCGCGCGCGTCCCTTCGGTACGACAGGATACGAAAAGCCGATCACGTACACGCCTTCGTCGAGCAATGCCTCTGCCATTTTCGATGCGACTTGCGCATCGCCCAGCATGACGGGAATGATCGGATGCTCGCCGGGCACGAGGTCGAAGCCGAGGGAGGTCATCGCTTGGCGAAAGCGCGCGCCGTTCGCGCGGACGCGCTCGCGCAAATCGGCGCCTTCGTCGCTCGCGAGCAGTTCGAGCACTTTCAGCGACGCCGCGGCGATGCTCGGCGCAAGCGTGTTCGAGAAAAGATATGGCCGGCTTCGCTGCCGCAGCAGTTCGACGACTTCCTTGCGAGCCGCGACGTAGCCGCCCGATGCGCCGCCCAGCGCTTTTCCGAGCGTGCCGGTGATGATGTCCACGCGATCCAACACGCCGCAGTGCTCCGGCGTGCCTCGTCCGTTCTCGCCGATGAATCCAACGGCGTGCGAGTCGTCGACCATCACCAGCGCGTCGTAGCGGTCGGCGAGATAGCATATGCCGGCGAGGTCGGCGATGATGCCGTCCATCGAGAAGACGCCATCCGTCGCAATCAGCTTGAAACGCGCGCCTGCGGCATCGGCTTCCTTGAGACGCGCTTCGAGGTCGGCGAGATCGTTGTTCTTGTACCGCAGCCGTCGAGCCTTCGAGAGACGAACGCCATCGATGATGCTCGCATGGTTTAGTTCATCGCTGATGATGGCGTCTTCGTCGGTCATGAGCGTTTCGAACAGGCCACCGTTCGCGTCGAAGCAACTCGAGTAAAGAATCGCGTCGTCGGTTCCAAGAAAGTCCGCGATCGCGCGTTCCAGCTGCTTATGCACTGTCTGTGTACCGCAGATGAAGCGCACCGACGCCATCCCGAAGCCGTCCGCGTCGAGCCCCGCCTTCGCGGCTTCGACGAGACGTGGGTCGTCCGCAAGTCCCAAATAGTTGTTTGCGCAGAAGTTAAGCACTTCTGCGCCGCTGTCCAGCCGAATATCCGACGACTGCGGACTCGCAATTACGCGTTCCGTCTTGTAAAAGCCGGCCGCGCGGATCTCGTCGATGGTCTCGCTCAAATGTCTCAGAAATCGGTCGTTCATCAGCAGCATCCTTTGATTGCGGGAACCGGTGTGCAGCCCCTAGCCCTGTTATAGTCCATGCATCGCACTGAACGTGTTCGATATTTCGAACACGTTTCCGATATGCCGAACACTGTAAAGGATCGAAGAAGTCATGGCAAGCGTTCGCTCCGCGCACGTGACCGGAGAACCAGCATCGTCCGCGACGGCGCCGCCGCGCGTCGGCGAGCAGATTCAACGGTTGCGGAATGAAAGAAAACTGACGCTCGATGACCTGTCGCGGGCAGCAGGTGTGTCCAAATCGATGTTGTCGGAAATCGAACGCGACAAGGCGAACCCGACCATAGCGGTCGCGTGGAGACTGACGAATGCCCTCGGCATCAGCCTCGACCAGTTGTTCGCGCAACAACGGCCACTGGAAGCGATTAGCGTGGCCGGTCCTCACGAAATCCCGACGCTGAGTGGGGATAACGGGGGGTATCAATTGCGCGTCTGGGGGCCGATCGAACTGGCAGGCAAGTTCGAATGGTACGAACTCACCTTGCAGGCGGGCGCCGCGCTGAAGTCGAACGCGCACGAACCGGGGACGCGAGAACACGTGACGGTCCTGAACGGGACAATAGAAGTGGAGGCGTCAGGTACGACGCGACGTCTGAAGTCAGGCGAGACGGCACGCTACGCCGCAGACGATGGACACGCCATCCGAAATGCGGGCAGGTCAGAAGCAAAGGCGCTATTGGTGGTCATTCACGGTTGAGCCGGCTGACTGCCGGGCTGCGGCCGACGGAACTTTATGCGCATCAAGTCGAGCGGTGCGCCGCCCAGAAGTAAAAACGGGACGCCACCGCCGTCCCGTTATAAGCAAAGCGACGTTTGTCGCTTCGCTAACCCATTACGGGTTCTTTTTCACGCTGTCCTTTAGATCCTCGCGGACATCGCCCGCGCCCTTTTGGATCTTCCCGGCTGCTTGCTGCATGTCGCCCTTGGCTTCCTGCGCCGGATCATCGGTTGCATTACCGACGACTTCGTTGATTTTCCCCTTCACCTGCTTGCCAACGCCTTCGACTTGGTCCTTATTCATCCTGTTTCTCCTTTCGTTTCGCGCTGAGACGGCGCGCGATGCTACGTTAAAGATGCCCGCATAGTCGACGCGGGATGTCGCGTAAGCATGGCTCTAGAATGCGCCTCCCGGGCGCATCCGCGTAGCGGCAGATGTCTGAATCGCACGTAGGCGGAATCGCACATACACGGCGATCGAACGGCGCGACGCTATTTTCATCGGAGCTAGTACTGTATATTTGTACAGTATCAAGAGACCGCTGGAAGGGGTGACTATGGATTCGAATGGCGAACATCTCAGCAAGAAGCAGTTCGAGCGCGCGGTTCGTGACCTCGAGCGCATCACGCGACAGATTGCAGGGCGCTATATCGAGAAGGGCGTGCCGCTTACGTGGCGGCTGCTGCACGCGATCGAGGCCGAAGCCGTTGCGGACCTTGGGTTCGCCGGGCGGCACGAGGCCGCGCTGCGCGAACTCTTCGCTCGGCCAGACGGTTTCCAGTTCCCGGAGACCGACGATGTCGTCGACGTCGCATCGTCCGATGCATTGCCTGCCGTATTCGCGTTTGCAGTCGATGCCTACGAATGCGCCGCCCGGCAGGGCAAACCGAAACTTTCCATCGCTGCACACTGAGGCGTCGTACGGTGCGATTGCGCGTTCTAGCCGCCGAGCGACGTCATCAAACGGCGAAGTCGGCGGCCATATCGGCGTCGGTGCGCGCGTGCAGTTCCCCGGTTCGGCATGCGCGGCGGAATCGCTCGTAGTCTTTCTCGACCTGATCCGCGTAAGCGCGGCCGTAGGACACGAGCGCTTCCGGCAAACGCGGGCCGTTGCCAATATAGCCCGATATCTCCAGCGAAAGGCCGCTAGCCTTCGCGTGCGCCCGGGCGAGCGCCCAGCCGCATAGCGCGGCGTAACTGCGCAGCGCCTCGTCGTCGAATGTATCGATCTGAACCGAAAGCTTCATGTCGCGCAGTTGACGGATGTAGAACGTGCGGCCGAGCGCACCGGTTGCGAAGCCGAGAAACGGATCGCTGGCTGCCTGCATCAGGCGTTGCCCGTGCACGACGCGCTGACCATCGTGCTTGTTTTCCGGAGCGGCTCCGTGTGGACGCGTGTAGCGCGAGACGACCGACGTCGACGCCTCCTTCAACTGCAGGAACAGCGGCCTGCCATGATGATCCGTGAAGAGCAGCACCACACAGCGCGTGCCGACGCTGCCGACACCGACCACCTTGAACGCAACGTCCTGCAGTTGGAACTGCGAAAGCAGCGCCGCGCGTTCCGGCGTCAGGGACGTCATGTAGTCCGCCATCAGCGACCCGAGAAGCGTCGCCCGATCGCCCGACAACGCCGCCCACTCGTCTGCGCGGTCGATCAGGGTGCTCTTGCCGCGGATGTGAAACACGGCTGGCGGCGTATCGCGGATGCGCCACCCATCGCTGTGTTTGTCTGCGAGCTTCGGCAGCACAGTGTCGTGCGTTCGGCGCGACGCGCGTTCGATACTTCGACGGATGCGGCGTCGAGCCGCGTCGCTCTGAACCAGACCGTACAGTTGCGCAAAGGTGATCCGCTCGTACCAGAGATCGAGCACACCCATCTCGGCGTACTCGCGCATGTGCCGCTGATAGCTTTCGGCGGCCCGGTACGCGAGTTCGTCCGCGGCCAGGTCGCCCATGCCCAAGTGTCTGCCTGCGACGGTGAAGCTCGCGATCAGGCGCTTGAGGTCCCACTCCCAAGGCCCGCGCGCGGTCTCGTCGAAGTCATTGAGATCGAAGATGAGCGTACGTTCGGGCGTCGCGAAGCCGCCGAAGTTGGCGAGATGGCAATCGCCGCAAATCTGGATCGGAATGCCGCTATCGGGTGTACCGGCCAGATCGTGCGCCTGCACGATCGCGCTGCCGCGATAAAACGCAAACGGCGATGCGAGCATCCGTCCGTAGCGCAGCGGGACCAACGTCGCGACGCGTCGTTCGCTGCTGATTCGCAGCAATGCGATGGGGTCGCGATCGACGTCTCCGATCATTGCGTGAGCGCCGCGCGAGGTGTGCCGTCGAGCGGCGCGTCCGTTGGCACGCCGTTCCTGCCATGACTGAACGTCCCGTGAATGCACCATCCATCGCCCCTTCGCTGCTCTCGGTCTTGTATCGAACGGAAGTTTCCGCCCAGACAGTAGACGATCGGGTGCGTACGCGGCAACCCAATCCGTCTGACACTTCGACACATTTGCCCGCCGGTGTGCTCTTGACGCCGGCCGCACGAAGCCCGACTCTTTGCCCAACGCAATACGGCGCTGTCAGACGCCTCCCGAACACCATGCCGAACACTTCCGATCTTTTCGACCAACACCGCGCCGACTGGCAGGCCGATCCGCACGCCGCCTTCGATGCATGGCTCGCCCAGCAGGACTTCCGGGCCTCATCGGCCGATGTCTATCGCGCGCAGTGGGGAAACTTCCTCGAATGGCTGAGCGCGAAACGGACGACGCTGCATGCGGTGCAACGGCCCGTCATCGAGCAGTTCATATCGCAGCTCGATATCCGGCGCCCGCAGCGCATGCGCTATCTGCGATTGATCGAGCGTGTGCTGGATTATGTGCGTGAGGTCGAATCGGCAGCAACGAATCCCGCGCGATTCATCGCGCAAGACGGTGATGCTGCGTGGCGCAAGGCGCGCGACAACGAGCCAACCGGATTTCTGACGCACGACGAGCGCGCGGCGCTGATCGCGCATCTTTTTTCTCCGCTCGGCGACCTGGCGACCGGCCAGCGCTGGAGGGAGCGGCGAGATCGAGCGCTCGTTGCCGCGTTTCTCGGCGCGGGCGTGAAAACGGGAGAGGCGGCGCAACTGACCGTCGACTGTTACGCGCCCGGCGCGCCGTACGTCACCGTGGACGCGTCCAACCCGTTGCAGATCCGGCAGGCGCGGCTTGCACCGTTCGCCGTCGAGTTGCTGGACGGCTGGATCGCGGAACGCAAGGCCGTCGGGCTCGCGGGCACGCTGCTGTTCCCGGCGGCGCCGTCGGGCCGCCCGATGCACAAGGCGACGATGCTGCGCGCGATCGATGCCGTTGTCGCGGCTTCCGGCATCGCGGCATCGCGGGTCGCACGTGCGAGCCCGCAGACGCTGCGCAATACGTACGCTGCCGAACTATTCGACGATGGAACCGACCCGGAGCGCGTCGGCCAGTGGCTAGGTTTCCAGCAATCGATCTCCGTTCATCGGCTGCATCGGGCTTGGCAAGAATGGATGGGTGAGCAAATACGGGAGCGCGATGTTGCCCGGGCCCGCGCGGATACGGACGACAATTCGGGTCCCGAAAACGCTCACCTTTCGCACTGACGGCAGCGCCGATCGTCGCAGCGGTACGAATCAGGCTCGCACGGCAGCTGTTTTGAGGAACGCCCGTACGGCAGTCAGCTTGGAGGCCACCGCACCCGAGCTTCGCTCGCAGTTCGGGCACGACAGTTCGAAGTCGTCTTCGTGCCGCTGCAATTCCGGTTCGGCGCTCTCGCAGGCCGGACAGTCCAGCGGCGCGGCAACGTACGCGTCGACTTGCGTGCCAAGCGTCTCGATTTCGGCTGCAGTCAGCCGGCCCTCCAGCGCCAGCGACGCGATCAGGCCGCCCAACTCGGCGCTCATGCCAACCCGAACGCGATGCGCATCGCGTTCACGCGTCAGTGCGTCGATCTCGTCGGATTGCTCGCGCACCTGCGATTCCAGCCGGTTCGCACGCGTTTGTGCCGCACTAAGTTGTTGAAGGAAATCGAATTCCTTTTGTCCGGCTTCTCGCACCTTCGTCTGATACGTTGCGGCCATGCCGCGCAGTGAGTCGAGCTCGACGAGCATCGGTTTGACGCGGCGTTCGGCGTCCTTCACGGCGTCCTTGATTTGCTGGGCGTAATGCTCGGTGTTGTGTCGAAGTTCGCTCTGTAGTTCGTCGATCCGATCGCGAAGACGCGCGGCGTCGGCCTGTTCGCGGGCAATGCGCTCGGACAGCGCCTTGTTTTCTGCCTCCAGCCGCATGACGACGTCGCGTAAGTCGTTTTGCACGTGCGACTCGCGGGCACGCGAAGCTTTCAACTCGGCCTCCAGCGAGGCAATCTGTGCGACGGCCGCTTCCGCACGAAGCTCGGCGCGCCGCTGCGCCTGCTCGATGGCCTGGCAACGGATTTCGGCATCGCGGGTTGCGGCTTGGGCGGCCACCACGCTGGCATCGACCTTGGCTCGGTCGACGCTTAGTGCGGCATCAGCGTGCCGACGGGCTTCAACGAAGAGTTCAGCGAGCAGTTCGCCGGCGCGCTGTCTCAGTGCGTCAGGGATTTCGCCGGCTTCCACGCGGACGTGCAGCGTCGACCTAACTGTTTCCCAGAAAGATTCGATATCGCGCGGGATATCGCTCGCGCTACCCGTCTGAGTCAGTTCGCGCACGGTAGTGACCGAGGGCCGCAGTCCTAGGTCAAAAAACAGGCGCTTGCAAGCATGATGCGAAAGTTCCTGGCGACGCGCACCAGCGTTGCGCATGGCGTCGAGCTCTTGGCGGAGAGTATCGCGGAGTTGTATGTCCATAGTCTATCGATGCGTTGAACGTATCGATCATAACGCTTTACGTTTCGGAGAAGACAGAATTGCGCGTAGCCCGTGTGCATTCGGTAGTTTTGTCATTCGCCGTGATAGCAGTCGCACGTCCACCAAAGTTATAGTCGATTTCTGTGAAACGTGTTTAGGTGCCGACGATAAATACTTGTCTTCAAAGTGTTTTTTCTATAGACCGTCGTTTTGGAGGTGTTTCACGGTCTGCGGACTAGTGTCCTTCGCCGGGCGGACATGTTGAGGCTGGTTCGTTGTTTCGTGATGGAAGGCTCACGGGCTCTTAGAGAGTAATAAAAGTTAACACCTTTGAACCTTATTAAAACCGTTAACGCTCTACCACAGCCTTATGCAGCAAGGGTTTCAGAGCCGCTAGGTGAGACACTTCGGGATGTATGGTGAGGCGTTGCAGGACACCACGGTGACGGCTTTCGGGATCATGCGTGAGGACCATCGGGATAGGAAGTGAGCGGATTCGGGGCGCTAGCGTTTTCGATGAGTGAGGAGATCCGGGACGCGCCTGCGCACAGAGCCTTTGCGGGCTTGGATTGTTATCCTGCGTATCCGTCCCGCAAGGTGAGCGATTACAGGAAGGTCAGTTCAACCGCAGATTACTCCAAAATATCGCCGAACTCACTTGATGGTGAGGCTATTCAGGTAAGAATGCTGACCGGTGGTGAGGTTTTTCGGGAGCGGACCGCCTTCTGCCGTGTTTCCCGTGTGCTCGAGCCGCTAAGGTGAGCATTTGCGGGAGCACTCCCCGAACGTGCCGCGCGCTGAGAAATGGGCGATCTCGTCGCAGCTTGCATTTTGAGGCTTCGAAACTCCAAAAGGTGAGCCTTTGCAGGAGCCGATTTGGGAGGCGAGTCGCCGGACAGGGCTGCTGCAGGGGCTTGGTGAGCCTTTTCGGGACCTCGCGCGTCATTGGATGAAGCCGATCCCGGGTTGACGGGCATTACGGTCTATCACGAGAGAAACGCACCGCTGAGGCAGATTGGTCGCTCCATAGGTGAGCTAGTTCGGGACCCGATCGACTCGGTGAACGGTAACGGTGAGGCTTTTCGGGAAGCAACCGACCTGGTGCGACGGCTTGCGATGCATCCTAAGTGGCTGTAATTCATAGCTTTCTGCGCGCGCCTCACGACAGGTGAGTCTTTTCAGGAGCATATAAGTGAGCTTGTACGGGAACGGCTGGCAGACCCGCTGGGGGCGGAAAGGTGAGCGTACGCGGGAGCCGACCGTCAGAGCCATTAGACGTTCAAAGGCCGCGAAGAGGTGACGCGGTCATGAACGATGCACGACGAGGTGAGCGTTTGCAGGAGGAAGCCCGACTGAAAACGCCTGGTAGATGTTGGAAGGGCGCTGTTAGCCATAAGTTCGTGTCTTGCAACTGGCGAAAAAGGCAGGCCAAGGCGGCGTCTTCGCTGCGCAACACTGCGAGTTCAACCGGAAAAAAATTTCGGGTGAGTCTTTTCGGGAGCACATGTCGGCCACAGACTCAGGGGCGTTAACCGTCCAGAACCGTTAACCCGCATGGCCTCTAGGTATATGGGACAGCCAGCATTGGTGAGCGGTGAGGGTTTACAGGAGCGCACTGCAGTGAGTCCACGCCCTTCCACCACAGTCACCATCCAACGGTGAACGCGCCCCCGTTTACTCGCTTCACCGCGCCCGGTATGCTCTCTCGCAATATCGTTCCTCTCAGACGC
>NZ_CP084274.1:0-652162 GCF_022879615.1 Caballeronia grimmiae
CGCGGCGCACGTTGAATCGGCCTCTCCAGCATGGCTTCGATGAGCAAGCCCAGCGACCCAGCCAGCCTTCAGAAACCCTCACCCATGCCGTAATCCGTAATGTTGCGGGGAACGTTCCGCCCGCTGGCCCTTTTCCCCTCTGCAAACGCCCCGCCCGATGCGACGTTTCGATACCAGTTTCCCGTCGCTTCCCTTAGGGCACTTCGGCCGCCTGGTCGCCCGCAAGCCGATGCTCGCAGGCGCGACCGGCACGGCAATCAGCGCGTGCGTGCTCATCCTGACATTGACAGTCCTTGCGATGGGACGACAACAAGAGCTGGACCGCGCTGCCGCCAGTTCGATGAACGTCGCCGTCACCTTGAGCCGCGAGATCGCGCGAAACGTCGAGCTGTACGACCTTTCGCTCGACGCAGTAGCCGAAGGGGCAGCAGACAGTCGCATCCAGTCGCTTCCGAAAGACCTGCGGCACAGGGTCCTCTTCGATCGTTCAACGACGGCTCGATACGTGAGCGGCGTGTTCGTAATCGATCGCGAGGGAAATTTCGAAGAAGCACGAGACGAAAGTGCCGTGCACGCCAACGTCGCAGATCGCGATTACTTCGTCGCGCAGATCCCTCGCGGCCAGCAAGGCGTGTTCATATCGCGGCCGTACCAGTCACGAGCGCGCGGTGGCGCATCTTCTATCGCGCTCAGTCGCCGCATCACGCTGTCCGATGGCTCTTTCGGCGGGATCGCATTGCTCGCCGTCAACACCGACTACTTTCAGTCCATGATGCAAGCCCTCGCAGTCGGTCCGCACGGCGCATCGTTGATCCTGCAAAAAGACGGTACTGTCGTTGCCCGGAACCCCCGGCTCAAAGCCGGTGAACCAAGCAGCGTCGCGCATTCGCCCACGTTCAAGCAAATGCTGGCAACTGAACAGGGCTTCTACATCGCGCGCTCGCCTGTCGATGGCCTGTCTCGCCTGTATTCATTCGCACAAGTGCCCGACACGAATCTCATCGCCGTCGTCGCGCCTTCGTATGACGACGTTCTATCGGGCTGGCGTCACCGGTCCACCATCATCGGGGCGTTAGCACTTGTTTTGAGCACCGCGTTCACTTACGTCGTGTGGGCGCTCGCTTTCGGCCTGCGTTACCGGATAGCACTGCAAGCGCATGTGACTCACGTCGCTCACACCGACGCGGTGACACAACTGTCGAACCGAGGTTCGCTCGAAACGTCGCTGCGACGCGTGTGGAACGAATGCAGCGCCGCCAATGTGCCCATGTCCCTGCTGTTCGTCGACGCAGACCGGTTCAAGGCCTACAACGACAAATTCGGCCACGCAGCCGGCGATGCGGCGCTACGACTGATCGCAGACTGCCTGAAGGCGCAAACGAGGTCGGACATCGACGTCGTCGCGCGTTACGGCGGAGAAGAGTTCGTCATCGTGCTTCCCGCTGCTGGGCTTTCTGACGCGGTCCGGGTCGGCGAGAGCATACGTGCTTGCATCCAGTCCGGTTCGCAGGGGAGAGAGCACAGCGGCGTGCATCCCGTGACGGTGAGCGTCGGATGCAGCGTGATCATGCCAAGTAGCGGCGCAACGACGGCGACGGCCTTGCTCGCGGCCGATCGAGCCGTCTATGCAGCAAAACGGCGCGGTCGCAATCAGGTGAGCGCAGCGACAGCGGCCATGTACGAGCCGACGCCTCGTCAGGAGTCACTGGCCGGAACGGAAACTCACTGAGCGCAAGTGACGATGCCATATCCCGCCTAGATATCGTCTCTGGAGTCGCACGTCGCCAGCAGACTGAGCAACGCATCGATGTCGACTGGCTTGACGAAGTGATGATCGAAGCCAGCTGCCTGGGCTTTCAGCCGGTCCTCCGCCTGCCCATAGCCTGTGATTGCAACGAGGACAGGAGACTTGTGTCCCTTGGCGCGCAAATGCTTCGCGAGCTCATACCCGTTCATCCCGGGCAAGCCAATGTCCAGCAGTGCGACGTCAGCACCAAACGCCACGTATTGTTCCAGGGCTTCGTTGGGCCCATAACAGGCGCGCGTCACATGGCCCTCTGACTGGCAAACAAGTGACAAGGAATCGGCCGCATCGCGGTTGTCATCGACGATCAGGATGCGGAGACCGTTTCGCGCCGGTCGCAAGGGCATCTGCCCGACGATAGTGGGAACGACATCGTCCGGCGAATTCAAGCGCGGAAACGACATGGTGACCGTTGTCCCGCATCCGGGCCCCTGGCTTTCGATACGAATCGAGCCTTCATGCATTTCGACCAGTTTGCGCACCAGAGACAGTCCAATGCCCAGTCCTCCTTTGGAACGATCGAGCGTGCGTTCGCCTTGCGAGAACAAATCGAAAATTCGCGGCAGTAAGTCGGCGGCAATGCCAGCGCCGGTATCTTCAACGACGATATGAACTTGCGCAGCGTCCGCCGTCACGCACACACGAATCTCGCCGCCCGCAGGCGTGTATTTGCACGCGTTGTGCAGGACGTTGATCACGATTTGCGCCATGCGCGTGGTGTCACCGCATACCCAGACGGTCTCCCTCGGAACATCGATGGTCATCGTGTGCTTGTTCTCGTCGACCTGTTGAGCGACCGACTCCGCGGCGCCGTAGACGACCCCGCCTATCAGAAGCGGCTCGCGCTGCAGAACTATGCGGCCCTGCGTGATGCGCGACACTTCCAGCAGGTCGTCCACGAGCCGTGTCATGTGTGAAATCTGGCGCTCCATCGAAGCGATGAGCGGCTCAGGGTCGCCCGCCGATGCCCCGCGACGAAGCAGGCTCACCACGGTTCTCAGCGGTGCGAGCGGATTCCTGAGTTCATGCGCGAGCATCGCGAGGAACTCGTCTTTTCGCTTGTCAGCATCACGCAACGCGATTTCCATGCGCTTGCGCTCGCTGACATCCGAGAGACTGGCGACGATGACGTCGGCGCGGCCGTCTTGTCCGCGCTGCATCACTGCACTGCCGTGCATCCAGTGTTCTTCTCCAGACAGATGAATTCGCACTTCGAAATGAATCGCGTTTTTGCGGCTCGCCCGCAGTTGTCGAATACCGTCCTCGAGCATGGCGCGGTCATCGGTATGAACGCGGGCCATCGCTTCGTCATACGTGAGCGTGGTCGCTGTGGTCGAACGCGGATTCAAAGGCGCGCTCGTACTGGCGCCTTCAATGGAGAAGAGGTACTTGTCGAGATCCAGCGTGACAATGATGATGCTCGCCGCTTCCATCGCCACCGCGAGCCGGAGATTGCGCGCCTCACTGATCGCCTGGGCGTGCCGTTGTTCTGTCACGTCGATGGTCGTTCCAAACCATTCGTGCAGGCCGCCGCGTTCGTCGCACAGGGGTACGGCTCTCGCGAGCATTATTCTGTACGCGCCGTCGGCTCTCCGCATGCGGAAGGTGGCGTCACGAACGCCCAGCTCACGCAGCGCCTCACCCCATTTGGCACTTAGCTCGGCCTTGTCATCCGGATGAACGAGTTCCATCCATGCATGTCCAACCAGCCGCTCCGGCGGCAAACCGGTGAAAGCTTCCCAGTCTCCGTCGATGGGTTGCATCTCGCCATCGCGATTAGCCGACCACACGAGCGCTCCCGACGAGCGCGCCAATTCGCGGTAACGGCGCTCGCTTAGCGTAAGGCTCGCCGCCGCAGCACGAATCTCTGACACATCGGAGGTGATGCCGAACACGTGCTGTGCTCCGGTGTGGGCTTGCCGTGTAACGTGCGCCCGCATTCGCAGCCAGCGAACTGTCCCGCTGCACGGCGAGACGGGGAACTCAAGCTCAAAGGGGCCGCCTTTAGCGAGGGCGTCATCGATCAAGACGAGAAACCGCTGCCGGTCCTCCGGGGGCACCTTGTCCCAAAGCAAGCGAAGCGGCACCCTTACAGGGTCACCTTCAATGCCATACAGCCGGGCGAGAACGGGCGTTATCCAGGCGACTCCGGCTTCGAGGTCCCATTCCCATGCCCCGAGGTCCGCCGCCTCGAACGCAGACAGAAGACGCGCCTCGTTCTCTGCTTGAACTTCGGCGGCGTGCTTGCATTCGTGGACATCGACACCAATCACCGTGAACGCCGGCGCGCGGTTCTCGACGCACTGCAGGCACAGCCGATGCCACATAGGTTCGCCGTCCAGTCGAAGCAGTCTCGCGTAGACGGCGTGCTCAGGGCAGGCCGGGCCGAGCGACGCGATGGCGTGGTCGAGTGCGGGAACATCGGCGGGACAAATGAGTTGTCGCAAAGGCACGGCGTCGGCGTGAGCAGCGGGGCCGAAGTAACGCCGCGCGCCTTCGTTCTGGTGCGTCACAGCGCCGTCCTGGTCAACCGTCAGCAGCAGTACGGACAAAGAATCGACAGTGATGGCTTTACGCTGAAGGTCCATATCCGATGGGCACCCGCTGTAGATAGCGTTATTTGAATGAAGCAAGGCTTCCTCAGCATAGCGCAATCCCAAGCAGGTTCGCGGGTCGGGTGGAGTCGTCGTCGGGTGAATGATCCTCGGGGCTATTGCGCTTGGAGCGAATACTTAAGAGCCGAAATGGATCACCAGGTTGGTAGGTGAATCTCGAGCTATCGAAAGGCTTGAGCACAAAAAAAAAGCCGGCATCGTGCGATGCCGGCTTTGTTCAAAAGAAACCGAGTGCGTCAGGCAAGCGGAATACGCGCATCGTCGAGCGGGCGCAGCTTGCCCGGATGCACCGCGCGGCAAAGCGCCTCGACGAAGAAGAAGTCGCCAAACATGGTTGCCCCGTCCACGCCGATATTGTGCGGCTTCGAATAGCACGAGTTATGAAGCAGGCCATGCTGGCCTTCCTTCGTGAACTCATCGCGACACAACGCTTCGAGCATCGCGGCGCCATGACGCTGCCACTTCGCGGCGGCTTGCGCATCGGGATGCAGCCGCGCCATTTCAAAGAGCGCCGATGCGACCACCGCAGCCGCAGCCGTGTCCTTGATCTCGGCGTCGCGGCCTGTGGCGTCGAAGTCCCAGGGCGGCACCTGCCGGCCATTGAGGCGACGCATGTAGTAGTCGGCAAGCCGTTCCGCCAGATCGAGATACACGCGCTTGCCCGTCTCGCGCGCAGAGTTGACGTATCCGTAGATCGCCCAGGCCTGGCCACGGCTCCACGCGGACTCGTCGAAAGCGCCCTGGAACGTGTAGCCGCGTTTGCGTGCGCCGCTCTCAACATCGTATTCGACGGCGTGATACGTCGAGTCGTCGGCGCGCACGAAGGCACGCGCGGTCATCTCGGCGTGGGCGTCGGCGGCTTGCCGGTAGCTGCCGTCATCGGCATGATTCGCGGCCCAGTACAGCAGCGACAGATTCGCCATCGTATCGATAGCGGATGCGCTGCGGCCACGCGGATCGGAGAGCGGTCCCCATGACGCGAGGTACGCGCCGTCGCGTGTCGTCACGAGCCTCGCGCGCAGCTTGTCGGCCGCTTCGAGCGCGATGCTCGCGAACCATTCGTCGCCCGTGATGTGATGGCCCGGTATCGCGCTGCTGTCGAAGATGAAGCCGATGTCGTGCGTGTTCGGATCCTGTGCGCGCTGCGCGACCAGCAGCATGCGGGCACGCGCCCATTCGAGGAATCGTGCCTCGCCGGTATGCACGTAGGATGTCAGCAAAAGCCCGACCCAGAAGCCGCAAAACCAGTTGCCGTGGCTCCAGGCGTCGCCGTCGTAGCCTGCCGAAAGCGAGGCAGGCAGGCGCACCCATTCGCCATCGGGACCCGTCACTTGCGGGAATTCAACGCCGAAGCTCAGTTCGTCGTTGGCCACCTTCCGTGCGGTCTTATCGAGCGTTTCGCTAAAAAGCCTGATCTGTTCTGCGTGCAGCGCCAGCGGATTCGTTGCGTTCGACACGTTGTCTCCTTGAGTTCGTCATGCGCAAGTCGATTCTAAGAACCGCTCATGCGACGGCGTTAGGATGAAACGCGTGAACTGTTGGACATTTCCGCGCTGAAGCGCCAGCGACAAATCAGATATGCAGTTTCTCGAGGCTGCGCCGGTAGTCGATCGGCGAGCGGCCCGTGTGTTTGCGAAAGCAGCGGCTGAAATAGGCCGGGTCGTCGAAGGACAGCATCGCCGCGATCTCGGCGACATTTACTTCGGAGTGCAACAGTAATCGCTTGGCCTCCAGCATCACGCGCTCGCGGATGAGTTTAGGCGCAGTGCTGCCGAGCGCCTGACGGGTTGCCTCGTTGAGCGCGCGCTCGGTGACGTTGAGCAGGCGAGCGTAATCCGCCGCTTCGTTGACGGAGCGGAAATGCTTTTCGAGCAGGCTCTTGAAGCGGCGCGACAGCAGCACGCTGCGCGACGCAGCGGCGTCGCGCATGGCGGCGGCATCGCACATGCGCGCAACCTTGATGAGAAACACATGCAGCCAAGCCCAGATTGCGTCGGTGTAACCGACCTCTTCATTCCGGTACTCTTCGCGGATCCCGTCCATCACGCGCATCAGTTCGCGGACCTGAGCATCGCTCAGATGGAGGCAGGCGTCGAGCTGTTCGAAATTGTAGGCGGGAACTTCGGTTTCGGTATGGCGGTTCTGCACTCTAAACGCGAAGAACTCGGATGAAAAGCTGATCGAATAGCCGAGGGTGTCGGCGGACAGGTCCAGATCGTGGATCTGTCCCGGCGTCATGAAATAGAGCGTATGCGGGCGCACGTCATAGCGCACCGAATCGATCACGTGCGAGCCGCTTCCTTCGATTACCCACATCACGTGATAGAAGTCGTGGCGATGCGGATATACCAGCGTCGATTTCAGCGCTTCGATGGGTGCGAGATGGAAGTCCCGTGTCTTGACGTGCGCGCCGTATTCGTAATCGTCGATCTTGATGACCGGGACGTGGCAGCAACATGCGGTATCCAACTGTCTCCTCCTCGTCGGTGGCGCTCTGTCGTGGCGCCTGCCAGCGGTCCGGCGATTCTCGGACCCATGTAGGAGTGTAGCCGTGCATGGGCCCTCGACGTTACTGGCATTTACACCGTGAAAGCGCGGCGCAAACTCATGCGGCGAGATTGCGCGCCATCATCGCTTCGTCGAAACGCAGTTCCTTCAGTGCGGAAAGCCCGCTCAGCACCACGCGCCCATGCTGATTTCGAACGGTCGTATCCATGACGAGAATGTGCTTGGCCGGCTTCTTCTCGACGACGCAAACGTTGATCGTGACCGTATCGCCGATATAAACCGGCCCCAGGAAGCGCAATTCCTGTCCGACATACGCGAAGCCCGGCCCCGTGAGTTGCGTATGCGCCGCCGACACGAGCGCCGCCGTCAGCAGCCCATGCACGACGCGCCGGCCGAAAGGCGAGCACTCGGCGAATGCGTCTTCCATGTGCAGCGGGTTCAGGTCGCCCGAGAGATGCGCGAACGCGTTGACTTCAGCTTCGGAAATAGTGTGCACGATCACCTGCGTGCGGCCGATATCGACATCGTCGAAGCGCAGGAGCGCGGGCCAGTTGTTCGTTTGTGCGCTCACGCTTGTCTCCTCGATGTCAATGCGATGCCGCCTTCGACATAGGCGTCGATCTCTTGCGGCGTATAACCCAGTTCCGCGAGCACTTCGCGGGTATGTTGTCCCTGTTTCGGCGGATGGCGACGCAGACCCGGCGCTTCCCCGTCATAGCGCACCGGATGCGCAAGCACGCGCACGGGGCCGGCTTCGTCATGATCGAACGACATGATCATCTGGTTGTGCGCCACTTGCGGATCATGCTCGACCTGCTCATAGTCGTTGACCGGCGAGAACCAGATGTCGTGTTCCTCGAAGGTACGCATCCACTCTTCGGTTGTGCGCGTCTTGAGCGTGTCATAGACAAGCCGATTGATTTCGTCGCGACGCAGCACGTTGTCCTTCGGATGTGTGAACTCCGCAAGCGCCGGACACGACAACGCCCCCGCGAGCTTTTGCGTCGGCGTGAGCGACATCGCAATGTAGCCATCGCGCGTCTTGTAGACACCGTAGGGCGCCGGATGGAAGCGGCTGCCCGTCGGCGGATGCGTGCGCGCCCACAGCGGCCCCTTGTTCATGTAGTAGGTGAACGGCTCGATCTGAAGGTCGAGCGCTGCATTCAGCAGATTGCTTTCGATGCGCGCGCCTACGCCCGTGCGCTCGCGCGCCTGCAACGCAGCGACGACGCCGAACGCGGCGAGCGCGGCGGCGTGCTGATCGACGATTGCGGAGCCGACCGGCGTCGGCGGCGATTCGGCATCGCCGGAAAGCAGCGTCATGCCGCTCATCGCCTGCAACAACAAGTCCTGACCGGGGCGTTTCAAATACGGTCCGGACGATCCGTAACCGGTGCATGAGCAATAGACGAGACGCGGATTGACTTCGTGCACCTGCGCATAACCGAAGCCCATCTTGTCCAGCACGCCGGGACGATAGTTCTCGACGATCACATCGGCTTCGCGAATCAGACGCCACACGATCTCTCGCGCCGCTTCTTCACGCAGATCGAGTGAGATGCTGCGCTGGTTGCGGTTGCCGAGCAGAAAGAAGACGCTCACGCCTTCGATGAACGCATCCGCGCCGGTCCAGCTGCGTTCGAATGCGCCGCCGGGAGGTTCGATCTTGATGACGTCCGCACCGACATCGGCGAGCATCTGAACGGCGGCGGGGCCTTGCAAAAAGTGGGTGAAACTCAGTACCTTGATGCCTTCCAGCATATTCATTCCCCCTCGGTTGCAGCGATCGTTCACGCCAGCAGCGTGCGCGCGATGATCATGCGTTGTATTTCCGATGTGCCTTCGACGATCTCCAGCACCTTCGCGTCGCCGAACGCGCGGGCGACTGCGAACTCGGCCATCACGCCGTAGCCGCCATGAATCTGCACCGCCTGATGCGCGGCCTTCATCGCGTGTTCGCTCGCAAATAGCTTGGCTTGCGACGCCACTGCGTCGAAGGGCGCGCCTGCATCCTTGAGCGCCGCGGCGTCGTAGAGCATGAGGCGCGCGGCATGGGCATCGGTCGCCATGTCGGCGATCTTGAACTGAAGGCCCTGGAACTCTGCGATCGCGCGCCCGAACGCGCGGCGCTCCTTCATGTAGGCGATGGAACGATCCAGTGATCCCTGCAGAATCCCGAGCGCGAGCGCACCAATGAGAATGCGCCCCGTGCTGATCTGCGCGAGCGTCTGGCGCAATCCCGCGCCGCGTTCGCCGAGCAGGTGGTCCGCAGGAATCGCGCATCGCTCGAAGAACAGTTCGTGCGTGATCGACGCGCGCCAGCCGATCTTGCGCAGCTTGCGGCCTTTGCTGAAGCCAGGTAGGCCCTGCGGCACGATGAAGCTGGAGATCTCCTTGCGGCCGTCGGGTCGCGTGCCCGTCACCGCCGCGATCACCGTTGGCCCGCCGATTTCCGTGCCCGAGTTACTGATGAACGTCTTTGCGCCATCGATGATCCATCGGTCGCCATCCAAAGTCGCGCGTGTGCCGATGTTCGCGGCGTCCGATCCGGCGTCGGGCTCGGACAGCCCGATCGAGCCGATCTGCGAGCCATCCAGGATAGGCCGCAGGAAGCGCTCCTTTTGCTCGGTCGTGCCGTAGTTGCTGAGCAGGCTCGCCACCGTCGAATTGGCCATCAGCGCATTGGCGACGGCGCAATCCACGCGGGCAAGTTCTTCCAGCACGATCACAAAGGATAGCCAGTCGCCACCGCCGCCGCCGAATCGTTCGGAGTAGGGCAGGCCAGTGAAGCCCAGCTCGCACGCCTGTCGCCAGAGCGTGTACGGAAAGGCTTCCTGTTCCCAGAGCGTCTCGGATTGCGGCGCGATTTCCTTTTCCGCGAAGCGTCGGACGGCTTCGCGGATCATCGTGTGCTGTTCGCCAAGCCAGTGCGGTTGATTGATCGAGTTCGTCATGGCGTGACCGGTGCAGGTTGGATTGGAGCAGCGTGCCGCGCGCCTCTTCGCTCGATGAATTGCCTGAGACCGGCGCGCGCGCCTTCGCTCGCAAAGTTCACGGTGTAATGCGCGGCTTCGAAATCGAGCCCTGCGGACAAGGGCAATTCATTCGCACGATTCAACGCGCGCTTGGCCATCTCGACCGCGAAGGGATCATATGAAGCGAGTGTGTTTGCAAGCGACTGAACGGCATCGAACAGCGCTTCGGGGGCGGCAAATTCGTGAATGAAGCCGAACGGCTCGCATTCCTGCGCGGAGAAGCGCCGGCCGCTCAACACAAAGCGCTTTGCGCATGCAAGTCCCATCTTGGCGACGGCGAGTTGCGTGCCGCCCCAGCCGGGCATCGTGTTGAGCGTGATCTCCGGGAATGCGAAGCTCGCATCCGTCGACGCCACGATGAAATCGCACGCGAGCGCCAGTTCGAAGCCGCCGCCGAGCGCATAGCCGTTGACCATCGCGATGGTCGGCTTCGCACACTCGTGCAGGCGCAGCAGCGCGCGCTGTCCGGCCACCATGTCGCGATAGGCAGCGACGCCATCCATTGAGACGAGCCGTTCGATATCGTTGCCGGCTGCGAACGCCTTCGGGCCGCTGCCAGTGATCGCAATGACGCGCGTGGAATCGTCGGCAAGCGCGTCTTCGATGCCTTTGTCGAGCGAGGCCAGCATTTCGGGTGTGAATGCGTTGAGCTTGTCGGCGCGATTGAGCGTCAATAGACGCAACGGGCCGTGCTGAGTGACGAGAACGGGAAGGGAAGATGTCTGCATGGCGTCACAGCACTTTCAGATAGGTGTTGCCCGACGCCACGACGACGCCATCCTGGCGTGTGACATCGGCGGTGAACACGCACACGTTGCGTTCTTCGTCCTTCTCCGCGAGCGTCAGACGCGCAGTCACGGTATCGCCTATGAACACCGGCGCATTGAAGGTGATGTCGTAGCGATACGAGACCGCGCCCGGACTCGGCGCCTTCTGCGCCATATAGCCCATGACCGTGGACAGGAAGCCGACCGACAAGCAGCCTTGCGCGATGCGCCTCTCGAAGCGCGTGCCTTTCGCGTATTCCTCGTTGAGATGCACGGCGTAAAAGTCGCCGACGATGCCGGCGAAACCATAGATGTCGTATTCGGATACGGTCTTGGCGAAGTCGGCGGTGTCGCCGATTGCATAGCAATCCATATGAGGACGTTTGGCCATGTCGTGAATTGTCGTGGTGAGTTGAGTCGATACGGCGGGATGCGTTCTCACACCGGGCCGTCAGCGTGAAGTCACTTTAAAGAGAGGCCCCATTCAACGGGTAGGACGGTTCGCGCGATCTTTTGGACTTTTTTGCAGCGCGTCGCGAGACTCGCATTCGCGCCGTTAAAAAGTCCAAGAAATCCGAAGCGCGGTCCTAACGCACCTTTCACGCGATCACAAATACTGGCGTCAACCCGCTGGCCTGCAATTGGAAATGTCCAAACGAGCCATGCGCGGGCCGGTGTCCATATCGAGCAAGGAGACAATATGAGTTCGCTTTCCAAAGCGCAGAGCATGCTGCGCGTGGCGATGAGCGCGGCGCTCGCCGTGATGTCCATCAGCGCATCGTCCGGCGTGATGGCGCAAGACAAGGTCGTGATGAAGCTCGGCCACACGCTGGCTCCCGATAACCACTATCAACTGACCGCGCAGGTGTTCGCCAAGGAAGTGGCGGCGCGAACGCATGGCCATGTCGAGATTCAGCTCTTTCCGCAATCGCAGCTCGGCGGCGAAGTGCAGATGGCGCAGGCGTTGCGCACGGGCACGCAGGAACTGATGATTTCGGCGCAGGCGCCCATCGACAATACGATCAAGCAGTGGCAGATCTTCGACATGCCGTATCTGTTCTCCAGCATGGACCAGGCGAATGGCGTGCTGCAAGGTCCGGTCGGGCGCAAGTATCTCGACATGATGAAGCCCGTGAACATGATCGGCCTCACGTGGCTCGCAGTGGGCGAACGCAACCTGTTCACGACCAAGCGCCCCGTGACTTCCCTCTCGGACATGAAGGACCTCAAGGTGCGTGTGATGCAAAGCCCCGGCTACATCGCGGGCTACAAGGCGCTAGGCGCGAATCCGACGCCGCTCGCCTACAACCAGTTGTTCCTCGCGCTCTCGCAAGGTCTCGTGGATGGCGCGGACACGTCGCCGGAACAGTTCGTTCAGGACAAGTTCTCCGATGTCGCCAAGCATTTCTACGTGACGCACGTGAACTATCTGCCGGTCGTGCTGGCGATGAGTAAGGCGTCGTGGGACAAGCTCTCGCCTGCTGATCAGAAGGCGTTTCAGGAGTCCGCGAAGATTGCAGCGGACTACGACCTGAAGGAATACAAGCATGAGTACGACGCTGCCATCACCGCGATGAAATCGAAGGGCATTCAGGTGACGATGGTCGATACCGCGCCGTGGGAGCAAGCCACCAAGGCCGCGCGCGATGAACTGATCGCGAAGATTCCCGACGGCCCGGCGCTCTATCAGGAGATCAACGCGGCCAAGCAAGCGTCGGCGGTGGCATCCAAATGACGGATGCGAACGACGGCCGTGGCTCCCACCTGGCATCGGAGATGACACGCATGGAAAAGCTCGCGCGCGGCTTGATGTTGGTCGACGACATCGTGCTGAAGATCAATCTGTTCATCTGTAGTTGCCTGCTGCTCGGGGCGGTGATCGTGGCCGGTCTCGGCGTGATCTTCCGCTTCGTGCTGCACGATTCTCTGTCGTGGTCCGATGAAGTCTCGGCCTATCTGTTCGTGTGGCTCACGTGCCTGGGCGCGGCAGCCGGCGTGAAGCTGCGCGCGCATCCGGAAGTGCGCGTGCTGGCTGATCGCGTGCCAGCTGCGTTCGCGCCGTTGCTCAAGGACTTCACCGACTGCGCGATTCTTGCGCTCGGCGCGGTGTTCGTGCTGTACGGCGCGGACATGCTCGCGCTGATGGGCACCGAGACGGCCGCATCGATTCCGATCTCGATGGTCTATCCGTATCTATCGATTCCCGTGTGCGGCGCGCTGCTCGCGTTTCACTCGCTGGTGCGCATCGTCGTATCGCATCTCGCACCGCAGGCACAGAGCAACGCCACGCTGGTCGAGGGCGTATCCGAACATCTCTAGGATAAATATCATGTGGGCAATCGCTTTTGGCGCAGGACTGCTCGGGCTGGGCGTGCCCGTTGCGATCTGCATCGGCATCGCAGCCACGCTCGCGCTGTCGCTGAACGGCACGCCGCTGCTGGTGATTCCTCAGCAGCTCTTCTCGAATCTGAACAACGTCGGCTTGCTCGCCATTCCGTTCTTCATGCTGACGGGCGCGATCATGGATTCGGGCGGCGTATCGAAGCGCATCATCGAGTTCTCGCAGGCGCTGGTCGGGTTCATGCGCGGCGGCATCGGTCAGGTGACGATCGTCGCGAGCATGTTCTTCGCGGACCTGTCCGGCTCGGCCACGGCCGATACCGCCGCGATCGGCTCGGTGATGATTCCGGGCATGGTGAAGAAGGGATACAACCGCGCCTTCGCGGTGGCGTTGCAATCGGCGGCGGGTTCGCTCGGGCTGCTATCGCCCGTGTCGATGAGCATGCTCGTGTATGCGTACACGGCCAACGTTTCGGTCGGCACGATGTTCATCGCCGGCATAATTCCGATGCTGCTGGTGGTCGCATCGTTCATGATCGTCAACTACGTGACCGCGGTAAGGCACGACTACAGCGCAGTCGAGCCGTTCGACGGGCGCAAGCTATGGACCACGTTCCGCGAGGCGTTCTGGGCGTTGCTCACGCCGATCATCATCCTGGGCGGAATTCTCGGCGGCATATTCACGCCGGTGGAAGCGGGCGTTGTTGCGGCGGTCTATGTGACGCTGGTGAGCGCGTTCATTTTCCGCACGCTGAAGCTCTCGCATTTCAAGGATATTCTGGTCCGCACTGCCGTGAACACCACGCGCGTGTCCTTCCTGCTTGGGCTCGCGTTCGTGCTCGGCCGTTATCTGATCGAAGCGCAGATTCCGCTTCATGTGGCGAACAGTTTTCTCGCCGTCACGACGAGCGCCATCGTGCTGTTGATTCTGATCAACCTGTTCTTGATCGTCGCGCACACCGTCCTCGAAACGATCTCCAGCATCGCGGTGGTCATTCCCGTGTTTCTGCCGCTGGTCGTGCAGATGCATATCGACCCCGTCGTGTTTGGCGTGATCGTGCTGATCAACTCGGCGATCGGCATCAACCTGCCGCCGATCGGCTTCTGTCTGTTCACGGCGGCGTCGATCGGCGGGGTATCGGTGGAGAAGGCGACACGCGCGATCATGCCATTCATCCTCGCGCTGGTGATCGACCTGCTGCTGATCATTTTCTTCCCGCATATTCCGCAGTTTCTGCCGCATTTGCTGGGGGCGAAGTGAGGGGTTTGAGTTTTCGGAAACGCGCGGGCTGGGCAGTGACTCGCGCCTGCTCGCGTGACTTCGGCTTATACGTGCGATGGCCGAGTGCGAGGCCCATCTCATACGCTTGCGATGGCTGAAGGTTCAGCCGTCGCTTTTTTGTTCTTGAGCCCACGCGTGGACAACGGATGGGGCGATTACGCGCTCAGCAATGCCATCAAGTACCTGGCGCCGATATTCGGCGGCTTCCGTGTTTCGGCACTGTTCAGCCTCGGAGGCGCGTCGCCTGAGAAAGCCGTCAGCGCAAATCCGCACTTGACGCTGGATTTTGGATACAAGATATTGTTGGCATGCGCCGTATTCCTCGCGGCACCCTCAGGAGTTCCGTATGTCTCCGATTGCAGCGCGGCTCGAGCGTCTCCCGTTCAGCCGCTTCCACTTCAAGCTACTCATCATGGGTGGCCTGGGGTTCATCTTCGAGGCCATCGACGCCGCGATCATCGCCTTCATTCTTCCTGTCGTCCGGACGAAGTGGCATCTAACGAGCGTCGAAACCGGCACCTCGGCGTGTCGACGAGCGGCAAGACGCTCGAAGAAATTACGGCTGAAGAGTACGGCGACGGTAGCTCCGGTGCGACCGCCGCCAATCTGAAAACGGCAAAGTAAGGGATACGTATGAAGCCAGATCAGAGATTGGCGGAACTGTCGGCGATCAAGCGCGTTGCTGGGACACTGCAGGCAGGTTGGTCGAATCAGGCGTTCTGGAGCGAACTCGAACGGTCTCTGACTGAAGTATACGGTCAAAGACTCTTCACGGTGCTGGCCTACGACGCTGATTCGCGTCGGCTCTGCCGGCCGTATAGCAATCGGCTCGACACCAATCCAATAGGCGGCATCAAGCGAGTGACTCAGAGCCGTTGGACGCAGCAGGTTCTTCAACGCGGCGAGATTCTGACTGGCTCGACGCGCGAGGACATCAAATCGGTGTTCTCGGAGTATGGGGTTTTGTGGTCGATCGGCTGTGAGAGCGTGATGAACATTCCTGTGCGCAGGCGGGGCGTAACGGTAGGGACGCTCAATCTCCTTGATGCCGCCGGCAAGTACGACCATGCCGACCAGGAACTCGCGCTGGTCTTTGGACAACTCGCAGCTTCGACCCTCGAAGAAGAAGCGGCACGTCTGCGCGGCATGCCGGACCCCGAATTCATGGAGCAAGTGTGAGGGTAGGTGCTCTGCTTAGAAAAGTGGATCGACAGACGTGCTCGCCAAGACCGACATGAAGGGCGTGACGAGCGACCACTTCGCCTATGACCAATACGGCGACCTGCGCGACGCAATCATCACCGTCTACGAGTGCGAGAACGGGCAATGGAAGCCCCAGACGGTGCTTGGCTCGAAGTAAGGACGGCAACGCCGGGCGGCGATCGCGCTCTCTGGCCGGGCAATCTCAACTCACGAAATGACTCAGCAAGCTCAAAACTCACAGAAGATCTCCGACGTGGTCGTAATCGGAAGCGGAATTGTCGGCCTGTCCTGTGCATGGTCGGCGCTGCGCGACGGCGCGACCGTCACGCTGGTGGACCGTGACTTCGAAGGTGACCGCACGTCGCACGGGAACGCGGGCGGCATCGCGGTGACGGAAAGCACGCCGATCGCAGTGAGCGGGATATACACGAAGGCGTTGAAGTGGCTCTTCGACCCCTTGGGCCCGTTATCGCTCGACTGGAAGCACCTGCCGTCGGCGTTGCCGTGGTTCATGGCGTTCCAGCGTTGCGCGAACAAGGACCGCTTCCGGGCCATCTCGTTGGCGCTGGCGCAACTGAACAATCGCGTGTACGACGACCTCGTGCCGATGTTCGAAGACATCGGAGCGATGGACAGCTTCTACCGTCGTGGTGCGATGACTGTCTATGAAACCGACGAGGCCTTCGCCGCGGACCAGCACGAGTGGGAATTCAAGCGTGAGCTGGGCGTGCGCTGGCATGCCATGTCGGAGGCAGAAATTCGTGAATGCGAACCGTCGCTTGCACCGGTCTTCCGGCACGGCGTGTTTCTCGAAGACTGGTCGCACATCGGTGATCCGAAGCGGCTCGTAACGCTGCTGCGCGACCGCGTTCGATCGCTCGGCGCCAGCTTCGTCACGGGCACGGTGAAGAACCTCGACGTGTCGGATTCGCTTGCCCCGGCTGCAGTCACGGAAGCAGGAGAGCGCATTAACGGACGTCGAATTGTCGTCGCAACGGGTGCGTGGTCCGCTGCACTGGCGAAGTCCATTGGCGACCGCGTCCTGCTGGACAGTGAGCGCGGCTATAACACGACGTTGCCCGCGCACGGAATCGGCCTGTCGCGTGAAGTGATTTTTGCGGAACGCAAATTCGTCGCCACTCCGCTCGACATCGGCATCCGCATTGGCGGAGCAGCCGAATTCGCGGGATTGAAAGCGCCGCCGAATTACAAGCGCAGCGATGCGCTGCTCGAACTCGGCAAGCGCTTCCTGCCCGGCATCAACGACGCAGGCGCGGTCAAGTGGATGGGTCATCGGCCAGCCACGCCCGATTCACTTCCGGTGATCGGCCGTTCGCCGCACGCGTCGTCAGTGATTTACGCGTTTGGTCATGGTCACCTTGGTCTCACGCAATCGGCAACCACGGGTGCGCTCGTCGCGGATCTGCTTGCCAACCGAACACCCGGAATCAACCTCGAGCCTTACTCGATTAGTCGCTTTCGGCATTAACGGGGTCCCCGCGACCTCCATTTACCAGCGGGAATCCCGCACTACTTAATCAAGAGGTGTGTCATGGCCGTGAACTGGAAAGGCGTTTTCCCCGCAGTGACGACGAAGCTGAAAGACGATGGCTCGCTCGATCAGGAAGCAATCAAGGCAGGTTTGAATCGCCTTGTTGAAAACGGCGTGAGCGGCGTCGTCATGATGGGCATGGTCGGCGAGAACGCACAACTCACGCCCGAAGAAAAGCGAACCGTTTTGAAGATTGCCATCGAAACCATCAACGGTCGCGTGCCGGTGATCTCCGGTCTGGCGGAAACGAACACGGCGGCCGCAGTGCAGTACGCGAAAGACGCCGAAGCGCTCGGCGTGCAAGGCCTGATGGTGTTCCCGGGCCTCACGTACAAGTCGGAGAATCGTGAAACCATCGCGTTCTACAGGACCATCGCAAAGGCTTCGAAGCTCGAAATCCTGCTGTACAACAACCCGCGCGGCTATGGCGTCGACCTTACGCCTGATGTCGTCGCCGAACTGCTCGAAGAGCCGACCATCACGGCCATCAAGGAAGAGTCGTACGACACGACGCGCGTGACCGACCTGCTCAGCCGCTTCGAGGGCCGCCTGAACGTGGTGTGCGGTGTGGATGACCTCGTGCTCGAGTCCGTTGCGCTCGGCGCCAAGTGCTGGGTGTCCGGCATGGCGAACGCGGTTCCGAAGGAATCGGTTGAGCTTATCGATCTGGCGGTGGCCGGCAACTACGACCAAGCGCGCAAGCTGTATCGCGTATTGATTGACTTGTTCCATCTCGACACGCACGTCAAGCTGGTGCAGTACATCAAGCTGGCCGAGAACATTACCGCCGGTTATTCCGAGAACGTGAAGGCTCCGCGTCTGAAGCTCGAAGGTGAGGAACGGCAGAAGGTGGTCGCTATCGTTGAAAAGACGATGGCCGACTTGCGCTCGCTTTCGAAGTAATGTTCAAGCCTGGCGATTTGCTTTGCATTGTCAGGCCACTATCGATACATCCACGACGGAACGAGTAATGAAATCGACCTTCTTCTGCATCGACGGACATACATGCGGGAATCCTGTGCGCGTCGTCGCTGGAGGTGCGCCGCAGCTCGAGGGCGCGAACATGATCGAACGGCGATCCCACTTCGAACGCGAGTTCGACTGGATTCGCACGTCCCTCATGTTCGAGCCTCGCGGTCACGATGTCATGTCGGGCAGCATTCTCTATCCGCCGACTCGCCCCGATTGCGACGTTGCGATTCTGTTCATCGAGGTGAGCGGGTGCTTGCCGATGTGTGGCCACGGCACGATCGGCACGGTGACATCGGCTATCGAGCATGGCCTCGTTCGCCCGAAAGAAGCCGGAGTGCTGAAGCTCGATACGCCCGCGGGCGTTGTCGTCGCAAGATACAAGATGGATGGTGAGCACGTTGACTCCGTGCAACTCATTAACGTTCCGTCGTTCCTTCACTCCACGAATTTGTCCGTGGAGGTCGATGGGTTGGGAGAGGTGAAGTTCGATGTCGCTTACGGCGGAAACTTCTACGCGATCATCGAGCCGCAACACAACTACGCTGGCCTTCATACGCTCAAACCGTCGGACATACAGCGGTTAAGCCCCATTCTTCGTCAGAAGGCCAACGAGAAGTACGAGTTCGTTCACCCGGAAGCCCCCGCAATCCGTGGCCTGAGTCATGTCATGTGGACGGGCGACCCTACAGTCGCGAGCGCCCACGCACGCAATGCCGTGTTCTACGGTGACAAGGCGATCGACCGTTCGCCGTGTGGGACGGGCACATCGGCTCGCATGGCTCATCTCGTCGGAAAGGGGCGACTCGCTATCGGCGAGGGCTTCGTGCACGAGAGCATCATCGGCACACTATTCACGGGCGTTCCCGAGTCCGCGACAACGGTCGGTACGTTCGACGCCATCGTCCCCAGTATCGAAGGCTGGGCGCGCGTAACGGGCCATAACACAATCTTCGTCGACGATCGCGATCCTTTGGCCAAGGGCTTCCTGCTCACGTAGCGAAACGACGCGGCTTTCCCGCGCATCCACTTTGGGGATATCACATGCTGATCCTGAAGAACGCACGCGTCCTCGATGTCAATCACGAGAACGATCACGCGCATTATTCGATCGTCGTTGACGGAGAATTCATCAAGGAAGTCACGCGCGAGCCTGTATCCATCGAAGGTGCGCAGGTCATCGACTTAGGCGGCAAGACCGTGATGCCCGGCATGATCGACTGCCACGCGCACGTCATTGCATCGCTCGCACACCTCGGGAACAACGGCCGTCTGCCCAATACGTTCGCCGTGCTTCGCGCGGTCCCCATTCTCAGCGGCATGCTCAATCGCGGCTTCACGACGGTTCGCGATGCCGGTGGCGCCGACTACGCGCTCTCCCGCGCGATCGAAGAGGGCGTCATCGCCGGGCCACGGCTTTTCGTTGCAGGCAAGGCGCTATCGCAGACGGGCGGGCACGGAGATTTTCGGGAGCGGTTCGACAATTCCGATCCGGACCCCTGCGGATGCCATCGCAATCTCGGAGCGATTGACCGCATCGTTGACGGCGTCGACGATGTTCGCAAGGCAGTGCGCGAGTAAATGCGGGCGGGCGCGCATCACATCAAGATCATGGCGTCGGGCGGCGTCGCATCGCCGACAAACCCGATCGGCAACCTCCAGTTCTCGGTCGATGAGGTGAAAGCAATCGTAGAAGAGGCCGGGTCGCACCAAACGTATGTGATGGCGCACGCCTACACGGGCAAAGCCATCTCTCGCGTGGTCAAACTGGGGGTTCGCACCATCGAGCACGGCAACCTGATCGGCGATGAAGCCGCCGACGTCATGGCTGAACACGGTGCATTCGCAGTCCCGACGCTCGTAACGTATGACGCAATGAGCAAGGTGGGCGCGAAAGCGGGCGTCGCCGAGAGTGCCTTGATCAAGAACGAGAACGTCCGACTTCAAGGCCTGAAGGCGCTGGAGTTGTTGAAGCGGCACGGCGTCAGGATAAGACTCGGCACCGACCTGCTGGGCGACATGCATCAATATCAAAACGACGAACTCACCATTCGCGCGGAGATTCTTGGTGCGTTCGAGACGATTTGTCAGGCCACTGCCATCGGCGCTGAAATTGTCGGCCAGCCGGGCAAACTCGGCGTGGTGAGCGCTGGTGCTTACGCGGACTTGCTTGTAGTCGACGGTGATCCTTTGGAGGACATTAGCGTCCTGACGGGTCAAGGCGAACGGATGTCCGGCGTAATGAAAAACGGAACGTGGGTTCGCCAAACTTTGCTGTAAAAGCATGGCGCTGGATCTTGTATACCGCATGCGACACCGTGGTACGATGTTTTCTGTATACAACATTAGAACCAGAACCATGTCCCCGGTTGCCACCAAACGTCGAAGCAAAGAAGCGCCCGTCGTGAGCGACGTTCTTTCAGATGCAAGCACGCGGAAGATCGTCAGACCCACGACAGTCGAACTGGTGACCACTGCAGTACGGCAACGCATTCTGAGCGGCGAATACGCGCCTGGGGACGTGCTGCGGCAGGAGGCGCTTGCCGACGAACTGGGAGTCAGCCGTGTGCCTATTCGCGAAGCGATTACGCGACTGACTGCGGAAGGGTTGTTGACCAGCGTTCCGCATAAAGGCGCTTATGTAGCGGAACTGTCGGTCGACGAGGTGAAGGAAACCTTCGACATCCGGCTTCGACTCGAACCGTGGATCTTCGCTGAAGCGATACCGCGAATCACCGATGCCGAGATCGGCAAGGCAGAGCGTCTCGTAAAAGAGATGGATAAAGCGGATTCGGGCGTTTGGGGGCAGCTTAACTGGCGTCTCCACGAAACGCTGTACGTACCCGCTCAGAAAGAAATAACGCTCCAGATGCTTCGCGTGCTGCACGACCGCAGCGACCGCTATTTCCGGTTTCAAGCGGTACAGGTGCCTGTTCGGGAACAGTCGCATGACGAGCACATGGCTTTGATCAAGGCATGTAAGGCTCGCGATGCGAAGCGCGGCGCCAAGCTTCTCGAAGAGCACGTCAAAACCGCATCGAAGCAGATCATGGCTGTGGTCGAATCGGTTATGTCCCGGTGATGCCGCTGCCGTTGCGATAGCTGTAAATGACCCGCTCACTGGATAAAGTGAGCAGGCCGCTATCGATGTGAGATTTTCTTCTCGTTCGCCGCCTTGAATATCTCTTCAGTAAGGCGCTTTTCGATGCGCGGCGGAATCACGGCCACGCCTTCCGAGTCCGCAAAGTTCAGCGATTTCGTCCGTACTCTGAGCGACCTTTCCGATTGATCCACCGGCTGCGCAGGCAGCCGCACGGACCCTCATTCAGCCTGCTGAACAGGCTCGCAATCGGACTCGCAAGCACAGCGATAATTCGACTGCCCCCATTTGAACAACCGCGACGTCTTCCCGATGCCCGGATTGAACGAGTTAGTCGGATCGAGTTCCTCGTAAAACTGCCTGAGCGACGCCTTCGCCTCGTACAAGTGCCCCACGTTGTGCTCGGCAGGATACTCCGCGCCGCGTGCAGCCAGCAGCGCGAGAATGTCGTCCTTGATCCGGTCGCAATCGACGCCTTTCTTGACCAGATATTCCTGATGCAGCACATGGCAGAAGAAATGGCCGCAGTACATCGAAAACTCGATGTCCTTCGAAATGTGCTGTGGCAGCCGTTCGAACCAGTCGGTCGCGTTGCGCGGCAGGGCGATATCGAGCGCGACGATATCCTCGACGGTCCGGGGATGAACCGCGCGATACCGCACCATCGCGCCGCCGACGGTGAAGCGGTTGAGAAACGCCGCTTCGCCTTCCTTTGTCGTGCATTCGAAATAGTCGCCGTGTTGCGTGGGAAACCGCGATTGCAGATAGCTTCGCGCTTCCTGCACGCCGTCGTTACCCATCTTGAGCAACAGATGATGCTCGAACCTGTCGCGGTACTCGATGAGCCGTCGCGGCAGATGTTCGGGCAGGAGCCGGCTTACTGCCTGTAACAGCCGATCGCTGATCGCGTTGCCGAGTCCGGCCTTCTCGGTAAAGCCATCGAAGCGGCTTTTAGCAGCGAACGCACGCGGCACCTTGTCGGTGCCGAAGGTGCGGATGTACATGTACATGTCCTTGCCGTAGCGGCGGCTGATATCGAACGCGCCGCGGTGCATGTACTCACCCGCTATCGGCAGGCTCTTAAAGCCGCCGAGAATGTCGCGGCGAATCGTTTCGAGCTCGGCTGGATCGTTGCTGCCGATATAGAACACTTGCGTCTGTTCGTCAGCAGGGAAGGTATCGAGACGCAGCGCGAAGACCGCGAGGTGTCCGGCCGACCCCGATGCTTCGTAAAGACGGCGCGGGTCCGCGTTGAACCGCGCGGGCGTGGATGCCGCGATGTCGCGCACATGCGTGCCGTACTCGTGATCGGACGCGAGCAGTCCGGTGGCTTCAGGGATGTCGTCCGGCAATTCGCCTGCATCGAGACGAGCGAGAATGGCTTCGGCGGAGGCGCCCAGATCGATTCCCAGATGATTGACGAGCTTCAGTTCGCCGTCGGCGGTGACGCGCGCATGTATCGAAAGCTGAGTGAACGCGGGGCCGCGGCGAATCAGCGAGCCACCCGAGTTGTTGCACACGCCACCGGTCACCGATGCACCGATGCAACTCGAACCGATCACCGAATGCGGCTCGCGTTTGAGCGGCTTGAGGCGCTTTTCCAACTGATCCAGCGTCACCCCCGGCTGACAGATCACCTGTTCGCCATTGCGAATGAGATCGAGCCGGCGCAAGCGCATGGTATTGATGACGACGACAGGGCGATCATAGCCCTCGGCAGCAGGCGTCGATCCACCGGTCAGTCCGGTATTCGCCGCCTGACAGATGACGATGACGTTCGCACGATGACACGCCTGCAATGCGCGCCACATTTCGACGAGCGTGCCCGGCTGAATGGCGGCGAGCACCGGTCCGCCGCCGTATCGATAGCCCTGGCGGAAACGGCGCGTTTCAGTCGCGCCCGTGAAGACGTAGGCGTTGCCAACGATGTCGCCAAGCGACTGGATCAGTTCATTCATGGTTCGACGCTTCTTTCCTGGAGAACGCAGCCAGCGAAGTCTTTCACCTTAGCGCAATGACTCCGCACGCGCCTCGTCAGTCTGGCTCGCGCGGATATACGAGTCTTCGGTGCTTCGAATATGCGCGCGCAATGCGGTGCCGGCCTTGCGCACATTGCCGTCGCGAATCAGTCGCATGATTTTCGAATGCGTGTCATGGCACGAGTCCACGCGTTTGTCGTCGACGGCGAGCCGGGCACGCAACGCCTGAATCTTGTCGGCGACGAGTTGATACGCGGACTGCAGATACGCGTTGCCCGAGCACGCGAGAATCGCGCCATGAAAATGCGCGTCCTGCTGACGACGGCGCGTGTCATCGTCCACGCCTTCTTCGCGGCGCATTTTTAGCGCCGCAGTGAGTTGCTTGGCGAGTTGCCCGGCATCGCGACGCATGGCCAGTTCGAGCGCCGACAGCTCGATGATTTCGCGAAAACGGCAGATTTCGCGCACCTGGTCCACGGTCGGCTTGAACACCAGCGTGCCGGACTGCGGCCACACTTCCACGAGTCCTTCGAGCTTGAGTTGCAGCAGCGCCTCGCGCACCGGCGTCTTGCTGAACCCGAATTCGAGCGCAAGTGCGCTTTCCGACAGTTGGCTGCCGAAGGCTAGTTTGCCGTCGACGATCGCATTGCGAATCATGTCTTTCGCGATCACCGTCAGCGATTTCGGACGCTCTGCAAGTTTCTCGATCTTCATGTTTATGGGGCTTCGACGATCGCTCGTATGACCAAAGGCGCGCAGCAGCGATGCGCCTTGGTTTGCATGAAATATTAGCACGGGGCGGTCGTTGCTTCGAAGATTGATATCTAAGATATCAGATGAACGAGTGACGCAGCCGCCCATCGCTCATCAGCATCATCAGAGTGCCGCGCCGCGCGACCGCCGATTTGGAGCGACGGCATGCGCAACGTCGCCAGGGTTGCGTGAGTCGGGCTTGCCGAGCCGATATCGTCGAAGCCCGTTACCGATGGTTCCCGAGCACGCGGATGTTCTTAGCCCGGCATTCGTTGAGCAGACCGATGGCCTGAACGTCCATGCCGCAAATCATGACGCTCGGGCGCTCTTCGCCGTCCCTCGTTCAGCACACGATAGCGGACCGCCTTACTGCAACAGAACCCAGTCCCGCGCCAGAGTCTGATCGCATGCAAAACGCGCATAACTGCCCGCGTAGCAACCTCAGCCGACCGCTCACTGCCGAAGAGCTCGCGAGTGCGGCACATTTAGCCCGCGGCAGTTTAGTCGAGTGTTGTGATGGAGACAGGACAGTCGCCCGGAAAGGCAATTAAAAGGGCTGCGGCTCAAAGCGGCGCGGACGATGATCGAAAAGAGCCGGCATTCGTTTGAAAATAATCGCAAAAGATACGGGCTTTCGCGATCGTCGGCATATGCGCGATGCGTTCATGCGCGGGTTGGCCTGCCACCGCAGGAGATGCGGTGAGAAGCCCCCGCCGGCGATCGAAACGGTGCCTGGATGGTATTGCCTGCAGGCTCCCGTGCCGATAACGGCTCGGGCTTCGCGCCACGCATGAAGCTCATGGAATCGCCTTTCGCTCGCGGAATTCGTCGAAGAGACGCAGGAACATGTCCGTGCTATCGACGACGTCGTGAAACCCGGCCTGTCGGATCTTCGTCGTGCTGGACACCACATCCCAGTCGCAGCGAAAAATGAAGTCACCAAAGCCCCACGCCGCGACGTGTTCGTACGGAATATCGACGAGTCCGTGCTGCTTCACGATACGCTCCCACAGCGGTCCCTTGTCCGCCATGTACTCGCGCAGGTTGATGGTCTGTGGTTCGGCGAGCGGCATGTCGAAGTGATCGGCGATGGCGGGCCAGAGCTGGTCCCAGCGGAACACGTCGCCGTTCGTGAGGTTGTAGCTCTCGCCGCCCGGCGCTTCGGTCGCGGCCCAGACGGAACCCCGCGCGAGCTGCGCCGCGTCGGTGACTTGCGCGAGCTTGCCATAGCAGGTCGCGGTTCCGGGAAAGCGCAGCGGCAGGCCGAGCTCCTTGCTGATCGCTGCATACACGGCGATGACCATCGACAGGTTCATCGGATTGCCAAGCGCGAAGCCACACACCACGTCCGGCCGAAGCACGACGGCATCCCAGTGTTTGCCCGCCGCTTCGTGCGCGAGCCAGTCTTCCATGTCGTAATAAAAGTTCGGCGGCATGTGGCGGGCATCGTCTTCTCGCGCGGGCGTCTTGAAACGTCCGAGATGTGCGCCGTAGTACTTCGCGCCCTCATAAAGCACCACACGCCTAAGCGCTGGCGAACGCTCCGCCACCACGCTCACCAGGTTGCGCAGCATGCCGAGGTTTGCGTCGATGAGCGCTTGCGGCGTCGGCTTCTCCTGATATGCGGCGTGAAAGATGTGCGTTATGCCGTCCAGACCGGCGAGCTTCGCGCGCACGTCTTCGGGATCCAGCAGATCGACCGCGATGTGCTCGCCCGGCTTTGCATCGTCCGGTGTACGTCGCGACAGGCCGATGACATCCCATTCCGGCCGCGACCCCAGATGATTCACGAGTTGACGCCCGATCACGCCGACGCCGCCCGCCACGAGAGCTTTGTACTGTTGCATGCATGTCCCGGTGATGAATTGGTTGCTATCCGGGGAGCAATCGGCGCACCATCTCCTGCGGCGCGCTCTATCGGTGTCCTGCACGGCGACTGCTTTCTCCGCGCATCATGCGAGACATCGTCATCATCTGCTTGGCGCTGCCTGTACGAATTGCCGGTCTTTATCGTGGCGGCAACCCGCCGCAACGCAAGCCCCTTTGACAGGAGACAATCATGTGCCGCTGGCTCGCTTATTCCGGCAAACCCCTTCAGCTCGAGACGGTGCTCTACAACGCAAAGCACTCGCTAATCGACCAGAGCCTGCATTCGAGGCTCGGCCAGACGACCACCAACGGTGATGGGTTCGGAATTGGGTGGTACGGACAACCTACCGACATTCCCTTTCGCTATCGTTGCATTCAACCGGCGTGGAGCGACCGGAACTTGCGCGAAGCCGCGCGCGCTATCCATGCGCCGCTGTTCGTCGCGCACGTGCGCTCGGCAACCGGCACGCCGTCGCAGGAAACCAACTGTCATCCATTTCGCTACGGCCGGTGGCTGTTCGTACACAACGGCCTGGTGCGCAACTATCCGGTGGTGCGTCGCGATCTGATGGTCGCGATCGCTCCCGAACTGTTCCCGTCGATCGAGGGATCGACCGATTCAGAAGTACTGTTCCTGCTCGCGCTCACGTTCGGTCTTGCGTTGGCGCCTGTTAGTGCGCTCAAACGGATGGTTGCGTTCGTCGAGAAAACCGCCCGCCATCATGGCGTCGCTGAACCGCTGAACATGACCGTTTGCGCGACCGACGGCGAGCAAATCGTCGCGGTACGATATTCGAGCGAAAGGCGGTCACGCTCGCTGTTTCACAACACGTCGTTCCGTCATTTGCATGAGTTGTATCCCGACGATCCTCGCATCGCGATGGCCGGAGAGGACGCTTTTCTGGTCGTGTCCGAGCCGCTCGCCGATTTGCCGGGTTGGTGGCAAGAGATTCCGGAGAGCACAGTGGTGGTCGCGCAAGGCGGCGATATCGAGCAGTTTCCGTTCGAGCCTCAAGCGGCGTGAGTCACTTGATTCGTATTTTTCGCGGCATGATCGTTTCGGTACCGCGCGTCTTGTTCGACGCGTAGAGCTTTCCGGTTTCAGGCGCATAGGGCATATCACCCGGAGAGACGCCACCCGGTGTACGCGCGGTAATTTTTAAGGTGGCCTCCAAGGCGTTGCGCAAAGCGTAGAACATGAGCAAGAAAAAATCTGCTCAACGCCTACATGGTGCGCAGGTTTTTGAAACTGCGTTCTGCAGAGCTTCCTTTATACGAAACACGTGTTGCACTTCAGATTTGAGTCCGGCGTTCGATGTCCGGCAGGATCTCCTTCGTGAGTAGCGCAAGGCGAACTGGAAACAACTCGTGATCATCAGGGAGAAGTGCGCGCATTGCATCTGCTCCAGCAACACTTACATGATGGTTCAGCCAACATGCGGGGCTCCAGAACGGCAATTGGCCAGCAAAGTCGATCTTCAATGGATGTTAGACGCCGTCTGTCGTCGACGCTCGTCAGGGTCAGGCGCCTTGTGCTGCCAATTTGCAGGCCGTGGAAGGTGGCCACGACGACAGGGAAGGTGCCGAAACGCTATTGGTAATCGAAGCCGGTTTGAGTCTAGCGGCGGTTCGTCTGCAATCTCAGGCGGAAGGCGCGGATAGCGACGTAAGCCAGCGACCTGATTGCGGGCACACGATGCCCGGGGCGCCGTTGAACCAGACTTGCTCATCCACGACTTGCAGCGACGCCGAGCCGGCAATATCGAATACCACTTTCAACGCGTCGCCGACATCGGCGTTTTCGATCGGCAACTCCCAGGTCAGGAATATCTGAGTGAAACTTTGATCCGGCGTGACAGCCTCAGCGATGAAACTGTCGCTGCTGCGATGAATAACGCCATGTGGCTGACAGGTATCGAAGATCACGGCTGTTCCGTGCTTAAGGGGAATGCGTTGACCCGTATCGGGGAAATGCAAGTCCATGCCCCTGCCTTCGCCAAGAAAGAGATTGCAGAAGGCCGCAGCGCCATATTGCTCGGCATCATGGTGATATCTCGCGCCGCGACAGGCCATGAGCGCCATGTCGCTATCGGCGAGGACGTCAGGCAGTCCAAGGGCGCAGAGCCAGTCGAACATGGCCTGCACGCAGCGCTTGTATTCAGGCCACCGCACTTGCGTTCGCGCCAATGGCATGACCTCGACATCCCCGGGTTCGAGGGCGAGCCGCGTCGATGTTTCCCTTTGCCAGTCCGCGAGGACGGGCGCATCCGGCACAGGCACATCGAGCGTGTTGGTCAGGACGATGTCGCTGACGCTTCGACTGCGCATGGCGTCGCCGCTTCGGAAGAAGGATGTCAAGCTCCTCGCATGTGATGCTGCCGAAGTCGAGTTCATTGGGCCATTGTACCGATCGCCGCAGTGTTGCCACTTTCCGCAGCGGCGCAATCGAGCATAGCGTTCGTAACGAATCTGTAGCACGCGCGCCGGCGTTCATCCTTGCAACGCTCAGGCTCAATGCATCGGCCATTCAGAAGCGCGGAACATGCATTGCTTGAATCCGATACGTCGTCGCGTGACGCTGTACACCCATATCCTCATGCGCCTCGTGCCCGTGCTCTGCCCGGGCAGGGCAGTTGCACCCTCTTTCAATTCCACGAAACAGGACCCGACAATGCCCCACATGTGCGATGTATGCGGCGCGCGTCCGGCGACCGTGCGGCTTGCGGTGCTGCGCGATGGCCGCCGGCACGTCCTCGATGTATGATGAATCACCGCTTACTTACGCCACGAAGCCATCGCCTGAAACACGCCATCGCGGCGGATCAGCGCGTGAAACAGCGCCGCCGCCAAATGAACGACGATCAGCGCAAAAAAGCATAGCGCGAGAAACCGATGCGCGTTCCACAGCAGCGAATGCAGGCTGTTACTGTGCGGCAGCAACGACGGCAGATGCACGCCGAACACGACCACCGGAAAATCCGCCGCGGACAACATGCCGTACCCGATGAGCGGCAACGCGATCATCAACGCATAGAACGCGTAGTGAGACAGATGCGCGGCGAGCTTCATCGGCTCGGGCATGTCGGCGGGCAGGGGCGGCGCGCCACGCACGATCCGCACGGCGAGACGAATCAGGCCGAGTATCAGGATGACGATGCCGAGCGGCTTATGGATTGAAACGAGCGTCAGATAGTCTGGCTTCACAGTCGACACCATGCCCACGCCGATGAACAGCATCGCCAGGATGCAGACGGCCATGATCCAGTGCAGCGCGCGTTGCAGCAGGGAAAAGCGCGCGTGAATCGGACGCGCGGCGGTTCGGATCGTCGTACTCATTGCTGCGCTCCTTCGCCGGTGTGCGGATAGTCCTTGTCCTCGGCCGTCCTGCGATTGAACGACACCGAATACGCCGCCGAGCGCGCCGCCGGGAATGGATCGTCGGAGACGTGCATGCCTGCGGGCAGCACGGTCGGATCGAAGTTGAGGTCGCGACACGGACCGTCCGGTTCGGCTTCGATTTGTTTCACCACCAGCGTGCCCGCTTTTACGGTGCGGCGGTCTTCGGGCCACGCCTTGCTCGGGTCCGCAGTCGGGTCGCCCGGATTCGCCACGGTGACGAGCATCGTCCAGCGTTGCGGAGCGGTTTGTACTCTCTTCGCGATGTCCGCTGCGAGGAAGTTGTCGCCGCGCGCCTTCAACTGATCGCCGGTCAGGTTCTCGGGCTGCGCGAGCGGGACGAAGGACCATCGGACGACCTGATCCTTGCCCGATGCATTCGTGAAGACGAAGCTGTTCAGTCCGTTGTAACGGTCTTCCGCATACGATGCCGTGAACGGCGCGCTGCCCGCCCACTTGCCGAACGCGCCGATTTCCGGGTGCGCGGCCGCGAATCGTTTCATCGCGTCAGGATCGCGCTTGTCGGCGAGCGCGCGCTGCAGATCGTAGAAGGCTTGAGGCGTCGAGACGGGAAAGAAAGGCGCGTCGATCATGGCGGCACGCCATTCGCTGCCGTCGGGCGTTTGCACGCGCAGGCTGAGGCCGCGGACACGCGCCATGGCGTCGCTCGCTTTGGGATCGGGCGTGCCGAGATTGAAGCGTCCCGTGACCGGATAAGAACCCGCCGCAAACAGTTGCGCTCTGGAGAGATCGGCGGCGGCGCCAGTGGAATCGAAACTGCCGGTAAAGCAGATACCCTTTGAATGATTGCGTCGAAAGCCCGGGGCGGGGCCGCTCGCCGGCGCAAGCGCGTTCACCATCTTCGCGGGTGTGAGCCGTCCCGGCGACAGCCAACCGGCGGTGTACGCAAAAGCGCCAACCAACACGATCACCACCGCAGCAATCGTCGCCAGCGACGCAAGATGGGATGCAGGTTTGCTCGACTTGTCGACCATCGGACTCTCTCTCGATAGGCGTTGGACCGACAGGTAATCTAGCAGCACGCAAAAAAACGTGCAGAAAAAGCGGCCTCGTCGTCGAAAGGCATGTCTCCTTTAGACGCTTCGAACCGAGTTCCGTTTATCACGCTGGAAGAGGAGACGGGCCCGATCACACCGCTGACGAGTGCGGTCGCTGATCGGGTTCAGGTACCCCTGACTACGTGGAGACGGGTCGGCGGTGAACGACATCTCGCTGCCGCCGCGAGCCGCAAAGTGTCGGCGACAGCTCTACTGCCGTGCCGTGGAAGACAGCTCCAGCTCGACCATCCGCAGAACGTCCGATGCACACGCGGCCAAGTCTCCAAACAGACGACGCTGTACCGGTTCCAGACGACGAGGGATGGTGTCAATCACGCACAGAGTGCCTAAACGGTGGCCCCCCAGCCCTGTCAGCGCCATCCCCGCATAAAAGCGAATCCCCGGACCGCCCGTTACGAGGGGGTTGGTACGGAAGCGTTCGTCTTGCGTCGCGTCCTCCACGACGGAAATGGTTGGCTCGACCAAGGCGAAGTTGCAGAACGCCATGTCGCGCGGTGTTTCCGTAGTCGCTAGCCCATGCCTCGACTTGAACCATTGACGGTGAGTGGCGACCAAAGAAACGAGCGCGATAGGTGCGTCGGTGAGGTAAGCCGCCAGCCGGGTGATTCGGTCGAATCGGGGGTCGTCCGGCGTATCGAGTAGTCCGCACTGCTCGACCGCACGGAGTCTGTCTTCTTCGTTGTAGAGAACTGGAAATTCGGCCATTGTCGCTTTTGCAATTGGATGCGCTGGGTGCAAAGCACTCAACCAACGCTATGTCGGCAGAACGGGCGCAATCTTCAGTTCCAGCATCAAATTTCAGCGTGCTCCGTATTCAAGTTCGGATCTTGAACGCCGTCAACCAATGCTACGGCGTATCCGAATAAGCGGCGCCCCCAGCACAAGGTAGATCATGGACGCAGAAACCAAAAACTTGACTAGCGCACGCAATGCAACCGTCGCGGCAGGAGCATTCCAGAGACCGTTGGAAGAGTTTCGGTCCTTGTGGGCAACAACGGAAAGGGAACGAGCAGTCGTCGAATTCTCTCCGGACGGCGTCGTCTTGCGTGCCAACGCAAATTTCCTGGCGCTTATGGGCTACCGGGCCGATGAGGTCGTCGGTTCACATCACCGCATGTTTTGCGACGCTGCGTACGCCAACAGCGCTGGCTACCAGGACTTCTGGGTCATGCTCGGGTCCGGTCGCGAGATGAACGGCGATTTTCGCCGCATCGGCAAGGCGGGTGGCGAGATCTGGATCAATGGTTCCTACACGCCCGTGATGGACGAGAATGGCAACGTGCACAAGATCGTCAAGGTGGCGACCGACATCACGGCCGCGCGCACCGTGGCGGACGATCACGCCGGCAAGGTGCGCGCCATCGACCGTGCGCAGGCCGTGGTCGAGTTCGACCTGCGTGGACACGTTCTCGCCGCGAACGGACCATTCCTCGAACTCATGGGCTACAACCTCGAAGAGGTGCAGGGTCAGCACCATCGGATGTTCTGCGATCCGGCCTACGTCGCGACCGATGCTTACCGTTCCTTTTGGGACAAGCTCGGACGCGGTGAGTATGACGCGGGCCAGTACAAGCGCGTGCGAAGAATAACCGTGACGTGTGGATTCAGGCTACCTACAACCCGATCTATAGCTCGGACGGCCGCCTCATCAAGATCGTCAAGTTCGCAGCGGACATCACCGAATTCAAGCGTGGTGTCGCGGAAAGCGACGGCCGACTGGCTGCAATCGATCGCGCCAATGCGGTCATTGAGTTCGATCTCGAAGGCAATGTCCTCCGGGCGAATCAGAACTTCCTCGACGCCATGGGTTATACGCTGCGCGAAATCGTCGGAAAGCACCATCGGATGTTCTGCGACCCGCAAGACGTGGCGACCGCTGAATACCGGGATTTCTGGGCGCGGCTCAGCCGCGGCGACTACAACGCGGGCCGTTACGTGCGCGTATCGAAGCACGGCTACCGCGTGTGGCTGCAGGCGACCTATAACCCGGTGTTCGACGAGTCCGGCCGCCCGTACAAGATTGTGAAGTATGCAAGCGACATCACTGCTCAGGTGGAACGCGAGCGGCGCATGCAGGAAAATCTGATCGCAATGAGCGAGAAGATCGAGGAACTCTCGCAGTCGATCGAGGGAATTGCACAAAACACCCTTGAGGCAACTAGCGTCGCTACCGAAACGCAGGCCGAAGCGGATACCGGCGAACGTACGCTCGCGGAGTCCATGTCAGCTATTCAAGCGATCGAGCACTCCTCGGCCGGCATCAGCGACGTGGTGAAGGTCATCAGTGACATCGCGACGCAGACGAACATGCTCGCGTTCAACGCCGCGATCGAGGCTGCGCGCGCGGGCGAGCATGGCCTAGGCTTCTCCGTGGTCGCAAGCGAGGTGCGCAAATTGGCGGAGCGATGCTCGCAGGCGACCAACGAGATCGGCCGGCTCATCGATGAATCCGTGCAACGGGTCAAGACGGGCAGCGACACGTCCCGACGTGCAGCTGACGGGTTCCACCGTATCAGAGCCGGTGTGGATCGCACGACCGAGACCATCGCCAGTATTCACCAGGTCACCGAAAAGCAGGCAACAGCGACTCGCACTGTCTCGGACCTCCTTCGCGAACTCACGGTCGTGACAGGCGGCGAGGCAGCGACGCGATCCAGTTCCACTGTCGCGGCGCTCAACAGCCGGTCTCAATAATGGCGTCCCCCGTAACGGTCCACGGCCTCGTCCGCATAGGCGCGACCGTATTCGCGCTGCCCGCGGATCGCATTGTCGAAGCGGTAGACGCGCCCACGTGCTATCACAGGGTACCCGCGCAGCCTTCGGCGATGCGCGGCTACTTCGTCCTGCGTGGCGACGCTATCGCGACCCTCGACACCTTTAGCGTGCTGAATCCGGGCGAAGCAGCGAGCGCGTCCGCCAGGCATGTGATCGTGCTTCGCCACGACGACTCGCTCTTCGGCATTGAAGTCGACGCCATCGGGAACACCGAAACCGTCGACGAACGCGATGTGGTCCGGCTCGAATCGGACTTCGGGCAGGACGGCGGCTTGTTCGCTCAACTCTTTCCCATGGACGGCGGGCTTTCGCTGATCGGCATTGCCGATGTGAGCAAACTTCATGCAGCGACGCGGGGCATGGCCGCACGCGCGAGACACCGCGCGTTCACCGCGCGACACGGCGCATTTGGACCTGCGGGACGCGCCCGGGATGGTGGCTCGGAGCAACAAGCCAGGCAGTACGCGATCGTTCGATGTGCGGAGCACATGCTATGCGTGGACGCGCTGAGTGTTAGAACGGTCGTCCCCATGCCAACGCTGCAACAGCCGACCCCTGGCAACTCGACGTTCCTTGGTGTCGCCCGTTGGGCAGGTGGCGACCTTGCCGTGATGGACTTTTCGGCGGTACTCGGCTTGCCCGTTGCCGAGCCGTCCGGCGGCAAGTACATGCTCGTTTTCGAGAATGGTGCGACCCTTGCCGGCTTTGCGGTTGACGAACTATCGGAACTGCTCCTGATCGGGCCCGCCGACATACGGCCGGTATCACCGGTTGCTTTTCGCCACGCGCACCTGTTCAGCGGAGCTGTCCTGAGCGAAAAGGGACATACTGCTTTGCTCGTCGATCCTCAGGCCCTCGCGACGACTGAAGGCTTGATCCGGCTGCCGCGCCCCGTTCTCGGACATGGTGGACCTGCGTCTAACGAGCTATCTCGGGTTGCCGCGTCGACGTCATTCATCGTGTTCTCGGCTGCCGGTCAACATCTGGCCGCTAGGACCGCCCAGGTTGCGGAAATAGTATCCAGGCCTCGTATCGAGGTTCGCGCACAGCAAGAGGAGGCCAGCCTCGGCCTTATCAATTGGCGCGATTCATTGATTGAACTTGTGCGCATCGGTGTTATTACGGGGTCGGTTGACAGTCCCGAATGGGAGCAAGCCCTTGTAGTCAGTGTCGATGGCCTTACGCTCGCATTCGCCATCGATGCCGTGATAACGATGTCAGGGCCGAATGAAGCGACGGAGGTATCTCGCATCGCCGACCATGAGACCGGAACGTGGCGCGAGATCCTGACGATGGGAGAGCCGAGGCGTGCCAGCTATCGAATCGTCGACTTATCACAGCTTGTAATCAGCCGGTTCGAAACCATAGATAGGTAAGCGCTAGTGCCTTGCGGGAGAGATTCAAGAATCCAGCGTACGTTTCTTGATGGCCTGCGTGCGCCCACAAGGCCGTTACTCTCTCGCCTCCGATTTCTCGCGGTACGTCAACGGTTCGACGCAAGCGAGTCGCTGTCCGATGGCTGAACAAGCCGTGAGGTTGCTCACCTGTTCGTTGGTCTTCCCTGCGATGATGTGCCGCATACCGTAAGTGTTCCTGAGTAACCGTGGACTCGTCGGCGCCAGCCAAACCCGCCTCTCTTAGAGCGGCACGAACTTCACCATCGTATCGGGCTGCATCGGTTTTACCGCTGAGGCGGCGATGAACAATCATTGCGTCGTGCAGTGGATGCTTCGGCGGGCATCGTAGAAGCGTAGAACACGGACGGCGAAATCATCGATGGGCATTCGTCGCGCGATGCGGGGCGCATGCTTGCCGACGAAGCCTGCGAGGCGGCCGTCTGCTACGTCAAGAGTTCATACAACCGCCGTATGCTGACGGACCTGCGGCAGTGTAGATTGTCAATTACGATGGCCGCCCGGGCGACAACTATCTTGGCCGGTCGACGGGGTTAGTTGTCGCTGCTCAACTCGGCATAGTTGTCGCTCCTTCCGATTCGGGGTGGGGTAATTGACGCCGCCGCGCGCGCTTGTTGTCGTCGGCGCTGCGACGCCGGTAGCTTTCCACGTTCAGCTCGAAGATCGTCGAGTGATGGACCAGTCGGTCGATGGCGGCGACCGTCATTGAGGGATCGGGGAAGACATCATTCCAGCCGGAGAACGCGGCGTTGGCCGTGATGAGAAGGCTTCGACGCTCGTATCTTTCCGCAATCAATTCGAACAGCACGCTCGTTTCGGCCTGGTCCTTTCTGACGTACGACAGGTCATCCAGGATGATCAGATCGAAGTGATCGAGCTTGGCGAGCATCGATGGCAACTGCAGGCTTTGGCGTGCCGCCTGCAGCTTCTGCACGATTTCGCCGGTGCGTGTGAACAGCACTCGGTACCCGGCGTCGATCAGCGCATGACCAATGCCGGAGCCTAAATGGCTCTTCCCGGCACCCGGTGGCCCAAACAGCAGGATCGTGGCGCCTTTCTCGAGCCACGAGTCGCCGCTCGCGAGCGCCATTACATGTGCCTTGGACACCATTGGTACCAAGCCGAAGTCGAAGGCCTCGAGCGTCTTGCTTGGGTCCAAATGCGATTCGACGCGATGCCGCTCGATGCGCCGTTTCGCGCGCTCGGCCAGTTCGTGCTCGAGCAGCGCGCCGAGCAGGCGCGTCGATGGCCAGCCTTCCTTGTCGGAGCGCTGTGTGAACTCGGACCATAGCCGCGCGATCGTCGGCAAGCGCAACTCGGTGAGCATCAGCCCCATACGGGCGGCATCGTAAATTGCGGGCGCGTTCATACCGATGCCTCCTCGCCAAGCAGCGTGTCGTAGAGAGCGGCCGTCGGCATGTCCACAGCCACGTCTGGGCATTGCGCCTGCCGCGGCGCAAATTCATTCTGTAGTTGCTCGAGATCGGGCAGCTCGCCCGCGGCGAGCAACGCCTCGAGCCGCTCAGCAAGAACGGCCTCGACTCCGTGATTCGCGGCCAGTTCCAGTAAGCCGACCATGGTCTTGCAGGCTTCGCGCTGCGTGAGCCGAGCCTCAAGCCGCTCCCACGTCCGGCGGTACGCCTCGCGCGGAAACAAGTCGTCGCGAAACGCCAGCCCCTTGAACGCCTGGGGCTTGCGCTTGAGCGCCTCAATGAAGTGCCGGTAGTCGAGCTTGCGACGGCGGCTATTGGCCGCATGCGAGCCCCGTGCTGTGCTGTGCACGAGTGCGCCGGACAGATAGCAGTCGAGGTGATCGGCATAGACGCGCACCTTCAGACGGTGACCAATCAGGCGCGACGGCGCGCTGTAGAGAATGCCCCGCACGGTGAAGGTGCCACAGCGTGTCACGCGTGCTTCCTCTTCGATGAAGTCGGTCGTGCGATGTGCGGGCAGATCGCGCAACTGTTCGCGCTCAGCGTTAAACGCCGCTGCGTTGCGACGGTTACGGCGCATGACGACGTCGCGAACAAACCCCTCATACGCAGCACGATCGTCGAAGTCGCGATGCCCACGCAGCATCAGCGCCTGGTCGATCGCCTCCTTCAGATGGCGGTGCGAGGATTCCACACTACCGTTCTCATGGGCCACGCCGACGTTATTGCGCGTGCCGGCCATGCCGTAATGCACCAGCAGTGCGTCATAGCGAGCCGTGAAGTCCTCTTCAGTCTGCAAATTCTTGAACGCTGCCGATAGGCTGTCGGTGCGATGCTCATGCGGGCAGCCGCCGGCCTGCCACAGCGCGTTCTGTAGTCCGGTGGAGAGGGCCTCGAAGCTCTCGCCACCTTCGACGACATAGGCGTATTCCCAGTGCGAGAACGCGAGCACGAAGTGATAGAGCCGGTGATCGAGGGGCGCGCCGGCGACCGTCACGCGCAAATCGCGCATGTCGGTAAAGTCCGAGAGCCCCTGCACGCCGGGCAAGTGCTGCTGCGGGAAGAAGATCTCCTTGCCAGGGCCCTCGAGTGCGCGCCATTGGCTGACGCGCCGCTCGAGCGTACGCCGCATGCTGTCAGGGAAGAGGCCCGGATGCGCCTCCTGCAGCTTGCACAGCAACGTGATGGCCTTGAGCCGGGGCGCGTGGCGCAGCAATGGCACGACCTCGCTCTCCCAGACCTCCGCGAACGGATCGTGACGTGTACGCCACGCGCGCGATGACTTCTGCGACGGCAGCCGGCCGTCATGCTCGATGCGCCGGGCCGTGCGAACGCTCATGCCCGCCATTGCCGCGGCGACTTCCTGAGTGTGATGTTTGCGCTTGCTCATATAGAGTCGGACCTGCTGGTCCGTTACGTAGGTTCCAGGCATGACTGTTCGCTTCTTGTTCGACGCGATCAGCCATCGTAAAACCCCGCTACTCCGGCGCCGCCGGTAGTTCGTCGTCTCCGGCGGCTACGCCGCCTTCGACTCCTCACCACCGGCCAAGGTAACTGTCAAAGGACCGGCCAAGATAATTGTCGTTCTCTAGGCAGAATCCGTTCGAACTCGCGCTTGACAATGCCGTAGCATTCACAGGAGTGCGCCTCTAGCGCAGCGCGGTCCAAGATTTTGACGCGACCACGGCTCTGATGGATGAGTGCTGCGTCGCACAGCTTTCCAGCAGCCTCACTGATCGCTTCCCGACGAACGCCCAGCATGTCGGCAATGTGCTGCTGCGTGAGCCGCATGGCGTCGGACCGCGTGCGATCCGACTGAATCAAAAGCCACCGGCACACTTGCTGGGTTACCGAGTGATGGCGACTACACGCAGCGGTCTGGGCCACTTGTGTGAGCAGCGCCTGCATGTACAAGAGCGTGATGCGCCTCAAGATATCTGAGCGGCCAAAGTGCTTACGCAGGGCATCGGCGCTCATTCGATATGCGGAACCGGCGCTCTGAACCTGCACGCGCGCCGGAATGGTGTCGCCGCCGGTCAATACGGGCACGCCTGTCGTTCCTTCTCGACCGATTGCTGCCACCTCCGAGCAGTTGCCGTCTTCCATGGTCTGTAACAAGGTGATGACTGCGGTCGCCGGGAAGTACACATGCCGAATGGGCGTGCCTGAATCGCACAGCAGTTCTCCTGCGCGCAGTTCGACCAGATCGAGATCGGAAGCGACGGTTTTCCATTCGAGAGAGGGAAGTGCGCCCAATAGATCATTCCCATGGAGGTCGGACTGAAGATTCAACATAGTGATTTCGTGAATTCGTATCGCGCAGCCACTTAGTGGCCGCGGACGCGGGGCGCGGAAATGTGTAGTTCCGTCCCTAAATGGACCTGTGCTTGAACTAGGCGGGAAAGGGACGGTCACGGGTCAAGCGTAAGATTTTAACGTTTGCGCGTTGACTTCCGTATGACAAACTCTAAAGACAATCAGCAGTAAGCGTGAGAAATGCTGCCTGCGGGGCGTGAAATCGAGTTCGCGACAGGGGCATCATAGAAAAGGAACTCAAGCTGCAGGTGACCGCAGGTAAGACAAGCCAGATCATGCATGCGCCGGCGGTGAGCCGAATGTTGAACGGCTCGGAAAGCGAGGAACTCATCGACGTCGCGAAACGTGCCTTCCTTGATTTCGGCTTCACCCATCTCGAGAATTGCAACAAGCGCTCGCGCCGGCGGCCGTAACACACGTCGTACCGAGAAAACCACAGCGGCGTTCTCACCGACCTGAGTGAAGCCTGTCGGGTTCGGTGACATGGCGGCGCTCCCGCTGAACGGTCAGCCGCCAGCTTGCCACCGGCGCAAACCCCGACATCTGTAAATAGCCAGAACACGACATTAGGATACAGCCGCTACAATGAAAACTGCGCTAATTCGCTTTATGTAAAGTTCATGGCGAACCCAGTGATCTGGCACAGCGGCACCACCAGGCACAGCGACCGCAGCCGAAAACGCGCCAGTGCAGCGTTACGGTAGCGGCGTACGCAGCGCGGTGCGCAGAAGATCGGCGAGCCGTTCGTTTTCATCGATGCGAGTCTGCTCACGCGCGATTTCGTCGACACTACCGGCGCGCTGCGCCCAGTGCTGCCGTTCGCGCGCAAAGATGATTCGTTCATGGACCGCGCGGATTGCCGCCCAGATGGCGTTCTCTGTGCTCTTCGCGCTCCCCTCTTCCAACGACAGGCTTGAAAACGCATGCCCGGTGTGACAGCGATAGCGCACTGGATGTTCGTCACGCAGCCGCCACAGCGCGCCACTGCAATCGGGACAAGTGAGTGCCGAGCGCTCGGCGATCTTATCGAGTTCATAAGGCTCCGCGATACCCTTATCGGCTATGCGCGCCTCGTCGTCCAAATCTGTTCGCATCGTCACTTTGACCTCCTCGCGTCGCTTCGCACCCTTTATCGCGGCTTGAATGACCTCGGCGAGTTCCTGCACCTTTGCAACTACGTCCGGCTGCGCCGCACTTGCCGCGGTTCGCGGCATCGAGGGCGCTTCGCAGTCGTCTGGATCCTGCACGATGCAGTATCCCGCGCGCGCGCGCACGGCCGCCAGTCCGGCGGCTCCATCGTCAAGATCGCCACTCAGAACGACGCCAACCACCCGAGATCCTTATTCAAGCGCGGCAGAACGAAATAGCGGATCAGCGGCGGGGCGCGCGAAGTTTTCCGTAGCCGTGTCGAGCAGACGGAGCGCCCCCCGCCGCAACACCATATGCCGGTCCGGTGGCGCGACATAGATCTGGCCAGGCTTGAGCGCCTCGCCGTCCTCCGGATGGCGTGCGGGCAGCCTCCCCCACGCCGATAACAGCTGGGGCAAAATGCTCGGATGACGGCCTATATGAAGCACCATGCAAATGGCAGCGGGCAATTGCGCTGGAAGCACCGATACGAGCGTCTTCAGAACCGGGATTGCGCCGCGGGATGCCGCGATCACTACGACGTCTCTATGGGTCATAGACCCTCCTTCATTTTCCGACAGCAATCCTCGCACCGCACCGCGCGAAGGCACTGCCTAAGACGATGGGGAAGAACACACCCGCACGGCCTCGTCGGCTTCACGGCCCCGGTTGGGGAGTACTGGTCCTTCGGGTGAGGGCGCAAAGCGTTTCCAACAATTGTGTGAGCTCTAGCGGTTTCGCCAAATGTGCATCGAAGCCAGCCCGTTTCGCCATCTGCACGTCTTCGTCGCGGCTGTGCCCGGTAAATGCCACAGCGGCAACGCTCGCCCATCGAGGGTCAGCACGCATGCGCTTGACCAACTCATAGCCGTCCGTACCCGACAACGATATGTCCGACAGCACCACGTCGATCGCTTGATCGCGGCCGCTTTCAAGCGCTTCTTCCACTGTCGTCACGCCCACCACGGATGCGCCTTCCAGTTCCAGAAGCGTCCCCAACGAGGCGGCGGCCTGCCCGTCGTCCTCGACGAGTAGGATACGCAAGCCCTCAATTGAGCGGCCCCTCTCGCCTCGGGGTTCCTGAGGAACGAGTTCTTCGATGGCTCTGGGAAGCCACGCCGTGAACGCCGTGCCGTGGCCGGGCCCGTCCGAGCGGGCTTCGACACGCCCTCCCTGCATCTCAATCAGTTGTTTGACAAGCGCGAGGCCGATGCCAAGACCCGTACGAGATCGGCCGGGCGCCCCTTGACGGAACATGTCGAAGATGTACGGCAGTGTCGCGCTGTCGATACCTTGGCCGCTGTCCACAACATCGATGCGATACATCCGGCCCTCCTGCGTGAGCCGCAGCTTGATGCGGCCGCCCGACTCGGTGAACTTCAGCGCGTTCGAAACCAGGTTCCAGATGATTTGCTCGCAGCGCGTCGGATCTGCAAAGACAATGGCGGATTGTGTCGGAAAATCCATCACCAGCGTAATGCCCCTTGCATGGGCGTCTTGCTCCATCGTGTCTGCGAGAGCAGCAAACATCGCTTTGAGATCCAGACGAGTGAGCTTGAGCGAAAGCTTACCGGTTTGAATCCGCGACCAGTCAAGCAGATCATCGATGATCTGCGCTTGACTGCGGATGGCTTTCTTGATCCACCACGATGCTTCATGCACGGCGGGAATATCGCGCGTCTGTGGCAGTCGCGGCAAAATTTCCGCCTTGACGCCGATCAAGTTCAGCGGATGCTTGAGTTCGTGAGACAACACCGCAATGAATTCGTCCTTGAGCTGACTCGAGCTGAGCGCCTGTTCGCGCGCAGCCTGCTCCTCCGCGAGCGCCTTCTTGTTCGCTTCTTCCGTCAGCTTGCGGTGCGTCAGGTCACGCGCAATCTTCGCGAAACCCGTGAACGATGCATCCAAGATGGGGGTGACCACGCCGCTACAGTAAATGCGCCCACCGTCTTTAGTCCGATGCCAGCGCTCATCGTCAGCGCGGCCGTCTCGGGCAGCCGTGGTGCGTTCAAGCGCCGGCACCATTGCCTCACGGTCCTTCGGATCGTAGATCAGTTCGATATTGTTGCCGATCATATCCGTCTCGCGATAGCCGAAGATATCCTCGGCGCCAGCGTTCCAGCTCACAATCGAGCCCGCGCTATCGAAGATGATGATGGCGTAGTCCTTCGTTGATTGCGCGACCAGCCGCAATCGTTGCTCACCGCGCCGCGCGGCTTCCTCCGCCGCATGGCGGGCCGTGATATCGATCAATGTGATCACCGCACCATCGATATGATCGTCTGCGGTGCGGTAAGGCAAGAGCCGCATCAGGTACCAACGGCCTTCCTCGCTCTCAATCTCGCGTTCCGTGAGTTGCAATGACTCGAATGACTGCCGCACATCGTCCGCCAGTGACGGATAGTGCAGCGAATGTTTGATGTCGAAAAGCGAGCGGCCGAGGTCGGTATCGATCAGCTTGAAAATCGCCGTCGCACTCGGCGTGAACCGCTTGACGCGTATCTCCTTGTCCACGAACACCGTCGCAATTTCGCTCGATGCGATGATGTTGTGCAGGTCATCATTCGCCTTGGCCGTATCCTCGATCCTTGCGTGCATCTCGGCATTGGCGGTCGTCAGCTCCTCATTTACCGATTGCAGCTCCTCCTTGCTGCTTTCCAGTTCCTCGGACGTGGAGCGCAGCTCTTCGTTGATCGCCTGCAATTCTTCGTTGGACGCCTTCAATTCCTCTAGCGAGGTTTCATATTGCTCGATGACGGTCGCCAATTGCTCTCGGCTATGCTGCAACTCGTGTTCTAGCTGCGCGAGGACAGGGTCTTGTCCGCCCTGCCTGGCCTCATCTTCGGTCATGTGGCCTGCAACCTCGTCGAAGACGATCAGCAGGTAATCCGTGTTTGCGACCGGATCGAAGAACGGGCGCACCGTCATATTGATCCACGAATCCTGTTGCTCGTGGTTCCATGCGACCCGCCGCGCTTCGACACTCGTTCCCGTCTGCAGCGCGCGGAAAATTGCAGTGCGCAAGTCGAGGCGCAGCTCTGGAAGCACGAGCGCCATGATGTTGCTCGTCGGCTCGCCGGCGCCGTGTCGCAGGAAGCGGCCGGCGTTGTCCGACAGATGCAGAAGGTTGGAGTCACGATCAACGACTACACTGGGCGGCGCGTAGCTCTCAAGTGCGCGCTGATGAAGATCGGCAAATGAGAAGCTGCGCTGTGCGGGGCTCGCTGGCGGCTGAGTGGGCGAGACGGGCGTGTGCCGCTCATCCGACCGGCGCGTGCCTGGGGAGCCGAGCGGAGGGAACTCGATGGCCGCCTTCGCACGGTGCGCGACCGCTTTAGCGCGGTAGATGCGCCATTTTTTATCGACGATCGCAAACAGATCGTCCGCCGCATCGGCCGATTCGGCGGTGCCCAAAAACAAGTATCCGCCCGGGCGCAGGGCGAAATGGAAGAGTTCGAGGATCTGCCTCTGTACGCCCCTTTCAAGGTAGATGAGAACGTTGCGGCAGGAGATAAGGTCCAGATGCGAGAACGGCGGATCTCGCATGAGACTATGCGCCGCGAACAGGATACGCTCGCGCACCGACTTTGCAATGCGGTACTGGCCGCTCTCCTTGGTGAAATACCGTTGCAGGAGCTCCGTCGGCACGTCGTTAGCGATCGCGGACGGATAACAGCCGGTGCGCGCTCGTTCAATGGCGGTCTCGTCAATGTCGGTGGCGAAGACCTGTATCGACTGGCTTGACGATCTCGCATCGCGAGCCTGTGCAAGCTGCAAGGAGATTGAATACGCCTCTTCTCCGGTCGCACACCCGGCAACCCACACGCGCACCTGCGCGTCGCTCAAACCATGTTCGAAAAGGTTGGCAATGACTTCGCGCCCCAGAACGTCAAACGCTGTCCGGTCCCGGAAAAACTGCGTCACGCCGATCAGCATGTCGGCCAGCAATGCCGTTGCTTCGTCCGGCGTCGCGCGCAGGAAATGCCGATAGGCGACGAAGTCGCGCTGACCGTTGATTTGCATTCGCCGTTCGACACGCCGCAGAATCGTGGCGCGCTTGTAGGCTCGAAAATCATGGCCAGTGCGCACCCGCAAGTGCATCAGGATGTCAGCAAGCGCCCGCTCCGGAGAATCGGCAGCCGTGTCCCGGTCCTCGGCTGCCGCCTCCACGGACTCTTCGTTGTCAGAGTGCATCTTCTGCGCGGTGCTCCACAGGTCCAGCAATCGCTGCGGCAACTCCGCCACCGGCAGCACGATATCGACATGATTCGTCGCAATCGCGTGCTGTGGCATCTCCGCGTGCACCGCATCGTTAGGATCCTGCGCAAATGTGATGCCGCCGGCTTCCTTGATTTGGCTCAGGCCCGCGGCGCCGTCCGACCCGGAACCCGACAAGAGAACGCCGATGGCATGGAAGCCGTGCGCCTGCGCAAGACTCTGAAAAAAACGATCGATCGTGAGCGGCACGCTATCAACGCTCTCTCGCGGGCTCACTCGAAGGCAGCCATCGGACATTTGCATCTGCTTGCCGGGCGCGATGACGTAGATGTGGTTCTTCTCCAGCGCAATCGTCTGAGTGACCTGATGCACCGGCATGGTCGTCACGCGCTGAAGGATGTCGTCCGCATGACTGACATGCTGTGGCGACAGATGCAGGATGACCACGAACGCCATACCCATGCTCGCGGGGGCGTTCTCGAAGAAGGTCTGGAGGGCCTCGACACCGCCGGCAGACGCGCCCACGCCAACCACCGGAAAGAGCAGGTCGCTTTGCACCACGATTGGTTCCTGATCAGACGTCGTGTGCGTCGGCTGCTGGCTTGCCATATTGGTCCCTTCCACGTGAACTAATTCATGTACGTCAAATGCCGCGTGTCGACCCACCAAAACCGCCTGCCCAAAAACACATCTGCGCTGAGGCAACACGACTTTACGCTAGTACGTTGCGTGATAAATCCCCGGCATGAAGCTTCGCTAGGCGCGACAAAATTTTTCAGCCTTGGCCACACCGGCTCACCGCTCGATAGCGTTCCACATCGCAAATTCTTTCTTCGCGCTGCTGCTAATTAAAGGCTACGGCCTTTGCCTCAGCCGGTTCCCTCGATCGAGTACGGTGATAGCCAAAACTGGTCCTTGAGCGGGCGCCGGCACGTTTCACTGTTCTGGTAGGCGGCGTGGTTATGGGCGCTGACAAACCGAGGCAATAGTTCCGGCATTGATACCGTATGAACGCCTGCATTTGAGACAGGAGATTTTTCGCGCTTACCGGCGGAGCCATTTTCAAACATTGTATCCGCTCATCGTACGGCAAGCCGCCAGATCTGCGAGAGACCACTGACGGTGTCACGACCCTTCGTGGGGCTTCGGGACAGCGTAAGCTGCAACAACCTTTGGGTAATGTCGAGAAGCGGACTCGGTGCATCATGAGTCTATTCAGATCTCGCGTGATGGGTTTCGCTCGCTGAAATACCGGAAGCGATCAGTGCCGGAAACGGGCGCTGTCCTATCGGAGAAAAACGCAACCGCAACAGCGAGTACAAGGTGCCCGGTCACAACATATCTTCAATGCCGGCCTTGCACGCCGAGCAGGTGGCAACACCCGGTGAAATCGTCGTCCGTGGTGGCACCCAAGGGCACGACGTACGTACGCTGTCCTGCTCCAATGCTCCAATGCTCCAATGCTCCATGCCCGAGTATTCCCAGGCTGAGGACCGTTCCGCCACGCCTGCCGTACGCCCCTAGCGCTTCCGGAATTAGCACCCTGGCTGCCGCCCCGTGGACGCGACTTCACGAAAGCGAGTCTTCGCCCAACACGACGCGCCGGAGGTGACCAGGCCCACTCGCACTTGCGTTTCCCACAGCAAGAGTGACCGCTGGTCAACGTCTCGCTTAAGCGCCAGCGCCATGCGAGCCACGCGATGGGGACGCGGCGATAGGTAGTTAGCCTAACGTCACTCGCGGCGCGCGAAGTTCCCTGCAACGCCGGAAGCCTCGGAAGTCATGCTTGTCGTAGACTCCGTGCGGATAGCCAGCGTAATAGACGCCCCTTCCCGCGACCCGACATGTGCGCCCCGACCGGAGAGACAGTCGGTTCCTCGCACATCCGCTGGTATCGCAGTCGAGAGAGGACTGCGAGCAAGCAGCGGCGTCGTAAGTCACCAGTCTCTTTTGACGGTGGATTGCTTGAGCGAACGCCCAATACGATCGGTCAAAGCTCGGGGCAGACGAGATCTCCCTCGACAATCCGTTTGCCTTTCTCCTGGGCAGCTGCAACGGCTGTCGCCTTCGTAGCAAAGGGGCCTACCGTTTCTGCGCCCTCGGAGGGGAATAAGAGTCGGCCATCGGGTTTCTGACGACTCTCAAGGTCCCATAAAAGCCGCTCCCGGACCAGCCACGCGACGATGCATAGATGATGAAGTCATCTCTGTAGTGCCCGGCGCGGGCAGAACATCGCGGATGGGGAAAAGAACCAGCTTCGGCCTAATGCCGTTCAGTTAAGCGACTGAACGGCATTTTATTTTGGTGCGGGAAGTAGTTGTAAACGTTGCGCCGAGCTGTTAACTTTTCGGGGCGATGCTTGCCAACCACCTCACCTTCGTAATCGAAGCTCAAGAGCCGACCGATCTGCGACGGTTGGCTGAGCATCTGCCCTACGAGTGGGTCACGCGCGCGGTCCAGGCAACGGGCGCAGCGAGCATCCGGCGCCGTCGTCTGCCGGCTGAGCAGGTGGTGTGGCTGGTGATCGCGCTGGCGATGTACCGGCACTGGTCAATCAGCGAAGTACTCGACAGTCTCGATCTGGCCTTGCCCAACGAGGCCGCGCCGTTTGTGAGCAAGAGCGCCGTGGTGCAGGCCCGCCAACGCGTGGGCGAGGCGCCGATGGCGTGGCTGTTCGAGCAGACGGCACGGGCGTGGACGACTCAGGACGCGGCTCACCATGCGTTCAAGGGATTAAGTCTTTGGGCGATGGACGGCACCACGTTGCGCGTACCCGACAGTGCGGCCAACCGTGAGCACTTTGGCGCGCAAGGTTATGCCAGCGGCAAGGTGGCCAGTTATCCGCAGGTGCGCGCCGTGACGCTCACCGCCATTCCGACGCATCTGGTCGCCGATATCAATTTCGGTCGCTACGACACCAACGAAATGATGTACGCCAAAAGCCTGCTGCCGCAGATTCCGCAAGACTCGCTGACGGTGTTCGACAAGGGCTTTTTGGCTGCAGAAATCCTATGTGGGCTGACGATGAACGCCCCCAATCGTCACTTCCTGATTCCAGCCAAAGCGAATACCTGCTGGGAAGTGGTCTCGGGTACCGCTGACGATGCGACGGTGCGCATGCGCGTCTCGCCGCAGGCGCGCAAGAAATGTCCGGCTTTGCCCGAATTCTGGAATGCGCGCGCGATCCGAACGATCGATGCGCGTGGACGCGAACGCGTGCTGTTGACTTCGCTCGGCGATCGTCGACGTTTCAAACCCGCCGATATCGTTGCCTGCTATGAGCGCCGCTGGCAGATCGAGACCAGTTACGGCGAGCTCAAGCAATCGATGCTGGGTTCTGAGTTGACCTTGCGCAGCCGCACCGTCGAAGGCGTGTATCAGGAGATATGGGGTGCGCTGATCGCCTACAATCTGATTCGCCGTGAGATCGCCAGCGCCGCATGGGAGGCGAAACTCGCACCGACCGACATCAGCTTCGTGCGCGCCCTCCATACCATCCAGCACGAACTCATGTGGGCCGCCCTTACGCCGGCCTATGCAAAGTTGCCCGCATGCCTTCGGCGCCTGCGCGAACGGCTCAAGTCCCTTCCAAATGAAAAACGACCCGGGCGCACATGCGACCGAGTCGTCAAATCCCGCCCCTCACGTTACTCCGTCCGGTACCTTAGAAAGAACCTTAACTGAACGGCATTACCAGCTTCGGCCGCTTTTCAGTCCGGGTGTCATGGGATCTCAACATGGACATATCAGAAAGCGGTGATTCTAGGAAGCTCGCGGTCAGCAGAACCGGAGGAGCAGTCCGTTGCTCGTCTTCATTTTTCGGCCAACGCCTTCATGTACACATCGACGACAATGTGGCTTGGCGCGCACAGGCGCGACGTTGCTCGCCCGTCACCGATTTACTTAGCGACCGTCTTGCTTGCCCAGGCTGAACGCAGTCGCACCGGCGGGATAGGGAGATCGTCACCCTCGATAAAGGCGGTTGCGACCAAAACGGCGAACTTGAACGCGCATTCCTCATTTGCAAATACGCCCATCTCCCCGAGAGACGTCAACTGGCCGTCTTCTTCGAAGATCGAAACGTGTGCAACAAACGCAGAGCCCTTGCGAGTAACAAAAGCCTCAAACGCCGTTCCTTGGTAATAACTGTCCATAGTCATACGCTTATTGCCGGCTTGCGGCGGTCCCCGTGGACACCTCACCGCCGCGTTCTATTCATCGCGCGTTCTGAAAAAGGCCGGACCTCAAGCGCGACTGGTTTTGGCAGCCGGTATTAAGTCTAGAACGCGAGTCCATGCGGCTTTTCGTCCGTATACGAATGGTTTCGGACGTCCTGCGCGCACCCACGAGCTGGAATCGTCGTCCGTCTGCTTCAGTTCTCCCGTGTAGCCCGCCGATCAACGCAAGCGTACCTTCATCCTTTAATTGGCTGCCGCGGCACGTCTTGTATGCGACTGAACTGGCAGTGCAGACCGCCTCTGTTCCACGCGAGTCTTCCTTCGGCGGCGGTGCATCGCGCTCTCATCCACTTGGGGTTATCCAACTGTCTGATGGAAACTCCTCGGAAAGGAGACTTGCGATGTCTTCGGCCGACCAGGCTCCGGTCGTTTGGCCTAGCCAATGTCTCTCGCAGGCGGTCACGGCGGCTGAAGAGATCATCAGACGTCAGCTGTCATCACGCGCAACTCTGCCCCTTTGTAGGTTCATCGGCGCAGTATATTAAACCGGTATATGTTGCACCCGACATGCGCTTGACAGCCGCCGCTTCAGCGCTCGGCTCGCGGTTCCAGGCTCGCCCACCAAACGGGGGACGCAAGCGTCGAACAGCCTTGGGTCACAATTTTAGAGGTGGTTAGTCGGAGTCAGCAGCAAGACAGGCGTCGCGAAGACGCATGACCGTCTGGCGCGAGGTGTTGACCGAACGGGCGATTGCGGTGACTGACGTTCCCGCCTTGAGCCCACGTAACACTTTGCGCTGCTGCGCTTTCGACAATGAGTTCGGACGTCCCTGTCGAACTCCACGCTCTCTTGCTGTGGTCGCCGCTTCTCGGGCACGGGCTTGACGCGTGAAGCGTTCGAGATCCTGAGCGAGTTCAAGCGCGTGAAGAAAAGCGCCTTCCCGCCACGAGTTGATATCCTCGATGCCGTAGTCTAGGCAGACCACCGAAATTTTGCGGGCGTCAAGCTGTTGCAACGTCGAGATGACTTCCCCGATCGTGCTGCCTAGCCCCCACAGCTTTTCGATAATGAAAGTATCGCCGGCACGCAGCCGCCTCAACGCTCGTTGAAACGCGGGGCGTGAAGTTCTCGGCGCTGCGCAGCTGCAACAGTCGACGAACACCGCGCTCATCTGCACGAGATAGCCCGCCGCGTCGATAACCGACAGTCCACGCTCGCGAGCGGTAGGGTCCTCGGCCTCTTCAACGAAATACACGACGACGCTCATCGATCTGTCCCGCTGGTACTCATGTCGCTGCCCCTGGGCGCCTCTTAGGAAGCGAAGCTATCTTCCGATGAAGGTTCTCAATGACCTCGACCTACCAAGACGACTTCGGTCTGCGCACCGCAGCAGAGGAGAATCGCCCGACACGGTGTAGTTAGGCGACGCGCATTGCCGTTCCGGGTGCAGCACATCGCAAGCCACTCGACGAAGACCCAGCAGTACTGGCGATAGAACACGTCGCGCGTCGAAGGCAGAAGAAGCCTGTTAGGTGCCTAAACGCCTATTGAGCCGCCATTGAGCATAGCCAGCCGATGTAACTGGCGTCGGCAATGTAGGAACCGATTGCATGGTTGGCTTCCCTCAAAGCAGCAGTTTCAACTACTAACAGAAAAAAGAGTACGACCGCGTCGCGAGTCACCTCCGGGGAAAATGCTCGGATGGCAGCGCACGATGGGCTCGTGTTGCCCGGGCATCCATACGGCTTCTATGCAGTTTCCCCCGAAGGCTCGTTCGCCATCTGCCGTTTTCCAAATGAATGCACTGAAAACTCTTCGTTAGGCGATCGATGAACGCGAGATGTAAGCAATAAGGTAAACATCAGCCTTGCAACAAGCCGAAACATCGGATAAAACGGGTAAGTTCATGCGGACTCAACCGGTCGGTTCTCAAAGATGGCATTGATCGAATTGAGCCGCCAAAGACACCTATGACACGCCGCGTACCGTTGGACGATGAACAGGAATGCGCCTTTTGGCGAACCGATGCTAGCACCGAATCATCGGGAAGTTGGCGCGTTCTGGTCGGCCATGCCGATGAAGCGATCGGCGCGTCATTGTCGCTGCTTCTAACGTTGAGACATTATCAGGTGATCCACGCTACGAGGCTTAGCGAGCTACGTTGCTATGCGGAAAGCTGGCGTCCCCATGCGCTGCTTTTGGATACGCGGCTGGATGCGGCATCAGGCTACTCATTTGTTGCAAGCTTGCGCAATAAGCATCCGATGGGAAGACTTTTAATTGTTGCGATGAGTAATATCTACCCTTTGGATTCGGTACAAACTTTAAAAGCGGCGGGCTTCGATGGACACGTGCGACGACCGTGTTCCGTCTGGCGTGTGACCGACCTTCTAGATTGCCATTTTTGTCGCCGGTGACTCGTCGTTATCGCTTACGAGCGGCGTAACGGCGCAAACCGTGCTGCGATGGTTGTTCGACCATGCCATCAGACACTCGAGCATCTTTCAGCGGGCGATCTAACGCGCCACGAAGGAAGTGAGCGTTCGGCGATTGGCAACGACTCGACACGCCATTATCAGTCGTCTATACGACGCCTTGTCGCTCATTACGACAAGTTTTCCTTCTGTGCTTCCCCCCTTCGTGGGCGGTCTCACGGCTCGCAACCCGTATTGGATGCCGGCGTATTGCGCGGTTCATCACGCGTGATACGACGTAATGTGCTTTGGATACAGTCCGGCATCGCGCACGGCTTGCTCCACCTCATGCGGAGTGTCGCATTCCGTAATGGTGCCAATCTCCTTGCAGCCTGAAAACAATTTGCCCGCCCAGTTCCCAGAAAGGTCCCGGTAGATATGCAAGAGATCAATCGGCCGAGGTTCGATCATATCGCGCATCGTGAGCAGGGTTGGGCGCTGGAACACTGCCCGCAGGTTGGCGATGAATTCGCCTCTACTGAGTTGAGTGCTCGACTGCGCTCATGCAACGCGCCACTGGATGACGGAATAGAAGCGCAAGCCGAGCACGCAAGACGGTAGAGGTGGCCTATCGAGATTTCACGACTCTCAACGACATCTCTCACCCCACTATAGGCCGTTTAGAGGGCAGTCCCTGAAATGCGCGTATAGCCTAGGATGACGGCTCTGATCTTACTCACAAACCGCGGACACTCTGACTTGAGCAACGGTTGATGTTTTGAACGGCAGCGGCGCTTGGTAGCCAATCGTCGAATGACGCGCTGGCGGTTAGGGCCGCGTTCAAACTTCAGCTCCGGTAAGGTCACATAATCCGCGATCGGCAGATTACCTCGGTCCGGACTCGCCTGTCAGTACAACGACGAAGGCTATTGCCGGCTGCTTCAGCGAGCCACGGCGTCAATGTACAACAAGTTGTTCATCGACTGTGCCGCCTCCCGCTGTACTGAACGCTCGAACGCCGCTCGGTGAGCCACTTGCTGAGGCTCGCGCCTGCTAATTAAGCGAGCCGTCCAGCGTCCCAGCGGTCCGGCCGCGCCTGGCCGCGCCGAACCACGTCTGTCCGACGCGGTATTCGGCGATGGCGCCGAGCGCCAGCACCGCCGAGCCGAGTTCGAGCAGATGCGCCGGAGACATCGCGCTCGACAGCCACCAGAACGCGAGCAGCGAACCCATGCGCATGACGAGCATCACGAGATCTCGCGCCACAATGCGGTCGACGAGTTCGCCGCGTATGTCAAGCGCGCGCTGATTCAGCACATGCTCGCTCGCGTTAAGGAACGGCCCCGCAGCGGCGCGAAGGATCGAGTGCGCGACGAACAGCGCCGGAAGCCACGCGCTGAACCCGAGCAGGACGAACGAAATGGCGACGGCGAGGCACGACCACCCGAGCCAGCCCGCGCGGTTATGCACGCCGCGGCTCTTGCGCGTCATGTAGAGCGCGACTGCGCCCGCCAGTCCCGCGACGGTTGACACCCAGCCGAGGTCGCTGGCCGAACCGAGCGACATGGCCGCGCCGACCGACCCGACCGCTCCTCCGACGCCGAGCAGCCCCGACTCAACAAAAAAGAGCGGCAAACACGCGCGGAATTCCGGTTGCACGATGACGCCGAGCGGGTTCGTCGCGGGGACCATCGGCGCTTCGGAGACATGGCGCCCGAGCGCAAGACCGGCGACCACGCACACGACGCCATACGCTACGTACAGCACGTTACTGCTGTTGTCCGTCTTGGCGAGGCAGAGCGTAGCGATGAGCGTCGCCACGATGCCGCCCGCGACGGCGAGCGCGCCAGAGCGCGAGGCATAGCTATCGCGTTCGGTGTCGGTCAGCACGCTCATTTCGAGCCAGTAGCGCGCGCTCCACGTGAGTCCCAGAAAGAAGCCGTAGACGGCTGCCATCACCGGAATGGAGTCGCCGCCACAGAGAAGAAGCGCGCCGGGCACGAGGAAACTGAGGCGCATCAGGCGCCGCCCGGTGAGTCCCAGGCGCGGGCCGAGCAAATAAACGAAGAGCGCTGCACCACTGGCGTCGCACAGCATGTACGCGGTAAAACGAAACATGGCGTCGGTGTCATCGACACCGACGACGAAATAGCCGATAAATCCGGCCAGCGTCCCGATTGCTCCTTGCAGGGAGACAAAGAGGAGCATTTCCTGCTCGTGCTTCGACATGGTCTTGCGTTGAATGATCGATGTCCGGCACCGCGCATTGCGGCGTCGAACTGGCACCGGGCCAGACAGTGTTGCTCGGTGCATCGTCGCTGCTCGAGGCGACGATTCGATCGTCCTCGGTAAGGAATGCCGACTTCACTTTCATCGCGATGGCCATACCCGGAAATTCCATCGCGGGGGAAGTGTAGTGTTAATCGACGCTTACCTGCAAGACAAAACCACCCTAAAAACGACGGTAAAACATACCTTCATAATCGTTGAAAGAATCATATGGTGGCGACCTCAGCGCGAACTCCGAATCCCTCCGCCGCGGCAATGCGCCCGACGAGACTCAACGCCTGAGCCACCACCTGATCCATGTTGTAGTAGCGGTAGCTTCCGAGCCGGCCCGCGAACATGACTTCCGGATGCGCCTCCGCGAGCGCCTCGTAGCGTGCAAACAACTCCGCGTTCGCCGGCCGCGGAATCGGGTAAAAGGGTCTCCTTCGTCGCTCGGGTACTCGTACGTGATGCTCGTCTTTGCGTGCTGTTGACCCGTCAGATATTTGTACTCCGTGATGCGCGTGAAAGGCACTTTCTCGGCCGGATAGTTCACCACGGCAAGCGATTGAAAGTGCTCCTGGTCGAGCGTCTCGTGCCGAAATGCGAGCGAGCGATAAGGCAGCTTCCCGAGACAGTGATGGAAGTACTCGTCGATGGGCCCCGTATAAACGAGCTTGCGATAAGTCACCTCCTCGCAGATCTCGCGATAGTCGGTATTGAGCATGACCTTGATATTCGGATGCGCCAGCATCTTCTGGAACATGCGTGTATATCCTTCGAGCGGCATGCACTGATACTCGTCGTTGAAGTAGCCGTCGTCCGCCGTCGTGCGCACCGGCACGCGCGAAGTCACCGAGCGATCCAGTTCCGACGGGTCCATGCCCCATTGCTTGCGGGTGTACCCACGGAAAAACTTCTCGTACAGTTCGCGGCCGATCTTGCTCACCACCACATCTTCAGATGTCCTGATGTCGGCGAGCGGCTCGGAACGCGCCGCGAGAAACGCCTCCGCTTCCTGCGGCGAAAGGTCGAGCGAATAGAGGCGATTGAGCGTGGTCAGGTTGATCGGCACCGGCACGAGCATGCCGTCGACGGATGCGAGCACGCGATGCCGGTACGGTCTCCATGCCGTGAAGCGCGAAAGGTAGTCCAATACGCGCCGCGCGTTCGTGTGAAAAATATGCGGCCCGTAACGATGAATCAAAATGCCGTCCGCGTTGTACTCGTCATAGGCATTGCCTGCGATATGCGGGCGCCGGTCGATAAGCAGAACGCGCTGGCCGTACTCGCTCGCGAGCCTCTCGGCCATCACGCTGCCGGCGAAGCCCGCGCCGACGATTAGATAATCGAAGCCTTTGCGTGGCTGTCCGCGCGCATCGGGCTGGGACGTATGACCGCTCGAGCCGGAACTGGAAGATCCGTTTGCTGTCGTTTCTACGATGCGCATTTTTTCACCTCGGCGAGCATTGCGGCGCACGTGTTGTCCCACGAAGCTCCGGCCAGCACCGATTCGACGCGGCCGATGAATGCTGCGCGGTCCTTTCCGTCCACGAGCGCTCTTTCGATGGCACGCTCGAAGGCGACCGCGTCATCGGCGATGCGGACCACGCCGCTCTTGCAATAGCGCGACACCACATCGGCGATAGGCGTCGATACCACGGGGCGGCCTGCCGCGAGATATTCCGGCGTCTTCGTCGGGCTGATAAAGCGCGTGGCCTCGTTGATCGCGAAAGGCATCAGCGCGACGTCCCAGCCGGCGAGATAGCGCGGCAGATCGTCGTAGGACTTCTGGCCAAGATAATGAATGTTCGGTGCTTGCGGCAAATCAGCGGGCCGGATCTTCGCCACCGGGCCGAGCATGACGAACTGCCAGTCCGGTCTCGCGGCGGCGAGCGCGCCGGTCAGCGCGGCGTCGAAGCGCTCGTCGAGCACGCCATAGAAGCCGAGACGCGGGCGCCGTATCGGCGTCTGGTCATCAGGCTCGGAAAGCGGCCCGCGCGCCTTCTCGAAATGCGCGACATCGACACTGCTCGGAAACGCATGCACGCTATGGTGAAAACGCCGCTTCGACTCATAGAGGCTCTGGCCGCCCGTGAAGACGACATCCGCCTTGCGCATGAGCCGCGTTTCGCGCTCCGTGAGTTGCGGCGGCGCGTTCTTGAACGCCGAGAGCTCGTCCATGCAGTCATACACGATGAGCCTTGCGTCGAGATGATCGGTGAAAGCGAACGTCATCGGCGAGTAGTACCAGAGACCGAGATCCCATTTGCGTGTGTCGGACAGATACGCGTCGAGCAGCGCGCGCTGTGCACGCTCATCCTCTTCCTGCGTGAAACCGCAAGGAAGGCACGGCGTCAGCACCCGAACGCCTTCATCTGTAGTCCGAACGTCGAGACGCGGTGCGGCAGTATCTGTCCGTCGAGGCTCTTCGAAAAAGAGCACTTCCGCCTGCTTCGCGATGCGCGAGAGCAAGTGCTGCGGTCGCTGATACACGAAGTTCCAGCGAAGATGCGAGAGGCAGAGGAACGTCCGTGGCAGCCCCGATCGCGCAATAGAGATGCGCGGGCGAGCGTGCGTCGACGGACTGTCGGCGGACCCGGCCGCGGTGGCGGCTGCGGGTTCTGATCGGGCTTGGGTCTCGCGCAAGGGAATGCCTCCGAAGGTAACTGCCGGAAGGAAGTCCGCCCGGACATTCATTCATTGCGTCCGTGAGGTTCGAAGCTCGGCTGTTCTCGCCTTGCGTTGAAGCAGGGTGACGCTACGCATCGCGCACGCGGCGGCTCGCACGCAGAGTCCGGCAAGGCCCTCATGCGTGTGTCGTCGCGCTTGCTGACAAATCTGCGACATAAGTGGCAATCGTTGTTCCAGCGCGTGCGTGCTCGGGGCAAACACTGATCGCGCAGGGCGACGGCATAGCGAGTGCTTGACTGCGTCGTCGATACGCTCTTGCGTCGCACTTATCTCGGGATGCTGGATATGGATGATCGGCTGGTGCTGTGGGGGGGACTGGAATGCACGGTCAACCGGGTGCGGGATACCTTCTTCAGCCAGTTGGACCGCAACGGACATGCGACGCGGGAGGACGATCTCCAGCGTTTCGCCTCGCTGGGTATACGGGCGCTGCGCTATCCGGTGCTGTGGGAAAGAACGGCGCCGTCGCGTATCGACGAAGCCGACTGGTCATGACTCGATGCGCGCTTGCCTACGCTTCGCGCATTGGACGTCGAACCGATAGCGGGCCTCCTGCATCATGGAAGCGGGCCGCTGCCCGGCGGATTGCTCGACCCGCACTTTGCGAGCAGGCTCGCGGAATTCGCACGAGCGGTCGCTGAACGGTATCCATGGCTTTCGTACTACACGCCAGTCAACGAGCCGAACACAACCGCGCGATTCAGCGGGCTTTACGGCGTGTGGCATCCGCACGGCACGAATGACCGAACGTATCTAGAAGCGCTGATCAGTCAATGCAAGGCGACGGTGCACGCGATGCGCGAAGTGCGGAAGGTCAACCCCCACGCGAAGCTCGTTCAGACCGACGATCTCGGCAAGACGCAAGGCACGCCGGCCATGGCCGGGCTCGTCAACTTCTACAACGAACGGCGCTGGCTTTCGTGGGATCTGCTCTGCGGCAAGGTGATGCCGGGACATGCGCTGTGGCGATACATGATGGATGCGGGCGTCGCGGAAGAAGATGTTCTATGGTTCGTCGACAATCCGTGTCCGCCGGATATCGTCGGCATCAACTACTACATCACGAGTGAACGCTGGCTAGATCACCGAACTCATCAGTATCCGCAAGCGTACCGGTGCGAATGGTACGGCCAGCGCTTCGCCGACATCGAAGCGGCGCGCGCCCTCGCGCGTCCGCCGACGGGCATACGCACGGTGATCGACGAAGCGTGGCAGCGCTATCGCTTGCCGCTCGCGGTCACGGAAGCGCATATCGACTCGACGCGTCAGGACCAGTTGCGCTGGCTGCACGAGATATGGACCGCCGCCAGCGAAGCACGCGAAGAAGGCGCTGACGTGCGCGCCGTGACGGTGTGGGCGCTGCTCGGCTCGTACGACTGGAACTGCCTCGTCACGGAAGAGCGCGGCTACTACGAATCGGGCGCATTCGACGTGCGCGGACACGAGCCGCGCGAAACGGCCGTTGCCGCGCTGATGCGCGATCTCGCGGCAGGCCGCCCGCACGATCATCCTGTTCTGCATGGCACGGGATGGTGGCGCCGTCCGGGGCGCTTTCTCTGCGAGCCGGTGGTGCTGGACGCATTGGGCACACTGACCGCACCGGCGCGTCCGGGCAAGGTGACGCACTCGCCCGCACCTCCAGCACCGATTCTCGTCGTCGGTGACGGCGCGCTGGCGCAACTCTTCGCCACCCTCTGTGCACAGCGCGACTTGCGATACGCCGCCGTGTCGGCGGACGACGTGCTCAACAACGATGCGATCGGCGCGTTCAAGCCTTGGGCCGTCGTCAACGCAATCGATCATCTGGATGTCGATGAAGCCGAGCGCACTACAAGTGATCATCTTGGAACGATGGCGAACACGGCAACCGCGCTTGCCAGGGCGTGCGCCGCACGCGGCATTGAATATCTGGGGTTTTCGTGTGACTTCGTCTTCGACGGACGCGCGACGCACCCTTACGTCGAGACTGACGACGTCAATCCACTCAACCGCCTGGGCCGTTGCATCACGCAAGCCGAGCGCGAGGTGCTGCGGTGCTTCCCGGAGGCGCTCGTCGTTCGAACCGGTCCTGTCTTTGGGCTCTGGAGGAGCCCAGACTTTATCGACCGCGCCTTACGCGCACTCGCCGGCGACGGCTCCTTTGTCGCCGCGAAGAATGTGACCGTCTCGCCGACGTATGCGCCCGACCTCGTGCACGCGTGCCTTGATCTACTGATCGATCGCGAATCGGGCGTAGTGCATCTCACCAATGGGGGCGCGCTCACCTGCTTTGAATTCGCCGTGCAGGCAGCAGGCATCGCGGGTTTCAATACGAGCCTCGTACAGGCGCGCAACCTCGAGGCGATGCGTCCGGCCGCGCCGCAACCCTTCTACCGCGCCCTTGCCAGCCAGAGAGTGGCCGTGCTGCCGGCGCTCGACGATGCGCTTCGCCGCTGCATCGGAGACTGGGCTTCACTCGTTGGCAACAAACAGCGCGGCCTGCAACGTCGATGGAAACGGCAGACAAACCGGCTAGCCGTGAGCAATCCGCTCGGGACGGGTGATTGAACTGCTGTCCCGATTGATACCGGCCCGGAACTCGATCTCGTGTCGCGCTTTCGCGGCCATGCGCTGATGCAGTCCCTCCAATCGCAGGCGCTTCCCGGCGTGATCGATCTGACGCCCGGCATCCGCTCGCTACAGATTCATTACCGTCCTGACGACTTGCCGCTCCGGCGTCTGCTTGCGAACGTCGAAGAAGCGTGGGCGCAAGTGCTGCTGTAAAGGGAGCTGCGCGTGCCGTCGCGTGTTGTGCATCTGCCCCTTTCGTGGGACGACCCCGCGTGCCGCCTAGCGATCGTCAAGTACATGACGACGGTGCGCAAGGATGCGCCGTGGTGCCCGGGCAATCTCGAGTTCATCCGGCGCATCAACGATCTCGATTTCATCGATGTGGTTAGAAAGATCTTCTTCGATGCGAGCTATCTCGTGATGGGTCTCGGCGACGTGTATCCCGGCGCGCCGGTCGCGACGCCGCTCGATCCGCGTCATCGACTGGTGACGACGAAGTACAACCCGGCGCGAACGTGGACGGCGGAGAACCCGGTCGGCATCGGCGGCGCATATGTCTGCGTGTATGGCATGGAAGGTCCGGGCGGATATCAGTTCGTCGGACGCACGTTGCAATTGTGGAACCACTACGCGCAGACGGCGGATTTCTGCGGTCAGCACTATTTGCTGCGCTTCTTCGATCAAATCCGCTTCTACGAAGTGTCCGCCGACGAACTCATGCGCATTCGCGCGGATTTTCCGCTCGGGCGCTATCCGCTACGCATCGAGGAAACGGAGCTGCCGTTGCCGGACTATCAGGCGTTTCTCGACGACGAAGCATCGAGCATCGATGCCTTCCGCACGCGTCAGCACGCGGCGTTTCAGGCCGAACGCGAGCGCTGGCGCGAAGCGGGCGCATCGGGAGACGCGGAGGATGCGCCACTCGTCGAGGACACCGAACTCGCACCGCTCAAGGATGGCGAATCCTCCTCGCTGATCGGCTTGAAAATGTTGCCAATCGGTGCGGCGCCGAATCCCATCCACCAGTGAAGAATCGAAATCTGTTCTGCAGCGAGAACAGCATGGGTACCCGAGACAAGCAGCGCGACAGCCGTCGCAACTCGCGTCAGTGTTTGTTTCATTGCAGTCTCCGAATTTATCGTTATGGATGGAGCGACGCATGGGCGATCAGCGCGACGCGCATGCGTGCCCGTCTTCAAACTACAGATCAAAACCGAGTTGAGCCTTGCCAGGCGGTGTCAGGTCGTTAGCCGTTGCGCGGCCGGTGAAATCAACTTCGAAATGGTCGGTCGGGAAGTCAGGCGGGCTTTCGCCCTTCAGGAAGCTCGGCAGCTGACGCTTCAGATACGCGTCGTTCTTGGCGCACGCCGGCGCCGAGGCGATATACATCACATTGCTGTAGCCCGCGCCCTTATGCTCGTCTTCTACGGCATGAATGACGTCGCTGTGCCAGAACACAGTGTCGCCCGCTTCCATTTTCGGAATCGATGACAACGCCTCGAACAGCGGCGCATGAAACTCCGGCTTGATCGAGAGCGCGCGACCGGGCATCGCGCCGCACAGATCATCATCGGCGACATCGTCCTGAAGCGCGCGCAACAGGATGTACACCATCGAGTTGGCAATGGGCACGAGTTGCAGCGTTCCGTCGCCAGGGCCTTGCGGCGTCAAAGCGGTCCAGCCCTGGAAGGTGCGGAACATCGAACAGACGGCCGGCGAAGCGATCTCGTCCACGTCCGTGCGGAAAGCCGCGTCAAAGGCATCGTACTCGCGCCAGTTGCCGGAGAACACATGGCGATATACCTTGCGAAAGTTGCTTTCGATCCAGCGTTCGACCGAGCCGCCGTCGCAATGCGCCGACAACCCGAGCGACGCAGAACCGGGTGGCCGCCGGCGCAGACGGTCGGCATAGACGGGCACATGTTCGGGGTCGAAGTGAACTCGCCCTTCGCTCTCGTTGCGCCAGAGTTTGTTGAGGAAGACTCGCGCCGTCGTCAGCGACTTCGACTGGCGCGCCAACACCTGAGGCTTCGACCAATAGACGCCATAGATCTGCGGCTTGCTCGAGGCCAACTGGCCGAAGTACTTGTCCTCGGCGCGGTTCTCGAGGCGCTTGTCGAGATGATTCCGTTCGACGTAGTGCGCGATGTCGTCATCCCACTGCCGCACCTGCTCGCGCGGAAAGACGTTGCGAATAACGCACGCGCCCCGCGCTTTAAGGAGCGCGATCTGTTCGGCCGTCACGCGCCGTTCGGTGATGTCGGAGAACTGAATCTCCGGGATGACGTTTTCTCCGCGATCGCGCTGCGCTGCGATTTGCTTTGCCGCTCCGCCGATCGCTTTTTCCACTTCGGCGAAGACCTCCCGGTAGTTCGGCAACGCCGCGCGAAGCTCCTTTTTTGCCTGCCGGATGGCCCCCGGCAAGTCGTCTATTTTCAGCGCCATGATTGTCTCCATGCAGATTATCGTGGCGCTAGCATATGACCTGTACACGACACTGCGTGATACGATCCAGTCAATGTATTTGTACTTTCGGCCATGAAACCTGCGTACGAGCATGTGAAGTTCGGCGAGGACTGTTCGGTCCGGGTTTACCATCGTCGGCTTCCGCGTATTCCGTTCGAATGGCATCACCACCCCGAGTACGAGTTGACGCTGACGATGAACAGTCATGGCAAGCGCTACATCGGTGACTCGGTCAACGACTACGAAGCGGAAGATCTCGTCCTTGTGCCGCCCGATTTGCCGCATACGTGGGCGTCCAACCGCTCTATCGAGCCGTCTTCGCCGCAGGTGGCCATCGTGATCTGGTTCGACGGCGACTGGGCACGTCGCATGGCTGATTGCTGCCGCGAATATGAACCGCTGCGCAGGCTCTTGCGCAGAGCGGCGTGCGGGCTGGCGTTCGAGGCGCCCGCCGGTGAATGGATGCGCGGCCGTCTAGGCCCGCTGCTTTCGAACGCGGCGCGCGAACGGCTGAGTGCGACACTCGATATTCTGTGCGCCCTCGCCGACGCGCCCGGCCAGCCGCTCGCTTCACCGAGCGCCTTTCATCAGGCGACGACGGGCCCGTCCGGCCATGAGCCCGAGCGGATCAACCGTGTGCTTTCGATGATTGATGCGCGCTTTGCCGAACCGCTGCGGCTGTCAGAACTGTGCGCGGCGGCCAGCCTGTCGGAGCGCACGCTCACGCGGTATTTCGTCCAGCATATTGGCGAGAGCGTCGGACGGTATATCGCCCGAGTGCGTATCGGGCACGCGTGCCGGATGCTAGCCGACACCTCGTTGCCCGTTGCCGTCATCGCTGCCCGATCGGGTTTCGCGAACGTCGCCAATTTCAATCGGCAATTCAAGGCCGCCAGGCAAACGACACCGGCCGAATATCGACGGCAGTTCGCGACGGCGGCGCCTACTGGTCAGGACGACACGGCTCCCCTGACTGAGCGATCGCCTTCGCTGGAACGTGAGCGGAAATCATCCGGAGAGAAGAAACGGCGAAGCGAGCGCTGATGCGGGTGCTGCAATTCAGCAGACCACCGAGGGAAGGTATCGGAATGCAGTATCGTGTGCACTGCTCTAATCACTTTGCGGATAGCAGCATACCGGCCGCCCGCCGTAGTTGACTGGGCTCGACCCCATACGGTCACTAAGCGTGCAGCTAAACCCACGGCCGTTCCGAATGGTGGAACAGTCGTCTTCTCCCGGAAACACCAATCCACCACTCACCCTTTCGCGAAAGTCCGTTCGGCAACGCAAGCCACGAACGTAATCGTTATGAACTGCACCTTGTTCCTGACTAATCCTTGGAGCTAAAGGACCTCATTCGTCCCAACCACGACCAAAGATTCGATGGGCCTATGCCGGTATGCCAGATCTTTTGGCGCGTCTACTCAAATCCCAAGATGGCGGCTACGTCGCCCGGCTGATTCCGCTGAAAAGTAATGCAAGGGCAGTCATGCGGATGCTGGCGATATTCGGCCTGGGCTTTCTCTGCCCAAGTTGTGATGACCTAATGACCGGTACCAAAATGGAACTCGTCGCCAAGAGTGTGCTCGCACGGTCCGAGTGAGTGACTCTTGACGGCCGCATGCTGCCTTTTGCGGTCGGATCGTCGTCTACGTCAGCGCTCAACGATTGGCGTTGTGCCATCCCCGGCGAGTCCTCGAAGCGATGGCAACGCGTTGACTCAAATAGATACGCAACCGCAAAACGCGAGGCTTCCGTCGTGCAGTTCGAAAGCAAAATGAACGTCGGCTAAGGCGACTCTCAAACACGCCCACCGCTTCGTCTCTCGCAGCAGCGTAGTAAGCGAATTATTACTTGCTGCGAGCGGGCGGAGGCGCTCCGGGGATCGCGTTAACGCGCGCTGCATTCGCCGCGTTCGCGGCATTTGCCGCGTTGATGGCGTTCCAGTTGTAGGTCGGGGCAACGTTGAGGTTTGGACTGACGCTCGGGGTGGGCGTAGTGGCGTTTGACGCGTTAACATTGTTGTTGTTTACGGGCGCCGCGGAATTCGCCTTCAGCGGTTTCGGCTGAAGCATTTGATTGATGACGGTGATCTGCCCGAGCTTCTTCGCCGCCTGACTCTCTGCAATAGCAGCCTCGGCGAAGCACAGCACGGTAGCGCCAGTCAACGCAATAAGCGTGGCGTGAAGCTGCGCGCAATCACAGATTTTCTTCATGACGGCCTCCATTTGATGGCGCCCAGAAGGCGACGCGGCTCTTACTAGCCGGCCTTTTCATCATAGGCGCGCTCGCAAGAAAGGCGAAGTCTACACGCGCGTTGACCGGGACCAATGCGGCGCAACCCATTGCCCCGGCACCGCGCCGAAGCCATGTCTCGAAGCGTCGCGCGCAGGCCGCCACGCCTGGCTGTGCAGCCGCGATGCCAGTCTGCCGGGGATCACGCCAGAACTGAAGCTAGCCTATCGGCAGGCTGCCAGGCTAATGCATCCGGACCGGGCGACAGCTAGAAGTTCGGCGTCCGGCCGCCGTCGGGCCGGTTGGTATCGCTTCGCCGTCGTTGACGACGCGGCGCAGCTCGACGTTGGCTTTCTCGAACTTCGAATGAGTCTTCACGACCACCGATTGCCGGGCCGGACGTCTTTTGCGAAGCAACAACGGTCGTTCGATTTCGATACGACTCGCATCGAAGGTTCGTGGTTAACAAGACCACGCCGAAGCCCGCAATCGAGTTACCAGCAAGCCGCGAAGTTAAGGATCTGGCAGTTCCCGCTATCCACTACCGGCAGATGTAGCGATAACAACGCGGCCTCCCGACATACGCGACACGTCCGGAAGGGCGCCCACTACAAGCGGGTCCACGCGGCCAGGGAATCCCGCATGCATACGAACCAGGCACCGGCGACCAATTGCAGATGGCCACCGTCGCGGCAACAAGCGAATGCTGACCGACCGCCTGGGCGTTGGGCGCTTGTGATGGCCGGCGCGCCGCCGGGCAGACACCTCACGGTCCGCGAGTGTCATGACCCAACTGCGCTCAGGACAAGTGCCAACCCGCGCTACACGATCAGCACTGCGTGCGGCGTTTCCGAAGCAACGCGATTCCGCCAACAACCGCGGTGGCGATAAGCGCCTTGCGCACCAGCCCGGCAGGGTTGTGGCGCAGTTCGGACCGGATGCCCATTTCGCCGAGCACATTCGGTACGTAACCATGCCGCAGGTCGTCGACGATGCCTTCGACCGCGTTGACGCGGTCGGCGGCGATCAGCATCAGCCAGTGGCGAAGGTCATTCTCCGGCAGCTTGTAGGCAACGCGCCGAATCGCGCCCGACAGCCATTTCGGCGGCTGGGCCGTGCCGAAGAGCGGCGTGATGCCCGGCCGCTCCGGCGAATAGAACACTTCGACAGTCTGCGCCTGCTGTACCGGCTGTCCATGCGGCACGTGAATGAAGCGTGGCGGGGTTCGCTCCATCGGGATGGCTGGACGGTTCTTGTGATCGAGGTCCGAGCCCCAGCCGGGGATGCGCTGCAGGTCTTCGCGGGGAGGACTGTGCCGGTTAAGGTCGTAGTCCATCTGGCGCTCGCAGTCGACGTATCCGTGGTGTTGCGGGTTCCGCCGCTGCTCGACAAGATCGCGGCGCGCGATTTCGTTGTCCATGGCTGCTCCTTCAGTGAGCGACGCTGGTCACCATCGAGCGCGCCGAGCCGGCACGCGGAGGAATCAGCACCGGTTTGATGCAGTTGTCGTACTTGCTCGCGAAGACGTGATACGCGTCCGACGCCTCTTCCAGCGGCACACGGTGGGTAATGATCTCTTTCGGGTTCAAATGCCCTTGGCGGATGTGCTCGATCAGGTGCGGGACATGGCGCTTGACCGCCGCCTGGTTCATGCGCATCGTGATGCCCTTGTTCAGCGCGTTGCCGATCGGGACCGCGTTGAAGGTCGGTCCGTAGACGCCGACGATCGACACGTTACCGGCCTTGCGCACCGAGTTGATGGCCCAGAACAGTGCGGTGGCCGAACCCGCCTGCAGCATGGTCCAGCGCCCGGTGATGGTTTGGGTCAGACTGCCCGCCGCCTCGCAGCCGACCGCATCGATGCACACGTCCGCGCCCAGCCAGTCCGTCATCTTCTTGATGTGCACGGCCATGTCGCTCACCTCCCGGAAATTGACGACTTCGCAGGGAGCGTAGCGGCGTACGAAGTCGAGCCGGTAATCGATATGGTCGACCACGATGACGCGACCGGCGCCGAACAGCCAGGCCGACCTCGCGGCGAAGATGCCAACCGGCCCTGCGCCGAACACCACCACGGTATCGCCCTCATGGATGTCACCCATCTCGGCGGCCTGGTAGCCGGTCGGCAGCGCGTCCGTCAGCAGCACTGCGTCGTCGTCGACGATATCGTCGGGCACTTTGTACGGTCCCACGTCCGCCATCGGCACGCGCACGAACTCGGCTTGGCCGCCATCGTAACCGCCCGTGGTGTGCGAGTAACCGTAGATGCCGCCCACTGCGGTCGCTTCGGGGTTGGTGTTGTGGCAGTTGCTGTACAGTTCGCGCTGGCAGAAAAAGCACGAGCCGCAGAACAGGTTGAACGGCACCAGCACACGATCGCCCGGCTTGAGGGTCTCGACCGCGGAGCCCACCTCTTCGACAATGCCGACGATCTCATGGCCGAAGGTGTGCCCAATGCGCGTGTCGGGCACCAGCCCATGGTACAGGTGCAGATCCGAGCCGCAGATGCAGGCGCGCGTCACGCGGACGATGGCATCGCCTGGGTGTTCGATCAGGGGATCCGGTTTTTGCGACACCCGAATCCGGTACGGTCCGCGAAAATTCGTGGCCAACATAAGACCTCCTTCAAAAATTCTCCACGGTCCCGCACATGTGTTCGCAGTACCGTCGCGTGGCTTTTCGTTAGGCAAAGGACTGTGCTGCAGCTACGCCATTGCGAGCGCCGAAGCCAAACATTCTGGCGGTCGTGCGTTTCATTCTTGCCTCCGTGTGTCGCTGTCCCTGCCGGCCAGGGCTCGCATGACGCGGACGGTCTCGCATTCGTCGTGCCGTCTTCGCAGGCTCTTCATGTTGCTCACGCGAACTTGATGCAGTCGATGGCGCGTCCAGAACGGGATGGCGCATCAGCGCTTGCCGACGCTTGCTTGAACCGCTTGTGGCTGGACGCGTTAGCCGGGCACCCGATCCGCCGCTTCAATGCGTACAGCGCGCGCGTTTCGTCCGATCGAACGCGGACATCGTGCGTAGATACGGCCAGTGAGATGCCCATAACGCATCCTGATGACGCCGCACTTCGTCGAGCGGGAGCGTCGCGAACGCTTCACCGAAGCAGACGCCGTGCGTCGGCGAATGAACTGCTACGTTCAGGTGTGGCCCTCTGTCGTGTTGGCGTTATTCGGCGCGGCGGCGTTTCGCGGCGCGTGCTTCGATCGCGGACCGCTCGACGATCGCCCGCGCGTGGCTCGCGGTGCCGATGGGCCCGGCCGCATCGGTGGCGACGATGTCGAACCGGTACAGCGCGCCGTCAAGTCGTCAGCAAGGAAAGGAAGTCATGACAGCGCATGGTCCGGCAGCGTCGGCACGGCGCGCATGAGTGCCGGGCGAATCAGGTGATCGAGCACGCGGCGCGTGAGCATGACGGTTTCATCGACGAAATCGTTCCACTCGCCTTGCCGATGCAGCACGAAAAACTCGCGCCGCGCGAGGCGCCCTTCCGGCAGCGGCAAGACGGCGATCTGGTCGAGATAATGCCGCGCCTGCCACAGGCACAAGGGCGTCGAAATAGCGAAGCCGAGTTTCGCGCTGACGAGACTGAGCAGCAGATCGGTGGCATCGAACTCGTATCGGCGCGGACTGTCGATGCCCAGATGCCGCGCGAAGCGATCGACCTGCTGGCCGATGACCGAGCGCGCCGTATAGCGGATCAGCGGCAGTTCATCGGCGAGCGCGCGCCACGCCGATGCATCGTGCGAAAGCGCCTCGCCGCGCTCGGCTTGCCGACCGATGTGTCGCTCACGCCGTATTCCGTCGAACGCTTTGCGACCGGCGCATTGTTGACCGGCAAATACGGCGTCGGCGCGGTGTCCTGAGGCGCGCGGCGTCGCGCTTTTCTCATCGGATTCGAACCAGGGAATGCAACCATGAAGGTCATGGCAGCAGTGAAACGTGTCGTCGATTACAACGTGAAGGTCCGCGTGAAGGCGGATGGAAGCGGCGTGGAAACGAGCAACGTGAAGATGTCGATGAACCCGTTCGACGAGATCGCCGTCGAAGCGGCCACTCGCCTGAAGGAAGGCGGGCACGCGAGCGAAGTGATCGCGGTGACGTGCGGTCCGGCGCAAACCACCGAGACGCTGCGCACGGCGCTGGCCATCGGCGCGGATCGCGGCGTGCTCATTCAGACGGACGCGGAATTGCAGCCGCTCGCCGTCGCGAAGTTGCTGAAGGCCGCGGTCGAGCGCGAACAGCCGCGACTCGTGATCCTCGGCAAGCAGGCCATCGACGACGACGCCGGTCAGACGGGCCAGTTGCTTGCCGCGTTGCTCGACTGGCCGCAGGCGACCTTCGCGAGTCACATCGAGATGGGCGCGGATACCGCCACGGTCACGCGCGAAGTGGATGGCGGTCTCGAAGTCATCCAGGTTGTGCTGCCTGCCATCGTGACGACGGATTTGCGCCTGAACGAGCCGCGTTACGTGACGCTGCCCAACATCATGAAGGCAAAGAAGAAGCCGATCGAAACGCTGAGTCCCGCTGATCTCGGCGTCGATCCTTCACCGCGCCTGAAGACGCTGAAGGTCGTCGAACCGGCGGCGCGCAAACCGGGCGTGCGCGTGAGCGACGTCGCCGCGCTCGTCGACAAACTCAAGAACGAAGCCAAGGTCATCTGAATGAGCACACTCGTCATTGCGGATCACGACGGCGCGCGCCTCAGGGCGGCCACGCTCAATACGATCGGCGCCGCGCCAGTTGAACGCGCCCGTGCACGTGCTGGTCGCGGGTCACGATGCACGCGGCGCGGCCGATGCCGCGAGCCGTATCGAAGGCGTGGATCGCGTCGTGCTCGTCGATGCATTGCATCTCGCCGATGGTCTCGCGGAGAACGTCGCCGCACAGGTGCTGATGCTCGCGCCGTCCCATACGCATGTGCTCTTTCCGGCGACGGCGTCGGGGAAGAACGTCGCGCCGCGCGTCGCCGCGAAGCTCGATGCCTCGCAGATTTCCGATGTCATCGCCATTCACGACGCCGATACCTTCGACCGGCCGATCTACGCGGGCAACGCCATCGCCACCGTGCAATGCGATGACGCGATCAAGGTCCTGACGATCCGCACCACCGCATTCGATGCCGCGCCGTTGTCCGGCGCTTGCGCTCCCGTCGACACCAAAGAGGCCGTTGCGGGGACGCTGCGCGCGCGTTTCGTGCGTCGCGAGGTGGCGGTGAGCGAGCGGCCCGAGCTTACGTCGGCGCGCATCGTCGTCTCGGGCGGGCGCGGCATGGGAAGCGCTGAGAACTTCGCGCTGCTCGATCCGCTCGCGCAAAAACTCGGCGCGGCGGTCGGCGCGTCGCGCGCGGCGGTCGATGCGGGTTTCGCGCCCAACGACTGGCAGGTCGGACAGACTGGCAAGATCGTCGCGCCGCAGTTGTATGTCGCGGTCGGCATATCGGGCGCGATTCAGCATCTTGCCGGCATGAAGGACGCGAAGGTCATCGTCGCCGTGAACAAGGACGCGGAAGCGCCTATCTTCAGCGTCGCGGATTACGGGCTCGTGGGCGATCTGTTCGAGGCGGTGCCGCAGCTCGTGAAGGGATTGTGATGGGCTGAGTCCCGTGCGATTGACCGCCTCCTGATCCTTCCTTGAAGCGGCGTTTCGATGCGCGCTTACTTCGTATGGACTTGGGCTGCTGTCCCCCGCGTAGAACCGCCCTCCCGTGTTCATAGGCGACGAAAGCGCTAATCATCGACGACGCCAACTGGCTTGACAGCGTTTCCGGAGCCGATGACAAGATGCCGTTTCACACCTTTCCGCGGCTCTCTCTTCCTTGGCTAGCCGTCACGAAAGGCTCCGCCCGTCATCGACGACCAGCGCGGGTGTCGCCTCCCGACCCACTGCTGCCCCTCGATCCCGCGCTTCGTCGACTGCGGCTTCCAAAGGTACAAAGGACGTTCGAGAAATCGTGCTGAACGGCCGGTTGTCGGCCAATAGCGGACGGTCAATTCAGTTGCGAGGTCGTGCGGCTCTGCGCCGAACAGCTTCAGTCCACGAACTATAAGCGGCCGTTAAGGCGATAATCGCCCCAACGGCAACTCTTGCATAAGCTGCAACCGCACAGCGGGTGGACGACGAGCGTCCGCAAAGGCCGAAGCAAGCACGTCGAGCGTTCGATACGCGTCGGCCAGTTGCAGTGGGTCGGTGACATCGCGCTTCAAACAATACTAGTTTCAAAGCTACGATCTTCGGCTGATTTGAATCTTAGCGTCCGTAGGGAGGACGAGTGACGACCTTGAGCTTCGAAAACCGAGATATGCTTTATTCGCTATCGTGGTACATGTCTGCAAGACAGACTGCGCTGCGCGCCGCGCTCTCGTTCCGCACCCAACTCTCCGTCACTGATCAGATGGACATGAGACTTCACTATTCCGGCTATTTTTTGAATCTTACGGCAGCGACGGAGCTGTTCCGTGAAACGACTTCCCTGCAGCCAAACACTTTTGAAACACAGTTGTATTCGCGCTTAGTTTTTCATGGATTTCAGGACGGTGAGGCGAACTACTCTTACATTCGTGAGTTGCGCAATGCGGTCGTTCACCGCGGGCTGAACATTACGTCTGCTCTGCACATTGACGGCAACTTCCCGATGGTCCTTGCAGAGCCAAAAGTTCAAAACCAGAGTCGGAAAAAGACGTTCGTCGCTTTCGACAAATACTTGCTACATATAATCGAAAAGTGCGAATCGGTGGTTGGTTCAGTGATGCTTGATTGCTTGAACGCTGCAGGCATTTTCGAAGCCGCCGTCGATGTAGAGGCTACCGCTGCCGAGTATCGCGACGCAATCAAGCAATCGCACGCCATGCCGGACTTCGCCAGGGCAATGGCATTAGCAACGGAATTTAAGCCAGAATGGGCTGAAGCCGCCCACGGCTCTGCAATGACGAAGCTGCGCGAAGCGTTGGCACCTTGCAATGCCACCAAGCCCTCATTGTCCTAGAGATAACTTGGCTCTCGGCGGTCAGAAAGGTCTCGGACTCGCCTGTGCGGGATGTCAGCTAGCCTACCTTCGACAACGAGAATGCGTCGAGTCCGAGGTTTGCCGCCAGTTCATCCGGCGAGCGCAAGACGTGCGTTTCGGAGGGAAAGAGCGCGGCGGCTTCGTCATCGACGGGCCAGCCGATGACACGCATGTTCGCCGCGATGGTGCCGCCCGCGCCCGTCGGACTATCTTCGGCCGCGACGACCTCTCCGGCGCGAGCCGCAGGAGCCACGACGCGCGTTCGTACGGTTTTGGGCTCGGCTCAAAGCCTGACTATCCTTGTCGTGCATGCCCTACGAACGTGTGTGCGTCGAGCGCCTCGAGATCGTCGTAGAACTGCTGCGCCTGCGCGTAAAGCCCCTCGAAAATGGGCATCATGCGATCGTACCTGTCGCTTGCGTGCGGGTCGGGCTGAACTTCGCTCTCGAACCGCACGAAGGCGCTGACCGCATCCGCGAGACGCGCGAACTGTCCGTGCGCGGTGGCCGCGAGGATAGCGCAGCCTGTCACGCCGCACTCCACTTCGGCAGGAACAAGAATCGGCGTGCGGTACATGCTCGCTTTGATCTCGAGCCACAACGCGGCCCTGGCGCCGCCGCTCGCCGCCACGATTCGGTCGATGCCGCCGTCTTCCGGCCGAAGCAGCGCGATCTGACGCCGCACCGCGAACGCAACGCCTTCGAGGACCGCGCGGTGTAAATGTCCCAATCCATGCTTTGCCGTGATGCCGAAGAACTGCGCGCGCGAGTTGGAGTGTTCGCCCAGGCGCTCGCCTGTGAGGTACGGCAGGAAGAACATGCCGTCCGCACCGACAGGCACGCTCGCGGCCTTCTGAGTGATGACATCGTAGGACAAGGCATTTTCGTGGAACGCACGCCGCGCCCAACGCATCGCGTCGCCGCCGGAATCCAGCAGCATGAAGCGCCCCCACGAACCGTCGCATGTCACGAGATTGGAGACGTCCGGGTGCAGCATCGGGGTATCGGCAATCACGGTGATGATCGACGACGTTCCCGTGATGTCCGACGCCAGCCCCGGCGCATAAACGCCCGAGCCGAGCACCGATACGGGGTAATCCGCCCCGCCGACGAGCACCGGCGTGCCCTCACGTAAGCCGGTTCGCGCGGCGGCATCTTGCGTGACGCCGCCGAGAATGTCGAGCGGCGCGCGGATCGGCGCGAGCTTCGCGGCATCGAGGCCGAAGACATCCAGGAGCGCGCGGCACCATGTGCGAGTGGATGCATCCATCAGATAGCTGGTCGATGCATCGCTCCAGTCGCACGCGCGCTCGCCCGTCAGCCGGAAGTTGACATAGTCCTTCGGCATGAACACCGTCGTCGCGCGCTCGAACGCGGCAGGATCGTTTGCCTTCAGCCATTGCAGCTTGAACGCGGGCCACGCGGGTGTCGCGGGATTGGCGGCCTGCCTGGCATGCGACGCGTAATCGGCCCGCGCGCGAAACGCGGCAACTTCGGCACTGGTGCGCTTGTCGTTCCAGAGCGGCGCGGTTTCGCGCGTGAGGTTACCGTCGTCATCGATGAGGACGGTGCCGTGCATCTGGCCGCACGCGCACACCGCAAGGACACGCGCCGCTGCATCCGGGACGCTCTCCAGGACTTCGCGAATGGAACGCGCCGCGCCCGACCACCAGTCGGCCGGACGCTGCTCGGACCAGCCGTAGCGCGGCACGATCTGCTCATGCTCGTGCGCGGCGATACTGCGCACGACGCCGCGCGCATCCACGAGCGCGGCGCGCACGCTGCCCGTGCCCACATCGATCGCGAGATAGAAAGCGTCCATCGGCCACGGCGTCAGGCAGCGCCTGCGCGGGGCGCGGGCTTGCCTGCATCGGCGGCGATGCGGCAGAGCGCCTCGAAGGCCGGTCCGCGCGTCGAGATATCGACATGAAAAACTTCCGCCATCACGCGGGTCCAGCCGTAGATAAAGTAGGTCCAGCCGTCCTCGACCTGCAAGTGCCTGCGCTCATGCTGGGCCCTCGCCTGATCGAGAAACACCAGATCGCCGCGATAGTTGAGCTCCCATACGATCCCGTGCTCGGGAAACACGGCGGCGTGCGTGAGCGGCGAGCCGGGCTTGTCCTTGCCGAGCCCGGTCGCATTGATGACGAGCGCGCCGGGCGACAGCCGCGTCATCACGCGATCGTTGTCGTCGGGTTGGGAGACGAGTTCATATTCGCACGGCACGCCGAGGTTCAGCTCACGGTGAATGCGTTCGATCTCCAGCAGGCGCTCGTGCGACGGGTCCGACACGATCACCTTCGAAGGCCGGTCTGCGCCCCGGCTCGTCTGCATCAGATGCCACGTGATCGCGATGGCCGATCCGCCCGCGCCCATCACGAACACTTCGGCGTTCGAGGTCGCGAAGTGCTGCGCAGGCAGGAAGCCGTCGAGCGCGAAGCCGGCAGTAATCGGGTCTTTGGCGTGGCAGACGAACTTGCCGTCGCGCTTCGACAGGCAACTGGTCTCGCTCATGGCCCGCGCATACTCGTCGATCTCATCGAAGAGATCATGGCACGCGGCATACAGGTCGATCTTGTGCGTCGTGACGAGCGCGCCGAGCGAGAGCGGATCGTCGCGCAGGAAGCGCACCGCCTCGCGGTACGCCTCGGGGTCCGCATGCGCCGCGAAGTCGATGCCCTTCATTTGCACATCGCCCAAACCGAGATGTCTCGCCCACTCGGGAAACACGCGCATGATCGAACTCTGCGCGGTCGTCACGCCGATGAACCAAAACGTGGGCTTGCTTGCCGCTTCGTATGCCATTATCCGCGCTCCGTTCGTGCCAGCAGACCGGCGATCTGCGCCTCATTGCGCGCGACGTAAGCCGGGTTCGCCTCGCTGCGATAGCCGCCCCTGCCGTCATCGAGAATGCGCAGCTTCATGCCGTTCGCGCGCTCGATGATCGCGTAGTCCTGCCCGGCATCCGCGGGATAGCAGAACAGCATGACGAAATCGTCGCCGCCCAGATTCACCGAGCGGTGAATCCATCGCGGCGGCACGTAGCACGCGGTATGGGCCTCGATGTCGACGATACGCGTCTCGCCGTCGGGCGACTCCATCAACATGAGTCCATGCCCCTTGAGCCCGAAGTACAGCTCGGGCCTGTCGATGTTCGCGTGAATGTGCCCGCGCGTCATGAAGAACTCGTCGCCCACCTTGCCGGGACTCATGCGTGTGACGCCGGTGATCAGATCGCCGGGCGCATCGCTCGGACGATGATCCGTCACGTCATACACGATCTCGTCACCGCGCGCGGCAACCAGCGTGGCAAAGGCATCGGCATCGCCATAGAGGCCGTCCAGATCCTTCAAACGCTTTTGATAGCGCGTACCCGTGCCCTCCATCAGGCCGCTCGACAGATCGACTCTGAACGCGCGGGGCTCAGGCCACTTCGAAAGAGTTGGCTTCATCGGTCACACCACCTTGCCGGGGTTCAAAATGCCAAGCGGATCGAGCGCCGACTTGATCGCGCGCATCGCCGCGATATCGCTTTCGCGGCGGCTTCGCGGGAGATAGTCGCGCTTCTTCGTGCCGATGCCGTGCTCCGCCGAAATCGAGCCGTCGAACTCGCGCGTGACGTCGTATATCACGCGGTCGATCTCGTCGTGATCGTGCTTGCCCATGCCCGGCACATCCACGACGATATGGATGTTCCCATCGCCCAGATGGCCGTAGGTCATCACGAGCGCGTCGGGCCATTGCTCGCGCAGACGCGCTTCGCAACGCTCTGCGGCATCGCCGACCTGCGCGATCGAGAAGCTCACGTCGTAGGCGGCGTGATTCGGAATGAAGCGCTGATATTCGCCGGGCGCATCGCGGATCGCCCAGAAGTCGCGCGCGTGCGCTTCCGACGATGCAATGGCCGCATCCGTCACCGCGCCCGCTTCGAGCATGGCGCCCAGAAATTCCTCGAAGGCTTCGTTGTGTCGCTCTGGATCGGTGCCGACGCTTTCCAGCAGCACGTAGAACGGATGGGCCTCGGCAAGCGGCGCGCGCAGCGCGGTGAGATTCGCGATCACCGCGTCGTGATAGCCCGCCCACATTACTTCGAACGCCGAAACGCCCGCTGCCAGTTGCGCCTGTGCGCGGGTGAGAAGCGTCGTGACCGAGGCGAAGTCGGGCAGGCCGCACCACGCGGTCGCAGTGGCCGTCGGCTTCGGCCGAAGACGCAGCACGGCTCGCGTGATGACCGCGAGCGTGCCTTCGCTGCCGATCAACAAGTGGCGCAGGTCGTAGCCGCTGTTGTTCTTGATCATCTTGTTGAGGCCGCCGATGACTTCGCCGCTCGCGAGCACCGCTTCGAGCCCCAGCACCTGATCGCGCATCATGCCGTATTTGATGACGCGGTTGCCGCCCGCATTGGTCGCTAGATTGCCGCCGATGGCGCAACTGCCGCGCGCGCCGAGATCGAGCGGGAAGTAGAACCCGGCCGCGCTCGCCGCCTCCTGCACGGTCTGCAGCGCGACGCCCGCTTCGACCGTCATCGTCGCGGAGACAGCATCGATTTCTACGATGCGGTTCATGCGCTCCAGACTCAGCGCGATCTCACCGCCACGCAGGTTCGCGCCGCCGACGAGGCCCGTCAAGCCGCCCTGCGTCACGACTGGCTGACCGTAGCGCGTGCAGATAGCCAGCGCCTGCGCGACTTCGTCGGTATCGCGCGGACGGACCAGCGCGAGCGGCACGGTGCCGGGCAAGCCGCTCCAGTCCACCACGCGCTTATCGCCGAATTCTTCAGGCAAGGCCACCACATCCGCGCCGAGGGCGTCGCGCAATGCGTGGATTGCATCGAGTGCGCTCATAGGTTCATCGTCTCCGTGGTCATCGTGAGCCTCCGTTCGTCGCTGCATCACCACACCGTGTAGCCGCCGTCCATCACGATGTCCGATCCGGTCACGAACGCGCTCGCCCTTGACGCGAGGAACACGACGCCCGGCGCGATCTCGTCCGGCGTGGCCATGCGTCCGAGCGGCGTGTAGTCGAGCCACACTTTCCGCCATGCTTCGTTTTCGAAGCCGCGCTTGGTCAGTTCGGTGCCGACATAGCCCGGCGAGATGGAATTCACGCGGATGCCGTCCGCCGCCCATTCGGCGGCGAGCGAACGCGTCAGATGAATGACGCCCGCTTTCGATGCGTTATACGATGCTTGCGGCTGGGGCTTGTTCGCGATGCTCCCGCTCATGCTCGCGATGTTGACGATACGTCCGCTCCTCTGCCGCGACATGTGACGCGCGGCGCTTCGACAGCAATAGAACACGCCGTCGAGGTTCACGGCGAGCACGGTGCGCCACGCGGCGTCGTCGGTTTCGAGCGCGAGCGCATTTTTGACGACGCCCGCGTTATTGACCAGCACGTCGAGTCTGCCGTGCTTTGCGACGATCGCATCGAAGCCCGCATCGACCGACGATGAATCCGTCACGTCCAGCGTGACGAAGCTGCCTCCGATTGCGTCGGCGGCGCGTTGCCCGAGCGTCGCTTCGCGGTCGGCGATGACGACCGTCGCGCCGGCATTGCGCAGCGCCTTGGCTATCGCGAGACCGATGCCCTGAGCCGCGCCGGTGACGACGCAGACTTCGCCATCCAGACGAAAGACGTCGAGAGTCGCGCCACTGTCTTCCTTCGCGATCTCGCTCATGTGCGCGCTCCGTCGAATACGACGATATCCGCCGTGCCATCCGCATGACCCACGATCATCTCGCTCGCGATGCCGGTGAAGAGGCCGTGCTCGACCACGCCGGGAATGGCGTTGAAGCGCGGCGCGAGTGCGAGCGGATCAGGAATGGCTTCGAGCTGGCAGTCGAGAATCCAGTTGCCGCTGTCCGTCACCACCAGCGCGCCGTTCTTCACGCGCCGCTCAATCCTGACGCCCGCATCGAATCCCGCCGATACGAACAACTCGCGCAGCAGACGCTCCGTGCTTTGCCAGCCGAACTGGATGACTTCGATTGGCAGCGGAAAACGCCCGAGCGTGTCGAAGACCTTCTTGTCGTCGACGACCGCGACCATCTTGCGCGACGCCGCCGCGACGATCTTCTCCCACAGCAGGCACGCGCCGCCGCCCTTGATCATGCTGCCCTGATGATCGATCTCGTCCGCACCGTCGATGGTCACATCGAGCCGGTCGATCTGCCCGAGGTCGGTCAATGGCACGCCGAGCTCGATCGCTAGCTCGCGCGTCGCATTCGACGTCGGCACGCCGACGATATCGAGCCCGTCCTTCACGCGCGGCGCAAGCGCACGCACGAACCAGTGCGATGTCGTGCCCGAGCCGAGCCCTACTTTCATGCCCGGCGCGAGATAGTGGTCGACCGCCTTGATGCCCGAGACAAGCTTCGCCTCGTCCTGCTTCGATTGCGGCTCCAGTCGGGCATAGCCCGGTTCGATATGCGTACCCAATTGCGTCTCCGTTTTGATCGAAACACCCTCGAAACAAGGGCTAATCCATGAACTTGTCGGTGAACCAGGGGTCGAGCGCGGCGAGGTTGTCGGGCAGTTCGCGCCCTTGCCGCAGGCCCAGCATGGCGACCAGCATGTTCACCACGAGCAGGTGATTGATGCGCGCCGTGAGCGGCGTGTACAGCTCGGTGTTCTCGTATGCAGGCACGGCGACGGTCAGGTCGCAGGTCTGCGCGAGCCTCGAACCGGGCGCGCACACCGCGATCGTCACGGCGCCCTTGCCCTTCGCCATCGCGGCCGCCATCACGAGCGACTTGGTCGAACCCGAATGCGAGAAGAAGACCGCGACTTCGTCGTTGCGCAAGGTCGGCGCGAGCAGCAGTTGACGCTGGCTTTCGAGCACAACGCGGCAATGCAGCCCGAGGCGAAAGAACTTGTGTTCGGCATCGAAGGCGATGGTCTCCGAGATGCCGAGACCGAACAGGAAAATGCCTTTCGCTTCGATCAGATATTGCGTCGCGCGCTCGATGGCGGCGGAATCCACGTCACGCGCGAAGCGTTGAATGGCGTGCAGCGAATTGTTCACGATCTTGCTGCAGACGCTCGCGGGCGTATCGGCGTTCGTGATGGCTTCGTAATCGAACGGCGCCTGCGGTATCAGACCCTGGCCGAGCCGGACCTTGAAGTCCTGATAGTCCGCGCAGTCGAAGCGGCGAAAAAAACGCACCACGGTCGGGTCGCTGGTTTGCGCCGCTTCCGACAACTCGGCCATGCTCATCTTGAGCGCGGCTTCGGGCGCGGCCAGCAATACATCGGCGATGCGCAAGGTCGCGCCCGTCAACGATGGGTGTTCAAGCGCGATACGGCGCAGCAGGTCGTTTCTCATCAGGCTCCCGGCAGGCGCGACGCATTGAGCGCGGCGCACCTCGTCACTAACTCGGCGAAGGAATCGAGCCGCCTGTCATCGGGCACGGGAACATCCGGCCCGGTGCCCCAGTTGACGATCAGACAGCGAACCTGCGCGTCGCGTGCGCACTGTGCGTCGATGCGCGTGTCGCCGATATAGAGCGTGTGCTCCGGCGCGGCGTCCATCTGTTCGAGCGTCATCAGCAAATGCCGGGGATGCGGCTTTCTTTGCGCAAGCATATCGCCTCCGACGACCGCGCTGAAATACCTGTCGATGCCGAAGTGCGCGAGCACCGCCTGCGCCAGTTGTTGCGCCTTGTTCGTGCAGACGCCGAGCTTCAGGCCGGCCGCATGTAGTGCCGGAATCGCCTCGAGCGCGTCCGCGTAGAGGGTCGCCTTCTCGACCGGATGCTGCTTGTAGATGGACAGATAAGTCTCGACGTCGGCGCTGACGCGCTCCTGATCGAGTGCGAGACCGAGCCCCTTGTACAACTTGTCGATCAGCCCGTGCGAGCCTTCGCCGATGAACTTCTCCACGAAGCCGACCGTCTGCGGTGCAATGCCGTGCGTCGCGAGCAGGCGGTTCACGGCGCTCGCGATATCCGGCGCGGTATCGACGAGCGTGCCATCGAGATCGAATACGACTGCGTCGACCGTTCGTTCGGCCTCAAGGATGAATTCGTTGACGGTCATCGGCTCGGGTTCTCCATGGCGATGTGTTGATAGACCGGACGCAGCGCGTCGTACAGCGTGCGGAAGGTGTCGAAACGTGCGTCGTAGAGCGCTTTGAGCGATGCGTCCGGGCTCACGCGACCCGTCACGCGCAGGGTGCCCACCGCTTCGTCGAGCGATGTCCACCAGCCCGCGCCCACGCCCGCCGCCAGCACCGCACCGTACGCGCCGCCCTCGGATGCGCCCGTGACCGTGGTCACCTCGCGTTGCAGCACGTCCGCGAGCATCTGCAGCCACAGCGGCTCGCCGGTCGCGCCGCCCGAGACGCGCACCTCGTCGCAGGTGAGGCCGGCCGTCGCGCCTAGCGATGCGATCGCGCGAATGTTCAGCAGCACCCCTTCCATGACGCTGCGGATCATGTGAGTCGCATCGTGCGTCGACGTGAGGCCGATCCATGCGGCACGCCCGTCTGCCGCGACATGGGGGCAGCGTTCGCCGAGCAGATACGGCAGGAAGAGCAGTCCGTTGCAGCCGGGCGCGGCGGATTTGGCCAGTTGCGTCATGCGTTCGAAGGAAAGATCGGGCGTCATGCGCCGCAGCGCGCCGCGCAACCATTCGAACGCGCCGCCCGCGGAGAGCGTCACGCCCATCACGTGCCAGCGGCCCGGCGCGTTGCCGCAGGAAATCTGCAATTGCCCGGTGGCCTCGGGACACGCGCGCAAGCCGCCCGCGACTATGCCCGCCGTGCCGATCGTCACGCCGAGCGGGCCGGCATCGATCGCGCCCATCGACGTCGTCTGGATCACCGAATCGCCGCCGCCGCCGAACACGGGCACATCGCCGGGCAGGCCCCACGCCTGCGCCAGTTCGCCCCGCAACGTCCCCGCGCGTTCCGTCGATTCGACGACCTGCGGCAGGAGCGATGCCGGCAAGTCGAGCGCGGACATCAGCGCGCCGGACCACTGGCGCTGGCGCACATCGAACAGGCCGGTGCCCGACGCGTCGGACACATCGGTGATGTGCTCGCCGGTCAGACGCAGGCGAAGGTAATCCTTCGGATTCAGCATCCGCCGCATGCGGGCAAAGAGCTCCGGCTCATGCTCGCGCATCCACAGGAGCTTGCCCGCGGTGAATCCCGGCAACATGCGGTTCTGCACCCGCGCGAGCAGACCATCGAGACCGCCTGCGCGCGCGGTGATCTCGTCGCACCACGGCGCCGCCCGCTGGTCGCACCAGAGGATCGCGGGACGCAGCACGTTGTCGGCTTCGTCGAGCGCGGTCAGGCCGTGCATCTGTCCGGACAGTCCGATGCCCGCCACCGCGCGACGATCCGGCAGCGCATCGAGCACTTGCGCGAGCGCGGTCTGCGTCGCGAGCCACCAGTGCTCCGGGTCCTGCTCGGCCCAGCCGGGCCGGGGCGAAACGAGCGGATACGCCGCGAGCGCCTTCGCCGGGACGTTGCCCGCGCCATCCACTGCAATCACCTTGCATGCGGACGTGCCGACGTCGATGCCGAGAAGATACCGTTCCATGGCCGCTCCGTTTGCGTATGCGTGGTCGTCGTGCGTCTCTTACGCGCGGTGACGCAGCCGCACGTGCTTCAGGTGCAGATAGCCTTCCATGCCTTCGCGCCCATGCTCATAGCCCGTGCCGCTCTGCTTGCGGCCGCCGTACGGCGCGTTCATGATCCCGGCGTCGACGTTATTGATGGCGACGTTGCCGAAGTCCAGCTCGCGCGACAACGCGAACGTCTCCCGCACATGCTCCGTGTACGCGTAAGCAGCGAGGCCCGCGGGCGTGCTGTTGGCCGCCTCGATGGCGTCGTCGAGCGTCTTGTAGCGCGCCACGCCGATCACCGGGCCGAACGTTTCCTCGTGCATGACGAGCATGTCGGGCGTGCCGTCGGCAATGACCGTCGGTGCGTAGAACAGGCCCCGTTCATTCGATGCCATCGCATCCGGTCGGCCGCCGCACAGAATGCGGCCGCCGCGTTCGCGTGCATCGTCGAGATGACGGCGCACCTTTTCGACACCGGCGCGCGTGGCCATCGGTCCGACATCGGCTTTTTCGTTCGCGATGCCGTCCGCGACGACGAGCTTGCGCGCGCCATCGGCCAGGCGTTCGAGGAAGGTGTCATACACCGCTTCCTGCACGTAAGCGCGATTGATCGAAATGCAGATCTGCCCTGCATTGCGGAACGCGCGGCGCAGCGTGCCCGCGACCGCGAGATCCAGGTCCGCATCGGCGGTCACGATCAGCGGACAGCTTCCGCCCAATTCGAGCGACAACCCCGTGATGCCGCGCACCGTCTTGTAGATGTCCTCACCCGCGCTGCCCGACCCCGTGAACGCCACCTTGTCGATGTCCCGATGTCCGACGAGCCGCTTGCCCGCATCTTTCGCGCCCATCACGAGATTGGCGACGCCCGCCGGCAATCCCGCGCGATGCACGCAGCGAAACACGGCCTCCGCGCTCGACGGCGTGAACTCCGACGGCTTCACGACGATCGTGCAGCCCGCCGCCAGCGAAGCCGCGAGCTTCCAGCCGATCAGTTCCACCGGATAGTTCCACGGCGCAATGGCCGCCACCACGCCGACCGGCTCCTTCTCCACGATACTGACGAAACCGTCCTCTTCGTTCGGAATCGTCTCGCCATAGATCCGCACGGCCTCTTCCGCGTAGTAGTGGAACGCCTTGGCGAGCTTGCGCGCCTCGCCCTGCGCTTCGGCGAGCGGCTTGCCCATTTCCGTCGTGATCGCCATGGCGATGGCGCGTTCGTCCTCCGCGATGTGATCGGCTATCGCATGCAACAGGCGGGAACGCTCGAACGGATTCACGCGGCGCCAGCTTCGGAAAGCGCGCGATGCGGCATCGACGGCGGAATCGATGATCGCCCGGTCGGCATCGGGCGCGCGGGCGACGATCTGCTCCGTCGCTGGATTGACGACATCGATCCATTCGCGAACGCCTTCGCTGCCGAAGCGCCCATCGATATACATCTCGCACTGACGAGGTTCTGTCATGGTCCGGATCAAGGTTATTGCGAAACGAAGTTGACGCGGATGGCATCCACCGCAACCGCGATGAAGATGAGAATGCCGCCGATCATCTGCACATAGAACGAGGGGACTTCGGTGATGGCGAGGCCGACGTGGATCACCGTCAGCAGCAGCACGCCGCCGAGAATGCCGAGCGCGCCGCCGCGTCCGCCAAACACGCTCACGCCGCCGATGATCGGCGCGGCAATGGCGTAGAGCAGGAAGCCTTCGCCCTGATCCGACGTGATCGCCATCTGCCATGCGGCGAGCAGATAGCCCGCGACGCCCGCGAGAAAACCCGACAGCGTGAACGCGATGATCTTGACGCGATTCACGCGAATGCCGGCCGAGTTGGCGGCGAGCGCGTTGCCGCCGGTCGCGTAGAGATAGCGGCCGAGCACCGTCTTGCGCAGCATGAAACCCATGCCGATGAGCACGACGAGAAACACGATCGGCATGACGGGCCAGTTGTTGACCGTGTACTGGCCGATCCAGATATAACCGTTAGACATATCCGAGATGGTGTTGCCCTGCGTCACCGCGAGCAGCGAGCCTTGCAGCACGATCATGACGGCCAGTGTCTGAATGAGCGACACCATCTTGAGGCGCGTCACGCACAGGCCATTGAAGAAGCCGATCGCAGTCGCTACCGCGATACCCAGCGGCACACCGACGGCGGGCGTGAGTCCGAGCCGTGTCGAGAGAATCGCGCCGATGGCGGCGGAGAATCCCATGTTGCTCGCAATCGACAGGTCGATCTCCGCCACCATCAGCGGCATGGAAACGGCCAGCGCGAGCAGGCCGAGCACCGTCGCCTGCACCAGCACGTTTTGCAGATTCGAAAGCGTGAAAAAGAAGGGATTGAGCACGCCGAAAACGACGACGAGCGCCGCGAGCCACAGCCAGACGACGTTCTGGAACACCCACTGCACGCCGCCCTTGCCGCGCTTGCCGCTTCCCGTGCCCGGCGCGGCGCCGCCTTGACCGGCGAGCGCCGCTGGCGCAGGCGACGAAGAAAGGTCGCTTCGTGTTTGCATGGACTGTCTCCTCATAATTGATTCACCAGCGGCTCGGCACGAACGCTGTCGTTCGACGCCGGCTCCCCATTGAAGGCCGCCTGCAGAATGGCGTCCTTCGCGATTTCCGCGCCGGTGTATTCGCGCTCGATCCGCCCGCCGACGAACACGGACACGCGATCGACCAGACGCACCATCTCGTCCAGGTCGCTCGTAATGACGATCACGCTCAATCCCTCACGCGTCAGCGTATCGATGATGCGATGCACTTCCTCCTTCACGCCCACGTCGATACCGCGCGTCGGTTCGTCGAGGATCAGCAGCTTCGGAGACGTGGCGAGCACGCGGCCGAGGCAGACCTTCTGCTGATTGCCTCCGGAAAGCGTGCCGAGCAGCACTTCGGCGGTCGTCGCCTTCACGCGCAAGTGCTCGAAGTAACGCGCGACGATACTGCGTTCCGCGTTCCTATCGATGACGCCGGCCTTCGATACGTGCTTGAGGCTCGACAACGTGATGTTGTGCGCGATGCTTTGCAGCCCGACGAGCCCGTCGCGATGACGGTCGTCCGACAGATACGCGATGCCCCGCTGGAATGCCTCGCCCGGATGACCGGCCGGCGCGCTCGTGTTGCCGTCATGCGTAATCCGGCCGCGCGTCGCGCGGTTCGTGCCGAAGAGCGCGAGCGCGAATTCTTTCGCGCCCGACCCCGGCAGTCCGGCGAACCCGACGATCTCGCCCGGCGCGATGGAAAACGCGTCCACGCGCACGCCCGGGGCCGCGAGACCTTCGACACGCCAGCCTTCACGGCCAGCCGCCGCCGTCTCCCGCCGTTCGCGATAGAACAACGGCACGTCACGCCCGATGACGAGTTCGGAGAGACCGTCCGAGTCGATCGTCGAGAGGTCGTCGTGCTCGCCCGCGAGCCTGCCATTGCGCAAGACGGACACGCCATCGCAGATATCGAGGATCTCTTCGTTGTAATGCGAGATGAAGACGAAGCTCACGCCGCGCGCCTTCAGAGTGCGCATGAAGTCGAACAGGTGCTCGCGGTCCGCGAGCGTGAGCGCGGTGGTCGGTTCGTCGAGAATGAGCAGCTTGCCGCCGCTGTGCAACGCACGCAGAATGTTGAGCTTGCGTTTGGCGACCGCGGACAAGAGACGCGCGGGCATGCGCGGATCGAAATCCGTGCCTTGGAGCGCGGCTTCGACGCTTTCCATCAACGCGCGCTGGTCCACGCGACCCGTGATGCCGCGCTTCAGAGGCCAGCGCCCGAGCATCAGGTTGTCGGCGACGGACATTGAATCGACGATCATCGGTTCCTGCGTCACCAGGAACACGCCGCGCGCTTCCATCTCTTGAACGTCCGAGCCCTCTACGTCTTCGCCGTCCAGGACGATGCGCCCTTCGCTCGGCGCGGTCTGCCCGCTGATCAGCCGCACGAGCGTGGACTTGCCCGCGCCGTTTTCGCCGAGCAGACCGTGGATCGTGCCGCGCCGGATGTTGACCGAGACCCGGTCGAGCGCGAGCACGGCCTTGTAACGCTTGACGACGTCGTGGGTCCGCAGGATGTAATCGTTGCTGTGTATATCCGACATTCAGAAAGTCTCCGGTCCGCATTCGGCGCGCTGACTGCGCGCCGTCCAACTCGTTCGGACTGGCGCGAATCAGGAATAACGGATGCCCCATTCGTTGAAGGCGATGTTGCCCCACTGCCGCTTGTCCTTCACCGAATTTGCATCAACGATGAACGGCTGGATGACGAGACTCGGTCCCGTCTCGGACTTCGTCACGACCGCCTTTTCCCAGAAGTACTGATTGTTCTGGTAGTCGCCGTGCGGCACCGGCTGACCCTTGAGCGAATACTTGTCGAGCATCTCGACCGTGATCTGCGCATAGGCGATCGGGTCCTGCGAGACCACGGCGTCCATGTAGCCGTCGCCGATCCATTGCAGCGCGGCCGGTTCGCCGTCGATATTCACGAAGATCACGTGCCCTTGTTCGCCGACCTTCTTCCACTTGCCCTTTTGCTGCAAGGCGGTGACGATGCCGCGCGCCGGCGAATCGCTCGGTGCATGCACGGCGTCGAGATCGGGATACTCGGAGAGCGTGGAAAGCGTGACCGACAACATGTTCTTGAGCAGGCCTTCTGTCGGACGGCTGATGACCTTGACGTCCGGATACTTCTTCATTGCTTCTTCGAAACCTTCCTTGCGCAGACGCCACGCGACCGACTGCAACGCGCCATAGCAGTTCAGCACCGTGCCCTTGGCGGACCCGTTCTTCTTTTTGAGCGCGGCGACGATGGTCTCGGCAGCCATGACGCCGCCCGCCTTGTTGTCGAAATCGACGGTGATCGCGACGTCACCGCCGAGCGCCGGGGTGTCGATGATGCCTACGGGGATCTTCTTGAAGTTGTACTTCTTGATGACACTGACGATGGCCTGACTGTCGATCGGATCTGCGATGATCGCCGACGGATTCTTGAGCATCAGGCTGTTCCACTGCTCGAGTTGCGACGTATTGCTGAAGTTTGCGTTGACGGCCTGAAACTGCCAGCCTTTCGCTTCGACGGCGCGCTTCACCGCTTCCTGCTGCGTGACGAAGAAGTAGTAGTCGAGACTCTTGTTGCTGAACGGCACGAACACTTTCTGCTGCGCGAAGCCGAGCTTCGATACCGACGACAGCGCAACGCCGCCGGCCGTGGCGGCAAGACCCGCCAGAAACTTTCTACGCGATGCGACTTCCTGTGCTTCTTCCATAGTTGTTGTCTCCTCAACACCGATATGGGCAGCGGCGCGTGCCACGGATAGCTCGACTGAATGCTAGTGATGTTCCCTTGCTGCGTAGTATTACAATCAAAATATACTGAGTACGACGCGGCGCGGGCAAGCTAGGGTTTACGCGTTTGAATGGGAAATCGTCTTGTTCTAAGGACATCCTCGCCAGACAATAGGCTGTACGAGGCGGGGCACCGGAGACCTGCGAACGTAGTCTTACTACCTTTTGGGGAATTGTTCGCTTGCCGAATACCCCGTTCACGGGATTGATGAGCTTTTTTTTCGCAATCGAGAAACAAAAGACGGCAAGTACATCGAGAACCGATCCCGCTGCCCGATGCCACGGAGGTGGATGACCGGATCATTGGACGGCGACGCCCGGCTCATTCGTACGGGCATTAGATGACTGCGCTGCTTCACGCCCTTATATACGCTTGCGCAACGCGTCGATCCGCCGCGGCGCACGACGTAGGCTGTTGCCTCTTTGCCGCTCATCGATCGGCCGATGACTTCGTCGATAAGTCCTTCTGCGAGTAGTGGCGCAAGTCTCTCTGTATTTCCATAACCATCGTCGGCTGTGAATTGCGCAGCCGGTGCTCGCGGCCGTGAGCTTGCTGCGTGGGAGATGAATGCCGCCCCAGCGGCCAGCGTTCGCATACGCGTCGGGTTGCAGGCAGCCTGGATCAGAAGAAAGAGTTGGTCGATGCGCTTCAGACCTCGATACATCGCCTACCGAATCCTCCCGACTGTCTTTCTCCAACAGCCCCTGCCCAGTGCAATTGCGTTTGCGCTGACTGACAGCGTAACCGGGTCCGCGCGTCGTTCGGGCATCGATGGCGTGTTTTATGAGCTGCGGTAGGGGGCGAGGATTCACGAACCCGGGTCGGCGCTCACCAGCATGTTCAGGAACGCCCGCACCTTCGCGCTCAAGAGGCGTCGGGAACTGTAAAGCGCCCATATCTCGACGCCGGGGCCCGCTTCGCAGCCGATCATCGTCAGCCGCTTCGCAGCGATATCCGATTCCACGAGCAGGTGAGGCAGCAAGGCGGCGGCAGCGCCGTCGAGCACCGCTTCGCGCACCATCAGAAGCGACGACAGGCGCAGCATCGGCCGCGGCGTAACAATGCGCTCGCTGCCGTCGGTCAATCGGACCGTCCATGCGGGGTGGCTTGCACGCGTGAGCACCACCGCAGGCAGCCAAGGAGCCGCATTGCTCAAAGCGTTCGCGAGCGATTCCGCGAGCGAGGGCGTGGCGACGAGCACGCGGCGATCGGTGGCGATCGCGCGCCCGATGAGCAACTCGTCGGGCGAAGGATTGACGCGTATCACCAGATCGTAATCGTCCTGCAACGGGTCGACGATACGATCTTCCGCGACAACCTCCAGCTCGACCTGCGGATACGCCAGCGCAAATCTCGCGGCGGCGCGCGCGAGCACGACATGCGCATAGACCATCGGTGCGCTTACGCGCAGGCGCCCGCGCGGTGTGGGCGCACGCGATGCGATGTCGTCGCCCGTTTCGTCGATCTCGGCGAGCAGACCGCTCGTGCGCTCGAACAGCGCGCGTCCTTCTTCGGTGAGGCGCGTCGTGCGCGCGCCGCGTTCGATAAGCCGCACGCCTAGCTGTTGTTCCAGTTCCGCGACGCGCCGCGACAGCGTCGCCTTCGGCCGGCCCGTCGCGCGCGCGGCCGGACCGAAACCGCCACGTTGTGCGACGGCGATGAAATCCGCGAGCGCGTTCAGATCCATGACCTTTTTCCTTATTGTTCCGCTGACGAGACAGCGTGTCTTGAATTCGGCGCTTTCGCAGGATTTTCGGAACGCCTATCGTAGCAGTCACCGGCTCGCACCGAGCCTTCACCTTCCAGGAGCTGACATGAGCATTCTCGTTACGGGCAGTACGGGCATCATCGGCACACAGGTTCTCGACCATCTCAAGGACAGCGGTGCCGATTTGCGCGCGCTGACGCGTTCGCCCGAGCGCGCATATCTTCCGGCAGCCGTGACGCGGGTGCAGGGTGAACTTGCAGATGTCGATGGACTGCGCCGCGCAATGCAAGGCGTGACGACGCTGTTCCTGCTTGCGCCCGTCGCCGCCGATGAACTCACGCAATCGCTGCAGGCGTTAAGCATCGCCCGCGAGGAAGGCGTACGCGGAATCGTCTATTTGTCGGTGTTCAAGGGCGAGGAATACGTCGATGTTCCGCACTTCAGTTGCAAGCGCACCGTCGAACGCATGATCGACGCGTTCGACATGCCCGCGACGATTCTTCGTCCCGCGTATTTCATGCAGAACGACGTGCGTCAGAAGGAGCCGATGCTCCGGCAGGGCGTCTTCGGCATGCCCATCGGGAGCAAGGGAATTTCGATGGTCGATGTCCGCGATATCGGCGATGCAGCCGCGCGCGAGCTTCTGCGCCGGGAGCGTTCGGACGTGCCACTGCCTTCGGAGACTTACGCGCTCGTCGGCCCGGACGCGATCACGTCGGCAGATGTCGCGGCGATCTGGTCCGAAGCGCTCGGCCGCGAAGTGCAGTACGGCGGCGATGATTTGGATCGGTTCGAATCGTATATGAAGACGATGACGCCGCCGTGGCTCGCGTATGACATGCGGCTGATGCTGCAGCGTTATCAGCAGGATGGGGCAGTGGCATCTGCTGGCGAGATCGAAAGGTTTAGTCAACTGCTCGGGCGTGCGCCGCGCAACTACCGTGACTTCGCACTCACCACGGCAAGCGAGTGGAGAGGCAAATAAAGCGCAGAACGCCATGCTTTGCGGCGACGCCGCTTCAAACAGCACCTTGTTCGTACCTCGGTTTCTTCTCGAGTCCGCCGCAGCGACCACTCTTCCCGAATCCTGATCGTCGATTCGACGCTAGGCTGCAAGAGTGGCCGCCCGTCCGGAAGGTCGATTCGCGAAGCCTCGTTCAGACCGTAAGGGTTTTTTAGGCGCTTGCCGATTGAATATGTCGCATCGCTCGCGAAACGTACTCATCTTTCTCGCCTACGGGTGCAACGTAATGCATCGCGCTGGCCGCTTCTTCTGAACTCACGAGACGACTGATGATCCAGGTCGCAAGATATTGGGACGCGAAGCATCCGCCTGCCGTCGCGATGTTGCCGTTCGCAAAGAAAGGCTGATTCAACACGTCGACGCCTGCTTCGACAACCCAAGGCTTGGTGGTCAGATCGGTGCAGGCCGAAACGCCATCCAACAGTCCCAGCTTTGCGAGGACGAGCGTCCCTGAGCACTGCGCACCGATCAACTGCCTCGACGGGTCAAGCCGCAGTTGAGCCATCACCCCTGCGTCTGCGACGACCTCGCGCGTTTTGCTTCCACTACCCACGATCACCGCGTCGGCGTTGGCAGCCTCCGTCAGCGGGACGTGGGCCTCGAGCACGACCCCATTCATCGAGCAGATTCGCGACGAGGGGCTCGCGATGGACACGCGCCAGTCACTTCGCTTAACCCGGTTGAGGATGCCCAGCGCGATTAATGAGTCGAGTTCGTTGAAACCGTCAAAGGTAAGGATGGCGATATGCATAAAGTCGTCCCTGATTGATCGCCGCGCGCAGCGCCCGGTCGCGGCTGATGTGCTGATGCCAGCGTTTGCCAAGCACGCATCGTATGCGAGAGAATTAAGACAATCAAATAATTGTCATGCATACGCTTCCCGATGGTCCAACCGCGCTACAAGGTCATAGTCGACGCTTTCGCCGCAGATATCAGATCGGGCCGGCTGTCGCCGGGCGCTCGTCTGCCGACCCACCGCCAGCTAGCAAGACGGGAGGGAGTCGCGCTCGTTACTGCCTCGCGCGTCTATGCGGAGCTCGAGGCAATTGGACTGGTCGTTGGCGAGACCGGGCGCGGTACTTTCGTCAGGGAAACTTCACTCCCGGCGGGGCTTGGCATCGAACAACAAGCCGCCCTTTCGGGTCTGACTGATCTCAACTTCAACTCGCCATCGCTACCGGGTCAAGGCGAAATGCTCCGGAGTGCCCTGCGCGAACTTGCGTCGTCGGGAGATCTGGAGGCGCTTCTCCGCTATCAGCCGCACGCAGGAAGGCAACATGAGCGAGCCGTTTTTGCCCGTCACCTCCTAACCCGAGGAATGGAAGTAGCAGCGGAACAGATATTGATCGTTAATGGGGCGACACATGGATTGGCGGCCGTCGTGCTGGGATTGTTCCGCCCGGGCGATGTAGTAGCGGTCGACGCGTTGACTTATCCCGGTTTCAAGCTTCTCGCGGAGACGATGCGACTCGACCTCGCACCTGTTCCCATCCGCAGCGATGGCCTGGACCTCACCGCGTTGGCGCGCATTTGCAAAGACCGCCATGTTCGGGCGGTCTATACGATGCCGACGCTGCATAATCCTCTAGGTTGTGTGATGACACCTGAGCGACGGCAAGAGCTAGTGGCGATTGCCCGCAAGCACGAATTGCTCATCATCGAGGATGCGGCATATGCTTTTCTGGTCGATCATGCGCCGGCGCCTGTTGCAGCAATAGCGCCAGAGCTGACCATCTATGTGTCGGGCTTGTCGAAAAGCGTCGCGACCGGTCTGCGTGTCGGATTTGTTGCAGCACCAGCGCATTACGTTCCGATGATTGAACGCGCCATTCGCGCCACGGCTTGGAACACCGCCGGCGTGATGACGGCGATTGCCTGTAACTGGATTATCGACGGCACAGTCAGCCAGCTAGAGGCTCAGAAACGCGATGATGCAAGGGTCCGGCAACAGATCGCTGCCGAAGTGCTAACGGGAATCACACGCATCGCGCACCCAGCCTCATATTTCATATGGCTTCCGTTCACAGAGGACGTGCGAGCAGATCTTGTTGCCATGGCGCTGATACGCGAGAACATTGCCGTCTCCAAAGCAGAACCATTTGCGACGACGGAGCAGGTACCGCACGCAATTCGTCTTGCGCTTGGATCGGTTGATCTGACATCGCTGCGTGAGTCGTTAGGAACGGTGCGAGACGCGATCAATGCCTACACGTATTGACCAAGCCGATCTTGTCAGAGGCAACCACTGGGCGTTGCGAACGTCACAGACTGTCCGGTTATCGGCCATCGTGGCTCCGGCCACGAAGTTCCTTGTCGACCGTACCGGCCGTTCCAGTCCGCGCAACCGGAACGGCCGCTTCCAAAGTACTTGTTACGCGCCACCCATCATGAGTAGGGCGAGGTCTTTGGCGGTGACGCCTTTGCCGGCGTGCCATCGAGGGTGACGCGCATATTGCTCGATTTGCGTTGCCATAGGCACTGCGTGGCGAGGACATGCGCCACCTCGGTCGCGCCGATGCCGAACGCGAGCGCGCCCATCGCTCCGTGCGTCGACGTGTGGCTGTCCGCGCACACGACGGTCATGGCGGGCAGACTCAATCCTTGCTCGGGACCGACCACATGGACGATGCCGCGACGGCAATCGTCCATGTCGAACAAGGTGATGCGCAACTCGGCGGCATCGCGCTGCAGCGCGAGAATCATCGAGCGCCGCTCGGGATCGGTCACGGCCGACATGCCGTTCGCCGCGCTGGACACGTAGTGGTCGGCGGTGCCGAAGATGCGCTCGGGCGAGCGCGGCCTGAGTCCGCGCTGGCGCAGCATGTCGAAGGACTGCGCGGTGACGTCGTGGATGAAATGCCGATCGATGAACAGGAGGTCCTGTCCGTCGTCGCGTGACATGACGCGGTGACTGTTCCAGATCTTGTCGTAAAGCGTCTGCGGGCCGGCAGGTCCGTGTTTGGGTTGCATCGCTTCGTCTCGCTCCGTCAATGCGCCGCTCGTGAAGGCACGCCTTCGTTCGGCGAGTCATTGTTGTGCGAGCATGATGCGCCAGACGAGACCCTTTGTACGTGCTATTTGGGAAAGGCACCATCGTCATTCGCGATGATGCGAAATGGCGCTGGTGTCGATGCCTGAGGCGGTGTCGGTACGGCTATCGGAGGGTTGTTAGCGCAGTCGTTGCTCGACGGTGCACGCCGTGGCGTAGTGCCTTTGCGGAAGAATGCGAATACCCCGGCGCGGCGAGAGGAGCGATTGAGCTCATCGTCGATCACGCGGTCTGCGCCGGTGCCATCAGCGCCGTAACCGCTAAAATTGCAGATTTGGCCCGGAATACGAACATGTCTTTCGCCTCGCTTGGCCTGCTCGATCCGCTACTGCGTACCCTGCAGGACCTCACTTACCAGACACCTACACCGGTGCAGGCCAAGGCGATTCCTGCCGTGCTAAGTGGCAGGGACGTCATGGCTGCGGCTCAGACCGGCACTGGCAAAACGGCGGGTTTTGCGCTGCCGCTGTTGCAACGGCTGGTGCAAGACGGCCCGTCGGTGTCCAGCAACCGCGCGCGTGTTCTGGTGCTGGTGCCCACGCGTGAACTGGCTGAACAAGTGCTGCAAAGCTTCATCGATTACGGCAAGGGCCTCGATGTGCGATTAATGGCCGCCTACGGCGGTGTGAGTATCAACCCGCAGATGATGAATTTGCGCAAAGGCGTGGATGTGCTCGTTGCCACGCCGGGCCGTTTGCTGGATCTCAATCGCCAGAACGCAGTGCAGTTCGATCAGGTGCAAACGCTGGTGCTGGATGAAGCCGACCGCATGCTGGATCTGGGTTTTGCGCGCGAACTCAACGCCGTCTTTGCTGCCTTGCCCGCACGGCGCCAGACCTTGCTGTTCTCCGCCACGTTCACCGATGACATCCGCGCCATGGCGGCGAGCATTCTGCGCAGCCCGGTCGATATCAGCGTCAGCCCGCCCAATGCAACGGCCAGCAATATCGAGCAATGGGTGGTGACCGTTGATAAAAGAAACAAGCCCGGCCTCTTCATGCACCTTGTGGCTGCAAACAACTGGGAGCACGCGCTCGTCTTCGTCAAAACCCGCAAAGGCGCGGATTACCTGGCGGCCATGTTGGATGAGGCGGGCTATGCGGTCGACACCATCCACGGCGACAAACCGCAACCCGCGCGGCTGCGTGCGCTGGAGCGCTTCAAAACAGGCGAAGTGGATATGCTGGTCGCCACCGATGTGGCTGCGCGCGGGCTCGATATCGACGACCTGCCGCTGGTGATCAACGTCGATCTGCCGATCGTGGCGCATGACTATGTGCACCGTATTGGCCGTACCGGCCGAGCGGGCGCCAGCGGCGTGGCGGTGTCGCTCGTGTGTGCCGATGAGGCGCCACAGCTGGCCGCGATTGAAGCGCTGATTCGGCAAACGCTGCCACGCGAGGAAGAGCCGGGTTTCGAAGCAGAACACCGCGTGCCGCAAACCAGCACGACGGGGCAGATCATCAAGAAACCCAAAAAGGCCAAGAAGCCCAAAGTGCTGCAAGCGACCCCCGGCGCCATGCAGATGCCTACCAAAAAGCCGCGCCCGCAAAGTGGCTTAGACAAGCGCAAGCCTGCGGTGGAGCGCGTTGTGGCCGCGGGTAAGGGTCTAAGCCTGTCCAGCACCAATCCGTTCGAGATGAAAAAGCTACGCAGCAAGGGCGCCAGCAATTCAGCGACGGGTGCACGTAAGCCGGCTGGCAAACTCACTGGTGGCCCGAGCAAACGCAAACCCTGATTCGCGGGATGAGTGACGTCGGCCCTCGAACAAGGAGGTTTTGCGACACGCTGGCGGGCAACGGCGCGGACCCGGCTTGCAAACATCGGCGGAACACGACGCAATGAGGTGGTCTCTGGCGAGCGGGTCCGCTCTTCACACGAACGCCGTCACTGGATCGCACTTATCTCGAACCACCGCTTGGGGTCGCGAGTGTAAGTTCGCTGATGCAGGCAAGTGCGGTCCTTGCGCACGACGCCGCCAACATCAGCATTCCGCCGGGCTGCCGACGTTGAACGGGGACCGGCTTCAATGCACATTCGCCGCGACGGCCGCGCTGCCGACGAGCGCGGCGGTACAGAAACAATTGATGTTCGCTGGCTATCAGCGCCGAGTGGTTTTCAAGCCACGAAACGGCACTGGGAGGCTGGCGTGCGGGTGTCCATGTTGCGTCCCCGGTTCAGGTGATCGTCGATTTCCGCCGCGCATCCGAGCATGCGGGGGTAAAGGAAGATCGTGAACGCGGCGCTTTCGAGGTCGCGCTCGGTCAATTCACCGCGTTGAAGCGGCTGCCACAACATCTTCAGCAGCAGGGCCGCGATCACCGCATCGATGTTGACGCAGTACACGTTGCGGGACACGCCGGCATCGAACAACGCCTGAACGACTTCGCGATAAAACGCATGGAACACGTTGTAGTCCCCGCGCTTCTCGCACAAGTTCGCGATGAACACCTCGCGGGGGTCGTGATTGACGGGCCTGTCCTTGAACACCGGATGATTGACGCCCGGTAGCTTCGCGATGTCGAGGCTACCCGCGCTTTTCTGCCGTGCCTTGTACTGCGCGTAACGCTCGACCGCCCGCTCGGCCAGCGCGCGCAGGTCCACGCCATGTCGAGGGTCGGCCGGATCGTCGAGGCCGCTGTTCCGAAACGCTTCGATCAGGAAAGCGACGCCTTCATAGCCGTTGCCGCCATGCGTATAGCCGGTATGCGAAAGAAAGCCGACCAGCGCCTTGTTGAGTTGCACGCGCTCGGGGCTTTCGGGACCATCGGCCGAGACTGCGCCTTTCGCACCCTGCGCCGAGATGGCTCCCGGACCGTTGGTGAGCAGGAGACCGACGAGCGTCCTGAAGGCGAAAAGATCGTCGCGGCCGGGTTCGAAATCGAGCAATGCGGCAAAACAGACCTCAGTGAGGCCGCGTTCACCCAAGAGCGATTCGGTGGTAAAGCCGCAGAAGCCTTCCGGGGTGTGACGCGATGCGTCCGCCGAAGCGCCGATCAGACGTCCGAACAGCATCGTCCACCAGGGCAAGCTCTCTGCGGTCACGCGCGACACACGCTTGCGCATGAGCGGACCCCACGCCAATGTGGTCGTGATCGCGGCGAGCACGGCATCCGCCGTCGGGTGCGCCGGCTGCGACGCCAGCCAGCGGATCAGCACCGACCTGGCTTCACGCTTCGCAAGTCCCGCGAGCATCGCTTCGGCGCGCGGATCGCGGGCATCTGCGAAGAGCGGCTCGCAGCCGGTGGTGTCGATCTGGCGGATATCGAAGCTTTCATCGAGCGCGTTGGTGAGACCCGCAGCCGCGAAGCGATCGATCAGCCATTTCGCGGCATCGCGCGCCGCGCGCTGACGGTTCGGCCCGACAATCGATGCCGCAGCCGCCAGAATCGCGTTGGGGGCGTTGCCCGCCTCGCGCGCCGCCTGGGCCGCGACGAGTTCCGGCGTTCCATGCAGATTGACCGATGCCGCGATCGCTACGCTGATCAGCCTCTCGTCGTTCTCGCCGCCGGATTCGTGCAGCAAGGCAAGGTTCACGTTCGCTTCGAGCGAGCGCGTCGCGGCGTCGAGCATCGAGGTTCCGTGCAGGCTGCTGACTTGCGTTTTCGCGTCCATTTGCGACGCGCCCGATGCGTCCTTGAGCGTCTGGCGCGGCGCAATCGCCCCGATCTGGCTGTTGACCTGCACCACTTGCTCGTCATACGGAGCAACCGCGCCGACCACCGGAATTGCAAGATCAGACGGCAACTCGATACCCTGATCGGAGCCAAACCACGGCTTGAGCGCGAGGCTGCCTTCGGGCTCGAAGTCGGGCATCGTCGCGTTGGCGCGCATGACAGCGGTCAGCGCCGCCGGGATATGCGCAATGTTCGTGACGACCGCGCCCTTGGCCGAGCAGCATGGATCGCCGGGGCTGAAGAGCCGGTCGACGCCGAACTTCTCCATGAACCAGCGTTCCTTCGCTTGTGCGTCATCGGAACCGCCGGCCATCGCGCCAGCATGACCGACCGCGCGCGTCAGCCGGCTTTTCCACCGCCCCACCACGCAGGCAACCACCGGTTTGGTAAAGGCCGCATCGGCTTCATAGTAGCCACCCGGTTCGCAATAGAGCACGGCGGCCTTGCTGCGCGCATCGTTGGCGAGCGCGAATGCGAATTCCGCCGCGGCGTAGTGGATGTAGACGTCCTTGCCGCTCGAAATGACGGTCGACGTGCCCCAGCCGCTCATGCGCAGGTATTGCGCGATCGTCGTGCTGAATCCACCGGAGTTTGAGAAGATAGCGATCGAACCTTTGCGCAGGGAATCGTCCGGATTGTCGCCGCCGAGCGCTCCGCCGATTCTCACTCGATTCCACGAGTCAGCAACGCCCAGCCCGTTCGCCCCGAAGATGTCGATGCCCGCTTGCTGACCCATCGCGCGGATTTCGCGCGCGTCATGCACGGCGATCTTTTCGGTGATGATGAAAATCTTCTTGAGGTCGGGATTGACGCGAATCAGTTCGGCGACGCCGTCACGCGCAGCCGATGGCGGCAGATACACCACGCCGCAGTTGAAGCGGTGCCCTGCCTCCAGCCCTTCGCGGACGTTGTTGTACACCGGGATATCGCCGGCCGCTGTCGAGAGCGTTTGCCCGCCCTTCCCCGGTGACGTGCCAAAGACAATGTTGCCGCCCGAGAAGGCATGACTGACGGGCGTCACATCCGAAGACTCACCGCCGAGAATATTGAGCACGCACACGCGATCGTCGCGCGTGGCGATCTGCGCAAGCGAGTTCACGCCGACGAAGTACTTGAACGGGTTGCTGTGTTGTTTATGCATGTCGTGCTCCTCAAGCCTGTGCCGTTTCCGATTTCACCGCCGTCGCGCCGATCCGTGCTGCGATCCCGGCCCGGCCACCCTCTCGCATCCACGCATCGGCCTTTCGCGCGTACTGGATGACTTCGCTGATGTCGGAGTCGAATCCGAAGAGTCTGTAAGGCAGGCCGAGCGAGTCGCAGGTGTCTCTCAACGCCGCCATGCCGCGCACGAGATTTGGCCCGCCGCGACCCAGCACCACGTAGAGCGGCGTCGGTCCATGCTCGCTGAAGTGCTCGCGAAGGGCATCGGCCATCGCGCGCAGCGTCTCGAAGATGTCGGTGTTGTTCGACTTGCCGCCGATAATGAAAAGCACGTTCGACTGCTTGAGCCAGTGCTTGAAACAGATACGGGCTACTTCCTTCATCTTCGCGTAGGGCGGATTGCCCCCGAAATCCGACGAGATGATCGCGGCGTCGCCGAGCATTTCGGTGACGAGCGAGTTGGCGCCGCCGCCGAACGTCGGCGCGAGGATCGTTCCCTTGTCGTTGATCACGTACACATCGCTTTGGCCCTGATGCGTGCGCAACTGATTGATCTCCTGCTCGAAGTCGGAATAGTCGGCGGCGAACAGGTGTTGCGGCAGTCCAAGACGCGTCCAGCGCGGGTCGTCGCGATCGAAGCCGCACTTGAAGTCGCAGGCGACCGGTGTCAGCCGTCCGTTCTTGTCCTCGCGCATCCGGATCGGATTGAGTTCCGGCGTCGTCATGCCGAAATCGTGAAAGAGCTCCCAGAGTTTCGGCAACTGCTGCACGAGCGGTGAGATGATCTCCTTCGGCGCGCCGATTTCGCTCAGCGCGTTCGCCACGACGAACGCCTTGAGGCCGGTCAACGCATCGAAAGGCACCATCGCCACATGTTTCGGATCGACCTCTTCGATGTCCATGCCGCCCTTGTGCGAGAGCGTCATCGTCGGTGCACGAAAGCGGGTGGAATCGGTGATCGAGAAATAGACTTCGTGCTCGGCTGGCACGCCGGCTTCGAACGTCACGCCATTTGCCTTCGCTGTCAGGTGACCGACGGCATGCTGGGCAAAGTACAACCGCTCTTTCTCGATCAGCGCCGTCTTGAGATCGGCGGCGCGGCCGAGCAAGCCCGCTTTGCCCTTCTTGCCGACTCCGCCCTTGAAGACAGGCTTGATGAAAATCTGGCGATGGCGATCGATCAAGGTCTTGATCTCTTCCTCGCTGGCGCTCGGGCCGAGGATTTCACTCGCCGGGAATCCGACGAATTGCAGCAGGCGCGCGCCGTGCAACATACCGGTGATTTGCATGAAGTTTGTCTCCTGAGGGCATTGCGATAGATAAGAGCGGATGTTCGAAGGAGCGCCGGACATGACAAAGCGGCCGCCGCGCCATTTGCGCTCGGGTTGCGATGTCCGGGATGGGTTGAGGCTGGGCCACGAGAATTAGCGGCCCCGGGTGGCAATCGTCAGCCGCGTCGAGTGCGCTTTGTGTCGTGCATGGCTTGTCTCCGATGCGTTTTATTGCGTTCCACTTCTAGCGGGAATCTTGAGTACAGATAATCACGCAAATTAATTGACACGATAAGTGCAATTTTCTTAAGCATTGATGTCCGGGCGTTATCAATGCAATTCAGACCTTCGGCATCTACAAGGTAGTGAAGGAAGATGACGGCGGCTGGGGGGTTCTGCGGTGACGTGCGTGAAGTCCGAGCATTTTCCGCCGACGCGAAGCGGCAAAGGCGCTCACTACGAACTCGCCCATGCTGACACGCATCCGCAAAAGCACAGCGAGCTCGGCAGCAGGCACAAGTAGCTGTGCTGATAGTCAATGGCGGTTCCCGCGTGACTACACGGTATCGATGTCTATCCAAGGGGCAGCCGTCACCGAACCTACGACCTACACGATCAGCGACTCCTCGTGACACTCTGAAAAAGGGTCATGCAACTACCGTCGCGTACATCGGTTTCAGGTCGCTGCTGCTCGCGGGGTGCGCTGCGGGCGGCACCTGACCGACGCCGAATGTCGCGACTTACCGCTGCGGAGCGACGCTCCTCCAACGATGGCGCAACACCACGGCGAACTCCCGCGCCAGGGAAAGCGGGCTATAACGCATCGCCGTGATATGACTCTTCACGGATGGAGCGGGCGGACGGTGCCGCTGCTATGGTCGCCCAGATACAGGCCGTAGTTCCCCAGTTGACTTTCCTTGCGGTAGCGATCGAGCATGCTTGCAAGCGCACTGTCCTGTAACGTGAGCGTTCTGATATCGTCGAGATCGACGAACTTGCCCGAGGCGGCGGAATCATCCGGCGCGCTGCACAGGAACGTAATGTACTGGTGCCGGGTTTCCGTGTTGTTGTACACCGAGTAGATAAAGCTCGCCGATGCCTCTGGCTGATCTCGCGAAAGAGTGCCGCGAGCGTCTTGTCCGCGCCTTCCTTGCCCATCTCGCGCGATGGCAGGCCCCACGTGTCGTTGGGCCTTCTCACTAGCAACACCTTGTCATCCCTCGCAATGATGGCGCTGACGATCACGCTCGGGCCGGCGATGACTTCGGCCGAGACCTTCGCCGGGGTGAAGTAGCCGCCGCGGTAATAGCCAAGACCTGCATAACCCGCCGAACGGAACGCTTCGACCTTGCCGATGATGACCGCGTGGTCGCCCGCATCGACGATGTGGTGCGTCGTGCAGTCGAACCATGCGCTGACGCCGCCGAGCAGCGGATTACCGTTCCCGCTCATTTGCCAGTGAACGTTGGCGAAGCGGTCGTCGCTCGGACGAGCGAACGTATTCGACAAGTCCTTTTGTCCTTCCGCAAGGATGTTGATCGCGAAATGGCCTGTCGACGAAAACGCCTTGTAATTGCTCGACGTCTTGGCGATGCTGACCAGCAGCAGCGCCAGATCGAGCGACACGGACGAGAACGAGTTGGCGGTAAAGCCGCGCGGCTTGCCGTCGTCGGTCGCGGTGGTCACGATCGTGACACCCGTCATGAACGCGCCGAACGCGTCGCGCAGTTCGCGGGTGTTGCTGGGGACTGTCTCCTGGCTCACCTCGAACCTCCGACTCGATGATTGCTTCATACGGCTCGACTTGCAGCCATGCCGCAATGGTACGCCCCGTACTATCCGGAGGATCTGCAGGCCGCAAGCGACTGGCGGACTATTAGCACCAGACCGAATGTCGATCGCGGCCGCCCGGCCAGATGAGTCACCCTATGCCAATAACCTGATGGGTGGCACCGGCAATTCATCGCCTTCGATAAAAGCCGTCGCCGACAGAATCGCGAAGTGCATTGCACACTCTTCGTTGGCGAATAAGCCCCACCTTCCGAGCGAGGTCACATGACCATCCTCCTCGAAGATGGACGCTGTTGCGACGAATGATTTCCCGTCGCGCAGGACGTTCGGCTCGAACGCCGCTCCTCCGTGATAAATGATCATCGGTTCTCTCTCAGGTCCTTGGGTGGACGGGCATTTCCGGTGCCGTCTCCCGCCGGTCTGCAAGCTCGCGCGGTCGTTGATCGACCGTTCGTTCGAAGAGCTATCGTCATACCGTCGGTTCTGATGCTTGATCTTACCGGTCCGATATTCGTCCAATAGTAGTTCTAACCCCTAACGGGGAAACGCTCTGTCCGAGGGCAAGAACGGCCACCCGAAGCAACGCGAGGCTGTCCCAGCGACGCCTTGACGACTCCGACTTCAGAGGAGCATCGATAGGACATCAACCAACTCTGCAACGGGACCATGTCGCGGCACTCATTCCCTTGCGTCGATTCGTCCTGGGGCTGCAGCGCAAGGGGCATCGTCGGCGTTCGTGCAGGTCGTACTGATGAGATTGCCGTAATCGGCGCGCTGTATGGTGACGATTGAGCGGAGCATCTTGGTGACGGCATCATGGCGATCCAGGCTCTCAGCGAAGCGGTCGCGCGATCTGCGCGAGCGTGATTTTGTTGGCTTCTGGGCAAGCCCGAGCCGTCATCCGCTTCGAAGCGGAACCGATGGAGTTCCTCGGACGATCCGAGCGGTGCAAGCTCGTGCGAAACAATGGTCGCATTCGAATTGAACGTAGCTACCGTGTGGATATCGATAGCAATCGAACCGACGGTTTTTCAACTACCGTGGCCCGCAGCCGTTATACAGAGCTTAGATTCCTCGGCCGAGGGGCTACAGCGGCAGCGGTCGCACTTACGCCATCTCCACCAATGCAAACCACGCTCATTCACCTGCCATCCACGCCGCGGCATCGCGCTATGGCCGCCGCTGCGGCGGCTTTGTCGATAATGCCGCCGTCCTCATCTGGCCACTTGCCAAGAACCCCGGGCCGGTCATTCCCGCCTTTTTGCCGATATTCGCCACTTGGGTCACCGTCACCGAGGGGCTGACCGCGCTGCTGCTCTGGACCCAGTACGTCGTTTCGGGAAGGTTGCTGTTCGCAGCGCTCAGCGGCGCGTACGCGTTCACCGGCGTGATCGCCGCCATTCAATTACTTGTCTTTGCCGGCATCTTCTCGCCAACAGGTCTGCTTGGCGCAGGGCCGCAAACTGCAATCTGGATCTGGGTGTTCTGGCACGGCGGCTTCCCCGCTCTCGTGACAGCCTCGTTGATTTCCCGTTCCGTTCCATCGAACTTGACTCACCGGGCGCGCGGCAGAGCCGTCGTCGTGGGGGCGGTCGCCTTAGCGATCGCCTTTTGCGTAATTGCAACTGTCGGCCAGTCGCACCTCCCGCCGATCGTCGCGCAGTCTGGTTCATATGCGCAGCTATTGAGCAGCCCTGCTGCACTCATTGTCGAAGCGACGTGTCTTGCAGCGCTTGGACTCCACGTCTCGACCACTCGCCTGCGGTCCCTGATGGACCTATGGCTGGGAGCCGCGCTGCTCGGCGCGCTGATTGATGTGACGCTGACGCTGTCGGCGAGCGCCCGTTACAGCGTGGGCTGGTACGCCGCACGCGGGGCCTCGATGATGTCATCGAGCGCCGTGCTTGGAATGCTGGTCTATGAGACGACGGGCCTCTACCGCCGTCTGTCCGAGACTCACCGGACATTGGTCGAGACGTCGGCACGTGACGGCCTCACGGGCGTCTTCAACCGTGCCTACTTCGATGAGCGCTTTGCGCAGGAGTTTTCCCTGGCTTCCGCCAGCAGCCAGCCGTTGAGCGTCCTGCTGATCGATGTGGACCACTTCAAGCAATACAACGACACGTTCGGGCATCTGGCGGGCGATGAGTGCTTGAAACAAGTCGCCGGCGCGCTCGCGAGCACCTTGCGTCGTCAAAGCGATTTCATCGCACGATACGGTGGTGAAGAGTTCGTCGTCGTGCTGCCCGCGTGTGAATCGGAGGCGGGACTGCGCGTCGGTCAGTCGCTCAGGGGGGCGGTGGAGCAGCTCGCGATCCCATCGGCATCGCCGAGCGGCGGACGCGTCACCGTCTCGATCGGATCAGCTTGCACGTTCCCGAACCAGCCTAGGTCGGCGCAAGCGCTGCTAGGCATGGCAGACGCGGCTCTGTACCGGGCGAAGTCGCGCGGCCGCAATCGGGTGGTCGATGCGTCGGAAATCGTCGACCACAAGACTGCCTTTAGGACCACCACCAGCCGCAAGCGGTTCAGCCACTAAGTCCGGACGCGGCGCGGGACCTTTGGTTTAGCTCCATCAACGACCGCACGATCAACCACGCCCGGATAGAAACAACCGCGCCAATTCCGCCGCCGCCGCAAAAAAAAGCCGCTCACAAGAGCGGCTCCAATCGAATCAATCACACCGAGAGAACTTAATCCTCCAACAACGACAAATCCCTGACCGCACCCTTATCCGCCGACATTACCAGCTTCGCATACGCCTTCAGCGCAGCCGACACCTTGCGCGGTCGCTGCTTCGCGGGCTTCCAGCCCTTCGCGTTCTGCTCTTCACGGCGCCGGGCGAGTTCTTCATCGGACAGCAGCACGTCGATCGTCCGGTTCGGAATGTCGATGCGAATCCTGTCGCCGTCGCGCACGAGGCCGATCGCGCCGCCCGCCGCCGCTTCCGGCGAGCAGTGTCCGATCGACAGACCCGACGTGCCGCCCGAAAAGCGCCCGTCCGTCAGCAGCGCGCACGCCTTGCCGAGCCCCTTCGACTTGATGTAGCTCGTCGGATAAAGCATTTCCTGCATGCCCGGTCCACCCTTCGGGCCTTCGTAACGGACGATCACCACATCGCCCGCCTTCACCTTGTCGTTCAGGATATTCTCGACCGCCTCGTCCTGCGACTCCGTCACGTGCGCGGTGCCTTCGAACACCAGAATGCTTTCGTCGACGCCGGCAGTCTTCACCACGCAGCCATCCAGCGCGATGTTGCCCGTCAGCACCGCAAGGCCGCCCTCCTTCGAGAACGCGTGCTCATACGAGCGGATGCAGCCCTCGGCGCGATCCGTGTCGAGGCTCGGCCAGCGGGTGTTCTGACTGAACGCGACCTGCGACGGAACGCCTGCGGGGCCGGCCATGTAGAACGTCCTGACCGCTTCGTCGTCGGTAAGCTTGACGTCCCACTGCGCGAGCGCATCCTTCAGCGTCGGCGCATGCACGGTCGGCACGTCGGTATGCAGTTTGCCGGCGCGATCCAGTTCGCCGAGGATCGCCATGATGCCGCCCGCGCGATGCACGTCCTCGATGTGATACTTGTTCGTGTTCGGCGCGACCTTGCAAAGCTGCGGCACGGTGCGCGAGAGGCGGTCGATGTCCTCCATCGTGAAGTCGATGTCGGCTTCGCGTGCGATCGCAAGCAGGTGCAGGATCGTGTTGGTCGAGCCGCCCATCGCGATATCGAGCGTCATCGCGTTCTCAAAGGCCTTGAAGCCGACGGAACGCGGCAGCACGCCCGTCTCTTCCTGCTCGTAGTAGCGGCGCGCCAGTTCGACGATGCCGCGTCCCGCGCGCTTGAAAAGCTGCTCGCGGTCCGCATGCGTCGCGACCACGGTGCCATTGCCCGGCAGCGAGAGACCGAGCGCTTCGGTCAGGCAGTTCATCGAGTTGGCCGTGAACATGCCCGAGCACGAGCCGCACGTCGGGCATGCGGAGCGCTCGACTTCGGCCACGTCCGCGTCGGAGTATGACGAGTCGGCGGCGATCACCATCGCATCGACGAGATCGAGCTTCTTCAGCTCGATGGCCTTCGTCTTCGGATTGGCGAGGCGCGTCTTGCCCGCTTCCATCGGGCCGCCCGAAACGAAGATCACCGGAATGTTCAGGCGCATCGCGGCCATCAACATGCCGGGGGTGATCTTGTCGCAGTTCGAGATGCAGACCATGGCGTCGGCGCAGTGCGCGTTGACCATGTATTCGACCGAATCCGCGATGATGTCGCGGCTCGGCAGCGAATAGAGCATGCCGTCGTGGCCCATCGCGATGCCGTCATCGACCGCAATCGTGTTGAATTCCTTGGCCACGCCGCCCGCCGCCTCGATTTCGCGGGCGACAAGCTGACCGAGATCCTTCAGGTGGACGTGACCCGGCACGAACTGGGTGAACGAGTTGACGACGGCGATGATCGGCTTCGAGAAGTCTTCGTCTTTCATGCCGGTGGCGCGCCAGAGCGAGCGAGCACCCGCCATGTTTCGGCCCGCGGTGGAAGTTTTGGAACGGTATGTAGGCATCGTGGTGGCTGTTTGATATCGCGAGAAGAAAAGCAGGCCACGAGGGGTAACGGGCCTCGCGCGCATGGGTCGACGACCTTGTGGGCCGGCCGGGCGCGGGTTAAGGATTATCACATAACCGCTGTGTTCATTCCCGGCTCGTTTTCCCCGTCTCGAACTAACGCTGTTCGTCGCTCTGCCGCGCAATACCGACGAGAATATCGACGAATTCTTCTATCGGCTGCGATGCGATTTCGTTTTTTCGCGTGATGACGCTGTAGTTCGTCAGCGTGCGCCGAATGGGAACGCTTAGATACCCTAACAATCCGTTCTTTACGTACTTGTCCATCGCGGATTGCGGTTGCAGCGACAGCATGTCGGTAGCCTGCAACAACTCCAGCGTCGAAAAGATGGAAGGCGTCTCCACGATGCCGACCGGCGCCACCATGCCCGCAGCCGCGAACGTCTCTTCGAATAGCTGCCGCATGGCGGTTCCCGGCGGATAAAGAATCCACGGCCATCGTCCCAGATCGGCAATCTCGAGTTGCCGCTGCTTCAGCAAAGGATGATGCTGCCCGACGACCGCGCACGCGGGCTCCGCCAGCAGATCCACGACATCGAAGAGCGCGGCGTGGCGCGGCTCGGTCGGGCGGCCGACCATCACGTCGAGGCGCTTTTCTTCGAGCCACGTCGCCAGTTGATCGCTGCTCTGTTCGACGAGCTTGATGATGAGCCGTGGCCGCCTGCGCTGAATCTCCTTGATCGCGGCGATGACCAGTTGCGCAGCCGACGCCGGTATGAAGCCCACCGTCAGATGACCGTAGCCGCCGTTCCTGAGCGTGGCGAACTCCCCCGAGAACTTGCTCAGGTTGGCGAGGGTCGTGCTCGCATAACGCACCGACAACTCACCCAGATAGGTCGGCCGCATCTCGCGCGGCAATCGGTCGAAGAGCGGCGCACCGAGCATCGCTTCGACGTCGCTCAGGATCTTCGTCGCCGCGGGCTGCGTGACGTGCATCTGTTCGGCCGCAAGGCGCAGGTTGCGAGTACGGCCCAGCAATTCCAGCAGTTGCAAATGCCTGAAGCGCAGCTTCGTTAAAACCTGAAAGGTCGAGATGGCGGAATCGTGGGACATAAGGGTAAACGCACACAGCCTCATAACCGGATGGAATGGATTCTACGCAATTAGCGATTGGACGCTTATCGAACGGCCAAACGACAATCGACGAGCGCAATGAATCCATACTCAATCCAATCCATAGACTCAGCCAAACCATGAACGCAAGAGTGCGATATTCCGCTACCGAGCTGCAACGCTTTGCACAGGAACTGTTGGTCGAAGCGGGCCTGGATGAACCGAAGGCCCGAGCCGTTGCGAGCACGCTCGTCGACGGCGACCTGATGGGACACGACACCCACGGCCTCGCGTTGCTCGCCCCTTACATCGGCGAGATAGAACGTGCGGCAATGACATGTTCCGGCGAACCGGACGTAATCTCGGACCGCGGCGCGAGCCTGCTCTGGGACGGACGGCGTCTTCCCGGCCCGTGGCTCGTTTTGCAGGGCATCGAAACGCTCGCCCCGAGGGCGCGAGAATATGGAAGCGCGACGCTCGTCATTCGCCGCAGTCACCATATCGCGTGTCTTGCGAGCTATCTGGAGAAGGCCACGGCCGACGGCTTCATGGTCGTGCTGAGCAGTTCGGACCCGGCCGTGCACAGCGTCGCGCCGCACGGCGGCACACGTTCGGTCTTCACGCCGAATCCGATCGCAGCCGGCATTCCGACTTCGGGTACGCCTTTCCTGATCGACATCTCGTCATCGACGGTGACGAACGGCATGACCGCGCGTCTGCACAAAGCCGGGCAACTGTTCGATGAACCCTGTTTTATCGATGCGAACGGCGAACCGAGCCGCGATCCCGGCGTGTTGTCCGCCGATCCGCCCGGGTCGATCCTGCCGGTTGGCGGCATGACCTGGGGACACAAGGGCTTCGGCATGGCGCTGCTGATCGAGGCGATGACGGGTGGACTCGCGGGCCACGGTCGTGCGGACCCCGCTGACGGATGGGGTGCGACCGTGTTCCTGTCGCTATACGATCCGGCTGCGTTCGGCGGCCCCGCCGCGTTCAGCAGGCAGATGGACTGGATTGGTGACGCATGCCGCGAGAATCCGCCCCGCCCCGGCTTCTCGAATGTCCGGATGCCGGGCGATCGCGGACTGAGCCTCAAGCGCGAGCAACTGCGCGACGGCGTTGCGCTGTATCCGGGCATCGCGCCGGCGCTGGAGGCCTGCGCAGAGCGCTATGACCTGCGCTTTCCTGCGGCACTGACTGCGTAGTTTCTTCTTCGAAGCACCCGCGACGCTCATCGCGGGTGCCATCTTCAGCCGCTTCTTTTATGCATTGCGGGTCTGCACGGCCGCCGGTATCGGCTGACGCACGAGCACCCAATAGCCGACTACCGCGATACCGGCCACCGCCGCTCCGACGAACAACGCAGGCTGGAACGAGTGCGACTGCTGCACGATGAAGCCCGTGATGACCGGCGCCAACGCGCCTCCGAAGTACCCTCCGAAGTTCTGCATCGCGCCGATGGATGCGGTGCAGTTGGCCGGCGCCGCCACGGAAGCCATCGCCCACGCCGCGCTGCTCGATACATACAGCAGCAACATTGAGATGGAGATGAAGACGACCGCGAGCGTCGCGCTGTGCGTGAGGCCCGTCAGAACCGTGAAGAACGCGACGCCCAGCAACGATGCAGCCATCGGATACTTGCGGCTGTTGATCGCGGAAACGCCTCGCTTCGCGAGCACATCGCACACCTTGCCGCCGGACAGACTGCCGACCACGCCGAAGAGATACGGAACCGCCGCGACCCATCCCGACTTCGCGATCGTCAAATGGAACTCCATTTGCAGATAGGTCGGCAGCCACGCGTTATACAGCCAGAGCACATAGATCGTGCCGAAGAAACCCAGCAGCATGCCCCACGTCGTACCGAATCCGAACAGACGGCGCCAGTCGTTCCATGTCGGGCGCGCTGCGACCTCCTCTTCGCCGTCGTTCAGATAGGCGCGCTCACGCTGCGTCAGATCGACCTGATGCGGATCGCGATGCACGAGATAAAAGCCCAGTGCGACCACCAGTCCGGCGATGCCCATGATGCCGAACATCCATCGCCATCCGACCGTCAGCATGACGACTGTCAGCAACGGGGCCGATATCGCGGTACCCAGGGTCGATGAACTGTTCCATATGCCAGTCGCCGCGCCGCGTTCCTTCTTGCCGAACCAGTCGCGCACGACTTTCGCGCTCGTCGGGAATTGCGGCGCCTCGCCGATGCCGAGAATCATGCGCGCCGCGAAGAATTGCCCGAAGCTGTTCACGACGCCGCCGAACGCCTGCGCGACCGACCACGTTGCGAGACTGACCGACAGCATCACGCGCGCGCCGAAGCGATCGACGAATGCGCCTGCGGGCAGTTGCGCGAACGCATAGGCCCAAAGAAACGCCGAAAGCAGCAGGCCCATTTCCGCGACCGATAGCCCGAGGTCTTGTCGAATGAGCGGATTGGCGATCGACAGCGTCGCACGATCGATATAGTTGATGATCCCACTTAGTAGGAGCAACGCGAGCGCAGTGCGTTGAATTCTTCGCACTCTCGGTGATGCCTTCTCGCTCGCGGCGAAGTCGTGCGCGCCGCCTGCATCGGAATGCGGCGCACCTGAAACGGGGGACGACTGCTCCATGTATGAGTCTCCTGGCAAGATTGTTATCGTGGCTAATTTGTTTTCGACGCCGCACGCGCTGCTCGCAACTGGCGCAGCATGCACAGCAGGTGATCTGCGCACGATATGTCTGCCTCTGCCGGAAATCCAATCAAATTTACCGTCGAACCGATTCCATCTGTTTATGGCGGGCTAGGTGCAAACCCGCGCAAGCTTGTCTGTCGAGAGAGTTCAATGTCAGGCGATGAACGCGTTGCCCTTGCCTGCATCAACGCGCTCGCGTATCGCTGGCACGCACGCCTGCCAGCAGAGCGATGCCGCTCACCGCGAGCAAGCCCGCCAGCATGTACACCGCGAGATCCATGCTGCCCGTGCTCGTGCGAATCATGCCGATGACCCACGGACTCACGATTCCGCTCGTGATGCCGATGCTGCTGATCAACGCGATGCCCGCGGCCGCCGCGTTCCCCGACAGATAGCTCGGCGGCACCGCCCAGAAGATCGGCAACGCGGCGAAGATAAGTACGGCGGCGACCGAAAGAATCGCGAGCATCGCGGGAAAGCTGTCGAGATGAAGCGTCAGTGCCGCGAGCGCGATACCGCCGCCGATCGTGCAGAATGCGAAGTGCTTGCGGCGCTCGCCCATGCGATCGGAGTGGCGCGCGATGAGAATCAGGCCGATCGCGCCGATCGCATTCGGTATCACCGTGTATAGACTCACCTGCATCACGTCCTTGATGCCGAAGTCACGGATCATCAGCGGCATCCAGAAGTTCAGCGTCAGCGAGGCGCACGTCAGCGAAAAATAGATGAATGCGAAAAGATACACGCGCGGATTCAGGAGCGCCGCCGCGAAAGTGCGGGCATCGTGGCCGCTCTTACCGGTGCGTTCCTGCGAACACAACGTAATCAGACGCGCCTTTTCTTCGCTGGAGAGCCATGCCGCATGCTCGGGCCGATCCACCAGATAGAACAGCGCGACGAACGCAAGCAGCACAGCAGGCGCGCCTTCGATCGCGAACATCCATTGCCAGCCGTGAAGGCCCATCACGCCGCTCATGTCGCGCATGATCCAGCCGGACACCAGTCCGCCGAGCACGCCTGCCACCGCCACGCCCGCGAAGAACACGGACATCACCGCCGCACGGCGATTCGCCGGGAACCAGTACGTGAGGTACAACACGATGCCGGGGAAAAAGCCTGCTTCGAACACGCCGAGCACGAAGCGCAGCAGATAGAAATGCGATGGCTTGCTGACGAACATCATGCCCACCGACGCGGCGCCCCAAAGCAGCATGATGCGTGTGAAGGTCCGGCGCGCACCGTACTTCGCCAGCAGCATGTTGCTGGGCACTTCGCAGAGCACGTAGCCGATGTAAAACACCGCCGCGCCGAGTCCATACATGGCGTCGGAGAAGCCCAGATCGTGCTTCATCTGCAACTGCGCGAAGCCGATGTTAATCCGGTCCAGAAAGGATACGACGTAACACAGGAACAAGAACGGAATGATGCGCCACGCGACTTTCGCAATGAGGCGATCGTCTTCGACCACAACGTTACGGATTCCTGATGATGCAATGTCGACGGATTGATGCATTGTCTCTCTCCAGAACGCCGCCTCATCAGAGGACGGACGCACGCTCGCTGCCCGGACGTCTTTCGCGTCCTGGATCATTAATCGGGAAAAGGGCCCGGTGCCGGGCCCACGAGAATAGCGACGAAGATCAGTCTTGCAGCGCGGCCCACATTTCCTTGTCGCGCTGAGCCGTCCAGATGCGCGGATGCTTGATGCCGCTCGCTTCGTCGTACGCGCGGGAAACGTCGAACGGCAGGCAGTGTTCGTAGATGAACACGTTGCCGAACTTCGGGTCCATCGACTTGCGCGCGAGCGCCATCGCGTTCTTCAGATCGAGCTTCTGCGCGACGGCGTCGCGTCCCGCTTGCAAGAGCGTCGTCACGAAGTCCTTCGTATAGTCGATGCCCTTGTCGACTGCCGCCGGATCGAGCAGCGCGGGACCGCGTCCCGGCACGAGCTTGTGCGGCTCCAGCTTGCGCAGCGCTTCGAGCGTGGCGGGCCATTCTTCGAGTTGCGCGTCGCCGCAGTAACAGGCGGCGTCGTACTCCACGAGATCGCCCGAGAACAAGACCTTCTGCGACGGCAGCCATACAACCGTATCGCCCTTCGTATGGCCCGAGCCGAGATGCGCGATCTTAACTTCCAGCTTGCCGAGCCACAGCGTGATTTCCTTTTCGAACACGAGCGTCGGCCAGGTGAGGCCCGGCACGGTTTCGACGCCGGCGAAGAGACGCGGAAACCGCTCGATTTCCGACTTCATGTCCTGCTCGCCGCGCTCGACGATCATTTCATACGTGCCGCGGCTCGCGATGATCTGTTGCGCGCCTTCCTCGAAATACGCCGATGCACCCAGCACCCGCACCGCGTGATAGTGCGACAGCACCACGTATTTGATCGGCTTGTCGGTGACGGTGCGAATCCTGGCGATCAGGTCTTGCGCCATCGCGGGCGTCGCGGTCGTATCGACGATCAGCACGCCGTCGTCACCGATGACGACGCCGGAATTCGGATCGCCCTCGGCCGTGTAGGCCCATGCGTTATCGGAAAGCTGCGTGAAGGTGATCTTCTTCTCTTCGAGGTCGGCCTGGGATGCGAACGCCTTTGCCATGTCTGTCTCCATTGATCGGCAGGGATGATGCATGGTCGCGCCGCCGTTGATATTTGTCAATAGCAACGTCATTTGCTATACGTGAACTACGGGAAAACCCCGGTTCTATGATGGACAGGCCGGATGCGCTAGCATCGGCCGATCGGACCGCGCGCAGGAGCGAAGCACCCTTGAAAGAAGTCACAGACAAACCGCAACGAGGCATTCAGAGTGTCGAAGTGGCCGGGCGCATTCTCGAAGCGCTCGCGAAACGCCGTGAGCCGGTCGCATTGAGCGAACTCGCCAACGCCGCCGCGCTGTCGACGGCGCAGGCGCATACCTATCTCGTCAGCCTCACGCGGCTCGGCCTCGTCAAGCGCGACGGACTCACCGGCTATTACGAGCCCGGCCCGCTCTCGCTGCGTCTCGGGCTAATGTTCGTCGAGCAGCAGGAGGCGTATCGCGTGGCCGCCTCTCATGCGGCGGGGCTCGCGGAAAGAATTGGCTTTAGCGTGGCGGTGTGCGTTGCGGGCGCTCAGGGGCCGACCATCGTCCGGTATGAACGCGGCGGCTATCCGCTGCACGTGAACCTGCACGTCGGCACGGTGATGTCGCTGCAAACCACGTCCACGGGGCGGGTGTTCAGCGCGTTCCTCGATCCCGGCCAGCTCGCCGCGATGATGAAAGGCCAGGGCATCGACCGGCCGCGCATCGGCATGGACGATACGGCTGCACCGGATCACGCCGTCTCGCAGGCCAACCTCAATGACACGCGAAAGCGCGGCATGGCGCGCAGCGTCGACATGCCGAGCCCCGGCATCAGCAGCTTTAGCGTGCCTGTGCTCGACGCCGGTGGGCATTTGCAACTCGCGCTGACGGTCATCGGACCATCGGGCGCGATGGACGTGACCTGGACCGGCGATATTGCACGCGAGCTGCGTGACGTCGCGCGGCGCATCACCGAAGCACTGACTCAGCCGTCATCCATTCATGCCCTCTGATTTTTTCCCGAACCCGTACGACGCCGCGTCGTCCGAAGCGAAGGCGCAGCGCGGCATCAATGCGCTCGACAGCACGGGCGAACTGCTGAACGCGCTGGTGTCGGCGAGCCGCCCGATGAACCTGCGCGATCTCGCCGCCGCTGCGGGCATGCCGCCCGCCAAGGCATTTCCGCACCTCGTCAGTCTGCAGAAGATCGGCCTGCTCTCGCGCGACGACGACGGCTGCTTTTCCGCGGGCGCACTCGGCTTCGAACTGGGTCTCATCGCGCTGCAACGCCTTTCGCCGACGCGCGATGCCGAGCCCGAAATCGTCTCGCTCGCCGCCGCGACGCAACTGAGCGTCGCCGCCGCCACGCTCGGTCCACTCGGGCCGACGGTGATCCGGCTGGAAGAGTCCGCGCGGCCGCAGCACATCAGCCTGCGCGTCGGCACGGTGATGTCGCTCGTCAATACGGCAATCGGGCGCGTTTTCGCGGCGCATATGTCGGAAGACGTGCTGGAAGGCTTGCTCGCACAGGAAACGATCCGGCTCGCCGGCGCGGCAACGAAGCCGCCGCTCGAACGCGAGTACAGGGCGCGGCTGGAACGCATCCGCGAGCGCGGCATCGACGAAGCCTTCGACGCGCCGGTTCCCGGTGTCGGCACGTTCGCCGCGCCGATTCTCGACCATACCGGCAGCATCCGGCTGGTGATCGCGGTGATCGGTTCGTCGCGGGGCATCGACCGCGACTACGACGGTCCGGTCGCGCGGGCGCTGCTCGCGGCGACGCAGCGGCTTTCGTGGCGCTTCGGCGCGGGCGCGACGATGACGGGCCGGTGAGCGGCATCGTGATGAGCGATTCCACGTAAGCAACGGGAAACGGCGACTAATCTGACGGGCGTCTTCGGCAGCGCCGCGTGTCGTCGACGAAGCGAGCAATCTCTGGCGCACTGAACGGGCGATGCCGCTCCGCACACAGCATCTTGCGACGCGCTGCGGCGAATCAAGTCCGGCGCGCGGCACATCGTCGCTCAAGCCGATTCATACGCACCGCGTTGTGCGAGCGTCAGCGCCGCGACGCGCTTCAGACATCATCGTTCCGTCGAGTGCGTGAGAACGCCGGCGCAATCGGCTTCCGTCACGCCTACGCCCGAGCGGGCTTTCGCAAACGCCTCGACGAGCACGTCCATATCGCCGATATGGTTCGCGAGCAACAGCACGAGCTTGGCGTTGACCATCTGGCTGTCGGCATCGGAGAGGCCGTTGTGCGTGTCGATCAGACGCTCGTAAAAGGCGTCCATATCGGCGATGTTCGGTTCGAGGTTCAGATGGCTCATCGTCGTTCATCCGTTGACTTGGGCGTTGCAGGTCGCGCGGTTCACGGCTGCGCGGACCAAGGCGACGTCGAGCGTGCGCCAGCGTGCGCAGACGTGCTGATCCGGACGCAGCAAATAGAACGTGCCGGGGCGCGCATCGAAACGATGCGTCACGATGCCCTCCACGTCCTCGATCACCTTCGCGTCGGCGGTTGCAGGTGTCTTCATGCCGCGCGGCGCGACGATCAGCGCATGCACGCGCACCGGCAGCCGTGCGAGCGCGGCGAGCCGTTCGGCGGTCTCTGCGATGTCGTCGTGCAGCCCGCGGAAATAGACGCCGGTGAACTGGCCGCCTGAAGTCTGAGGCAAGAACCACGCTTCTTCGCCATCGACGGCGACGGGCGCATCCGTGCAGACCGCGCCGGGAATCATGGTGCAGGAAAACGCATCGGCGGGATCGTCCGGCGTGTTGAGCGGCGAACTCGACAGCACCGCCGGCACCGACAGCCGCCCGCTATTGACGATGCGGCGCGCGAATGCGCTGTCCTTCGCGAGCTTCAGCGCCGCGTCGCGGAACAGGCGCGAGACCGCGCTCTTGGGCGTGATGAAATCGGTCGCGCGGGTCGAATTGCGGATGTTTTCATCGGCGGCGTATTCGCGCTCCGATGCGTAGGTGTCGAGCAGCGCCGATGGCGCATCCCCGTTGACGACGAGCCGCAACTTCCACGCGAGGTTGTCGGCGTCCTGCACGCCGCTGTTCGCGCCGCGCGCACCGAACGGCGAGACGCCATGCGCGGAATCGCCGGCGAACAGCACGCGGCCGTGCCGGAACGAATCCATGCGCAGACACGAGAACGTATAGACACTGACCCATTCCAGTTCGAATTCGACGTTCTCGCCGAGCAGCGCCTTCACGCGGGGAATCACGCGCTCGGGCGCCTTCTCGGCGACCGGATCGGCGTCCCATCCAAGCTGGAAGTCGATGCGCCACACGTTATCCGGCTGGCGATGCAGCAGCACGGACTGATTGCGGTGAAACGGCGGATCGAACCAGAACCAGCGCTCGGTTGGGAACGATGCCTTCATCTTCACATCGGCGATGAGAAACCGGTCCTTGAACGTGCGGCCCCGGCTATCGAGACCGAGCATCGCGCGCACGGGGCTGCGCGCGCCATCGGCGGCGACGACATACTGCGCGCGCAGCGGATACGTGCCGTCAGGCGTCTCGATCTGCAATTCGACGTGCCCATCATGCTGCGTCAAGCCGACGACATTGCTTTTCCAGCGCATCTGCAGGTTGTCGAGCTGCATTGCGCGATCGGCAAGAAAGCCTTCGACGTAGTACTGCTGGAGGTTGATGAACGCAGGCCGCGCATGGCCCGTTTCCGGCAGCAGGTTGAACGTATAGATCAGTTCGTCCTGAAGGAACACCTTGCCGACGTTCCAGCTCACGCCCTTTTCGACCATGCGATCGCCGCAGCCCAGCCGATCGAAGATTTCGAGCGTGCGCTTGGCAAAACAGATGGCGCGCGAGCCGGTCGACAGGGTGTCATCGTTATCGACGAGCACGACCTTCACGCCTTGCTGCGCGAGATCGATCGCGGTGGAAAGCCCGACCGGCCCCGCGCCGATGACGACAACCGGATGCACCGCGTCCGACGGCGCATCGTGCTCGGCCGGCCGGACGTAGTCGAATCGCAACTTTTGATAATCGGTCTGCATGCCGCGTCTCCTGCCACTCAATTTATCTATAGCAACTGCTCTTGCTATACGTGAATTGATGCTCATTGTAGGACGCGGCGGAAAGTTGAAAATCTGTGTAAACCCTAGGGACGTGCGTCGTGCCGCGATAGCGCTCGCCCTTGTCCACGGCACGCCCCCTGCTTCATTCGATCTCACACCTACGAGCGCCCGATGCCCCTGCCCTTCTACACCGTCGGCCATTCCACCCGGACCATCGACGAGCTAGCCGCGCTCTTGCGAACAGCGGACGTGCAGCAGCTAGTCGACATCCGCACGGTGCCGAAATCCCGGACGAATCCCCAGTTCAACGCCGACACGTTGCCCGCGAGCCTCGCGCCCTACGGCATCGCATATGAACGAATTGCCGAACTGGGCGGTCTGCGCAGCAAAGCGAAAGACATTGCGCCGGATCTGAACGGCTTCTGGGAGAACCGCAGCTTTCACAACTACGCGGACTATGCGCTGTCGGACTGCTTCCGCAGCGGTCTCGATGAACTGATCCGCCTCGGCCGTCAGCAACGCTGCGCCGTCATGTGTTCCGAAGCGCTCTGGTGGCGCTGTCACCGGCGCATCGTCGCGGATTATCTGCTCGCGCACGGCGAGACCGTGTTTCATCTTATGGGCGACGACCGCATCGAAGAAGCGCATCTGACGCAAGGCGCCGTGGTCCGCGCGCCGGGCATCGTTCACTATCCGGTTCAAAACCCGGCGACATGACGCAGCAGGATCGTCCTATCCGCGCCCCGGGCGGCGTGTCAAAGTGACAGGCATCTTCCAACGTGGAGCATGCCGTGTCGGCCGCCGAAACATCCGCTCTTCTCTACCGCCCTTTCACCGTCGATGACATCCCCGCCGCGCACGCGCTCTCGCTCGAAGTGAAATGGCCGCATCGCGCCGACGACTGGCGCTTCGTGCTCGATGTCGGCGCGGGCTTCATCGCGCAGGACGGCGAACGCGTCGTCGGCACGGCGCTCTGCTGGAAGCACGGCGACGCGGGCGGATCGCTCGGCATGGTCATCGTCGCGCCCGACAGCCAGGGCAAAGGCATCGGACGCAAGCTGATGGAACTGCTGCTCGAGGCGCTCGGCAGCCGCATCACCGTGCTGCACGCAACGCCCGCCGGCGAGCCGCTTTATGCGAAGCTCGGATTCAAGCGCATCGGCGCGGTCCATCAGCATCAATCCGCTAGTTTCTCCGTGCCTGTCGTGAACCTGCGGCCCAACGAGCGCATTCGCGCGATCGAACCGGGCGATACCGCCACGCTCGTCGCGCTCGCATCGCGGGCAAGCGGATTCGATCGCGGCGCCGTGCTGCCGGCGCTATTGCGCGTCGCGCAAGGCGTGCTGATCGAGCGCGAAGGGCAACCGCTCGGCTTCGCGCTCATCCGCGAATTCGGGCGCGGTCATGCGATCGGCCCGGTCGTCGCGAGCACCGCCGGTCAAGAGCACATGCGCCATGCGCAGGCGCTCATCGCGCATCTTCTGGCACGCAACGAAGATCGCTTCACGCGCATCGATACGCCCGGCGAAAGTGGCCTGTCGGACTGGCTCGCGGCGCTTGGCCTGCCGCGCGTCGATACCGTCATCAAGATGGCGCGCAACGGCACGCCGCCGCACGATGAATCCGTCGCGCAGTTCGCGATCATCAATCAAGGGCTGGGCTGATTCATGACGATCCTCTACAAGGCCGATCCGGAGCGCGGCAGGCAATGGGCGCAGCACTTCGCGCAAAAAGCGCCGGACGTGCCCTTCCGTCTGTGGCCCGATATCGGCGACGCCGCCGCCGTCCGCTATCTCGCCGCATGGCAGCCGCCCGCCGGCATCATGCAGACGCTGCCCAATCTCGAAGTGATCTTCTCGGTGGGCGCGGGCATCGATCAGTTCGATCTGTCCGCCGTGCCGGAGCATGTCGCGGTCGTGCGGATGACCGAGCCGGGCATCGTGGAAGGCATGACGGAATACGTGACGCAAGCCGTGCTCACGATTCACCGCGACCTGCTCGACTACGCAACGCTGCAACGCGAGCGTGCGTGGCGCGAGATGCCGGTGTGCGCCGCTTCGACGCGGCGCATCGGCGTGCTCGGCCTCGGCATGCTCGGCACGGCAGTGCTGAAAACGCTGCGTCTCTTCGGCTTTCCGTGCGCGGGATGGAGCCGCTCGCAGCACGAGATAGAAGGCGTCGAATGTTATGCGGGCGATGCTTCCTTCGACGCCTTCCTCGCCCGCACCGATATCCTCATCTGCCTGCTGCCGCTCACCGCTGCGACGCGCGGCGTCATCAACCGGCACGTCTTCGCGACGCTGCCGAAAGGCGCGTCGTTCATCAACGTCGGGCGCGGCCCGCACGTGCTTCAGCAGGACTTGCTCGATGCGCTCGACAGCGGGCATCTGCATGCCGCCATTCTCGATGTGACCGATCCCGAACCCTTGCCGCCGACACATCCGCTGTGGACGCATCCGCGCGTGCGCCTGACGCCGCATATCGCGAGCGCCACGCGCCCCGAAAGCGCCGTCGAGGTGGTGCTGGACAATCTGCGGCGTCATCGCGCGGGAGAACGCATGATCGGCGAGATAGACCGCACGCGCGGCTACTGAAGCCATCGGCGGGAGCGTGCAGCACAAAATGCTGCGCGGCCCCTCAAAACGCGGCATTTTCGCTATTTGGCGATTTTATTGGCGATGCGCGCAATGCCTTCCTGCCGATAACATTGAAGCGGTCAAGAGCCATTCCGAACACTTCGCGAAGAGGAAGCCGCATCATGTCGATCAAGTCGCTCGTCGAGTCCGACCGCAAGCATCTGATTCATCCCGTCGTCAGCTATCGCGCGCATGAAGCGCGCGGCGTCACCGTGCTCGATTCCGCCGATGGCGTGTTCCTGCGAGATATCGAAGGCAATCAGCTGCTCGACGCGTTCTCGGGCCTCTGGTGCGTGAACACGGGTTATGGGCAAGCGAGCATTGTCGAAGCCGCTACGAAACAGATGGCGAAGCTGCCTTATGCGACCGGTTATTTCCACTTCGGCTCCGAGCCCGCGATCGAACTGGCCGCGAAGCTCGTCGAACTTGCGCCGGCATCGCTGCAACACGTGTACTTCACGCTCGGCGGCTCCGATGCAGTCGATTCCGCGCTACGCTTCATCACGCACTACTACAACGCAACGGGCCGTCCGTCGAAGAAGCATTTCATCGCGCTGCAACGCGGGTATCACGGATCGTCGTCCATCGGCGCGGGGCTGACGGCCTTGCCCGCGTTTCATCGCAACTTCGATCTGCCGCAGCGCACGCAGCATCACATTCCATCGCCGTATGCGTATCGCAACGATTACGCGGACGACGCCGCGCTCATCGATGCATCGGTGAAAGCGCTCGAATCTAAAGTGGCCGAACTCGGCGCGGACAACGTCGCTGCGTTCTTCTGCGAGCCGATTCAGGGCTCGGGCGGCGTGATCGTCCCGCCCGCCGGCTGGCTGAAAGCGATGCGCGAAGCCTGCCGCAAGCTCGATATCCTCTTCGTCGCCGATGAAGTCATCACCGGTTTCGGCCGCACCGGTCCGCTCTTCGCTTGCGAAGGCGAAGGCGTCGAGCCGGACCTGATGACGGTCGCGAAAGGTCTGACGGCAGGCTATGCGCCGATGGGCGCGGTGCTCATGTCGGATGCGGTCTATCAGGGCATCGCGAATGGCGGCGATGCAGCGGCGCCGATCGGTCATGGTCATACCTATTCGGCGCATCCGGTGAGCGCGGCCATCGGTCTCGAAGTCATGCGGCTCTATCACGAAGGCGGCCTGCTGGCGAACGGCCAGGCGCAAGCGCCGCGCTTCGCACAAGGGCTCGATGCGCTGCTCGATCACCCGCTCGTCGGCGATTCGCGTCATCGCGGCTTGCTCGGTGCCCTCGAACTCGTCGCGGACAAGGACAGCAAGCGCGGCTTCGACGCCTCGCTGAAGCTACCCGATCGCATCGCGGCGGCGGCGTATCGCAACGGGCTCGTGTTTCGCGCGTTCGGCGACAACATTCTCGGCTTCGCACCGGCGCTTTGCTATACAGAAGCGAACTTCGACATGCTTTTCGATCGCCTCACCAAAACGCTCGACGACGTGCTCGCGGCAAGCGAGGTCCGCGCTGCGTTGAAGGGCGTTTCCGGATGCAGGTCCCGCGCGGCAGCGTGATAACATCGACCGACCGCCGACATGCAAGACCGACCCCGCCACGATGAGCAACGACAGCAAGCTGGACCGCCTCGATCTCCGCATTCTTTCGCAATTGCAGAAGCGCGGGCGCATCACGAACGTCGAGCTTGCCGATGCAGTCGGTCTGTCGCCCAGTCCTTGCCTGATTCGCGTGAAAAGGCTGGAAAAAGCGGGGTATATCGTCGGTTATGGTGCGCAGATTCAACTCGAGAAACTCGGCGACGTGCAGGTGGTCTTCACCGAAGTCACGCTCGCCGATCATCGCCGCGAGGACTTCATCAACTTCGTGAATGCGGTGAAAGATGTCGACGAGATCGTCGAGTGTCATCTCGCGAGCGGCGGCTACGACTATCTGCTCAAGTTCGTCACGCGCAGCGTGAGCCATTATCAAAGCATCATCGAAGGGCTGCTGGAGCGCGGCATCGGCATCGAAAAGTACTTCAGCTACGTCATCATCAAGACGTCGTTCGTGAAGTCGCACTATCCGCTGGAAACGCTCTTCTCGCAGCCGCAACACTGAGGCGCACGCCTCGTCTCTCTTTCGTTTTGTCGAAGGCACGCTCGCGCTTGTGCACGCGCGTGCTTTTTCACGTCGATCAACTTCACGCGGAGTAATCCATGTCCAGCACCTATCGCATTGCCGTGATTCCGGGCGACGGCATCGGCAAGGAAGTCATGCCCGAAGCATTGCGCGCGCTCGATGCCGTGAGCAAGCGTTTCGGCATCGCGCTTGAATACCGGCAGATCGAATGGGCGAGCTGCGACTACTACGCGCAGCACGGCCAGATGATGCCCGACGACTGGAAAGCCCAGTTGCAGGACGCCGATGCGATTCTGTTCGGCGCGGTCGGCTGGCCGCAGACGGTGCCGGACCATATCTCGCTGTGGGGCTCGTTGCTGAAGTTTCGACGCGAGTTCGATCAGTACATCAATCTGCGTCCCGCGCGTCTTTTCGAGGGCGTGCCCTCGCCGCTCGCCAATCGCAAGGCGGGCGACATCGACTTCATGATCGTGCGCGAGAACACCGAAGGCGAGTACTCGGCGGTGGGCGGCGTGTCGTTCGAAGGCACGGAGCGCGAGTTCGTCTCGCAGACTTCCATCTTCACGCGCAAGGGCGCCGAGCGCGTGCTTAAGTTCGCATTCGATCTGGCGCAAAAGCGCGAGAAGAAGATCACGGTAGCGACGAAAAGCAACGGCATCTCGATCAGCATGCCGTGGTGGGACGCGCGCGCCGCCGAGATCGCGCAGCAGTATCCTGACATCGAGTGGGACAAGCAGCACATCGACATTCTGTGCGCGCGCTTCGTGCTGAGTCCGGATCGCTTCGACGTGGTCGTCGCGACCAATCTCTTCGGCGATATTCTTTCCGATCTAGGCCCCGCATGCACGGGCACCATCGGCATCGCGCCATCGGCCAACATGAACCCCGAGCGCAACTTTCCGTCGCTGTTCGAGCCGGTTCACGGTTCCGCGCCGGATATCGCGGGCAAGGGCATCGCCAATCCCATCGCGATGATCTGGTCGGCCGCGATGATGCTCGACTTCCTCGGCGAACGTGAAGCGCACGACGCGATGCTCGCCGCCATTTCCGCGGTACTGAAAGAAGGCCCGCGTACCGGCGATCTGGGCGGCACGGCGAAGACGGCGGACGTCGGCGCGGCGATCGCCCAACTGCTCGGCTGATGTTTCCGGAGACCATCATGACGCAACGATACGAGCTGAGCGATCTCATACGCGCCGATAACTTCATCGACGGCAAGTGGGTCGCGGCTGCAAGCGGCAAGCGTTTTGCCGTCACCGATCCCGCGACGGGCGAAGTCATCGCGCAGGTTGCCGACAGCGGCCCCGCCGATGCGCGCGCCGCCACCGACGCCGCCGCGCGCGCGTTCCCCGCCTGGCGCGATGCCTTGCCGAAGGAACGCGCGGCGGTGCTGCATCGCTGGCATGCGTTGATCGTCGAGAACGCCGATGCGCTCGGCCGTCTCATCTCGCTCGAACAAGGCAAGCCCTTCGCGGAAGGGCGCGGCGAAGTGATGTACGGCGCGTCCTACGTCGCGTGGTTCGCCGACGAAGCCACGCGCATCTACGGCGACATCATTCCGCAGCAGCAGCGCGGCAAGCGCATGAGCGCGGTGAAAGAACCGGTCGGCGTCGTCGCGGCGATTACGCCGTGGAATTTCCCGCTCGCGATGATCGCGCGCAAGATCGCGCCCGCGCTCGCGGCGGGCTGCACGGTCGTCGGCAAGCCGGCGGAAGACACGCCGCTCACCGCGCTCGCGCTCGTGCTGCTCGCACATGAAGCGGGCGTGCCGCCGGGCGCGTTGAACCTGATCAGCGCGTCGCGCGCGCACGCGCAGGAAGCGGTTGCGGACTGGCTCGAAGACGGCCGCGTGCGCAAGATCACCTTCACCGGCTCGACGCCCGTCGGCAAGTATCTCGCGCGGGAATCGGCGGGCACGCTGAAGAAGCTGTCGCTCGAACTCGGCGGCAACGCGCCCTTCATCGTGTTCGACGATGCCGATATCGAAGCCGCTGTCGCGGGCCTCATGGCATCGAAGTTTCGCAACGGCGGACAGACGTGCGTGTGCCCCAATCGCGTGTATGTGCAGTCATCCGTCCATGACAGGTTCGCCGATTTGCTGGCCCAGCGCGTCGCCGCGCTGAAGGTTGCGCCCGCCACCGATCCCGACGCGCAGATCGGCCCGATGATCAACGCGCGCGCCGTCGAGAAGATCGAGCGCCATGTGGACGATGCCGTGAAGCGCGGCGCTCGCGTGCTCACGGGCGGCAAGCGTCTCTCGCAGATCGGACCGAACTATTACGCGCCCACCGTGCTGGCCGACGCCACGCCGGAGATGCAGTTGAGTTGCGAAGAGACCTTCGGCCCTGTCGTGCCGCTCTTCCGTTTCGACGATGAAGCGGAAGCCATCCGCGCCGCCAACGATACGCCTTTCGGCCTCGCCTCTTACTTCTACAGCCAGAATGCAAAGCGCATCGACCGCGTCTCTCGTCTGCTCGAAGCGGGAATCGTGGGCATCAATGAAGGCGCGCTGGCGAGCGAGGCCGCGCCGTTCGGCGGCGTCAAGGAATCGGGCTACGGACGCGAAGGCTCGAAGTACGGTCTCGACGATTATCTGTCGATCAAGTATCTGTGCCAGGGCGGCCTCGAATGAACGCTTATCCGATCGAGATCGCGTTTCCCGACATCGGCGGGCATGAGGCGGGCAATACCGGTGTGCCGTATGTGCATACCTTCCATTCGGGCATCGACGGTCCGCATGTGATGATCAACGCGCTCACGCACGGCAATGAAGTGTGCGGCGCGATCGTCGTCGATGAACTGCTGCGGGCGGCACTGCGGCCAAAGCGCGGCAAGCTCACGCTCGCGTTTGCGAACGTCGATGCGTACCGCCGTTTCGATGCGGACCACCCCGACGCTTCCCGCTTCGTCGATCAGGACTTCAATCGCGTATGGACCGCGCAAACGCTCGATGACGCCTCGCGCGACTCGAGCGAACTGCGTCGCGCCCGGGCGATGCGGCCCGTCATCGACACCGTCGATCTGTTGCTCGACCTGCATTCGATGCACGAGAAGAGCAAACCGTTGATCGTCGCGGGGCCGCTCGACAAGGGCATCGAACTGTCGGCGCGGCTCGGCACGCCCGCCACCGTCATCTGCGACGAAGGGCATCCGGAAGGCCGGCGCATGCGCGATTACGAAGGCTTCGGCGATCCGTCGAGTGCGAAGAACGCGTTGCTCATCGAATGCGGCCAGCATTGGGAAGCGAACGCGGTGACGGTCGCCCGCGATGTGACCGCGCGCTTTCTCGTGCTCTCCGGGGTGATCGACGAACAAGACGCGCCCGCAGGATGGATACAGCCATCGCCGCCGGAAATGCTCGTCGTGCGCGTGACGCAACCGGTCGTCGCAACGAGCATGGATTTCCGCTTCGCCGCCGGTTACACCGGTCTCGAAGTGTTTCGCGATGCGGGCAGCGTCATCGGCTGGTCGGAAGGCAAGCCTGTCGAAACACCCTACGACGACTGCATGCTCGTGATGCCTTCATTACGGCAACTGCGGCCCGGCGTGACCGTCGTGCGGCTCGGCAGGATAGAGCGGCGAATCCAACATACTTGAGAGCGAGACATGAAAGTTCAGCAGATCCGGCAGAGCGTGGCGATTGAAGGACTCGAAGACTGGGGCACGGCCGGACTTCCGGGCACGCGGGAAATCAGGGTATCGGGCGTGCAGAAAGTCATTCCCGGCAGCGAAGCTATCGATACCGGCGTGTTCGAATGCACGCCCGGCACGTATCGTCCCGCAGTAAAGCAGGCGGAGGTCATGCATTTTCTCGCGGGCAGCGGCCGCTTCACGCCCGACGGCGAAGACACCGTGCACTTCGCGGGCGGCGATACGCTTTTCTTTGCGGCGAACACCGAAGGCACATGGGAAGTCGATGAAACCATGCGCAAGGTCTATGTGATCTTCTGAGCGGCATAACATCAGGTCATGGTCACTCCAACAATTGCGGCGTTGCCCTTGCCTAATTGACTCAATATATTTTGAATCATCCCCGCGTCGTCGCCGCTTCGGACTGAAACCGGGCGGGGCCGCGCGACCTGCAACAGGTCCACTGCTTCAACCTTGTCGAGGAAAACGCCGTGATGAAGATTGCAAGGTTCCGCTGTCCGCACATTTCCGTTCGTCCGCTCGCCATCACATTGCTGCTGTCGGTCGCGGGCGCGGCGCCCGCCTTCGCGGCCGGCAAGATTACGTTCGTGTCGCAAGGCGGCGCCTATCAGGAAGCGCAGACGAAGGCGATTCTCGATCCCGCCGCGAAAGAGCTGGGCATCACCATCAACCAGGACAGCATTCCGGATGCGTGGCCGCAGATCAAGGCGCAAGGCGCGACGGGCAAGCCGATCTGGGACGTCGTCGACACGCCGACATCGAACTGCCTGCGCGGCGGTCGCGAAGGCCTGCTCGAGAAGCTCGACTTCTCGAAACTGCCCAATGCCGCGAGCATTCCCGAGAAGTACCGCACGCCTTATTCGGTGCCTTACGAGTTCTATTCGACCGTCATCGGCTACAACAAGAAGACGCTCAAGAAAGTCCCGCAGAGCTGGAAAGACTTCTGGGACGTGAAGAACTTCCCCGGCACGCGCGCCTTGCGCAACGACCCGACGACCGTGCTCGAAGCCGCGCTGCTCGCGGATGGCGTAGCGCGTGACAAGCTCTATCCGATCGACGTGGACCGCGCGTTCAAGAAGCTCGAAGAGATCAAGCCGCACATCACGGTATGGTGGACATCGGGCGGCCAGTCCGCGCAATTGCTGCATGACGGCGAAGTCGACATGACGATGATCTGGAACGGCCGCGCAAGCGCCGTGATGAAGGACGATCCGGACGTCGCGTTCACCTTCAACGACGGCATCCTGCAGAACACGCAGCTTTGCATTCTCAAGAACGCGCCGAATCTCAGCGACGCGGTGCGCTTCGTGAATGCAGCGGTATCGCCGGAATTGCAGGCGAATCTGCCGCTTTATATCGACTATGGTCCGGGCAATCCCGCTGCGTTCAAGACTGGCAAGATCACCGACAAGCGCGCGGCCGAATTGCCGAGCGCCCCGGCCAATGCAGCGAAACAAGCGTTGATGTCGGAGGATTGGTGGGCGTCCGAGCCCGGCATTCAGGCGAAGGCCCGCTGGCTCAAGTTCATGCAGTGACGCGGCTCGCGCGCTCGCCGTGTTCGACTATCTGATCCTGGGTGGCGGCTCGGCCGGCTGCGTGCTGGCCGCGCGTCTTTCCGAGGATGCGCGCACGAGCGTCTGTCTCGTCGAAGCGGGCCGCGATATCTCCGCGCACTCGATGCCCGATGCGATCCGCAGCCGCTATCCGGGCCGCGCCTATCTGGATACCCGCAACATCTGGCAGGCGCTGAAAGCGCGCATGAGCACGCGCCCGGCATCGCGGCGTTATGAGCAGGCGCGTCTACTTGGCGGCGGGTCGGCGATCAATGCGCTGATGGCCAATCGCGGCTCGCCCGCCGATTACGACGAATGGGAAGCACTCGGCGCAACGGGCTGGAACTGGCGAACGTGCCTGCCCTACTTCCGCAAGCTCGAATCGGACTGCGACTTCAGCGGCGAATATCACGGCAGCGACGGACCGTTGCGCATCCAGCGCACGCCGCCTTCGCGCATTTCGCCGTTCGTGCGTGCCGTGCTCGCATCGCTTGCCGAACAAGGTCATGCCCTGCACGACGATCAGAACGGGCCGTGGCAAGACGGCACGTTCATCGGAGCCATCGCGGTGAGCGCGCAAGGCGAGCGCATTCCGACTTCGGTCTGCTATCTCGACGATGCCGCCCGCTCACGCAGCAACCTCACGTTGCGCACCGACGAAGTCGTCGAGCGCATTCTGTTCGACGGCAAACGGGCGATTGGCGCGCGCATCGTTCGCGGCGACGGCACGCGCCACGACCTGAAAGCACGGCGCGTGATTGTATCGGCCGGTGCGATTCACAGTCCCGCATTGCTGATGCGAAGCGGCGTCGGGCCTGCGCAAGAACTCGCCGCGCTCGGCATCGATGTCGTTGCGGACCGGCCCGGCGTCGGTCGCAACTTGATGGAGCATCCGTCGATTGCCGTGTCCGCATTCCTGCCGCGCGCCGCGCGCACACCGTTTCCGGACGAGCATCACGAGCAGGCCATCGTGCGTTTCTCTTCCGGCCTGCCCGATACCGTTCAGGGCGATATGCACGGCGCCATTCTTTCGCGCTCGGGCTGGCATTCGGTGGGTTATCGGCTCGGCACGATCTTCTTCTGGGTCAACAAGTCGTATTCGCGCGGACGCGTGACGCTTGCATCGCCGAATGCGTCCGATGAACCGAACGTCGATTTCGCCATGCTCACCGATTCCCGCGATCTCGAACGATTGAAACTTGCGCTGCGCTTCGGCGCTGCGACGCTTGCATCGCCGATGATGAACGCCTCGCGCGATGCTGTGTTTCCGTCGAGCTATTCTCCGCGCGTGGCGGCCGTCGCCGTGCCGGGCAAGTGGAATGCGCTGCAGCGTGGCGCACTGAGCGCGCTGCTCGATGTGGCCGGCCCGTTGCGCGGCGCGTTGATCAAGAGCGTCGTGACGCAAGGCATAACGATCGAAGACCTGCTGCGCGATGACGACGCGTTGACCGCGTTCGTCATGCGGTCGGTCGGCGGCACGTGGCATCCATCGGGCACATGCCGCATGGGTTCATCGGGCGATATGTACGCCGTCACCGATTCAAGCGGCGCGGTCTACGGCGTCGACGGCCTCCATGTGTGCGATGCCTCGCTGATGCCCTCGATTCCCTGCGCGAACACGAACGTGCCGACGATTATGATGGCGGAGCGCATTGCCGATGCATTGCGCGGCGCACGGCCAGCCGAACTGGCGAACGCCGCGCAAACGGCGAACTACGCCCCGTAGCCCACGATGCCCTTCACTTCGAGAAACGCCTCCAGTCCCCACTCGCCGTACTCGCGTCCGTTGCCCGACTGCTTGTAACCGCCGAACGGCGAGCCCGGGTCCCACGCCGGATGGTTCACGTAGACGCTGCCCGCGCGCATCCTCATCGCGACACGGCGCGCCCGCTCCTGATCCTTCGACTGCACGTAAGCCGCGAGACCATAGGATGTGTCGTTGGCTATCGCAACGGCTTCTTCTTCATCGCGATACGGCATGATCACGAGCACCGGCCCGAAGATTTCCTCGCGCGCGATGGTCATCGACGGATCCACGTTCGCGAACACCGTCGGCTTCACGTAGTACCCGCGCGCCAGTTCTTCGGGACGTCCGGGGCCGCCCGCAACCAGCGCCGCGCCCTCGCTCATGCCGATTTCGATCATGCGCTGGACACGTTCGAACTGCACGTCGCTGACGACGGGGCCCATCGTCGTGCCGGGCGCATCGGCGGGGCCTACGCGATGCTGCCGCGCCGCGCGCACCGCGATGTCCACCGCTTCGTCGTGACGCGATGCGGGCACGAGCATGCGCGTCGGCGCATTGCACGATTGACCGCTATTGCTGAAGCACGCGTTCACGCCCGCCGTCACCGCTGCGTCGAAATCGGCGTCATCGAGCAGGATGTTCGCGGACTTGCCGCCGAGTTCCTGATGCACGCGCTTCACGGTCGGCGCGGCGAGCTTCGCAATCTCGACGCCCGCGCGTGTCGATCCGGTGAACGACACCATGTCCACGTCCGGGTGCGCGGCGAGCGCCGCACCGACGGTCGGGCCATCGCCGTTCACGAGATTGAATACGCCTTTGGGCACGCCCGCCGCATCGACGATTTCGGCGAAGAGCACCGCGTTCATCGGCGACACTTCGCTCGGCTTGAGGACCACCGTGCATCCGGCGGCGAGCGCAGGCGCGACCTTGCACACGATCTGATTGATCGGCCAGTTCCACGGCGTGATGAGCGCCGCTACGCCGACAGGCTCGTGATTGATGAGCGTGGAGCCTTTCATGCGCTGCCACTCGAAACGCTCGACCGTTCGCAGCGTCTCCTCGATATGCCGCTTGCCGAGCCCGGCCTGCCACGCATGCGCGAGCTTCTTGGGCGCGCCGATCTCGCGCATGATGACGTCGGCCATTTCGTCGTAACGCGCGAGATACGCGTCGAGCAAACGATGCAGCAACGCCACGCGCTCCTCGACGCGGCTCGCTGCGAACGATGCAAACGCACGTCGCGCGGCGGCTACGGCGCGATCGGCGTCGCGGGCATCGCCGAGCGCGACTTCGCCCATCGGCTCCTGCGTCGATGGATCGATGACGGCCAGACGCCTGTCGCCGATCGGGTCGACCCACTCGCCATCGATGTAGAACTGCTGCAAATGTCGCATGTTTTCAGGGGTGAAATGGTCAGGCTCGCGCCACGGAAGAAGAGCGCCGGCTCACGACGACGATCATCACGAGGCACAGGGTCAGGGCCGTCAGCATCGTGCTGATGGCGGCGATAGTCGGATCGATTTCATCGCGCAGGGTGACGAACATGCGGCGCGTGAGCGTCTGGTTGTTGCCGCCCGAGATGAACAGCGCGACGACGGTTTCATCGAGCGCCTGAATGAACACGAAGACCGCGCCGGAAATCACGCTCGCCTTGATTTGCGGCAGCGTCACCGCCATGAACGCGCGAAAGCGGTTCATGCCGAGACTGCGCGCCACCATCTCCTGCGTGCGGTCGAACGTGCGCAGATCGGCGCCGACGGAGATCAGCACATAAGGCAGGCCGAGCATCGTATCCGCGATGACGAGACCGCCGAGCGTGTTCACATAACCCATCTGCGTGAAGACGAAGAACACGCCCACCGCGACGATGATGATCGGGACCATCAGCGGCAGCATCAGCAGCGGACGCAGATAGCGCAAGGACGGATGCGATCCGTACTGAATGCCATACGCCGCGGCGATGCCGAGCGGCGTCGCGACCAGCGCCGCGCACGACGAAGCGGCGAAGCTCGTTTTCGCCGCGTCGATCCACGCGGGGTTATCGAAGAACGCGTGATACCAGCGCAGCGAATACGCGGGCGGCGGGAACGTGAGAAAGCGCGCATCGGAGAAGGAAAGCGGCACCACGATCACCACCGGAATCATCAGAAACGCGAGAATCAGCATCACCGATGCACCCAGCGTTACGCGCCCGAACGACCATGTATTCATTTCGCCCCCAGCGTCTTTTCGAGCGGAATCACGCGGCTCACGGCATAGAAGATCGCGAACACGCAGATGAGCAAGACCACGCTCACCGAACTCGCCGCGCCCCAACTGTTGTAAATCTCGACATTGCGGCTCACGATCATCGAGACCATCATCGATTTGCCGCCGCCCATCAGCTCCGGCGTGATGTAGAAGCCGAGACACAGCACGAAGACGAGCGTCACGCCCGCGAGCACGCCGCTCATCGAGAGCGGAAGGAACACGCGCAGAAACACGTGCAAGGGCGATCCGCCGAGACTCGCGCCCGCCTGCGACAGATTGGGCGCGATTTTCTGCATCGCGGAGAAAAGCGGCAGCACCATGAACGGCAGCAGAATGTGCACCATCGCGATGATCGTGCCGAACTGGTTATACGAAAGCTGCAACGGACGGTCGATCAGGCCCATGCCCAGCAGCGCCTTGTTGATGAGACCCGTGCGCTGCAACAGCACGAGCCACGCATAGGTGCGCACGAGCACGCTGGTCCAGAACGGCAGGATCACCATGCCGAGCACGAGCGCGCTCCATCGCGGCGATAGCGACGCCGCGAAGTACGCGACCGGATAGCCGAGCAACAACGTGATGAGGGTCACGATGAAGCTGAGCTTGAAGGTCAGCAGGAACGTGTCGAGGTACGCGCCCGTGAAGACTCGCTTGTAGTTCACGAGCGATAACGCGCCATCGTGCACGAACGATTGCCACGACAGCCACGCGAGCGGCGCGACCAGCAGCACGATCACGACGACCAGCGCCGGCGTCATCAACAGCAGCATCGTGCGGTCTTCGCGGCGTTGATGGCGCACTGTGGGGTCGAGCGTCGCGGCATGCATCACGGCGGTGTCCTGGAGTATCCGTTTGGCTGTCGTCATCATGCACCTACCGCGTCTAGAAACTGATACCACGCGGCGACGAGCCTCACGCCCGGCGCGCGCAGCGTATGAAAAGGCACCGGCCGCAGACCGTTCTGCGCGAGCAAGGCAAGCTCGGGCGTTTCGCCGAGCGCGAGCGCAGCCGCATGCTGGCCGATGAGACTCGCCATCGCGACGCCCGCGCCGTTATAGCCGAGGCAGAACGTCGTCGCATCGTCGCTGCGGCCCACGTGCGGCAGCGCGTTGAACGTCATGCCGACATAGCCCGACCAGCGATAGTCCACCGCCACGTCCTTCAATTGCGGGAAGAGCGCGATCATCGCGCGTTGCAGCGCGTCGAAGCCGGTCGGTTCGCCTTCCTTGCCGAACGCATCGCGGCCGCCGAAGAACATGCGGCCATCGACCTTGCGGAACCACTTCATCATGCGCCGCGTTTCCGTATAGCTGCGGCGATTGACCATGAGTTGCGCGTCGAGATCGGGCGGCAACGGCGCGGTCGCGATCATCGCGCTTCTGAACGGCACCAGTTCGCGATGATACGAAGCGGTGGCATCGGTGAGATTGGAATACGCGTTCGTCGCGACGATGACCTGCTTCGCGCGAACACTGCCGCCGGGCGCGCGCAGATGCACCCGGCCGTCCTGTGCGCGCGACATCTCGATGACGGGCGTCGATTCATAAATCGGCACGCCGCGCGCGGTCATTCCCGCCGCGATGCCGCGCACGTACTCGAGCGGCAGGATGGTGCCCGCATCCGCGCCCAGAACGCCGCCGACGAAGCCCGCCGATCCCGTCTCGTGCGCCACTTGCGCACGCGACTGCACGGTCATCGACGTATCGTTGAGGGACGTGCGCAGCCAGTCCGCTTCCGCGCAGATCGACGCGAAAGCGCGCTCGGTATGCGCGCACCGCAAGCTGCCGGACCGTTCGAAACGAGCGCGTTCAAGCTTGAATTCGTCGACGAGCGCCTCGACGGTACGCACGCCATCGTGCGCAAGCCGATGCATGCGCTTCGCCACGTCGATGCCGTGCGCGCTCGCGATCGCCGGAAACGACACGCGAAACTTGGACGACACCACGCCGCCGTTGCGCCCGCTCGCGCCCCAGCCGACCGGATTCGCATCGAGCACCGCGCATTCGACGCCGCGTTTTTGCAGCGCATACGCGGCGCTCAACCCGGAATAGCCCGCGCCGATGATCGCGACTTCGACATCGATATCGCGTGCGAGCGGCGCGCCCGTGCTGACTGGCGCGTCGAACGCAGGCACGCGGGCGGCCATCGCTCGCCATAGCGATTCCGGTTGAGGGCGAAGCGGAGCGGACGGGGCGCGCATCGTCAGGCCGCGGCGCGGACTTCGTCGTCGACGGCATCCGCGAGCGCGGCCAGCGTCGCGAACTTCCACGTCGGTTCGGTGACGGCTTCCGGCACCGGCGTCGCGCCGAAGCCCTTCATGCCCTGACGCCGCTCGATCCAGCACGTCGCGTAACCGAGCTTCGTCGCGATGCCGATGTCGTGATACTGGCTCTGCGCCGTATGCAGAATCTCTTCGAACTTGTAGCCGAACGCGGCCTGGCGTCCGCGGTTATAGGCAAAGAATTGCGGATCGGGCTTCGCGACGCCGGTTTCATCGCAACAGACGGTATCGTCGAACGGATTGCCGAGCGTGTGTGCATACGCCGACAACGCGACGCGATCCGCGTTCGTCATCGCGACGAGACGGAAGTGCTTGCGCAGGCGCTTCAACGCAGCCACCGAGTCTTCGAACGCGGGCCATTCGAGCACGTCGCGCTGGAATGCCGCCGCCGATTGCTCATCGTCCGGAAGACCTAACTTTTTTGCCAGATGCAGATACACGTTCGCCATCTCATGGCTCGAACGGCCGGGATACGTCGAGCGCCCTTCCATGTAGGGCTCGAAAATCTGCTCATCGGTCAGATCACGGGCTTTCGCGCCGCCGAGCCGGCGCACGGAATCCAGCACGCCCTTTTCGAAGTTGATCAGCGTGCCGACGACATCGAACGTCAGAACCTTGAAATCTGTGAGATTCATTGCTTCATCCTCTACGGGTTGCATCGCTAAGTTGACAGTCGAAATCGCCCGTGCACAGGCGGTGAATGGAGATCAGGCCGCGACCACGATCGTGTCTTGCGGATCGAGCGCCACGGTCATCGAGCCGCCCGGCGCGGGAATGCGCTTGCGGGCGTCGTGGCCGCCTGGCTGGCGCAGACTGATCGCGGTGCCGTCGGCGAGGGCCGCGAACACACGCAGGCTTTCGCCCTGATACAGCACTTCCGTCACGCGGCACGACAGGCGGTTCGCATGAGCATGACGATTCTCGGCGTCGATAACGAGCTTCTCCGTCTGCACCGCGAGCAACAGCTTCTGACCGCGCGGCAACGGATGCGCCGTGCGCAGGATCGTGTCGCCGAGCCGCACGGCATCGTCGCCGGCGCGCGTGACGTCGAGCATCGTCGCCTCGCCGATGAAGCTCGCGACGAACGCATCGCAAGGGCGGTCATAAAGACGCTCGGGCGTGTCGATCTGCACGAGCTTGCCGTCTTTCAGCACCGCGACGCGATCGCTCATCGTGAGCGCCTCGCGCTGGTCGTGCGTCACGTTGACGATGGTCGCGCCAAGCTGCCGATGCAGCCTGCGCAATTCGATCTGCATCGTCTCGCGCAATTGTTTGTCAAGTGCGGAGAGCGGTTCGTCCATCAGGATCAGTTGCGGCTCGAAGACGATCGCGCGTGCCAGTGCGACGCGCTGCTTTTGTCCGCCCGAAAGCTGATGGATGCTGCGGCTTTCATAGCCTTTGAGTTCGACCATCGCGAGCGCGTCGGCCACGCGTTTGGCCCATGTCGATTTCGGCTCGCGGCGTGCGCGCAGCGAGAACGCGACGTTCTCGCCCACCGTCATATGCGGGAAGAGCGCGTAGTTCTGAAAGACGATGCCGATGTTCCGCTTGTGCGGCGGCGCGAATGTAATGTCACGCTCGCCGACCCACACGCTGCCCGAAGTCGGCTGGACGAAGCCGCCGAGAATGCCGAGCAGCGTCGTCTTGCCCGAACCCGAAGGCCCGAGCAGCGAGACGAATTCGCCGGGCGCGATGTCGAGCGAGACGTCCTCGAGCGCAGTCACCGCGCCATAGCGCCTCGTGGCGGACCTGATCGACACTCCGGTTTTCGCGCGTGCGTCCATAACGTTCGTCTCGTCCAAAAGAGAGAGGTTGGGAAAATACTAAGCCGCGATGTTTTTGACGGCAATTCCAAAATTGTTGGATCGGGCATAACATGAAGTCATGCCCAACCTTCGAAAGAAACTGCCCAGCGCCAATGCGCTCTTCGTGTTCGAAGCGGCCGCGCGCTGCGGCAACTTCACCCGTGCGGCGCAGGAGCTTTATGTCAGCCAGCCTGCGGTTAGCCGCATGCTCGCACGCATGGAAGACCATATCGGCGTGCGGCTGTTCGAGCGCGTGCGCGGCGGCATCGAACTGACGGAAAGCGGCGAGATTCTTTATCGGAAGATATCGGAGGGTTTCAGCGGCATAGAAAGCGCGATACGCGAAATCGAAGCGCGCGCGACCGGTGTCGAAACCGTGACCTTGTCGGTGTCCACCGGCTTCACCACGCACTGGCTGATGCCGCGCATGAGCCGTCTGAATGAGGCGTTTCCTTCCATCGACTTGCGCTTCCAGTTGATTTCGGGGCGCATAGGCGGGCCGCTCGTCGATGTCGATCTCGGCATGCGCTTCGTGCACGACGAGGAGATCGATGAAAACGCCGTGCTCGTGATGCCCGAAATCCTTCTGCCGGTATGCAACCCGCGTTATCACGAGCTTGCAAAGACGCCGGCGGCGCGCGCGCACGGCGATACGGTCATCGTGATGGACGACGAAGAGCGCGGCTGGCACGAGCGTTTCCACGCGTTCGCGTCCAGGCAACGTCATGCGGCCGGCATGCTGCGCTTTAACGACTATGCGATCGTCGTGCAGGCGGCCTTGCTCGGTCAGGGGCTCGCGCTCGGCTGGCTCAACGTGACATCGCACTGGCTCGCCCAAGGCGCGCTGGTGCCGGCCGAAGAAGAACTGATCGTCACGAGCCGGCGTTGCTGCCTGCTCACGCCGCCGAACCGGCCTGTGAGGCCCATCGTCGCGGACGTGCGTGAATGGATCATTGAGGAAGCATCAAGCGACATGCGCACGGTCGAAAGCACTTACCCGCGCCTGGGCCTGCGCAACGCGCTTCTTCAGACCGGCATCGAACTCGGCTGAACGCGCCTTCTCGCGCGTGCGTTCGATGAACGCGCTCGGCGTCATGCCGCATAAACGCTTGAAATGCCGCGCGAGATGGCTCTGATCGAAGAAGCCCACTTCCGTGGCGACGACCGATCCCGGCACGCCCGCGAGCAACAAGGTCTGCGCGCGGCGCACGCGCAGTTCGCACAGATACTTGTACGGCGATAGCCCGAACTGCTCGCGGAACACGGTCGCGAAGCGCGATACGCTCAGCGCCGACAAATCCGCGAGTTGCGCGAGGCTCACGGTCTTGTCGAAATTGGATTCGATATAGGCGAGTGCATCGACCAGATTGGCTTGGCTCATGGCGAAGTCTCGGAAGTCACCGATTCGGCTTGCGTCGACGATGTACGCTGAAATCGTCTGATGGAGAACGATGAAAGGTCGATGGACGTGCTGCCGGTATCGAGCAACTCGGCAAGCGTTTCGCCGACGCCCGGGCCGATCTGAAAACCCGATCCGCTGAAACCGAATGCGTAGAACAGGCCATCGACTTTGGAACTGGGGCCGATGATCGGCTCCGAATCCGGCAGATAGCTTTCCACGCCGCTCCATACGCGAATCACTTGCAGCGGGCGCATCGCGGGCACCATGCGGACGAACTGCGCCAGCTGCGCGACGGTGTTCTCGGGCAACACGGCTGCGCGGCGCGTGACCGGATCGGCGGGACCGGGCGGGCCGCCGCCCAACACGATATTGCCGCGCGCCACCTGTCTGTAATACACGCTCTCCTTCTTGATCGACGTATAGACGCCCATCGACGTGCTGAACACGTAGGGCACCGGCTCCGTCACGGCCATCTGCGGACCGCGTGCGACGAGCGGCACCGGCTCGCCGGCTTGCGTCGATAGCGTATTGGCCCATGCGCCCGCGCAGATCAGCACTTGTTCGGCGCGATAGATCTCGCCCGTTGCGCTTTCCACGCGAAAGCCGCCCGCTTCCTTTTCGACGCGCACGACTTCCGTGTTTTCCACGATGCGCGCCCCCAGCCGCGATGCCGCGCGTCCGAATGCAGGCGCGGCAAGTCGCGGATTCGCGTGACCATCGAAGGGCGAAACGGATGCCGCGAGCACCTCGCGGCCAAGATGCGGATAACGCCTGAACATCGCTGCGCCATCGAGCACTTCGAGATCGAGGCCATGGTCGCGCGCATCGGCGGCATAGCGATGAAAGTATTCGGCGTCGTGCGCGTGATAGCACACGCGCGTATGACCCGACGGCATGAACTCGACGTCTTCGCCCAGCAATTCGCGCGAACGCCGCCACGTTTCGAGCGCGCGATTCGACATTGCAAGCTGTTCGAGTGCACGCCCTTGCCGGCGCACGCCGCCGAAGTTGACGCCGCTCGCCTGCTGCCCCGTCAAGCCGCGCTCGAGCAGGATCACCGATCGCTCGCGGCGGCGCAGAAAGAAGGCCGTCGTCGTGCCGACGATGCCGCCGCCGATCACGATCACATCGGCGCGTTCGCTCATTCGCTCATCTCCATGTCTGCTTGCGTCGTGATCGCCATCGGCAGCGGTTTGACGGGCGCCTGTCCGCGCAGCCGCCCGACCGCTTCGAGCGGCACGCGTGCTTCCGCGGCGATGACTTCCGCGCCTGCATGGGCACAGAAGCGGCCCTGGCATCGGCCCATGCCGACGCGTGAAAACGCTTTCGCGCGATTCGCCTCCTTCGCGCCCATCTCGTTCACGACGCGCCGCAATTCACCCGCGGTGATCGCTTCGCATCGGCAGACGATGGTGTCGTCCGGCAATGCGGCGGCGAATTGCGCGGGCCACGGAAACGCGGCGCGCAGTCCGGCGGCGAAGCGCGTGAAGCGCTGCAACTGCATGCGCAAGCGGTTAGCTTCGTCCTCGTTGCGGGTGACGCCGGTGTCCTTCAACACGGCCAACGCAGCGAGACGCCCCGCACGTTCGGCTGCATCGGCGCCTCGCACGCGCGCGCCATCGCCCGCGAGATAGACGCCCTTCACGTTGCTGCGGCCGTCTTCGTCGGCGATGGGAAGCCACTGCTGCAACGCGTGATCGAAGCGGAATTCGCAGCCCGCAAGGTCCGCAAGCTGCGTCTCCGGGCGAAGGTGATAGCCGAGCGCAACGGCATCGCATGACACGTGCAGCGCCGCGCCATCGGCCTGCTTCACGCGTACGTTCTGCACGCCGTTCTCCGGCGTTCCTTCGATGGCAACCGGCGTGATGCCGCGATGAACCGGCACGCGCGCATCCTTGAGCACACGCATCAACGCGACGCCTTTCTTCAACGTCGACGGAATCGCGAGCAGTTGCGGCAATGCGCGCACGCGTTGAGCGAACGTCGATGTATCGAGCACTGCGCTGACTGTCGCGCCGGCCTTCACGTATTGCGCAGCGACGAGATACAGCAATGGGCCAGTGCCCATCATCACGACGCGCGAGCCGATTGCGCAGCCCTGCGACTTCAACGCGACCTGTGCGCCGCCGAGGCTATACGTGCCCGCGTGATGCCAGCCGGGAACCGGCATCAGCCGATCCGTCGCGCCGCTGCAAATAATGATCGCATCGAACGCCATCTTGCGATGACGCGTGCCGCTCACCACATGGACCGCGTTCGGTTCGATGTTCCACACGAGCGTGTCCGGCACGTAGTCGATATTCCCGCGCAACGCATCGAAGTCACGGTGCAAGGAATGCGCACGTTCCGCTTCGGTGCCGTAAAGCGCCTCGTAGGTGCGCGTGAATCCCTCGGGCTGCCGGCGATAAATCTGCCCGCCGTCGCGCCGTCCTTCATCGATGACGACCGGACGCAAGCCCGCTTCGACGAGCGCCTGCGCCGCGCGCACGCCCGCCGGTCCCGCACCGATCACGATTACAGTCGCGGCCATAGCCCCTCCCTGTCCGCCAGCCGTGTGACGATCGACATGCCTTCGACCGCTGGCGTCGTGCACGCGCGCACGCGTTCGCCGTCCGCCGTCCACACCCAGCAGTCCTGGCATGCGCCCATCACGCAGAAGCCGGCGCGCCGGCCATCGCCGAATTCGGAATCGCGCAAGGCGTCCTGGGATGTCAGCAGCGCGACCATCAACGTGTCGCCTTCCGCTGCGAGCGCGCTCTGGCCGTCGATGTGAATGGCGAAGGTCTTGCGCCCCTTCTCCGCGACTCTCACGAAACGTCCGCTCATGCCGTCACCGTTTCGAGCGACTGCATGCGCGCAAGGTCATCCGCGCTGTGATGACACAAGATCTGCGCGCCCGATGGCAGCGTCTTCTTCGCGGGCGGCGTCACGTTGCATTTACCGTCGATACGCGCGGCACACCGCGAGCGGAAGCTGCAAAGTTCCTGCGCACCGCTTTCGGGGCCCATTGCGGGCAACGCGGCAAGCGCCGTCGCGCGTCGCGCGTCGAGCCAGCCGGGACGCAACGCCGGAACCGAATCGACGAGCAAGCCCGTGTACGGGTGATACGGCGGATGCGAAAGCGCATCGCGCTGTCCGGCTTCGACGCACTGGCCTGCATACAGCACGATGACGTCGTCGCAGATCGCGCGCACCGTCGATATGTCGTGACTGATGAACATATACGACACGCGCAATTCGCGGCGCAGTTCCGCGAGCAGATCGAGAATCGCGGCGCCGACGACCGTATCGAGCGCGGACGTCACTTCATCGCAGAGAATGAGTTCGGGATTCGCCGCGAGCGCGCGTGCGAGATTCACGCGCTGCTTCTGCCCGCCCGACAAACCGCCCGGCTGACGCTTCGCAATGGATGCGGGCAGCTTCACGAGATCGAGCAATTCGAGCATGCGCTTTTGCGCCGCCGCGCCGCGCAGGCCGTGATAGAAGTTCATCGGCCGCGCGAGAATATCGGCGATGGTGCGGCTCGGGTTCAGCGCCGTATCGGCGTTCTGAAACACGATTTGCACACGGCGATACTGATCCAGCGTGCGCTCCGACAGCTTCGCGGGCAAGGGCTTGCCGTCGAGCAGAACGTCGCCGCGCGCACGATCGACGAGACCCGCGATCACGCGAGCGAGCGTCGTCTTGCCCGATCCCGATTCACCGATCACGCCGAGCGTCGCGCCGCGCGCGATCGTCAGGCTCACGTCATCGAGCACGCGCACGGCCGGAACGCCGTTCGCATCGACGCGGCCATAACCCGCGCTCAGGTTGCGTATCTCCAGCAGCGGCGTTGCCTTCGCTGTTGGCGCTCCGTCGAGTTCGAGTTCAGGACGGCGCGTCGCCGCAAGCAACTGGCGCGTGTAGTCGTCGGCGGGCGCATCGAGCACTTGAGCCGTCGCGCCGTTTTCACGCACGCGTCCGTTATTCAACACGACGATGCGGTCCGCCATCTGCGCGACCACGGCAAGATCATGCGACACGTACACCGCCGTCGTGCCTAGTTCGCGTACCACGCCCTTGAACGCGGCGAGGACTTCGATCTGCGTGGTCACATCGAGCGCGGTGGTCGGTTCATCGAATACGACGACAGCGGGATCGGTGATCATCGCCATCGCCGCCATCAGGCGCTGCAACTGCCCGCCGGATACCTGATGCGGATAACGGTCGCCGATGGTTTCAGGATTCGGCAACGCGAGCGAGCGAAAGAGCCCGACAGCTTTCTGCCGCGCGGCGGCGGGCGTCATCAGCTTGTGGAGCAGCGCGGGCTCGGTCACCTGGTCCATGATCGTGCGCGCCGGGTTGAAGCCCGCCGATGCGCTTTGCGCGACATACGCGACGGTGCGCGCACGCAAGGCGCGGCGGCCCTTTTCATCGAGCGCGAGCACATCGACATCGCCGATTCTCACCGAGCCACCCGCAATCGCGCATCCCGCGCGCGCATGGCCGAGCAGCGCCAGCGCAATCGTCGTCTTGCCCGAACCCGACTCGCCGATCAGCGCGAGCACTTCGCCTTTCTTCACCGTGAAATCGACGCCCTTCACGATCTCGACGACCGCATCGGGCGCGCTGCCCGCGACCACGCGCAAGCCCTTTACTTCGATCATGTCCGTCGTCATTTCGCGCCTCCGTGCGAACGCGCGCCATGACGGCGCAGGCTGTCGATCAGCAGGTTGACGCCGACCGTCAGCGTCGCGATGGCGACCGCCGGCATCAGCACCGCGGGCGCGCCTTCGGAAAGACCGCCGATGTTCTCGCGCACGAGCGAGCCCCAGTCGGCGTTCGGCGGCTGCACGCCGAGGCCGAGAAAGCTCAGGCCCGACAGCAGCAGCACGATGAACACGAAGCGCAGGCCGAAGTCCGCGAGCATCGGATGAATCATGTTGGGCAGCACTTCGACGCGTGCGATATAGAAGAGCTTTTCGCCGCGCGCCTTCGCCACCTGCACGTATTCGAGCGTCATGATGTTGACCGCGAGTGAGCGCGAAATGCGGAACGCGCCGGGGATATAGGCGAGCGCGGCGACGGTCATCAGCATCGGAATGGACGAGCCGAATGCCGCGATCACGACGAGCGCGAGTATCTTGCTCGGGATCGAGATGAGTGCGTCGAAGAGGCGGCTCAGCACTTCATCGACCCATCGGCCCGAGACAGCGGCGACAAGACCGAAGCACGTGCCGATGACGCTCGCCGCAACCGTCGATGCAAGCGCGAGACCGACCGTGTACTGCGTGCCGTACAGGATGCGGCTCAGCATGTCGCGGCCGAGGTAGTCGGTGCCGAGCAGATGCGCCGCGCTATATGACGCGAAGATTTCCGTCGAGGTGAACGCGCCGCCTTTATACGGCGCGATGAGCGGCCCGATGAACGCGACTGCGAGCCAGAACACGACAAGCGCAAGACCGATCAGGCCAAGAACGGAAAAGCGGTGCACGAGGCGGCTGACCGCGCCGCGCCTCGCCGGAGCGGGTGCCTGCTCTTGCGGGGCGTCGGCGGGCGGCTGGTCGTATAGCATGGTGGTGGCGTGGGAAGAGACGTTCCGGTTCATCGTTGACGCAGCCTCGGGTTGGAGACGATCTGGGCCAGATCGGCGATCAGAACGAGCGCGAGATACGCCGCGCAGAACACCATCACGCAGCCCTGCACGAGCGGCATGTCGCGATTGGTGACGGCATCCACCATCAGGCTTGCAAGACCCGGATAGTTGAAGATGGACTCGACGATCACCACGCCGCCGAACAGATACGACAGCGACAGCGCGACCGCATTGGCAATCGGTCCGATGGTGTTCGGCAACACATGCCGCAACACCACGCGCATCGGGGACGCGCCCTTTAGCACGGCCATCTCCACATACGAGGCGTTGAGCTGATCGAGCACCGCCGCCCGCGTCATCCGCGCCATCTGCGCGACGATCACGCAGCAGAGCGTCATCACCGGCATCGCATAGGTACGCACGAGCGCGCCGAACGACGACACATCCGACAGATACGACAGCGCCGGCAGCCAGCGCAGCTTCACCGCGAAGATCAGCACGGCAATGGTCGCGACGAGGAACTCGGGCACCGCGACCGTCGACAACGTGAGGACGTTCAGCGCGCGATCGAGCAGCGAGCCGCGATACATTGCCGACAGAATGCCGATGGTGAGCGCGAGCGGCACGGACACGAGCGCCGTCAGCCCTGCGAGCACGAGCGAATTCGGCAGGCGCGTCGAGATCAGCTCACTGACCGGCAAGTTGTTCGACAGCGACGTGCCGAAGTTGCCCGTCGCCAAATGCGCGAGCCATTGCAAATAGCGCGTGACGGCGGGTTGGTCGAGACCGAACTGATGCCGCAGCGCGGCGACCTGCTCGGGCGTGGCCGCCTGGCCGAGCGCCTGCTGTGCGGCATCGCCCGGCAGGAGGCCGGTGATGCCGAACACGATCATCGACACGATCAGCAGCGTCAGCAGCGCGAGGCCGAGGCGCGCGGCGACGAGTCGTTGCGCGTGAACTTTCATCGGATATCGCCTCTCGTTCGAAGGGTTGATATCGCACGCCGTATCGTGGAAACGGCGCGCGTCCGCTGCTAAAGCACGCTCATGCCTCGAGCCACACGTTCTCCGCGAACATCCAGCCCATCAGGCCCGCGAGCGGAATGCCGCCGAGACCCTTGAGCTTCGCAGTGTGCGCGTCGAGCGAGCTCTGGAACATCGGAATGCCGACGCCGCCATCCTTGTGCACGAGTTCCTGCATGTCGCCGTAGATCTTCTTGCGCTTTGCATCGTCCGGCTCGCCTCGTGCGGCGACCAGCAGTTGATCGAACTGGGCGCTCTTCCAGTTCGCTTCGTTCCACGGCGCGTCGGACTTGAAGAACTGCGTGAAGATGACGTCCGCGCTCGGGCGCGCATTGATGTTGCCGAAGCCGAGCGGATGCTTCATCCAGTGGTTCGACCAGTAGCCGTCCGACGGCACGCGAACGACCTGCAGATTGATGCCGGCCTGTGGCGCCACCTGCTGCATCAGCACGGCCATCTCGACAGAACCTTCCGCCGCCGGCGATGCGTAAAGCTGAATCGGCGCGTTGCCGAGCTTCGCCTTCTGGAAATAGAACTTCGCCTTCTCGGGATCGAACGTGCGCTGCGGCAGGCCCGCCATGTAGTACTTGTTGGTCGGATCGATCGGCTGGTCGTTGCCGATCGCACCGTAGCCGCGGAAGATGGTCTTGCGCATCTGCTCGCGATCCATCAGGTGCATCATGCCGCGCCGGAAGTCCGCGTTGCCGGTGATGCCGCCGTCGTCGCGCATGATGAGATCGGTGTATTGGCCGGTCTTCGTTTCGAGCACCGAGAAGCCCGGCGTCCCCTTGATGCGCTCGGTCGAACGCGCGCTTACCGCGTTGATGAGCTGCACGTCGCCGGACATCAGCGCATTCACGCGCGCCGGTTCATCGGCAATTCCGATCAATTCCACTTCGTCCAGATGCGGCATGCCGGGCTTCCAGTACTTCTCGTTGCGCACGCCCACGGTGCGCACGCCCGGCGAAAATTCCTTGAGCTTGAACGGCCCCGTGCCGACTGCCGTTTTGAAATCGGTCGTGCCGTCCTTGATGATGAGAAAGTGCGAATCCGCGAGGATCACCGGCAAGTCCGCGTTTGCGCCCGTCAGCGTGATCGTCAGCTCGTTCGGACCGGTCGCCTTGATCTCCTTGAACTGATCGGCAAGCGTCTTCGCTTTCGAGCCGACCGCCGGGTCTTTATGGCGCATCAGCGAATAGGCGACGTCCTGCGGCGTGAGGGACTTGCCGTCGTGGAACTGCACGCCGCTGCGCAGCTTCACGACCCACACCGTCGCGTCCTTCGTGTCGAGCGATTCGGCGAGCGCCATCTTCGCGCCGAGGCGGTTATCGAGTTCCGTGAGACCGCTATAGAACATGAAGGCGCGGGCGTAGTCGGTGCCGAGCGCGCCCTTCGCGGGATCGAGCGTATCTGCGGCGGACGACGATTGCGTCGCCACGCGGATGCGGCCGCCCTGCTTCGGCTTGTCTTGCGCGAAGGCTGCACCGCTCGCGGTGAGCAGGCCCGCGCCGGTCATCGACAGCAGCCCGCCCGCGGCCATCGCGCGAAGGACGTTGCGCCGCGACGCGCCACGGCGCGTCAGTTGTTCGAGCCGTTGGCCGGCATCGGCGTGGGCGATTGCTTCAGGCGTTTTGTCGATGCTCATGGACTTCTCCGCGATTGGGGGCTATGAATGTGCGACGGCTTCGTTGTTTGCTGCGGGCCGCCTGTCCTTGATGCCAATGCTTCCGATGCTTCAATAAAACACGTCTTTGATCGAGTAATACGCGCCGACGAGCGGCAGGAACCACGGCTTGCCGGTATGGCCCGGAATCGCGGGCCAGGCAAATTCGCGCCACGGGTTGGCATCGGCATTGCCGTTCATCACGTCGGCCATCACCTGGCCCATGTGCGTCGACATTTGCGTGCCGTGGCCGCTGTAGCCCATCGAGAAATAGATGCCGTCGTGCTGACCCGCACGCGGCAGGCGGTCGGCGGTGATATCGACGAGCCCACCCCAGCAATAGTCGATTCGCACGTTGGCAAGACTCGGGAAAATCGAGGCGAGGTTGCCTTGCAGAATGCGCCCGCTCTTTTCATCCGATGGACGCTCCGATGCGGTGAACCGTGCGCGGCCGCCCAGCAACAGCCGCGAATCGGGCGTGATGCGAAAGTAGTTGTGCATCAGGCGGCTCGTCGTGTACGAGCGGCGGTTCGGCATCAGTTGACTCAAACGATCGGCGGCCAACGGCTCGGTCACGATGATGAACGAGCCGACCGGCGCCATTCTTCGCCGATACCACGAGAACGGACCATGTTTCGACGGGCCCGTTGCGATCAACACCTGCTTCGCGCGAACCGTGCCCCGCGTCGAATCGATCCGATAGGCCCCACCTTCCTTCGCAATCGCCGTTACTTCGGCATGCTCATAAATCCGTGCGCCTTGTCTTGCGGCTGCCTTCGCAAGTCCGGCGGCGAACTTGCCCATATGCATCTGTCCGCCATGACGCTGCAACAGGCCGCCGTAAAAGGCATCGGACTGCACCTCATTGCGGACCTGTTCGCGATCGAGCAAGTCGACGTGCGGATCCACTTCGCGGCGAATCAGTTCGGCGGTCGCCGCGATGTGTTCCAGATGATGCGGCTTTGCGGCCAGCTTCAGCTTGCCGGACGCGAGGTAATCGCAATCGATGTTCTCTTCGCTGATCAGGCGTTCCACGGTGCTCACCGCCGCCGCATACGCGCGATAGCAGCCCTGCGCACGCTCGACGCCGAGTTGCGCACGCAGCGCCGCATAGTCCTGCGCGACGCCCGTGTTGCACTGGCCGCCATTGCGGCCCGACGCGCCGCCGCCGATGCGCCCGGCGTCGAGCACTACGACCGACGCGCCGCGCTTTCGGAGCGCGAGCGCCGCCGACAAACCCGTGAACCCGCCGCCGATCACGGCGACATCGGCCTGACCATCCACCGGGCCTTCGCACGCCGAGGTCATCGCGGGCGCGGTGTCGAGCCAGTAGGAGTCGAGTTTCATCGGCATTGCTCGCTTGAAGGAGTGCGGTTACAGACCGAGCTGGCCGGCGAGCTCGCCGATGGTTTCCACTTCGTAATACTCGTAGTAGGGCGTGCCCGGCTCGTGCCCGCGCTTCACGAAGGCCTTGTGCTTGATGCCCATGTCATGCGCGGTCATCAGGTCGTAACGCAGGCTGGACGACACATGCAGCACGTCTTCCGGATTGCAGTCGAGCTGATCGAACATGTACTCGAAGCCCTGCATGCGCGGCTTGTACGACTGCGCCTGCTGCGCCGTGAACACGCGATGGAACGGCGCACCGAGCATGTCGACGTTGCTTTGAATCTGATCGTTCGATGCGTTCGACAGAATCACCAGCTTGTATTTCTTCGCGAGCCGCGAGAGGCCTTCCGGCACGTCCGGATGCGGGCCCCAGGTCGGCACGGCAAGATAGAACTTCTCGGCTTCGGCTTCGTTGAACTCGACGTTCATCCGCGCACATGCCCGACGCACCGAATTGACGATCACATCGCGATACGGCTTCCACGCCCCGAGCACTTCATCGCGACGATAGCCCGCGAAGAACTTGACGAATTGCTCCAGGTCGTCGCCTTTCAGGCGGTCGGCGTACAGCTCGCGGGTCATATCGGCCATGCGGAACTTCGTCAGCGTGCCGTAGCAGTCGAACGTGATGTACTTCGGCTCGAAATCGATCATGGTTTCAGTCCTGTCGTGTAGTGAACCCGCCCGGAGTTCAGTGGTGGAAACAAGGAACAGCGAACTGTCGAGGAAATTTAAACAAGGCAAAAATGACTGCTGGCGTCGAATGCGTGCCTTGCGACGATACAAGTCATGCGTTTTCAAGCTCCGCGACAGCACAAAATGCGGTGTGCTTTTATGCACGGTCGTGCAACTCAGCCTTCCGTGTCGATGAGCACACTCTTGAAGCGCAAATTCGCTTCATAAGACTGGCGGCCAAGATCCTTGCCGATGCCCGAGCGCTTGTACCCGCCGGTGGGGATCACGAAATCGCTGGTGCGTCCATAACGATTGACCCATACCGTGCCCGCTTCGATGCCGCGCACCATGCGCAGCGCGCGGCCGATATCCGCGGTATGCACGCCGGCGGCTAGTCCATACTCGGGATGCGACGCGAGTTCGAGCGCCTCTTCTTCCGTGTCGAACGACTGAACAGTCAGCACGGGGCCGAAGATTTCGCTGCGCACCGCTTCGCTTTCCTGCGTCACGTCGCAGAGCAAGGTCGGCGAATAGAATGCGCCGGGCGTCGAGGCATCGGCGCGTGTGCCGCCGTATCGCAAGGTCGCGCCGCTCGCGATGCTGCGCTGAACGATCGCGTCGATGCGCGCTGCCTGCGGCTCGGAGATGATCGGCGGCAAGGTCGCGCCTGCCGCCCATGTCGGTCCCGCCTTTAGTTCGCTGAAGGCTTGCGCGATGCGTTCGATCAGTTCATCGGCTATCGCGCGTTGAACGAGCAGACGCGATCCCGCCACGCATACTTGTCCCGCGTTGCCCGTGATCGCGCCGGCGATGCGCCTCGCCACTTCGTCGATGCGCGGGGCATCGGCGAATACGATCTGCGGGCTCTTGCCGCCGAGTTCGAGCGTGACCGGCTTGGTGCCTGTTTCCGCGCACGCGGCCATGATCGCAGCGCCGGTGCGCGTCGAGCCGGTGAACGTCACTTTGCCGATGCGCGGATGACGCACGAGCGCATCGCCGGTGATGCGGCCATCGCCCTGAACGACGTTGAAGATGCCGGGCGGCACGCCTGCTTGCAGCGCAAGTTCGGCCAGCCGCAATGCGGAAAACGGCGTCATTTCCGAAGGCTTGAGCACGACCGCATTGCCCGCAGCGAGCGCGGGCGCGACCTTCCACACGCCCATCACGAGCGGAAAATTCCACGGTGCAATGGCGCCGATCACGCCGTACGGTTCGGCGATGGTCATGCCGAGATGACGATGATCCGTCGCCGCGACTTCGCCGCCGATCTTGTCGGCAAGCTCCGCATAGAAGCGGATGCTCTCGGCGGTGAACGGAACGTCCCAGTGGTACGCATCGCGCACGGGACGCGTCGAACCGACGGCTTCGAGCGGCGCGAGATTCGCGGCATCCGCCGCGACGAGATCGGCGAACTGGCGCAACACGCGGGCGCGCTCGCGCGGCGCACGGCGCGCCCAGTCGCTTCGCTTGAACGCGGCGTATGCGTTCTGCACGGCATAGTCGATCATCGCCTCATCGGCGACGGGCACCGATGCATACGTGAGGCCATCCGATGGCCGCGCGACGTCGATGCGCGACGCGCCCGCATCGATCAGTTCGCCGCCGATGAAGTGCCCGCTCCTGATGCCGATGCTGGCGGGATCGAAACGGTCCATATGCGTGAATCCTCCTCGGGATGCTGCGTTGGCATGACATCATCGTAGGACCGCAGGCCCGGCATAAATCGCCGACAAAATTGCCGATACAGCACAGCGCACGCGTTGTCGGCGCGATAACCTGCGCTTTTGCGTTGCACCACATCGCGCGGTCCATTGCCTATGTGGGACAGGAAGATCGTCCTAGCCATGCACGCGGCGCGGTGTCACAGTCACGGTAATAGTCTTCAAAGTGAGGAGGCCGGCGTGCCCGACTCGAACAATCGCGATGTGGTCGAATACCGGGCTTTCACGCGCGACGACATCCCCGCCGGGCATGCGCTTTCCATGTCCGTCAAATGGCGGCATCGGGCCGACGACTGGCGCTTCGCCGCACGTCTCGGCCGCGGTTTCGCCGCTGTCGATGCGCAAGGCGCGCTCGTCGGCACGGCGCTCGCCTGGCAGTTCGGCGAAAGCGCCGCCACGCTCGGCATGTTCATCGTGTCGCCCGAGCATCAACGTCAGGGCATCGGGCGTGCATTGCTCGACCGCCTGATCGAGGCGCACGCCTCGCGCATGCTGCTCATCCATGTATCGAATGAAGGCAGGCACTTGTGCGAGGAACGCGGCTTCACGCGCATCGATACGATTCATCAGCATCAGGGCGCGGCCTTCCAGCCGCCGCTCGTTTCACTGCCGCCGGGCGAGCGGCTTCGTCCGATCGGCGCGAAGGACACGCCCCGTCTCGCCGATCTCGCGACCCGCGCGACGGGCATGGATCGCACCGAAGTGATGCCGCATCTGCTCGATGTCGCGAGCGGCATCGCACTGGACCGCGATGGCGAACTGGTCGGCTTCGCGCTGTTCCGGCGTTTCGGCGATGGCCACGTGATCGGCCCGGTGATCGCGCCCGAATCGCCGGATCAAAGCCGCGCCAAAGCGTTGATCAGCTACTGGCTCGCGCTGAACGCGGGCATGTTCGTGCGCGTCGATACCCCGCTGCGTTACGGGCTTTCAGCGTGGCTCGAAGGACAGGGCCTGCCGCTCGTCGATACCATCGAGCAGATGGCGCTGAACGGCACGCCATCCACCGATGCATCGCTCACGCAGTTCGCCCTGACGAGCCAGGCGCTCTGGTAAAGCCAGGCACGCTCACGCCTTCGCAAGCCACGCGAATTCCGCAAAGCGATAACCCATCACGCGGCCCGACGGACTGCCCTTCAGGCCACGCAGCGTCGAACTCTGCCCATCGATGAAGTTGATGAACGCGGGTATCACGAGACTGTTCTTCTCGTACACGATGGTCTGCATGTCGCCGTAAATCTGCTTGCGCTTCGCATCGTCGCGCTCGCGGCGCGCCTGCACCAGCAGTTGATCGAACTGCTCGTTCTTCCAGCCCGATTCATTCCAGTTCGCGTTCGAGCGGAAGAACTGCGTGTACAGCAGATCGAGCGTCGGGCGCGGCAGGATGGAACCGTAGGTCATCGGGTACTTCATCCAGTACGTGCTCCAGTAACCATCGGCGGGCACGCGGCGCACGTTGATGTCGACGCCCGCCTGCTTCGCCGCTTGCTGAACCAGCATCGCGGAATCGAGGGCCGTTTCCACGGATGGCGGCGCGATGATTTCCGCCCGCGCGCTCTGCGTGCCGGCCTTCTTGAAGTGGAACTGCGCCTTGTCGGGGTCATAGGCGCGCTGCGGCAATCCTTTCATGAAGTACGGATGCCACTCCGGCACCGGATGATCGTTCGCGAGCGTGCCGTGGCCGCGCAGCATCACGTTCACGATGCGTTGCCGGTCATGCAGATATTTGATGCCTTCGTTGAAGTCGGTACTTTTGGTCGGAAGCATGTCCTGACGCAATGCGAGGTCCGAGTAAAGCTGCGCCGGACTTTCGAGCACGGTCGCCTTGCCGGTCTGCTTGATGCGGTCGACATCGCGTGCGGGCAGCGGCGAAATGAGCTGCACGTCGCCCGCGAGCAGCGCGTTGGTGCGCGCGGCATCGTCGCCAATGCCGATGACTTCCACTTCATCCAGATAGGGCTTGCCCGGCTTCCAGAAGTTTGAATTGCGCACGCCGATGCAGCGTTGCGCCGGCGTGAATTCCTTGCAGATGAACGGCCCGGTGCCGTTGCCTTTCGAGAAGTCGGTCGTGTTCGCAGCGACGATCACGAAGTGCGGGATTGCGAGCAGCGCGGGAAGATCGACGTTCGGCTCCGTCAACGTGATCTCGACCTTGAGCGGTCCGGCCGCTTTCACCGATGCGATGCCGTCCGCGATGGACTTCGCCTTCGACGCCGTCGCCGGGTCCTTGTGACGCATCAGCGAGAACACGACATCGTCGGCAGTGAAGGGCTTGCCGTCGTGAAAGTGCACGTTGGGCTTGAGCGTGACGTTCCACTTCACGAAGTCGTCGGAGTCCAGCTTCTCGGCGAGCGCGTTCTGCGGCTTGAAGTCGGCGTCGAGTTCGGTGAGGCCGCTATAGAACATATAGGCGCGCGAATAGTCGCCGGTATGCGTGCCCTTCGCGGGATCGAGCGAGTCCATCAGCGACTGATTCGCGAGCGCAACGCGAATGCGTCCGCCGCGTTGCGGCGCGGCTTCCGTCGCGGCGAATGCAAGCGACGATGCACCCGGCAGGATCAGCGTCGCGGCGCCCGCGGCGGCCAGCGTTTTGATCGCCTTGCGGCGGGAAGGATCGGCGACAACGAAGTCTTTCGGCAATGTCATGGGCAGCCTCGCTCGGTGATGTCGTCATGCGGATGGAAGGGTCGGTCCGTCAGAGCGCGAGGCAAAGCCGGTACGCGTCGTAGATGGCCGTATGGATGTCGCGCGACGCGCTTGCATCGCCAATGCGGTACAGATGGAACTGCCCTGCCTCGCCTTCCTGTGCAGCGGGCTGCGGCCTGGCTGTCGCGAAGGCTTCGAGATCGGTGTAGCCGTCGTTGACCGAATACATGCGCGCGGCTTCGAACAGGTCTTCGACGGCCAGCATGCCGCGCTCGACAACCACATGGTCCGCTTCCACTTCGACCAGTTCGTCCGTCAGATGATGGCGGAACATCGCGCGCCGCTTGCCGCTCGCAGACGCGCTGACTTCGATCAGTTCGACATTGGTCCGCACCGGCACGTCCCAGCGCGCGATGTGGCGCATCCATGCCTGATCGTCGCCGCGTCCGCCCGTTTCCTGCGCGGGCGTGCTGTCGATCAAAGCAAGCGACACGTCGAGGCCCGCATCGACATAACGCTCGGCGCACAGATAGGCGTTGTGCCGGCCCGTGCCGTCATACACGAGCACGCTGCCGGCGCGCGGCGGCGTTTCCGTCAGTGCGTCGAACACCGACTTGCAGAGTTCGCCGCCCGGCAACGCATCGAGGTCGGGCAGGCCGCCCGTCGCGATGATGACGGCATCCGCGCCGTGACTGAGCACGTCGCTCAGTTCGGCATAGTGGTTGTAGCGCACCTCGACGCCGAGTTGTTCCAGTTGCGACACCCGCCAGTCCACGATGCCGATGAGATCGCGCCGCCAGCTTCCCGTCGCCGCGAGCAGCATCTGTCCGCCCGCCGTCGAATTGGCTTCGAGCACGGTCACGTCATGGCCACGTTTTGCGCTGATGCGCGCCGCTTCGAGACCCGCCGGTCCCGCGCCGACGATCAGCACCCGCTTCTTGTGCGCCGCCTGTGCAATGTCATGCGTGAGATACGTCTCGCGTGATGTCGCCGGGTTATGGATGCAGGTCGCGCGGAAATTGCGGCAGAACGATGCGCCGACGCAAGGCCGCGCTTCGTCTTCCTTGCCCGCTTCGACGAGCTTCACGAGATGCGGCTCCGCGATATGCGCGCGCGTCATGCCGACCATGTCGAGCAGCCCTTCGCGGATCGCATAGCGCGCGGTGGCGAGATCCGCGATCTTGGCCGCGTGGAACACGGGCAAATCGACTGCGCGCTTGAATGCTGCAGCTTTCGGCAGCCACGGCGCGGACGGCACGAACATGCCCGGCATGGAATTCACCGCGAGCGACATCTTCGTGTCCATGCGCCCGAACGTGACGTTGAAGAAATCGAATAGCGCGGTGCGCTGCAAGATGCGCGACATCTCGAGCCCTTCTTCGAAGCTGCATCCGTCTTCGAGCGCAAAGCGAAAGCCAACGATGAAATCGTCACCCGTCTGCTTGCGTATCTCTTCATGGACTTCAATCGCAAAGCGCACGCGATTGGCCGTCGAACCGCCATATTTGTCAGTGCGCAGGTTCACGGTCGGGTCCATGAACTGCCCGATGAGATGCCCGCCCGCATGCGTTTCAATGCCATCGAGGCCGCCATCGCGGCAACGCTTCGCCGCGAGGCCGAAGTCGCGGATCACGCGCTTGATGTCGGCGTCGTGCATGGCCTGCGGTATCGCGCGATGCAGCGTTTCGCGCACCGCCGACGGCGCGATCATCGGCAGCCACGGCTCCGTATACGCATCGCCGCGCCGTCCCAGATGCGTGATCTGGCACATCAGCGCCGCGCCATGCGTGTGAATGCGATCGGCAAAGCGCCGCAGATGCGGCACGACGGCATCGGTCGATACGTTGATCTGCTGGAAGGTGTTGGGACTGTCGATGCTGACGTTGGACGAACCGCCGAACATCGTCAGCGCAAGCCCCCCTTTCGCTTTTTCCTCGTGATAACGTTGATAGACCTCTTGCGGGAATTCATCGCGCGTCAGGCGGCTTGCGTGGCTCGTGCTCATGACACGGTTCTTGAGGACGAGATGCCTGAGGGTGAATGGCTGAAGCAACGGGTCCGACGATGCGGGTGCGGCGGCGCGGTGATCGGTGTGGGGTGTCATGGCCTGCCAGATGAGTTGAGCGTCGGACTCAAGGTAAGAAGACCAATATCTGCCGTCAAATTACAAATCGATGCATGCCCCATAACATGGTGTTGTATGAGTCTGCGACTTCCTTCGCTTCAGGCACTGCTCGTATTCGAAACCTCCGCGCGGCTTTTGAGCTTCACCAAGGCGGCCGGCGAACTCAACGTGACGCCCGTCGCGGTGAGCCGCATGGTGGCGCGTCTTGAAGACGCGCTGGACTTCAAGCTCTTCGAACGCACGAAGCTAGGGCTTACCCTGACGGATCGCGGCGCAACGCTGCAACGTGCGGTTGCATCCGGCTTCGGTCAGATCGGCGACACCATCGACCAACTCAAGCGCGATCATGCGCGCGGCGAGATCGTCACGCTATCGCTCGCAAGCGGTTTCGCTGCCTTATGGCTTCTGCCCCGTTATGCGGACTTTCGCAAGCGCTTTCCGTCGATCAATCTGCGTCTGCAGGTCATGCCGGGCCGCCTGTACGGACCGCTCGAAGATGCGGACCTCGGAATCCGGCTGCACGGTCCCGGCTCCGAAAGCGATCCTTCGTGTCTTTGCCCCGAGATCATCGTTCCTGTTTGCAGTCCCAACTATATCGCTGAATCCGGACCGCTCGATGCGCCGAAGTCGCATGAAGGTCATGCCTATATTCATCTCGATGTGACCACGCATTCATGGGCGGACTTTCATCGCGCGACGGGGCTTTCGGACAAAGGCATCGGTGAAGCGGTGCATCACACGGACCCCGGTCTCGCCGTGCAATGCGCGATGCTCGGCCAAGGCGTCGTGCTCGGCTGGCTGCTGGCCATCGCCGCGCCGCTCAACGAGGGCAAGGTGATTCCCGCATGGGACCGCTACATTGAAACGGGCTGCCATTACGTGCTCGAATATCGTTCGTCGAATCCGTCGGACGGCACGCGGCATGTCGCGCGATGGCTGATCGAGCAACTCGGAGAGGAAGTCGAGCGCGCGCGACGCTTGCTCGCGCCGATGAAGGCTGTTTCGCGAGGGCGTATCGGGCAATCGGCGCATAAAACGGACGCCAATGATTGCCCGATGCACTAAAGAACCGGCACCACGACGCCGTTAATACGTCGGGCGAAGCGGGAGCAATCTAGCGACGCATAACAAAGTTGCCCGTCGCACTAAGGCGGGCCAATCGACACGATTCCGACGACGGGCGTAAGGAGGACGAATGAAATTCATCAAGGCAAGCATAGTGGTGTCGTCGATCGCGTTCAGCGGCGTTGCGCTCGCGGGCACGACGGCGAGTACGGCGAGCGCGCCGGTTACGTTGGTCGTGCCTGCCTATTTCGATGCAGCGAAAAACGTTGCGAACTGGGACGCGCTCACGGCAACGGCGCGCAAGATACCGACCACGGCGATTCTGAATCCCAACAGCGGTCCGGGCGTCACCGCCGATGCAAACTACACGGCCGCCATCGCACGATTGCGAGCGGCGGGCGGCAAGGTAATCGGCTATGTATCGACGTCTTACACGAAGCGATCGCTTTCCGCGGTCGTGGCTGACATCAATAGATATATCGCGCTATATGCGGTCGACGGATTCTTCATCGACGAAATGACGGCGGACAACCAGGCCTCCCACATCCAGTTTTATCAGTCGGTCTACAACTACATCAAGGGGCTGAAGCCGACTTATACGGTCATCGGAAATCCGGGTACGAATATCCCCGAGCTTTATGCGAGCTTGCCGACTGCCGATCAATTCGTCGTGTTCGAAAGCAATGCGAGGAGCTATGCGAACTATCAGACGATGGGATGGCAGGCGGCTTATCCGAAGAGCCGGTTCGTGCATATCGTCTATAACGTGAGCGCCGCGCAATTGCCGCGCGTGGTGACGTATGCAAAAACGCATGGTGCCGGAAGCGTGTACGTCACTTCGTTGACGCTGCCGAACCCATACAAGGCGCTTCCCGCGTACTGGAGCAGCGAGGTGGCCGACGCGGTCGCGCCGTAACGCGGACGCCTTGCTCGCGCTGCGGGATCAAACCCTTGCGCGATGGGTAGCCTTTACCGCTTTGGCCTGAACCGGCGGCCAGTCCGGGAGCGGCGGTTCGCGGTGGTCGACGTCCGCCATGCCATATGCAAGCGCGTAACGTCTTGCAGATAACGCGCATGCAAACTGGCCAAGCGCGCCGCTCGCGCGCATTTCGCCATCGGCGGTGCGCATGATGAGCATCGCCGTGTAAAACGGGCCGTCCTCAACAGCGAGTGGCGACAGCGTGCAGCCCTTGTAGAGTACTTCGTAATCGCTTTCCATTACCGCGTTCTCTCAGATATGTTGGAATGTTTTACCTGGATTTTACGAAAATAATGCGGTAATTAAGACCCTACGTATACCCTACTACAGGCAAATTCTTCAGATCATGGACACGCCGCAAGAAGATTCAATCGAGCGACAGGCGCGCGGCGAACGCAAGCAGGGTCGCGCTAAACGTCCAACGCTGAACTTGCTGCATGCGAGGGTGACGCGTGAGCCAGCGTGAGAGGCGCGTCGCGCCGGCAGCAAGCGTCAGGTCGAAGGCCGCGCCGACGACAACGAGCACGACGCCAAGCTCCATCACCTGCGACCACACCGCGCCGGCGGCGGGGTCCACGAACTGCGGCAGAAGCACCGAACAGAACAAAAGCGCTTTGGGGTTCAGCAAATTGCCCAAGACGCCTTTTGCATAGGCGTTAGAAAGCGACGGCCCGGCGCCTTCGCGTGCTCGCACCTCCATGCCGAAAGCGGGCGCACGAAGAATCTGCACGGCGACATAGGCCAGATAAAGACCCCCCGCGATACGCACGCCGTTATAGAGCCAGGGCGCGCTGCGCAACAGCGCCGCCACGCCCAATGCCGAAAGCGTGACATGCCCGGCGCGGGCCGTCGCAAGACCGCCGGCCACGGCAACGCCTTGTCTGAACCCTCGCCCAGCGCTGGCCTGTAATACGAGCGCCATATCGGGTCCGGGAAGCGCATACACGACGGCGAGCGCGCCGATAAAAAGCCCGAGTACGTGAATTGAGACCATGATCGATTCCTCCTTCATTTGCGATCATGGTGCCACTCGTTTAGCGAGGTTTTCCGTCGAAACGCGGGCCCTGCCGTGCAGATCGAAGCGCTTTCCGCTAACGTTGCGGGATTGTATGGAGGAAACCGATGCTTGAATTGGACCGCATCGACCGCGCCATTCTGGCGGCGCTTCAGAAGGACGGACGGCTCCCGATTGCCAAGCTCGCCGAGCGCGTCGGCCTCAGCGAGACGCCCTGTGCGCGACGCCTGAAGCGCCTCGAGAGCGATGGGTACATCGAGGGTTATCGCGCGCTGCTTGTGCGCAGGCGGCTGGATCTCGGCGTCGTCGCTTTCGCGCAGGTGCGCTTCAGCGTCCACGATCGTGCACTGTCCGACCGCTTCGAGCGCGAAGTACAGGGCATCGAGCGCATCGTGTCCTGCCATAACGTGTCGGGGACGGCGGATTACCTCTTGCAGATTGTCGTGCGCGATCTCGACGAATACGGCGTTTTCATGCGCGACGTCTTACGAACCTTGCCCGGTGTAACCGCCGTCGAGTCCATGCTGTCGTTGCGCGAAATCAAACGCGATACATCGCTGCCGATTTCATAGCGCCTCAGACACGCGTCGCAAAGCGCTTTCGATATTCCGAAGGCGTCACCCCGACATGCTTGAGGAAGCTCCGCCGCAACACATCGGCGTTAGAAAATCCGCACTTGGCGGCGACCTGTTTCGGCGTATCGCCGCTCGTCTCGATCAAGCCACGCGCCGCCGCAACGCGAGCCGCCTCGACCCATGCGGCCGGCGTCACGCCCACTTCCGCCTGAAACAGGCGCGCAAAGTGCCGTGGGCTCAAACGCGCACGCGCGGCGAGACTCGCGACGCTATGGTCCAGATCGGGGCGCGCGGCGACGAGGCGCTGCACGTCCTGCAACACCGAGCGGCCCGCTGGCTGCGCGTGTCCCTGACGGCTGAACTGCATCTGGCCGCCCGGACGCTTGAAGAACATGACGAGCTGGCTGGCGACACGCATCGCGACCTCGCGTCCCAGATCTTCTTCGACGAGCGCCAGCGCAAGATCGAGTCCGGCCGTCACGCCGGCCGCGGTTCGCACTTTTCCGTCCCGCACATACAACGCGTCAGGCTCGACGCTGATGCCGGGATACCGGCTCGATAACTCTTCCACGCACGACCAGTGAGTCGTGATACGCCGTCCCTCCAGCAAGCCGGCCTCCGCGAGAATGAAGGCTCCGGTACATACCGAGCCGAAGCGCCGGCAGCGCTTCGACATGGTTCTGAGCCACGTGCGCAACGCGCTCGGTAACGTCATCGTCGATGCATGCGGCGCGCCCGCGACGAGCAAGGTATGAGCGGAACTGAAGGCGTCGCCTGCTATCTCGTCAGGCAGCAGGCGGGCGCCGGACGAGCTTTTCAACTGGCCCGCCCTGGTCCCGACGATCTTCAGTTCGTATTCGATGCGGCCCGCTTCGACATTCGCCTGCGCGAATACATCTAGCGGTCCGCACACGTCGAGCATTTGCACGCCGGGCATCGCCAGCATCGCAATCGTTTTAGCCACGCCGATTCACTCCAGGTCCGAAAGCCGCGCGAAATGGCAGGAATCGACGGTTCCCGCCTGTTGTTGCCAAGCGTATCACGTCCGAGAATGAGCTTTCACCCTTTCCCGGAGAACGTCATGAGCGCAAGCGTCAGTGGCATTGCCATTCCCGACAGCAAGCTGGCCCGCGAAATCACGGAATTCATTCGCGACACGGAGACCGAACTTCTCTTCAATCATTCGAGCCGCGTGTATTACTTCGGCGCACTGGCCGGACAGCATCGCGGCCTTACGTTCGACGCCGAATTGCTCTATGCCGGCGCGATGTTCCACGATATCGGCCTCATGCCGTCGCACAGCAGCACGAACCAGCGATTCGAAGTGGACGGCGCCAACGCCGCGCGAGACTTTCTGAAGCAACGGGGAATCAGCACTCAGGATATCGACCTCGTGTGGACATCCATCGCGCTGCATACGACGCCAGGCGTGCCCGAGCATATGCATCCGGTGATCGCCCTCGTGACGGCCGGTGTCGAGATGGATGTGCTCGGTCTCACGTATCCGCAATACAGCGACGCCGAACGCAACGCAGTCGTCGGCGCTCACCCTCGCACGGCGCATTTCAAGGAGGACATCATTAAGGCCTTCTATGACGGCATCAAACACAAGCCTGATACGACTTTCGGCAACGTGAAAGCCGATGTCATCGCGGACAAGGAGCCTCTATTTAAGGCGCGAAACTTCTGCTCCGTGATCCGCGAATCCGCGTGGCGCTAATGAACGTCTCGACTGCGGGCGCAGATCGACGTTGCGTTATGACCGCGCTGCGAGCGTGAGCGGCATCCGGTCCGGCACCATCGTGAACGCCGATACTTCCTTGATGGTCGCGGGATCGGTGGCGAGTTCGATATCGAAGTGCCTTGTCATCATCGATATGACGAGGCGCATTTCCACGGCGGCCAGATAGCGCCCCGGACACACGCGCGGACCCGCACCGAACGAGAGGTAAGCCTTTTGTTCGTGCGGTGTGCTTGCTGCTGTTCGATGTTGCAGCCAACGATCGGGAAGAAACTCGTCGGGCTGCGCGAAGTTTTTTGGGTCGAGCATGCAAGGCCGCGTGAGGTAGAACATGCGCGTGCCCGGCGGCAAGAGCACGCCGCCGACGTTCACCTCCGTTAGCGGCTCGAACGTCTGGATCGCGGCGACTGGGCGCAGGCGCAGCGCTTCGCTGCACACCGCTTCACACAGATCAAGCCGCTTCAGTGCGTCGAAGTCCGGGCATACGCTGCGAGGGCCGAGCGTATCGAACGATTCGTCGAACACGCGACGCTGCAAGTGCGGATCGGTAGCGATGTACATCAGCGCCCACGCGATGGCGTTCGCTGTCGTATCCTCGCCCGCGACGAGCAAGGTCAGGACGTTGGCCGCGATTTGCTCGTCGGTGACGGCGGAACCGTCGTCGTCATGGGCCAGCAGCATCGCTTCCAGCAGGTTGCCGGGCGGCGCGCCGGGACATGCGGACAAGCGCCTGCGCGCTCGCTCGATCATCGTATCGACATACTCGTGCACGCTTGCCATGGCGCGCGCAAGACGCCTGTCCCGTGGAAGGCTGAAGTAACGCCAATACGGAAAGAGCGCCGAGACGCGCCGCATCAGTGCAGGCGGTATCAGCGCGAGGTGTTCCTGAATGACGCCGCGATCCCGTTCCAGCGTATGCGGGTCCTCACCGAATGCGAGCGTGCTCGTCACATCGACCGTGTAGCGTTTCAGCTCGTCGGTCATTTCGAGCGTTCTGTGTGCGTTCGCGGCCTCGCGCAGCCGGACGAGAAAGCGCTCGGTGATGGCGGCCAGCGCCGGGAAGAACGACTTGATGTTCGATGGAGACAGCGCGTGCATCACGAGCCGGCGCTGCGGCGCCCATGCCGCGCCTTCAGCGGAAAACACGCCATTGCCGCCGAGTTCCGCGAGCACGGATTCCATCGGCGCGATGCGTCGATAGACATGAGGCCGCTCGCGCATCACGGTCTGGAACAGGTCCGCCTGCGTCCACACGGTGATCGGCAGCGTGCCGAGCTGCACGCGGTAAGGCGACCCGTAACGCTTCGCCCAATGCTCGAGCGTCAGATGCAGCTTCGGCGGCGCCAGTTGAAAGAGATTGCCGAGCACGGGCAGACCGGGCGGGCACGGAAGATTCTTCACGGTACGCAGCGCGCCGCCAGCGCCATGCTGAGTGCAGGCCATCACTCACCTCCGTGTTTCGGACTCGACGGCTCCTATGACAGAGGATAGAACATCGGGCGGCATCAGTGAAAAAGGCGCACCGTTCGACGCGCATTCGTTCATCGGACTTTCGTTTGCCCGACTTCTTGAACGCGGCTTTGTCGCCCGCGAACATCATCACGCGCGGCAGTTCCGGCCGCGAGTCGTTGCACGGAGAAGCGTGGGCTTAAACTGATACGTCCCGTTGCTCGCGACGTCATTGAAGCTCGCCGTCCTTTCAAATCGGAATGAATGAGGATCTCTCGTGGATTCAGTCAAGCGCGTGAACCGCGTACCCCGGCTGCTGTCTTATCGATCGATGCAGCATCCACATTCCCGGTTTCCAAACCCTGAGCCATTACCGACACCATCATGCATATCGATCAAGACGTCGTTTGGAAGATTGCGCCTGAAGGCAAATTGCGGGCATCCATCAATCTCGGCAATCCGATTCTCGCGAACAAGCGAGCCCAAACGGGTGAGCCGTTCGGCGTATCGATCGATCTCGCGCGTGAGTTCGCACGGCGGCTCGGCGTCGATATGGAACTCGTCGTCTTCGATACCGCCAGCAAATCGGTCGAAGCGGTCGCGAACGAACAGGCGGATATCGGCTTCTTCGCGATCGATCCGTTGCGCGGCGCAAGCATCGCGTTCACGGCGCCGTATGTGCTGATCGAAGGCTGCTATCTCGTGCGCGACGAGTCGAGCATCCGGCGCAATGAGGACGTGGACCGCGAAGGCGTGCGCGTGACGGTCGGTAAAGGCAGCGCCTACGATCTCTTTCTGACGCGCGAGCTGAAGCACGCGGAGATCGTGCGCGCGCCGACATCGCAGGCGGTCGTGCAGACGTTCATCGAGCAAGGGCTGGATGTGGCGGCGGGCGTGCGTCAGCAGCTGGAATCCGATGCTGCGCGCACAACCGGATTGCGGCTGCTCGGCGAGCGCTTCATGGTCATCCGGCAAGCGATGGGCACGCCCAAGAGCCGTGGCGAAGCAGCAGCGGATTTACTGCGTGCATTCGTGGAAGACGTGAAGGCGTCGGGGTTCGTCGCCGATGCGCTGAAACGGCACGGAATCGAAGGCGCGTCGGTGGCGCCAGCGGAATAAAAGCGGCTCGCGCGTGGGCAAGCCTTGCCTCATCGACGCAACGCCCAATCCAGCCGCTGCGCCTGATCGAGATGCAGTATGCAGGCTGGCCGCGACGCAGCCATCAGCGCCTTGACGTCCGCACTCGTCGTCGTGCGGACGAAGTCATCAACCGCCGCGATCGACCGCTGATGCCACGCGATTTCATGTTCCAGATACGCAAGGTCGAAGTCACGGCCTTGCACATCATCGAGCACGGCGAGGTCATCGCGTACCTGCCGCGATAGCGACTCACTCATCGCGCTGGGCCGGGCCTGTTCGCCAAGCTGCTGCAACATGGCGGCCACCTGACGGTTCATGCTGTCATGTTCGGCAATCACTCGCCGCGCGTAATTCTGCACGCTTCGCGACTGCGTTCTACGCAACGCAAGCTCGCCCGCCACGACTTCCGCCTGATTGGCGACGATGAAGATGCCGACCCTTTGCGCATCCGTGAGACGCATGTTCTGCGCGTCCGCACGCAGGCTGGATGCGATAAGCACAAGCATGACTGCGATGCGCGATAGGTACTTCATGTCTCGCCTCAGGAGAACACACGGCGTCAGCGAATGAGCGCGGTTCGGGCTACTGCATCGAACTCACTCGCTGTCTATGCAGCGCGGCAGACCAGACTATCACAGCAGTCACTCGCTCGCGGACGCGGGCGGTTTTTAGAAAGTCTCCCAGTCCTTGTCCGACGACGCGGTCGCCATCGCCGTAGGTGCGGCTTTCACCGGCTCGCGTTTCGGCGCTGCGGGCGCGGTGCGGCTTTGCGTGCGTTTGATCGTCACTGGCCGGGGCTGGCTTTCGATAACAGACGCAACGCCTGCACTGTCCCGGCTCGTTCGGAAAATCGCGACCGCCTGACGAAGCTGTTTCGCCTGATCGTCGAGAGAGCCGGCTGCTGCTGCGGCCTGTTCGACGAGCGCGGCGTTCTGCTGCGTCACCTCGTCCATCTGCGTGATCGCCTGATTCACCTGCTCGATGCCCCGGCTCTGCTCATGCGATGCCGACGCGATCTCACCCATGATATCGGTCACGCGCTGGATCGCGGACTGCACGCCGCGCATCGTATCGCCCGCCTTCGCGACCAGTTCCGTGCCCGCGCCGACGCGATCGCCCGATGTGTCGATCAGCGCCTTGATCTCTTTCGCCGCGCTCGACGAGCGCTGTGCGAGGCTGCGCACTTCGCTTGCCACGACGGCGAAGCCGCGGCCCTGTTCGCCTGCCCGCGCGGCTTCCACCGCTGCATTGAGCGCGAGAATGTTGGTCTGGAAAGCAATGCCTTCGATGATGCCGATGATATCCGCGATCCTGCCGGAGCTTTCCTGGATGCCCGCCATCGTATCCACCACCTGGCCGACGATGGCCGCGCCCTCGTTCGCCACCGCGCTTGCGTTATCGGCGAGGCCGCTTGCCTGACGCGCGTTGTCGGCGTTCTGCTTCACGGTGCCAGTCAGTTCTTCCATGCTCGCCGCCGTCTCTTGCAGCGAAGCGGCCTGCTCTTCCGTGCGCGCGGACAGGTCCGTGTTGCCGGCGGCGATTTCATTGGTCGCGTTCGCAATGGCCTTCGCCGATGACGTGACCGCGCCGATCGCGTCGAGCAGGCGATCCTGCATCGCCCGCACGGACGCCATCAGGCTCTTCTCGTAACCGGCGGGAACATGAACCGGTTCGGTCAGGTTGCCCGCTGCGATACGTTCGCATGCCTCGGCGACGTCTTGCGGATCGCCGCCCAGTTTTCTCAGCACGTTACGGATGATCCAGCCGATCGCCACTGTCAGCAATACACCGACGACGCCGACGATTCCAAGCATCTCGAAGAGCCGCACGCCGAACTCGCGATCGATGTCATCGACATAAGCGCCGGTATAGACGTGCCAGTCCCATGCGCGGACGTATTCACCGTAAGCGCTTTTCGGAAGCGCTTCGGTTTCGCCCGGCTTCGGATAGAGATAGCTCGTGAGGTGCGTGCCGTCGAGTCCGTGCTTGACGATTTCGGCGGTGAAATGCTTGCCCGTCTTGTCGACGAGATCGTTGATCTTGTTTTCGGTCTCGGGGCGGATCGGGTTCAGCAATTGCAGCATGTTCGAATCGACGACGAGCATGTAGCCGCTTTGACCGTAGCGAATGGGCCGCAAATGGGCGATGGCCGCCTGTTTGGCATCGGCTTCCGACATCGCGCCGCTTTGCGCCTGCTTGACGTAGTGATTCACGACGCTCACCGCCGATTGCACTTGCTCGGCCAGGCCGCGTTCGCGGTCGTGCATCATCATCGTGCGGGTCATCGTCGCGCTCAATAGCGACAGCACGATCAGGCTCACCCAGATGAACCCGACGGTGCTCCACAATGTCGCCTTGAAACTCAGTCTTCTCATTTGCTCCGTCCTCTTCGCATTACGCGTGCGTCTCGATCTTTCGTCGGCCTTTCGGCCACTGGATGAAATATCGGCGGATGAAAAAGAAAGTTGAGTGCGGACGCGATGGCGGCGTCGAGGCGATGAGAACTGGCAGTCCCGGCGCATCAAGTTCGACACGAAGATGCCGTAAACCAGAGACGTGCCGTCGTTCAGGGCGTGTCGACGAAACGCGTGGGCAGACCGCTACCGATGCTCGACGCTCGCGTTCTCCAGTCGCTTGAACAACGCTTCATGCTGCGAATAGATGGCCACGAGTTTCGACCTATAGTCGTCCGCCACGCCCAGCCCATCTTTCACAGCGCGATTGCAGCCCGCGCGCCGCAGTCGCTGTTTTCTCTGCACGAGATTCATCCGCAGACGTTGTTTCATGGCTGGTGAGAAGCGATAGTCTGGCGGCCTCGTCGGAACGTTCGAGAAATGACACTTCGCTGAACAGAACGCACAGCGACGAAGCAATGCGATTTGTCAGTCGCGCTCTTTCAGAGAAGCGAATCGGTTTCTTCGCCCGAACTCATTCCGCGATACGTTTGAAGGTCACGTAATAATCGTCGGTGTAGTAGCAGTCGCTCGTCTGCTTGCGCGGCCCGCCACACACGATGCGCCGTTGCCCGCGATCTGTCGAACCGGGCGTCCGCACCGTGTAGGCATGGTAATAGCCGCGAGGATGCTGCGGCAACAATGTCGAGCTGTTGCGAAACAGGACGCCGTCCTCGCCAAACGGATAGGGGCCGCCCGCCTTGATCAGACGCAGTGTTTCCACTGCTTCGCCCGGCAATTGCGCCTTGGCGACGGCCGACAACGCACCCCGTTCCTGCACGCTCGATGCAGCAGATGCTGCGCTCGCCGCCTGAGTTGCCGAAGCGCCGGATTCCTGAGTCGCGTTCCGGGACCCATCCTTATTGCATCCGCAAATGATCGCGCCCACGGCGATCATGCAGGAGAAAGCGAAAGCGCGCTTCATCAAACGGTTGTCTCCGGGTTGACCCGCATTCAACGACGACGAACGATTCAAGGATATCCGTAGTGGCAACCCGGATCAATGATCGGCCGAAGATCTCGTCAGGCGAAGCGCATCATCCCGGCAAAATCAGACAGCCTGATTCGATGCTCCGGGCACCGACGTGTCTGCACCAGATGCTCCCGCATTATTCTTCGCGGCGGCAGGCGCGGCCTTTTTCGAAGCGGCCTTTTTCGAAGCGGCCTTCTTGCTTACAGGCTTATTCACCGAAGCAGACGCTTTCTTCGCCGATGCCTTTTTCGAAGCAGCCTTCACCGTTGCTTTCTTGCGAGCGCTTCCGGTAGCGGCTTTATCGCCCGACGACTTCGCGTCCGAGCCGGCTTGAGCCGCATCGATCAGAAAGCGGGTTCTGTCTCTCGCATTGGCCAGCCAGGCCGGCGCCTTGCCTCGGCCGCTCCACGTCGCGCCCGACTTCGGATCGCGATACTTCGCCGGCTGCGGGCCTCTCACATAATTGCCGCCCGCAACAGACGCCTTCTTGGACGTTACCGTTGCACTCGCCGCATTACCGTCGATCAGAAACCGATTCCGATTCTTTGCGTTCGCAATCCAGCCCGGCGCGCGACCGCGGCCGCTCCATTCAGCGCCGCTTTTCGGGTCGCGATATTTCGCGGAAGCAGTCGATTCGGTTTTAGGTTCAGCGCTTCGAGTTTCGTTTCGATTGCCTTGACCGATATCATCGACGGTTAAACCGTGTTCCTTCATTAGTCGCTGAATTCGCGAAATGACGCCCGCGGACTGCTTTTTTCTAAGCGCTTCAGCCTGTGCCTGCAGCTTCGCAATCCTTGCGTTCAGGCTATCAATCGTTGCCATTGTCTTTCTCCCATTTAATGACGATGTCGCGACTATGCCATACAGAGGGCACGCTGAGCGAATAAGTCGCGAACATGGATCGTTTAAATCGCAACTTTTTATCGCTTCGATGATTCTCGACCCGATTTCTCACAGAAATGAAAAGAGTTGTAGGGTGATTTCTGAGTGAGATGAAATCCATTCGATTCGACACAAGAAATCGGCAGTGGCCGAAGGCCGTCCATCGACGCGCCTTCGTCGCCGCTCATTCCTCCCGCACCGCGCTGATTACCTAGGTAATTGGCACGTATGGACCTAGGTAATTTGAACCTCTACTCTCGTTTGGACACCGCAAGGCACCGACACTTGAAGAGGAGAGGCACCATGCCAGCGCAACACACGCAGGAAGTCGACACCGGAACCTTGCGACGCGTCATCGCCGCCGCCTCGATTGGCAACTTCGTCGAATGGTTCGACTTCGCCGCATACGGATTTCTCGCCACCATGCTGACGCGCGAATTCTTTCCGAGCGGTGACCCCACGGTCGGATTGCTGAAGACATTTGCGGTCTTTGCAGTCGCATTCGCATTCCGGCCGCTCGGCGGATTGTTCTTCGGCATCGTAGGCGATCGAATTGGCCGCAAGCGAACCCTCGCTTTCACGATTCTTCTAATGGCCGGATCGACGACGCTCATCGGCCTGCTTCCGACATACGCGACTATCGGTTACTGGGCCCCGCTGCTGCTGACGGTGATCCGCTGCGTGCAAGGGTTTTCCGCAGGAGGCGAATATGCGGGCGCTTGCGCTTACGTGATGGAACATGCGCCGCGCCGTCGCCGCGCGTTCTTCGGCAGCTTCGTCCCGGTGTCGACGTTCTCGTCTTTTGCCTGTGCGGCCGTGGTCGCGTATCTGCTGGAGTCGTCGCTGTCGTCGCAAGCGATGATCGACTGGGGCTGGCGCGTGCCGTTCCTGATCGCGGCGCCGGTCGGTCTCATCGGCGTCTATCTGCGTGTGAATCTCAACGAAACGCCCGCGTTCAAGGCGCTCGAAGGGAAGCACGAAGTCGCGCATGCGCCGCTGATGGAAACCCTGCATTCGCAGTCGTGGAATATCCTGAAGCTCGGCGCGTTCGTGTCCGTGACGGCGCTGTCGTTCTATACGTTCACGACGTACTTCGCGACTTATCTGCAAGTGGCCGGGCATCTCTCTCGCGGCACGTCGCTGCTCGTGACCGTGCTCGCTCTCTTCTTCGCCGCGGCCCTGTGCCCGCTCGCCGGCTTGTTCTCCGATCTGGTCGGCCGCCGCGCGACGATTGCAACTACGTGCATCTTCATCATTGCGTCGGTGTATCCGGCATTCTCGCTGGGCGGCTCCGGTGTGTTGTCGCAGTCCTTGTTGGGCGTCGCGCTGCTCGCCATCGGCGCAGTGCTTTCCGGCGTGGTGACTGCGCCGCTCATGTCGGAAGTCTTCGCGACGAAGACGCGCTACACCGCGTCCGCCATCACCTACAACCTTGCCTACACGATCTTCGGCGGCACCGCGCCGCTCGTCGCGACGTGGCTCATCTCTTCCACTGGGACGAATCTGTCGCCTGCGTACTATCTGATCGCGGTATCGATCTTTGCGATGATCGGCGGCCTGTCACTGCTCGAAACGTCGAAAACCGCGCTGGAAGATGCCGGAGCCGCGACGGATAGCCGAAACAAAGCCGCCAGCGTCAAGCGCGCATACAAGCGCACGGTCTGAGCGGCCTTCATGGAGAACATCGAACAATGACCACGCTTCACGACTCCAGCATCATCATCGACGGACTGAATATTTCGAAGTTCGAGCGTTCCGTTTTCGAAGACATGCGCAAAGGCGGCGTGACCGCCGTCAACTGCACTGTTTCGGTCTGGGACGACTTCCAGAGGACCATCGACAACATCGCGGAAATGAAGCAGCAGATCCGCGAATACAGTGAGATTCTCACGCTCGTACGCACCACGGACGACATTCTTCGCGCGAAGAAAGAGAACAAGACCGGCATCATCTTCGGCTTCCAGAACTCGTATGCGTTCGAGGACAACCTCGGCTATATCGAAGTGTTCAAAGAACTGGGCGTGAATGTCGTTCAGCTTTGCTACAACACGCAGAACCTGGTCGGCACCGGCTGTTATGAGGCCGATGGTGGTCTCTCGGGCTATGGCCGCGAAGTGATCCAGGAGATGAACCGCGTGGGCATCCTGGTGGATCTCTCGCACGTCGGCGCGAAGACGTCATCGGATGCAATCGCGTGTTCGAAGAAGCCCGTTACGTATTCGCACTGCTGCCCGTCGGGACTCAAGGAACATCCGCGCAACAAGACCGACGAGCAGCTCAAGGAAATCGCCGATGCCAACGGCTTCGTCGGCGTGACGATGTTCGCACCGTTCTTGAAGCGCGGCGCGGAGGCGAATGTCGATGACTATCTCGAAGCGATCGAATACGTGATCGATGTGATCGGCGAAGACAAGGTCGGCATCGGCACAGACTTCACCCAAGGTTATAGCACTGAGTTTTTCGACTGGATCACGCATGACAAGGGGCGTTATCGCCGGCTGACGGACTTCGGCAAGGTCGTGAATCCGGAAGGCATTCGCACGATCGGCGAGTTTCCCAATCTCACCGCCGCGATGCAGCGCGCGGGCTGGAGCGAAGCGCGCATCAAGAAAGTGATGGGCGAAAACTGGCTGCGCGTGTTCGGCGAAGTCTGGAACGGCTGAGTCGAACGCAGGCCGGCTACACTACATAGGAGCCTACGTACGCGAAAGACCCCATGCCGACCACGACCGATACGACGCGCAATCTCGACTACGAGGACCTTTTCAGGCATCTGCCCGTGGCGGTCATCGTGGCGCGCGAGCGAATCATGGTCGACTGCAACACGCGGGCCCTCGAACTGTTCAGAGCGGAGCGTAACGACATAGTCGGTCAGTCGTTCTCCCGCCTTTATCCGCAGCAGAAAGACTTCGCGACCACCGGCCGCCGCCTCGGGCCGCTCATCGCGAAGCGCGCCGTGTTCAGCGACGATCGCATCATGCGCCGCATCGACGGAACGCATTTCTGGGTGACCGTGCGCGGCTTCGGCTATAACCCGAAGCGTCCTTTCGAACTGGCGATGTGGACGTTCACCGATCTGTCGGAGAACGTCAAGCAAACCGACGTCGCGAGTACATTGACCGAGCGCGAACGCGATGTCGCCGCCTGTCTCGTGCACGGCATGACGAGCAAGGAGATTGGCAAGGAATTGAATATCAGCCCGCGCACAGTCGACATTCATCGCGCGAGCCTGTTGCGAAAGTACGAAGTGCGCACGACGCCCGATCTCATCGCGCGGCTGCTTGCGTGAGTAGCAGCGTCCCGAACGCCCTTGTGCTACTGAAAGCCGATTGAGAGCTTCCGGACATATGAGGGTCATCGCGCTCTCGCAATATGCGCGGGGACCATCATAAGGACACGGAAAGCCGATGAAGCGCGATCGTAAGCCCTCTCTATCCGCAATACCGAAGTTGTCGCTGGCACTGACTGCACTGGCTTTGGCGCTTGCAGCCTGTCATGGCGACGGAAACAACACGACACCTGCTGCGCCCGCTCCCGCCGCTTTCTCGACGCTCGACGGCAAGATGCCGCTCGTCATCGGGCATCGCGGTCTGCCGGGCCTGCGCCCCGAAGAAACGCAGCCGTCGTACGAACTGGCCGCAACGAACGGCGCGGATGCGCTCGAAGAAGACCTGCACTTGTCGAAGGACTGCGTGCTCGTCGCGCGCCATAACCCGTGGCTGTCGGACAATACGAACATCGCGGATGTCGCGAAGACCAACGCATCCGTTGCCGCGAGAAAACGCACGGTGCCCGGCGTGCTCGTCAACGTGAAGTGGCAGACCACGCCGCAGACCGGGCCTTCGCAATATCTGACGGACCTCACCGATCCGAACGATCCGAAGTCGGTGCTGAAGTCGCTGATCGTCGATGGCGAGGATCACACCGGCGACTGGTCGATCACGGACTTCACGGCCGCCGAACTCGGCACGTTGATCGGCGGCACGACCTACGATGCCGCCAGCGAGCGGCCGACGGAATACAACGGCAAGTATCCCGTTCTGACGTTCCAGCAGATCATCGACATTGCGAAGGCGCAGAGCGCCGCGACGGGCCGCACGATCTCCGTCTATCCCGAGACGAAGAACCCGACATGGAACAACGCACAGGCCATCGCCAACGGATGCGGCGCGCCGGGCAGCCATCCGCTCGAAGATGCGCTCATCAAGATCCTCAACGACAACAACCTGAACACGCACGACGCCGCCGTATTCGTGCAGAGCTTCGAGCCGTCGAGCCTGCAATACATGCGCGCACATGGCCTCAACACGAAGGCCGTGCAGTTGATCGACGGCTATGACGTCGACTATCGCACGGGCGCGGTCGTCTACAACGAGATCACGGATAGCCGTCCGTTCGACTGGACCGTCGCCGGCGATCCGCGCTGGTTCGACGCGATGCTCACGCCGCAAGGTCTCGCGCAGATCAAGACCTATGCAGACGGCATCGGTCCGTGGAAGCCGCAGATCGTGCCGCTCAAGATCACGCCCTTCCCCGCGACGAACGCGGATGGCTCGCCCTTCGTCGGCTCGACGGCACAGGCGACCACGCAGCCCGCAACGAGCGTCATCGCCGATGCGCACAAGGCCGGCCTCTTCGTGCACGTCTTCACGTTCCGCAACGAGAAGAAGTACCTTGCTGCGGACCACAACGGCGATCCGGCGGCGGAGTATCTGAAGTTCTACCGCCTCGGCGTCGATGGCGTGTTCACGGACTTCGCCAATACCGGCTATGCGGCGCGTGCGGCGTATCTGAAGGAACTGGGGCGATAACGCGCCCCGGCATCACGTTCCGCGCCGCGTGACCTGCGCATGACCCCGCACGGCGGGCGTCATGCGCGCGAAGAACACGATGACGGCAGCCGCCACCGATACTACCGCAAGCGCGGTCAGCCCGCCCTGGATCGAGCCGGTCTTTTGTTCGAGGAAGCCGAACGTCGCCGGCGCAACGAAGCCGCCGAGATTGCCGATCGAGTTGATGAGCGCAATCACTGGCGCGGCGATACGTGCATCGAGATAGCCTTGCGGAATCGGCCAGAACAACGAAGAAGCCGCCTTGAAGCCGATTGCCGCGAAGCAGATCGCGACGAACGAGAACACCGCGCTGCCCGTACCCGCGGCGTACATGCCAGCCGCCGCGATCAGCAACACGCACGCGACCCACGCTTGTTGAAACTTGAAGCGCGCCGCCAGCGCCGCGAACACGTACATCGCGACGATGGAAATAAGCCACGGGACCGAGTTGAACAGGCCGACCTGAAAGTCGTTCAGATGCCCCATCTTGCGGATGATGCTCGGCAGCCAGAACGTCGCGCCGTAGATCGTCAGCGACACCGAAAAGTAGATCAGGCAGAAGATGATGATCTGCGGATCGCGCAGCAGGCTCAGCGCCGATGGCCTCGCGACATGCGTCGCTTCGCGCTCGCGCTGCTCCGCTTCGATTTCGCCGACGAGCGCATCCTGCTCGGCGCGCGTGAGCCACTTCGCGTCGTGCGGCTTCGAGTCGAGCCAGAACCACACGAAGCCCGCGAGCACCACCGACGCCATGCCTTCGATGATGAACATCCACTGCCAGCCGTGCAGCCCATGACCTTCGATCAGCAGCAATGCGCCGGAAATCGGCCCTGAAAACACGGAGGCGAGCGCCGATCCCGAGAGAAAGATTGCCATCGCGCGGCCACGTTGATCGCGCGGCAGCCATTGCGTGAAGTAGAACACCACGCCCGGAAAGAAGCCTGCTTCGGCCGCGCCAAGCACGAGACGCATCACGTAGAACGAGGTCTCGCCTCGCACGAACGCCAAGCCGACCGCCGCCAGCCCCCACGTCACCATGATGCGCGTGAGCCACGCTTTCGCGCCGAAGCGCTGCAACAGCATGTTCGACGGCACTTCGAACACCGCATAGCTGACGAAGAAAAGCCCCGCGCCGAGACCGTACGCCGCCGCGCCGATGCCGAGATCCGCGCTCAAATGCTGCCGCACGAAGCCGATGTTCACGCGGTCGATGTAATTGACGATGAACATCACCACGAAAAGCGGCAACACGTGCCACTTGATCTTTCTGACGGCGCTGTGCAGCGCGTCGGCTCGATTGCTCATGAATCTGTCTCCTTCGTTATGGGGGTCGAGCGTCGAGCCGGTCAGAAGCGCGGGTTCTTGCCGCTGAAGTCCGGCTGATACTTGCGCATCTGCGTGAGGTCATCGCGATTGCGCACGCCGCAGGTCAGATATTGCTCGTGCAGCACGGCAAGCTGCTCGCGGTCCAGTTCGACGCCGAGACCCGGCGTCGTCGGCACGCGGACCGCGCCGTTGTCGAACTTGACGCGGCCGCCCTTGATGATCTCTTCCTCCTGCCACGGATAATGAGTGTCGCAGGCATAGGTGAGATTGGGGATGCTCGCGGCGACATGCGTCATCGCCATCAGGCTGATGCCGAGATGCGAATTCGAGTGCATCGACATGCCGAAGCCCCACAGACGGCACATGCGCGCGAGCGTCTGCGTGGCGCGCAAGCCGCCCCAGTAGTGATGATCGGAAAGCAGCACCCTGATCGAGCCCATCTCGCATCCACGACGGAAATCGTCCATCGTCGTGATGACCATGTTGGTCGCGAGCGGCAGCTTCGTATGCTTCTGCAACTCGGCCATGCCTTCCAGACCGGGGCACGGGTCTTCGTAGTATTCGAGAATTTCATCGAGCTCGGGGGCGGCCTCGATGCTCGTCTTCAGTGTCCAGTTCGCGTTCGGGTCGAGGCGCAGCGGCATGCCGGGGAACGCCTTCGCGAGCGCCTTCATGCATGCGATTTCATGCGATGGCTCGAACACGCCGCCCTTCAGCTTGATACTCTGGAATCCGTAAAGATCGATCATGCGCTGTGCCTGCGCGACAATCTGCTCCGGGCTGATGCCCTCGCCCCACGCATCCGGCGCGTAAGGCCGGTCGATATGCTCCGCGTACTTGAAAAACAGGTACGCGCTATACGGCACCGCATCGCGCACCTTGCCGCCGAGCAGATCGACAACCGGCGCACCGACGATCTGCCCTTGCAGATCCAGCATCGCCACTTCGAGCGTACTGATGACCTTCGGCGCGTTCTTGGCCGCGTGGGAGCCGGGCGCAAGCTCGAACTCCACCGCGCCGGGCGTCGCCTTGATCGTCGCGCGGACGCGCTCTTCCATCGCGTTCAGGTCGAACGGCGAGAGGCCGATGGCCAGCGACTTTGCCTGGTCCAGCACGCGCAGCATCGGTTCGTCGCCGTAGGTCTCCGAGATGCCGACGCGGCCATCGCTCGTCTCCAGTTCGACGATCGCGCGCAGTGCCCACGGCTCGTGAATGCCCGCCGCGTTGAGCAACGGACCGTCGCGAAAGGCGATCGGCGTGATTCTGACCTGAGTGATGGTGATGTCGCGCGTCATATCGGAGTTTCCGGTAAACAAGGAAGTCCGTGCATCTTAAACACTAATGTATTAGTGTTTTATCCGTGAAAGTACGGAGGGCGGCCAATTGTTCGCCTGGCCGCGCGGATTGGTATGCTAGGGCCGAATCCGTCTTCCACTCAGCTTTCAGCATGAACCTCAACGACGCACCACCGGGGGCGCATCGCCTCGACCGCTCCCGTCACGCCGCGCCGCAAGTGTTCGAACGCCTGCGCGCAATGATCGTTTCGCTGGAACTCGCGCCCGGCAGCGTGCTGTCGCGTGCCGATCTCGCCGCGCAATACGGCCTCAGCCAGACGCCGGTGCGCGACGCACTGATCAAGCTCGGCGAGGAAGGGCTCGTCGATATCTTCCCGCAGCACGCCACGGTCGTAAGCCGCATCAGCGTCACCGCCGCGCTGCAAGCGCATTTTCTGCGCCGGTCAATTGAAATAGAAGTGGTCCGCACGCTGGCGATCGACCGCGACGCCGCGCTGATCGGCCGTCTGCGCGCGACCATCGACGCGCAAAGCCGCGTGCTCGATCCCGCCGATAACGAGCGCTTCGTGCTGCTCGATCAGGATTTCCACCGGCAGATGCTGGAGGCCGCGGGCGTGCCGCAATTGTGGGAACTGGTGCGGCGGCGCAGCGGGCATATCGACCGGCTGCGGCGGCTGACCTTACCCGTCGAGGGGAAGACGTCGGCGGTCGTGCGCGATCACACGGCCATCGTCGATGCAATCGAAGCGAACGAGCCCGACGCCGCGCAAGCCGCGATGCGCAGCCATCTGTCGGGCACGCTCGGACAGATCGACCAGATTCGCGCGAATCATCCGGACTTTCTGACGGATCACTAGCGGCACAGCGTTAGAACGTGGCCCAGTCGCCTTCCGCCGTGGCAACGGCCTTGGCGGCGCGCTTCGGTTGCGCGGCGCCGCGCGTCGACGCAAGACCGGCCGCTGCCGGTGCGCCCGTGCGGAACACCGCGACCGCCGCGCGCAACTGCTCGGCCTGATCTTCGAGCGAGCCCGCTGCGGCCGCCGCCTCTTCGACCAGCGCGGCGTTCTGCTGCGTCACCTCGTCCATTTGCGCGATGGCCTGATTGACCTGCTCGATACCCCGGCTCTGCTCGTGCGATGCCGACGCGATCTCGCCCATGATGTCCGTCACGCGTTGAATCGCGGTGCCGACGTTCTGCATCGTCTCGCCCGCGCGGGCCACGAGTTCGGTTCCCGCCTGCACGCGGCTGCCCGACGTTTCGATCAGATCCTTGATCTCCTTCGCGGCAGTCGACGAGCGCTGCGCGAGGCTGCGCACCTCGCTTGCCACGACCGCGAAACCACGGCCCTGCTCGCCGGCGCGGGCGGCTTCGACTGCCGCGTTGAGCGCGAGAATGTTGGTCTGGAACGCAATGCCCTCGATCATGCCGATGATCTCAGCGATCTTGTCCGAGCTTTGCTCGATGCCGGCCATCGTCTCGACCACCTGACCGACGATCGCGCTGCCTTCGCTGGCCACCGCGTTGGCGGTATCGGCGAGGCTGCTCGCCTGCTTTGCGTTATCGGAATTCTGCTTCACCGTGGACGTCAACTGCTCCATGCTGGCCGCCGTTTCCTGCAGCGACGCCGCCTGTTCTTCGGTGCGGGAAGACAGATCGGTATTGCCCGCCGCGATCTCCTTGCTGGCGCTCGCGATTGCCTCGCTGCTGCCGCGCACGCTGCCGACGGTGACCGCGAGCTTGTTCTTCATGGCCGCGACGCCGGCGAGCAGTTGCCCCATTTCATCGTGATTCCTGATGATCACTTCTCGCGTCAAATCGCCGCCCGAAATATGTTCGAAGTGATCGAGCGCCTGAGCAAGCGGCGTCATGATCGCGCGGCGCAGAAAGTACCAGCCTGATACCGCTGCGGCGATACCGACGAGCAGCGAAAGCATGCCGATGATGCGCAGCGTCAGTACCTTGCTGTCGTTTTCCGCATCCTGACGGGCCGCATCGGTGAGTTGATACTCACGCAGCGTCCTGAACGCGGCGCTCACGCGATCATACGACGCGGGCAGTTCCTTCAGCGCCGAGCGGCGAACCTGTTCCTGATCGTGCCGGTCGATAGCCGCACCGAACGTTTCGATGGCCTTGCGCATGTCGGCGCGGGCCGCGATGACATCCTTCGCGATCGCGTCCTCGTCCGCGCCGCGCGGAATCGCGTCGTACTTCTTGTACCAGTCGTCGGAGTTGTTCAGAAGGCTCTCGGCGCGCGCACGCATCTGGCTCGCGTCCGGCGCATCGGGATCGAGTGCATAAGCGTCCAGTTGCATCCGTGCACGGCTCATATAGATGTCCGACACGCCCAGCGCATTGACGGACGGCAGCGTGCTGAGACCCAGGTCTCTCGCCGATGCGTCGATCGCGTTCATTCCGTACAGACCGAAGCCTACGCAGACAGAAAGCAGAACGCCCAGAAAAGTCATGGTGAGCGCAAGCCGCGCCCGGATTGTCAGAGTCTTCATCTAATTTCGCCTATGCGCGCACAAGGAACAGTATCCTCGCGCTGGGTCTTTGGGTGTTTCCGTGGTGCTTCTGCTTATCGGCCCGCATGCGCGAAACTGTAATGAACCTGTAGTCTTCGACGACGCAGAGAGGTCACGTCCTTGCGGTGATGACTATCGCTTGCATCGCGCCCTCCACGGGGCCGTGTCCGAAGCTATCGGCGATGGCGGCGGCGCATGCATCCGTAGCAGTCGATAACGCATCCGGGCCGCGCGCTTCGAGTTCGAAGCGCAACGGCGTGCCCTGGCAGAAGCCGATCGCGGCCGTCATCGGCGAATCGGCATGACTGCTGTCACGCAGGACTTCGAATGACACATTTTTGTCGAAGCCACTCGCACGGAGGTCACGCTCGATGACCGAACGTTCGTAATAACCATGCGGCGTGCGTGCGAAGAACATGGGCGGATCGGCGGGAAAGATGCGCGACATCGTCTCCGTGACGATGAAAGCGAACGCGTTGTTTTCGATGCAGTCCCATACGTTGAAGATCAACGCGCCACCGGCGCGCAACACGCGATGCATCTGCGCGAAGGCTCCAGGCTTGCCGGGGAAAAACATCGCGCCGAACTGGCAGACGACGACATCGAAAGACGCATCGTCGAAAGGCAAGTGCATCGCGTCGGCCAGTCGCCACTCGACGGGTCTCGCCGTGCCGACCGCTTGCGCGCGTTCGAGCATGGCCGGGTTGAGATCAGTGGCGACGATGATCGTCGATTCGGCGAGCGCATTCGCCAGCGCGCGCGTGACGACGCCCGTCCCCGCCGCGACTTCGAGCACGCGCGTTGGCCGTTGCGACGCGACGCGAGCCGCGATGTCGTCGGCATAGCGTGCAAAAATCAGCGGCACGAGGCAGGTGTCGTATATCTCGGGGATGGCACCGATGAAGCGCTTGTCGGCGTTGTCCTTGTCGATCATGTCGCGCTTCCTTTGCCGTGCATGCATGGGCGGTCTAATGAGTCTAGGCGATCGCGGCCTCTTCAAGCAGGCTTTCGCACAATCCGTCACACTAGGGCGATGACATCGTTCAACTCACGCACGAGCACGCAAAACAATGGATAAACGAGCACTGATCATCGGCGCAACGGGCATCGTCGGACGCAATCTGTTCGAGCATCTTCAAACGCACGGCGACTGGTCGATAGCGGGGCTATCGCGCGGCCGAACGCCTGCGCCCGCCGGCATGGAGTCGATCACGGCCGATCTCACATCGGCGTCATCGGTCGCGGATGCCCTGAAAGACCAGGAATTCACGCACGTCTTCTTCACCGCATGGTCGCGCCAGGCGACCGAGGCCGAGAACATCCGCGTGAACGGCGCGATGGTGTCGAACGTGCTGGACGCACTGGGGCCTTCGGGCGCGATCACGCACGCTGCGCTCGTCACGGGACTGAAGCACTATCTGGGACCGTTCGAAGCGTACGCCAAGGGCACCGTTCCGATAACGCCCTTTCGCGAGGAGCAAGGCCGGCAGCCCGTCGACAACTTCTACTACGAGCAGGAAGACCGGCTCTTCGACGCAGCGGGGCAGTTTGGCTTCGGCTGGAGCGTGCATCGTCCGCATACGATCATCGGCTATGCAGTCGGCAATGCGATGAACATGGGCGTGACGCTCGCCGTCTATGCGACGCTTTGCAAGGCGACTGGCGAGCCGTTCGTGTTCCCCGGCTCCGCTGCGCAGTGGAACGGCCTCACCGACATGACCGACGCCCGCCTGCTCGCGCGGCAACTCGAATGGGCCGCGACGTCGCCGATGGCGCGTGACGAAGCATTCAACGTGGTCAATGGCGACGTGTTTCGCTGGAAGTGGATGTGGGAGCGTATCGCCGGATATTTCGGCATCGAGCCCGCGCCCTTCGATGGCGAGACGCGGCCTCTGGAGAACCGCATGCAGCACGCGGGCAAGGCATGGGCCGACATTGCGGCGCGCCATGCGCTGGCCGAAGCGGACATCGACAAGCTCGTTTCATGGTGGCATACCGATGCCGATCTCGGCCGCCCGATGGAAGTGCTGACGGACATGTCGAAGAGCCGCAAGGCCGGCTTCCTCGACTATCAGAGCACGCCCGATGCGTTCTTCGAGCTGTTCGACCGGCTGAAGGCGGAACGCATCATTCCGGCCTGAACCGGCGGCAAGGCGTGCATCGCTGCACGCCTTCCCTCCGACGATTGCATCACACCACGCGAATGGTGACGTCGATATTTCCGCGCGTCGCCTTGGAATACGGACACGTGCCATGCGCGCCTTCCACGATGGCCGCGGCCACGTCGCGCTCGATGCCCGGCAGCGTCACCGCGAGCCGCGCACGCAATTGATAACCGTCGGCGTTGGTGCCGAGATCGACTTCAGCGTCGACGGCGGTATCGGCGGGCAGCTTCACCTGCAACTTCGCGGCGGCCTTGGTCATCGCGCCGATGAAGCAGGCTGACCAGCCCGCCGCGAATAGCTGCTCGGGATTGGTGCCCGCGCCCGCCGATCCGGGCGGCGAGAGTTGCAGGTCGAGCCGGCCGTCGGTGCTGCGCGCGTGGCCCTCGCGGCCTCCCGTGACATGCGTGCTGCCGGTATAGAGAACAGTGTCGATGGGCTCGGTCATGGTGTGATTCTCAAAGTGGCATATTGATCGGTAGGCTTAGCTTCCGCGATACAGGTTCGACAGCGCGGCGATCTGCCCGCTCTTCTGCGCCTGCACGAGTTCGTTGCGCACTTCCGCTCGGGTCTTGCCCATGTCGCGATGCGCCTGCGTCACGGACGAATTCGGCATGGCGCTGCTGCTGGTCACGGCAGCTTGCGCGGCTCCCGCGAAAGCACTGGCGGCGAATACGAAAGCGATGATCGAAGTCTTCATGATGTCCTCTGCGATTGAATGTACGGCGTTAAGTGGCAAACGACGCTTCCGATGCCTGCTTTGCCTGCGTTGCCTGGCGGCTTGCATCGGTTGCTGCCGTTGACGTATTGAAACGCCGCGGTGTATCCGTCATGTTTCAGCGAGAGGGTCTGCTCGAATCGTCATGTATCGCGTACGACAGCGGATACACTGCGATACAAAACGCCCCGGCCAGCAGTCGAAGGGCGGCGCGTTTCGCGATATAAAGCTTGCATCGTCCATCATGGAGCAATGTCGTGAAGCGTATGCTCGCAATCGTCGCCATCGTCGCCGGACAGATCGCGACCGAACTGGCGCATCCGGTGCAATGTCTGCTCATCGATCCCGCCCGGCTGCAAATCAAGCGCAGGAAGTCCTGAACGAGCAATGGAACACACCGACCACGTGCTGATCGTCGACGATGACCGCGGCATCCGCGAGCTTCTTGCGACGTATCTGGAGAAGAACGGCATGCGCGTGTCGCTTGCCGCGAACGGCCGTCAGATGCGCGCGGCGCTGGAACAGGGCGCGCCCGATCTGATCGTGCTGGACCTGATGCTTCCCGGCGAAGATGGCCTCGTGCTATGCCGCGAATTGCGGGCGGGCAAGTTCCGCGCGGTCCCCGTGCTGATGCTCACCGCGCGCAACGAAGAAGCGGACCGCATTCTCGGCCTTGAAATGGGCGCGGACGATTACTTGCCGAAGCCCTTCGCCGTGCGCGAGCTGCTTGCGCGCATGCGCTCCGTGCTGCGGCGCACGCGCATGCTGCCGCCGGGCATGCAGGTCACAGAGACCGCGCCTTTGCTCGCGTTCGGCGACTGGCGGCTCGACACCACCGCGCGCCATCTGCTCGATGCGGAAGGCACGATGGTCGCGCTCTCGGGCGCCGAATATCGCTTGCTGCGCGTGTTTCTCGATCATCCTCAACGGGTGCTCACGCGTGACCAGTTGCTCAATCTGACGCAGGGCCGACAGGCGGACGCGTTCGATCGCTCGATCGACCTTCTCGTGAGCCGTCTGCGTCAACGCTTGAGAGACGAGGCGCGCGAGCCGCGCTACATCAAGACGCTGCGCAGCGAAGGCTATGTGTTTTCAGCCGTCGTGACGCCGCTTGGCGGGGCGCAATGAACACACACACGCAAGCATCGACGAGCGCGCCGGTCATCGCGTCTTCGTGGCTACACTGGCCACGCACGCTGTTCGCACGGCTCGCGTTGATTCTGCTGATCGGTCTCGCCCTCGCGCAAACCGCCGCGTTCTGGCTCACGATGACCGAGCGCGACCAGAGCATGACGAACGTGATGACCGGCTATGTCGAACGCGAAGTAGCAAGCTCCGTCGCGCTGCTCGATCATCTGCCGCCGGACGAGCGCGCCGCGTGGCTGCCACGGCTCGCGCGACGCAGTTACGAGTTCATCCTCGGCCCCGGAACGGGCGGCGTGGCCCCGGACGCCGCGTTGTCGGCGCGCTTCGCGCAGTCCATTGCCGATGGCATTGGCAAGCGTTATCCGCTGACCGTCAACGCCATTCCCGGCGATACCCAGCGTTTTCAGGTGCACTTGCGTCTCACCGACGGCTCGCCGCTCACCATCGACATGCGGCCGATGCAGGGCACGCCCGTATCCGGCTGGCTGCCGTTCGTGCTCGCGCTGCAACTCGCGGTGATCGTCGCGTGCTGCTGGCTGGCCGTGCGGCTCGCGACGCGCCCGCTCGCGCAACTCGCGCGCGCCGCCGATACGCTCGGCCCCGACCTCAAGGGCCAGCGCCTGCCCGAACAAGGACCGGAGGAAGTCGTGCGCGCCGCGAAAGCGTTTAACGCGATGCAGGACCGCGTCGCGATGTACATGGCGCAGCGCATGCAGATCCTCGCCGCCATCACGCACGACTTGCAGACGCCGATCACCCGCATGCGCCTGCGCGTCGACGTGATGGACGACGATACAACCGGCGCGAAGCTGCGGCAGGACCTGCAGGAGATGGAGACGCTCGTGAAGGAAGGCGTCACCTATGCACGCACGTTGCACGGCACGCAGGAAGCGGCTGTGCGCATCGATCCCGACGCACTCATCGAAAGCATCGTCGACGATTATCGCGACGCGCGCAGGGACGTGTCGCTTGAAGGACGCATCGGGCATCCGCTGGTGACGCGCCCGCAAGCGCTGCGGCGCATCGTCGGCAATCTCGTCGACAATGCGCTGAAGTTTTCGGACGCAGCGGAAATCCGCGTCGAAGCATTGGCCGATGGCCGCACGCGCGTTTCGGTGATGGATCGCGGGCCGGGCATACCCGACGCATCGCTCGAAGCGGTGTTCGAACCGTTCGTGAGGCTCGAAGAATCGCGCAACCGAAGCACCGGCGGCACGGGCTTGGGGCTCGCCATCGCGCGCCAGCTTGCGCGCGCGATGGATGCCACGCTCGCGCTGCAAAACCGCGAAGGCGGCGGTCTCGAAGCGCGGCTCGTGCTGTGATCGCGTTGCGGTCAGCCGAACGTGAACGCGAAGGCTCGCGCGCCTGCATCGAGGAATTCGATCTCGAATGTGCGATCGTCGACGGAACCGCTTTGCCGCACGAGCTGATACAGGCGCGCAGCGGTGACGACGCCATTGCCTTCGGCATCGACATCCGCGCCATGTGATGCGCCCGGCGGCTTGCCGTCGAGGGTGACGCGGATGCGAACCGGCTTGCCATCGTCAGCGGGTGCGAGCACGAGGTGCAGATCGCGTGCGTGGAAGCGATAGGCAACGCGCGCGTGCGCGGCCGCAGACACGGCCGCCTCTGCGCCGACGTTCCACTGTCCGCCGAAAGCCCACTCGTTGAGCGCAAGCTGTTGCGGCAATGCGTAGGTGGACGAAGTATCTCGAACGATGCGCTGGTCCAGCGCAAGGCCTTCCGACTCGCGATAGCCAAGATACGTTTCATTCGATGCGACGTGCGCGACATCGGCGGCCACTTGCGTGCCGTTCGCCGCCACCAGATTGCCATCCGTTGCGCCCGGCGTCTTGCCAAGCAGTTGACGGATCGCGCTCTCGGCCTCGTCGTAACCGCCTTCGCCGAAATGGTGATAGCGCACGCGCCCCTCTGCATCGACGATATAGAACGCCGGCCAATAACGGTTGCCGAACGCTTGCCAGATGCGGTAATCGTTATCGACGGCTACCGGATACGACACATGCAGATCCTGCAAGGCGCGCTTCACGTTGCGCGTGTCGTGCTCGAAGCCGAACTCGGGCGTATGCACGCCGAGCACGACGAGCCCGTCGCCGCCGTAACGCTGCGCCCACGTCCTGAGATACGGCAGCGTGCGCAGGCAGTTGATGCACGAATACGTCCAGAAGTTGACGACGACCACCTTGCCGCGCAACGCATCGCGCGACAGCTGCGGCCCGTTGAGCCATTCGGTCGCGCCATCGAGCGCAGGCAGCTTGCCTTCCACGGGCAACGTTGATGAACGCGGCGATGGCGGCGTCTTCGGCATCGCAGATGCAAAGCCGATGAGCCTGCTTTCGATGCGATCCGTCGATACGCCCTTCACGCTTGCAAGCACGCGCGTATCGGCGCCGGATGCGATCGCCGCGACGGTCAGCAGCACGAGCGCACCCATCGCGCGGCGCACGTGTTCGCCGATACCGAACGAACGCTTGAGCGCATCGAGCGCGCGCTTGCCGAGCGACGACGCGACCGCGAGCGCGACTGCCGCGCCCGTCGCGTAAGCCGCGAGCGCAGCAGCGGTCTTCCACGTTGCGCCATCGAGCGCCGCGCCCGAGAGGATCGCTCCGAGAATCGGGCCTGCACAGGGCGCCCACAGCAGGCCCGTCGCCGCGCCGAGCAACGTGGCGGAGAGCACGCGGCGCGACGCCATCTGCGATTGCGAACGCGCGATGATCCGGTCGGCAAGCGCTGACAGCGGACGTGTGACGCGTGCCGCAATCGACGGAAATACGAGCGAGGCGCCGAAGAGCGCGAACAGCGCGAGAGCGATCCATCGGCCATACTGGTTGAATTGCGCGGCGCCGGCGAGGCCCGCAGCACCGAGGCCGGTGACGAGCGTGAACGTGCCCGCGAGCCCTGCAAGAAGCGGCAGACGGTCAGTCAGAAAGGGCCGGTCCGTGCGCGCGAAGACGAACGGCACGACCGGAAGTATGCACGGACTGAGCACGGTGAATGCGCCGCCGAGAAACGCGATGACGATGAGTAGCACGAGGGTCTCCACGAGGTTGAGCGATGACCCGTATTTGAAGCCTCGCATGTATCGCGTCAGTGTCCGAAGCGCGGCGGTTGTGTATCGCAATGTATCTGCGCGACGCGCGGATACACGGCAATGCGATCTCTTCCGATAGCCGACACAGTGTGGATACACCGAGGCGCTTCAATGCACTCCATCGTCAATCATCTTGGAGAGTCGTCATGTTGAATCGTCTCAGGATTGCAGCCGTTGCCGTGAGTCTTGCCGCGACCGCTGGTATTGCGGCCTTCGCATCGGGCAATGTCTCGGCGCTTGCGCCCGCTGCCATCGCGACCGGTGCGGATGCGCCCAATTTTCAGGGCATCGACAACTGGTTCAACAGCGCGCCGCTGGACCTCGCGAAGCTGCGCGGCAAGGTGGTGCTCGTCGATTTCTGGACCTTCGATTGCATTAATTGCGCGCATACGCTGCCGTACATCAAGGCGTGGGATGCGCGGTATCGCGACAAAGGGCTCGTCGTCGTGGGCGTGCACTCGCCCGAATACGCATTCGAACGCGATACCGGCAATCTGAAGAAAGCCATCGAGCGCAATGGCATTACTTATCCGGTCGCGCAGGACAACGGTTTTGCGACATGGCGCGCGTACGGCAATCAGTACTGGCCCGCGCTGTATCTGATCGATCAGAACGGCAAGCTTGTTTATAGCCACTTCGGCGAAGGGCAATACGCGCAGACCGAGCAAAAGATCCGCAGCCTGCTCGCGAACGAAGCGAAATGACCGATACGCGGCTCATGCGTTCGTCGTGCGATAGCCGGCCTTCAGTGCGTCAAGCACGAGACTGACTGCGCGCGACGACCGCCGGCGGCTCGGATAAAAAACGTGATGGCCGACGAAGGTGGGATGCCAGTCTTCGAGAACCCATCGAAGGCGGCGGCGCGCCACGTACGGGGTCGCGAGGTCTTGAGGGACATACGCAAGGCCGAAGCCCGCAAGCGCCGCGTCGAGCATCTGGTAGGTGTTGTTGAAGACCAGCTGACCGCTTACCCTCACTTGCAGTTCCCGCCGCCCCTTCTTCAGTTCCCAGGCCAACAACGAATCCCGAGTGGGAAGACGCAGGTTGATGCAGTTGTGAAGCGTCAGATCTTGCGGCGTCCTGATCGGCGGGTGCGATCGAAGATACGCCGGCGCCCCGACGATCGCCATCGTCATATCCGGTGCGATCCGCACCGCCACCATGTCCTTTTCAACCTGATCGCCCAGCCTCACACCGATGTCATAGCGGCCCGCGACGATATCCGTCAGCCCGTAGTCGTTGATGATTTCCAGCTTTACTTCGGGAAACTGCCGCAGCACGGTCTGCACACGAGGCCACACGTACGTATTCGCTGCGTAATCGGTCGTCGTGACTCGAACGGTTCCCGCAGGCCGGTCCGTCGACGACTTCAACGCCTCCAGCTCTGCCGCGATCTCTTCGAGCCGCGGCGCAACGGCCGCAAGCAGCTTTTCGCCGGCCTGCGTCACAGATACGCTGCGTGTCGTGCGCGTGAGTAGCGGCAGCCCCATCCGCTCTTCGAGCGCGCGGACGGTGCGGCTCAGCGCGGATTGAGACACGCCCAGTTGCGCAGCGGCGCGGGTGAAGTTGCGCGCACGCGCGACCGCCATGAAGGCGGCAAGGTCGTTGAAGTCGTGCATCGATTCATGTTCCAGTGCATAAGGGCATGCCGATTTTGCCACCTAGTCGCACGCGTGACGAGTGCCTATAGTGGCCGGCAGATCATCACGCTCCGGGAGTGTCTCGTGCAACTGAAACGCGCTGGTTCCCAGCCCTCGATCAAAGGTCCGAACGAATGGTTCACGGGCACGGTCCGCATCGATCCGCTCAATGCGCCGCCGCCGCCATCGCGCGTCTCGTGCGCGAGCGTGACATTCGAGCCTGGCGCGCGAACGGCGTGGCATACGCATCCGCTTGGACAAACCTTGCTCGTGACTGCCGGATGCGGCTGGACGCAATGCGAAGGCGAGCCGCGTGTGGAGATTCGCGCGGGCGATGTGATCTGGTGCCCGCCCGGACATAAGCACTGGCATGGCGCGACGACGACGACCGCGATGACGCATATCGCGATACAGGAGGCGCTCGACGGCAAGAACGTCGAGTGGCTCGAGAAAGTAAGCGATGAGCAGTATCTGTCGGGCGGTGTTCAGAGCGGGGTGACGGAATGAAGCGTCTCGTTGCCGTTGTCTTGTCGGTCGCATCGATTGCGGCGTCGGCGGACGATGCGCCGCAAGCGGGCATCGCCATTACGCATCCGCGGTGCATGGCATCGGTCAAGGGAGCCACGCAGCGTTTCAACGGCGATGTGCGCATCGACATGCTCTTTCAGGCGGAGCCGCCCTCGCGTCTTTCGGGCGGCATGGTGACGTTCGAACCCGGAGCGCGCACCGCGTGGCATACACATCCGTTGGGGCAGACGTTGATCGTCACGGCTGGCAAGGGATGGGTTCAGCCATGGGATGGTGAAAAGCGGGAGATCGTCGCGGGCGACATCGTCTCGATTCCCGCACGCGTCAAACACTGGCACGGTGCAACGGCAACGACCGGAATGACGCACATCGCGCTTCAGGAGGCGCTCGATGGAAAAAACGTCGAATGGCTGGAACAGGTGGCCGATGAACAATACCGCAAGCCGTAGCCCGTCATGGCGGCGTCTTCATATACTCGCCGTCGTTGCGGCGAGCGTGTTGTCATCGGCATGCAATCACTTGGAAAGGACAGACCGTATGCAATCGCCAGAATCACTCGCGGACATGAAATCGGCAACGCCGGCCCTCGCCCGTTACACGACGCACACGCTTTTCGATGGCGTCTGGAAGCGCCCCGGCTTGTCGGCACGCGACCGGAGCATCGCGACGGTGTCCGTTCTCATCGCGCGTAATCAGTCTGGCGAGCTGCCGTTTCACTTCCGCTTCGCGCTGGACAACGGTGTCAAGCCGGCCGAGCTTTCGGAGATCATCACGCATCTTGCGTTCTATTAGCGGGTGGGCCAACGCGACGGCAGCCGCGGCAATCGCGAGCCATGTATTCGAAGAGCGTGGCATCGACGCTAGCCCAATTCCTACCGCGGACGCGGCGTTGCTTCCGCTCGATGAAGCAGCGGAGAAGCAACGCGCGCAAACGGTCGATGCCAACTTTAGCGCAGTATCGCCGGGCGTCGTTCAATACACGACCGACGTCCTCTTTCGCGATTTATGGCTTCGTCCCGCACTTGCACCGCGCGACAGGAGTCTCGTCACGGTGAGCGCGCTCGTCGCGAATGGACAAGTCGCGCAGATTCCCTATCACCTCAACCGCGCGATGGACAACGGTTTGACAAAGACCGAAGCCTCGGAAATGCTGACTCAACTCGCATTCTACGCGGGCTGGCCCAACGTATTTTCAGCGATGCCGGTGTTCAAAGATGTAGTGAGTAAGCGCGGGCTTTAAAGGCAGGCCGCGTGATGTTTTCCATATACTGACACTCAATAGAACGCTCGATCGCCGTATTGCATTGTTCTTGCTTCCTGATGCATCGCGTCACTGATCATATCGACGCATGATCCCGCCACATTTGCCCGGCCAATGGCCCGGCACGGAGAAGCGATGCATCGCGCCGCAATCAAATCCCCTATTCGCTCTGCAATTATTGCCGCGACGATTGCACTGCTTACCGCGTGCGGCAGCGGAGGCGACTCGAACAACACCGCTCCGTCCGCGCCCGCAGGCGGCGTCCAGTTGCAAGTCGTGGCGTTCGGCGACAGTCTTTCGGACGCCGGCACCTATGCGCCGATCGCCAGCGTGATAGGCGGCGGGCGTTTCACCACGAATCCGGGCCAGGTATGGGCTCAGGACGTCGCGCAGCATTACGGCGATACGCTGACGCCCGCCTACACGATCGACCTCGGCCATCAGTTGCGTGCGCAAAGCGGGCTTGATTATGCGCAGGGCGGCTCGACAGTCGCGACGCCAGCCGATCAATATCAATTCCTGACCGATGTGATCGGCGATATTCAGATGCCGGTCACGCAACAGTTATCGAGCTATGTCGGCACGCACGGCAGCTTCAACGCGAACCAGCTCGTGCTGGTGTGGGCAGGCTCGAACGATGTCCTTCGCGCGGGCAGCCCGCCTGCCGCGAACGCGACCGTCGAGACGGCGGCAACCACGCTCGCGCAACTCGTGGCGCAGATCGTGCAGCGCGGGGCGACACATGTGGTCGTGGTGAATGTGCCGAACATCGGCATGTCGCCGCAGGGCATCAAGTCCGCCGATGGCGGCGCGAACTATACGCAGCTCTCACAACTGTTCAACGCGACGCTGAACGCTGCGTTACAGACCAACGGCGTGCAAGGCAAGGTCATTGTCGTGGATGCGTACACGTGGACGACGCAGACCATCGCGAACTATCAGGCCAACGGCTTCGCAGTGTCGAACACGGGGCAGGCTTGCGATCCGTCCAAGACGCCGCGCGATACCTCGCTGCTGTGCTCCCCAGCGACCTACACGACGTCCAACGCCGACCAGACGTATATGTTCGCCGATGAACTGCATCCGACGACGCGCATGCACGCGCTGTTTGCTCAATACGTGCAGACGCAGATCGCGGCGAGCGGGCTGGGGCGATGAGTGCGGCGAAGGCGTTGGTGTTGATGCGAAGGCCGCGGCATGTGCTGGCCGATTTGCCCGCGCGGCCTGTTTGATGCGTTCCTGGCGATCCGTTGAACCGCGCCTAGCGTTTGCGCTCAACGTTGCGCCAGCCGTGCCGAGACTGCGCATCACACGATGATGCTCAACGCCTTTCATTCGATCAGCAATTCGAACTGCTCGACGGAAAAGCCGTTGAAGTACCCCGCCTGCGCGAAGATCGCAATGTATCGAAGCCGTTCGGCGCGCGATGCTTCGCCATCGTATGAAGCGTTGCAGGCGCAATCACTCATCGCGCGTTTGGCCTCGCGCAAGAAGCGGCGCTCGCGCGCACGTTTCGCGCGCCCGGACAAGGTGCTTAGAATAGAGTGCATCGCAATCACGCAACCTTTAGATCGCGCCCCGCAAAGAACTGATCGTCCGGCACGACATTCAGCGCAATCGTCAGCCGGTTCACGTAATTGAAGAACGCCGCAATTTCCAGCACTTCCGTCACCGCTTGCTGGGTAAAACCTATTTCTCTGAGCCGCTGCAAATCGTCATCGCCGATGCTCGACGGATCGCGCGTCAGCCGTTCCGACACTTCCGCGAGCGCGGTTTCCTTCGGCGTGAGCCGCACGTGATGAAAACCCTGCGCAATTCGCTGCGCACGCACCGTATCGCCCGTGACGCTTGCAAGCGCCTTCGTATGATTGAACACGCAATAGCTGCATCCGTTCGCCGCCGATGTCACGACCGCAATCAACTCGCGCTCCGCCGCTGTGAGATGACTGCGATGCGGATCGAAGAGATGCTCGTAGAAGGTCACGAGCCGGTAAGCGGTATCCGGATTCACCGATAACGCCGCGAGCCAGTTCGGCACGAAACCATACTGCCGGCGAAACTGCGCATGAATCGACGCAACGTGCGTCGGCAGGCGTGTTTCGTCGGGCACGACGAAGCGTGAGATCGGCTCGCGACTCACGTTGGCATCGGCGAGCGAGTCTTGTTCTGGCGCGAGCGTGGACATCGTCTAACTCTCCTGGCGCATGTAGAAGAGCTTCACGTTAGCGCACGATCGCGCTCACCGGTACGACTCATTTCTCATAAGCTAAGCGGTGAATGCGCTGTTGCACTCCTCGGGCGGGGGCACGCTCCTGGCTGTCGACCAGTAGCGCGTTAGCGCCTTACTCTGGTCCCATGCAAAGAAGTGATCAAAGAAAGCAGTTCTTTCTCGAACCGCTCGGAGCACAGACTTGTGTGCCCACTCGGTAGAACATCGGTGGCACTGCCTCACTAATCGCGTTGAATCACCTTCGGCGCCCGCCGAGCACCACGTCCTCCGTGCTCCTTGGCTCATCAAAACCGATCGTTTGCTACGGCTCAAACATTCAACTACGCCCCACGAAAGTCAGTGCCTTGGGCAAAGAACCGGACCAAAGCGCCACGGTGTAACGCACTCAAAACCAACACAAAACAAACACGCCTATCGCCGAAGAACCTGTTGTGATCGCCGATCCAGCACCCCTGCCATTTCCAACCCGACGCCGGACGCATCGCCGTCCAACGCAACAGGCCGCTCATCTTCGCCCCGGCGGCAACGCCGCCATCCCGCCGGCGGCATTCCGAACTCCCGCTTGAACGCGCGATTAAAAGCCGCCTCGGATTCATATCCGACATGCTCCGCAATCCCCGCAATCGACCGCGTTCCATTGCGCAACTCCTGCGCGGCAATCTGCAACCGCCAGCGCGCAAGATATTGCATCGGCGGTTGACCGAGCATTTGCGTAAAGCGCTGTGCAAGCGCCGAACGCGATAAGCCCGCCTTGCGCGCCAGTTCATCGACCGTCCAGCCATGCTCCGGCCGCGCATGCAGCATCGCGAGCGCACGACCCACGAAACGATCGCCAACGCCTGCAAGCCAACCCTTGCGGTCCGCCGGCAACGCATCGATGCAACGCCGCACCGCCTCGACAAACAACAACTCCGACAGCCGCGCAAGCACGATCGCGCTGCCCACGCGCCATTCAGCCGCCTCGAGCGTCGCAAGACTCAACGACGATTCAAGCCACGCCGAACGCGGATCGTTTCGCATGTCTACCTTGAAAAGTCGCGGCAATACCGACAATACCGGGTTGGTCAACGTGTCGTCGCTAGCAAGAAAACCGCATATGACTCGCGTGCGAGGCTCGCCGCCGCCACCGTAAGTCAGCTTCATCACTTCGCCAGGCGTCGTCTTTAGATAATGCGCCATCATCTCTTCCGAACGCGCAGGCGTGATCGAAAGCGAACTGCCCATCAAATGCGGCTCACCCTGCGGCACCACGAGCAATTCGCCCGCATCGACATGTATCGCGGACGAAGGATCATCGACGAGACACGCCCAGCAGCTTCCTTCCGTGACGAGGTGATACGACACGATGCGCTCGGCGCGGGGCAGGAACGTGGCGCTCAATTCTTGCGAAGCCTGACCGACCACGCACCACGGCGCTGTGAAGTCGCCGTTTAGATAAACCGCCCCGCTAAGTCGCACGAGACGCAGAACGTTCGATAGCGCATCCATGATGCTCGCTCGTGAAATCTGGCGTCTTTCACAAAACTTCTGGACGCGCAGTCATTCATTCATTCGGCTTGCGTGCCGATACTAGCACTCACACGGACCCGCAACAACGAATCTGCGCAGCACGCCGCCACCGGAGGCCATGTGAACCATCCAGACGTTTATCGCGCTCGATGCATCTGCGGTTGCGTACGCTTCACGCTGAGCGGCGAGCCGGCAGGCGTGGGCTACGGAGGGCACGTCATTCCCGTCGACGCATTCGTCCTGTGGACGCAAGAAGCCTTGCACGTGACGCACGGCGTGAATGACATCGGCGCTTACAGAACAGACCCGCGTGAATTACGGCATTGGTGCAAGTCGTGCGGCGCTTATCTGTTCACCGAGCATCCGAGGCTCGGACTCGTCGATGTCGATGCGTCTATTCTCGGCGACGCGCGTTGCGAAGAAGCCGCGCGGCTCATGGACGACATGCGTATCGTCTATCGCTCGTCATAGAGTCAATCGCGATGCGCCCGTCTGCCGCGCGGGCCACTCGTATCGCAGTGCCGCGGCGCCAAACGAACGCACAACACATGCATCGCGCATCGTGCCGTTCGCATACTGTCCGCCTATCAGGAGTCTGTTATGTCCGCTGTCGAATCCACTGTCTCTCCCGCCATCGATCTAGCCGCCGTCAAGGTCCGCCAGCAAGCCGCCTGGTCGACGGGCAACTATGCCGTCGTGGGCACGACGCTACAGATCGTTGGCGAAAGCCTTTGCGAAGCGCTCGATGTGCGCGCCGGCAGCCGCGTGCTCGATGTCGCAGCGGGCAACGGCAACGCGACGCTCGCCGCCGCGCGACGCTGGTGCGATGTCACCTCGACCGATTACGTGCCTTCGCTCCTCGAAGCCGGGCGCGCTCGCGCCGAAGCGGAAGGTCTCACCGTGCAGTTCCAGGAAGCGGACGCGGAAGCGCTGCCGTTCGCGGACGCATCGTTCGATGTGGTGGTGTCGACCTTCGGCGTGATGTTCACACCGGACCAGCAGCGAGCGGCTCACGAACTCGCGCGTGTCTGCAAGCCAGGCGGCAAGATCGGCCTTGCGAACTGGACGCCGGAGAGTTTCATCGGTCAGGTGTTCAAGACGATAGGCCAGCACATTCCGCCAGCGCCCGGAATGAAATCGCCGGCGCTGTGGGGCACGAAGGCGCGGGTGGAAGAACTCTTCGATGGCCGTGCGCGCAGCATCAGCGCGACGAGCCGCGAGTTCACGTTCCGCTACAGGTCGCCCGCGCATTTCATGGACGTCTTCCGCACCTACTACGGCCCGATGAACAAGGCTTTCACCGCACTCGAAGGCGAGCGGCAGGCCGCTTTTATCCGCGACCTGATGGCGCTGATCGAGAGCCGGAACCGGTCGGGCGACGGGACTCTCGTGCTGCCGAGCGAATACCTCGAAATCGTCGTGGAGCGATCGTGAACATCTTGAGACGCGGGCTTTCTGCCCTCCCCGAATGTGTATGGCATGTATGGTCGTCGGCCTGCATGATTCGCATCCGCTATGGCTCCGGACTGTTTGCGCTACCGCTGTGCTCGTCCGTATGTCTATTCGGCCTGCGCATCGTGCTCGCGGCGGCTGGCGTGTCGGTCTGATTCGTTCGTCATACTTATGTTTTGCTTCGCCACGATTGCGTTCGTGGCGAAGCGCTTTCCGATGGATCGCTGTGAATTCGTGAAGGCGGCGGATAGTAGATGCCATCGTAATATCTAACCGTCGGGCGACACGTCATGCGGCGTGCGCGGCTGTTGATCTACCGATAAGAGAAGCGGCGGCTCCGTCGGCGAACTGTGCCTATGGACATGTTGCCTCCTCGCTGACTTATCCACAATTTCAGTGGACAAGCCTGTAGATAAGTCCCTTACAACGATCGAGTTGATAGCGACAAGCACCGTCGACTGCTCTTTAGTATTCTTGTGCCGGACGCTTCCGGCCGCAGCCCGATGCCCGGAAAGCGGACGATCAACGTTGACACAATAAAGGAGCTGGAATGACGATCGAGAAAGTCCTGTACCGTGCCCACGCGCATGTCACCGGCGGACGCGACGGACGCGCCACCATCCCCGAGAGCAGCATCGATCTGCGGCTGACGACGCCGAAAGAACTGGGCGGCGGAGGCGGCGACGGCACTAACCCCGAACAACTCTTTGCGGCAGGCTATAGCGCATGCTTCATCGGCGCGATCAAGTTCGTCAGCGCACGAGACAAGATCGATCTGCCGAAGGATGTGGCTATCGACGGTAGCGTCGGCATCGGTCAGATTCCGAATGGCTTTGGCATCGAAGTGGAACTGAGGATTTCCTTGCCTGGCATGGATCCCTCCGAGGCGCAGGAACTGATCGAGAAGGCGCACGTCGTCTGTCCGTATTCGAATGCGACGCGCAATAACATCGACGTCAAGTTGACGTTGGTTTGAGCTGACACAGCGCATGCAACCCTCCATGCGTTAGACGAAACGTGTGCGAGCGGCAGAGTTGCCGCTCCCATCGGAGGGGCTGAGTGTCGTGCTACGGCACGGCACCCGAGCCGTTGGAAGTTAGAGCGGTCGGCGTGTCCCGGAGGCCGCTTAGTGTTCAAATCGAACGCCCGGCTGCCCCCGCTTTTCATTGCAATCGCCCTTCCGCGGTAGTCCTCATTTCTGTGCATGCCCCATTCCGGAGCGAGAATGCATCGTTGCGCGGAACAAATCGACTCGTCTGTTTATTTACATGAACGTCGATGCACAGGGAGCTTACGAACGAACGTTTAAAACAGACGTTCGGGATATTTTTATGATGCGGCCAGCGCGGATCGCGATTATGCTACCGCGTAATGCAGCATCATCCGGTTCTCCTCAATAACGAGAGGTATCGTTTCATGCATGCCGATGCAGTCCAGCGAGCCCTGTCCGAGCCGATTCGAGCGCTCTCCTACGTCAAGAACCTGACGTTGATCGACAGGAGAAAGCTCTATCAGCAATGGGAGACATCTCACCTCGAAAAGCTCTTCGCCTATCTGAAGGTGGACTGCGTATTCGACATCGGCGCGAACCAGGGCCAATACGCGACGATGCTACGTCGCAAAGTCGGCTATGACGGTTGGATCTTTTCCTTCGAACCGAACCCTGTAGACGCGGCCGTCGCTGGCGAGCACGCCAGAGGCGATGACAAGTGCAAAGTGATCGAACTGGCGATCTCCGAGAGCGAGGGCGATGCCGAATTCAACGTCATGCGGTCGAGCGAATTCAGTTCATTGAGCCTCCCGAAGCACGACGAAGTCTCGCTCTTTCGCGAGATGAATGCGGTATCTCATGTCGTCACGGTCAAAACGGAAAGACTCGAAACCGTCTATCGGCGGCTGAAGGAAGAGTACGGATTTCAGCGCCCCTTCCTCAAGATGGACACGCAGGGCTTCGACGTCAAAATCGTCAAGGCGTCGCCGAATGTAATGCGCAGCTTCGTCGGACTTCAGAGCGAGCTGGCCATCAACAAGCTCTATGCCGACTCGGTGGATTTCCGCGAAGCGCTGACCGAATACGAGCGATGCGGCTTTATTCTCAGTGCGTTCGTACCGAACAACGCAGGCCACTTCCCCCGCCTGGTGGAGACGGACTGCCTGATGATCCGCGAAGATCTGGCCGGCTGAAAGGGTTCACGACAGTTGGAGTAGGCCATGCCGGGCCTGGATGCGCCACGCCGTTAGCGAATAAAGGAGAGTTCCATGACGCAAGAGAAACGGGCGGTCATCATCTGTTCGCAAGACGCTTTCGCAAATGGCGTGAAGCCAAAAGAACTCGAAACCTACCTGAAGCGTAACGGATTCACGTCCGTACTCCGGTTCGATTCCGGCAAGCTATCGCGGCTTGCGAAAACCGGCGTGCGCCGGCTTGCACCCGCTTTGCATCCGTTGAAGATGGCCCTTTATCTGCACGAGGCGGTGCTCGCCGTTGCGGTGAAGATGGGCGGCGCCGCATGCCATTCCGCGACGTCGAGTCTGCTTTGGCGCATCATGGTGTTGCGCGGCAAAGTGCTGCAGACGACCTTGCGCGAAAGCGGCCATTTCGATCTGCTCATCTGCGAAAGCAATATGGATCAGACCGTGACGCTCGGCAAGCGGGTGGCCGACGTGCAGATCCTCGATCTGCCTTCGCCTTTCGCGGAAGAAATGATGTTCGGCGGTGAACTCACTCAAGCGGGGTACGACAAGCTGCGCGAAGTGGAAATCGCGTCTTACACCGCCGCCGATTATCTTTCGTTTCACTGGCATACCTACGCGGACTATGTGCGCCAGAAGAAATACAACGGCAACAACTTTCTGCCCATCACGTACGGCACGCACAAGAAGACCTTGCAGGCCCGTTATAGCGAGCAGCCCAGAATCATTTTTCTGGGCTATCTGGGGGGCTACTGGGTCAATCTTCCACTGCTGTCGCGGCTATGCAAGCTCTACCCGAATTTGGATGTCTACGGCGGCCCCGAGCCGGCGGCGTCGCTCGGCATCAACTACAAGGGATACGCGCCCTCCACCGACGTCATCGCCGAATACCAGTTCGGGCTTATCACTATCAGTGACGATGAGTTGCGGCAGCATAGCTTTTCGTCCAAGCATCTGGAATACATTTCGTATGGCCTGCCGGTACTCACACCCGCCTGGCGAAAGGATGCGGCACTCGATGATAGTTCGATCTACTACACCGCCGACAATTTCATCGAACAGGTCGAGCGCGCGAGCACGCGCGAAGCGTGGGGAAGCCTTCACGCGGCAGCCCTCAGGGATGCAGCTCGCTTTAGCTGGGACAATGCGCTGAAGGCGCTTGACGTGAGCCTGAAGCGCAGCGAAGTCTGGGAGACGAGCACCGAGCAACTGGAGTCTGAGCAGGCCGTGATGCGGACGTATCCCTGATCTTCAACGCGCCGTTTCGCGACTGCGTCGGCGTGCAAGACCGGGCGCCAAGCCCGCGCAAACGAAATGCATATGACGCCCTAGACCATAGCGTTATGCATATTCCTACGTTTGCCCGCAAGCCCGCGCGCTTTAGCATCTGGAATCTTTCAAATGCCAAAGCGCCGATTCCCTCATGTCCGAACCGAAGAAGTCCACCGACCGTCGCGCGTTCTTGTCTCTCTCCACTCGCACCGCACTCGCCACTGCAATGCTGGCCGCCGTGCCCGCTTCCTTCGCGCAGCAAGCAGCGCAAGGACAATCGCGCGTGCTGCGAGTCGGGAACCAGAAGGGCTATCTGAATCTGTTGAAGGGACGAGGGACGCTCGAGAAGCGGCTTGCTCCGCTCGGTGTGTCCGTGAGCTGGACCGAGTTTTCCGCCGGGCCTGTGCAGCTCGAAGCGCTCAACGTAGGCTCGATCGACTTCGGCGATGTAGGCGAAGCACCGCCGATTTTCGCGCAGGCCGCCGGCGCACCGCTCACTTATGTCGCGGCCACGCCGACGCGGCCCCGGTCTGAAGCCGTGCTCGTTCCGGCGCAATCGTCGATCAGGACGGTTGCGGATCTCAAAGGCAAGCGCGTCGCGTTGAACAAGGGCAGCAACGTCCACTACTTTCTCGTGAAGCTGCTGCGACAGCACGGCTTGCAATACAAGGACATCGAGCTTGCCTTTCTGCCGCCTGCCGATGCGCGCGCCGCATTCGAGCGCGGATCGATCGATGCATGGGTCATATGGGACCCGTTCTTCGCCGCCGCGCAACAGACGCTGAATGCGCGCATCGTCGCGGATGCGAGCGGCGTCGTCGGCAATCGCGCATATTACTTCTCGTCGCAGAGCTATGTGGCGAAGAACGCCGATGTGATTCGCATCGTCATCGAGGAGATCAAGGCGGTCGATCAATGGGGCAAGCAAAATCCCGATGCACTCGCGAGCGAACTCGCGCGGCTATGGGGCTTGCCGAAGCCCGTCGTCGATCTTGCGGTGAGCCGACAGGTGTTCGGCACGGTGGCGATTACGCGCGAGATCATCGGCGAGCAACAGCAGATCGCCGATACGTTTCTCGATCTCGGCCTGTTGCCGAAGCATGTCGACGTGGCGCGGGCCGCGCCGCCCGGGCTCGCCTGAACCTCGCAGGGCGCGCCGCGTCACGAGTCGCGGCGCATGCGATGACTGCGCTGATCGATCCATAGACGGGCCCAGCGAACCGCATAGGCGATCGCGTGATCGGCTTCGAAGAAGTAGTCGAGCGCATCGAACGTGAACGATGCCCTGCGCGCGGACGTCGTGTTCTCGATGATCAGGTTCGCCGCATAGAGGCCGCTCGGCAGCGCGTGTGCGGACGGTGCTACCTCCTATCCCTTGTATTGCATGACGGCTTTCCTTGCATGTGGGCGTCATCGCCCAGAACGGATCATGCTAATGACCGATACCCACCGCGCAAACGAATGCTTTGGCGTAAGCAAATCAGCGATGGGTTGAATTGGCTCGTTGCAGCGGTGCTTTCTTGCAAGCTGGTTATCCTGGTGAATTTCCCCGCGTCTCCTGTTTGCGGTTGCGACGCGGGATGGACAGTTAGTTGCGCGGTAGGCGCTGACACTCGCACTCATGCGCGACCAACTGGCTAGCTTCTCCGTCCTGGTCTGCGGTTTGCTCGCGTTCGGTCGAGTCAGAAAACACCGCAGATAAGGAGTGATCGCCGTGACGCCATCAGGAACAGCAATCCTTGTCCAACGCGAAGACCCGTGGTCGAAGGACGCGCAGGCGCTTCTCGACGAACTCAGCGCCATGCTGGCCGTCTACTCCGGGGATAGCGGTCAGTCCCGGTTCTGCTTGCAGGACGTCTGCTCGGCGCGAGGTGCATTCCTCGTCGCGCGGAACGAACAGGGCTTCTCGCTGGGATGCGGTGCATTCCGCCGCTTCGACTATGGCGTCGCCGAAGTCAAGCGGCTCTATAGCCGCCCGAATACTTGCGGCGTCGGAAGCGCGCTTCTCGCTCAACTCGAAGCTGAAGCGGCGGCGGTGGGCTATCACAAGCTGTTGCTCGAAACGCGAGCGTTCAATCGCCGCGCCATCGCGTTCTATCAGCGCAACGGCTTCCGTGCGACGAACCCTTATGGCATCTACGTGCACCAGCCCGATGCGCGGTGCTTCGAAAAGGTCATCAGCCCCGGAAGCGAAGCACCGTCGAATGGACGAGTATTGAACTCTTAGAATCACCGCAAAAACCCCCTTGGAAAACGCGGTATCTATTCGGACACTGCCTCTTTCGTGATACCGTACCCTCGTTCTTCGACAACTTGAAGAACACGTTCTCGGGGCGGGGTGCGATTCCCCACCGGCGGTAATCGTCGATATGAATCTTCATGCGACGTAGCCCGCGAGCGCTCATCGATGCACCCTGCAAGGTTGCATCGAGCGAGGTCAGCAGACCCGGTTGGATTCCGGGGCCGACGGTATAGTCCGGATGAAAGAGAACAGGACAGCCGGTATTTTTGCGCCCGACGTGCGTGCATTTTTCGCGTGCGCAGGCGCGGCTGTCCTTCGCCCTGTTCACACAAAACAGGCTGAAGTCCATGAACGCACCCAACATCATCGAATCACAAGCGGTATCCGCTACACGTTCCAATCGTCCGCGCATTGCGTTCGTCCAGGCTTGCTGGCATCGCGATATCGTCGATCAGTGCAAGACGTCCTTTCTCGAAGCCATGCAGCAATACGGCTACAGCAACGACGATATCGATCTCTTCGAAGTCGCCGGCGCATTCGAGATTCCGCTGCATGCGAAGCGCCTCGCATCGAGCGGACGGTATGCGGGGATCGTTGCGGCGGGGCTGGTCGTCGACGGCGGGATCTATCGGCATGAGTTCGTCGCGCAGGCTGTCATCAATGGCTTGATGCAGGTCCAGCTCGAAACCGGCACGCCGGTGTTCTCGGCCGTGCTCACGCCGCATCATTTCCATCACGGCGAGGAACACGTGGGCTTCTTCCGCGAGCATTTCCTCGTGAAGGGCCGCGAAGCTGCGCATGCGTGTGCCGATACGGTCAGCAAGTTGAGCGCATTGCCGGTCGCATAAACGGCTGTACGAAACTCACGGGCATTGCGCCCGTGAGTTGGCGCTTCACGCGTGGCGCTGGCGCAGGTCCATCCAACCCCCTACGACATGAACATCCCGCCATCCACATTGACGGTTTGTCCAGTGATATAAGCCGCATCATCCGATGCGAGAAACGTCACGAGGCCAGCCACATCGCCGCCATTGCCCGCGCGCTTCATCGGAATGTTGGCCACCCACTCGGCCATTAACTCGCCGGGCTTGTAATCGCCAAGCAGCTTGCCCCAGGCTTCGTCGTTATACGACCACATGTCCGTCGTGATGATGCCCGGGCAGAAGGCATTGACCGTGATGCCCGTCGGCGCAAGCTCTTTCGCAAGGCTCTGCGTAATCCCGAGCACACCGAACTTGCTCGCCGCATAGTGCGGCGTATAGACGAAGCCCTGACGCGCCTGGCCCGACGCCGTGTTGATCAGGCGGCCGCCCTTGCCCGCGCGCAGCATGCGCGTCGCCGCCTCCTGACAGCACAGGAACACGCCTTTGGTGTTCACTGCCATCACCTTGTCCCATTCGCTTTCCGTGAGATCCGGCAGCTTCGCGATGGTGATGACGCCCGCGTTCTGCACCGATACATCCACCTCGCCGAGCTTCGCCGCGACTTCTTCATACAACGCGACGACCTGGCTCTTGTCGGTGACGTCCATCTCGACGGCGAGCGCATCGAAGCCGGCATCGCGCAAACGCGAGGCCGCATCGTGGACGCTCTTTTCATTCGCGGTCACGCAGACCTTCGCGCCTTCCTGCGCGAAGCGCTCCGCGATCGCCAATCCGATGCCGCGACTGCCGCCCGTCACGACGGCGACCTTGTTCTCGAACCGCTTTGCTTCGTAAGCCACGTTGCCTTCTCCTGAAAGCGAAAGTTATAGACGTTCGATCCAGCGCAGCCATTGCGCATGGTTCGCCGCCGCCGCATCGACGCCGCTGCCCGGCTCGACACGCCGCGCAATCACGCGCTTGCTCTGATACGTGTCGAGCGATGCGATCAGCCCGCCCTTCCATGCCGCAAGCGCGGCCGCACCCGCCGCCGATATTTCGCTCAACGCGAGCGTGCTGACAGGGCGATCGAGCGTATCGGACAGGTACTGCAGCAGGAACGGACGCTGCACGAGGCCGCCATCGAGATACAGTTCGCGCAGGCGCACGTTGGCTGCCTGCTCCATCACCGTGATGACGTCCTTGATCTGATAGACGATGGATTCATACGCCGCGCGCGCGACGTGCTGCCAGGACTTCGAGAAATCGAGCCCGACGATCTGCGCGCCGCCCGGATACTTCCAGTGCGGACAGCCGATGCCGGAGAACGCCGGAAGCACGAACACGCCGCCGCTGTCGTAGTCGATGAAGGCCTGCTCCGCTTGCGCGAAATCGTCGAAGAGACGCAGCTTGTCCTTGAGGAACGCGGGCGTGGAACCCGCACTGATGACGATGCCTTCCAGCGCATAATCCACGCGCTCATCGCTTGCAAAGCATAGTGTGGAGACAAGGCCATGCGCCGGTTCTTGCGGATGCGCGCCGACGTTCATCATGATCGACGAGCCGGTGCCCATCGTCGCTTTCGCCACGCCCGGATGCAGGCATCCTTCGCCAACGGCCGCCGCGTGCGAATCGCCGATCATCGAGAGCACGGGTATCGCGCGGTCGAGCAGGCCGTCGAAGTCCGTTGCGCCGAAGTCGGAGGCGGAAGGCATCGGCTCGGGCAAACGCAGACCTCGAAGGCCGAACGTCTCCACCAGTTCGCGATCCCATTGCAGCGTCGCAAGGTTGAAGAGCATCGTGCGCGACGCGTTCGTATAGTCGGTGCGATACGCCGCGCCCTTCGTCAGCCGATACAGCAGCCAGCTATCCACGGTGCCGAAGTAAGCATCGCCCTTGGCGATGGCATCGCGGACGCGCTCGTCGTTCTCGTTGAGCCAGATGAGTTTGGAGCCTGAAAAATACGGATCGATCAGCAAACCCGTCTTCTTCGCGATGACAGGCCCGAGCCCATCGGCCTTCATGCGCTCGCAGATGCCGAGCGATCGCTGACACTGCCACGACACCGCAGGCACGATCGGCTCGCCTTGTGCGTTCCACAGCACGACAGTCTCGCGCTGGTTCGAAATGCCCACGCCTGCGATGTCGTCACGCGATCCTTCGAACTTGCCGATACACTCCGTCACCGCACGCAGTACCGACTCATACAGCGCATTGGCGTCCTGTTCGACGAACCCCGTGCGCGGATGGGTGCAGGCCACCGCCGCAAAGCCGCGCGCATGCACCTGCCCTTCGCTATCGAAAATCAGCGCCTTGGTGCCGCTCGTGCCCTGATCGATCGCCAGAACGTATTTCATTGGACGGTCCTTGTCTTTCTTTCGTGGCGCGCATCAGGCGGTGAGCGAGACCATGCGCGACTGCAGGCGCTGCTGCAACTGATCGACGACCACCGCGAAGATGATCACGAGTCCCTTGATGACCATCTGCCAGAAGTCGCTGATGCCGCACATCACCATGCCGTCGCCCAGAATGCTGATCACGCACGCGCCGATCACCGAGCCGAACACGGTGCCGCGTCCGCCCATCAATGCGGTGCCGCCCAGCACGACCGCTGCGATCGCGTTCAGTTCGTAGGTTTGCCCGGTGAGCGGGTGAGCGGTCTGCAACTGCGCGGTGATGACGAGCCCGACGAGCGCCGCGCAGAAGCCCGAGAACATGTAGACGAAGAGCTTCACGCGATTCGTGCGGATGCCCGAAAAGCGCGCGGCCTGTTCGTTGCCGCCGATCGCATAGATGCGGCGTCCGAGCGGCGTCTTGCGTGCGATGAAGATGGTCACGACTGCGAGCACGAGCATGATCCACACAGGCATCGAGAGGCCGAGTATCGTGCCGTTGCCGATGAATTCGAAGCCCGTGTTGCCGAGCGCCGGATTGCCTTCGAGGTCCGCATACGTGCTGCCGTTGTTGACGAGCAGCGCGGCGCCGCGCACCACGTACAGCATGCCGAGCGTCGCGATGAACGGTGCGACGTTCAGCATCGTGATCAGATAGCCGTTCACCGCGCCGATGAGCGCACCGAGCACGCACGCAATGATGGTGACGCCGAGCGGACTGAAGAACACGATGTGATGCCCGATCTTCACGCCTTCGAGCAGCAGATAGCCCGCGGCCATCCCGCTTATGCCGACGATGGATCCCACGGACAAGTCGATTCCGCCGGTCAGGATCACGAGCGTCATGCCGATGGAAAGGATCGCGACCACGGTCACGTGCTTCGCCATGATCAGCATGTTGCTCGTCGAAAGGAAGTTCTCTGTCGCCAGCGAGAAGACGATGATGATTGCAAAGAGCGCGATGAAAATCCGCAGCTTGAGCAGGTTCACCGCGATCCGCGATGCGACGTAGGCAGTATGCCGGCTGTGCTTCGCATGCACCGGATGCACCGGCGGGTTGCTGCTGTTGGGAGTGTTCATGGTTTCGATCTCGGTTTGCTTCTCTCAGACCACGGCGGTCGCGGGCGTCGATGCGCGCACGATCCGTTCGCTGTCGAATTCTTCGCGCCTGATGTCGGCGGTGAGCTTGCCGCTCGCCATCACGATCACGCGATTGGAGACGGCCATCGCTTCGTCGAGTTCGGACGTCGCATAGATCACCGCGATGCCCGATTGCGCGAGCAGGCTGATCGTCTTGTAGACGTCCTCTTTCGCGCCGACGTCGATGCCGCGCGTCGGCTCGTCCATCAGCAGCACCTTCGGCTTCGTGAGCAGCGCCTTGCCGATCACCACCTTCTGCATGTTGCCGCCCGATAGTGACATGATGGGCGCATCGACGGACGACGCCTTGATCGCGAGACGCTTGACGATATCGCTCGCGGCTTCCACCTGTTTGTCGCGTGCGAGCGACCCGACGAAGCGGCGCGTGAACTTCCCGAGGCTCGACAAGGTCATGTTCTCGAGGATGGTCATCAGTTGCACCATGCCCTGCTTCTGCCGGTCTTCCGGCACGAGTGCGATGCCCGCTTCGATGCGCCTCGGTATCGGCAGATCTTCGATCGCCTTGCCCGCCAGTTCGATTTCCCCGAGCGCGAGCGGCTGCGCGCCGAGCAGCGATTCGAGCAGTTCCGTGCGGCCCGCGCCCATCAGCCCGTAGATGCCAATGACTTCGCCCGCCTTCACTGAGAACGACACGTGATCGACCGCATAGATGCCGTTCGAACGCTTGAGCGCGAGGTCCTTCACGTTCAGCACTTCATCGCCGATGGCGTGCTGCTCGAACGCGAAGCGCTTCTTCGACGAACCGACCATCGCTTCGATGATCCACGGAATGTCGATGTTGGCGATATCGTCTTCGGCAACGAGACGCCCGTTGCGCAGCACCGTGATGCAATCGCCGATCGCCATGATCTCTTCGAGGCGGTGCGAGATATAGATCACCGTCACGCCCTCTTCCTTCAACTGGCCGATGATCTTGAAGAGAATCTCGACTTCGGTCTTCGAGAGCGCGGACGTCGGCTCGTCCATGATCAGCACCTTGATGTGCTTCGACAGCGCCTTCGCAATCTCCACGAGCTGCTGCTGGCCGACGTAAAGATCGCCGAGCCGCGTGCGCGGACTGATTGGAATGCGCAGGCGGTCGAGCAGCACCTTCGCCTGATGATTCTCCATCTTCGCGCGGATCACGCCCGAACTCGTTAGCTCGTTGCCCGCGAAGATGTTCTCCGCGACTGTCATGTCGGGAAAGAGATTCAGCTCCTGAAAAATGATGCCGATGCCGTGATGCTCCGCACTGCGCACATCGGTGATATGCGCAATCTGACCATCGACCCATATCTCGCCGGAGGTAGCCGTCTCCGCGCCCGCGAGCAGTTTCATCAACGTGGACTTGCCCGCGCCGTTCTCGCCGATCAGCACGTTGACCTTGCCGCGACGCACCTTGTAGTTCACGTCGACGAGCGCGGCAGTGCCGGGATATTGCTTCGACAGGGCGCGCGTCTCGATCACGTTCGCCGTGTTCATGTTGCGCGGTTCGCTCGGGGTTTCGTTCATTTCCAGGCCACCGGTATCGCGCGAATCTCGCCTGTCGGTTCGCTCCATGTGCTGTAGACGGCGGCGACATCCACCGTCTCGCCGACCTTCAGCTTCATTGATTGCACGCGGTTCACGACGAGCTTGTTGAGTTCCTGACCGAACGCGGCGAAGCGCGTCTGGTCATCGAAGTCGCTGTATTTCACGCCGGGAAAGCCATCCCGCACGCCGGTGCCGACCACGACCGGACCGGTCTGCAACACGACATGAACGGGTTCGCCGCCCGACGCCGGATCCACGTCCACATAAGCCTTGCCGACCCGCGACGATCCGTCGATGCGCGTCACCTTGCCCTGCACGCGCAACCAGAAATTGCACGGGAACGCCGTGCTCTGACGAAAGCCGTATTGCTTGCACGCATCGTCGAAGTTCGAATTGAGCGCGGCGATCACCTGCGAGGCCGGCTTCGCGTTCTTGTCGGCATAAGGGATGAGTTGCTCGCTCAGCATCTTGCCGGCGTCCGGGCCCTTGTGCTGTCCCTGGTTGCGGATCGCCGCGAGTTCGGTATCGGTGACGACGTGGCACGCGCCGAGACTTGCCGCACCGAGCACGAAGAGCACGGTGAGCACGCGCCGGGCTGCGCAGATTGGATGAACCATGACGACCTCACATGACAAGCCTTGCACGGGCGCGGCGATGACCGCGCCCGTCCAACATCGCAGTGCGTTACTTCGTGTAGTAGAAGTCCTTGACCTTCGACGCGTTGTCCTTCGTGATCAGGATGCCGCGGAACAGTTGACGCTCCTGCTCGCCGGTCTTGCCGGTGGCGATGTACTTGTCGAGCAGATCGACGCCGTGAATCGCAATGCCCTGAGCCTGCAGCATGACCGTGGCCTTCAGCTTGCCCGCGAGAATCGAATCGCGCTCGTCGTTGCTGCCGTCGATGCCCATCACGACCACATCCTTGCGTCCCGCCGATTCGAGCGATGCGATCGCGCCGAGCGCAACCGGACCATTGCCGCTAATGACGCCCTTGATCTTCGAATGCTCCTGCAGAATCGAATCCATCGCCTGCTTGCCGGGCAGGAGCGCGCCCTTCGCGTCCTGCCGCGCGACCATCTTCAGTTCGGGATATTGATCGAGCACCTGATGGAACGCTTGCGAGCGCGTCACGCAGTTCTTGTCCGCGAGATTGCAGGTAAGCTCCACGTATTCGCCCTTTTCGCCGATGGTTTCGACGAAGCGTTGCGCGACTTCGGTACCCGCTTGCAGGTTGTTATGGCTCAACTGCGCGATCGCGATACCGTCCTTCGGAATCTCGCGATTGATCAGCACGACGGGCACTTTCTTGTCGACGGCGGTGCGCACCGTGGCGACGCTTGCGTTCGAGTCGGCGTTATCGAGAATGATGCCCTTCACGCCCTTGCCGATCACCAGATTGACGAGCTCGTTCTGCTTGTTGACGTCTTCGCCATGCGAAAGAACGATGGTGTCGTAGCCGAGCTTCTTCGCTTCGCTTTCCGCACCCTTGGCTTCGGCGGCATAGTACGGATTGTCGAGCGCGTTCACGAGAATCGCGATGGTGCCCTTGCCCGCCGCATTGGCGACGCCCGGCACGGCGGCGCCGAACGAAACGGCCACCGCCGCAGCGACTGCTAGCTTCTTCCACATGGTGTTGTCTCCGGTTGATTTGTGTTCTTAGAGCAATGACGCATCAGGCGATCGTGTAGCCGCCATCGATCATGATGTCGGCGCCGGTGATCATGTCCGCGCCGTTCGACAGCAGGAACAAAATCGCGGCGGCGATTTCATCGGTATAGGCGAAGCGGCCGACGGGAATCAGCTTCTTCATGTTCTCGCCCTTCTCGCCTTCCCATGCGGCCGCGCCCATCGGCGTGAGCACGACGGTCGGCGATACGGTATTGACGGTGATGCCGCGCCCGGCCCACTCCTTCGCGAGCACTTTCGTCATGCCGATGAGGCCGGCCTTCGCGGACGTATAGGCGCAATGCTGGTCGATCGCGACGGTCGCCGCCTGCGATGCGATGTTGACGATCTTGCCGCCATGCCCGCTCGCCAGCACGATGCGCGCGAAATGCTTGGAGCACAGAAACGGCCCCGTGAGATTGACGCCGATCTGGCGCTGCCATTCGTCGTAGCCAATCTCTTCAGCGGGCGTCAGCGTGATGCAGCCTGCCGCGTTCACGAGCAGATGCAGATCGCCGAAGTGCGCATGCGCGGCCTTGATGGCGCGCTCGACATCGGCTTCGTTGGCGACATCGCACGCGAAGGCTTGGGCGTTGTCCGCGCCCAGCTCGTCGATGGCGGCTTGCACGCGCGGCTCTTCGAAGCCCGGATAAAGAATCGCGACGCGAGCGCCCTTCGCGATCAACGCGGCGTTCGTCGCCATCGCGATGCCGCCGAGACCGCCCGTCACGACGGCAACCTTGCCGTCCAGGCGGAAATCGAAATCGACGCCGTGGCGCAGCGACATGTCGTACTGAATGCCCATCTGTGTCTCCTAATTCGTTCTCTGGCGCGTGTTTCAGTTGGCGCGCTGCGCACGGATCGCATCGGCGATGCCGGCTGCATCGATACCGTAATGGCGGCGGATGCCCTTGCGCGTGCCGTACTTCGCGAACTCGCCCTCGGTGATGCCGAGCATCTTGAGCGACCGAGTGATCTGACGCCGCGCCATCAACACGGCCACCGTCGCGCCGACGCCGCCATGCAGCGAATGCTCTTCGACGGTGACGATCGCGTCGTGCCGTTCGATGATCGAGGCGAGCGCGTCCTGATCGAGCGGGCGCAGCGACGAGAGGTTCACGAGCGTCGGCGACATGCCGCTCTCTTTCTGCATCGTCTCGCACGCATCGAGCGCTTCACCGACCACCGAGCCCATCGCGATGACCGCGACGCGCGAGCCTTCGATCAGCACATCGGGACGGCCCGGCACGAAGCGATACGACGCGTCGTGCACGACCGGAAACTTGGCGTTGTCGAGACGGATGTAGACGGGGCCATCGAAGGACGCGGCATAGTCGATCATCTGCACGACTTCGACTTCGTCGCACGGCGCGAAAATCTGCACGTTGCCGAAGCCGCTCATGATCGAGAGGTCGTCGATTGCATGATGCGTCGATGCAAGCGGCCCATACGCGACGCCCGCGTTGAGCCCGAGCATCTTCACGTTGGTGCCGCTATAGCAGACGTCGTTTTTGACCTGCTCGTTCGCGCGTCCGACGAGAAACGGCGCGGCATTCGCCGTGAACACGATATGCCCGCCCAGCGCGAGGCCCGCCGCCATGCCGACCATGTTCTGCTCCGCGATGCCGACGTTGATCACGCGCTCAGGATAGTCCTTCATGAACGGGCCGATCTTCGAGGTGGACGTGGAATCCGCCACCATCACGATGATGTCTTGCCCCGAGGCGGTCAGCCGGCCGAGTGCGCTTACCGCTCCGTCCCGCAAGTCAGCGTAGTCACGCATGGTCCAGCTCCTTCAGCGCCTGCTTGAGTTGATCTTCATCGGGAAACTTGTGATGCCATGCCGGTACGTTCTCCATGAACGACACGCCGCGCCCCTTGATGGTGTGCGCGATCACGACCTTGGGCTTTCTGTTCGCGTAGTCGAGACTTTCCAATAGTTTCCAAATGGAGTCTGCCTGGTTTCCGTTCACGTCGTGAACTTCGAAACCGAAAGCGCGGAACTTCTCGTCGAGCGGATCGAGATCCATGATGTTGTGCGTGAAGTCCGCGAGTTGCAGGCGATTGCGGTCCACGATAACAACGAGGTTCGAGAGCTCGAAATGCGCCGCAGCCATCGCGGCTTCCCAGTTTGAACCCTCTTCGAGTTCGCCGTCGCCGGTCAGCACGAACACGCGCCCGGTCGGGCCTTCGTGTTGCGCGGCGTGACGCTGCTTGGCCATCGCGAGACCGGCGGCGATCGGCAGGCCGTGACCGAGGCCGCCGGTGTTTACCGTGACCCAGGTCGGCAGCTTTTGACGCACGGGATGGCCCGGCAGACGTGAATCGTCCTTCAGATAGGTGAGCAGTTCGTCGTCCTTCAGCCAGCCGAGTTCCGCGAAACAGGCGTACAGGCCGCCGACACCGTGTCCCTTGCTCAGGATGAACTCGTCGTGCCAGCGCACGCTGCTGGCGGCGTCGGTCTCATAGCGGAGCACATGAAAATAGAGCGCCGCGAGGATGTCGGCCTCCGACATGTCGCCGCCCGTGTGACCGCTCTTGGCCGTGGCGTTCATCACACAGATTTTCTTGCGGATTTCTTGCGCCCGTCGATGCAGCGCGTCGCCCGACTGCTTGAAGGGGTTTTCCATTCCCTGCTCCCAGACTCCCGTTTGCTTGAGACAGAGTTTCTTTTAGTTTCTTTCGAAAGTCAAAGGCAAATCAATCGAAAGAGGGAAAACCCCTAAAACGAACGCGGCGGCGTTTCTGATCAGGCAGAATACGGCTTGGGGCGGCGCGGGACAGCGCAAGCGCAGGAAGGGCGGAATGGATCAACGAACCAGAACAGAGAAGATTTTCGAACGTGTGCGTGCGGCCAAGCTCGTGAAGCTCTCGGAGTTGTCGAGTGAGTTTGGCGTGTCGATGCCGACGATTCGAAAGGACATCGACGAACTGCAGCGGCTCGGGCGAGTCGAGCGCGTGCATGGCAACGTGCGGCTGCGAGCCGAGCGGCTAGAGCCGGCGAGGCGCAGCTACGAGACGCCGGTGTTGCCGACGAGCGCGGAGAAGGCGCTGATCGGGGCGAAGGCGGCGAGTCTGATCGAAAACGGGGATTCAATCATTCTGGACTGCGGCGCGACCGCGACGGAACTTGCGAAAAATTTGCTGGATCGCCAGAACCTGCGCATCGTGACGAACGCGCTGAACATTGCGATTCTGCTCGGCGCGGAACCGACGAATCGCGTGATGCTGACCGGCGGCATCTTCAAGCCGGAGACGATTGCGGTGTCGGGCGAGAAGGCATCGACGTTCTTCGAGGGCATGTTCGTCGACAAGCTGTTTCTGGCGGCGGGCGGGGTGTCGATGGAGTCGGGCATTTCGTATCCGGACTTCATCGACCTGCACGTGAAGCGCGCGATGATCGACGCGGCGAAGACCGTCTATTTGCTGGCGGATTCGAAGAAGTTCGGCAAGCGCGAGTTCGCGGCGTTCGGCGCGATGGATAGTATCGATTATCTCGTCACCGACGACGGACTCGGCGAAGAGTTCGTGCGATGGCTCGACGGCAACGGGACGAAGATTCTGTATGCGTGAGGGGTGACTTGCCGTTTTTAATCGAGCCGGGGGATTGTGCTTGCCGGTAAGCGGTGCCGGCGTCACTTGCTGCCTACGCGTGGCTTGCGGTTTCGAAACTGGCTCTAATAACTCGCCCCGGCGAGGGGCGAGCTAACAGAACGACGCAAGCAACTCCCTGACAGGGAAAAGAGCCTACTTCTTCCCATCCACCACAGCCACAACCTCGTCTCGCGAATACTCCTTGTTCGCGAGCGCGCCAGTCGGCGTCTTGGTCAGCACCGCATCCAGTTCCTCGGGCTTCACTTCGAGCACCGGCATCCGGATATCATGCGGCACCTTCTTGCCCGCCAGCACCTGCTGCGTCACCCAGAACGCAAACGACGATGCCCCCGGCGGAATCGTCACCGACATCGTTTCATAGCCGCTCTTGCGCTGTTCCGCCCACCACGCAAGCTCCTCCTGACGATTGCCGAGAATGATGATCGGTGTCGGCCGCCCCGCCGCCTTGATCGCCTGCGCCGCGCCGAACCCATCGCCGCCCTGCGTGACGACGCCATCGATCTTCGGCAGCGTCGGCAAAATGCCCGCGACCTGTTTCTGCGCGACGGTCTGCGTCCAGTCGCCGTGCACCGAACCGACGATCTTCAGCCCCGGGTACTTCTTGATCTGATCGACGATGCCCTGATGGATCTCGTCATCCACCGACACGCCCGCGAGCCCGCGAATCTCGAGTAGGTTGCCCTTGCCATTGAGACGCTTCGCCAGATAATCCACCTGCATGCGGCCCATGCCCTGGAAATCCACGGCGATGCGATACGCGCACGGCTCGGTCGCGATGCCATCGAACGATACGACCGTCACGCCCGCACCGCACGCCTGCTTGATCACGCCATTGAGCGCAGTCGGCGAGACGGCGTCGACGGCAATCGCCTTGTAGCCCTGCAAAATGAGGTTCTGTATTTGCTGGACCTGCTCCGTCGCCTGGCTCTCCGCGGTCGTGAAGCTCGGCGCGGACGCCACGATCTTCTGCTTCACCGCGGCATCGGCGACATTCGACCAGCTCTTGAGCATCTGCTGACGCCAGCTATTGCCCGCGTAGTTGTTCGACAACGCGATCTTCATCGACGACGTATCGCCGTTCGCGACCTGCGCCATCGCCGACACGCTCGCCAGCGCCACGCATGCCGCCGCTATCACCTTGAGCATCTGCACTCTCCGTCTCCTTTTGTTATCGATCAGCGCGCCGCGCCGCGCACGCCCACATGAACCGCATACACCGATGAAGTCGCGGTAATGAACAGCCGGTTGCGCCGCAGCCCGCCAAACGTCAGGTTCGCGACGACTTCGGGAATGAGTATCTTGCCGAGCAGCGCGCCATCCGGCGCATAACAGTGCACGCCGTCTTCCGCGCTCGTCCACACGTTGCCTTGCTCGTCGGTGCGCAAGCCGTCCGGCACGCCGCTTTGCATCGCGATGAACACGCGGCCATTGCGCAACGCGCCATCCTTCTCGACATCGAAGACGCGAATGTGACGCGGCGCATCCTCATCGTGCGACGCAGCGGAATCCGCGATATAGAGCTTCGATTCATCCGGCGAGAACGCGAGGCCGTTGGGCTTCACGAAGTCATCGCAGACGAGGCGCACTTGCGTTTCGCCGGGCGCGAAGCGATACACGTTGCATCGGCCGATCTCGCTCTCTGCGCGATATCCCTCGTAGTCGCTGATTATTCCGTAGTCCGGATCAGTGAACCAGATCGCGCCTTCAGAATCGACGATCACATCGTTCGGCGAATTGAGCTTCTTGCCTTCGAAATGCGATGCGATCACCGTCACGCTGCCGTCGTGCTCCGTGCGCGTCACGCGCCGCGCGCCGTGCTCGCAACTCACGAGACGTCCCTCCCGATCGCGCGTATTGCCGTTGCTGAAATTCGATGGCGCGCGATAGACGCCGACGCCCATCCCCGGCGCCCACCGCAGCATGCGGTTGTTAGGAATGTCGCTCCAGATGAGCAAGTCCGTCGCCGGAAAATAGACAGGGCCTTCGGCCCACAGGCAATCGCCGGTCAGCTTCTCGAGGAATGCGTTGGGCTGAAGCAGCAGCCGAAAACGCGGATCATGCACTTCGTAGTCTTGGGATTTCATGTCTCCTTGTCCTTGTTATGAGTTGATTCAACGGCGCTTCAACGCGTCTTCAATGATCCTTCAGCGCGCCGCCTTGCCGCCCGCCGCCACCGTCACCGCGATGATGAGCACGCCATAGACGATCGAACGCACGCCCGCATCCGCACCGACTGCATTGAGCACGGCGTTGGTCAGAAACAGGAACATCGATGCGCCCCACACGCCGGCAATCGTCGCCTTGCCGCCGGCAACCAGGGTGCCGCCGATCACGACCACGGCAATCGAAATCAGCATGTACTCGACGCCCATATCGAGCGACGCCCCGCCCGATGTCGCCGCTATCAGTAGCGCCGTCAGCGACGCGATCATCGACGACATCACATAGGCGAGGCAGCGCGTGCGATGCACGTCCACGCCCGCGAGCCACGCGGCCCGCGCGTTTTGTCCGATCGCCGAAAGCCTGCGCCCATACACCGCGCGATGCAGCAGCACAGCCAGCGCAATCGACAACGCCAGCGCCACCAGCGCGATATACGGCACGTCGAGGAAGCGCCCGGTTGCGAACGCGCCGAGTCCGGGCGGCGGCGGCGGAAGCTGCCTGCCTTGCGTAATGGCGATCGACTGGATGATGAAGCTCGATGACAGCGTCGCGATGATCGGCGGAATGCGCAGCATGCGAATGAGCGCGTAATTCGCGAGCCCGATCGCGATGCCCACGCCGAGCGCCGCCGCCACGCCAAGCACGATGTTCCCGTTCACGCCGCCCATCACATGCATGCCGACGACGCCAGCGAGCGCAATCGTCGATGGCACCGACAAGTCGATATTGCCCACGCCCGAGGTGATGACGAGCATCTGCCCGAGCCCGACCAGCACCATGAATACGCCGTACGTCAGCGCCGTTTGCGCCACGTTGCTCGCGATGCCGAAGCCGAAAATCGCGACGATGGCGAACCACACGAGCACTGCGCCGACGAAGGACCACGCCCACGGCGCCTGAACGGCCTTGATGCGCGACCACGCGCTTCCGTTATTGTCTGCGATGGTGTTCATCGGCGCTCTCCGCGTTGCAGCAGCACGCGCAACGACAAAACCACGATCAGGATCGCTCCCTGCATGCCGACCTGCCAGTCCGACGAAATATTCAGGAATGCGAGGAATGATGCCGCGAGCGTCAGCGTGATCGCGCCGAGCACCGCGCCGACCACGGAGACGCGCCCGCCCACGAATTCGCCGCCGCCGAGAATCACGGCCGCGATGGACAGCAGCGTGTAACGCAAGGCGAGGTTGGCATCGGCAGATGTCGTGAGGCCGAGCAGCGAGAGGCCCGACAACACGCCGAACACGCCCGCGACGCCATATAACGTCGCCTTGCTGCGCACGAGCGACCAGCCGAAGCGGCGCATCGCGCGCGGATTGCCGCCCGCGCCGCGTACGCGCACGCCCGCCGAGGAGCGCATCAGCAGCAAATGACCGATGATCGCGATCAACACCGACCATACGATCGGCGCCGCGATGAACGGCGTCTGATAGTTCATCGCCGCGCCGAGCCATGTGGGGCTCGTGCCGCCGGGCGATGGCAACAGCACGATGGCAAGCCCGCTCCACACGAAAGAAAGCCCGAGCGTCACGACGATCGACGGTATCTGACGCAACTCAATCAGCGCACCCACGGCAGCATAAGCCAGCACGCAGCCGGCGAGCGCGAGCGCGCCGAGCCACGGCGTTTTCACGAGCAGCGTCGCGCCGATGCATGCGACGAGACTCACGAACGGCCCGATGGAAAGATCGAGATCGTTGACGGTGATGATTGCAAGTTGCGCGAGCGTCGCGAGAACGATCGGCACAGCGAGATTCAACAGCAGGCTCGACCCGAAGTAGCTCATCACCGCGGGCTGCATGACGAGGATCGGTATCAGCACCGCGACGAGCGATATCGCGGGAAGCATCGCGCGCAAACGCGCTTGCGTGAAGGCAAGAGTCATGCGGCCTGCTCCTCGAAACTCGCCGCAAGCAGCGCTTCTTCCGTGCATTCGTCGGCATGGAGCACGCGCGTCACGGCGGCCGAGCGGAACACGTAAGTGCGGTCGCAATGCGACAGTTCTTCGTTTTCGGTGGTGTACCAGATGAACGTGCGGCCCTTCGCGGCTTCATCGTGAACGAGCTGATAGATGTCCCGCTTCGTGCCGACGTCGACGCCGCGCGTGGGATCGTCCATCAGGATGAGATCGGCATCCGATGCGAGCGCCCGCGCGAACAGAACCTTCTGCTGGTTACCGCCCGATAGCGACAGAATGCCCGCGCTCATCGCCGCGCCGCGTATGCCGATCTTCAGGCGCCACGCTTCGACGATGGCCCGCGCCGCCGCGAGATCGACGAGACCGCGCCTGCGTGTCGCCCCGCCCGCGAGCCAACGCACATCGAGATTCTGCGCGATGGACCAGATCGGAAATACGCCGTCGCGGCCGCGATCGCCCGCGACGAAAGCCACTTTCGCGCGGCCCGGCCCACGGCGCGACGCGGCTTCATAGATCGCAAGCAACGCTTCGGTTTGACCCTGGCCCGCGAGTCCCGCGAAGCCGACCACTTCGCCGCGCGCCGCTTCGATCGGCGTGTGACGCTTGACGCCCACGTTCCACTTGAAGTGCCGCTCGGTGCTGCGCGCGGCTTGCGATTGCGTCGCGCCCGGCGTCTTGTCCGCTTCGAGATGCTGCCCCATCGCCTGAATGATCGATGCGCGGCTCGCCTGCGCACGCGGCAACACGCCGACGATGCCGCCATCGCGCATCACCATCACGCGGTCGGCCACGCGCTCGATCTCGCCCAGCATGTGCGTGATGAGCAGGCACGTGATGCCGCCCTGCGCCGCCTTGCTCACGAACGCGAGCAATTGCTCGGCGGTATGAGCATCGAGCGATGAGGTCGGCTCGTCCAGAATCACGAGACGCACGGGGGTATCGCTGACGGTGAAGCCTCGCGCGATCTCCACCATTTGCTGCTGCGTGAGCGTGAGATCCGAGACGAGTTCGTTGCCCTTCAAGCCGTTGCCCGGGAAGATTTCTTCGAGCTTCTCGCGCATGAGCCGCGTAGCCGTGCGCCGCCATCCACGGCCATGCAGTTGTGGATGGACGATGCACATGTTCTCCGCGACCGTCAGGTTCGCGCACAGCGACAACTCCTGAAACACGCAGCGCACGCCGGCTTCGCGTGCGGCGTTGGCGTCGTAATGCGGCGCGTCGTGGCCATCGACTTCGATGCGTCCCTGCGTCGGCGCATGAACGCCGGCCAGCACGGCCATTAGCGTCGATTTGCCCGCGCCGTTGTGCCCCGCGATGCCGACGCATTCGCCCCGCAAAAAAGCGAAGTCGATACCGTCGAGCGCACGCACGCGCCCGAACGTCTTGCCGATGCCTGCGAAGCGAATCAGCGCGTCATCGCCGGCAATCGTGTCTCCTGCTCCGCCCATTCACATGCTCCATGCGTGGCGTTAGATTGAAATGCTCAGTTATTCTGACTATTTCTTCTTGTCGAGCAGCGCGACCGTCTGCGGCAGCGTGTACGTGACGTCGCTGATGCCGCCCGGCGGGGTCGCCGCGAGCTTCGCCGGCAACTCCTGCTGCGTTATCTCCAGCAACGGCACGTTGATGGTCACGTCCTTCGGGATCTTCTTGCCCGCGAGCACTTGCTGCGCGACCCAGAACGCGAACGTCACCGCACCCGGCGGATTCGACAGCGAGCGCGACTGATAGCCGTTCTTCGTCTGCTCGTTCCACCAGTTGAGCTCGGGATACGTGCTGCCGATGATCATCGGCGGTGTCGGGCGATTCGCCGCCTTGAACGCTTGCGCAATGCCGAACGACATCTCGCCTTCAGTCGCGACGCCATCGACTTGCGGCAGCGTCGGCAGGATGCCCGCAACGGCTTTCTGCGCGACCGATTGCGTCCAGTCGCCATTCACCGATCCGACGAGCTTCATGCCGGGGTACTTCTTCATCGCTTCGAGCACGCCTTCGTGCATGAGGTTATCGACGGAAATGCCCGCGACGCCCCGCACTTCGAGAATATTGCCCTTGCCGTTCAGACGTTGCGCGAGATAGTCGACGCCCTGCGCCGCCCAGCCCTTGAAGTCGAAGTTCACGCGATACGCGCAAGGCTCATCGACGATGCCATCGAAGGACACGACCACGACGCCCGCCGCGCACGCCTTCTTGATCGTGCCGTTGAGCGCGGTCGGCGAAACGGCGTCGATAACGATGGCGTTATAGCCCTGCAAAATAAGGTTCTGCACCTGTTGCGCCTGCTCGGTGACCTGGTTCTCCGCCGTGGTGAAGGCGGGCGCGGCCGCGATCTTCTTGTCGGCAACGGCCTGTTGCGACACGCCGTTCCAGCTCTTCAGCATCGACTGACGCCACGCGTTGCCCGCGAAGCTGTTCGACAGCGCAATCTTCTTCTGCGACGTATCACCGGTGGCGACCTGAGCATGCGCCGCGCCGGCGATCATGCATGACGCTGCGGCGAAGGCAATCGCCGCCTGTTTTGCTGAGCGGGACATCCGAGTCTCCTTATTATTGTGCTGCGTGTTTTGTCGGTTCAATGCGTGCAGCGCGCGTGGCGAGGCGCGTGCTGTGTCAGTGCGAGCGATACGAAGCGCGCTGAAAGAATGACGGAAAGAATAACGAAATGGGCGAAGCGGTATGTGCGCGCTCGATGCGAACGCCGGAGCGGAAAGCCTGAAACGACATCGTCATGAGCATGCCTCTTTGGAGCGCATCAGCGAGGACGCCGATGCCTTGCTTTCAAACAGTTGCCTTCGGGACTGCCTTCAGTTGCATTGCGGTCAGGCCAATCAGAGTGGTCAGGCCAACGTACCGCCGAGGCAGTATAGCGATTGCCCTTGCGCGATGCAATTCGATTGTGACCGGTAACAGACTGGCCCGTGTGCCGCTTTTCGGTGGAACGAAACATGCAGATGCACATGTACTGACAAACACTGGACAAGTACATGGACACCCTACGTTTCACATCGAAAGTGGTCATCGTGACGGGCGCTGGCTCCGGCATCGGCGAGGGCGCGGCGCGCCGGTTCGCTGCGGAAGGCGCGAACGTCGTGCTGGCCGGGCGCACGCAAGAGAAACTCGAACGCGTCGCACGCGACCTCGACGCCGCGCGCACGCTGGTTCACGCTTGCGATGTCTCCCGCCATGAAGACGCGGAGCGATTGATCGAAGCGAGCGTATCGCGCTTCGGGCGTATCGACGTCCTCGTGAACAACGCGGGCGTCGCGCCGACGGGACGCATCGATGAAGCGTCGCTCGAAGACTGGCGCGCCATCATGTCGACCGATCTCGACGGCGTCTTTTATTGCAGCCGCGCGGCCATCCGTCATCTGATCGCGGCTAAGGGATCGATCGTCAATGTGTCGTCGGTGTCGGGGCTAGGCGGCGACTGGGGCATGAGTTTCTACAACGCGGCCAAGGGCGCGGTGACCAACTTCACGCGCGCGCTCGCGATGGATCACGGCCGCGACGGCGTGCGCGTGAACGCCGTCTGTCCGAGCCTGACCGCGAGCGATCTGACGCAAGACATGCTCGACGATGAGCCGCTCATGGCGAAGTTTCGCGAGCGCATTCCACTCGGCCGCGCCGCCCGGCCGGACGACATCGCTGCGGTCATTGCCTTTCTCGCCAGCGACGACGCGCGCTTCGTGACGGGCGTGAACCTGCCTGTCGACGGGGGCCTGAGCGCATCCAACGGCCAACCGCCGCAAGCATGAAGCACGCGCCGCCGTGATTCGGTATGTCCATTGCTCGATTGTCCGGCAAGGAGGAATCGAGCATGGAGCTGGACTCGGCCGCATGGTTCGGCAAGGCGTTCTCGGAGCTGTGCAGGAAGCAGCGGTCTGCCGCGACCACCATCACGTTCGTGCTGGGCGCGGGCTTCTCGAACTCATGGGACCCGCGCTATCCGACCGGCGCGGCGCTTTTCAATCTCGCCCATGACGACTGGACGGCGTGGTCGCCCATTCTTGCCGAATTTCTCACGATGATCGGCTTTCCCGCCGAACGCACGACGCTGGATCGCGAGCTGTTTCTCGACATCGTGTATCAGGTGGGCATGTTGAGAAAGTATCCGCCGATTCGCAACCGCTTCGTCGACGACTCCTGTCTCGATGCGATCGAGCGCGAGCTGCGCTACATCGTGTATCGCAAATTCAACGATACCGCGCCGCCGCCGAAAATGCTGGATGGCCGCTTCCGGCTCGATGCGACCGGCTCGCCGGAGAAAGACGCGATCCTCTCGCTTTTCTCGGTGCTGATGCATCCGTCTTGCGCGAATGCGACGCGAGGACCAGAGCGCGCGCTGCAAGTGAGCTTCGTCACGACCAACTATGACTTCGTGATAGAAGCACTCGTCGATAGCGCGAATCCGCAGGAGCGACATGCTTCGCGCAGGCTTTATCGCGGCATTACGCCTGTTTCCTGGTGCGGAGAAGATGCGTTGATCGCGGGGCATTTGCGACCATCGGGCAATCTGTTGAAGGTCAATGGCGGCTTCGATCTGGTCATGACGCACGAAGGCTTGCAAATCGATTATCGCGAGCGCGATGACGAAGCCGTACGCCGTCATCCGCCGCAAATAATGTTGCCGTCACGCGCGCAAGACTACGATCAGCCCTATTTTCAAGCACTTTTTCCGAAGGCGGTGCGCTTGCTGCAGGAATCGCGCGTCGTGGTGCTGGTGGGCTACGGGTTTCCCGAAGAAGATGCGCTGCTGCGGCTTCTACTTCGGCAGTTCGCGGAAGCGCCCGCCGATGGCCGGCAACGCGTGCTGCATTACGTCGATCTCGCCGACGAACGTACGCAACTGGTTCGCGCACGCCGCGCGTTTCCGCACCTCGGACACGATGGCGGCCTGGTCGTCAAGCCGTTCGAAGGCTCGTTCGGTCAGTGGTGCAAGGACGTGCTGAGAAATCTGTCGATATGAAGAACGCGCGCTTACGACACGCGTAATTGCAACGCTTACCAGCCCTGCGAGCCGCCCGCGTCGTGCTTCGTCGCCGGAGACGGCTTGCCGCTTTGCGCGGCTGGCACGCCGGTGCCGCCCGTATCGCGGCTCGTGCCGCTGCCCGCGCCGCCCGTCGATACGGTCCCGGCCGGTTGTCCGTTCGGCGCGGCGTGAATGCGCGGTCCGTCTGCTGACGATCCTGCCGCAGCCGCAGCTTGCCCGCTGGCGCCCGATGGCAGCCCCGCACCCTGTCCGCCGGACCCGCCGCCCGGACAGCCCCCGCCGCCGCAGCCGAGGCCGCCGCCCGCCGCCTGAACGCTGCCCGCGAGCGCCAGCAGCGCGCCGGATATCGCCAGCTTGATAGTGTTCGCTTTCGCCGGCTTCCTGCTCACAGCGCCAGCGCCTCGTGCTCGTCGATCCACGCGATCGCGCTTTCCTTCGCGAAGGCCATCGCTTCGTTCTCGTCGACGAAGGACAGGCGAAACTCCATGTCGTGCGATTCCATCGCGTCGCCGTCGTTCGCAGTCGGCAGATAGATGCGCGCGTTGCCGACAATGCTTCCATCGTCGATGCTCGCCGATGTATGGATCGTGCATGACCGGTACTTGATTTCCATGACGTGCCTCCGCGCGGAATATGAAAGATGCGCGACAACGCAGCATAAGCCGTGCCGCTTGCTGCACTGTCGGGCACGCTGCATGCATCGACGTGCTCAATGGACGAATCCATGAACAAAAGCGAGGACGCAATGCAGAACGCAGAAGGTAATCCGTCACAGGCGCAACAGAACGACATGGCGGCGAAAAGCCCGGTCAAAACGCCCGCCACCGGCACCTCCGGCCCTGACGCCGCCAAGCAGGCCGAGGAGTTCGGCAAGACAAAGCATGCCGGCTCGGCCGAACCCGGAGCGTCGGACGACAACTCGCCGCTTCCTTCATTCAACGAGTCCGGCGATCAGTCCGCCGCGCGCGATTCAGGCGATCCGGTTCTGCGCGCGAAGGGCCGTATCCGTTCGGTCGATTCGGACGGCATGGAATCCACCGACGACACCGTCGACGCCGATGCGAAATCCATCGAAGCGCGCCGCGACGTGTCGGAATGGCATGACAATGTCATTTCGTCGAACGCGACGCTCGACAACAACGTGCCCGCGCCTGCGGCGGGGCTGGGCGGCATCGACAGCCGGCCAACCGGGAACGCGCCTTCGATCCTGCCGAAGGAGGGTTATCGCGTCGTCATCGGCGAGACGGAGTACGAGCAGCAGCTCAATGGCTCGAAGACGTCGCACGTGATCACGCTCGAGCGCAAAGAGGAAGTCTGAGCGTGCGTCAGGCGCGTTGTCCTTCGCTTTCGAGCCACGCGCAAAACAGCTTCACCACTTCGTCGGCAGGCCGGTTCTCCGCTACGTGCAATAGCTCCGCGATGGCAGGCGCGGTCCTGCGAACGGCATCACGAGCCGGCCCGCCGCGAGATCGTCCGCGACGAGCGCGGTCGGCCCCATCGCGACGCCTATCCCGTCGATCGCGCCTTGCAGCGTCAAATAAAAGTGATCGAAGGTCACGACCGCCACCGGCCGCAACGCGGGAACCTTCGCCTTCGTCAGCCAGTCGGGCCACAGCCGCGGCAGGCTCGACGTATGGAGCAGCGTGTGACGATGCAAGTCATCGGGCGTGCGCAGCGGCACGCGTTCCATGAGCGCGGGACTGCATACGGGCAGCCGTTCTTCCGCGAGGAACGGGCGCATCGAATAGCCGTAGAAAGTATCGGGGCCGCCGCGGATAACGACGTCGTAGCCTTCTTTCAGAGCTTCCAGCGGCTCGTTCGACGTATCGACCTTCATGTCGATGTCCGGATGCGCCGCGCGAAATTCGGCGAGCCTCGGCACCAGCCAGCGCAACGCGAATGTCGCGAGTGCGTTCACGGATAGCGTCCGGGGCACGGCTTGGGGAATGCCGTATCTCGCCGTCGCCTGTGCGAGTTGCTCGAACAACGGCCCGATTTCCGCGAGATATGCTTCGGCCGCGCCCGTCAGCACGACGCGCCGGTTCTTTCGCTCGAACAACGATGCGCCGAGCCATGCCTCCAGCAAACGCACTTGCTGACTCACCGCGCCCTGCGTGACGTGCAGTTCCGCCGCTGCATCCTTGAAGCTGCCGAGCCGGCCCGCCGCCTCGAAAGCACGCAACGCATTTAGTGAAGGCAGATCTCTTTTCATTCGCAATAGAAAATCTCACGCATCGGGCCAATTTATCTGGTTTGTGCGGCCTTCACAAGATAGATATTCTTGCGCATATCTTGAACGCTCACAGGAACCTGCATGTTCAGCTACACAGGCGGTGCCGTGCTGTTCGCCGCCCTGCTTCACGCAAGCTGGAACGCGATGCTGCACGGTAATCGCGACCGCTTCCTCTCGATGACATGGATGAGCATCGCGATTGCGGCCGTATCGTCGGTGGCGGTCATCGCGTTGCCCTTGCCCGCCGATGCCGCGTGGCCCTGTATCGTCGCCTCGGGGCTCGTGCATATCGTCTATAACGTGAGCCTCGTGCGCTCGTATCGGCGAGGCGATCTCGCGCAGGCTTACCCCATCGCGCGTGGCTCGTCGCCGCTGCTCGTCACGCTCGGCGCGGCGCTCTTCGCGCACGAGGCCATCGGGCCGCTGCATGCGTTCGGCATCGCGCTGATTTCCGGCGGGATCATGGCGCTGGCGTTGCAGGGGCGGCATGTGTCGCGATCGAGCGCGCTGGCCGCGTTGACCACCGGGGTGACCATCGCGATCTATACGGTCATCGACGGCATCGGCGTGCGGGCATCGAACGGACAGGCGCTTGCATATACCGCGTGGATGTTCCTCTTCTATTGGCTAATGCCGCTGCTCTTCGTGACGATGCGCGGGCTTCCCGCACTGTGGACGCCGATCCGCACCGCGCCCCTGGCCATCGGCTCGTCGCTGGGGGGCGGGCTCGTGTCGATCGCCGCGTACGGCATCGTCATATGGGCGATGCAAGCGGGCGCGATGGGCGCGGTATCGGCGTTGCGGGAAACGAGTGTCGTGTTCGCCGCGCTCATCGGCAGGGTGTTCCTGCGCGAGACCGTCAACGCGAAGCGCTGGCTCGCATGTCTGGTCGTCGCGGCGGGCGCGGTGTGTCTCGGCTTATGAGGCTCGCATGGCTTATCTGATGGTTATGACGGTCGGGCTAATGGCCGGCGTGTTGAGCGGCATCATCGGCACCGGTTCGTCGATGATGCTAATGCCCGTGCTCGTCATTCTCCATGGACCGCAACAGGCCGTGCCGATCATGGCCATCGCGTCGATACTCGGCAATCTCGGCAAGGTGCTTTCGTGGTGGCGCGAGATCGACTGGAAGGCGTGCTTTGCGTATGGCGTCACCGCGGTTCCCGGCGCGATGCTGGGCGTTCGCACGCTGCTGGCGCTGCCGTCGCGCACGGTCGATCTCGCGCTCGGCCTGTTCTTCGTCGCGATGATTCCCACACGGCGATGGCTCGCTCGCCGGTCCGTTCGCTTCTCGCTCTTCCAGCTCTCGCTCATTGGCGCGCTGGTCGGCTTCCTGACGGGCATCGTCGTATCGACCGGGCCGATCACGGTGCCCGTGTTCATGAACTATGGTCTCGTGAAAGGTGCGTTTCTCGCGACCGAAGCGGCCGGCTCATTGGCCGTGTACGGCGCGAAGGTCGCCACGTTCCGTGGATTGGGCGCGCTGCCGTCGAGCGTCGTCTTGCAGGGGCTCATCACCGGCGCATCCATCATGGCGGGGACGTTTTGTGCGCGCGGCATCGTCGCGAGGATGTCGGCGAATGCGTTCAGGCTCGTCGTCGATGCGCTGATGCTCTCGTCTGGATTGACGCTGCTCTGGGCCGCCAGCCGATAACAACGGCGATGCCACGGCTCCTCGCAAAGCCGTGGCATCGATGCATCGCTCAGTTCACTGCGGACCCACTGCGGACTCACTGCGAGGCGCATGTAAAGCTGGACGCGACGTTCACATTGCCCGAGCCGTTATAGCGCGGGAACGTCGGATACTCGCACAGCGGCCGCGTGCGGCCCGGCACGCCCGCCGTATCCGCAACGGTCTGCGCAGGCGGCGTCGTGCCGCGTTCGACCCAGTTTTCCAGCGTCGTCAACGAGTCCCACGATGCGTTGAAGATCGTGCTGATCGAATGCCCGTAGCCGGGAATCTCGTAGTAGCGCACGAAGCTCGCAACCGTCGATGCACCCATTGTCTGCTGCAGCCGCACGTAATACTGCTCGGTCGATTGCGTGCTGACGAGGGCATCCGACATGCCGTGGGCCATCAGGATCTTGCCGCCCTTCTTGTTGAACGCGGACAGGTCCGTCTTGTTCACGTCCTGCTCGGCGGTCAGCGCACTGATGCGCGCCTGATAGGCGCCCGGGTTCTGCGGATCGACGTTGAGCGAATTGACGTTCGGATCGCGCGCCACGAAGTAGCGAATCCACTGGTCCCAGAAGACGCTGAAGTAAGGCGCGGTCGCCGGCATCGGGTTCGTCGGCTGCAGCAGGTTGAGCGCCAGCGCGGTGACGGTCGCCTGCGCCGGCGCCGTGTTCACGACACCCAGGTCCGCGCCCCACACGTTGAAGCCGGGATACTGCGTCTCGCCGCTCGCGAGCGGATACGCGAACGTGATCGGCGTTGCGTACACCTTGAGCGCGTTGATCTGCGCATCCGAGAGACAGGACAGACCGGTATCCGCACCGCCCGGACAGCGCAGCGGTGCGCCGTTGAGCATGGCCGTCGACGGATCGAAGGTCGCATTGCACGCGGAAATGTTGCTGATGAGCCCGTCGGCGACGCCGTCGAGCGCATCGCAGGTGGCCGTGGCCGAATCGAGCAGGGCCTTGCGCCTCAACTGGCTCGGATACGCGCCCGGCTGCGCGAGCGCCCGCGTGATGCGGCCAAACTGTAGATCGAGCGTAGCCGCATTCCACGCCGGATAAAGCGCGATGATGCCGTCCCAGTCTTGCGGCCAGCGCTGCACGACCGCGAGCGCCTCGCGTCCACCCGACGATCCGCCCGCGAAGTACGCGCGCTTAGGCTTGTCGACCGCATAGCGTTTTGACAGCAGATAGACGGCGGTATCGCGAGTCTTCTTCAGCGCATCGCCGGAGAAGTTGGCGACGGCTTCGTCGTTGGTGCCGAACGAGCCATCGCGACTGCCGAGCGCGCCGGCCTGATGACCCGAATCGCTGCTGAACACCGCGTAGCCGCGCGCAAGCGGCGCAGGCTGCGTGGTCGGGCCGGCGGGAACGTTGCCGGTCACGGATGGCACGGTGCCGTCGTATCCGCCGCCGCCGAACATCACGACCTTGCTGTTCCACTGCGTCGGCATGGCGACGCGGAAAGTGATCTTCGGCGCAGTCTGATCGACCGGCGCGATGGTGCCGTCCACCTGACAGTATTCGGGCGTCGCCGTGACGCCCGTTCCCGATGCCGCGACGGTCGTCGCCGCCGTGACGGTCGCGCCCGTCGTCTGCAGGCCGATGGCGCTCGCCGGCACGGCCATGCCCGCAAGCTGCGCGCAGGTCAAAGGCGTCGGTGAGGGCGATGGCGAACCGTCGTCGTCCCCGCCGTGACACGCGGCGAGCGCGAGCGCGGCGAGCGGTGCGGCGACGATGACACCACGATGTGCTAAAGAGCGGCCGAGTGCTTCTGGCATGTCCCCTTCCTCCATGTAGTTTGCTTCGCTATGTCGACGGTTGTCACCCGACGCCCCGCTCGCGGCCTGCTGCGGCATCGGCGTGACACATCGTCGTCGCGGCGCATGGAGAAAGTCAATTGGGGTGTTTACTTCACCCGGCCACCCCCGATCAGTCGTAAAGCACGGCTGCAATCTTCGGGTCGTTCATGTTGCTCTTGTCGTACCAGTAGAAGCCGGTATCGACCTTCTTCGGCAGCTTCTCTCCCTTCAGCGCCTTGGCCGCCGAATCCACGACGCATTTACCGATGCCGATCGGGTTCTGCGTGATCGCGCCCAACATGAGGCCGTTGGTGATGTCCGCCTTCTGTTCCTTGCCCGAGTCGTAGCCGATCAGCACGAGCTTCTTGCCCGACTCCTTCACGCCGATCGCCGCGCCCGCAGCCGACCCTTCGTTCGCACCGAAGATGCCCTTGATGTTGGGATTGCCCTGGATCATCGCCTTGGCGATCTCGGCCGACTTCAGATGGTCGCCGGCGCCGTACTGCACCGATACGATCTTGATGTTCGGATGCTTCGACTTCATCTGATTCAGGAAGCCATCGCGACGGTCGATGCCCGTGCGGCTCGTCTGGTCGTGAACGATCACGCCGACTTCGCCCGCATTGCCGATGGCGTCGGCCATCTTGTCGGCGGCGAGCGCGGCGGCGGCGAGATTGTCGGTCGCGCACGTCGTGAGCGGAACGTCGCCATCGACGCCCGAGTCGAACGCGATGATCGGAATCTTGTTGTTCTGCGCGCGCTTGAGCAGCGGAAGCGCGGCTTTGCTGTCGAGCGCGGCGATGCCGATCGCTTGCGGCTTCTTCGCGAGCGCCGCGGACAGCATGTCGATCTGCTTGTCGACCATCGCTTCGGTTTCAGGGCCTTCGAAGCTGATGCGGATCTTCTGTTCCTTCGCCGCCTGCTCGGCGCCGGACTTCACCGCCTGCCAGAACTGATGCTGGAAGCCTTTGGAAATGAGCGGCACATACGGCTCGTCCGCATGCGCGGCGCCCGTTGCGGTCGCGAGCGCGGATACACCAATCAGGATACCGATGATTCTTCTTTTGAACATGTTACGTCTCCTCCTAGGGTTTATATCGCTTCTTGCCAGATGATCTTCGCGCAGTTCTCAGCGCTTCCTGCGCCGCAGGATGTCCGCATAGACCGCGAGAATGATGATGAGGCCGGTCACGACGATCTGCCATTCCTGCGCCACCGACATGATGCGCAATCCATTGGTCAGCACGCTCATGATGAACGCGCCGATGATGGTGCCGAGAATCGTCCCCGCGCCGCCGCTCAGCGACGTGCCGCCGATCACGACCGCCGCGATCGCGTCCAGCTCGTAGCCTTGACCGAGCGCCGGCTGCGCCGAGTTGAGCCGCGACGCGATCAAAAGGCCCGCGACGCCGCAGATCGCGCCGCCGAGGCCATAGATCGCGATCTTCCAGCGGTCCACGTTGACGCCCGAGAGCCGCACCGCTTCCTCGTTGCTGCCGAGCGCGAACGTATAGCGGCCAAGCGCCGTGCGATTCAGCGTGATGGAACTCGCAATTGCGATGACGAAGAGAATCAGCACCGCATTCGGAATCGGCACGCTCGGGAAGAAGTAGCCGATCAGCGAGTCCTGCGAAATCATGTAGAAGTTCTCGGTGTCGGTGAAGTAGATCGGCTTGTTCGTCGACACGACGAGCGACAATCCCTTCAGCAACATCATCATGCCGAGGGTCGCGATGAAGGGCGGTATCTTCATCTTCGCGGTCAGCGTGCCGGAGATGGTGCCGCACAGCGCGCCCGTTGCGATGGCCGCGACGATGCCGAGCCACATCGGCAGATGCCAGTACGTGAGAAACACGCCGCATATGACGGCGGTGAAGGTCATCAGCGTACCGACCGACAAGTCGATGCCCCCCGTGATGATCACGAAGGTTGACGCAATGGCGAGCACGCCGTTGACCGCGGTCGCCTGCAAGATGCCGAGGATGTTGTCCGTCTGCATGAAAGCGGGCGAAGCGAAGCTGAAGAACACGAGCAGCAGGATCAGGCTCGCGAACGCGAGCAGCTTTTGCAGCGCGGTCGGCGTGAAGAGGCGGCCGCGCAAGCCGCCCGCGCGTCGCCCGCCTGCAAGCGCGGCGCTTTCGGATGGCTGGGAAGGCTGCGATGGCTGGTTCATGGTCGGTCCTCGCGGCTCATGCCGCTTGCAGGGTGGGACGACGCGTCGCGAGCTGCATGATGCGCTCTTGCGTCGCTTCGCTAGCGGAAAGTTCGCCGGTGATGCGCCCTTCGCACATCACGACGATACGGTCACTCATGCGCAGAATCTCCGGCAGTTCGGAGGAGATCATCACGATCGCCTTGCCTTGTGCCGCGAGCGAGCGCAGCAGCCGATAGATTTCGCTCTTCGCGCCGACATCGATGCCGCGAGTGGGTTCGTCGAAGAACAGCACGTCGCAATCGCGTTCGAGCCATTTGGCGATGACGATCTTCTGCTGGTTGCCGCCGGAGAGCAGCCGCACCGGTTGCGTGGGCGACGGCGTTCTGATCGCCAGCAGCTTGATGAAGTGCGACGCCGACTTGCGGATACGCCCGCGCCGCAGGAACATGCCCGCCCAAAGGAATTTGCCGAGGTCCGACATGACGATGTTCGATTCGACATCCATGCCCGTGGCGAGACCGAAGCGCTTGCGATCCTCCGACAGATAGCCGATGCCGCGCGTCACCGCATCGCTCGGCCTCCTGATGCTGGCCTTCGCGCCCTTCACGTAGATTTCGCCGGACTCGATCGGATCGGCCCCGAACACCGCGCGCGCCACCTCGGTGCGGCCCGCGCCCATGAGACCGGCGAAGCCCAGGATCTCGCCTTTGCGGAGCGTGAAGCTCACGTCGCGCACGAGCGGTCCCGCGTTGAGATGCCTGACGTCGAGGGCGACATCGCCCTGTTCCGAACCGCCGAGGAAGGACGTCAGATCGGTCAGCGTGCGGCCCACCATCATGCCGATGATCGTCTCCACGCTCGTCTCGCGCGTGCCGACAGTGGCGACATATTCGCCGTCGCGCAGCACGGTCACGCGATCCGATATCTGTTCGAGCTCGTCCATCTTGTGCGAGATATAGACGATGCCGACGCCGCGCTCCTTCAGTTGCCGGATGATGCGAAAGAGTTCGGCAATCTCGGCATCGTTGAGCGCGGAAGTCGGCTCGTCCATGATGAGCACGCGCGAATCGAACGACAACGCCTTCGCGATTTCCACCATCTGCTGGCTCGCGACGGTGAGCGTGTCGACCACCGTGCGCGGATCGAGATTGACGTGCATGCGTGCGAGGATGTCGTGCGCCGCCCGATTGAGCTTGTCCTCGTCGAGGAGGAGGCCCATCAGCTTGCGCGGCTCGCGTCCGATGAAGATGTTCTGCGCGACCGTCAGATGATTCATCAGATGCAGTTCCTGATGAATGATGCCGATGCCGAGCGCCTGCGCTTCACGCGGACTGGTGAATTCGACGGGCTTGCCGTCGACGAGCATCGCGCCTGAATCGCGGCTGTACACGCCGGCGAGAATCTTCATCAGCGTGGACTTGCCCGCGCCGTTCTCGCCCATGAGCGCATGGACTTCGCCCGGCATGAGTTCGAACTGCACTTCATGCAGTGCGCGCACGCCTGGAAAACTTTTGCTGAGCTTGCTGACGGAAATGAGCGGAGTCATGGAGTCCCGTTTCAAGAGGTTCGATACTGTGTGTCGATACCGCTGAACATCCACCTGCCACTGCCACTGCTGTTTTTGCTATTGCTTTTGCTATTGCTCGAAGAGATCCGGCCTCTTTGCGGCCGAGCGATGCAGTTCCGCCACCACCTGATCGAGATGGTCGTGCATCGCTTTGGCGGCGGCATCGGCTTCGCCGTTTCGTATCGCTGCGAAGATGCGTTCGTGTTCCGCGAGCGTATGAACGAGCCGCTCCGGACTGGCGAGAATCTGCCGCGCACGATCCAGCGCGTTGCGCGATACCGCTACGATTTCCTTTACACGCGGCAACGCGATAGCATCGAGAAGAATCTCGTGAAATGCGAGGTCCAGCGCGTGAAACGCGAGGCGCTGATCATTCGCGACCGCCGCGCGTTGCTGCTCCAGATTGCCGATCAGTGAATCGAGCGTGGCGGGCGCGAGATGAAGCGCCACGCCGCGCACTGTTTCGACTTCCAGCGCACTACGGATGAACAAATGCTGATGAATGTCGCGCAGCGCGATGGGCTTCACCCGCGTGCCGCGCTGCGGCAAGACTTCGACGAGGCCCGCGTGTTCGAGCCGCGCCAGCGCGGCGGAAACTGGAAAACGCGAGACGCCCATGCGCTCGCAGACCGCGATCTTGTCGATCATCATTCCCGGTTCCAGCGCCAGCGTGACGATGGCTTCGCGCAACGCTTCCTCGACCGCATCGGTCAGGCTGCCCCGCTGCGCCCCGCCGTCGATCTTGTGCAGTGCGTCATACGGAGTACTCATAATGTTCGTATCGGACGAGGTACTCACGGGGCGCTTGATTTCCGATGAAGATGCTAGCATGCTAGAAAGCAGATTCGATGTTGTCAACGCGTGCAAATGCCTAGTCGTCGTTAAACGCTTGTGACGTCATCGGAACTCATTGGTGTTTTCCCGCAGACCGAAGTCGATCGACATCGCCCCGGAGGGCGCCCTGATGACCACGATCACCAAACTGTCCGTTCGGGACATTCGCTTTCCCACTTCGCGCTCGCTCGATGGCTCGGACGCCATGAACGCCGCGCCGGACTATTCCGCCACCTACGTCACGCTCGAAACGGATTCATCCGGGCTGACCGGACACGGTCTCACCTTCACCATCGGACGCGGCAACGAGATATGCGTCGCAGCCGTCCGTGCGCTGACGCCGCTCATCGTCGGCAAGACGCTCGAAGACATCACCGCGAACATGGGCGCGTTCTGGCGCGCGTTCACATCGGACAGCCAGTTGCGCTGGATCGGCCCGGACAAGGGCGCGATTCATCTTGCGACGGCGGCAGTCGTCAACGCGGTGTGGGACTTGTGGGCGAAGGCGGTAGGCAAGCCGGTGTGGAAGCTGCTCGCCGACATGACGCCGGAAGAACTCGTGCGGTGCCTGGACTTCCGCTACGTGACCGATGCGATCACGCCGTACGAGGCCATCGCGATACTGAATCGCCATGTGAAGACACGCGGCGAGCGCGAGAAAGAAATGCTGGATCGCGGTTATCCGGCTTACACGACATCGGCGGGATGGCTCGGCTACGACGACGACAAGATTCGCCGGCTCGCACGCGAAGGCGTCGCGCAGGGCTGGACGCATTTCAAGCAGAAGGTCGGCGGCAATCTGGAAGAAGACGTGCGGCGTGCGCGCATTCTTCGCGAAGAAATCGGCCCGGATGCGAAGCTGATGATGGACGCGAACCAGGTTTGGGACGTCGATGAAGCCGTCGCCAACATGCGGCGTCTCGCGGAGTTTGATCCCTGGTGGATCGAAGAACCCACGAGCCCCGACGATGTCCTCGGCCATGCCGCCATCCGTCGAAGGCTCGGTTCGATCGGCGTCGCCACGGGCGAGCATTGCCAGAACCGCGTAATGTTCAAGCAGTTGTTGCAGGCGGAAGCCATCGGCTTCTGTCAGATCGACAGTTGCCGTCTCGGCGGCCTGAACGAAGTGCTCATCGTGCTGCTGATGGCCGCCAAGTTCGGCGTGCCGGTGTGTCCGCACGCGGGCGGTGTCGGGCTATGCGAGTACGTGCAGCACATCTCGCTGTTCGATTACATTTGCGTGTCCGGCTCGCTCGACAATCGCGTGCTCGAATACGTCGATCACCTGCACGAGCATTTCATCGATCCCGTCGTGATCCGCAACGGCCGGTACATGCCGCCGCAACAGCCGGGCTATAGCATCGAAATGAAAGCGGCCTCGCTCGACCGGCATGTGTATCCGGATGGCGAGGCCTGGCGTTCGTGAACGCATGCCCGGCGTTTCGACGGCCGGGCATGTCTTTGGATCAGCGCAGCCCGCCGCTCGCGATGATGCTTTCGCCGGTCAGCCAGCGTGCATCGTCCGATGCGAGGAACACCGCGACGGATGCGATGTCGTCCGGCTGACCCAGGCGGCCTAGCGGCGTCTGGCCGACGATCGCCGTATCCATCTCCGAACCGATGATGCCCGCCGTGTTCGTGCCTTCGGTCACGACCATGCCGGGATTGATCGAGTTCACGCGAATCTTCTTCGGACCGAGTTCGCGGGCCAGCGCGCCGGTGATCGCGTCGACCGCGCCTTTGGTGCCGCTATACACGGCGCTGGCGGGCGGCGTGATACGGCTCACGACCGAACTGACATTGATGATGCTCGCGCCTTCGCCGAGATGCTTCGCGGCGGCTTGCGTCACGAGCAACACGCCGAGCACGTTCACGTTGAACTGCTTATGGAAGTGCTCTTCGGTGATTTCTTCGATCGTCGAGAACTCGTAGATGCCCGAGTTGTTCACGACGATATCGAGCCTGCCATACGTCTCCACGGCGGCATTCACGATGCCTTGCGCATCCGCTGCTTTCGACACGTCACCGCCCACGGCGATCGCGCGTCCGTTCGCTGCGGTGATATCGGTCACGACCGCATCTGCTCCGGCCCTGCTGCTCGAATAATTCACCACCACCGAAGCGCCTTCCGCTGCGAGCTTTCTGGCGATTGCAGCGCCAATGCCCTTCGACGCACCCGTTACGACGGCGACCTTCCCTGCGAGCTTGCTCATGATCGTTTCCTTTCAAAGAATGTTTGCGGCGGTTCATCGGTTGAACCGATCTGCCAAGCGCAAATGTAGACAGGTCGATCGTTGCGATAAAGCGGCTCAAAACGAATTGACTGGCAGGGAATCGCGAACAATGAAGGATTTTCTGTATGCGCCCGCTACAAAGCGCGCGGTCGCAGGTCCGCGAGGAAGCCATCGCGGTTCGGCATTTCATGCGCGGCAACGACCGTGCATCGAGCCGCGCGTCTTCGGGAACGATCTTGTTCAGACAGAGCATACGCGCTCAGGGCATGGATTTCGTCCGCCGACAGCGACTGCGGCGCGTTAGGCGAATGGCGGCCGCGCCAGCCGCAAGCTTGCGCATGGCCTCGCGCCGCCCTTGCGTTAGGCGGAAGCCGGGGTTGTCCTTGCATCATATGGAATCCGAATGGATTGCGTTAGCGGGCCGATTAGCGATTGGCCGCGCCGCCTGAGAGCGCAGGCGCATCATTCTAGTCAGCGGACGTTCGCCCGCTAACCAACGAGGATTCATATCGTTATGAAGAAGGCCGTGCGTTCAGCAGACCAGCAACTGCTCAGCGGGAATTCCCGGCGAACGGCCCGCCAGTTTTTCGAATTCGAAAGGATCGTGACTGCAAAAGACGGTCAACCCCGAGCCCGCGCTTCGGCATAGCTCGCGCAAACGCGCCTGATTCTGCAAACGCGCCGTGCGATCCTTCTCCATCATCCATTGATAGAACGCAAGGCCCGGCGTGCAACGCGGGCGGTCCCAATCCATCTCGGTATGAAAGAAGTAGGCGTCGGCAGCGAGTAGCAGCCATCCGGCTCCGTCCTTGCGCACCGCGATGCCCGCGTGCCCGAACGTATGGCCAGGCAGCGGCACGAGCGCGATGTCGTCGGCGAAACCGGGCAGCGGCCGCACCGAGTCGAAGCCGCGCCATTTCTCGCCGCCTCCGCGATGCACCGTCCAGTTCCCGCGCGTCGACCATTGTTGCGGGCGGAAGCGCTGCCGGTCGAGCCACGTCTTCTGTGCGAGCGCATAGTCGCGCTCGATCTCCAGCATATGAACGGTCGCGTGCGGAAAGTCGTCGAGGCCGCCTGCGTGATCGAAGTCGAGGTGACTCATCAGGATGTGCCGCACATCGCTCGCCTTGAAGCCCAGGCGCTCGATCTGCCGCACCGCCGTCATTTCCTCGCGAAAGTCCGGCTTCAGCATGAAAAGAAAGAACGTGCTGAGACGGCTCTGCGGATTCGCGACGTCCCGAAGGCCGAAGCCCGTATCGACGAGCACGAGGCCATCGTTCGTTTCGACGAGAAGACAGTGGCATGTGAGTTCGCCGCGGCGCAACAGGCTCGGCGTGCGGCCGTCGAACAGCTTGCCGCCGAGCGGACAACTCGATATGCAGTTGAGGTGATGAACGCGCATGAAAGCCGCTCGCGCGCCTTCAGGACTTGTCGCCGTCGGCCGGCTTCACTTCCGACAGATCGTCCGCCCTCACCTCGGCCTCGCGCACGGTCGTGCCTTCGTCATCGGTCTCGGAGACATCGGTCGTGAAGGTTTCGTCGCTGCCGGTTTGCGCCTCATCGTCCGCGTTCTGCGATGCGTCCGGTTTGCCGTTCTCGGGTGACGTGCTCATGATTCGCTCCTGGTGACGTACGTGGAAGGACGGGATGCGGCGCCAAGAGGGTCTGGAATCCGCACGCTGAGAGTCAAAGCAATCGCAGTGCCGCGCAATCGTGAGCCGGCGAGTGAGTCTGCAAGCGCCCGGCGGAACACTTATTGCTGCCCGACTGACGAAGCGAATGCTTGACGAAAGGGAGGCGTGGATGACCAACCGGCGTGTGCTGTCGAACGAATCCGACTCATTGATGCCGCTCGCCGCGGGCATGGTGGCGGGCCTTGCAGCGGCCGCGGGGCTGCTGATCGGCCGCCGCGTGAGCGCGCTCGCTCGCACGGGCGAAGGTCACTCGGCGAAGCATCGTTTGCTCGATCTGGCATCGGGCGTGATGCAGCCGAAGTATCCGCTCGCCGCAATGAGCACATGGCTTAACGGCTTCCATATGTATGCGGACGACATGGGCCGTCAGGTCGAAGCGCACCACTTCTGCATTCATCTGAAACATGACCTGCATCAATGCGTGATCTTCGATTCGAACCGGCCGGATGCGCGGCTCATCGGCATCGAATACATCATTTCGGAAGAGCGCTTCCGGCAGTTGCCCGAGGAAGAGAAGCGCCTGTGGCATAGCCATCATTACGAGGTGAAGTCGGGCACTCTCGTTGCGCCGGGCATACCGGAGATGGCGGAGCGCGCGTATTTCAACGATCTCGTTTCCACGTACGGAAAGACCTTCCACACGTGGCAGATCGATCGCGACGACTTTCCGTATGGCCCGCCGCAACTGATGATGGGCTTCACGCAGGACGGGCAGCTCGACGAGTCGATGCTCGCTGCGCGCGATGCGCGTCTCGGCGTCTCGTGGGAAGACCGCAGGCGCAAGCGTTACGACATTCCCGTGCCCGACATCGTGCCCGGTGCGAATGCGTGGGAAAGCGGCACCTCAGTGCAGACGACGCTCATGGACGTCCCGTTCCGGGACCGGCGCGACGCGTCGTGAGCATCCAAACGCAGTCCAAAGCCAGAACGGAGGAAGGACAAATGCGCATGAATTCCATTACCCGCATTGCAGTACTCGGTGCAGTCGTCGCGGCGATGTCGCTCACTGCGGGATGCAAGCGCGGCTCGGATAGCGCGGGCGCAGGCGGCGCGGCAAGCGACACGTCCGCGGCATCGGCGCCCATGGCATCGGCGCCCGCGGCAACGAGCTTCCCTGCGACCGCCGCCAGCGACGCACCCGCCGGCGCGAGCCAGTAAGCGGAGCCGCATCGCGCAGGCGCTGTTCGAATCATCATCTGAAGGAGAAACGCGATGGCCAAAGACGAGTCCAGCGGCTCGAACAACATGTTCATCGAGATGCAGAAGGCGCTGAAGGGAATCGACTATCCCGCGGACAAACAGACGCTCCTCGACACCGCGCGCAGCAACGGCGCAAGCGAGGAAGTGACCAACGCGCTCGATGCGCTGCCCGAGCAGGAATTCGACAGCCCTGCGGCGGTATCGAAAGCGGTTGGCCAGGAAGAGTGACGGTCTTTGCATCACCTGCCATGCGCGGACTTCGCGCTGCTTCAATCACAGAGGGAACACAATGAGCATTTTCTCGACCATCCTGAACAAGATTTTCCCGCATGACCATCCGGCGGCGACGACATCCGGTGCGGCCACGCCGCCGGCGGCATCCAACGCGGCAGGCGGCGCGGCGGCGTCGACGCAGGCCAATCCGTCGGCTGCGCCGGCAACGTCCGGCACCGAACCGGCGCGTCCTCCCGTCACGCCGATGCCCGAAGTCGACGTCGAAGCGATCCTCGTGCAGAAACAGCAGCAGAACGGCGCGAACCTCAACTGGCGCACGTCGATCGTCGATCTGATGAAGCTGCTCGGCCTCGACAGCAGTCTTCAGGCGCGCAAGGAACTCGCCGTTGAGCTGCACTACACCGGCAACACGGAAGACTCGGCTTCGATGAACATCTGGCTGCACAAGGAAGTCATGAAGAAACTCGCGGAGAACGGCGGCAAGGTTCCCGACGATCTCAAGAACTAACGCAGGAATCGCCATGACCGGTTCTATCGTGCGATCTACAGCGGAGAGGTTCGGCACGCTACGTGCTGAAACTTCGCGCCGTTTCCCCTGAGGGATGTGATCGCCATGAAAGAACCGGTCTCGCGTCGCGCGAAACTTGTCCTGTTTCCCTGGAAGAAGAACGTGTCGGCCAAACCCGGCCTCACCGACGATGACTACGCGATCTACGCGTCTTATCGGCCGCATGTCAGCGGCGCATTCGTCGGCACGCTGAAGGTGGTCCGGCTGACCGACGGACGCCTCCTTTATCCCTTCGACGGCGCCGAAGAGATCGGCCCGTTCACGCTCAAGGACGACGCGAAAAACGCCGCTCAGGCGCGCGGCAAGGAAATCGTCGAGGCCGATCTGCGCATGCCGGAACTGTGATTGCGGTCAGGCTGGGGCCGATTGCTGCACTTGCACCTCTGCTGGCGCGGCTTCTTCTCGCCGCCAACGCGCGCTCGCGCACATCGACGCGCGATGACCCGGCGGCACGCTCGCACGAAGAAGGGCACAAGCCGTTAAAATGTCCGGTTACGACAACTCCCCGTCCATGCTTTGCGAATTGCCGCGTGAAGGGTCAACGAGTACAAGAACCGATGACAATTGCCATGCGCAAGAGCGAGAATCCGAACGATGATCACGCCCTTCAAGACTGGGCGCGCATCTGGGTCGAATCGACGACGAACCTTGCAGCTTTCTGCCTGTCGCCGGAAGGCTTTGTTTCCACATGGAATCCCGGCGGTAGCGCCATTTATGGCTATGCGCCCGACGAAATCGTCGGACGCCACTACTCCATCTTCTTTCCCGACGAGGCCCGCGAGCACGGCATCGTCGAAATAGAACTGCGCGAGGCGCGCGAGCACCGGAGCTTCGAAACCGAGGGCTGGCGCAAGCGCAAGGACGGCTCCGTCTTCTGGGCAAGCGTGCTGACGACGTCGCTCGCCGATCACGACGGCTCCCTGCTCGGTTTCGTGAAGATCGTTCGCGACGAGAGCGACAAGCGCAAGGCGCACGATGCGGTCATCGAAAGCGAGCGGCGCTTCAGGCTGCTCGTGGAGGGCGTGACCGACTATTCGATCTTCATGCTCTCGCCCGAGGGTCTCGTGACCAACTGGAACAGCGGGGCGCGGCGCATCAAGGGCTATACCGCCGACGAGATCATCGGCGCGCACTTCTCCCGCTTCTATTCGCCGGAAGACGCCGCCGCCGGGATGCCGCAACGCGCGCTCGACACCGCCGCCCGCGAGGGACGCTTCGAGTCCGAAGGCTGGCGTTTGCGCCGCAATGGCACGCGCTTCTGGGCGCACGTGATCGTCGACGCGATCCGCGACGAGAAAGGCACGCTGATCGGCTTCGCGAAGATCACGCGCGACGTCACCGAGCGGCGCGAGGCGGACCAGCTACTCGAGGAAACCCGCGCGGCGCTGTTGCAGGCGCAAAAGATGGAGGCCATCGGCAAGCTCACGGGCGGCGTCGCGCATGACTTCAATAACGTCCTGCAAGTGCTGCGCGGCAATCTCGAACTGCTGCGCACGCGCTGCCTTCACGACACCTGGAGCATGGACCGCGTGAGCAGCGCGATCGACGCCGTCGAGCGCGGCGCCAAGCTCGCCTCGCAGTTGCTCGCGTTCGGCCGCCGCCAGGCGTTGCGGCCGGTATCGGTGAATCTCGCGGCGATGGTGCGCGGCATGGACGACCTGCTGCGCCGCGCGCTCGGCGAAACCATCGAGGTCGAGACGGTTGTATCGGGCGGGCTGTGGAATGCGTTCGTCGATCTGCATCAGTTGGAGAACGTGCTGCTGAATCTCGCCATCAACGCGCGCGACGCGATGCCCGAGGGCGGCAAGCTCACGCTCGAACTGGCCAACGCCATGCTCGATGACCGTTACGTGCGCAGCTTGTCCGACGTGCCGCCCGGCCAGTACGTGATGCTCGGCGTGACCGATACGGGCATCGGCATGCCGCCGGAAGTGATGGAGCGCGCGTTCGATCCGTTCTTCACGACGAAGCCCGAAGGCGAAGGCACTGGGCTCGGACTAAGCATGGCGTATGGCTTCGTCAAGCAAAGCGGCGGGCATATCCGCATCTATAGCGAAGTCGGGCACGGAACCACGGTGCGCGTGTATCTGCCGCGATCGTCCGTCGAGGCGGCGGAGCCGGTCAGATGGCGCAACGCACCGGTCACGGGCGGCACGGAAACCGTGCTCGTCGTCGAGGACGATCAGAAGGTGCAGGCGACGGTCATCGAAATGCTCTCCGAGCTGGGCTATCACGTGCTGAAAGCGGACAACGCCGATCAGGCGCTCGTCGTGTTGAGCAGCGGCGTGCACGTCGATCTCATCTTCACGGACGTCGTAATGCCCGGTACGCTGAAGAGCCCGGAGATGGCGCGTCGTGCGGTCACGATGCAGCCGCACGTGCGCGTGCTGTTCACATCCGGCTATACGCAGAACGCGATCGTGCATGGCGGGCGTCTCGACCCCGGCGTCGAACTGTTGAGCAAGCCGTACAGCCGCGAAGACCTCGCCTTCAAACTGCGGCAAATGCTGGGCTCACCGGGGGAACTCGTCGCCGCACCTGCCGATAAACCATCGGCGGAATCCGCCCCGGCGGGTGCGAAACGCGTGCTCGTCGTCGAAGACGACGGCGCGACGCGTGAAGCGGTCGGCGAACTCATCGGCATGCTGGGTCATCAGGTGGTCGGCGCGGCCAACGCGCAAGCGGCGCTCGATGCCATGGCGCAAGGCCCGTTCGATGTCCTTCTCACCGATATCAACCTGCCCGACATGACGGGCATCGAACTGGCGCGACGCTGGATCGAACGCTTCCCGGACGTGCGCGTGATATTCGCGTCGGGGGAAAACGTCATGCAGGAAGACGTGCGGGACTTCTCGTGGCAAGCGCTGCGCAAGCCCTATACGCTCGAACAGCTCGAAAACGCGTTGAGCGACAACAGCGGAGCGTAGCCGCCCGGCATCGTGCCGTGGCGCATGGCTGAGACTGCGCGGTCGAGCGCGTCTCAGCCGGGCCTTCCTCGTTAATTCATTGCTCACTGCGGAATCGGCCGCCCGGCTTTACGCGGGAATGATTCCGGTTTAGTCACGTCTTTATTACGGCATCCATAATAATTCAAAGCGGGCTTGTAATATCGCTATGGCGCTCGCCCCTTCGAGCGTCGCCGGGACGTGCATCGCGTCTCGCGTTGCGGCACAACGCTTGCGGAAAGTGGTCACCGGACGCGTAATCGCCAAGTGCGGCCATGCGGAAGGTGTGACCTGTCAGGGGGACATCATGAAACTTCTCACTACGCGCGATGGCCTGCCACGGCTGTCGTGGGGCTCCATCATCGCGGGCGTCATCCTGTCGATGGTCGTCTATCTCATCATGAGCGTGCTCGGCACGGCGATCGGGGCATCGTTGCTCTCCCCGATGTCCAGGCCCGATGCGCTGCATGGCTTCGGTTTCGGCTCCGGCGTATGGGTGATCGTCACTACGGTCCTCGCTGTTTTCGTCGGGTCTTACTACGCGGGACGTTGCGCGCCCGTGCTCGGGTGGCTGCATGGCCTGCTCGCGTGGGCCGTGATGACGCTTCTCATCGTCTATGGAATGACGTCGCTCATTACGGGCGCGGTCAGCACGGCTGGCAGCATCGCCGCGACCAGCGCGCAGGTCGGCGCGACGGCCGCGAATCAATCAGGCGGCACAAGCCAGATGATCGATTCCGCCAAACAGCAAGTACAGGCGGCGCTGGCGTCGGCGGCGTCCGCCGCATCGAGTCCCGAAGCCGAGCAGAACGCGCGTCAGGCCGCCGACACGGCCGCTCGCAACGTCGCTCGCGCAAGCTGGTTCTCGTTCGCGGCGCTAATCGTCGGCGCGATCATCGCCATTGTCTCGGGCAACGCCGGATTCAGGCATCAGCCACCGTTCGAAGAAGGCGGCGGGTCGGCCACCACGCGCGACGCCGCAGCCGCGCGCAACCGCCCTTTGCAAACCGGCGGACGCGCGTGAGCGTCGACGTTACCCACACATGAGAAACGGAGAACCCGATGAACCCGGACGAAACGCCCAGGCACGTCACCCCATCGACGGATTCGTCCGACGAAGTTCGGCTCTCGGCGGTGCAGGAAGAACTCGCCGTCGGCGTGCGAACGACCGAGACCGGCTCCGTGCGCGTGCGCAAAGTCGTGCACGAAGAGATGCAGCCCGTGCCGATGCGGCTTGCCACCGAGCAAGTCGAAGTCACGCGCGTGCCCGTGAACCGGGCCGTCGATGAGCGAGCGGAGCCACGGCGCGAAGGCGACACGCTCATCGTTCCTGTCTACGAATACGTGCCGGTAGTTCGCATGCAGCTCAGTTTGAAAGAAGAGGTGCATATTCGGACGGTACATGCGCAGCAGGACGTCGTGCAGCAGGTTCTGTTGAACTCGGAAGAGTTGATCGTCGAGCGGCGCGAAGGCACGGACGGCGAATGGAAACCGGATCGCACCGGCGAATGAATCAAGCGGGAACGCGCGTTGCGCTTTCTGTGCACGCGCTTCAACTTCGGCCTGCGTACGCCTTTATTGTTAAGGAGATCATGCAATGACTCAGACCATCATCGGTGTATTCAACACCATCCAGGATGCGGAAGTTGCCCAAGCCCGCCTCGAAGCGGAAGGCTTCGCCAGATCGGACATGAGCGTGCACGCGCAGGACGCGACGAGCACCACTGACGCCGATCTGACCACGCGCAATGGCACCGCCGGCACGTCCGACACCGGCTATCACGAAGGCGCGATGTCGCGTATCGAGCACTTCTTCAAGAACCTGTTCGGCGACAACGACCGGCCGGAAGAGATCGGTCATTATCAGGAAGCGGTTCGCCGCGGCGGCGCGTTGCTGACCGTCGATATCGTGAACGAGTCGGATAGCGAGCGCGTGCGCGATGCACTTTATGCAGCGGGCGCAATCGATATCGACGCGCGCGTCGCCCAATGGCGCAACACCGGCTACACCGCCTACGACAGCAGCGCCCCCGCCTACACGGCCGATGAAATCGCCGCCGAACGCAAGGCGTTCCCGGTCGTTCAGGAATCGCTCGAAGTCGGCAAGCGCGAAGTGCAGACGGGCGGCGTGCGTGTCTATTCGCGTGTGACCGAAACGCCCGTCAGCGAGTCGGTCAATCTTCGTGAAGAACACGCGAGCATCGAGCGCCGTGCTGTCGACCGTCCCGCGACGGCCGCCGATCTGAAGGAAGGCTTCGTCGAGATCCGCGAAACAGCGGAGCAGCCGGTCGTGGCGAAGACGGCACGCGTCGTCGAGGAAGTGGTCGTCGGCAAGGAAGCGTCGAACCGCACGGAAACCATCACGGACACCGTGCGCGGCACCGAAGTGGAAGTGGAGCGGACCACCGGCGTTGAAGGCACCGCCGACGTTCCTCCGGTGAAGAAGACGCCGCTCTGATCGCGGCAGCGTTTAGCGGTCCGTCACGTGCGGGCCGCTGAACGCGAGCTTATTCAAAAAATAGTTGACCGATTCGATAGAGTTCGGCATAATCCACTGTGAAGTTCAAGAAGTCGATTGCTGTTCATCAATAGTCCGATTCCCCCCGGTATTCGTTGTCCACTCCCTCCTTGCTGCTTCGCCCTGCTCACTGAGCGATCACACTTATTCATTTCAGGATTCTCATGGATACCGGTACGGTTAAATGGTTCAACGACACCAAGGGTTTTGGCTTCATCACGCCGGATAACGGCGGCGACGATCTTTTCGCCCACTTCTCGGAAATTCGCGCGGACGGCTTCAAGACGCTCGCAGAAGGCCAGAAGGTGAGCTTCGAAACGAAGCGCGGCCCGAAGGGCATGCAAGCTTCGAACATCAAGCCGGTGTAAGTTTGCTGCACATCGGGAGCTGAATAATCGGCTCCCGATTTCTTGCTGGTCCGCTTTACCTCCCCTCCGCGTTCCTCCGGCCAAGACGTTCCCAGGCCCATTCCCCCAAGCGTCTCTCAGGCGCGGCATTTCAAGACTTTCCGTACTTTGACGGAAGGCATTTACCTACAAAATTAAAATGACATCAAATCAACATTACCGCGGTTATGCGGTGCATCCCTTCGCACATCAACTCGGCGATAACGGCTTTTCCGCGAACCTGCTGCTCGAGCGCGCCGACACGGATTGCGGCGACCCAGCCTATCAGTTTTATTCGCTCGACTACTTCTCGAAAGAAGCCGACGCCATTGCTTATTCGCAGCGATGGGCGGAGGACTGGATCGACGCGCGAGGCTAAATCGCCCGCGCCGTGCCTTCGACGTGCCGCTCGGTAACGTCGACACTCCCCCTTTCCCGCCTTGCATTTTTTCCCTCGCAGCACATTATCGGACTCCCATTCCGATAATTAAGATTCAACGCGCCAAACGTTTGCCCGCGCAGGCAACGCCTTCAGTCGCCGCTGCAACTGCCGTTATCGGTGGAAGGAGGCTTATCCGGCTTTAGCCGTCGATACCTCTCCCCCGACCCTGGCTTTGCAGTCGCATCGTTCCGTCGTTTAAGAGCGAATAAGAAAGGAAAACATGCGCGTTGCCTCTAAAACGACGAATCGGCAGTTGTTCAACACAATCTGGCCATTCCTGGCGGTCGTCATCTCCCTATTGGCGATGGCGGCTACGAGCCTGGCGATCATGTCGTCTGTGCGTGCTTATATCGGCGGGGAAAGTACCTGGTCGAAGGGGCAAAAGGACGCAGTGTTCTATCTCGTCCGCTACGCACAGACCGGCGATGAACAAGCGTTCTCGGAATACCAGAGCGCGATCGCCTATCCGCAGAATCTCAAACGCGCCCGTCTCGCGCTCGACCGCCCCGATCCCGATGTGCCCGAAGCACGCGCCGCCCTGCTGGCGAGCGGCGTGTATCCGGCCGATGTCGGCGCGGTCATCTGGGTCTATCGCACGTTCCGCCGCGCAAGCTATTTTCAGGAAGCCGTGGCGTACTGGACGGCCGGCGACCTGCTCGTCGACAAGCTCGCCGATGCGGGCCGCCAGTTGCGCGCCGCCGTGAAACGCGGGGACGCCGGGCGCGCCGACGTCGACCATCTCACCGACGAAGTCTGGAACATCAACGGCGCGATCGCCCCGACCTCGCGCGCCTTCGCCGACGTGCTCGGCTCCGCGTTCCGCCAAACCGCGATGCTGCTGTTCACGGTCAACGTCGTGATCGCCGTGCTGCTCGTCTGTTTGTCCGGCTGGTACGCGCGGCGCTTCATCACCGCGCGGCTCGCGACGGAGAACGCGCTGCGCCGAAGCGAAGCGCGCGCCAAGGCGACGCTCGGCTCGATCGGCGAGGCGGTGATCTCGGTCGGTCCGTCGGGTCTCGTCGAGTTCATCAATCCGGCAGCGGAAAAGCTCTTCTGCCGGGAAGCGGCGGCCTGCGTGAACCGGCCGCTCGGCGCGCTCGTGACGGTGGCGCGCGAATGGGACCGCCGGCCCGTCGACGTGATCGACGAGGCGCTGAAGGAAGCGGAGCCCGAAGACGTCAGCGGCGACCTGATTCTGACGAACGCGATGGGCGTGGATATCGTCGTGCAGGCCATCACGTCCGTCGTGCGCGATCAGTCGGATGTGCTCACGGGCGTCGTGCTCCTGCTGCGAAACATGACGCGCGAGCGCGAGTACGTGTCGAACCTTGCCTGGCAGGCGACGCACGATGGCCTGACGGGCCTGCTCAACCGCACTGAATTCGAGCGGCGTCTCAGCAACGCGCTCGATCGCGAATCGGACATCGATCCGTCGCATCGCGCGCAAATGCTGATGATGCTGGACCTCGACCAGTTCAAGGTCGTCAACGATACCTACGGTCACGCAGCTGGCGACGCCATGCTGCGCGAAGTCGCGCTATTCATCGAAGAATGCCTGCGCGAAGACGACGTGCTCGGCCGTCTCGGCGGCGACGAGTTCGGCGCGCTGCTCTGCAATTGCGACAAGCAGACCGCGATGCAGATCGCCGAGCGCTTGCGAAAGGACGTCGCCGCGTTCGAATGGTCGTGGGAGACGCATCGCCTGTCGACGAGCGTGAGCATCGGCGTGGTCGATCTTCGGCAAAGCGGACTCGATGTCGAGACCGCCATGCGTTATGGCGATATCGCGTGCTATCTCGCGAAGGAGCGCGGCCGCGATCGCGTGCATCTCGCGGTGCCCGGCGACAAGGAACTCACGCGCCACGCGAGCGAAATGTCGTGGTGCGGACGCATCAAGGACGCGCTCGCCAACGACCGCTTCTGCCTCTACATGCAGGAGATTCGCGCGACCGAACTGGAGGCGGGCGATCCCAGCGGCATCGCATACCCGCGCCATGCGGAAATTCTCCTGCGCATGGTGGGCGAACGCGGCGATATCGTGCCGCCGGGGCTTTTCATGCCGGCAGCGGAGCGTTATGGGCTGATGTCGGCCATCGACCGGTGGGTCGTGCGCGCGGTGTTTTCCACGCTATCGCAGACGCCGCAAAGAGAACGGATGGAATACGCGATCAACCTTTCGGGCGCATCCATCGGCGACGAACGCTTCCTTCAGTTCCTGAACGAGCAGTTCGCGGTCAGCGGTGTCGCGCCATCGTCGATCTGCTTCGAAGTCACCGAAACCACCGCTGTCGCCAATCTCGCCGCCGCCGCGCGCTTCATCCGCGAACTGAAGAAGCGCGGCTGCAAGTTCGCGCTCGACGACTTCGGCGCGGGCATGTCGTCGTTCGGCTATCTGAAGCACTTGCCGGTCGACTACATCAAGATCGACGGCGGATTCATCAAGGACATGCTTAAAGATGCCGTTAACCGAGACATGGTGGCGGCGATCAACGACATCGGTCATTCGATGGGCCGTCTGACCATCGCGGAATACGTGGAAAGCGAGGCGATTCATCGCGCGCTTCGGGAGATGGGCGTCGATTTCGTACAAGGCTTCCATGTCGGGCGTCCCGAACCCTGGGCGCAGCACGTCGAACCTATCAACATCTAACAGGAGAGTACGTTTTGGATCCGACTTTTCAGCGGGTTGGCGATCTGAAGGATATCGCCAGCTACCCGGCATGGCTTGGCGACGTTTTGGCCGAGACGAACGAAGCGAAACAAGGCGTCGTCAGGCATCCGATTTTCGCGGCAATGCGCGAGGCGAAGCTGGAAGCGCGTCAGGCAGAGGCGTTCCTCGTCAACGGATGGCCGGTCGTCGAGCAATTCCCGCAATACATGGCGATGAACCTGCAAAAGCTGCGCTACGGCCACTCGCGCGGCGAAGACCTCGCGCGGCGTTATCTGACGCGCAATATCCGCGTTGAGCAGAATCACGCGGATTACTGGGTGGACTGGGCCGCTGCACACGACGTCAGCAAGCGCGCACTGATGAAGGCCAATGGCCCGACGCTCGCGTATGCGCTTAGTCACTGGTGCTGGAAGAGCAGTAGCACGGACGCGCTCGCGGCCAGCATCGCGGCCACGAACTTCGCGATCGAAGGCGTGACCGGCGAATGGGCGACGCTCGTTTGCAGCAGCGACACGTATGCGAACAGCTTCCCGGTATCGATCCGCCGCAAGGCGATGCGCTGGCTCAGCCTGCATGCGCATTACGACGACGCGCATCCGTGGGAAGCGCTGGAGATCGTGGCCACGTTGCTCGGCAATGCGCCGGGTGTCGACGAAGTGCATACGGTGAAGCGCAGCATCGAGATGAGCTATGAGTACTTCAAGATGAGCCTCGACTGCTGCCTGTAGCAGACGGCTTCCCGCTGTATCAAGAGTGTTATCCGCAGCCGCACACGAGATGTCGTGTGCGGAGTGGATACGCTCTGCCCGGCAAACTGGAACCAATCTGGACAAGAGATGAAAAAGAAGCAATTTGCGTGTGCTGCCGCAGCGGCCCTGTGTGTCACGGGCGCTCACGCACAGGCGGCGGGAAGTGTCGTCGTGAACGCCGGGTGGATGCATTTCGCACCGCAGGAATCGAGCGGCCCGTTCAAGATCACCGCGTTGGGGCAGACGACGACGGCGCCCGGCGCGGGCGCATCCGTGAGCGATGCCGACACGTTCGGTCTCACGGCGACGTACTTCATCACCGATCACATCGCCGCTGAAGGCGTGATGGGCGTGCCGCCGAAGTTCAATCTGTACGGCACCGGCACGCTGGCTCCGTTCGGCAAGCTCGGCTCGGCGCGCGAATGGAGCCCGACGCTGCTCCTGAAGTATTACTTCGGCGGCGCGCAAAGCCGCTTCCGCCCTTACCTGGGCGCGGGCGCATCGTACGTGTGGTTCTCGGGCGAGAAGTTGAACGGCGCGATGTCGAGCGGCGCCTTCCTCTATTCGAGCCAGTTCGGCAACGCGCTGACCGGACCGACGACCGTCAAGCTCAGCAGTTCGTTCGCGCCTGTCGTGAACGCGGGTCTCTCGTACAACTTCAACGAGCACTGGTCGGCCGCGTTCTCGGTGTCGTACATGTGGCTTAAGACCCGTGCGACGATGGAAACCCAATCGGCGGTGGGCACGGTCAAGAGCGAATCGAAGATCAAGCTCGATCCGATCGTGACGTTCCTCTCGGTCGGCTACAAGTTCTGAGTGTTCTCGCGATGCCGCCGCCGTGACGGGCGGCGGCTCATCGCCGGCTCAGGACTTTTGTCCGCGGCCTGTCTTTTCCTGCAGTTCTTCGATCCTGCGCGAAGCGTCCGCCTTCGTCAGCGATGGATCGAACGGCTCCTTCGCCTCTTCCGATAACGTCTTCAGATACGACGCCTGCGCGCCGGTCATCGGCTCGTCGCCCGTGACCCAATCGTCGGGATCCTTCTCCGCATTCGAAGTGGGCGATGCCTTCGGGTTGTCGCTGGGCGCGTTGCTTTGAGCATCGTCGCGTTCGGTGTCTTTCTCGTTCATTGTGCGGTTCTCCTTGCGGGTGCCTGGTCGATGATGACAGCGCGCAAAGAACGTGCCTTGCCTCATCCACGCGACAGCGCCGCGCGCACATGCGATACGAATCGCGCAGTCACCGGATTCTCCCGCGCCGATGCCCACGCCAGCCCGACGCGCCATCTCGCGTCCTTGCCGGGCAACGGCAGAACGGTCGCATCGCGCAACAGATATTGCGCACGCGAGGGAATAAACGCGACGCCGACGCATGCCGCGACCGACGTCAGCACGGACTGCACGTCTTCCGCATGCTGCGTGATGTTCGGCACGAAGCGCCGCGCGCCGCACCACCGGTCGATCTGAGCGGCGAGACCCGGCCCGCGCGCGCGCGACAGCGCAATGAACCCGATGTCGTTGAGCACCGCAAGGTCTGAAGGAAGGCGCTTGTACTGGCTGTGCGGCGGCATCGCCAGCGCGAGGCCTTCATCGACGACCTTGAACGACGCCAGTCCCGCGCCCGCCGGCAAGCGCAGAAAGCCGGCGTCCAGCTTGCCCGCGAGCAGCCGCCGCTCCTGCTCGGCCGAAGACAGATCGCTCAAAGTAATGGCCACGCCCGGATTCGCGCGACGGAAATCCGCGATGATATTCGGCACGAGCGTCAGCACCGACAGGCAGATGCCGATGCGCAGATGCCCGGTTCGACCGCTGCTCGCGTCACGCGCACGCGCGAGTAGGTCGTCCGCGTCGCGAACCAGCGTCTGTGCGTCGGGCAGGAAACGCTCGCCGAACAGCGTGAGTTCCGCGCCATGCCTTCCCCGCTCGAACAGCTTGCCGCCGATGCTCGCCTCCAGCGCACCGATCTGCTTGCTGAGCGCGGGCTGGCTCATATGCAACGCGTCGGCGGCGCGGCTGAAATGGCGCAGTTCCGCGACCGCGAGAAAGGTTCTGGGCAGCCTGATTTCCATTCGTTTTGGTGATTGAACGCCGCAAATCATTCATTTTACAAATCGGGCGCCACAACGTTCAATAGCTACCTGAACTTTCGATCGAGGTAGCGTCATATGTCATCTGAAAAGTTTCCGCCGAATGCGAGTGCGCCTGATGCGCGCGCTCAGTCGAAACTCTCGCCGCGCGTCAGGCGCATTCAGGTTGGAGAAGCACCGGCGCAGGATCGGCCTTTGACTGGGTCCATCGCGTTGAGCTTTGCGGTGGTTAGACGGAATATGGGGAGTTCGGCGAAGTAGGGGCGCGATGAACGCCTGTCGAACCGGACTGCCTCGATTGCGGCTGCGGAGCGCAATCTGGATGGTGTTGCGATGCAAACCAGTGCCCGGATCCGCTCAAACCCCCGGCATCATCGGATAGGCAACCGTATGATCCTCCACGCGCTTCACGCCGGGGATATTCTCGGCCGCGATCCGCATCGCGTCGATCTGATCCGTCGACCACACCGCGCCCCACAAGTGCACGACGCCATCCTGCACGACGATATTGCGCCCGGGAAACGCCCATTCCCGCCCCGCGACCTCGCCCATCAGCATCGCGCGAATGTCCTTGTCGGTTGCTGGGGTACACGGCGCGCCCTTCGCTACCGGCGCCGACGCCAGCGCCTGCACGAGATTCGAGCGGCTCACGATGTCGACGAGCCGGTGATCCCGCAGCACCGGCACGCGCTTGATATGCCGCGTTTCCAGCACCGAGGCAACCTCGGCAAGCGACGCATCCTCCTGCACGCACACCACATCGCGGCTCATGATTTCGCCGACCGTGCGCGCATGCGACTTCACGTAGTCCGCCGCGCCATCGGAGCCGATCAGATCCAGCCACCACGAACGCCTGCCTTGCCGCTTCTCGGTGTCCGTCTCGCTGCGATGAAGCAGGTCGCCTTCACTGACCATGCCGATCACGTGCCCGTCTTCATCGACGACCGGCGCGCCGCTGATGCGGTGCTTGACCAGCAATTGCGCCAACTCATGAACCGTCGTGCCGGGCGTGACGGAAAGGACGGTCGAGGTCATTACATCGCGTGCTTGCATGATGGGCTCCGGTGGTGATAAATGATCAGTTGATCGAAACGATGCCGGTTTCGCTAATCACGATACGCCTCGCGCAATGTCCCGCCTTGACGGGCGTCAATTGCGGATGAGATGCGAAGCCTCAACCGTCCATGCGCAACACCGCCGCACCGGAGACGCGGCCCGCGCGCAGATCGGAGAGCGCATCGTTCGCATCGTCGAGCGCGTAGACGCGTGTCCGCAAACGAAGCGCGATGCCATCCGCGCGCGCCATGAACTCCGCGCCGTCCGCACGCGTCAGGTTCGCCACCGGCACGATCCGCCGTTCGCCCCATAACAGCGCATAGGAGAACGCGGGAATGTCGCTCATATGAATGCCGCCGCACACGACGACACCCCCCTTCGCGACCGCTCCGAGCGCGACCGGCACGAGCGCACCGGCGGGCGCGAAGATCAGCGCCGCATCGAGTTCGTCGGGCGGTGGTTCGCCGCTGCTGCCGGCCCAGCTCGCGCCCAGCTCCAATGTCAGCGCCTGCGCCGCCTCGTCGCCGGGACGCGTGAACGCATAGACCGCGCGCCCCTCGCGCCGCGCGACCTGCGCGACCTGCGCGACCTGCGCGACCTGCGCGACCTGCGCGACGATATGCGCCGCCGCGCCAAACCCATAAATGCCGATGCGCTTCGCGTCGCCCGCCATCTTCAGCGTCCTGTAGCCAATGAGTCCGGCACACAGCAGCGGCGCCGCGTCGAAGTCCGGGTAGCGCGACGGAAGACTTACGCTTCCAGTGTTCCCGCGATGACCCTCGCGAGCGTTGATCCAGATCAATGCCCGGACGCGCTATCTGCGCAGAATCGATGACTCCGCGCATGCCATGTTGTCGATGGCGTGCATCGCATTCGCCCACGAAACATCACGCGCCAGGTTCAACGCGATGCCCGCGCGCCGCGCCGGGGCGGGACCACTTCTGCGAGCAGCTCGTAATGCAACTGGCGCAGGATTTCGACGAACGCCGAAGTAAGCCGCTCGCGCGGCCGATGCGGCGGAAACAGCAGATATGTCGGGAAAAGCGTGGCCGGAAGAAACGGACGAATGGCGATTTCCGGTCCCGCAAAGTCCCGCGCGACGATCGGATGCGCGAGCGTCACGCCCATGCCGTGCCTGACCATTTCGCAGCTAATGGCGGTGTATTGCGCTTCGATCGCGAGCACGCGTTCGACGCCGGCGCGCTGGAATACCTCGTCCATCAATGCGCGCGTGCCGTCGCCATGACACAGCGAGATGAACGATTCGCCTTCGAGATCTTCGGGCTTGATGCTGCGCTTCGCCGCCAGCCGATGCGACGCCGGCATCACACAGACGGCTGCGACACTCGATAACTGCTCGACCTCGCAATCGGACGCCTCGCTGACATAGACCGCGACGCCAAGATCGCAGAACTGCGAAGCAGTCCAGTGATTGACGGTGCCCGACGTATTCACGTGCAGCGACACCGTGACTTCCGGAAACTGCGCGACGAATCGTTTGATCGCGTGCGGCACGAGCGTCATGCCCGCGGATGGCATCGCCGCAATGCGCAGACGCCCGCTGCCCAGATTGCGTATTTGCGCGGCGGCATTGGCGAGCCCTTGCAGGCCCACGAACGCGCGCTCGACTTCGCGGAAGAATGCCGTGCCTTCGCTTGTCGGTATCAGACGCACGCCGCTGCGCTGAAAAAGCTGCAGGCCGGTATCGCGTTCAAGCTGCGAAATCAGCCGGCTCACGTTTGGCTGCGACGTGAACAGCGCCTTGGCTGCGGCGGTCATCGATCCCGAGACCATCACCGCGCGAAAGGCCTCGATGTGCTTCAGGTTCATGCGCGTTTTCCCTCATCGGAATAACCATGGTCCATATCATTCCTGCATGGATAGGTATTTTATTCGTATTGGACGATATGACACGCCGGCGCGACACTGCATCTCAACGACAGGCTGCAAAGTCCCCCACACATACCGGTACTGGAGATCGTCGTCATGAAAAGAGCGCTGCATCGCCGTCTTTCCGCCCCTGCCCGCACCGCCATCGCGGCGCTTTCGCTGGCTGCCCCGCTTCTCGCACACGCCGAAACCACGCTCTACGTGGCGAACGTCGGCGGCTCGAACGAGCAGTTGTATCGGCAGAAGGTGATACCGCCGTTCGAGAAGGCGCATAACGTGAAGATCGTCTACGTCGCGGGCAATTCGAGCGATACGCTCGCGAAGCTCCAGGCGCAGAAAGGGCATCAGCAAATCAACGTCGCGGTGATGGACGACGGTCCCATGTATCAGGCGATGCAGCTCGGCTTGTGCGCGAAGGTCGAAGACGCGCCCGTGATGAACGATCTTTATCCGCTTGCGAAGCTCGGTCCGACGGCGGTCGGCGTCGGCATGGTGGCGACGGGCATCGGCTACAACGAGGAAGCGTTCAAGAAGGCGGGCCTGCCGCCGCCCGATTCGTGGAAGGTGCTGTCGGACGCACGCATCAAGGGCAAGCTGGGCGTGCCGCCGATCACGAATACGTATGGCCTGCATACCCTCGTGATGCTCGCGCGCATGAACGGCGGCGGCGAAAAGAACATCGATCCCGGCTTCAGCGCGATGACGAAGCAAGTCGCGCCGAACGTGCTTTCGTGGGCGCCGACGCCCGGCGAAATGGACGGCCACATGCAGTCCGGCGACGTGATCGTCGCGCCGTATGGCAGCGGCCGCGCGGTCGCCCTGCAAAACACGGGCTTTCCGCTCAAGTTCATCTACCCGAAGGAAGGCGCGGTCGCGTTGCAGGTGGCCGCATGCACGCTCGCCGAGAACGCGCAGCCGCAACTGTCGCAGCAATTCGTGCAATACCTGCTGACCCCGGAAGTGCAGACGATGCAGGCGCAAGCCATCGGCCTCGGTCCGGTCAACAAGACGGTCAAGCTCACCCCGGAGATCGCGGCGCGCGTGCCTTACGGCCCGGAGCAGATCGGCAAGCTGACCGCGATGGACTGGACGAGCATCAACCAGCATCGCACGGAATGGACGGAGCGCTGGAATCGTTCGGTCGAACGCTGATTCCCCGCCCGCCTCGTGCACGTGACTCGATGAAGGAGCAAGGCGCATGGCCTTCCTGACTTTGCAGGGCATTTCGAAACGCTACGGCGATTTCACCGCGATCGAGCAGCTCGATCTTTCTGTCGAACGCGGCGAACTGCTGTCGCTGCTCGGGCCTTCGGGCTGCGGCAAGACGACGACGCTGCAAATGGTGGCGGGGTTCGTGACGCCGACCACGGGCCGCATTCTGCTCGATGGCCGCGACATCACGCACGAGCGTCCGGAGAAGCGCGGCATCGGCGTCGTGTTTCAGAGCTATGCGCTCTTTCCGCATATGACGGTGGCGGGCAATGTCGGCTTCGGACTCGAGATGCGCAAGGTCAAGCGCAAGGAGCGTGAAGCGCGCGTCGCCGAGGCGCTCGCGCTCGTTCGCCTCAACGGCCTCGGGCATCGCTATCCGAAGGAACTGTCGGGCGGGCAGCGGCAGCGCGTGGCCATTGCCCGTGCGATTGCGATGGAGCCGGAACTGCTGCTGCTCGACGAACCGATGTCGAACCTCGATGCCAAGCTGCGCGAAGAGATGCACATCGAGTTGCGCGGTATTCAGAAGCGGCTCGGCATCACGACGATCCTCGTCACGCACGATCAGGTCGAAGCGATGACCATGAGCGATCGCATCGCGGTGATGCATCGCGGCACCATCGCGCAACTGAGCACGCCCTACGACGCCTACGAACGCCCCGCGACGCCGTTCGCATCGACGTTTCTCGGCCGCACCAATGCGTTCGCCGGCGAAGTGCTGCGGCGCAATCCGCGTTGCGCGGAAGTGTCGGTTGCGGGCGCGACGCTGCACGTTCCGCACGAAGGCCGTCATGTGGATGGCGCGGTGAACGTCTACATCCGCCCCGAAAAACTGCATCTCGCCAATGGCGATGCCCGCGTGCGCGGACGCATCGCGACGCGGGTGTTCGTCGGCAATCAATGGCTGCTCGAAGTGGAGACACACCTCGGCAAGCTGCGTGTCGCGCAGCCGAATCACGGCGCGCCGCCGCCCGAGGAAGGCGATGAAGTCGGTCTCGACTGGACCGACGACGACCTGCGCGTGCTCACGCAAGACACGGCCGGAGGCGCTCATGGCCACGCTTGACGACACCCGTCCGGGCGCCGCGCCCTGGCTGTTGTCCGGTCCCGCGCTGCTGCTCTTCATCGGCCTGTTGCTGGTGCCCCTGCTGCTCACGCTGATGCTCTCGTTTCGCGTGTTCAGCGATACCGCCGGCGTGCAGAGCGCCTTCACGCTGTCGAATTACTGGGAAGTCGTTAGCGATCCGTACTATGGCACGATCTTCCTGCGCACCGCCGGCCTCGCATTCGCCGTCACGTTGCTGTCGATCGTGCTCGGCGTGCCGGAGACCATCGTGCTTGCGCGCATGAAGCGGCCGTGGCAGTCGCTGTGCCTGCTCATCGTGCTCGGCCCGCTCCTGATTTCCGTCGTCGTGCGCACGCTCGGCTGGCAGATCCTGCTCGGCAACAACGGCGTGCTCAACAACGTGCTGCAGGCGCTGCACATCACGGACGAACCGATCCGCCTCGTCTTCACGATGACCGGCATGATCATCGCGCTGACACATGTGCTGGTGCCGTTCATGGTGATGTCCGTGTGGGCGAACATGCAGAAGCTGGACAGTCAGGTCGAATGGGCCGGCCGCTCGCTCGGCGGCTCGTCTTTCGCGGTGTTTCGCCGCGTGGTGCTGCCGCAGATCATGCCGGGCGTGCTGTCGGGATCGATCATCGTGTTCGCGCTGTCAGCATCGGCTTTCGCGACGCCTGCGCTGATCGGCGGACGACGCCTGAAAGTGGTCGCCACCGCCGCGTACGACGAGTTCCTCGGCACGCTTAACTGGCCGCTCGGCGCGAGCATCGCGGTGCTGCTGCTGATCGCTAACGTGGCGATCGTGATGGGCTGCAGCCGTCTCGCGGAACGCCGCTTCAAGCACATCTTCGACTGAGCGCGAGAGGACTCCCATGAAACAGAACGGCATACTCGGCCTCGTCTATAACGCCTTCTTCCTCTCGTTCATCATTGCGCCGCTCGCGGTCGTGATGCTCGTCGCGTTCACCGACAAGGGCTTCATTTCGATGCCCTTCGAAGGCGCGTCGCTGCGCTGGTTCCGCGCGATCATCGAGAACGGCGACATCGTCGCGGCGTTCTGGCTCTCGGTGCGTCTCGCGTTCGCGGCGGCGACCATCGGCGTGCTGCTCGCGGTGCCCGCCGCGCTCGCCATCGCACGCTATCGCTTTCCGGGCCGCGCCGCGCTGACGAGCTTCTTTCTCTCGCCGATGATGATTCCCGCCGTCGTGCTCGGCATCGCGTTCCTGCGCTTCCTGTCGCTGCTGCACCTGTCGGGATCGTTCTGGTCGCTGGTCTGCGCGCACGTGATCATCGTGCTGCCGTATGCGCTGCGGCTCGCGTTGTCGTCGGCGGTCGGGCTGGATCGCGATGCCGAACGCGCCGCGCTGTCCTGTGGCGCGAGCCGCTTCACCGCCTTTCGCCGCGTGGTCCTGCCGATGATCCGCACCGGCGTGGCGGGCGGCTGGGTGCTGTCCTTCATCCAGAGTTTCGATGAACTGACGATGACCATCTTCGTCGCGACGCCTGGCACCACCACGCTGCCCGTCGCCATGTACAACCAGATCGCGCAGACCATCGATCCGCTGGTCGCATCGGTGTCGGCGGTGCTGATCGTCGGCACGGTGCTCCTGATGATTCTGCTCGACCGCATGGTCGGACTCGACCGCATTCTGATCGGAGAAGCGCGATGACACACACAAGCACCGCCAGCGCCGACGTACTGGTTCTCGGCGGCGGCCTCGTCGGTTCGGCCGTGGCCTACGGGCTTGCCCGCGAAGGTGCACGCGTGACCGTGCTCGACGAGGACGACGGCGGCTTTCGCGCGTCGCGCGGCAACTTCGGACTCGTCTGGATTCAGGGCAAGGGGTACGGGTTATCGCCTTACGCACGCTGGTCGCGCAGTTCGGCCACGCGCTGGCCGGCGCTCGCCGAGGCACTGTTGCAGGAGAGCGGCATCGACGTGGCGTTAAAGCAGCCGGGCGGCTTCCATTTCTGCTTCAGCGACGACGAACTCGCCGAACGCGAGAAGCGCCTCTCGACGCTGAAGGCCGAACTTGGCGACTATCCCTACGAGATGCTCGATGCCGCCGATGTGCGCGCGCGCATTCCGCAAGTCGGCCCCGCCGTGCTCGGCGCAAGCTATACGCCGATGGACGGCCACGTGAACCCGCTCAAGCTTCTGCGTGCGCTGCATGCCGCGATGCAGGCGCGCGGCGTCAAGCTCGTATCGGGCGAACGGGCGGAGCGCATCGAGCCGCAGGCGAACGGTTTCGTCGTGCACGGCAAACGCGGCACGTATCGCGCGGCGCGCGTGGTGCTCGCGGCGGGCCTCGGCAATCGCACGCTCGCGCCGTTCGTCGGAATGCATGCGCCGGTGGCGCCGAATCGCGGGCAAGTGCTGGTCAGCGAACGCGTCGCGCCGTTCCTTCATTACCCGACGCTCAACGTGCGGCAGACCGACGAAGGCAGCTTGCAGTTCGGCGATTCGATGGAAGAAGTCGGCTTTGACGACTTCACGACAACGCACGTGCTCGCCGATATCGCACGTCGCGGCGTGCGCGCCTTTCCGATGCTGCAGAACGTTCGGCTAGTCCGCATGTGGGCCGCGCTGCGCGTCTACAGCCCCGATGGCTTCCCGATCTACAACGAATCCGAAGTGCATCCCGGCGCGTTCGTCGTCACGTGCCATAGCGGCGTGACGCTGGCCGCCGCGCACGCGATGCGCATCGCGCCGTGGGTCATGGGCGCGCCGATGCCCGACGAACTGCCCACGTTCTCCGCGCGCCGTTTCGAAAGCGCCGAGCAGCTGACACTTGCACACTGATCCCGACATGACTTCACATACAACGTTGTTTAAGCCGCTGAACGCCGAAGGCGCGCCCATCGACATCTGGTTCAACGATCAGCGTTTGTCCGTGCCGGGCGGGCGCTCGGTGGCGGCCGCGTTGCTGGCGGCGGGCGTGTCGCGGTTTCGTGCGACGCCGGTCTCGGGCGCACCGCGTGCGCCGTACTGCATGATGGGCGCGTGCTTCGAATGCCTCGTCGAGATCGACGGCGTGCCGAGCCGCCAGAGCTGCATGGTGGAAGTGAAGGCCGGCATGCGTATTCGCTCGCAGGAAGGCGCACGCGATCTTCCGCCGATGGATCTGACCGATGCCCCGCTGGAGAACGCACATGGCCGCTGATTTTGCATCCGAAGCCGTCGATGTCGTCGTGATCGGCGCGGGCCCCGCTGGCATGAGCGCGGCGACCGTCGCGGCGCGCGCGGGCTTGAGAACCGTGTTGCTCGATGAACAGGACGCCGTCGGCGGGCAGATTTATCGCGGCATCGTAAAAGCCGACGCGCAGCGCAAGCAGATACTCGGACCGGATTACGCGGCGGGGGCATCCATCGCGCAGGCCTTCGCGGCTTCCGGCGCGCGCCACGTGACCAACGCGACCGTGTGGCAAGTCACGCGCGAGCGCGGCGTCAACTATCTGAAGGACGGCAAGATCGGCAGCTTCGACGCGCAGCGCGTGATTCTCGCGAGCGGCGCGCTGGAACGCCCGTTCCCGATTCCCGGCTGGACGCTGCCCGGCGTGCTGACGGCAGGCGCGGCGCAAATCCTCCTGAAAAGCGCGGGCGAAGTGCCCGCCGCGCCGCCCGTGCTCGCGGGCTGCGGGCCGCTTCTCTATCTGCTCGGCTGGCAATACGTGCGTGCCGGCGTGCCGATCCGCGCACTCGTCGATACGACGCGCCATGAGGATCGCTGGCGCGCGAAGCGTCACATGCTGTCGGCGCTGCGTGCGTGGCCGTTCCTGTCGAAAGGGCTGCAACTGATCCGCACCCTGCGCGAAGCCGGCGTGCCGATCTTCGAAGCCGCCGACGATTTGCGCGTGGAAGCGCGCATCGGCACGGACAACGTGGAGCGCGCCGCGGCACTGAGCTTCACGACGCAGGGCGCCGCGCATCGCATCGAAGCCGATGTGATCCTGCTGCATCAGGGCGTCGTGCCGAATACGCAGTTCACGCAGGCATTGCGCGCATCGCACCGATGGGACGATGCCCAATTGTGCTTCACGCCCAAGGTCGATGAATGGGGCGAGCTGGATGTGCCCGGCATCTTCATCGCGGGCGATGGCGCGGGCATCGGCGGCGCGCAGGCGGCGGCCTTGCAGGGCACGCTCGCGGGCCTGGCCGTGGCCGCGCAACTCGGCGCGGTCGGCCACGCGAAGCGCGATGCGGAAGCCATCGCCATCCGGCGTGCGCTGGCGGGCGTGCTGCGCATCCGGCCGTTTCTCGACAGCCTCTATCGTCCGCGCGACGTCAACCGCATTCCGCGCAACGAAACCATCGTGTGCCGCTGCGAGGAGGTCACCGCGGGCGAGTTGCGCAAGTTCGTCGAACTGGGGTGTGTCGGGCCCAATCAGGCGAAATCGTTCGGACGCTGCGGCATGGGGCCGTGCCAAGGCCGCATGTGCGGTCTCACGGTGACGGAAGTCATCGCGGATGCGCGGCGCGTCTCGCCCGCCGATGTCGGCTATTACCGTATTCGTCCGCCGATCAAGCCGCTCACGCTCGGAGAACTCGCCGGTGAATGACGCACGCGCGGTACAGGAAGCCGATGTGCTCGTGATCGGCGGCGGGCTGCACGGCACGAGCAGCGCGTTCCATATGGCGCGGCGCGGCGCGAAGATCTTCGTGCTCGAAGCGGACTACGTCGCGCGGCATTCGTCAGGCGTGAATGCAGGCGGCGTACGCACGCTCGGGCGTCCGCTGCCGGAGATACCGCTTGCGTTGATGTCGCGTGAGATATGGCATGACATGACGGAACGCATCGGCGAGGACGGGGGATTCGTTCCATCTGGACAGCTGAAGATCGCCGAAACCGACGATGAACTCGAAGACTGCCGCAAGCGTGTTGCGCTGCTGGAATCGCACGGTTTCACGCATGAAAAGGTGATCGACCGCGAGACCGTGCTGGAACTCGAACCGGCGCTCGCGCGGCACGTGACGGGCGGCATATGGGTCGAGCGCGACGGCTATGCGCTGCCCTTTCGCACGACGACGGCGTTCCGGCTCGCGGCGCAACGGGTCGGCGTGCGCTTTCTCGAAGGCACACCGGTGCGCCGCATCGAACAGCAGGGCACGCGCTGGTTGGCTCACACGCCCCAGGGCGCCTTCAGCGCGGAGAAGCTGCTCGTCACGGCGGGCGCGTGGTCGGGCGAGCTGGCGAAGCAAGTCGGCGAACCGGTGCCGGTGCATCCGGAAGGACTGATGCTGATGGTCACGCATCGCGTGGCGCCGTTCTGCCGCGCGACGCTCGGCGCAACGGGCAGGCCGCTATCGTTCAAGCAGTTCGACAACGGGACGGTGGTGATCGGCGGCAAGCTGATCGGGATTGCGGAGCTGGCGAACCGGCATGGCGAAGTGGATTTCATTCGCCTAGTGCGCAGCGCGCAGACGGTCACGGACTTGTTCCCGCATCTGCGTCATCTCGGCGTGAACCGCGCATGGGCCGGCGTCGAGGCGTTCACGGAAGACGAACTTCCGGTGATATCCGCGAGCCGCAAGGCATCGAATCTCTATTACTCGTTTGGCTACTGCGGCAGCGGATTCCAGTTGGGACCGGGCTGCGGACAACTCGTTTCCGAACTGATGCTCGACGGCTCGCCATCCATTTCGCTCGATGCCTTCGCGGTCGATCGATTCGATCGCCACGGAACGGCATCGGCGGCAAGCGCGCGTCATCTGGCGACTCACTAACTCAACCACTCTTTAACGGAGAGCATGCATGACCGACATCCAACGTATCGAAACGAACCAGCGCATGAGCCGTGTCGTCAAGGCGGCGGGCCTCGTGTTCATCGGCGGCCAGACTTCCGCCGATCACACGCCCGATGTGAAACTTCAGACCGCAAAAGTGCTGGACAAGATCGACGCGTTTCTGGAGAAAGCCGGCATCGACAAGACGCGCCTCGTTTCCGCGCAAGTGTGGCTTGCGGATATCGACCGCGACTTCGCCGGCATGAACGAAGTGTGGGAAGCATGGGTTCCGCAAGGCCACGCGCCGACCCGCGCGACCGTGCAGGCCAAGCTCGCGGCGCCTGAGTTGCTCGTCGAGATCGCGGTCATCGCGCTGGCCTGATGTCAGGCGATGAACACAGGCGCGAGAGCAACGCGTCTAGTTCATCGCCACCGCAGCCGCGGCGCCGACCGGCGATCCTTCTATCGCGACGGACGCCTTGCCATCCGGGCCAACCGGCACATCGCCGACGAGCGTCGTGCGATAAAGCTGGCGATCGAAGTCGAGATCGAAGATATCGGACGGCGCCAGATGTGCAGTCGCGCGGTTGTCCCAGAACGCGATGCTGCCCGCCTCCCACTTGAAGCGCACCGTGAACTCCGGGCGCGTCACGTGCTCCCACAAGAGTTCGAGCAACACTTGACTCTCGCGCGGCGAAAGCCCGACGATCTGCTTCAGGAAACTCGGGCTCACGTAGAGCGCCCGCTCGCCCGTCTCGGGATGCACGCGCACGAGCGGATGCTCGCTCACCAGCGTGCGATCGTCGACGGCCTTCGAGAACGCTTCGGTGCCGCTCGCGCCTTGCGGCGGCGCGAAGCGATGCAGGCCACGCAAGCCATCGACGAATGCGCGCAACGGCGCCGACAGCTTTTCATAGGCGATGACGAGATTGGTCCACTGCGTATCGCCGCCATAGGGCGGAATGGTCACGCCGCGCAGTATCGACGCAAACGGCGGGTTGACGGCCGCCGTCACATCCGTATGCCATCCGGTCCACGGGCGCAGCAACGCCTGCCCTTCGAATCGCGTCGCCTTGCGAAACTTGGAGATGGAGTAAATCTCCGGATGTCCATCGACATGACCGAACACCGGATGCCCGATGGTCAGCTCTCCGAACTGTGCAGAGAACGCGACATGCTGTTCGTGGCTCAGGAACTGCTCGCGGAAAAATACGACACGCCACTTTAATAGCGCGGCGCGTATCGCCTCGACCTGCGGGCGCGACAAGGCCTTCCTGAGATCGACCCCGCTGATTTCCGCACCGATGTGCGCGGAAAGCGGACTGACTTTCACACCGGCTTCATGGTCATTGACGATAACGGCTGCATTCACGAATGTGTCTCCCTTCGAATGATGAAAAGGCGCCCGGCTTCAACTGCCCTGCGCGGCCGGATCGTCGGCGAAGAAGTAATCCCCCCACGACTTCGGTTCGTGCCGGATCACGCCGACCTTGTACAGAAATGCGCCCAGCGGCAGCGTGTTATTCGGCGTCGTGGCAAAGCTGACTTCCTTGTCGTTGAGAATGCGTTCGACGAATGCGGGCGAGAGCTTCGAGCCGTCCTGACGAATGTAGATGGCCGCCGCTTGCGTCTTGTCGGCTTCGATGAGCTTCGCTGCGTCGGCGAGCGCCGCGCGCACGGCGGCATACGTTCTGGGATTGTCGCGACGCCACTTGTCCGATGTGACGGCGACACTGCTCGTCGCGAGTCCGCCGAGTATGTCGGTGGAACTCAGCACCTTGTGGATCTTTGGATCGTCGAGTTCCTGGTACTGATACGGCGCGTTCGAGAAGTGCAGGTCGATGACGGGGCTGCCCAAGAGCATCGCAGTGGTAGCGTCCGCATGCGGCATGTTCACTTCGAAGCGATCGAGCCGCGCGTAGTGGTCATTGCCGAACGCCTGCGCCGCCGCCATCTGCAAGAGGCGGCCTTGCTGCGATACCGCGACGGACACCACGGCAATGCGGTCTTTCTCGCCGATATCCTTGATGCTGCGGATGCGCGGATCGTTCGATACGAGATACACCGGCACCGCGCTTTGCGCCGATAGCGCGCGGAAGTCCTGATGCCCGCGCGTGCGATCCCAGATGGTCATGAGCGGACCGATGCCGAGCGTCGCGATATCCGCCGCGCCGGACAGCAGCGCGTCGTTCACGGCCGCGCCGCCCGAGAGCGTGGTCCATTGCACGTCGATGGCAAGGCCCGCGCGTGCGCCCTGCTTCTCGATCAGCTTCTGATCCTTCGCCACTTTCAGCAGCAAAGAACCGATGCCGTATTGATCGACGATCTTCACGGCGCCTTCGGCCTGAGCATGGCTCATCGGCCAAACGAATGCCGCAACCAGTGCAATCAGCGAAGGGAAACGCGTGAGCCAGAGAGATAACGTCATACAGTGACCGTCCAGGCGATATGCGCCAAGAGGAGTCACTGTACAAGCGGCATCCTTGCTTCCCAACGAAGAAAGGATGCTACGGATATGCAGTCACGCGAAAAGCGGGCCTTGCTTACTGCGCGGAAAGATAGAACGCGGCATTGCGTTGCGGCGTGACGCCGACGACCGTGAGCAGGCCGTTGACGACCGTCGCTTCCACGGCGACCGATACGTTGTCGAGATAACACGCCGGGCCCGAGAACTTGAGCGTGCCGTCGAGCAGATGCTTGCCCGTTGCGCGCGGCTTGAAGCTGCCGGCGAACGCGCACGTGCCGCGCGCGTCGGCGGCTGTGCCATTGGCGGTGCCGTCGGCGGCGACGGTGATCGTCGCTACCGGCGATACGCCCGATGCGCTGGTCCACGTGCGCGCGACGCCGCTGATCGCGAGCGGCGTATCGTAGGCCGTGCTGTAGTTGCCGTTAAAGGCGGTCGCGGCCGTGTCCGGCAACACGTAAAGGCTCGTGGACGCTGCGAGCGTGCTCTTCGTCGAGAAGTTGCCCGACAGCGAGCCGGCGCGTATCACGTTCGATATCGCGCCGACCGTCGCCTGATCGGAGAAGGCGCCGTTCGACGCTGTCATCGTCCCTTCGATCATCCAGGAGAACGAGCCTTGCCGCGTGAACACGGTGAAGTACTGCCCCGTTTCGAGCACGATGGTCTGCGCCGCCACGGACAGATCGTTGTTTGCCGCGCCGTACCAGATGCCCTCGGGAACTGTGTGCGAGACGCAGGTCTTTTGCAGGTTGCTGAGATCTGAGACACAGGTTTTGTCGTCACCGCCGCCACCGCAAGCGGCGAGCACGACGGGCAGCGCGAGCAGCATCGATCTGAAAAGCAGTTTCATGAGGCGTCTTCGTTGTCTGATGGGAGATCGTGGCTGCCGCGTCCTCAACGTGCTTTATGTTCTTCACGTCCTCTGCGGCCTGCCGACAACGGGATAACGGTTTGACGCCGGAAATCTTGAATCGCCCCGTTATGCAGGATCGCCCCACGCGCCGAACCGCGCAACCTCGTCGAGCGGCAATCGCGTACGAGGCGCAAGCTCGCGTTCGGCCAGTTCGGCGGGCAATGCCTGCGCGTCGCCGTGGTGCGCCACCGAAATCATGCTCAATGCGGCGTAGCGCTCGGGAATCGCGAATGTCTCGGTCAGGCCGCTGGCGTCGAAACCGCCCATCGCGTGCGCGGCGAGGTCCTGCGCGTGGGCCTGAAGCAGCAGCGCCATCGCAGCCGCGCCGGCGTCGTAACTCGCGCTTGGATTGACCGTGCCTTTGGCGTTGAGGGTATCGGCAAGCACGGCGATCAACACTTGCGCGTGCTCGTTCCACTTTTGGTTGAACGGCGCGAGCAAGGCGAACGCGCGATCGAACGCCGCGCGATCCTGAGATTTCTCGAACACGACAAAGCGCCACGGTTGCACGTTATACGCCGACGGAGCCCAGCGCGCCGCCTCCAGCAACGCGACGACCTGCGCGTGCGCGACGGGACGATCGGCGTAGGCGCGGGGGCTCCATCGTCCGGCGATCAGCGGATGAATGGCGATATCGGTTGGTGCGGGACGGTGTGTCATAAGCCTCTCGTGATGGATGTGAATGGCGGGTTCGAGCATACCGCGCGCAAATGCGTCCGCAGAACAGGCATCGAACGAATGGTTTGCGATATGCAATTCACGATTGGCGCTATCGCCGCGCGGCCGGGCGTACGCTGCCACACCGATGCATATCCTTAGCGGAATTCGTGCGTTCCGGTGCGCGTGCGCGCTCGTTATGATGGCTGGCTCGGGGCTTGCAACATTGCCGATATCATCCCAAGGGAGCCTGATCTTGACCCAGATTCAATCACCGCGCAGGCCGCTCGTCGTCGGCATTGGCGGCACCACGCGCCCGGCGTCATCGACTGAACGCGCGCTGGCTTTCGCATTGAAAGGCGCGCAGGAAACCGGCGCGCGCGTGCAAATGTTCGGCGGCGCGTTACTGCACAGCCTGCCGCACTATGCGCCCGAAACACGCGAACTGACCGATGAACAACACGAACTGATCGAAGCGGTGCGCGCCGCCGATGCGTTGATCATCGCGACACCCGGCTATCACGGCGGCATCTCGGGCCTGGTCAAGAACGCGCTCGATACGCTCGAAGAACTGCGGCTCGATGATCGCCCGTACCTCGATGGCCGCGCGGTCGGCAGCATCGTGACGGCTTATGGATGGCAGGCCGCGGGCACGGTGCTCACGTCGCTGCGCTCGATCGTGCACGCGCTGCGCGGCTGGCCGACGCCGTTCGGCGCAGCCGTCAACACGCTCGAAACGCGCTTCGAAACCGCGGATACGTGCTCGGACCCGAAAGTGGTCGAGCAGCTTCGCACCGTCGGGCGGCAAGCGTCGACGTTCGCGCTGGCGTTCGGCGCGCATGCATCGTCGGATGCGTATCACGCGGTCGAGCATCGCGTGGCTGTCGCGCAGAGTTGACACGCATGAGCCCGACTCCATTCGCGGTGTGGACGTATCAGGACGTGCGCGAGGCGCTCCTTGACAAGCGCGAAATCGCGCTGCTCGACGTGCGCGAGGAAGACCCGCACGCGCAATCTCACCCGCTGTTCGCGGCGAATTTTCCGCTCGCGCGCATTGAACTCGATGCATACACGCGTCTGCCTCGCCGCACTGTCTCCATCGTATTGCTCGATGACGGCGAAGGGCTTGCATTGCGCGCCGCGCAGAAGTTCGCGGAGCTGGGCTATACGCACGTCGCGCTGCTGGAGGACGGCCTCGCCGGCTGGATTCGTGCGGGCGGCGAGGTGTTTCGCGACGTGAATGTGCCGAGCAAGGCGTTCGGCGAATTTGTCGAAGCGCGGCGTCATACACCGATGCTGTCCGCTCCGACGCTGCACGAGTTGCAGAAGAATGGCGATGACGTCGTGGTGCTCGATGCGCGCCGCTTCGACGAATATCGCACGATGAACATTCCAGGCAGCATCAGCGTGCCGGGTGCGGAACTGGTGCTGCGTGCGCGCGCATTGGCGCCGGATGCGGCGACGCGCATCGTGGTCAACTGCGCGGGGCGCACGCGCAGCATCATCGGTGCGCAATCGCTCGTCAATGCGGGCTTGCCGAACCCGGTGGCCGCGCTGCGCAACGGCACGATCGGCTGGACGCTTGCGGGGCAGGCGCTGGAACACGGCAGCGAACGGCGCTTCGATACCGATGCGGGGCGCGATGCGTCGTCGCTCGATGCATCGCGGAAGGCGGCGCACGCGCTTGCCGATCGTGCGGGCGTGCGGCGCACGTCGCTCGAAGAGGCGTCACGATGGGCCGAGGATGCGGCGCGTACGATCTATCGGTTCGATGTGCGTACGCCGGAAGAGTATGAGGCGGGGCATGCGCCGGGATTCCAGAACGCGCCGGGCGGCCAGCTCGTGCAGGAAACGGAGATGTTCGCGCCGGTGCGTGGCGCACGCGTCGTGCTGCTGGACGACGACGGCGTGCGTGCGAATATGACGGCGTCGTGGCTTGCGCAGATGAACATCGAAATGTACGTTGTCGATGGCGTATCGTCAGGATCGCTAAACGAGGTGGGACCGTGGCGGCATGATCGACCTCAGCCGCCGAGCGTTCCTTCTCTTGCGCCTGCCGAACTGTCGGCGCTGCTTGCTGATGCGGACAGTGGCGTCGCGTTGCTCGATGTTGCGCCGGGCGCGAGTTTTGTGAAGGCGCATATCATCGGTGCGCGCTGGATTCTGCGATCGCGTCTCACGCCGGCATACGATGATTTGCCCGATGCGAAGCGTTACGTGGTGACATGCGGCACGAATGCGCTTGCACCTTATGCCGCCGCCGACGTTGCTGCGTTGACGGGCAAGCAAGTGCATGTGCTGGAGGGCGGAACTTCGGCGTGGGTGCGCGCGGGATTGTCGACTGAGGGCGGCGAGAGCGGGATGGTGTCGCCGCGTATCGACAGGTATCGGCGTCCGTATGAGGGCGTGAATAACGCGCGGGAAGCGATGCAGGCGTATCTCGAATGGGAGTACGGGCTGGTCGCGCAACTGGAGCGTGACGGCACGTGCGGATTCTTCGTGATTTGAAGTCACCGAGGCCGCGCCAATAGACCGGCGCGAAACCAACAACCGCACGTATAACCATATCGCCCGATATTATTTGCCCCTTGCGCCCGCGCTAATTAGCATCACGACTTCCATACCAAGTCGCGGAAACCGCAAACCATGAAACTAAAAGCGCCCATCAAAACTGCCCTGTTTTCCGCATTGATTGCATTGGGCATCGCAAGCGCACAACCGGCGCTCGCCGCGGACAAGACCATCCGCGTAGGCATCATGTCGGGCGAAGACGAAGACGTATGGCGCGCAGTCGCTGCCAATGCCGCGAAGCAGGGCATCAAGGTGAAGGTGACGACGTTCTCCGATTACACCCAGCCCAACGAGGCGCTCGCGCAACACGACCTCGATGCCAACTCGTTCCAGCACAAGCCCTATCTCGATGCGCAGATCAACGCGCGTCATTACGACATCGTGCCGGTCGGCTTCACCTATGTGCAGCCGATTGGTCTCTATTCGCGCAAAGTTAAATCGGTAGCGGACTTGCCGCAGAACGCCGCCATCGGCGTGCCGAACGATCCGAGCAACGAAGGCCGCGCGCTATTGCTGCTGCAAGCGAATGGCATTATCAAGCTGCGTGAAGGCGTCGGCCAGCTACCGACGGCGCGCGATATCGCAAGCAATCCCAAGCATGTTCAGATCAAGGAACTGGATGCGGGCATCGTCGGACGCGCGATCGGCGATCTCGACGCGGCCGTCGTCAACACCGACTGGGCCATCAAGGCGGGCATCAAGATCCCGCAGGAACGCATCGCGCAGGAGAGCGTGAACGGCAACCCGTATCGCAACTTCATCGCGGTGAATGCGAAGGATGCGCAAGCGCCCTGGGTCAAGACGCTGGTGCAGAGCTATCAGCAAGCGAACGTGGCGTCGGCGATCCTGACCGTCTATCACGGTGCGACGCTGCCCGCGTGGGACGGCGCACCGCAGCACTGAACGCATGCCACGGGTTGTCTGCACGCTTATCGCCGTGCGCGGGATCGATAGCTGAATCCGTCAGTTAGCGCGGGATCGTCGCATTGCTACGATGGCGATCCCGCGACCTCGCATACGACACAAGGACACCCGCAATGGCGCCGATGACCCGACGCACCTTCACCCGCCTCGCGCTCGCTTCCACGCTCGGCGCCGCGCATTCCTTCGCGTTTGCGCAGGCATCGCCGCAAGTGCTGCGCATCGGCTATCAGAAGTCATCGACGCTCATCACGCTGCTCAAGACGCGCGGCTCCCTCGAAAAGGCGCTCGCGCCGCTGAACGTGCGCGTATCGTGGAACGAATTCGCAAGCGGTCTGCCGCTGACGGAAGCGCTCAACGTGAACGCCGTCGACTTCAGCGCCGATGTCGCCGACACCGTGCCGATCTTCGCGCAAGCCGCGCATGCGAGCTTCGTCTATGTCGCGCAGGAAGCGCCATCGCCTCACGCGCAGGCCATCATCGTGAAGAAGGACGGGCCTGTCCGATCGCTCGCGGATCTGAAGGGCAAGCGCATTGCCGTGACGAAGGCAGCCGGCAGCCATTATCTTTTGTTCGCTGCACTCGCACGCGCGAAGCTCGAACCCGCCGACATCAAGACCGCCTATCTCACGCCCGCCGACGGACGCGCCGCATTCGAGCGCGACAGCGTCGATGCGTGGATCACGTGGGACCCGTATGTCGCTTCGGTGGAGAAGACAAGCGATGCGCGCGTGCTCGTCGACGGCGCAGGGCTCGCTTCGTATCAGCGTTACTACCTCGCATCGCGTTCGTATGCCGCTGCGCATCCGCAAATCGTGCAGACCGTGTTCGATCAATTGAAGACCGCGGGCGAGTGGTTGCTCGCCCATCAGCAGGATGCCGCGAATGCGCTTGCGCCGGTATGGGGTCTCGATGCCGCGACCATCGAACGGGCGAATGCACGCCGCAGCTATGCCGTGCGCGCGGTGACGGCGCAGAACTTCGGTGAGCAGCAGACCATCGCGGACACGTTCCATCGCAACGGCTTGCTGCCCGCGCGCATCGACACGAAAGAGTCGCTCGTATGGGATTTCGCCGCGAAGCAGGCCAAAGCCATCGCAGCGTGAATGCGTTGCGGGCCTTCGTTGAAGACCCGCTTTTTTCCTTAACCCTGCTTCAGAATCCGGCGCAACACGCGTTCCTCGAGCGCCGACGCTTCCGCTGATGCCTGCTTGCGCGGCCGGGCCAGTGGCACCGGCTGATCCAGCGCGATACGCCCTTCCTCGATCAACAGAATGCGGTCGCCGAGCACGACAGCCTCATGCACGTCATGCGTCACTAGCAGCGCGGTGAAGCGATGCTCGCGCCACAGCCGTTCGATCAACGCATGCATTTCGATGCGCGTGAGCGCATCCAGCGCGCCGAGCGGTTCGTCGAGCAGCAGCAGTTGCGGCCGATGCACCAGCGCACGCGCCAGCGCCACGCGCTGTCTCTGGCCACCCGACAGTTGCGACGGCCAGTCGTTCTCGCGTTCGAGCAGCCCGACTTCCGCCAGCACCGCGCGAGCCTGATCGCGTGCGCCGCGCCTGAGGCCGAGCATCACGTTTTGCAGCACGGTCTTCCACGGCAACAGCCGTGCGTCCTGAAACATGATGCGCGTGTCGAGCGCCTCGCCGTTGCTCGCGCGCATCGTCAGCGCGCCGCCGCTCGGCGTTTCGAGGCCGGCGATGAGCCGCAGCAGCGTCGACTTCCCGCATCCGCTGCGTCCGACGATCGTTACGAAGCTGCCCTGTTCGATCGACAGATCCAGCGCCGACAACACCGTCCGATCGCCATAACGTTTCTCGACGCCGCGCAGTTCCACCGCGACATCGTGCGCAATCCGCGCATGCGGTTGCGCTCGCTCTATCGTCGATCGTTCGTCTACTCTGAACAACACAGCAGCAGTCGCGCTCATGCCTTCTCTCCTCGTTGATACGCCGGATGCCAGCGCAGCGCCAGGCGTTCGATGCCTTTCGCGAGCACATCCGCGAGCTTGCCGAGCACCGCATAAAGCAGGATGCCGACAACTACCACGTCCGTTTGCAGGAACTCGCGTGCGTTCATCGTCATATAGCCGATGCCCGATTGCGCCGAGATGGTTTCGGCCACGATCAGCATCACCCACATGAGGCCGAGCGCAAAGCGCACGCCGACGAGAATCGAAGGCAACGCGCCCGGAAGGATCACATCGCGATACAGCGCGAAGCCCTTCACGCCATAGCTGCGCGCCATCTCGATCAGGTTTGCATCGACGGAACGGATGCCGTGGAACGTGTTGACGTACACCGGAAAGAACACGCCCAGCGCGACGAGAAAAATCTTCGCTTCCTCTTCGATGCCGAACCACAGAATGACGAGCGGAATCATCGCGAGCGCGGGGATGTTGCGGATCATCTGCACGGTGGAATCGAGCGCGACTTCGAACGGACGAAAGAGCCCGGTCCAGAGTCCAAGCACGAGCCCGACGCCGCCGCCGATAGCCAGGCCCAGCAACGCGCGCCAAGCGCTGACTTTCACGTTCGCCCACATATCGCCCGATTGAATCAGCGCCCATGCCGATTTGACGACGGCAAGCGGCTCGGGCAGCACGCGCGTAGAAAGCACGCCTGCACGCGTGGCATATTCCCAGAGCAGCAGGATGGCAATGGGCACGAGCCACGGCGCGATGGCTGCGCCGATCCGCCGGAAAATGAGAGCGCCGTATTGCTTGTTCTGCGCCGGGGCGGGTATCGCCTGAGTGAGGGCATCGGCCATGCTGCTAGTTCCTCCGATGAGATTGCGGTTGCATGTTCAGCTCTGGCTCGCGTTCGGCAAATAGCTGTTGCCGACGATTTCGCCGAATGGTCCCGACAACGGACCGGACTTTTTCTCGGCCTGCACTCCGCGCTCGCCGAGGAACGGGAACACGAGTTCGGCGAACCGGTACGACTCTTCGAGATGCGGATAGCCGGAAAGAATGAACGTCTCGATGCCGAGGTCCGCATATTCCTTCATAAGCGCCGCCACTTGTTCCGGATTGCCAACTAATGCCGTTCCGGCTCCGCCGCGCACGAGCCCCACGCCCGCCCAGAGGTTGGGATAGATTTCGAGCGTCTCGCGGCCGCCGCGCTTGCCGCCGTGCAACTGCGCCATGCGGCGCTGGCCTTCCGAGTCCATCTTTGCGAAGGCGGCCTGCGCACGCGCGACCGTCTCATCGTCGAGATGGCTGATCAGGCTGTCGGCCGCCGCCCATGCTTCCTCTTCGGTCTCGCGCACGATCACATGCAGGCGGATGCCGAAGCGAATCTTGCGGCCCTGCGCTTCGGCGCGGGCGCGTATATCGTCGAGCTTCTTCTTGACGGCTTCGGGCGGCTCGCCCCAGGTGAGATAGGTATCGATATGCGTTGCGGCGATGTCATGCGCCGCCGCCGACGAACCGCCGAACCACAGCGGCGGATGCGGCTTTTGCACCGGCGGATACAGCACCTTGCCGCCCTTCGTTTGCAGATGCTTGCCATCGAACTCGATGGCTTCGTTCGCATGCGATGCGCTCAGCAGATTGCGCCAGATATGCAGGAATTCATCGGTGATTTCGTAGCGCGTGTCGTGATCGACGAAAAGGCCATCGCCTTCCAGTTCGGCTGCGTCGCCGCCCGTCACGACGTTGATCAGCAGACGCCCGCCCGACAGTCGATCGAACGTGGACGCCATGCGCGCGGACAATCCCGGCGACGACAAACCCGGGCGGATCGCGACGAGAAACTTCAGCCTCTTCGTGGCCGCGATGAGGCTCGATGCGACGACCCATGCGTCTTCGCACGAACGTCCTGTGGGAAGCAGCACGCCTTCATAGCCGAGCGTATCGGCGGCGGTTGCAATCTGCTGAAAATACGAGAGGTCAGCGGCGCGCGCCCCTTTCGACGTGCCGAGATAGCGGCTGTCACCGTGGGTCGGGATGAACCAGAACACATTCATGCGCTATTCCTCTTTGCCTTCGTTGAGCGTTGTTTGACGGCGATGCCGTCGCAGACGAGTAGGCCAGTTTAAGGACGCGCGTGACTGCCGCGAACGATGGAATTCAGCTTTGGTTTTCTGCTTTAGTGCTTTGCAGGCGGCAGCGGCGCGTCTATCGCCATGACGGTGATTTGCTTATTCGAATCGATCATTTCGCGGCGCGTGTGCGCCTCGTTAGCATGGCGGACCGGGCCGTCTCGCTGAAGCAGGCGGTCGCGTCACTCAATTTGCCGGAGGCTTTGCACCATGAATCGCACGACATCGAAAAGCCGCCGAATCTTTCTGGCCGCGCTCGCCGGAACGCTCGGAGGAATGGCGGCGCCGTCCTGGGCGAAGTTCGAGAACGATCGCTTCAGAATCGGTTATCAGAAGGCCGCGAGCACGCTCGTGTTGCTCAAGGCGAACGGCACGCTGGAGAAGCAGCTCGCGCCGCTAGGCGTAAAAGTGACGTGGACCGAATTCCCCGCTGGCCCGCAATTGCTCGAAGGGCTGAATGTCGGCGCGATCGACTTCGGCTACGTCGGCGAAGCGCCACCCGTGTTCGCGCAAGCGGCGGGCGCGGACTTCGTCTATACCGCCTATGAAATTCCGACGCCGCGCGCCGAAGGCGTGATCGTCCCGCAAGACTCGCCGATCAAAAGCGTAGCCGATCTGAAGGGCAAGAAGATCGCCTTCAACAAGGGATCGGATGTGCACTGGTTCATCGTCGCGTTGCTGCGCAAGCACGGGCTCGCCTATACCGACATTCAACCCGTGTTTCTCGCACCCGCCGATGCGCGCGCCGCGCTCGAACGCCGCTCCATCGATGCGTGGGCGATATGGGACCCGTTCCTCGCGGCGGCGCAGGCGCAGAGCAATGCGCGTCTGATCGCGGATGCAGACGGCGTGGCGAGCCATCATCAGTTCTTCCTGAGCCAGCGCGAATTCGCGCAAAAGCGCAAGGACGTGATCGCCATCGCGATGGATGCGCTCGGCAAGCAAGGCCAATGGGTCAAGCAGAATCCGGCGCAAGCCGCCGCGCAACTCGCGCCCATTCAAGGGCTCGACGCTGGGATCATCAAGACCGGTCTGGAGCATTACGAGCATGTGTATCGTCCGATCGATTCATCCGTGCTGGACCAGCAGCAGCGCATCGCGGATACGTTCTATGAACTCAAGCTCATTCCGCGCAAGATCGTGACGAAGGACGCGGCGCTGGCCTGATTCACTTCGACCGCGCCAGCGCAATGACATCGACCACGAACGCGACGCCGAGCGCCGCCGCGCCGATCGCGAACAGCAGGCGGTAGTCGCCGCCGCTATGCGAGAACAGGAACGACAGGCCATAGGCGGATGCGGCCTGCATCACCGCGAAGCTCGTCGTCGCCGTGCGCCAGGCGCGTTTTTGCGCGGCTGGATGATGCGCGAGCAGTTCGTTCACGCGGCCAAGCACGAGCGGCACGATGCCTGGCGTGAACGCGCCGACCACGACACTCGACACCATCAGCAGCGCCGCTCCCGAGGCGATCACAGGCAGCACGACCGCGACGAGCTGAAGCACGAGCGCGACCCGCAACGCACGGCCGAAGCCCGCGCGATCCGCGAGATGCCCGCTCAGCAGCGGCCCCGCAATCGCGCCCAGACCATACAGCACCCAGTATTGCGCGCCCCCATCGACACCCTTGCCGAGCCCTCGTGCGACGTAATCGACGAGAAAAATCATGTGCGGCACGAGGCCGACCGCGTTCAGCCCGTACTCCGCGAAGAGCGCGCGCAACGCGGGCGTCGGCGGCGATTTCGCTTTCGGTTGCTCGTTGACTTGCAATGACGGCGCATCGTGCGCAGGCCATCCGTTCCACGCGATGATCGTCAGCAGCAGCGACACCGCCGCAAGCCCGAGCCACGTCTGTCGAAGCCCTTCTCGCAGCAACAGCGGCACGATGGTCCCCGATGCGGCGATGCCCAAGCCGATGCCGGTGAAGATCGCGCCGCCCGCGAAACCGCGCCGCGATGGCGCGACGTGCGCGAGGATCGTCGGGGCGGCGAGCACCATCAGCGCGCCGCCGGATATCCCCGACGCGAGCCGCCACACGAAGAACCACGCGAACGACACCGGAAATGCGCACGCGATGAACGCGATGGTCGCGAGCAGCATCATCGCGCGCAGCACGGTTGCCGGACGCGCGTGACGAACGAGCGCGCCCGCCGACAGCGCGCCGGCCAGATAGCCGCCGAGATTCGCCGCGCCGAGGTAAGCCGCCGTCGATGCGGGGAACCAGTGCGCGCCGATGATCGCCGGCAGCAGCGGCGTATAGGCGAAGCGCGCAAGCCCGATGCCGACGAGACTCGCGCTCGCGCCCGCCAGCACGCCGCGCCACACCTGAAACGTCGCGCCCTCCGGTTGATTCGACACTGCGTATCGCATGCTCCCTCCGTACCATTGCACGCAGTTTATATTCGCGCGATTCGCGAGAGAATCGGCGGGTTACGGAAGAGACTCTTTCGCTAAACGGTCGATTGCCGCCGCGTGCCGATCCGCAATCGCTTGAACTGGCGGCGCAGACGCGGCGTCGCGAAGTCGACGAACGCGCGCACTTTCGGCACGGCGAGCCGTCCTTGCGGCGTCAGCAGATGGACGGGCAACGGTGCGTGCTCGCTGTCGGGCAGCACGATGCGCAGCGCGTCGTCCTGTACTTCCTTCGCGACGTGATACGAAAAGAGCCGCGTCACGCCCTGCCCGTCGACGGCGGACGCCACCGCCGCCCGCACCGTGTTGACGATGATGCGCGGCACGAACTGCACGACCTGCGGAATCGCGGAGCCGCTCGATGCGGGAAAGCTCCACGAATCGAGGCCGAAATGCGTCATCGAGATGATGCGATGCCGTGCGAGATCGGCGGGGGTATCGATAGGCGGATGGGCGTCAAGGTATTCCGGCGACGCGGTCACGACCCGCCGCACTTCGCCCACGGGAATCGCGATCAGCGTCGAGTCCGCGAGGTGCGCGATGCGCAGCGCGATATCGATGCCCTCGTCGATCAGGCTCACGGGCCGGTCGAGCAATTGCAGGCGCACGGATACGGCGGGGAAGCGCGCGAGGAAGTCGTCGAGCATTGGCGCGAGCAACGCTTCGCCGGCGGCGACAGGCGCGGTGATCGTCAGCAGGCCGCGCGGCGCGGAGCGTTCATGCGCGACGAGCAGGTCCGCTTCTTCGAGATCGGTCAGGATGCGCCTGCATGCGGACGCATAACGTTCGCCCGCTTCACTCAGCTTGATGGTACGTGTCGTGCGATGAAGGAGCGCGGTGCCGGTATGCGCTTCGAGAAACGCGATCGCGCGGCTGACGGCGGCGGGCGATCGTCCGAGCCGCCGCCCCGCGCCCGCGAGACTGCCTTCGTCGAGGGTGGCGATGAAGACTTTCATCGCGTCGATTCGATCCATGAAGTGTGCGGGCGATGGTTGAGTGATGCACGAAGTCTAACCTCGCACTGCACGCATCCGCCGATGCGTTGTACGATGCTTCACCATTGCGCATTCACGGAGCATGAACGCATGTCGTCCACGCACGCAAGCCCGGCAAGAACCTTCGTCCTGATTCACGGCGCATGGCATGGCGGCTGGTGCTGGCGCTTCGTCGCGGACCGGCTCGCGGCGCGCGGGCATCGCGTGTTCGCGCCTTCGCTGACGGGTCTTGGCGACCGGCGTCATCTCGTGGGCGCGGCGACATCGCTCGATGTGCCGATTGCGGACATCGAGAATCTCATCGAATCGGAAGAACTCAGCGACGTGGTGATCGTCGGTCACAGCTTCGGCGGGCTGGTGGCGTCGGGGGTGGCGGACCGCAGGGCGCAGGCAATACGCTCGCTCGTCTTTCTGGATAGCCTGCTCGTCGAGAATGGACAGGCCGCGTTCGATGTGCTGCCGGCCAATGTCGTAAAGGAGCGCATGGACTCGGTGGAAGCGAGCGGACAGACGCTTGCAATGCCCGTCAACGGACTGGCGGGCACGGCCATTCCGGACGATCACCCGCTCGCGGACTGGGTGCGCCGCCGCTTGACGCCGCATCCTGTCGCGACGTATCGCACGCCGTTGCACTTGAAGCATCCGCTTGGCAATGGCTTGCCCTGCACGTACGTGCATTGCGCGAATCCTTCTTATGACACGCTCGCGGGGGTGCGGGAGCGGGTTCGCACGCTGCCCGGCTGGGGATGGGAAACGATCGATACCGGGCACGATGCGATGATTCTCGCGCCCGATTTGCTGGTGGAAGTGCTGGAGAGGTTGGCGGGGTGAGCCTTCCCGCATGAGTGCCGCGAACGCAAGGTTTCGCTCGCCGGGTATCCGCCCACTGTGAGCGGATACCGTGTAGCTTCACGCGACCACCGCCTCCCTCGCCCGAAACGTCTTCGGCACCCCCGCCCGCGCGATCGCACCGGTAAAGGCCTCGCCCGGCAACCATTGCGCAAGCGTCTCGCGCATCGCCAGCAGCTTGTCCAGGTCGATACCCGTCTTCAGCCCTTCGGCTTCCAGCAGGAACACCGTGTCCTCGGTATTAATGTTCCCCGTTGCGTTCGGCGCGAACGGACATCCGCCCAGGCCGCCAAGCGACGAATCGAACACGCGCACGCCGGCATCGAGCGCGGCGAGGACGTTCGCCAGCCCCAGGCCGCGCGTATCGTGGAAATGGCACGCCACCGGCACCGCGCCGGCCAGCGCGCACACCTTGCTCATCAGCGCACGCACTTGCCCGGGATTCGCATAGCCGACCGTATCGGCGACGGTGATCTCGTCCGCGCCCGCCTCGATCAGCTTGTCGACGAGACCGAGCACCACGCTCTGCTCGACCTTGCCCGCGATGGTGCAGCCGAACGCCGTCGCCACGCCCGCGCCCAGCACGACGCGCGGCGCGCGATCATCCCGCTCCGCGACGATGCGCCCGAAGTCCTCCAGCGACTCCGCCGTGCTGCGGCGCACGTTCTTGAGATTGTGCGCATCGCTTGCCGACAGCACGTAATGCACTTGCGCGACGCCCACATCGAGCGCACGCTGCGCGCCCTTCAGGTTCGGCACGAGCGCCGACGCGTGCAGGCCGTCGATCGCGAGCGCGCCGCGCGCCACATCGACCGCATCGGCGAACTGCGGCACGACCTTCGGCGGCACGAACGACGTGACCTCGATGTCGCGCACGCCCGCATCGACCATGCGGCGGCACCAGTCGAGCTTCTGCTCCGTCGTGAGAATCTTGGCGACCATTTGCAGGCCATCGCGCAAGCCGACTTCGCGCACACGGACAGCGGGCGTTCCAATCACTGCATCATTCATCTCGATGTTCCTTTCAAAGCGTCGCATCCGCGACAGTCGCGCCGCCTTCGGCACGGCTTTCTTCCTTCGCGGCCGCCGCCGATGTCGTGGGCGCGAAGCGCACCGCCGCAATCGCGCCGAGCACCATCAGCAGCGCAATCGCACCGAGGCCGCCGACCATGCTGTTCGTAAGCGTCTTGATGGAGCCGATGATCATCGGGCTCACGAAGCCGCCGAGCAGTCCGAGGCAGTTGATCATCGCGACGCCACCGGCCGCGCCGCTGCCGCGGATGTAGTCCGTGGAGATCGCCCAGATCAGCGGATTCGGCGCGAGAATGCCCGCCGTCGCGATCGAAAGCGCAACAAGCGACAGCGCGAGGTTGCCGGTCGTGAACGCCGCGATGACGAGGCCCGCCGCGCCGCACACCATCGGGATCGCGCAGTGCCAGCGGCGCTCCATCGTGCGGTCGGAATGTCGGTTCAGCGTGACGAGCGCAACCCAGCTCACGAAGTACGGAATCGCCGAATAGCATCCGATGGCAAGCGAACTCGTCACGCCCGCGCTCTTGATGAGCGTCGGCAGCCAGAAGCCGATGGCGAACACGCCGGCGATCTGCGTGAACCAGACGAAGCCCATCACGTAGACGCGGAAATCGCGAAGCGCGCGGGCGAACGTATGCTCCGCGTGCGTCGCGGAAACGCTCGACGTCTTGCGGATATCGCGCAGCACGAGGTTCTTCTCGGCTTGCGTGAGCCACTTCGCCTGCTCGGGGCCGTCCTGCAGGTAGAAGAACGCCATCACGCCCAGCACGCTTGCCGGCAGACCCTGCACGATGAACATCCACTGCCAGCCGTGCAGCCCGGCATAGCCATTGAAGTAGGTCATCAGCGCGCCGGAAAGCGGCCCGCCGAAGAGACCGGCGATACCCGTCGCACACGTGAAGATCGCGATGACCTTCGCGCGGCGCTCGACCGGATACCAGCGCGTGAGATAGAAGATCACGCCGGGATAAAGACCCGCTTCCGCGAGCCCGAGAAAGAAGCGCACGGTGTAGAGATGCGAAGGCAGCGTGACGAAGGCCGTCCCCGCGGCGATCACGCCCCACAGAATCATGATGCGCGAAAACGTCCGCTTCACGCCGATGCGCGCCAGCAGCAGATTGCTCGGCACTTCCATCAGCACGTAGCCGAGGAAGAAGATGCCCGCGCCGATGCTGTAGGTGAGATCGCTGAAGCCGACATCGTGCTTCATGTCGAGCTGCGCAATGCCGATGTTGATGCGATCCAGAAACGCGAACACGTAGCACAGGAACAGGAACGGAATCAGCCTGCGCGTGATCTTGCCGTAGGTCTGTTCCGCGTCGGGCGCGTCGAAACTGCCAGGGTTGGGGGTCATGTCTGTCTCCTCCGGTGAGTCCGGGTGTCGTGCCGGCCAGTCGATGCCGGCCGGTGCTTGCTTCATGCCGCTTGCTGCGTGCTGCACGTGGACATCGGCGGTCAGCGGCCCTTGAACGCGGGCGTGCGCTTCTCGTTGTAGGCGCTGATGCCTTCCTGCCTGTCCGCCGTCGGAATGAGGCGGTTGTACGCCTCGATCTCGACATAGAGGCCCGTGCGCAGATCGCCCTGAATGCCGAGGTCGATGGCCTTCTTCGCCTGCGCGACGGAAAGCGGCGCGCTCGTGCAGATGTCGCGTGCGGCTTCGATCGCATCGGCGAGCACGCGGCCGCGTTCGCACAGCCGGTTGACGACGCCCCACGCGAGCGCTTCATCGGCGGTAAAGCGCGCGCCGCGGAAGATCAGTTCTTTCGCGCGCCGCGTGCCGATGGTGCGCGGCAACTGCTGCGTGCCGCCGCCGCCCGGCATGATGCCGCGCTTGACTTCGGTGAAGCCGAAGACCGCATCCTTCGCGGCGTAGGCGAAGTCGCACGCGAGCAGCAGTTCCAGTCCGCCCGCCACCGCCGATCCGTTCGCCGCGCAAATCAGCGGCAGCGGGCAGTACGTGATCGCGCGGTTCATGCGCTCGAAGAGATAGTGCTGCACGCCGAAGTCTTCATCGGTCATGCCTTCGCGCTGCTTCAGGTCCGCGCCGCCGCAGAATGCCCGATCGCCCGCACCCGTCAGGATCACGCAGCGATACAGCGACGGATCGGCCTCCAGCGCGCCGAACACGCGGATGATCTCATGGCCCATCGCCGTGCTGATCGCGTTCGATACGGCCGGACGGTTGAGCGTCACGACCAGGATCTGCTGATCGATTTCTTCGAGCTGCAGCGTTTCGAGCGGCGCGTGGCCGAGTTGCTTTGCCAGTTTCAAGGTGTCTCCAGTGGCGTCTTGGCCAGCAGATGATTGTGTTCGCCGAGCCGGGGCGTGCGTCCGACGTGCGCGGGCCGCGCGCCGCCGAATGAGATCGGCACGCCGACGACCGTTGCGGCGCCATCGTCGGTGGTGCGCAGCAGGTCCAGCGCCTTCGTCTGTTCGTGCGCGACGACCTGATCGATTGTCTGCAGCGGGCCGCTCGGAATGCCGGCCGCGTCGAGCGCGGCGAGCCAGTGCGCGCTGCCCGCCTTGCGGAACTCGGCGTGCAACAGGTCGATCAGCTCGACGCGGTTCTGCACGCGCGCGCCGTTGGTGGCGAAGCGCGCATCGGCGGCGAGCGCGGGGACCGCGAGCACGTCGCACAGCCGGCGGAACAGGCGGTCGTTGCCAGCTGCGACCATGATCGTGCCGTCCGCGCATTCGAACGCCTGATGCGGCACGATCGCGGCCGTGCCGGAGCCCCAGCGTCCCGGCAGCACGCCCGATGCGAGATAGTCGGCGATCTGAATGCCAGCCCAGCTGATCGCCGTCTCGTACAGCGATACCGAGACCACTTCGCCCTCGCCCGTGTGCTGCCGCCGGAACAGCGCGGCCAGCACGCCGATGGCGGCCCACAGTCCGGTGCCCATGTCGTTCACCGAAACGGGGATGCGGCTCGGCGGCTCGCCCGGTTGCCCGAGAAAGCTCATGAGACCCGACAGCGCCTGCACGAGCGGATCGTAGCCGGGCTTGTCACGCAGCGGCCCCGACGTCCCGAACGCGCCGAGATTGCAGTACACGAGCGACGGTTTCATGCGCAGCATTTCGTCGGCGCCGAGACCATACTTCTCGGTGCCGCCCGCCTTCAGGTTTTGCAGCACGACATCGGCGCGGGTGCGGATGAGCGCGCGAAGCGCATCGCCTTCATCCGGATTCGACAGCGACATCGCGATGCTCGACTTGCCGTGATTCACCGCATGAAAGAGCGCCGCCGCGCCGTCGATGAACGGCGGGCCCCAGTCGCGCGCATAGTCGCCGCCGTCCGCGCTTTCGATCTTGATGACCGTCGCGCCGAGCGAGCCGAGGATCATGCCCGCATACGGCGCGGCGAGGCTGTGGCCAATCTCGACCACGCACACGCCTTCGAGCGGCAACGGCTTTGCCATGTCGTCGCGCGTGCTCATTCGGCGGTCACCGCGAGCGCGGGTTCGTCGTGGGCGACGGTCTCGCCGTAGCCGTAGAAGCGGTGCGCGGCGCCTGCGCTGATGTAGCCATCGGCGATATCGGCGGCCACGCGTTCGCGTTCGCGCGTCGCGGGATCGCCATATCCGCCGCTGCCCGCGGGCTGCACCGTCACGCGATCGCCGCGATACACCACGGTCTGCCCGCCCTTCGCGGCCACTTTCTGCTCGCTGCCGTCCGCACGCTGCACCGTGCACTGGAAGCGCGTGCCCGGCAATCCGCCGAAGTGGCCTTCGGGCGCGGAGCGGCCGCGTTCGCCGGATACCGTGAACGTCGCTTCGTCGTATTCGATGCGATACACGCGCCGCGACGTTAGCCCGCCCCGCCGGCGGCCCGCGCCGCCGCTATCGGTGACGAGCGACCATTCTTCGACGACGAGCGGCGAGGTCGCTTCGATCATCTCGATCGACTGGCTGCCCGCATTGCCGACATACACGCGCACGCCGCTCACGCCGTCCTTCTCGGCGCGCGCGCCCATGCCGCCCGCATGGACGTCGTGCATCGTGACGAAGGCCTGACCCGTCTGCGCGACGCGCGCCGCGTCGGTGTCGCGTCCGCTGAAAATGCCCGCGCACGACGCGCAATTGCTTTGGCCCGTGATGCGTTCCGGCACGGCGGGCGCGAGCGCCTTCAGTAGCAGGTCGATCACGCGCGGCGACGTCTCCGTATTGCCCGACACAACCGAGGCCGGGTACTGGCAATTGAGCACGCTGCCTTCGGGCGCGATGATCGTCACCGGGCGATAGCAGCCCTGGTTGATCTGGATCGCCGGATCGGTCAGCGCCTTCACGGTGAACCACGTGCTGTTGCAGGTTACGGAAAGCGGGCAATTGATGCCGCCGCGCACTTGCGGACCGGTGCCGGTGTAATCGAAGGTGATGTGATCGCCTTCGACCGTCACCTTCACCTTGAGAAGCGGCCGCTCCTGTTTCCAGCCGGGCGCTTCGATCGGATCGAGATACTCTTCCGCTTCGTAGACGCCGTCGGGAATGCGCGCGATCTCCGCGCGGATCAGCTTCTCCGAATGATCGAGGCTCTGGCTCATCACTTCGGCGAGCGCGTGTGCGCCATATTTCGCGACGAGTTCGCCGATGCGCCTGTCGCCGACGAAGGTGCCCGCGTATTGCGCCTGAATGTCGAGCAGCAGTTCGTGCGCGTTGCGGCTGTTCTTCGTGAGCAGGTTCAGCATGTCCTTCACCGGCTCGTCGTTGCGATACAGCAGCACCGGCGGAATGCGGATGCCTTCCGCGAAGATGTCCCAGGTCGTGACGGTATAGCTGCCGGGCGACTGCCCGCCGATATCGGTCCAGTGGCCGCGCGTCATCACGAACGCGACGATCTTGCCGTCCGCGAACACGGGGCGCGTGAACTGCACGTCCGGCTGGTGATTGCCGCCGCCGACATACGCGTCGTTGCTGACGATGACATCGCCGGGGCGCAAGTTCTCCCGGCCCACGGCTTCCACCGATACGCGCGTCGAGATGACGGCCGAGCCGAGCATCGTCGGGATGTCGTTGCCCTGAGCGACGAGCTGCATGTCGGCGTCGAAGATCGCGGCGGAGGAATCGCCGCTTGCGTGCATCAGCGGGCTGCCCGCGGTGCGCATCATCGCGATTTTCATTTCGCGCGCAACGGCGAAGAGACTGCTGCGGATGATTTCGTAGGTAACGATGTCCATGAATCAGGCTGCCAGTTCGATGACGAGGTTGAGATCACGATCGACGCGCGCGACGTGCGACGCCTTCAGCACCGCGCAACTGCTGTGCTCTTCGATCACGGCCGGCCCTTCGATCGCCGCGCCCACCGGAATCTCCGTGCGGGCGAACACGGGCAACGTGCGGACGTTGCCGTCGAAATACACGTCGCGCGTGCGGGTCGGTGCGGGCATCGCGCCGCCGTTGCGTTGCGCCGCGCTGCCGCGCCAGCCGGTCGACGTGACGAGTTGCAGCCGCACGTTGGCGACGACAACCGGCTTGTCCTTGCTGACGAAGTTCCATTGCCGCAGATGCGCCGCCTCGAAGTTCGCCGCGAGCGCACTGCAGACGCCTTCGGCTCCGTCCTGCACTTCGACGGTGATGACATCGGGCTGGCCGGCGTAGCGGCAATCCGCGAGACGCACGACCTTCACGCCTTCCGCATCGACGCCATGACGCTGGAGTTCTTCCATGCCTTGCGCGCGCAGATCGTCGAGCGCACGGTTCAGCGTGGCGTCGTCGATCTTCGCGAGATCGCTTTCAAGGGGACGCTGATAGTCGTATTGCTGATCGGCGACGGTCATGCCGAACGCGCTGAACAGTCCCGGCAGCGGCGGAATCACGACGCGGCGAATCCCCATTTCCTGCGCGAGATCGACCGCGTGGACCGGGCCCGCGCCGCCGTAGCAGATGTAGCTGAACTCGCGCGGATCGTAGCCGCGCTCGACGGTCATGATGCGAATGGCCTGCGCCATCAGCGCGTTCGCCACCGAGCGCACCACTTGCGCCGCTTCGGGCACGGAAAGACCGAGCGGCTTCGCGATCACTTCCTCGACGACACGCCACGCGGCCTTCGCATCGAGCTTGAATTCGCCGCCGAGGAAGCTGTCCGGATCGATATAGCCGAGGACGAGATTGCAGTCGGTGACGGTCGGGCGCGTGCCGCCGCGCCCGTAGCACGCGGGGCCGGGATCGGCTCCCGCGCTTTCCGGCCCGATCCGCACGCCGCCGCCCGCATCGATCCACACGATGGAGCCTCCGCCCGCGCCGACCGAATCGATATCGATGCTCGGCGAGCGCACCGTGTACGTATGCAGCACGCTCTTGTTGCGCAGTTCGGGGCGGAAGTCGCGGATCAGCGAGACATCGAACGTGGTGCCGCCCATGTCGCCGAGAATCGCGTTCTTCAGTTCGCTCTTCTCGCAGTTGCGGATCGCCGCCGACACGCCGCCCGCCGGTCCTGATTCGAGCAGCACGATGGGCCGGTCCGCGACCATCGCCGGGCTCGCGAGGCCGCCGTTCGATTGCATGAACAGGAACTTGCCGGCGAAGCCCAGTTGCGCGAGCGCATTGATGAGCCGGCCGATATAGCGGCCGCAAACGGGGCCGAGCATCGCGTTGATGACGGTGGAGCTGGCGCGCTCGTACTCCATCGCTTCCGGATTGACTTCGTGCGATGCGCAAATGAAGCGGTCCGGCAACAGGCGGCGCAGCGCATCGACGGCCTCGCGTTCGTGCTGCGGATTCACGTGCGCGTGCAACAGGCAGACGGCGACGGCTTCGACATCCGATTCGCGAATCTGCGCGGCGATGCGTTCGAGTTCCGCGTGATCGAGCGGCGTGGCGACGATGCCGTCATAACGCATGCGCTCGGTCACTTCGAGCCGCCAGCGGCGCTCGACGAGCGGGCGCGGGTTATCGAAGAGCAGATCGTAGAGGTCGGCGCGGTCGTGGCGCGAGACGCGGCGCAGTTCGAGGATGTCGCGAAAGCCGTGCGTGGTGACGAGCGCGGTTTTGGCGCCGGTGCCTTCGACGACCATGTTGGTCGCCATCGTCGTGCCGTGTCCGAGGAACGATACGTCCGCGCTCGCCGTCCCCGACAGTTCGAGAATCTTGCGAAAGCCTTCCACGGTGCCGACGACGCGATCCTTCGGCGTCGTGGGAACCTTGGTCGACCAGATGCGGCCCGTTTCGTCATCCACCATGACGACGTCGGTGAAGGTGCCGCCGACATCGATACCGATTCGTTTCAATTGCGTCTCTCCATGTACGTTGTGCTGTTTGAGCGCCATGCGCGTTGCGGCTATGATCTGCCGCACTGAAGGCATCGGGCATCGACGGACTCAGTGTAGAGAGACATCGCCCGGCCAGATAATGAAACGTTCCGATCAGGTGAATCAGTGGAGTTATATCGGTGATAACCAGTATCGACGCGATCCTGCGGCGCTTGCGCGGGAACCATGTGGCGCTGTTGATCGCGCTCGACGATCACGGCTCGCTTCGCCGTGCGGCGCAGCAGGTCTCGCTTTCTCAGCCCGCGACGACGAAATCCCTGCGCGAAATCGAAGCGATGTTCGGCGCAGAACTGTTCGCGCGCTCGCCGCGCGGCATCGTCGCGAATGAGCTCGGGCGCTGCGTGATCCGCCATGCGCGTGCGGTGCGATCGGAGATCGGCGCGTTGCGCGATGAACTCGCGGCGATCATGCGTGGCGGCGGCGGGACGCTTGCGATCGGCGCGGTCATGGGCAGCATGCCCGTGTGGCTGACGCCGATCCTGCGCTCATTGCGAGAAGTGCAGCCGGATATATCGGTGGAAGTGTGGGAGGACAACAGCGCGCGGCTTTTGTCGATGCTCGATCAGCGCCTGCTCGATCTCGTTATCGGCCGGCCGAGCATCAGCGTGCATCCCGATGCTTACGACTTCGTGCCGCTCGAAGCGGAGGAAGTGTGCTTTGTCGTGGACGGCGCGGACCCGCTTGCGAAGGTGGAGCGCATCGAGCTTGCCGATCTGACCGGCAATCCGTGGATCGTGCCGCAAGCCGCGCTGCCGATGCGTTCCTTGCTCGAACAGCTCTTCGACGACAGGCAGTTGCCGTTTCCGCGCTATGCGATAGAAACGTCATCGACATTTGCGACCTTGTCGTTGCTGCGCTCGGGAAGCGGGACGGTCGGCCTCGTGCCGATGAAGGTGGCGCGCTACTTCGAGGAACACGGGCTGGTTGCCGTGCTGCCGATCACGATCGACCGGCGCGGGCCGCCGTATGGCATCGCGACGCGGCGGGGCGCGACGCTGCCGCAGCCGGTGCAAAGGTTCATCGATCTATGTCTCGCGAAGCGTGATGCCGATGCTTGATGCCGATGTTTGATGCCGATGCTTGATGCCGATGTTTGATGCGCTACCGTGATCAGGCTTTCTCGGTGGCCCACTCCTGGCGGATCGTTTCGAGCATGCGGCCCCATTCGTAATCGACGCTATCGGGGGACATCCGCAAAACTCCCGCGCCCGGCGTAAAAGTAAGCTCACCGAAATAAATATGTTCTCTCAGCGAGTACAGATCGACGCGCACGTACTCGAAGTCTCTTGCGAGTTCACCGGCCGTCTTCAGCAACGCATCCAGATTCGCGGGACGCGGCACGGGCTTGTCGCTCGGCTTGTAATGGCCGAAGCGAATGTTCTGCAGGTTCCAGTTTGCATCGAAGGTGTCGCCGTGCGGCGTTTCGCCGAAGCGATCCGATATCACGAGGACGTAGATCGTCTGCTTGCCGGACTTCTCGTTGAAGACGTGGAACTTGAGATCGGGCGGAACGGTGCCGGTATCGTCGAGTAGCAGCTCTTCGAAGAAGATGCGCGGCTTGATCGCGCGATAGTGCCGCTCCCGTGCGATGCGATAAAAGTCCGTCGATAGCCACGATTGCGCGAGTTGCGACAGTTCCTCGAAGGACGTCGTCGATTTGTCGCGGACCACCTTGACGAAACCGCTGCCGTGATTGGCTTTCATCACGAAGGCGTTAGGCAGTTCGTCGAAGACAGTCTTCGTGAAGACCGATGGGGCAGCGAGCAATGGAATCAGATATTGCGGGCCGATTTTTCTTGCGATGTAGTCGCGGACCGCGAGCTTGTCGCTCAAGTCGACATAGCGCGGATCGGGGTGCAGACAGCGCCGAAGGATCTGCTCGTTGAACGTCAGGGGACGCCGCAGATTCGGGAATCGCCCAATGCGCCTGCGATGAACGAAGCTCAGGAACACATCGTCCGGCAACCACACCTTTGCGCTGTCAAAGAGCCGTTTCGAAAGCGACATCCGGTATTCTCCGTGTGACTAATCTTGTAATCTTGGTCGTAGCTCAAGCCCCGTTTCGTTAGCGAGCGCCTGACGTCGTTCACCGGTGCGGTGGACTCGAAATCGTCCCAAGCCGCCGATGCCCCGACCGTGCGGCAACCAACAAAACGAAACCAAAAGACTTGCCTGCCGATTTTGCTTGTATTAAGCGGCTGGTAAAGCGCCGCTCCTCGTTGAACGAGCGTAGCAGACGCTTAGTGGGAACCGGAGCGCGTTTCCACACGCTGTGGGGCATATTTTCGTCTTGACGGTGCATTAGCAAGACAAATTCCCGGCGGATGTGCGGGTGTGTCGGCTGTCGCGACGTTAGGGGTTCGAAAGGTTTAGCAAGTGCGGTGGCCGTGGGTGACCTGTTAGTCCGCCAGGTTGCTGAAGAGGTCGGGCGTGGCGTCGCTTGCGGGCTGCCTGCGCTGCAATGAGCCACCGCGCGCCTGCTCGAGCATGTCCGGCGGCAACCACGTTTCTTCCATCTGAGCGATGCCGCGCTCGATCATCTGCTGCAGGAAAAACGACTGCTTGTGTCCCGTTACTTCTGCCAATAGCCGCAATCGCTGTTCGATCGCCGGCTCGACACGTACCGCGACCACCTTCAACTTGTTTTCGGCGGTCCTTCTCACGTTTGCTCCTTTTGCTGCCTTGTTAGTGCTACGGTTCGCGCCGGTTGGGGACGCGGATGCAGCGGTGCTTCTACCATGAAGGTTTGGTGGGGGGCAATGGTTTTTTGGGCGAGGGCGGGCGCTGTTCGCGTTTGGGGCGGCTTCTTGAGGTGCTTTTGCCGCCCAGTTCGGCGATGCCGCGCCGTAAAGCCTTCGCAAATAACGTAGCTCGTTAATCAAATACGCGAGATCGGCGGGGCATCGATGATCATTTTAGTGACTAGATGGGGTCGTCGGTCATCCCGTTTATGCGATGCCGTTATTCAGACGCGTTGCAGTGATGGCTGCGCGTCAGTCTGGTACCTTCGTCAGATTTTCGAGACCCTGACCGCCCTGCACGTGACGCGCAATTCTACGCAACCAGAACAGGAACAACAGGTTCGTCGCCTCATGCTCGACGCACTCATGGTTTTACAGCGTAATCGCGCGCGTCACCAAACGAACGGCGACACCCCCAAGCAGAAGGCAGAGCGAGTAGTGAAGCACCGTTGTAGGAGACGCGAAGGCCGTGAGTACGTCGCGTCAATGCACGTGCACCGCACGAAACGCGTTAAGACCAGGCCACAGTCATGGCGTATCTCTAAGTGACGTGGCTACGATGGCTGATAAAGACGCCCGGGAGTTATCGCACGTCGCTCGGATGCTTCTTCAGAGCTGACCAATTGCCTTTCGGCACACGGTCACGTTCTTCAGATAGGTAGTACATCGTAATATCTGGTCCGATGCTAACGAAGCGTCGTTTGGACGCTCCTAACTGTGGCCGTTGCTTTTGCTTCCCGTTGAGGAAGCTGCTCGCGACACCGCCGCGAATTCGCTTGCCTGGGCGAGAAGGCCACGGCATCGTGCAGCTGATACACGCCGTCCTCCGACCGTTGCTACCATTCGACGACACGGACACACGAATTGCCTTCCGCTCGTAGCATTGTCGAACTGGAGCACGGCTTCAGCGTCTGCACACCCCGACTTACCAACTGACGAATAGCCAGCCACCCCGCCGTATGTGAACCCTTCGTCGCGACTACACTCAAACGAGATTCATGACGTATGGAAGAACCGCGAGAAGCACACGTAACTTATTCATTACGCCGACACTAACCCGGCAATATTTGCAGACGAATCGCGTTATTAATCCAGCTTGATTCACAACGGATCGATCCAAAGCTAGCATTGCATTTGCTTACGTTTCGCTTTGCGCCTTCTCAAGCATTTTGGCTTATCCTAAACTCCTGCTTACCGGCTGGAGCGATGCCGCAACTGCGCTGTCATGTTGTGCTTCAAATCCGAGATGGCTGCAGCGGTGCACCCCTTGCCTTCTGGTAACTGTCTCGGGCCGACAGCGAGGGTGCCTTATCGTAGGACGACGACACTACTTCAAACGCCGTGAAAATACTCATCGTCAACACGTTGTACTATCCGGACAAAATCGGCGGAGCTGAGGTATCGACGCAACTGCTCGCCGAGGGGCTCGTCAGGGCAGGCATGGACGTGTGCGTCGCCTGTGCAACGGGAACAGGCAACGATAGCGTCACCGAATTCAACGGGGTCAAGGTTTATCGTCTGCGCTCGGCCAATCTCTATTGGCCACATGCGCCCAAGAAGCGCTCGCGTGTCGCCAGGTTCATCTGGCATGCCATCGACGTCGTCAATGTCGTCATGTCGCGCAAGCTGCGCGAGATCATCGCGCGGGAAAAGCCGGACATTATTCATACGAGCAATCTCGCATGTCTGTCCGTCGATGTTTGGCGCGCTGCGCGTGCCGCCGGCGTGCCGATCGTTCATACCGCACGCGACTACTATCTGATGTGCCCGGCGACGACGATGTTCTCCGACGTCGAGCCCTGCAAACGGCAGTGCGGTTCATGCGCGTTGTATTCCGCGCCGAAAAAGGCTGCGTCGACGCGCGTTCAGGTCGCCGTGGGCGTCAGCCGCTTCGTGCTGCAAAAACATCTGAACAGCGGCTACTTTCCTGAAGCGACACGCACGGCTGTCATCAACAATTGCTATGTCCCAAGCCAGGACGCCGTTACGCACATGAAGCCACGCTACCAGGGCGGCCCTGTCCGTCTTGGCGTGCTTGGCCGCGTCGCGCGAGACAAAGGCTCGGAAGTCGTGCTCGAACAGCTCGCCGCCGACAACACGCTCGACTGGACGCTCGTCTTCGGCGGCAAGGGCGACCCGGATTACATCGACGGCCTGAAGCGCAAATACGACGACCCGCGCGTGCAGTTTCTCGGTCACGTGAAGCCCGAGGACTTTCTTCGCAGCATCGACATTCTGATCGTGCCGTCCATCTGGCATGAGCCGTTCGGCCGCGTGATCGTGGAGGCCTATTCGTATGGCTTGCCGGTCGTCGGTGCAAATCGCGGCGGCATTCCGGAAGTGATCGAGCCGCGCTCCAATCTCGTCTTCGACATGGAGCGTCCGCACACGCTGATCGAAAAGATTCGCGAGGCCATCGAGTTGCTGAAGGAACCGTCCGTGCACGACAGGCTGCGCAAGCACGCCGATACCTTCAGCCCCGACTCGATGGTCAACGCCTATCTCGACGTCTATCGCAGCGCGCTCGGCAACGCCATCAAAAGAACCGTCGAACCGGTCACGCCCGCGATAGCGCCGAAAGCCCGAATGGACTGAGCCGTCACTGGAACTTCACCGGCACCGGACTCGTTAGCAAGCCCACGTAGAAATTAAAGAAGCGGTCGTTGTCATACCGCGTGACGTAGGTGATTTTCTGCGGCGACGCGCCGGGTGCCGGCGCGTCGGGATACACACGCACATGCCCCTGATCTTCGCCAGGCGTCGTATCGATATCGAGGTAGGCGCTCTGCGTCTCTTTGGCATACGTGGGATCGAGAAAATATCCGATGGTCAGCGTGTCGTAGATATTCGTATTGCTCGCAAATGCGCCCGCATTCGCGATGGCATAAGCCTGCGTGACCGGCGTCTGTCCCGTCGGCGGATTGACGATCTGGTTATAAACGCTCTCCGTTAATGGAACTGTATTCGTCACGTCGAGTGGAATCACCCGCTGCGGAATGGTGGTTTGCAACAGCGTGCGCACCGCCACCGGATCGAACCACCAGTTCAGTTCGCCCACTGCATTCGCATTGCCGGGCACGTTCATCGCGCCGCCCATATACACGATCTCCTTGATGAGCGGCACGATCTCCGGCGCTTTCTTCACGGCTGTCGCGAGATTCGTCGGCGGTCCGACTTCGATGATGGTCACCTGATTCGGATAGCGCTTGATCGTATCGATCATGAAATCCGCGGCGGCTTCGGCCTTGAGCGTCGTCGATTGCGCGAAGCCGTCGGGCGGCGCCGTCAATTGCGACGACTGCGTCGGCTCCGGACGCATCCACGCGCCGAAATAGCCGTTCGGATTCGCGGCCTGCTGCGCGCGAATGCTCGCGACGTCGTATTGCAGCGGATAATTCGCGCCGGCATACACGCCGACCTTGTCCTGCACGCCCATGCGCTCGACGGCCTTCAGCGCATCCGCCTGTTCCTGCAGCAGCCAGTCGTTGCCGGTGACAACACAGAGTCCCAGCAGGTTGACCTTGCCCTGCCCCATCAACTGCGTTGTCATTGCGAAGAGCTGTCCGTCGTCGCCCATCGTGTTGAAGTCGGAATCGATGATGACCTTCGGTGCGTCGTTGTAAGCATCGTGATGATCGGAGCCGCCGCAGCCGGCGACGATGCCGGCCACCACGACTGTGACGAGTCCTGCTGCATTGCGAGGCGTCATCGTTGTCTCCTGAGTCCTTCGACTTATCGTGCGAATCGTGGCCGCCGATGCCAGCGGCTTCTTCATTCTAGGAGCATTCCGTGCAATCGTCGGCTGGACTATGATTTGCTCGCGCGACTTGCCGCCCGGAACAATGAATACAGGACTTGCGATGCTTCTCTCACTGGCCGTGCTGCTGCTCTTCCAATGTCTCGGCGAGGGCCTTTCGTATCTCTTCCGGCTTCCGGTGCCCGGCCCGGTCGTCGGCATGTTGCTGCTGCTCGTGTTTCTGATGGCGCGTCCGCGCGCCGCCGATGCAATCGAACCTACCGCGAACGAATTGCTGCGCCATCTCTCGTTGCTGTTCGTGCCGGCAGGCGTCGGCATCATGGTGTCGGCGAGCGCGTTGCGCGGCAATCTGATGGCGATCGTGCTCGCCATCATCGTCAGCACGACGCTCGGCATCGCCGTGACCGCGCTCGTCATGCGCGCGCTGATGCAGCGTCATCGTGAAGGGAGCGCGCGATGACCGCGTTCCCGCAAATCAATGCGATATGGGTCTATCTCGCCGCATCGCCGCTGCTTGGGTTGACGATCACGCTTTTCGCGTATCTCATCGCGCAGTGGATTTACGCGCGCTGCCAGTTCAATCCGCTGGCGAACCCGGTGTTGATCGCCGTCGCCATTCTGGTGGCCGTCTTGCAGATCAGCCGCACGCCGTATCCGACTTACTTTGAAGGCGCACAGTTCGTGCACTTTCTGCTGGGACCCGCAACGGTTGCGCTGGCCTTGCCGCTTTATCGGCAACTGGGGAATCTGCGCAAGCTCGCCGCGCCATTGATGGTGGCGCTCGTTGCCGGGTCGATGACGGCGATCGTGTCCGCTGTCGCGATCGCATCGTGGCTCGGCGCATCGAAGCAAACGATCGCCTCGCTTGCGCCGAAGTCCGCGACGACGCCTATCGCGATGGCCGTCGCCACGTCTATCGGCGGCATTCCATCGTTGACCGCGGTGCTCGTGATATCGACCGGCATCTTCGGCGCGGCGTTCGCACGCGTGATCCTCAACGCGCTGCGTGTGACAGAACCGGAAGCGCGCGGCTTCGCGCTCGGCGTGGCATCGCATGGCATCGGCACGGCGCGGGCGTTTCAGGTCAGTCAGCAAATGGGCGCGTTCGCCGGCCTCGGCATGGGGCTGAACGGAATACTGACGTCGATACTCGTGCCGCTCGTCGTGCCGATGCTTACCGCGTGGCTCTGAGCGGCTCGCGCATCAGCCGATCGCCATCGCCTCGACCGCATCGCCGATGCGGCCGGCATCATCGTAATGAACCATGTGCCCGCCATGCCGGATCACCGACAGCACGCTCTGCGGAATGTCCCGCGCAAGACGGCTGGAATGCGCTTGCGGATCGACCACGACATCGTCTTCGCCCGCGAAAATGCGCACGGGGATATCCACCGCTCGATAGTGCTTCGACAACGCACTCGCCGCCGGCACCATGCACGCCGCATCCTCGCCGATGGCCCGCATCTGCGACGGACGAAGCACGATCTGGCGCTGCACGTAATGACCGAAATCGGGCGGCACGTCGGAGGGCGCGAACATCGCACGCACGTTCTGGTCGAGCAACAGGCGTCCCATGACGGGCGACACGGTGTAGCGAATGACGTCGCCGACCACGGGAATCGCAGCGGGCGCGGTGAGCAGAACGTCGTATCGCGCGGTCGGATAGTAATAGCCCGAGATGAGCGTCAGCCCGCGAATCTCGATGCGCGGCTCGATGGCCATTGCCAGTGCGATGAGGCAGCCGAGCGATTGCCCGACCACGACCGCGCTCGTCAGGCCCATGCGCCTGAGCGCGTGTTGAAAGAGCGCAGCCTGCTCCTGCGGCGTCCAGACGCGATCGCGCGGGCGCGTGCTGAAGCCGAAGCCCGGACGATCGAACGCAATCACACGATGACGCTTAGACAGGCGCGCGACCAGCCCGCTCGCGATGAAGTCCTGCAGCGTGACGAGATTGCCGTGCACGAGCAGCACCGTGGGGCCTTCGCCTTCATCGATGTAATGAAGGCGCACGCCGTCGACGTCGATGAACTGACCGATGGGCGGATGCTCCCGTTCGGCGCGTCGTCCCCGCCACGCGGCCCACGCCGCGATGCCGATGGATGCGGCCGCGATGCCGGCAAGAAGTGGGGGCGATGAGGAAGCGCTGGATCGTGTTGGACGCATATAGGAGAGAGAAGGAGGCGAAGGACGAGCCAGCGAAGCGAGCAACCGGCGTGCCACGGATCGGAACATCGCTTGCTCGATGAGGCCAGGACACTGCTCACACAGACGAGGCACGCGCGATGAACCAGCAAGATCACATCGAAGGTCAACCGGTTCCCGGCCATACCGAGAACATCCCGACCAATCCAGCGGATGCGCCGCTACGCGGCCCGACCGAGGACCGCGCGCCTGACGCGACGCCCGACGACAAGCCCGGCACGCCGCCCGGCACGCAAAGCGAGAGCGACCGCCTGAAGACGCCGGAAGACGGCAATCCGGTCTGACTTGCGCGTGCTACCGGTCGGGCACGGACGGCGTGGAGATTGCCTGTATCGTCGATGACACTTCGCCGTCCGAGTAGACCGCGATATCGCCCAGCGCGAGCATGCCGACGAGTTTCTCCTCGCTGTCCACGACAGGCATTCGCCGGATCTGCAACTGCTCCATCCTCTGCATGGCGGATTCGATCTCGTCACTCTCCCGGCACCACTCCACCGGCTCGCTCGCGATTTCCTGCACCGTGCACGACGAGTCCTTGCCCGCCGATACCGCACGCACGACGATATCCCGGTCCGTGATGAGCGCCTTCAGCCGCTCGCCCTCGCATACCGGCAGCGCTCCGACGTTGAGTTCGTCCATCAGTTCGGCCGCGCGGCGAATGGTGTCGCTCGGCGCGATGCTTTGCACGCCGCATGTCATTACTTCAGCAACCTGGGTCATGACGTTCTCCGTTGAATCGTGGATGGACATCGAATGAGCATGCGGCATGCCGTCATACGCCGCGCAGCGATCGTCGGCCCGCAGATTGCTCATTGAGCGCATCGAACGACACAAACCATGCATTGGCGTGGCCGACACTGGAATCCATCGATGAAAATCGCACAGGTCGCACCGCTCTACGAGAGCGTCCCTCCTATCGCATATGGCGCCACCGAGCGGATCATCTCTTACCTGACCGAAGCACTCGTCGCTCTCGGGCACGACGTCACGCTGTTCGCCACCGGCGATTCGCGCACGCGCGCCCGTCTGCACATCGGCACGCCGACTGCGTTATGGCGCGACGAACGCGTATGGGATACGACGAGTCATCACTTGCGCCAGCTCGATGCGGTCATCAAACGTTCATCGCAATTCGATGTAATCCACTTTCATACCGAGCCTTTGCATCTGCCGATGCAGCGCCTGCTCGCATGTCCATCCATCACGACGATGCATGGCCGCCTGCTCCCCGCCGATCACGGCCCGCTCTTCGATACCTTCAGCGATGCGCCGCTCGTCGCCATCTCCGATAGTCAGCGCAGCGAAATGCCCGACGCGAACTGGCGCGCGACCATTCATCACGGTCTCGCACTCGACGAAATGCGTTACTCGCAGAAAGGCGGCGACTATCTGCTCTTTGTCGGACGCGTGATGCCCGAGAAGCGCATCGATCGCGCAATCGAGATCGCACGCCGCGCCGGGTTGCCGCTAAAGATCGCCGCCGCCGTACATCCGGGTGAGCGTGCGTACTTCAAGGAGCAAATCTGCCCGTTGCTCGAAGCGTCGCAATCGTTCGTCGAATATCTCGGCGAAGTCGGCGGCGAAGCGCGGCGCGCGTTGTTCGCGCATGCACGTGCGCTCGTTTTTCCGATCGACTGGGAAGAGCCGTTCGGCCTCGTGATGATCGAAGCGATGGCGTCGGGCACGCCGGTCATCGCGTTCAGGCGCGGCGCGGTGCCGGAGGTGATCGAGCATGGCGTGAGCGGCTTCATCGTCGACGATGTCGATGAAGCCGTGCAGGCGGTACGCGATATCGGCGCGGTCGATCGCGCGCGCTGCCGCAGGACCTTCGAGCAGCGCTTCTGCGCCGAGCGGATGGCGCGCGATTATCTCGCGGTCTATCGCGATCTGATCGAATCTCACGCGCCCGCTCCGGCTGCGAATGCCGACGCCGCCGATCTCGACACCGGCGCGCTACAGGCATAGGGAATGCATCGCATCGATCGTCCTTTCATCGAATAGTCATGCGCATCGCCCAGGTATCGACGTTATATGAGAGCGTGCCGCCGCAGCGTTATGGCGGCATCGAGCGGATCGTGTCCTATCTCAGCGAGGAACTCGTGAAGGCGGGCCACGATGTCACGCTGTTCGCGAGCGCGGATTCACGCACGAGCGCGAAGCTGGTCGCGGGAAGCGATTGCGCGGTGCGGCTCGTCGAAGACACCGCCGACCCGCAAGCCTTTCACTTCGCTATGCTCGAAGATGTCGTCGCTGCGTCGAAGCAGTTCGACATCGTCCATTTTCATACGGACTACCAGAGTTTTCCGTTCGCGCGGCGGATGCAATGCGCGCATGTCACGACCCTGCACTGGCGGCTCGACGTGCCCGGTCTCGAGCCGATGTATCGGCGCTTCGCGGACATTCCGCTCGTCTCCGTCTCGGATGCGCAGCGCGCGCCGCTGCCGTGGCTTTCGTGGGCGGGCACGGTCCATCACGGCTTGCCCGCCACGCTGTACCGCTTCCATGAACGCGCGGGCGAGCATCTCGCGTTCGTCGGCAGGATCGCGCCGGCCAAGGGACCGGATGCCGCGATCCGCATCGCGCGCCGTGCAAACGTGCCGCTTCGCATCGCCGCGAAGGTGGACGAAGCCGATCGCCCGTATTTCGAACGCGCCGTCGCGCCGCTCGTGCAGGCGCCGCTCATCGAGTATGCGGGCGAACAGGACGATACCGGCAAGAGCCGGCTCATCGGCCATGCGCGCGCATTGCTGTTTCCGATCGACTGGCCGGAGCCGTTCGGGCTCGTGATGATCGAGGCGCTTGCCTGCGGCACGCCGGTGATCGCATTCGGGCGCGGCTCGGTGCCGGAGATCATCGAAGATGGCGTGAACGGCTTCGTCGTGCGTAACGAGGACGAAGCGGTCGAGGCCGTCGCGCGCCTGCCGCAAATCAATCGCCGCCGCTGCCGCGAAAGTTTCGAGCGGCGCTTCACGGCCGAGCGCATGGCGGGCGATTACGTCGATGTTTATCGGCGCCTGCTCGATGCGCGCGCCGCCCGTCGGGTGCCGCCGCATCTGGTGGCGCACGACGCTTAACCGAGGGATACCGCTATGCGATGCATGGTGCTTGCCAGCGATTACGACAACACGCTCGCCGAAGAAGGCCGCGTGAGCGATGCGACGTGGGAAGCCGTCGACCGGCTGCGCGCGTCCGGGCGTCATATGGTGCTCGTGACGGGCCGTGAACTCGACGATCTGCTCACGCTATGCGATCGCGTCGATCGCTTCTCGCTGATCGTCGCGGAGAACGGCGGCGTGATCTACTCACCGGCGACGCGTGAGCGCACGCTGCTCGCGCCGCCGCCGCCGCCCGAGTTCGTAGAGGCGATGAAGGCCAGCGGCGTGCGGCATCTCGGCGTGAGCCAGACGCTCGTCGCGACCGTGAAGCCCTACGATGAGCAGGCCCACGCCGCGATCCGCGATCTTGGTCTCGATTTGCATGTCGTCTATAACGGCGACGCGGTGATGGTCCTCGCGCCCGGCGTCAGCAAGGCGAGCGGCCTGCTTGCGGCGCTCGACAAGATGGCGCTGTCGCCGCGCAATGCGGTGGGCGTCGGCGATGCGCAGAACGATCACGCGCTGCTCGATGCGTGCGAGATATCGGCCGCCGTCGGCAACGCGATCGATGCGCTGAAAGCGCACGCCGATATCGTGCTGGATCGCGAATGCGGCGCCGGCGTGACGGAGCTGATCGAAGCGATCCTCGAAGACGATCTCGCCAGCGCTTGCGAACATCTCACGCGACGTCATCTCGTGCTCGGCGAGCGCGTGAAGGCGCAAGGCGGCCAACGCGAGAAAAGCGGCGAAACAGAAACGCTCGCGCCGCAAGACACCGTCGCGCTGATCGCGGGGCAATCCGGCGGCGGCAAATCCACGCTCATCACCGGATTGATGGAGCGGTTGTCGGAGTCGGGTTATCAGTTCTGCGCGCTCGATCCCGAAGGCGACTTCGACAACCTCGAAGATGCGCTTCCCATCGGCGACGCGGAAACCGCCCCGAAAGCCGATGATGTCACGCGGCTCATCCATCAGCCGAGCCAGTCGGTCGTCGTCAACCTGATGCGCGTGTCGTTCGCGGAGCGGCCGACCTATTGCGCGACCGTGCTCGCGCACATGCAGAAGACGCGCGCGCTCACCGGGCGTCCGCACTGGATGATCTTCGACGAAGCGCATCACTTCTTTCCCGCGAGCATCAACGCCGCCGATGAAACGCTGCCCGACCAGCTCGCGCCCGCGCTGTTCGCGACCGTGCATCCGAATCAGCTTTCGGCGCGGCTGCTCGACCGCGTGACGGTGTTCATCGGCGCCGGTCCGGGTGCGCAGGAAACGCTGCAGGAGTTCGCGCAGGCAGCGGGCATCGACGAACCCGCCGAACTTCCCGATGCGATCGAGACAGGCGAGGCGCTCGTGTGGCGTCGCGATCGCGAGGGACACTGGGGCGCCCCGATCGTCGTGCGAATCGAGCCGGCGAAGACGCAGCGCCGGCGGCACGTGCGCAAGTATGCGGAGGGCATGCTGATTCCGGAGCGCAGCTTCTATTTCCGCGGCCCCGAGGACAAGCTCAACTTGCGCGCACACAATCTCGTGCTGTTCCTCGAAATCGCGGAAGGCGTCGATGAGGACACCTGGCTCTTTCATTTGCGCCAGGGCGATTATTCGACGTGGTTCCGCGACGTCATCGGCGATGCCACGCTCGCCGACGAAGCGCGCGAGGTAGAAGCCGACGAAGCGCTTTCGGCCGCTGAAAGTTTTGAAGGAATCCGAAAGGCTGTCGAGCAGCGTTACACTCAGCCGGAGAACCCGGTGCTGCCGAATATCCTCGCGCCGGGAGCGAACAACGGCGGTGGCACGTCAAGTGCTTGATGGGCGCCGGTATCGACTCACGTCCCGCTTTGGCGAATGCTTTGCCAACGCGTTACGCTTGTCGTCCGCCTGCTCGCGTCGCATGCGTATCCATTCGCATGCGACGCTTCACACTGGCCGCATGATCCATTACTCCTAGTTGCAAACAGAGGTGTGTGAATGAATACGAACTCCCCGCCGGCGCGGCCGTCTACCGGCTCGCCGTCGCCGATCGTCAAGTGGCTTACCATCGCGTTCCTCGCGCTATCGGGCCTGTATCTTGGCGGCGTCGGCATATGGCTCGTCGCGATCGGCGGATCGCCCTATTACGTCATTGCGGGCCTGCTCATGCTGGCGGTCGCATGGCTCATCATGCGGCGCAATCCAACGGCGCTCCTCGTCTATGCGCTGCTGCTTTTCGGCACGCTGATATGGGCGATCGCCGAAGCAGGCTTCGATTTCTGGGCGCTCGCGCCGCGTCTCGACGTGCTCGTGATCGTCGGCATATGGCTGCTGCTGCCGTTCACGTATCGCCTGTATGCGAGCCCGGTTCGCCGAGGCGGGCTTGCAATTGCGGCGGCGCTCGTGCTGACGGGCATCGCGCTCGTGTATGCGGTGTTCAACGATCCGCAAGAGATCAACGGTTCGTTCGCGCGTCAGGGATCGGGCCCGCCCGCCGCCACGGCTGGCCGTCCGGGCGACTGGCTCGCTTATGGCAACTCGCAGGGCGGCACACGCTACTCGCCGCTTGCGCAGATCGACGACAAGAACGTCGGCGATCTCAAGGAAGCGTGGAGCTTTCGCACCGGCGACATGAAAGGCCCGAACGATCCCGTCGAAATCACCGATGAAGTCACGCCGCTCGCGGTCGATGGCACGCTGTTCTTCTGCACGCCGCATCAGAACGCGATCGCGCTGGACGGCGCGACCGGCAAGGAGAAATGGCGCTTCAATCCGGAACTGAAGCCGGACCCGAGCTTTCAGCACGTGACCTGCCGGGGCGTCTCCTACTATGAGACGCCGGTCGCCGCACAGGCGCGCCAGGCGAACAAGGCCGCTTCACTGCCGATGTGCGCGCGCCGCATCATCCTGCCCGTCAACGATGGCCGCCTCTTCGAACTCGATGCCGCCACCGGCCAGCGCTGCGCCGGCTTCGCGGTCAACGGCGTGCTGGACCTTCAGCATTTGCAGCCGGTCAAGACGCCGGGCCAGTACGAGCCGACATCGCCGCCAGTCGTGACGTCGAAGGTGATCGTCGTGGCGGGCGCGGTGACGGACAATTACGGCACGCGTGAACCGTCGGGCGTGATTCGCGGCTTCGACGTGGACAGCGGCAAGCTGCTGTGGGCCTTCGATCCGGGCGCGGCGAATCCCAACGCGATTCCCGACGATCAGCATGCCTACACGTTCAACTCGCCGAACTCATGGGCGCCCGCCGCCTACGATGCGCAGCTCGATCTCGTTTATCTGCCGATGGGCGTAACGACGCCGGACATCTGGGGCGGCAACCGCACGCCGGAACAGGAACGGTACGCGAGCGGTCTGCTCGCGCTCAACGCGACGACGGGCAAGCTCGCGTGGTTCTATCAGACCGTGCATCACGACCTGTGGGACATGGACCTGCCGGCGCAACCGACCATCGCGGATATCAAGGATGCCAACGGCAACATCGTTCCGGCCATTTACGCGCCTGCCAAGACAGGCAACATCTTCGTGCTGGACCGCCGCACCGGCAAGCCGATCATCCCCGCGCCCGAACAGGCGGTGCCGCAGGGTCCGGCGAAGGGCGACCGGCTTTCGCCGACGCAGCCGTTCTCGGAACTGACCTACCGGCCGCAGAAGAACCTGACCGGCGCCGACATGTGGGGCGCGACGATGTACGACCAGCTCGTGTGCCGCGTGATCTTCCATCGGCTACGGTATGAGGGGCCGTTCACGCCGCCGTCGGAACAGGGCACGCTCGTGTTCCCCGGCAATCTCGGCATGTTCGAGTGGGGCGGGCTGGCCGTCGATACGGATCGACGGATCGCGATTGCGAACCCGATTGCGTTGCCGTTCGTGTCGCGGCTCGTTCCGCGCGGGCCGGACAATCCGATGGAGCCGCCTCAGGCGGGGCGGGCCGGCACGGGCACGGAAGTCGGCATTCAGCCGCAATACGGCGTGCCGTTCGGCGTCACGCTGAATCCGTTCCTGTCGCCGTTGAACCTGCCGTGCAAGCAGCCTGCATGGGGCTACGTGTCGGCGCTCGATCTGGATACGCACAAGGTGATCTGGAAGAAGCGCATCGGCACGACGCGCGATTCATCGCCGATTCCGCTGCCGTTCAAGATGGGCATGCCGATGCTGGGCGGGCCGATGACGACGGCGGGGCGCGTGTTTTTCATCGGCGCGACGGCGGACGACTATATCCGCGCGTTCAGCACGGATACGGGCAAGGAGCTGTGGCACGCCCGGCTGCCGGCGGGCGGACAGGCCACGCCGATGACGTACGAGGCCAATGGCAAGCAGTACGTGCTGATCGCGGCGGGCGGGCATGGGTCGTTCAATACCAAGCTCGGGGATTACGTGATCGCTTATGCGTTGCCGGGTGGGCGTTAAGGGGTGTTTGGCTTGGCGCGTTGCTGCCTTCTCCGTCGGCTGGATGGCGGAGGGCGGCGATGCGCTGGCTTGGGGGACGGGGATGGGGCCGGCTATCCTGCCGTGTCTCGCTCGAAGTACAGGCGAGTGGCCCGCAATCGCGGTGACCGCCGAGGATTCGATGTCGATGGTGTAATCGTCGCTCGGATCGCTGCCGCCTGGTTCGGAGCACGTTCATGTCGAGCCGGCCATCGTTGCGAGCATGGCGAAGGCGGCGCTCGACGACCGTTTTTGCTACTGGCACGAATCGGTCGGTATTGCAGCCGAGGCGCGCGATTGGATCGAAGCGGTTTCTTCTGACTTCGACCGCTTCAACGAGCGCAAACAGGATCGCGGTAGTTGTTGCTTCTTGAAGGCGCGAGTATCGATGGCACACGCCGCGCAGATGCACGCGATTCGAACCGCAAAATGGCGCGCCTTTGTACAAGGCGATACCTGTGCGGCTTACGCTCGGTCAAGCCGGATCGCGGAGGGCGTCGATGCGCAAACGTGACGCCAGCATGAAATCAGCTACAAGACAACGGCGCTGCGGCTGAAGCGTCAGCGCATCGGCGGAAAATGGGGACGCCGTCGCTATTGCCGCGACGGCACCCCAACGCGGGAAGAACGGCGCCCGCCCCGCGCCCTTCTCAAGCCTTCACCGACCGATGCCTTCCGTGCGCCCGCTGCGATCCCTTGGTGAACAGGAACAGACCCGCCCCCGCCGCCGCGATCGCGATGCGGCTCGGATTGGACTTCAGCGCATCCATACCTTTCGCGAGAGCCAGCGCCCACGACGATGACGGCGTCGCAACCACGCGCTCGTCAAGCGGCGCGGGCGTCACATCGTCGAGATGCTCGACGCGCACGACAGGCGCGGGCATTGGCATGGCGCTGTTGCCTTTATCGGCAACTGGGGGCGCATCGGCGGCACCCGCGTTGGCCGCGCCGCTACCTTCGCGCACCTCGACTCGCGTCGCCGCGGCTTCCGCGCCGAGCAGCACCACGGCTGCCGCGAAGTACAGCCACATCAGCAGGACCGCGAGCGAGCCGGCCGCGCCGAACGCGTTGGCGGTCCCCGCATGCGTCAGATAGAGCGCGAACAGCTTCTTGCCGACGGAGAACAGCACGGCGGAGATAGCGCCGCCGACAAAGGCGTCGCGCCACTCGACGTGACCATCGGGCAGGTATTTCAGCAGCGCGGCGAACGCGGCGGACAGGATGACGAGCCCGAGCACGAACTGCACGATATCGCCGATGATGACGAGCGGCGACTCGCCGAACACCCACTTTCCGGCGGCCTGGACGGCGGTATCAAGAACGAGCGAGACGATCAGCAGAAATGCGACGCCCATCACGAGGCCGAAGGAAATCAGCCGCACCTTGACCAAAGTGGCGACGCCGGATTTCTCCTTTTTCTCGGCAGGCCAGATGATCGACAGGGCCGTGTTCAGCGATGAAAACGTCGCCGACGCGCCGACCGCCAGCAGCACGAACGATATGATCGCCGCGATACCGCCCCCGCCGCTGCGATGCGCATGCTGGACGATCGTCTGCACGCTTTCAGCGGCATCCTTGCCGAGCATTCCGCTTATCTGATGGAAGAGTTGCCCGCGCGCCGCTTCGGCGCCAAACACGAGCCCGGCAATTGCGATGACCATGACGAGCGTCGGCGCGAGCGAGAACGCCGAGTAAAACGCAATGCTCGCGGCCATCGGCGCGGCGCGGTCGTCGCCGAATCGCTTGAACATGCGAACGGGCCACGCGAAGACGCGGCTCATCAGGGATTTGGAATCCCGTGCGGGGGTCTTGTCCATCGCTTCCTCCTTGTTGGCTTGCTGAAGGCTTATAGCATCGCGAATGCCAGGGGGATGGGTGGCTGGGTTGAATGATGGGGGTGCACCGTCCAGCGCGCCCGGGCGCGTGACGGTTAGCGTGTTCCGACCGCACGGGGCAAGGGGAGCGCCGCTTCGTGCGTTCTGAAAGCGCGTGACGAATCAGTGGCTGGGATCGACCATGATCACGCTGGCGCGCTTGGACTTCTCTTGGTTCTGATGGACCTAATAGGCTGCAAATCGCGTCTGTTTCGGGCACGCCTTCAGTGCCGGCCCCGGCGTACCCGCACGGCCTGTTGCGGCGGGATATCAGCCGTCTGCACCCGGCTTGGACAAATCCGGCGTGCTGCGAACAGGCTGCTGATCCGGCTGCAAGTCGGTGTCGGGCAAAGTCTCGGGCGTGCGCGCAGGCGGCGTGCCGCGCGCTATCTCCGCTTGCGATGGATCGGGCGTTTGCGGGTCGGAAGCGTCGGGCATGAGCGTTCTCCTTTGCGGATCATAGGGAAGCACCGACGTGCGCTGGGTCGGGAACTGCACGATGGACGTCGGGTTCCTTAGATTCGTAGCAATGAGTGTGCTTGCAGTGTCCCGCACCGAATTGCCATGCGACATCACCCCGGGCCGACCATATCAACTGGTTGCGCGAGTCATCGTTTCAAAGCATCTGACGCGTTCTCTTCGTTATGTGGCAGCGACCACCAACCCCTCACCCCGTCGAATCATCGCTATCACACTGCGCAAGCATTTCCGGCTGATCGCTTTCACGACTTCAGCGTATCGCTTGCCGACGAACTGTTCCGCACGCCGCAGCAAAACCGGGATCGGGCTGCTCGGCTCATGCTGGTTCCCGGATTGTCGCGCTTGTCGTCTCCCGTTGGTCAACCGTTGCCTGGACCGTATCTCGCATTCGGCCGGCTCAAGCGGCTGCCGGTATCGGCATGTGCGGCATCATCACGTTGCTGTTCGTCGGGGGTTGCTGTGGCTGTAGGAATTGTCGAACAGCCCCTGTTCGTCGCACTGCTTTGCTTGCCCGCTGCGCCGCTCGGTTTCCCGGCATGGTCGTCGCCGAGACCGGCCCCTGTAGCCAAGCCGCGGCTGCGTCGGATGGTCATTGAAGCTTCCATCCATCGGCGGACTACCGCTCGCTGGTGTGAGGGGTGGTTGACACACATAGCAAACGTGGCGGCTGCTTCAGTGTGAGCCGAGCGGGCGATTCTTTCCCCGCCCCGCGTCTCTTCGTCACCGCTGCGGGCCACTGCTGTCCGCCCGTCAGCGAAGTCTTTCGACCGACCGCTGCGTACGAAAGCCCCGCCGCACGCGCCCTCCCTTCCGTGACTAGCTCGTCACGAGCTTGTGCACACTCTCCCAGCGCTATCGCGCGTGCGCCCTGATCTGATTGACCTTTCGACTGAGCGGACGTGCTCATCGCTCGACGGCGCGGCGCGTACGGTCCGAGCTTGAAGGCGACGCTTGTCGAACAGGTGCTCTTCCGCCCACACAGATGCGGGAAGGATGCAGTCGGTTGTGGCTACGATGGTCTCGGGTAATGTTAGGCAACGGCGCAACGTGCAACAACGTACGCGCTCGAAAAGCCTTTCAAGCATCCTCATTCGCGGAAGGCGAGGCATGCAACCCATCCCTTTCCCCGCGTTACCATACCCCGGCAAGCCCCCCGGTCGTCCCGTCGACCGCCGATCAGCGATCAGCAAGCCTCAAAGGACCACCACGCGTGAAACAACGTGACGACTGCAGGGAAGCCCTCGCCGACGACGCTTCCGCGGAAGTGAGCCGCGTCGCCCCTGTCGGTACTTCATGCAGCGCCGAAGCAACCATTGCCCGCCACGCGCCCGCCGTCGCCATGGCGCTTTCGCTTGGCAGCGCCATCGCGCTCGGCTTCGCGCGCTTCTCGTACGCGCTTCTCTTGCCGTCCATGAAGCTGGACCTTGCCTGGAACTTCGCGCAAGCCGGCGCGATGAACACGGCAAACGCGTTCGGATACCTCGTCGGCGCGATCGCGTTCGCCCGCCTCTCCCGGCGATGGGCGTCGCAGACGTCGTTCGTCAGCGGCTGCTTCGCGACGGCCGTGCTGATGGCCGTCAGCGGCGCCTTCACCGACACCAATGCCCTTCTCCTACTCCGCGTCGTCACCGGCGCAGCCAGCGCGCTCGTCTTTGTGAGCGGAGGCGTGCTTGCTGCGCGTCTTGCGTCGCTCTCGCCGCGTCGCGCGGGGCTCATCATCGGCCTTTACTACGGCGGCACGGGCTGGGGCATCGTGATGTCATCGATACTCGTGCCGATCACGATTGCACCCGTCCCCCACGGCTGGCGCTATGCATGGTTCGCCCTCGCGGCGGCTTGCGCGGTCAGTTCGCTCATCGCCGTCGCGGCTGCGCGACGGATCGAACGCGAGCAGCCGAGCGTCGCACCGGAACGCGCGACAGACGCGATGCGGGGCCACGCAATTCATCGAAGGCGCTGCGCCCTCGCGCTCGCCGGATACGCGTGCTTCGGGATCGGTTACATCGGCTATATGACGTTTATCGTGGCGCTGCTGAGGACCGCGGGCATGTCGGACGCCGTCGTCACGGGCTTCTACATGCTGCTGGGCGTGGCGACGATCGTTTCCGCGCGCATCTGGTCGGGGCTGCTCGACCGGATGCGCGGCGGTCAGGCGCTCGCGCTGCTCAACGCGCTGCTCGCCGTGGCAACGGTCATCCCCGCCGTGATTGCGCATCCGCTCGCGGCATTTGCATCAGGCGCGCTGTTCGGGGCGACGTTCCTTTCGGCAGTCGCGTCGACGACCGCATTCGTGCGGCATAACCTGCCGGCTAGCCAGTGGGGCAGCGGGATCAATGCGTTCACGATCGTGTTCGCGGCGGGGCAGATCGTCGGTCCAACGGTCATCGGACGCATATCCGATAGCGCAGGACTCACGCGCGGTCTCGTCTATTCCGCGCTGGTGCTCGCCGCGGGAGCGGCGCTTGCGGCATGCCAGAAGCCGTTGAAAGACGTATCGCGTGCAAGGGAATGAGACGTACGCCGTATTATTTCGGCATCCGAATCATAGTTACGACCTCGCCTTCTTCATCTTGACGAATACGTGGGAACAGAAGGCATCGGCGACCACGCGGTTGACCGTCAGAATATTCTCCGCACTCAACGACTCGCGGGACAAGCCCTGCTTTTCGATGAGACGCTGCGGGATCAGTTGACTCACGAACGAGTGGCAAAGGTCCTTGCGCGTCTGGGCGTCGGCGGATTCGAAAAACTCGCGGCCCGCGCGAATCTCCTCGCTCATCTTGGCCCGGGCGGAGTCGTTCTGCGCCTGAATGGTCGCTTCCAGTTGCGCCTGGGCCGACTCGCGTTCGCGACGATGCTTCTTGTCGTCCTCGAGCTGCTTTGCCTTGATCTCGGCCATTCTCCGGTCCGCTTCGCCGATACGGTAGTTGCCTTCCAGCGCCTTGAACAGATAGCCGCGAGGACTGACGGTCACCTTGCCTTCGTTGAGCTTGAATCGCGTGTATTCGATAGCCTGCTCGAGGCGTTCGTCCGTCCAGACATCGCGATGTTTGGCGAGGCGCTCGAAGTCGGGGGTATCGAACGCGAATTCGTTGTGCAGCAGGAGGTACATTGAATCCTGAATGCCGGCACGCGCCGCGTCCGCGCCCTGCTTCTTGGTGAAGCGGAAGCGAATCTTGAGCTTGTCGCGCGTGACGCGATCGGCATTCGGCTCCCAGCTCACGTCGAAATCCGACACTTCGTTCAGCTGGTCGATGGCCGGTTCCAGAAAGCGCTTCTTGAACTCCTTCACTTCCTTTCGCGATTCGCCCACCTTCCCCGGCCATTCGAGGACTTCGTCGAATGGGAACCACTCGGTGACGCCATGACCCTGGCACGGGATGAGGCGGTCGTAGATGGCGCGTGCGAGCGACAGCGAAAAGGCCGTCGACGCGCGCAAGCTGAGCCAATGCGCCTTGTACGGGCTGATCAGATACTTGATGACGCGGCCGGAAAGCAGCACGCAGACGACGTTGCGCTCGATATAGCAGTCGCCAAGCAAGCTGATGGTGCCCCACGAATCTTTCTCGGTGAGCTCCTCGATGGACGGCGCGGTCATGATTTCGACGCGCGCCCGCGCTGCTGCCCGCATTTGCGCAATCAGGTGGCTATGGTTGCGGCTGTCGTACCGCATGAGCCACTTGAAATAGTTCACATCGGCGGTGAAGGTGTAGACCTTGTCGTCGATGAGCGCGTCTGGCGCTTTCGTCGCCACGATGAAGTAGGCCGCATCCAGGACGCGCCGCGCGGCGATGCCCAACCCTCCGACGCGCGTGAAGATATTGTTTCTGAGAAACCCGATATCGCGTGTGGCCTCTGAGATGGCCGTGCCTTGACCGGACATGTCTTCGTAGATGTCCAGCGCAAGTTGCTGAGGCGTAACGGTGAAATCCTGATCTTCCATTCTTCGATTCGGCGGCGGTCCCCGGCACTCTAACAGGCAAGAAAAGCGTGTCAACACAAAAACCGCCCCTGATTCCCGCTCGATTTTGCGCACAAAAACCGTCCCGCCCAAAAAACCTCAGCCCAATTTCCGCCCCTCTGCACACAAAAATCGACCCGTGCGGCCCAACTTCCACTCCAGCCCGCACAAAAACCGCCCTCGCCTTCACAAAAAGCACCTCTATCCACAGGTCTTTTTGTTGATTCGAAAGGGAAAAGGCGGCGCTGTTGGTTGGTGGGTTGGTCGAAGTTTACAAAAAACAAAACTGACAGAACCACGGGTCTACGTGACATGCACTCGGAACGCAGATGCAAGTGCTTGACATCAAACGGAAAACTCTCCAAGTAAGACTTGCGCACAAGAACCGCCTCGGGGTGGTTTTTGTGCTGAATGGGCTTTCGGTTTCGTGGGACGTGGAGGCATGGAGGATCGCTGGCGGTTTTCTGGCAACTGGGGACATTTATCAAGGTTGATCAAAGCCTTTTGCGGCTAAAAGCGGCATTTTTCAACGCTACGCAACCCCGTTTACACGTATTCGTGTATTCTGCGCTTCAGCGTCAATAAATGGAGAAAGCGCAGAATGGCCAACGTAGGCAGCCTACCTATGGAAGACCGCAAGGTCTCTCTTCGCGAAGTCGCGGAATTCGCGGATAACCTCGAACCCTTTTCCGACAATCTTCGTGAGCAAATCCTCGCGCCCCGGCCGCGCAAGACTGCGCCCTTCTATACGATCAGCGAACTGGCCGAGATGTGCAATCTGACTCGGCAACAAATTCAATATCTGGTGACAAAGGGGGAAGGAGGGCTGCCCCCGGGAACATTGAACGGCAACGGTCGCAGTCGAACGTTCACGCTGCCCGAGGTTCGCATGTGGGTGAAAATGGCCTCGGACATCTATCAGACTCGCCTCGACGATGGGCACGGCGATTTCAAAGGCAAGGTATTGACCACGGCGCAACTGAAAGGCGGGTCGGCGAAGACTACAACGACGGTCTGCCTCGCACAAGCGCTCACGTTGCTCGGCCGCAAGGTGTTGCTGATCGATTTAGACCCGCAAGCGTCCGCGTCCGAGTTGTGCGGACTCTATGCGGAGAAAGAGATCTCCGGGGACGATACCGTGCTCCCCTATATATATGATCAAAACATCGAGGGGGGTCTCGGCGCGAGCGTTCAGTCGACGTACTGGGACGGTCTCGACATCATCCCCGGTCATACGTTTCTCTATGGCGCCGAGTTCCTTCTGCCGGCGCGCCAAAAAACAATTCAGGGCTATCGGTTCTGGGCGGTCTTGCGTCAGGGACTTGAGCCGTTGCGTGCTCAGTATGATTACATCTTGATCGATACGTCGCCGTCGCTGTCGTATATGAACTTGAATGCGTTGCTGGCCGCGGACGCGCTGGTCATGCCGATGATTCCCGAGAATCTCGACTTCATTAGTTCACTGGCGTTCTGGCGTCTGTTCAGCGATGTCGCGGAAGATTTCCTGCCGTACGAAGAAGACAAGGTCTACGACTTTATCTCAATCCTGCTGTCGAAGGTCGACTACGGTAAGACATCGTCGGCACCGGTCGTTCGTCAATGGGCGCAGAGTGCGTACGGGCGATGGCTCGACCCGTTCGAAATTCCCGCTAGTTCGGTGATGAGCGGCGGCGCCCTTTCGTTCTCGACGGCGCTCGATGTCGTTAGCACACATTCGACCGCGAAGTCGCTGCAGCGGGTCCGTCAGCCGATGATGCAGTACGCCAAGTGGCTCGACGATATGTTCGTCAAATCCTGGAAGGAGGCGGCATGAGCAACAACATCCGAGAACAACTCATGGCCAAGACGGCCAACCTTCCCAAGCCTGCTGATTTCAAGGGCGAGAACAAGAAGGATCGCACGAACCGTGGCCCGCAGACGATGCCGGGTATTACTAGCGCTTTGGCCGCGGCGCAGTTGCGGATTCAAGAGTTGGAATCGAAAGGCGTCGAGACGGATATTCCGCTTGACGCGATTGCGCCAAATCCCTGGCAGCCGCGACGTCAGTTCAACGAGGCCAAGCTGTCCGAATTGGCCCGTTCGATCGATGAAGTCGGATTGCTTCAGGCGGTGACCGTTCGTCGTATCGGAGAGGCGTTTCAGCTAGTCGCCGGCGAGCGGCGGTTTCGCGCGCACAAGCTTATCAATCGGGAGACGATTCGGGCGGTCGTTATCGAGTGTTCCGATCAGGATATGGCGGCGCTCGCTCTGATGGAAAACGTCACGCGGGACGACCTGTCAGATTATGAGATCGCGATTGCCATACGTCGGGCCGAGGCAGAATTTCCTAATCGAACGCGTCTCGCTGAAGCGATGGGGATCTCGCGTAGTGACCTCTATCGGTTCCTCGCCTTTGATGCACTGCCGGATTTTGTGAAACGTGATTTGGACCTGACGCCATCGGTGCTTGGAGCGTCGTCGGCACAGGATGTTGCGAACGCCCTCAAGAAGGCTGGCGAAGCGGGGCTTAGGGCGCTCCACGAACTGTGGCCGCAGGTGTTAGCGGGAGACTTGGTCCAGACTAAGCTAGCGGCTAGCTTGGTTGCGCAGGTTACTAGAGGCGAGTCGGCGACTGATGCCGGCGGTCGAAGCATCTTGAAGATTTTCGCCGGCAAGGTCCAAGCGGGCAGCATCACCAAGGATGTTAAGGGACTCACCTTCAAATTTAAGGCGGGGGTCGTGACGGAGGAGCAGGAGAATCAACTGCGAGAGCACATTGGGAAGATGTTCTCGATTCGGTCAGAGTGAAATCAAACCCGCGCAAGCGGGTTTTTTCTTGGTTCAGAGTTTGACGGGCACGTTCGGGGGCCGGGGCCGGGTGGGGAGCCGGCGGGCCACGCCAAGTGTCCGAATTCGGACACGAGACTAGGAGGGCGCATGTCGGCATGGTTTCCCATGCGGAGACGCTGGCACGTACCGACGCTTGAAACTCACTCAGACCACCGCCGACGTGAACCGCTCGACCGTTGCGTGTTCGGTGGCAGGAGCCGCGTTCGACTGGTACGGCACCCTCGCCGGTAGAGGGCGGACAGTGAAAATTAGGTTGGTAAGCAAGTGTCTTCGTTCACACACCGCACGACTGGAGGTTGCTGATGCGGACCGCGGCGTCTGAGTGTGGTCAATGCGCATTGACTCCGTCCCTCGCAATGCGAAGGCTCGTGTCCGAATTCGGACACTTTAGCGCCGACGGCCGTAGCAGCGTGCCGACGTACGATCAAAGCGACCGCACTAGACTATTAATCGTGACGGCTGTGCGTGTGGCTGAAAGTAGTGCCGCGCGATGAAATCACCGCAAAAACGGTACTGCCGTCGGCACGTGCTCCGACGTCGTGTCCGAATTCGGACAGTTGGGTTATGCGACGGAGGATCTGTGTTAAGCGCCGGGCCAGTGCATCGGACTCGGTTCGCACGTGCAATGCGATTACCCCGCAGTGACGAGCCTTGCGCTATCGATCAGCGTAGTCGCCCGCTTGCAGGGAGATCGTCTCCGACACTCCACATGCAGATCGACGGCCGCCTCACATGGCGCCGTGTCCGCCACTACAGCCGACAGTTCAACCACCTCACTACACGTAACGCACGGATACCATTTGCATACCGTTATTAGCGTTGCTCGAACCGCCGCCCAGCTTTCCAAATTCCCCCAGTGAAGCACGGTCACTACCACACGGCACCGCACCGCACCGCACCGCAATGCGACGCGACGCACGGACTGGCTCTCATCAACCACGCTTAGCCGTGCAGTAATGCACGCGTGAGGACCATCGGCGCTGATATCAGGAGGCAGGTCCGTAACTACGGCTTAGGGAGCCGGGAAAGACAGTTGGAGAAGGTGAAGCGGCGTGCTGCCGAGGCGGCACGCGCCAAGCGCCAAGCGACAAGCGGCAGGCGCAGACGCAGACGCAGACGCAGACGCAGACGCAGACGCCAACGGCAGACGGCAGACGGCAGACGTGCAAGCGGAAGCGGAAGCGGAAGCGGAAGCGGAAGCGGAAGCGGAAGCGGAAGCGGAAGCGGAAGCGGAAGCGGAAGCGGAAGCGGAAGCGGAAGCGGAAGCGGAAGCGGAAGCGGAAGCGGAAGCGGAAGCGGAAGCGGAAGCGGAAGCGGAAGCGGAAGCGGAAGCGGAAGCGGAAGCGGAAGCGGAAGCGGAAGCGGAAGCGGAAGCGGAAGCGGAAGCGGAAGCGGAAGCGGAAGCGGAAGCGGAAGCGGAAGCGGCGGGCAGTCAAGCGGTAACAAGACACCCACGACAAGCCCAACGACCGCCATGCGAGGCGTGCCGGCGCGGGCAGGAAACACGTCCGGCCTAGCGCGGTTGCTTTTCGCTGGGAACCGTCGTCGCTACTTAGTACCCAACTCAGCACGATACGCCAGCGGGTGCTTCGCAGTGACTCTGACCATCATGGGTCGTCCACCGCGCCAGTTGCGTTGGCGTGAAACACAGGCACCGCAACCGTGAACAAAAAAACCGCAGTGTAATCAGATAGATATCGAGCATATCTCGCCTTGTTTCACGGCTTACGCTCGGTATTACGGCGTACGTCACTCTCGCGGGACGTATAGCGGTGTCTTTCGCGCTGTTCGTCCTGACAATGTGTCAAGCTGTATCGAACGACACAGATGTCGTGTATCCCGCGAATGGGTGATCTGCATGCCAACAGCCCTGATGCCATCGAGTGACGCGGAGATAAGACTGTTCGAGCGGGTGGTTACGTCCACCACTGCTTCTTACGCGCGTCGTCTGTGCAGACTTCGATACTGTTCGCCCGACTTGAATCGTTCGAAGCGAACGCTCGCGTCGGTCAATGCTCCGAGCGTGGCCCGTCGCAATTGGTAGTCGTATAGCGATACCATCGCCGCTAGTTGATCGAACTCTTCGAGGTCAACACACCAACGACCTGAGCGCTGACCGCCATCGAAAATCCTGACCATCATAGCGTCGGTGTCGAACAAGGCATCCTCAGGAAAGTGCCCATGTCCCGCCTCGGCCAAAAACGCGGAGATGAGCATCACCTCGCCCAATTGTTGCGCCGGGGCAATGTCGGAAGCGCCTGCACGCAGCGCCTCCAGCGAAAGATGCGCGAGCAGAGCGAGTTCATCGGCCACCGCACGCGGGATAGGAAGCAACTGCGCCTTGGTCAGGCGTTTCTGCGCGGCTTGGGCGGAGCGCCCGAAAGGGATGGTAGTTGACATACGTCGATCGTTGGTTGACCTCTACCGGTTAACGATATCGTCGCAGGAAACTGAAGGGTCGTTCAACCGCTTGGTGACCACTGCGAGAAAGTACGCCTGTGCGCGTCGAGCATCGCTTAGCAACGCGATAAGGCTCAACCCTGCAGTGGGCGTCGTTCGCACCAAGGCGGTCGTAGGACTCGAGCGAAACACGCTTCGCCCGTCCCGCCGCACAACTGCGTAGAACAACTGCTCACCAAAGCTTTCTGCGAGGCCGATGTCCCCATTAATTTACGGCACGCGCATCCGCCGCTAGCGACGTTCAAAACTGAATTGGTTATGGGCACGAGTTCATGTATGCGCAGTCGTCTCGGACGGCGCTCTCTCTCTAATCCGCATTTGCACTGCAAAGTTACCCATGCGTAAATGCTCCGTTGCCGCTTTGCACCGCGACATAAGCGAACCGAGCAACTAACGGTCATCTTTGAACCGAATTGCACTGCGAGGCGTTGGACCCAGAACGTGCGACTCCGTGTGAAGTCGGCAGCAACTCTAGCCCACGAATTACAACGCGCTCTTTACTGCGGCGCTCTTCCGCTTTACGCGAGAGACTGTTTGACCGTTGACGCATCAATCTCAACTCCACGCACAAGGCGGTCAGGCTCGCTAACGCGGCCTCGAAGTGAAAGCGAAGGCGATTCCGACCACTTCGTCGACCGTTGCCGCTAGCTGAACATATCTAAACTCTGAACGAAGGATAACGCCGCCCTGTACCGCAAGCTATGCCCCGCGCCACAGAACGAAGCATCGTTCTGGGCCTAATACACGATCGAACGCGAACCGCTCGTGCGGCCTCGCTCGGCCCGCTCGCCCGATACACCTGCACGACGTATAGCAGCGGGAACGACTCCAAGATGTCGACCTTCCTTTTTTTCGGTGCTACGGCTCCGGCCGCAGGAAATCGCAGTTGAATGGGGCGGATGTGCGTTAACGTGAAGAACCAATTCGACAGAACTATCTGGCTTCTTATCGCAACGGCAGTTTGTGCGCGATCGGCTACGGAAAGACAACCGTTCTCAGGCGCAAATTTCGGGTCGAGCCACGCTTTGCCACGCCGAGATTTTTAAAGCAAGGCGTTTCTCTACCGAACCTTGGCGTCTATCGCCTGTATCTCCTCTTCTGAGGAAAATTAGTTAGGCATCCATGACATTTATCGGCTGGACAACCGAATCCAGATGAACTAGCTTGAAAACGGTTGAACCCGGTCCGTCACCGGTCCGCCCCAAAAAGGAGGCGCCCATGCCAACTCAACTGAACCCGGCCTTGATCGAAAAAGCGCTCTCCATCACGGGCCATTTCGAGGACTCAGACGATCCCTTCGGAGCGGTATCGGGCAACTTCGACGGCATGGGCATCTCGCTCGGCGTCTTGCAGTGGAACATCGGCTCGGGATCGCTTCAGCCCTTGTTGAAAGCGCTTTCCACCGACGAAATCCGCACCCCATGCCCGACTTGCGGAGCGGACCTCATCCGGGCGCGCGGCGTGTCTCCGTCCGAGGGGCTCAAGATCGTGAATCAATGGCAGCCCGGCGGCAAGCTGCCCGCGACGATCAGGAACGAACTTAAGACGCTTGCGCATAGCGAACCCTTCAAGGCGCAACAGGTCAAGGCCGCACAAGCCGTCGCCGCCCGCGCATACAAGACATGCGGCGAATGGTGCGCGGCGTGGAATCAGGAAGTCGATGCCCACGCGTTCTGCTGGTTCTTCGATGTCTACACGCAGAACGGCGGTATGAACACGGTCACGCCGCAACAGGTGGATGCGTTCGTTCGCGACAACCCTCACCACGGCATCGACATGATCTGCTCCTGGCTCGATGACCGCGTGAGTCCGGAGCACGGATTCCGCGACGCCAACAAGAACGCGCAAATGTGGCGCAACGCGGTCCCGCAGGCCGCGACGCATCTGTTCTCAGCGTCTTTCCTGCGTTCGCAGCGATCGAAAATCGACTGGCGCGCGGACACGCTCAACCGGAAGGGCACTATTGCTGTCGGCCAGGGCTGGGTGCATGGCGAGAAGCAGCGCCTCGATCTGTGAGACGGCGGCGTTTATCTTCAAGTCCGCGCTTACAGGACTTGATAGAGCGTACTTCGTCATCGTGCTCCACTTGCCCGACACGTTACGCCGCAGTGTCGGACGGCTGCGTGTGGCCGGGAGCATCGGGCGGCGCATCGCCGTGTCGAAAATGAAGCCTGCATCGTGCGCGCGAAAATCGGTCGTATCGAAACTGGAGTCGGACGTGCGACGGGGGTATTACGTACTCGCTGTTACTTGCGCACGCGCCCGGTCGGCGTTCATCTGCACGTTGAACCACGAGGCCGCGAGACGTTCTTGAGTAACGGATGAAGAGGGGGCCAGGGCAGCCGGTCATCGGGATCGACGCGGATCGGCAACAGGTTGCCGTCCTCCATGCGCCGGAACAGTTCGGTCCGCATTCGGGTCGCCCGTGACGAATCGCGCGAGCTTAAAGCGTTCAAGCGTGGGGAGATCGGCAACGCCTCGGCAAACTTGGGCAGTTACGCTGGCAGGTGCGCCGTGACCTTTCCGCTCAGGTAAGTCGCTACATCGCTGGAACGCCACGCGACATCGTCCAGCAGCGCGCACGATGCCCCATCTTATTTGCCTCGATGTCCAGAAGGCTCGCGTTGCCCATCGCTACTGCAGACATGAACCCTCGGCATTGTCAGCGAACTGTCCTACGGAGATACTGAAGCACGTTTCACCGCGGCTGAGACAACGTTGCGCGAGCGTTGCTGTGACATTCGCCGCGTCCATTCTCCGCGACCGCAGGCCCACCAGGTAACGAAACATCACCCAGTAACGTCGCCTATCCGTGCGCGGCCACGTCTCCTCACTCATCCTTCAGAGTTCGCAAAATACGTCACCCCACGCGGCCTTCTTCATCCGCCGTCCCCCATTGCCCGGCCCACGCCACAACCAATCAATAGTCACAGGGATAACCTCTGACGCGCGATATCCGCTCACCCCTACCGGTCTTCCGATGCCTCCTCCGGACTTTTCTCGTGCGGCTTGACGGTCGACCGGATGATCATGATCTTGTTCAGCACATCGAACCAAAACGGCGCGCCAAGCGTGACCGCAAATGCGGTCAGCAGCCAACCGAGCGGCTTCATGAAGTACCCGTGATATTCGCTCCAGAAACTCTTTCGAGCGCCAGTCGGCGGTTCTTTATCGTTGAAGACAATGTCCCATCCAATAGGAAGCCGAAGACTGTCGATCTGCGCTTTCACGTCGTCGAAGTTAGCAGGTTTTCCGAGTTCGTCTTTGGCGATGGAACCTGCCTGTGCCACGATAGCCCCGCGTTGCGTTTCATTGCGATACAGATAATCGGCGAGCGTGAGCGTATCGATATTGAAGCCCACCGAAATCGCAAGTCCGATCCAGAACAACACCCATTGCGTCGAGCGTCGGTATCGTCCGGAGATGCGATCCATCGCGCTGTCGTACCAGCGCTCTAGATTCTTTCTAGCTTTATCGAGGTCGTCGTTCGCGGTATCGAGAGAGGTGAGAACGGCGCGCTGCACGGCGGGGTTATCGATTAATGCAAGCTGGCCGCGAATGCCCGCGACGGTGGCGGATTCCGTGGACACCAGCGCGCGCCCCGGACCGCGCGCAATAATGTCCATCAACGCGGCCGCGAAGTTTTCTGCCGGTATATACGATGGCAGCGTCTTGCCGCGTGTCAGCGCGCCCGCTGTCTTACCCGGCGCCGGCGACGCGTACTCCCCGTTGAACAGGCTAAAGACGAGCGGATGCTCATAGAACGCTTTGGCAAGGCTCTCGCCCCTGGGATCGAACAGCAGCTCGCGGATGCCATTCTCCAGATACGACGCGCGCGTCTTCAAGTAACCCTCCAGTCCCTCGCGCAGCGCGGTGCACATGAGACTCAGCAGCACATAAATGAAGACGATGCCGATGGCGACTTCGAGTATTGCCGAGTTGAACATGGCGCCCCTCATGGTTGGGGGTTGGAAGCCGCCCAGGCAGGCGATGGCGACAGGAGATGAGCGGGACAGCGCTCGAATCAGGGTAGTCCATATTCCAGGCAAGAGCGAACGAGTGTGTGCGCTCCCGTACTAAGGCTTGGTTTGATGCGCTCAGAATAATATAGGGTAACGAACTATTTTCGGAGACACGCGCACCGCGACTCGTCAAACCGGAAACGCGGTCGTCGACAAGATCTCCCGCAACACCACGAACGTGCGTATCTGCCGTACCCCCGGCAGGTAGAGCAACTTCTCCGCGTGCAGCCGATTGAAGCTGTCGCTGTCGCGTGTGCGGATCAGCATGAAGAAGTCGAATTCGCCGGTGACGACATGACATTCCATGCAGCCCGGCACCTTCTGCGCTGCCTTCTCGAATGCGGTGAATGACTCGGGCGTCGAACGGTCGAGCACCACGCCGATCAGCACGAGCATGCCGGCGTCCAGCGCTTTCGGGTTGAGCAGCGCGACGGTCGCACGGATGAGGCCCGCTTTGCGCAGCCGTTCGACGCGCCGCAGACAGGCGGGCGGGCTCAGATTGACCTTCGCCGCGAGCGCCACGTTGGAAATGGAGGCGTCGCGCTGAAGCTGTCGCAGGATCGCGCGGTCGACGCGGTCCGTCTGAAGCGGCTCTTGCACGGTTGCAGTTTTTTTCATTGCGCGGGATCCGCGTGAGAGGAAATGAACGTGCGCGAAACGACACACGCTCCCTCGGCAATTAAGCCAAGCGCGTTTTTTTCGCAACGCGCATTCGAGCCAGATTATCTACGATACCGCAAGGCGTCGCCGATGCGCGCGGCTGCCGTGACCCAATATCGAGGATGCCGACCATGAACCTGCAACGTTTCCCGCGTTATCCCCTGACCTTCGGGCCGACGCCCATTCAGCCGCTCAAGCGTCTGAGCGCGCATCTGGGCGGCAAGGTCGATCTGTACGCGAAGCGCGAAGATTGCAACAGCGGCCTCGCGTTCGGCGGCAACAAGACGCGCAAGCTCGAATACCTGATTCCCGAAGCGCTCGCAGAGGGCTGCGACACGCTCGTTTCCATTGGCGGCATTCAGTCGAATCAAACCCGGCAAGTGGCCGCGGTCGCGGCGCATCTCGGCATGAAATGCGTGCTCGTGCAGGAAAACTGGGTCAACTACTCCGATGCCGTCTACGACCGCGTCGGCAATATTCAGCTCTCGCGGATGATGGGCGCTGACGTGCGGCTCGTGCCGGACGGCTTCGATATCGGCATTCGCAAAAGCTGGCAGGACGCGATGGACAGCGTGCGGGACGCGGGCGGCAAGCCGTTTCCGATCCCGGCTGGATGCTCGGAGCATCGGCTGGGCGGGCTCGGCTTCGTCGGTTTCGCGGAGGAAGTGCGGCAGCAGGAAGCGGAACTCGGCTTCCGGTTCGACTATATCGTCGTGTGTTCGGTGACGGGCAGCACGCAAGCGGGCATGGTCGTCGGGTTCGCAGCCGACGGCCGGGCGCGACGCGTCATCGGCATCGATGCATCGGCGAAACCGCAGCAGACGCACGAGCAGATCACGCGCATCGCGAAGCACACGGCGGAACTCGTGGAACTGGGGCAGGACATTACCGGCGACGACGTGATCCTCGATACCCGCTTCGGCGGCCCCGAATACGGCTTGCCGAACGAAGGCACGCTGGACGCGATCCGCCTTTGCGCGCGCCTCGAAGGCGTGCTGACCGATCCCGTCTACGAAGGCAAGTCGATGGACGGCATGATCCAGATGGTGCGAAACGGCGAATTCCCCGAAGGCTCGAAGGTGCTGTACGCGCATCTCGGCGGCGTGCCGGCGCTGAACGCATATAGCTTCCTGTTCCGCAACGGCTGAGCGCGCTTTACCTCCCGCGTAATCGACACACGCCATTCAGAGGCGGATGCTCAGGCGTGCGACATCACAACGGGAGATTCGAAATGACCGCTTATGCGATTGGCCATCTGCATGAAGTCGACATGTGCGCGGAGATCGTCGAGTATCTGGGCCAAATCGACGATACGCTCCCGCCGTTCGGCGGCCGCTTCATCATCCACGGCGGACAATGCGAGCTGCGCGAGGGCGAGTGGAAGGGCGATCTCATCGTGATTGCTTTCCCCGATCTCGCGCAGGCCCGCGACTGGTACGCATCCCATGCGTATCAGCGCATTCTGCCGCTGCGCATGCGCCACGCACGCGGCGCGGTGTTTTTTATCGATGGCGTCGATGCCTCGCACAGAGCCACCGACATCCTGCGTTAGCGGGCCGTCATCGGCTACGGTCTAAACTTGCGATTTTCCGTCTCCGGCCTCGCCCAACTTGTCATATCACCGGGCATGGTTGATACTCGAAAGTTGCACCCACCCCGTACGTCGACTTAACGGTTTCGCTAATGAGCACAATTCTTGAAAGCCTTCCGACTGGGCAAAAAGTCGGTATCGCATTCTCAGGCGGCCTCGATACCAGCGCCGCGCTGCACTGGATGCGTCTGAAGGGCGCGGTGCCCTACGCCTACACGGCCAATCTCGGCCAGCCCGACGAAGACGACTACGACTCCATTCCCCGCCGCGCGACGCAATACGGTGCAGAAGGCGCGCGCCTGATCGACTGCCGCGCACAGCTCGTCGCGGAAGGCATCGCCGCGCTGCAAGCCGGCGCGTTCCATATTTCGACGGCCGGCGTCACGTACTTCAATACGACGCCGCTCGGCCGCGCCGTGACGGGCACCATGCTCGTCGCCGCGATGAAGGAAGACGGCGTCAACATCTGGGGCGACGGCAGCACGTACAAGGGCAACGACATCGAGCGCTTCTATCGCTACGGCCTGCTCGTGAATCCGGACCTGAAGATCTACAAGCCGTGGCTCGACCAGCAGTTCATCGACGAACTCGGCGGCCGCGCGGAAATGTCGGAGTTCATGCGCCAGTCGGGCTTCGAGTACAAGATGTCCGCCGAAAAGGCGTATTCGACGGACTCGAACCTGCTCGGCGCGACGCACGAAGCGAAGGATCTGGAAAGCCTCGAGTCGGGCATCCGCATCGTGAATCCGATCATGGGCGTCGCGTTCTGGCGCGATGACGTGAAGGTCGACCGCGAAGAAGTCACCATCCGCTTCGAGGAAGGCCGCCCGGTGGCGCTCAACGGCAAGCCGTTCACGGATGCCGTGGAGTTGCTGCTCGAAGCGAACCGCATCGGCGGGCGTCACGGTCTCGGCATGAGCGATCAGATCGAGAACCGCATCATCGAGGCGAAGAGCCGCGGTATCTACGAAGCGCCGGGGCTCGCGCTCCTGCATATCGCGTATGAGCGCCTCGTCACCGGCATTCATAACGAAGACACCATCGAGCAGTATCGCGAGAACGGGCGTCGCCTCGGGCGTCTGCTGTACCAGGGCCGCTGGTTCGATTCGCAGGCGATCATGCTGCGCGAAACCGCGCAACGCTGGGTCGCGCGTGCGATCACCGGTGAAGTCACGCTGGAACTGCGTCGCGGCAACGACTATTCGATCGTCAGCACGAAGTCGCCGAACCTGACGTATCAGCCGGAGCGTCTGTCGATGGAAAAGGTTGCGTCGACGTTCTCGCCGCGCGACCGTATCGGCCAGTTGACGATGCGCAATCTCGACATCACCGACACGCGCGACAAGCTGCGTATCTACGCGCAAGTCGGCCTGCTCACGCCGGGCGAGTCGTCGGCGCTGCCGCAAATCAAGGGCGACAGCGAGTAACGCAGTTCGCCAGTCCAGCCGGATGAGCGCGGCGCGTTCTGCGAAGCCGCGCTCATCCGCGTATCCTGTGCGTCTGTCCTACTGACCGCAGGAGCCGCACTTGACTCGATTGACCATTGCGCTCGTCGGCGCAGGAAGCATGGGGTCGGCCGTCGGCAAGCTGTTGAGCGCGTCCGGCGCGCGCGTGCTGACGACGCTCGAAGGCCGCAGCGCCGCCAGTGCCGCGCGTGCGCGCGAAGCCGGCATGGAAGAGGCGACGCTGGACGAATTCGCCGCGTCGGAATTCATTCTGTCCATCGTGCCGCCCGCCGTGGCGCTCGAAACCGCCGAACGTCTCGCGCCCGCGCTCACACGAGCCGCGAACAAAGCCGTTTACATCGATTGCAACGCGATCAGTCCGCAGACGGTGACCACCATCGCGCAGACCGTGGATGCCACGGGCGCGGCATTCGTCGATGGCGGGATCATCGGCATGCCTTCATCGCCGAAGTTCTATTTCGCCGGGCCGCACGCGCCGCGGACAAGCGCGCTTGGCGACGCCGGCCTCGCGGTGCGTCTGCTCGACGGGCCGGTCGGCGCGGCGTCGGCGCTCAAGATGTCGTATGCGGGCATCACCAAGGGACTCACGGCGATCGGCTCCGCGATGTCGCTCGCGGCGATGCGCAACGGCGCGGGACAGGCGCTCTTGGACGAGCTATCGGAAAGCCAGCCGGAAATTTCCGCCTGGCTCGCGAGCAACGTGCCGCGCATGCCGCCGAAGGCGTATCGCTGGGTCGCGGAAATGGAGGAGATCGCGGCGTTCATCGGCGACGGCTTCCCGGAGCATCGCATCTATGAAGGCGCGGCGGGACTGTACGCGCGGCTCGCGACCGACAAGACCGCCACCGATGCGCTCAGCCGCTTCTTCAGCGAGACCGCCCGATGACCGCGAGGCATGCGGTCGTGCGATTTCCTGCGTATCCTTTAACGATGATGCAGGCACGCAGGTCCGGCCTCTCCGTCACATTTTCCATCGAAGCAAAAATCCTGGCTGGCGATCAAGCCGGCTTGGCCATCTTTTTAGCAAGAGGTGCTCAATGACCGCAGGAACGTATCAGAACACACGTCTTTATATCAACGGCGAGTGGTGCGACGCAGAGGGCGGCGCGACCATCGACGTGCTGAATCCGGCTACCGGCGAGAAAATTGGCACGGTCGCGCGGGCCAGCATCCGCGATCTCGATCGTGCGCTGGCCGCCGCGCAAGCCGGCTTCGCAACGTGGCGCAGGATGACGGCGCTCGAGCGCGCATCGCTGATGCGTAAGGCCGCCGCGCTCGTGCGCGAACGCGCCGATTCGATCGCCCGCCTGATGACGCAGGAACAGGGCAAGCCGCTCGTCGAAGCGCGCATCGAGGTGAACTCGGCGGCGGACATCATCGAATGGTTCGCAGATGAAGGGCGACGCGTCTACGGACGTATCGTGCCGCCGCGCAACATCAACGCGCAGCAGACGGTCGTCAAGGAGCCGCTAGGTCCTGTCGCGGCCTTCACGCCGTGGAATTTCCCGGTCAATCAGGTCGTGCGCAAGCTGTCGGCCGCGCTGACGACGGGTTGTTCGTTCATCGTGAAGGCGCCGGAAGAGACGCCGGCATCGCCCGCCGAGCTGATTCGCGCATTCGCCGATGCGGGCGTGCCGAACGGCGTGCTGGGCCTCGTGTTCGGCGATCCGCCCGAGATTTCGAAGTATTTAATCTCGCATCCGGTCATCCGCAAGGTGACGTTCACCGGTTCGACGGCGGTCGGCAAGCAACTGGCCTCGCTGGCCGGCCAGTACATGAAGCGGGCGACGATGGAACTCGGCGGCCACGCGCCGGTGATCGTCGCGGAAGACGCGGATGTCGAACTCGCGGTGAAGGCGGCGGGCGCGGCCAAGTTCCGCAACGCGGGGCAGGTGTGCATCTCGCCGACGCGCTTCCTCGTCCACAACAGCGTGCGCGATGAATTCGCGAAGGCGCTGGTCAAGCACGCGGAAGGGCTGTCGGTCGGCGATGGCCTCGCCGAAGGCACGACGCTCGGGCCGCTCGCGAACGCGCGCCGCATCACCGCGATGACGAGCGTGATCGAGAACGCGCGCAAGGCTGGCGCGACGGTGGCGACGGGCGGCGAGCGCATCGGCAGCGCGGGCAATTTCTTCGCGCCGACCGTGCTCACCGACGTGCCGCTCGAAGCCGACGTGTTCAACAACGAGCCGTTCGGCCCCGTCGCGGCGATCCGCGGCTTCGATTCGCTGGAAGACGCGATCAAGGAGGCGAATCGTCTGCCGTACGGTCTCGCCGGTTATGCGTTCACGCGTTCATTCAAGAACGTGCATCTGCTGACCAACCAGCTCGAAGTGGGCATGCTGTGGATCAACCAGCCCGCGACGCCGTGGCCGGAAATGCCGTTCGGCGGCGTGAAGGATTCGGGCTATGGTTCCGAAGGCGGACCCGAGGCGCTCGAGCCTTACCTCGTCACGAAGTCGGTGACGGTGATGGCGGTTTGAGGTTCGGGTCTGGCAAGTAGAAGCGTCGCCCGCGCGAGTCGATTCGCGCGGGCGGCGTCATCAGACATACACGTACCGCACCAGATGGAAAAACACCGGCGCGGCGAAGCAGATCGAATCGACGCGATCCAGCATGCCGCCGTGTCCGGCAATCATCGACCCCCAGTCCTTCGCGCCGAGCGAGCGCTTCACTGCCGACAGCACGAGCCCGCCGACGAATCCCGCCAGCACGATCGCAAGCGACATCAGCAACGCCGCGCCGAAGCTGAACGGCGTCACGCGATACAGCGCCGCGCCGCATAGCGTCGCGAGCAGGCCGCCGCCGATGAACCCCTCCACCGTCTTCGATGGCGACAGCACCGGCGCGATCTTGCGCCGCCCGAAGAGCTTGCCGACGACATACTGCAGCACATCGCTGATCTGCACCACGAACAGGAAATAGAACAGCAGCAGCGCGTTCTCTCCGCGATAACCCGGGATATCGAGCGTCAGCAGCGCCGGCGCATGACTCAATCCATAGACGCACACCATCAACGCCCAGTTGATGCGCGCATTGCGGCTCAGGAAATCGCGCGTGTCCTGCGTCAAGGCCGAGAGCAGGGACATCGCGAAGAAAAGATGCACCGGCACGAAGATCGAATACATGCCGTACCAGTCGATGCCGAGCAATACGTACTGCGCCGGCACCGCGACGAAGAACGCGACGAAGAGCGTCGTGTGATCGCTCGGCGTCGTCGGCGTCAGCGTGATGAACTCGCGCAGCGCGAGATACGAGAGCAGCGCGAAGACGATATACGTCGCCTTGTCGCCGAGACCGATGGCGATCACCATCACGGCGATCATGCCCCACCATGCGCGGATGCGTTCGTTGAGGTTGACGATGGTCGCGTTCGCCGCCCCGGCGCGTGCGCCGAGGATCGCGCCGATGACGGTCGCCACGGCGAGCACGCCGGTGACGCCGGCCACGAGTTGCCAGAAAGTTGAGGGCATGGTGCTTTCGTTATGCGATGAAGGGGCGCGCTCAGTGCGCATTCGATTGCGGCGCGAGCGCGATGACGGCATCGCGCATGCGGGCGAGAAACGAGGCTTTGTCTTCGCCTTCGCGTCGCGCTTCCGATGCGCCGAAGTGCAGCTTGCAGATGAGCGGGACCGGCACGATTGCGCCCTTCGGCATGATCCGCTGCAGGTTCTCCAGATAGACCGGCGCGAGTTCGACCTGTGGAAATTCGCTCGCCAGATTGAACAGCCCGCTCCTGAAGGCTTGCGGCAGCGCATCCGCGCCACGCGTGCCTTCGGGAAAGAGGATGATGGACTGCCCTTGCGCGAGTGCATCGCGAACGGGATCGAGCGGATCGCCTTCGGTCTCGCGGCGGCGGTCGATCAACACGACATTGAGCAGCTTCTGCGCGATATGACGCTTGAGCGGGCCGGAATCCCAGTAGTCGCGCGCGGCGACGGGCCGCACCGCGTTGCGCAGATTGCGCGGCAACGCGGCGAGGATCGCGAGCGTATCGATATGACTTGTATGATTCGAGAAATACAGCTTCTGCGTCGCGGATGGCGTTGCGCAGTGCCAGACCGGATAAGCGCCGGCCACGAGCCGCACCAAAGCGAGAAGCAGATCGCGCTGCCACATGTGCATGAGTTTCATCGGTCGAGTGCTGGAGTTGTCGTCAGGGCGCTATTCCTGTCACAGCGTCGCGAATGAGGCAATCGGTGGTGACGACTTTTGGCAAATATCGTCGATCTCGCTACACATACGCCTCTTTAACTAGCTTGGTATTCCTGAAGGTGGACGTATGCGTTGCGGGTCGAGATAGTAGCGCGTTTATTTCCTGGCACGCTGCGCGTCGATCCCCATGAGCCTTTACGCACTCAAACCCCGCTTTCAGAATCTCTTGCGTCCGTTGACCCGGTGGCTGGCGCGGCATGGCGTAACGGCGAATCAGGTGACGCTCGGCGCGGCAATCGGATCGATCGCAGCCGGTGCGCTTGCGGGGCTGGCGTATCCGCGTCACGCGATGTTCCTGCTGATTCCGGCTTGGCTCTTCCTGCGCATGGCGCTCAACGCGATCGACGGCATGCTCGCCCGCGAGCACGGCCAGAAGAGCACGTTGGGCGCGTATTTGAACGAACTGGGCGACGTGATATCCGATATCGCGCTGGTGCTGCCGTTCCTCGCCGTCGCCGGATTTGCGTCAGCGGACGTATGGCTGTTTGCGTTGACGGCGGTGATCGTCGAATGCGCGGGGTTGATCGGGCCGCTCGTGGGCGCGAGCCGTCGTTATGACGGTCCGTTCGGCAAGAGCGACCGCGCGCTCGTCATCGGCGCGTTTGCGTTGTGGATCGGTTTGGGATTGGGCATCGGCGCAATCGGCGTGTGGCTGTGGCGCGCGCTGATTGCGATGGCCGCGCTGACGGCGATGCGTCGCGTGCGCGCGGGTATCGCCGAGGCTGACGGCCGTTGATACGGCTATGCGACCGCGCGAGCGATCAGCTGATATACACGAGCTGATTCTCGTGCGCGTCCTCGTGACGGAACCAGCTAATGCGTCCTGCGCGCACGTCGAGCAGCACGTCGTCGATGCCGTTCACTTCGATGCCATCCGTGCGGCATGCGGCGATCGTCGCGAACGAATAGCCGGTGCGCGCGATTTGCCGCTTGAGATCCATCAGACGCTTGATCGCGCCTTGCCTTGAGGTGAAATATCGGGTCATTGAGCCAGCGAAACGTCCTATCGCAGGAAGGCCGAAGCGTAGGGCGAATGGTCGGACAATTCTGTGCGGTAGGCGACGCAAGCCCGTATGCGACACTGCACGGCATGAGCGTGCGCTCGAAACAGCACTCAAGGACTACGATGAACGACGTGATTCTCCCCGAGGACGACTACGGCGCCACGCTCGGCGACGTGCTCGCGCTACTGGAGCAGGGCCGGCAAGCAGCGGCGCGCAGCATCAATGCGCTGATGACGGCGACCTACTGGCGCATCGGGCATCGGATTGTCGAGTTCGAGCAGGGCGGGGCTGGCCGCGCGGCCTACGGACAGGCGCTCTTGCGCCGGCTTTCGGCGGATCTGACGACGCGCTTCGGACGTGGTTTCGGCGTCGATAATCTGGAATTGATGCGGCTCTTCTATCAGGCGTATCCCGCCGCCACGAGCGAGGCCATTTCCGAATCGCCGAATCGGAAATCGGCGGCGACCGCCCCGAACGCAAAATCCGAATCGGCGATTCGGAATTCGTCGCTCGCGCAACTGGCCGAGCGGTTCCCGCTTTCCTGGACGCACTACGTCCACCTGATGCGGCGCACGCGCTCCGACGACGAACGCCGCTTCTACGAGACGCAAGCCTTGCACGGCGGCTGGAGCGTCCGTCAACTCGACCGGCAGATCGGCAGCCAGTTCTACACCCGCACGCTGATGTCACGCGACAAGCGCGCGATGCTGGAGAAAGGCGGCATTGCGGAGCGCGGGGACATCGTGACGCCCGAAGAGGCCATCAAGGACCCGTACGTGCTCGAATTTCTCGACCTCAAGGACGAGTATTCGGAAAGCCAGCTCGAGGACGCGCTGATTCACCGGCTCGAAGACTTCCTGCTCGAACTTGGCGGCGACTTCACCTTCGTTGGACGGCAGCGCCGCTTGCGGATAGGCGATAGCTGGTATCGCGTCGATCTGCTGTTCTTTCATCGGCGGCTGCGGTGCCTGGTGATCATCGACCTCAAACTGACCGAGCTGAATCACGCCGATGTCGGGCAGATGCACATGTACTGCAACTACGCGCGGGAGCATTGGACGCTGCCGGGAGAGAATCCGCCCGTCGGCCTGATTCTTTGCGCTCGGACGAATGCGGCGGTGGCCCGCTATGCACTCGATGGCCTGCCGAACAAGGTGCTCGCAGCGGAGTATCACATGATGCTGCCGGACGAGAAGATGCTTGCCGAAGAGCTGGCCCGCGTGCGCAGGGAATGGGAGGCAGGAAGAGCGGGCGCCGGCGAAGGCGAATGAGCGCCTGGTTTCGACGATCGCTTCGACGAGCTTGAACGCCGCGCTGGATTGCCTATAGTAAGTCTGCGCGCGTAAGGGCCGGCACGCGTTCTCGAAGGCGGTTTTCCCTCGACCCTCTGCCGAAAAAGAAGAAGAGGAGGGTCAGCGTCATGTCCACCCATTTCGACCCATTGCAGCATGATGCCGTCGTGGCGCGGCGGGGCTTCTTCAAGCTGGCGAGCGTCGCCGCCGCTGCGCTCGCCACCGGGCCGTTGCGTATCGAGTGCGCACGCGCCGACGCATTGACGAAAGCCCAGCGCGAAAGCATGACGCCGGAACAGATCATTGGCGTCATGAAGCGGGGAAACGCGCGGTTCCGGAAAGGCGCGAGAAAGGAGCGGAACTATCTGCGCGAGCAGCGGGCGAGCGCCGCCGGGCAGTATCCCGCCGCTGTGCTGCTGAGTTGCATCGACTCGCGGGCGCCGGCGGAAGTCATCATGGATCTGGGTATCGGCGATATCTTCAATTGCCGCATAGCCGGCAACATCGAGAACGACGATATCCTCGGAAGCATGGAGTTCGCCTGCAAGTTGTCCGGCGCCAAAGTGGTCCTCGTGATGGGCCACACGTCATGCGGCGCGATCAAGGGCGCCATTGCGAACGCCGAACTGGGTCATCTCACCGGCTTGCTGGACCGGATCAAACCGGCCGTGCAGGCCACCGAATACGATGGCGACCGGTCCGGGACGAACTACGCTTTCGTCGATGCCGTCGCGCGCAAGAACGTCGAGATGACCGTCGCCAGCATTCGGCGAGACAGTCCGGTGCTCGCCGGTCTCGAAACTGACGGCAAGGTAAAAATCGTTGGTGCAATGTACGACTTGCGAACCGGCGCGGTGGACTTCTTCGGCTGATGCGCCTGGTTTGCTTCGTTGAGGTTCCACGACGAGTGGCGTGCCGGCTCGATCAGCCTTACTCCCGCGCGCAAGTCTTCGCAAACCCCGACCAGTAATGCCGCGCCGGCATCCAGAAGCGATGCCCCAGCAAATGCGGGATGATAGCAACAGCGGACTTTTGTTCTAGCCGGAAGGGACATGGAGCGTATCGCCTCCGCTGATTCGCTTACCTATTTCTCATGCGGCCCCGGCGCGGAGCGAGCTAATACACCGGCACGTCGAGAAGCAAAGACACAGACCAAACACCGGAGACGAAAGACAAATGCAAGAGAAGAAAGGCCCAGAACCCCAAGGCTTAGCTAGAGGCCTGACGAACTACGGCGACCGCGGCTTCGCTCTATACCTGCGCCGCTCGTTCGCGAAATCGATGGGCTATTCGACGGAGTTGCTGAAGAAACCCATCGTAGGGATCGCCACGAGCGGTTCGGGCTTCAACAACTGTCACCGCGCGATGCCCGAACTGGTCGACGCAGTCAAACGCGGCGTGCTGGCCGCCGGCGGCATGCCGATCGATTTCCCGACCATCTCGCTCGGCGAAGTCTTCCTGAACCCGACGTCGATGATGTTTCGCAACCTCATGAGCATGGACGTCGAGGAAATGTTGCGCGCCCAGCCGATGGACTCCGTCGTGCTCATCGGCGGTTGCGACAAGACGGTGCCCGCCCAACTGATGGGCGCCGCCGCCGCCGATATCCCCGCCGTGCAGCTCGTCGTCGGACCGATGATGACCGGCCGTCACCAGGGCGAGCGCCTCGGCGCCTGCACCGACTGCCGACGCTTCTGGGGCAAGTTCCGCGCGAACGAAGTCGGCGAGCAGGAAATCGATCAGATAGAAGGGCGTCTCGCGACCACCGCCGGCACATGCGCCGTCATGGGCACCGCCAGCACCATGGCCTGCATCGCCGAAACGCTCGGCATGTCGCTGCCGGGCACCGCCGCCATTCCCGCCGTGCACGCGGACCGCATCCGCGCAGCGGAAGCAAGCGGCGCACGCGCCGTGCAACTCATCCGCGACCCGTTGCGGCCAAGCCAGATCATCACCGACAAGTCGGTCGAGAACGCGCTGCGCGTGCTGCTCACGATCGGCGGATCGACCAACGCGATCATCCATCTCACGGCAGTGGCGGGGCGGCTCGGCATCCCGGTGTCGCTCGAACGCCTCAACGCCCTTTCCGATGAAACGCCCGTGCTCGTCAACCTGAAGCCGACGGGCGAGCACTACATGGAGGACTTCTTCGCAGCCGGCGGCATGACGGCCGTGCTGCGCGAACTGGAGCCGCAACTGCATCTCGATGCCATCACCATTACCGGCGAAACGCTCGGCGAGCGTATCGCGGCGGAACGCGAGGCCTGGGTCGATCACCGCATCGTGCGCAAGTCGTCCGATCCGGTGGAGCCGCAAGGCGGGCTCGTCGCGCTGTTCGGCTCGCTCGCGCCGCGCGGCGCCATCCTCAAGCGCTCCGCCGCCGACAAGTCGCTCTTCGAGCAGGAAGGGCGCGCGGTCGTGTTCACATCGCTCGAAGATCTGGCGGCGCGTATCGACGATCCCGAACTCGATGTCGATGCCAACGATATCCTCGTGCTGCAGAACGCCGGCCCCGCGAGCGGCACCGGCATGCCCGAAGCGGGCTATCTGCCGATCCCGAAGAAGCTCGCGCAACAGGGTGTGAAAGACATGCTGCGCATCTCCGACGCACGCATGAGCGGCACAGCGTACGGAACCATCGTGCTGCACGTGACGCCGGAAGCGGCGCTCGGCGGACCGATCGGGCTCGTGCGCAACGGCGATCGCATCCGCCTTTCCGTGCGCGAGCGGCGCATCGACCTGCTCGTCGATGAAGCGGAGCTGGCGCGCCGCGTGAAGGACGTGCAGCCGCCAAAACGCATCGCGCGGGGGTATCAGAAGCTGTATCAGGAGCACGTGCTGCAGGCCGACGCCGGATGCGACTTCGACTTCCTGCAGGCGGCGTCCAAAGACGACTCATCCACCGGGGGAAGCTGAGTCGTCAAGAACGCGCGAAGGGCATCGGAACGCGCGCCGTATAATACGCGCCCGCGCCTCCGATGACGCGCACTGGCACTGGACCCGGTTCCTTCGAATCGGGTTTTTTCTAATCCGAACTCCTGCTGCAAACAGCTCGAAGCAACAAGCAAGGCCCCGCGTGGATGACCTTTTCCAATCCGTGAACGCGTTCTTTGCGTTCATCGCGCCCGTCTCCGACTTTCTCTGGGACTTCCCGACCAACATCAAGGCGTACTCGCGAATCCCGGTGCTCGGGCAGTTCCCATTCGCGATCCTGCTGCTCGTCGGTGTCGGCATTCACTTCACGATCCGCACGCGCTTCATCCAGACGATGAACGCCGGCAAGATCGTGCGCATCATGCTGCGCAGGCAATCGTCGAATACGGGCGTGAGCGCGCTCGCGTCGTTCATGCTCGGACTCGCGATGCGCGCGGGACCGGGCAACATCGTCGGCATCACGGGCGCGATCTCGGTCGGCGGCCCGGGCGCACTGTTCTGGATGTGGGTCGCCGCCTTCTTCGGCATGGCGACGGCCTTCATGGAATCGACGCTCGCGCAATTGTTCAAGGAGGAGAAGCAGGACGAATTCGTCGGCGGTCTGCCCTTCTATGGACGGCGCATTCTCGGCGGACGACGCTTCGTCGGCACGTTCCTGTCGCTCGTGTTCATCGTATATGCGTTGTTCAACGTGCCGCCGCAAACGTTCAACGTGTTCACGGCGATCGGCACCATCGCCGATACGGTGGCCGGTGCGCATCTCGCACGGCAATCGACGGTGTATTACTTCATCGCTGCCGGGCTCGTGCTGGCGTGCGCGTTCATCATCATGGGCGGCATTCGCCGCGTGACCGCTTATACCGATGTCCTCGTGCCGATCAAGGCGACGCTCTTCTGCGTGATGTCGCTCGTCATCATCCTCATCAATCTGCCGCTGATTCCTTACTTCTTTCACGAAGTCGTCGTCGGCGCGTTCGCACCGCATGCGTTGTTCGGCGGCGCGATCGGCACGGCGCTCGCGCAGGGCGTCAAACGCGGGCTGATGTCGAACGAAGCGGGGCAGGGCACGATCACGATGGCCGCCGCCATCGCCGATAACGATCACCCCTGCGAACAGGGCTTCGTGCAAAGCCTCGGCGTGTTCTTCGATACGATGGTCATCTGCACGATGACCGGCTTCATCGTCGTGATGGCGCACGTCTGGACCGGCGCCGTCGATGGTCAGGCGTGGGAATCGGTGCGTGCGTCGAAGATCACGGTGTATCTGGCGTCGGTGGAGGCGCTCGTGCCGGCGTGGGCCGGCGACGTGATTCGCATCGTGATGTGCGTCTGCTATGGCCTCTTCGCGTTCACGACGCTGCTCGGCATGATTTCGTTCGCCGAAATATCGGCGAATTACATCTCGCGCAGCTCGCGCTTCATCGCCGGTATACGCGTGCTGGGATCGCTCGTGTTCGTGCCGTTCGGCGCGCTGACCGTGCTCGCGGGGCTGGAACTGCCGAACCTCTGGGCGCTGTCGGACCTGATGAACATCGTGATGGTGCTGCTCAACGTGCCGATCGTGCTGCTCGGGCAAGGGCTCGTGTACAAGGCGCTGGCGCATTATCGGGCCACGCGCGGCGGGCCGTTCGTTTCCGATGACATCGGCGTGCGGACCGAGTACTGGTCGGCACGGAAGGGTCACGATACGGAGGCGCAGGCGAGTGAGGCGGGCCGCGTCGAGGCTTGAAGCATGCACTGCTCCGTTGCATCGGCAAATTGCTGTCATCGGACGGGGAACAAAGCAACACGCTGCGGCCGCCCCGGTCGATGCGACGAAAGCAGCGGCATCGACTTCTTGCGGGCGTCGGGATCGTTGAGGCGCTTTTGCGTGATCGGCGTTGAATTGACTCCCGGTGCGATAGCGTTCACCTTCATGTTCGCCCGGCGATTCGTGCGACAGACTGCGAGTGCAATACACCGAACCGGGCGGGACTTCGCCATGCCATAGCGCGCGTCTTGCGGCATCGGCAGGGTGCTGCGCCACTGACAATACATTCACCATGCGCCCGTCGCGTCCCATCGCGCCGTGCGGAGCATTAAAGCGGGCCGAACGTTGCTGGTTCTTGAACTGTGCGACTTCGGCGCCGCCCGCTTCCTTCAAGCGGTTTTCGAGCCGCCGAGTTGCGAGTCACCGAAATCCGCGTACAGCACGATCGCTCCCCCGTCGGAAGAAGCAAGCTTTTCCGCGTCTGCGGTCGGTGAAGTAAATCACGGCGACGCCCGCGCCTTCTTCCCTTGCAGTTCTATTTCTGCGCCTCGTAGACGATAAGCCCGTGGAACGAATGCGTTCGATCGAGCCGCGTTACATGCCCAGCTAGCCGTTTCTAAACACGCGTTGCCGCCATCTAATTTATTTATCGACAGACCTCACGCCTTCTCCCCGTTTGAGTCCATCTCAGCAAGGCGATGCCTTGTCCTGCCTGCGCTTCCCAGTGACATCGTCGCTGGTTAACCCGCCCTTTCGCCGCCTTGGCGCACACGCCATTTTCATCCCCGGCAGCAACGTACGCCGAAGCCGATAGCCAACACGCGGCACAACTATTTGAAGAGGGAGACTCATGAAACGCATGAATCGCTTTGGGATGGCACGGTCGGTCGCGGCCTCGCTCATGACACTGTTCGTCATGTGCATGACCGCAGTGCTGACTGCCGCGTGCGGCAGCGACGGCAGTAACGACAGCACGTCCACCAGCAGCACGCCGCTCGCCGTGGTGAAGCCCGTCGTCGATTGTTCGAAGCTCGCTTCCGTCGATCTCAGCGACATCGGCGGTGTGGGCAGCACCATCAGCTCGGCGACGGTCACGGCCGCCACCATCAACGGCGCGAGCGTCAACTTCTGCACGGTGAAGGGCACGCTTGCGCCTTCCAATACTTTCCAAGTCGCGCTGCCCGTCGATTCGTGGACGCAACGCTTCGCCGAACTTGGCTGCGGCGGTTTGTGCGGTAATCTCAGCGATCCGACCAAGCAGACCTCGTTCAGCTTCAGCTATACCTGCCCGCTCGTGCAGCAAGGCGGTTTCGTCACGGCGGCGACGGACATGGGTCACTCCGGACAAAGCACCGCATGGACTACGGACCCTCAAAAGCAGGCCGATTTTGCTTATCGCGGGCAGCACATCACCACGCTCGCCGCAAAGAAACTGATTCAGGCGTACTACGGTCAGGCGCAGAAGTATTCGTACTTCGTCGGCTGCTCGGATGGCGGCCGTGAGGCGTTGATGGCCGCGCAGCGTTATCCGTCGGACTACAACGGCATCGTTGCGGGCGCGCCGGCTGCGCACTTCCAGATTCAGAACTCGCTGTATCACGGCTGGAGCGTCGAATCGAACAGCACGACGGGCACGAGCGCGGGGAAAGCCGTGCTGTACGCCGACAAGGCGCAAGTGCTGCACAAGGCGGTCGTGGCGGCTTGCGGAGGGCAATCGGGGGCGGCTGACGGCCTCATCGCCGATCCGCGCGTGTGTCATTTCGATCCCGCATCGATTCAATGCGCGGCGAGCGCATCGGATACGAGCATCTGCCTGACCGCCGCCGAAGTCGCGACGGCCACGAAGATCTATTCCGGCCCGACCGATTCCACCACCGGCGTGCGGATGCTCGGCGGCTCGCCGCAATATGGTTCGGAAGCCAACTGGATCGGCGTGGAAGTGCCGACCTCGAACTCGACGGACGCGCCCGTTTCCGTGACGAGCCTCTTCAGCTATACGATCGTGTCCGGCGCGTACAACCTGATTTTCACGGGATCGCCGGCGATGCCGAACATCGACAGCTTCGGGTATCAGGACGCGAGCTTCTATCCGACCTATCTGCAGGCGAACCACCCGCTCAACGATGCGACCAATCCCGACCTCTCCGCGTTCAAAAAGGCGGGCGGCAAGCTGATTCTGTGGCACGGCTGGGCCGATCAGCACATCTCTCCGCTCTACACGATCGCCTATTACCAGGCGGTGCAGAGCACGATGGGCGAAGCGAGCGCCAACGAGTTCACGCGGCTTTACGTGGTGCCGGGCGTCGGTCATTGCGGCGGCGGCGAGGGCTTCCCGAACATCGATCTCGTGTCGCAGATCACGGGCTGGGTCGAGCATGGCGCGGCGCCGAACGCGGTGATGGCGTATCAGACCGACGCGGCGAACAAGGTGACGGCATCGCGTCCGGTGTATCCGTATCCCGCGGTCGCGAAATTCACCGGCAGCGGCGACTGGCACGACGGCGCGAACTTCACGCAAGGCGCGCCGCTCTACACGGCGGCGGCGCCCGACTGGGCGGGGTCTTCCTTCTATACGCCGTACACCGCGAAGACGCAGGGCGTCGCGGCGCCGTAAATTGCAGGCCGGATGTCTGTGCGCGCGATGCCGGATTAGTTCGGCGTCGCGCGGTTTTCTAGTCGCTTGCGGGGAGGGTGCTCAAGGGCGAACAGGTTATGCGTCGCGCAGCATCGCATCGCATGAACTCCCGCATTCAACATAGCGAACCGCCCCGACGTCGCAGCGTCGCGCGCTCACTCGCCCGTCCCATCCACGAAACTTCTCAACAAATGATGCGCGATCGCAAACGGCTTCGGCGCGGACAGTCCGTCCGCGTGCGTGCCGTCGAGCATCGCGGCGACCTCCGCGCGCGTGAACCAGCGCGCATCCTCCAGTTCCTTCTCGTCGATGCGAATCTCCGTGTCCGTTGCCCGCGCGAAACAGCCGATCATCAGCGATGAAGGGAACGGCCACGGCTGCGACGCGAAGTAACGCACATCCGAGCAGCGAATGCCCGCTTCTTCGAGCACCTCCCGATACACCGCATGCTCGAACGTCTCCCCCGGCTCGATGAAGCCCGCGAGCGCCGAATACATTCCCGGCGCGAATTGCGGCTGGCGGCCGAGCAGGCAGCGCTCGCCATCGGTGACGAGCATGATGACGACGGGATCGACGCGCGGAAAATGCTGCGCCCGGCAGTTGCCGCAGATGCGCCGCCATCCCGCGCCGGCGTCGTCGGTAGGGTGACCGCAGTTCGCGCAGAAACGATGCCGGCGATGCCAGTCGAGCATCGAGCGCGCTTCGCCAAGCGCGCTGACGATGGGCGCGTCGACGAGTCCCTGCATCGCGACGGGCCGCAGCTCTATCGCTTCGACCGGCACGGCTTCGAGCGCGCCGGCTGCGGTTTCGGCGCTGGTGTCTAGCGCGCAGGCGAAGAGCGCGCGTCCGTCCGTGTCGCGTCCCAGCAAAACAGTTTGAGTCGGCGTGCCGAACTTCGCGGCTTCTTGCGCGCCGAAAAGCGCATCGTGGTCCTGAGTGCGCTTGAACAGCGGCACGTCCTTCAGAAAGAGCAGAAAGCGCGTGGCGGCATCGTCGCGAAGGCGGGCGACGAATGCTTCGTCATCGCGTTTGTCGGACATCCGGTCGAGCGGATCGAGCGTGAAACCGATGGCATGAGGCGGCGTGGGCATGATCGAGTGGGTTGGAGCGGCGGCGCGCGCCTGGGAAAGAAGTCCAGCGAGCATCCTAGCGAAGTTGACGCAACCTTGCTGGCGGAGCGGGGCTTCGCGCTGGCTTATGAGTCCCGCATGTGTCGGATACGGGTGTAAGTCTCAAGCGACGTCCCGGACGACGGAACCGCCGTGCTGAGTCATTATTCAGTATCGTGATGGACGCCGCAGCGAGGCTGCGAGCCGCGGCTGACCGCATTCGAGCGCGTGTTTCAAAAGTTGGGACGACTGTGCTTGCATGCGGAACGCCGAACGCCGCATCCGAATGTCACGGCTTTCGACCGATAGCTGTGCGGCGGGCACTCGAGCAAAGTCGCGCCTTCGCTTTGCATCGATATCATGGGGAACGTTGTGCGTTCGCCATCGAGGGAACGTCCGCCGGCCACGTTCCGATCCTGCCGAACTACGGCGAACGCTTCGACACGATGTGGTCGATCGACGCTCAGCGAACCAGTCGACGAAAATCCGCCCGCAATAACGTGATCGCGCTGAACGGCCTCGCTCTTGTGCGAACACGGCCGTAGACCGCATTCGCATTGAACGCCTGGCGAACGACCCGCTCATCCGTCGCCTGCAGAATCCCCGCAATCCGCCGCGAAACGACGCCTTTCGCCCCCGACAGCACGCGATCGCACATTCTCCCGAGTTCCCTCAGTTCGTCGCGCGTGCTAGCGATGCCGCGTGCGCCTGCATGCTGCATCGCGCGCAGCGTGCGCGGATCGAACTGCGATGTGAGCACGACCACCGGCGTATGCGGATGCCGTTCCCGCAGCGCGCGCAGAACCTCGTGGCTGTCACCGAGCGCGTCACCGATGATGATCACGTCGCCCCTTGCATCATCGATCTGCGCAAGCAATTGCCCGGCGCTTTTCGCGCTCGCCGCAATGCAATAACGCCCGCGCGCCTCGAACCATGCTTGCAGCCCTGTCAGCAACGCGGGTTGCCCGTCTGCGATGACGAGTCTTATCTTCTCTATACGCATCATTGATCGCCTCGACTCATTGGGGGTTGAATCTCATCCGAGCGACAGCCGTACGCGCCAAGTTATCAGAGCCGCCCTGCCGCGACAATCGAACGGCAGCCGCATCCGGTTTTCCGCACTGCACAACAAGAAGTCATTGATTCGCGCCGGACAACGTCGATTCGCCGCCACGCCGATCGTCGTCCATCAAGCCGGCGATGAAACCGCCGCACATCAAGGAGATCGTCCGATGACCCTGAGCCTCTATGCGCATCCGTTCTCATCGTATTGCCAGAAGGTGCTGATCGCGCTGTACGAGAACGCCACGCCGTTCGAATGGCGTCCGCTCACGCCCGAAACGCCGCAGTCCATGCGCGAACTCGCCGAGCTTTGGCCGATGAAGCGCTTCCCCGTCATCGTCGACGACGGCAGGCCGGTGATCGAAGCGACGATCATCATCGAGTATCTCGACCTGTTTCACCCCGGGCCGGTGCGCCTGATTCCGGCCGATCCGCGCGCCGCGCTCGACGTGCGCTGGATGGACCGCTTCTTCGATAACTACGTGTCGACCCCGCAGCAGAAAATCGTCTTCGATTGCATGCGAGCCGAGAGCGAGCGCGATCCACGCGGCGTCGCCGATGCCCGCGCGATGCTCGACACGTCGTACGCGTATCTCGACCGCCTCATGTCGACGCGGGAATGGGCCGCCGGCGATGCGTTCAGCCTCGCCGATTGCGCCGCCGCACCGTTCCTGTTCTATGCCGACTGGACGCATCGCATCGGGGATGCATATCCGAACGTGATCGCGTATCGCAAGCGGCTTCTCGCGCGGCCGTCGTTCGCGCGGGCGGTGGACGAGGCGCGGCCGTATCGGCGATTGTTTCCGCCGGGTGCGCCGGATCGCGACTGACGTTTCTCAACACGGGAGAACACGCATGACATCGACACCTTCACTCGTTCCCGCCGCCGAACTCGCGGCGCGGGCGACGATGACCTTTCCGAATGAAAGCGCCGACTATCGGCGGGCGCGCGTCGCGCTGCTGGCGGAAGAAATCGAATTGCGGCGGCATATCGAGCGCGTCGCGCGGATGCGGCGCGCGTTGCCGCCCGGCGGAGAAGTCACGGGCGATTACCTGTTCGAGGGCGAGCGCGGTCCCGTCGACATCGCCGGCCTGTTCGGCGACAAGCAAACGCTCGTCACTTACAGCTACATGTTCGGGCCGCAGCGCGAGCGGCCCTGCCCGATGTGCACGTCGCTGCTGTCGGCATGGGAAGGCGAGGTGCGCGATATCGAGCAACGTGTGGCGCTCGCTGTCATCGCGCGCTCGCCGCTCGCCAAGCTCGTCGCGTTCAAGGAGGAGCGCGGCTGGCGCGACCTGAAGCTGTATTCCGACACCAACGGCAACTTCAGCCGGGACTATTACGCGATCTCGAAAGAAGGCGGCGATGAACCCGCGCTCAACGTGTTCACGCGGCGCGACGGCGTGATCCGCCACTTCTGGAGCGGCGAAATGGACTTCGCGACAGCCGATCCCGGCGAAGATCCGCGCGGCGCGCCCGATCCGATGCCGCTCTGGACCGTGCTCGACATGACGCCGGAAGGACGCGGCACGGACTGGTATCCGAAGCTGAACTATTCGTAAGCCGCGCGGTGCTTGTGTCAAGTTGAGTCAAATGTGGGCGCGCGTGGTCAACTTCGATGGCGGGCCGGCGTTATGGGCGAACCGTTTCACGGTGAATCGGTATTACCGGGAGAAGTTCGCTCATGGTTGCAAACGCATTCATCCGGCGCGCGCGCGCGGCGGGTCTCGCATCCGTCGGCGCGCTCGTCGTGCTCAACGGGTGCGCCGCGCATCGGTCAGTGAGTGCGCCTGCGGCGGCAGAGCCGTCTCAGGGCGAGCCACGGGATGCGCAGGAAGCGCCGGCGGTTGCGGCATCGCCGGTCGATGTATCGGCCCCGGCCGCACCCGGCGACGCGGCAGCGAAACGGCCGGAATTCGTGGAGGCGTCGTTCTACGGCAGCAAATTCCAGGGGCGTCGCACGGCAAGCGGCGAGCGCTACGACATGCACGCGCTGACCGCCGCGCATCGCACGTTGCCGCTCGGATCGTATGTGCGCGTGAGCAACGCGTCGAAGACGCGGTCGGTGATCGTGCGCATCAACGACCGCGGCCCGTTCGTCAAAGGGCGCGCGATCGACCTGTCGTTCGCCGCCGCGGGCGAGCTCGGCCTGCGCAATGCGGGGCACGCCCGCGTCGTGCTGGAACCGGTCGAGCCGGTGAGGCTGAAGATTGCGTCGCCCGCCGCCGCGTCGAACAAGCCGCGCATTCATCGCGCGAAAACGACGAGCAAGCCGGTGAAGCTGCGTCTCGCGCATGCCCGGCCTCACAGCGCGCGGGCGCGAGCGTAGAAGCCCGGCTCGACGGCCATCGGACGGATACAATGCGGCGGCACAAGACCCGCGCCCTGCCGGGTCATCCGATCCGACACATGAATCCATCGCCCCGGGCCTTTCTTCTCGGCCCGCTCCTGAAGAGCGTTTCGCGGTCTTTCTATCTGACGCTGCGCATTTTGCCGCCCGCGATGCGCGATCCTATCGGGCTCGCCTATCTGCTCGCGCGCGCCGCGGACACCATCGCGGATACCTCGCTCGTGACGCCGGCGCGCCGGCTGGACCTGCTGCTGTCGTTGCGCGCGCAAGTGAACGGTGCGCCGGACGATGGCGCGCTCGCCCGCATCGCCGATGAAGTCGCCGGGCAGCAGGCGCAGCCGGATGAACGCGTGCTGCTGGAATCGCTCGGACCGGCGCTCGCGATTCTGAACGACCTCAGCGCCGCCGATACCGCCGCCGTGCGCGACATCGTGACCACGCTCAGCACCGGCATGGAGTTCGACTTGCGCACGTTCCCGGACGAAACGTCCGGCCAGATCGCCGCGCTCCAGCGGTTCGACGAACTCGACCGTTACACCTATCTCGTCGCGGGATGCGTCGGCGAGTTCTGGACCAAGATGACCTTCGCGCACATGCCCGGCCTCATCCGGACCGAACCCGATGTGATGCTCGCCCGCGGCGTGCGCTTCGGCAAGGCGCTGCAGATGACCAACGTGCTGCGCGATTGCGCACGCGATCTGCGCATCGGCCGGTGCTACCTGCCCGCCGACACGCTGGGGCGTCATGGTCTCGCGCCGCGCGATCTACTTGCGGCGCACGCATCGTCGCGTGCGCGGCCCGTGCTTGCCGACCTGCTGCGCGCAACCTTGCCGCTGTTTCAGGATGCGCTCGACTACACGCTCGCGATCCCCTCGCGCGCCGTGCGGCTTCGGCTCGCGTGTCTGTGGCCGATCATGATCGGGCTGGACACGCTCGTGCTGCTCGCCCGCAACGACGCGTGGCTCGATCCTGCGCGCATCTCGAAGGTTCGCCGCAACGACGTGTATCGCATCATGGCGACGTCGATGCCGCTCGTCGGATCGAATCGCATGCTGCGCGCGTGGGTGTCGCGCCGGATGAACGCGATCGAATCCGCGCTTAACGGCGCAATTCCGCGATAATCCGCTCCGCCAGAAAATCGCACGGCGGCCGTTGCGATGCGGCGCTGCGCGCGAGCACCACTTCGAGCGCGGCGATTTCCGGCAGCCCTTGCGACTGCCCGAGCAGCGTGAAGTGCGACGGCACCGCGCATTTGGCGAGCGGCGTAACGGCAAGCCCGGCTTCCGCCATCGTCAGCAGACCGAGCAGGCTCGGACTTTCGTAAGACGTCCGATAGCCGATGCGCGCCCGTTCCAGACTGCGGATCGCGTTCTCGCGTGCGACGCTGCCCGGCAGGAACACGGCGATCGGCAGCGGCCGTTCGCGCCAGATGTCGGTCGCGCCGGGCGCGGCGGCCCAGACCATCGGTTCGTGACGCAGGAATTCGCCGGAGATGCCCTTCACGCGCGTCGCGCACACCAGATCGACGTCGCCGTCCTTCAGCATCGGCGCGAGCGCGACGCTCGGCAAGCCGACAACTTGTATCTCGACCTTGGGATACGTCGCCGAGAATTTCTTGAGGATCGGCGGAAACAGCGACGACGCGTAATCGTCCGGCACGCCGATCACCACGCGCCCGGTCACGTCCGGCCGGACGACCGCCGCCCACGCTTCGTCACGCAGCGCGATCATCCGGCGCGCGTAGGTGAGCAGCACTTCGCCGTCTTGCGTCGGCACCACGCTGCGCGGCTTGCGCACGAAGAGCGCCTTGCCGAGCGCGGTCTCCAGCGTCTTAATCTGCATGCTCACCGCCGATTGCGAGCGATGCACCAATTCCGCCGCGCGGCTGATGCTGCCGGTGTCCGCGACGGCGATGATCATCGAGAGGACGTCGAGGTCGAGTGCTTTCATGGAAGGTAGGGCGAGCTCCGGTATCAGAAAAACTGGACGATCCTATCAATATTATGCGATTTTCTTTTAGGTCGCCGGGCGGCATAGTGCAGGAAAGGAGCCTACCGATGAACGCGCGTACCGATCCCGCTGTCCTCGCCGCCGTGCAAGCCATGCCCGAACCGTCGTTCGCGACGACCGCGTCGGGTGTGTCCGTGCCTTATGTCGAATGCGGCGACGGCGAGCCGCTCGTCTTCGTGCACGGCTCGCTGTGCGATTACCGCTACTGGAGCGCGCAACTCGCGCCGCTCGGCCAGCACTTCCGCGCGATCGCGCCGAGCCTGAGCCACTACTGGCCCGCCGTCGACGCCTTCGTGCAGGGCGAGTTCGGCTGGCGCGCGCACGTCGAGGAGATGGCCGAGTTCATCGTCGCGATGGATATTGCGCCGGTGCACCTCGTCGGCCATTCGCGCGGCGGCTGCATCGCGTTTCATCTGGCGCGCGAGTATCCGCGCCTCGTCAAGACGCTGACGCTCGCGGACCCCGGCGGTCCGCTGCAGACATCGGCGCAGGCCGCGCCCGCCGCGCTGCCGCCCGCGACCAACGCGCTGCGTTCGCGCGTCGCGGAACTGATCGAACAGGGCGATTCGGACACTGGCCTCGCGATGTTCGTCGACTCGGTCAGCATGCCCGGCTTCTGGCAAAAGAGCACGGAGAGCTTCCGCCGCATGGCGCTCGATAACGCGCTCACGCTGCCGAAGCAATTCCGCGATCCGTTGCCCGCCTACACCCGCGAGGCGGCGCGTGACATCAAGTGCCGCACGCTGCTCATCGACGGCCAGAAAAGCCCGCGCATGTTCCGCAACAACGTCGACAAGCTCGCGGAGTGGATCGAATTCGCGGACCGGCAGACGATGGCGGGGGCGTCGCACGGCATGAATGTCGCGAGTCCGGGCGCGTTCAACCGCGCGGTGCTGGGCTTGGCGGGCGCGTGGTAAGCGTCGGACGAACGGTCGGGTTTTCCTTCAGACTTTTTGATCGCGTGTTGTGACGGCACAACCGAAACCGCGCGACGGCCGGGCTACCATCGTTGCCATCTCATTGCCGTCGCGAGGCACAGGTGAGCACCGGTCACGACGATCTCGACGCATGGAAGCGCCAGCGCACCGTCACGCTGGCGTTCGAACTGGCCGATAGCGGCCGCTACGAGCACTTCGGCGACATCGCGTACACGCTGCAATTCGAGCGCGGATTGTCGATATCGCTCATCGACGATCCCGTCATGCGCCGCCAGCTCAACGAGCGATGCGGCAATGCGCGCGAGGCGCTGGCGCCGCCGCCCACGCTGCCAGCGCAAGCTTCGGACACGGCCGACGCTGCGAAGCCCGCTCCTTCACTGCTGCGCCGCGCCGCATCCGCGCTCTGGCGATCCGCCCCGCCCGCCGGCGACCTCCAATCCGCCGCGTCCTGAACGGCATTCACGCCTTTCTAGCCAAATCGCCGGGCAAATGGCGGATATGCACGAGAGTTGCGCGCGCCAAAACCTGTAAACTCAAGAAAGTTGAACCAGAAGCCCGGACACGCACCGCGCGTGCGGTCCGGCGTTTGAACTTTGAGGAGGAAATGCTCGTGGCTAACGAAAAGATGCTGGCGCAGATGGCGGAGAAGCAGGGTTTCATCGCCGCTCTGGATCAAAGCGGCGGTTCGACACCCGGCGCGCTGCGTCAATACGGAATTGCGGACGACGCCTACAACGGCGAAGCCGAGATGTTCAAGCTGATGCATGAAATGCGCGTGCGCATCATGACCGCGCCGGCCTTCACGGGCGAGAAGGTCATCGGCGCGATCCTGTTCGAGCGCACGATGGACGGCGAAGCCGAAGGCAAGCCGGTGCCGACGTTTCTGTGGGAAGACCGTGGCGTCGTGCCGTTCCTGAAGGTCGACAAGGGGCTGGAAGCCGAAGCCGATGGCGTGCAGATCATGAAGCCGATTCCCGGCCTCGACGAACTGCTTCAGCGCGCGGCCAAGCTCGGCGTGTTCGGTACGAAGATGCGCTCGGTGATCCATCAGGCGTCGGAGAAGGGCATCGCGGCGGTGGTGAAGCAGCAGATCGAAGTGGGCGAGCAGATCATCGCGCAAGGTCTCGTGCCGATCCTCGAGCCGGAAGTCTCGATCAAGAGCCCGGACAAGAAGGGCGCGGAAAAGATCCTGCGCGACGAACTGCTGAAAGGCCTGGACGCGCTGCCGGAATCAAGCCGCGTGATGATCAAGCTGACCATCCCGGACGAAGCGGATTTCTATCGCCCGCTGATCGAGCATCCGCGTGTGATGCGCGTGGTGGCGCTCTCCGGCGGCTACTCGCGCACGGATGCATGCAAGCGCCTTGCGGAAAACCACGGCATGATTGCAAGTTTTTCGCGTGCGCTCATCAACGAGCTGAAGAAGTCCATGAGCGATAGCGAGTTCGACAAGACGCTCGCTGAATCGATCGACGAGATTTACGAGGCATCGGTCAAGAAGGTCTGACCCTGAGCCGGCGGCTGCAATCCGTTGCAGCCGCATTGCATGCTTGAAAACGCGCCCTCCGGGGCGCGTTTTTCATGGTCAAGCGCAATCCTTCGGATCATTAACTGGGGTTTGTCAGATCTCTCGCACCCTCGTTCGCTTCCTATACTTCCTGCATGGGACGCGAACCACGATTGTGCCGATCGTATTCCGCGAGCTTGCGGTCGTCCCAGGCCACGGCACGAGTGCCGGAATCATCGTCGACGACTTGCCATGAAAGACCTCGCCTGGACTCTGTTCATTTCGGTATCCTTCGTAACGGCGATCGCGATGCTCTCGTGCACCGTCACCACCTATCTCGATCTCTGGCAATTCCACGGCGACCCGCGCCGCCGCGACGAGCCGTTGCGTTTCCGCCTGCTTCACTCCACCTGGTTCTTCTATTTCAACGCCTGCACTTGCCTGATGGCGGTGGCCGCGCTGCTCTACGTCACGTGACCGAGAGCGGGAAGCCGCCTGCAAACGCCTCGCGCAAGTATCCGATGAAGAGCGCAACCGCGCGCGGGACGTGCGGCGCATAGGGACGCACGACGTAAAGCTGATCGGCGAACGCGCCCACCGGACGCCAGTCCGGCAACAGCACCACGAGTTTTCCCGCCTGCACGGCCGCTTGCGCGGTGAAGTCGGGCAGCAGCGCGATGCCGAGATCGTCCAGCGCCGCATCGCGCAGCAACTCGCTGTTGTTGGCGGAAAACGCGCCGTTCACCGCGAGCGTGTACGGCCCGGATGCCGTCTTGCGCGCGCCCTTGCGCACGAACGACCAGATGCTGGCCGCCTGCGTGCGCGGATAGAACAGGCAATCGTGGACGGCGAGATCGGCGGGCGTCGCGGGCGTGCCGCGCCGTTTCAGGTAGGCGCGCGTCGCGACGATGACCGAGTGCGTATCGCACAGCTTCCATGCGACGTGCGTCTCCGGCGCGTGCGCGCTGTGCCGGATGGCCAGATCGAAGCCTTCGGTGGCGATCGACGTCAGCCGGTCCGATGCCTCCAGTTGCACGCGCACTTCGGGATGCGCATGCAAAAAGCCCGCGAGTTTCGGCGTCAATTGCTGCCGCGCGAACGCGACCGGCGCGGTCACGCGGATCAGGCCCCGCGCGATGCCCGCCATCTCCCGCACGCCCGAAAAACTCGCGGCAATATGCTCGTATTGCCCGCGCGTTTCATCGACGAGACGCCGGCCCGCCTCGGTAAAGCGCACGCTGCGCGTCGTGCGCGTGACGAGCGGAACGCCCGCTGCGCGCTCCAGTTCGGCGATGCGCTGACTCATCGCCGCCTTACTGACGCCGAGCCGCGCGGCCGCCGCCGTGTAGCTGCCCTGTTCGGCAAGCACGGTCAGCCAGTGCAGATGCGTCCAGAGCGTCTCGATCTTTTCGTCTTCCATGCGCCGATTGTTTGGCAGCGTGAACAATGAGTTCAATCATAGCGTCTTTGCAGCGCCCGCAACGCTTCTTACACTGACGACATTGCCAACCCATTCCGCAGACGGGAGACGAGATGCAAGCCTTCAACGATACCGCCGACGTCGTTCACTACATTCACGGTGAGCGCGTGAACGGCTCGGGCACGCGCTCGCAGCCGATCTTCAACCCCGCGACGGGCGAGCGTCCCCGCAAGCTCGTGCTGGGCGAAGCCGCGGATGTCGAAGCCGCCGTCGCCAGCGCGAAGGCTGCGTTTCCCGCATGGCGCGACATGCCGCCGATCCGCCGCGCGCGCGTCATGCAGCGTTTCCTGGAACTGATGAATCAGAATCGCGATGCGCTCGCCGCGATCATCACCGCCGAGCACGGCAAGGTCTTCTCGGATGCGCAGGGCGAAGTGACGCGCGGCATCGAAGTGATCGAATTCGCGTGCGGCATTCCGCAACTGCTGAAGGGCGATTACACCGAACAGGTCTCAACCGGCATCGACAACTGGACGACGCGCCAGCCGCTCGGCATCGTCGCGGGCATCACGCCGTTCAACTTCCCGTGCATGGTGCCGTGCTGGATGTTCCCGGTCGCGATTGCAGCGGGCAATGCGTTCATCCTGAAGCCGAGCGAGCGCGATCCTTCCGCGTCGCTGTTCATGGCGGATCTGCTGAAGAAAGCCGGCTTGCCCGATGGCATCCTCAACGTCGTGCAGGGCGACAAGGTCGTCGTCGATGCGCTGCTCGCGCACCCCGATGTCCGCGCGATCAGCTTCGTCGGCTCGACTCCGATCGCGAACTATATCTACGAAACGGGCGCGAAGCACGGCAAGCGCGTGCAGGCGCTCGGCGGCGCGAAGAATCATATGGTCGTGATGCCGGACGCCGACATCGACCAGACCATCGACGCACTGATCGGCGCGGGCTATGGCTCCGCGGGCGAGCGCTGCATGGCGATCTCGGTGGCCGTGCTCGTCGGCGATGTCGCCGACAAGATCGTGCCGCGTCTGGCCGAACGTGCGCGTCAGCTCGTCGTGAAGAACGGCATGGAGGCGGATGCGGAAATGGGTCCGATCGTCACGCGCGCTGCGCTGGATCGCATCGAAGGCTATATCGCGATGGGTGTCGACGAAGGCGCGCAACTCGTCGTCGACGGGCGCGGCCTGAAGGTCGCGGGCCACGAAGACGGCTTCTTCACGGGCGGCACGCTGTTCGATCATGTCACGCCGAACATGCGCATCTACAAGGAAGAGATTTTCGGACCGGTGCTCGCGTGCGTGCGTGTGAAGGACTTCGCCGAAGCCGTCGATCTCGTCAACGCGCACGAGTTCGGCAACGGCGTCGCATGCTATACACGCGATGGCCACGTCGCGCGTGAGTTCGGCCGGCGCATCGAAGTGGGCATGGTAGGCATCAACGTGCCGATTCCGGTGCCGATGGCATGGCACGGCTTCGGCGGCTGGAAGCGTTCGCTGTTCGGCGACATGCACGCTTACGGCGAAGAAGGCGTGCGCTTCTATACGAAGCAGAAGTCGATCATGCAGCGCTGGCCGGAAAGCACGGAGAAGGGCGCGGAATTCGTGATGCCGACTTCGAAGTAATCTCTTAACGTATGAACATGACGCCCGCTTCTCCACGATGGACAAGCGGGCGTTATGCTTTGCGATGACAGTGCTTTCAGGAGAGACCTTTCCATGACCCCTACCTTGATGCAAAGGCTCGGCATCACGAAGCCCATCATTCAGGCGCCGATGGCCGGCGTTAGCACGCCCGCGCTCGCGGCGGCGGTATCGGACGCGGGCGGGCTCGGCTCGCTCGGCGTCGGCGCGATGAACGCAGAGGCCGCGCGCAAGACCATCCGCGAGACGCGCGCGCTGACTGACAAGCCGTTCAACATCAACGTGTTCTGTCATCGTCCGGCGAAGGCGAACGAGGCGGTCGAGAAGGCATGGATCGACTGGCTCGCGCCGCTATTCGCACAGTACGATGCAAAGCCGCCGCAGACGCTCGGGGAAATCTACACCAGCTTCCTCGTCGACAAGGACATGCTCGACGTCTTTCTCGAAGAGAAGCCCGCCATCGTGAGCTTTCATTTCGGACTGCCATCTAATTATGCGATCGACGCTTTGCGCCGTGCGGGCATCACGCTGATTGCATCGGCGACGAACGTGCGCGAAGCGCAACAACTGGCCGATGCGAACATGGATGCGATCGTCGCGCAGGGTACCGAGGCGGGCGGTCATCGCGGTCTCTTCGACATCGACAGCGACGACGATGAACTCGGCACGTTCGCGCTCACGCGCCTTCTGGCCAGCAAGTTCGACGTGCCGGTGATCGCAGCGGGCGGCATCATGGATGGCGCGGGCATCGCGGCTGCGCTCGCATTGGGCGCGCAGGGGGCGCAGTTGGGCACCGCGTTCGTGGCGTGCACGGAGACATCGATCGATGCCGGTTATCGCCGTGCGATTCTCAGCGATGCCGCGAATCGCACGGCCTTCACTGCGGCGATTTCCGGACGCATGGCGCGCGGCCTCGCCAACAAGTTCACCGAACTGGGCCGCAGCGCCGATGCACCGCGCAACCCCGACTATCCCATTACTTACGACGCCGGCAAGGCACTGCATGGTGCTGCGAAGGCGAAGGGCGAGTTCGGTTACGGCGCGCAGTGGGCGGGGCAAGCGGCGGCGCTCGCACGCGAATTGCCGGCCGCCGAATTGATGGCGCGGCTTGTCGCGGAGCTGGATGAAAGCATTGAGGGACTTCAACGCTATGCGAGTGCGCGCTAGCGAACTGGTTTTATTCGCATGAGCCGTTTCAGGTCCGCCCGCTAATCGGCGCATCGGCGCGGAGGTGCCCGGCGTCCCTCGCGGGCATCGGGCGGAGCGCTTCTCCGGGGCCTGAATCAGGGTGCCGATGCCGGCGCTGCGCTCGCCGCCTCGGGACTCGAAGGCAACAACGGCGGCATCGTCTGAAATACCGGCGGCTGCGGCGGCGCTTCTTCGGTCACTTCGGCTTCGGGCTCGGCGGGCGCGCGCTTCACGCGAGCCGGCTTCTGCGTGACGGTCTGCCCGGACTTCGCAACAGTCGGCTTCGCCGTCTTGCCGAAGGTCTCGTCGATCCAGCCGCGCAGGCGCGTCGTGAAAGTCTGCCATGCGCTCGGCGGCGCCTGAATGTCGAAGCGCGCACGTGCATCGATCAGATGCGAACGCAACGCGCGTTGCGTGAAGTCGCCGACCATCGGCAACGCGCTATGCGCGCCTTGTCCCCAGTAATCGCTGCGCAACGTGACGCGGCTATCGTTGAAGCCGACCCATGCGCCCGCAACCAGTTGCGGATGCATCAGGATGAACCAGCCGTCCGCGTTGTCCTGCGTCGTGCCGGTCTTGCCGGCGACATCGGCGCGAATGCCAAAGCGCGTGCGAATGGCCGTGCCGGTGCCGCGGTTCACCACGTCGCGCATCACATCGACGAGCTTGTGCGTTGCATCGACCGATAATGCGCGCTCCGGCGTGCTGTCGAATTGCGCGAGCACTTCGCCCTGCTTGTTCTCGATGCGCGTAACGAGCAACGGCTCCATGTAATTGCCATCGTTCGCGATGGTGCCGTACGCCGACACCATTTCCTTCAGCGTGACCGGGCTCGTGCCGAGCGCGAGCGACGGCACTTCGTCGAGATGGCTCTCGCGCACGCCCATGTCGCGTGCGAGCCGCGCGACGCGAGCCGGGCCGACGGTCTGCATCAGTTGCGCGGTGATGCGGTTCTTCGAATACGCGATGCCGTCGCGCAAGCTGACTGCACGGCCACTGGGCGGCGCTTCGTCGGTCGGATGCCAGGTCTCGTCGCCTTTGACAGGAATCGTCACGTCCTGGTCGACGAACGTATCCGTCGGCATCGCGCCGCGCTCGAAAGCCGCGCCATAGACGAACGGCTTGAACGTGGAACCGGGCTGGCGGCGCGCTTGCTGGACGTGATCGAACGGGTCTTGCGTGAAGTCGCGGCTGCCGACCCACGCCTTGATCTGGCCGTTGCGCGGATCGAGTGCGAGAAACGCAGCCTGCACGCGCGTCTTTTCTTCACAGAGCGCGCGCATGAAGTTGCGATCCCCGATCAAATGCTTCAACGCATCGGCATCGTTCGCGCCGGCGTCGCGGGCCTTGCGATAGTCGCCCGTCTCTCGGATGAACGCGCGCGCGAGATCGTCGTTCGCGCTCGCGCAGCCGCCGCGTCCGCCCCACGCCGCATTCGCAATCGACTGCAACTGATTGCCCTGCAACATCAGCGATTGCGTCGCCATGGACTGCAGGCGCGAATCGATCGTCGTCCTGACGATCAGCCCATCCGAGTAGATGTTGAAGTCGTGGTCGTCTGCCCACGCGATCAGCCATTTGCGCAACTGCTGCGCGAAATGCGGCGCGCGTCCCGGCTCCTCGGTCTGCCGCTCGAAGTCGATCCGCAGCGGGCGCTTCTTCAGCGCATCGAGTTTTGCGGGCGCGAGATGACCGAAGCGCACCATCTGACCGAGCACGATGTTGCGCCGGTCGAGCGCGCGCTCCGGATTGATGACGGGGTTGTAATAGCTGTTGCCCTTCAACATGCCGATGAGCGTCGCGCTTTCGAGCACGTCGAGCTGGCCGGCGGACTTGTCGAAGTAAGTGCGCGCGGCCATTTCGATGCCATACGCGTTATACAGAAACGGCACCGTGTTCAGATACGTTTCGAGAATCTCGTCCTTCGAATAGACGGCTTCGATCTTGAACGCGGTGATCGCTTCCTTCAGCTTGCGGGTGAGCGTTTGGGAGCGGCCGACTTCATCGGGATACAGATTGCGTGCGAGCTGTTGCGTGAGCGTGGAGCCGCCCTGACGGTCGCCCGAGAACGTATGCACCGCAGCCGATGCAGTGCGCCGCCAGTCGATACCGTGATGCTCGTAAAAGCGCCGGTCTTCCGTTGCGATGAGCGCATCGACGACGTTCGGCGATATCTGCTTGAGGCTCACCCATTCGCGATGCGTCGGCTTGAACTCGGCAAGCAGCCTGCCATCGGCGGAATAGATTTGCGCGGGCTGATCGACCTTGGCTTTGCGAATGTCGCGTATGCCGGGCGTGAACGGAATCAGCACCAGCACATAAAGCAGGAACAACGCAGGCAGCAGAAGCAGCGTGCGGGGCCGCAGATGCGGACGCAGCCGGACCGCAAGCTGGGTCAGCGCTGCGCGCGCGGTGGCTTTGAATTCGGACGCGGTCAAAACGAAACGGCGGGGCCGGGCAGGGAAAAGACTGCATCGTAACGCATCTTTACATCCTGCCCGCCGAGGTTTCTATCGCGAGATCATGCCTTGCGGACGAATTCGGACTTCAGGCTCATCGCGCCGAAGCCGTCGATCTTGCAGTCGATATCGTGATCGCTATCGACGAGACGGATGTTCTTGACCTTCGTGCCCATCTTGATGACGCCGCCCGAGCCCTTCAGCTTCAGGTCCTTGATGACGGTCACCGTGTCGCCGTCCTGAAGAATGTTGCCCGCCGAATCGCGATACACCTTCGCGGCGGCTTCGGCGGCGTCGCCCGCTTGCGCCTTCCATTCGTGCGCGCACTCGGGGCAGATGTAGACGCCGCCATCCTCGTAAGTGAATTCGGAATGGCATTGCGGGCAGGGAGGGAGGGCGTTCATCGGTAATCCTGTCTTGCTGGGTGAAAAGCGCGAGAGTATAGCGCCGCGCGCAGCTCCGGTCAGGAGCTTGGATTGTCGCGCTGTTGCCACCCGAGTCCAAGACTCTTTTGCAAGGAAACGTAGTCCTTCAACAACTCAGCCTGCGCCGCGACCACGTCCTGTTGCGCGGCGAATTGCGTGCGCTGCGCATCGAGCAGATCGATCAATGTCGATACACCCGCCGTATAGCGTTGACGCACGAGCGTAGCTGAACGCTCCGACGACGCCTGCACCTGCTGTAACCGCACGACATGTTCGCGCTGATTGCCGTAACGCGAGAGCGCGGAATTGGCGTCCTTCAGCGCGGCGAGCACGGTCTTTTCGTAACGCGCCTCGGCTTCGTCGCGCGATGCCTCGGCGGCATCGACGCTCGCGGTCGTGCGGCCGAAATCGAACACGTTCCATTGCAGATACGGCACGCCGACCCACGAGAAATTCTGCTTGCGCAACAAATGGGCAGGGTCGGAAGCCGAGAAGCCGATATCGCCGAGCAAGGACACCTTCGGGAAATAATCGGCGATGTGCTCGCCAATCTGCGCATTGCTCGATGCGAGACGCCGTTCCGCCGCGCGAATGTCGGGGCGCTGCTGGAGCATCGTCGCGGGATCGCTGATGGATACCGATGCGGGCAGCGCTGGCAACGGAGCGGGCTGCGCGAGTTCGGCATCGAGTGCGCCGGGCGCGCGGCCGGTCAGCACGGCGAGCTGATCGAGCGAATCCGTGATCTGCACTTGCAACGGCACGAGCGTTGCGCGCGTGGTGTTGACCTGCGTGGAGAGACGTTCGACATCGACCTCGGCCGCCGTGCCGCGCGCGCGCCGCTGCTCGGTGAGCGTCAGCATTTGCTGCTGATACTCGGCGGTGCGCTGCGCGAGCGCGAGACGTTCCTGCTGATCGCGCAGATCGATATACGCCGATGCCACTTCCGCCGCGAGCGACACTTGCGTGTCGGAGAGATCGGCCTGGACGGCATCGGCTTCGCCGGATGCGGCTTCGATCGCGCGCCGCGTGCCGCCGAAGAGGTCGATTTCCCAGGAGGCATCGAAGCCCACGGTGTAGAAATCGACCGGGCCGCGACCGCCGCCCGAGCCTTCCGATTGCCCGAAGATCGAGGTATCGGGCGAACGCATGCGCAACGCCGCCGCGGAAGCCGATACTTTCGGCAGTTCATTCGCGCGCTGCTCGCGCAATTGCGAGCGCGCTTGCCGCAGACGCGCTTGCGCCATCTTGAGGTCGGGATTGTGCGCGAGTGCGGCGTCGATCAGCGCGTCCAGTTGCGGATCGTTGAGCGAGGACCACCATGCGGCGGGCGCATGCGTCGTCGCAACGCCTTCGAGCGGGGCACGCACGAACGCGCCGCTTTTTACGGATTCAGATGCGACATCCGGCGCGCCGCGATAGTCGGGGCCGACCGTGCACGCGGCGAGTGCGAATGCCGCGAGCGGCAGCAAGCGAGTGAAAGAGAAGTGGCGTGATGACATCTTTAATTGATTCATTGCATCAGTGTCCGGCCGATGGCATTTCGCCGGGCTGCGGCTTGGGCGTCTTCAACAACAGCGCGAGCGGCAGGCACGCAAGCAGCGCGATCGCGAGCACATAGAACGTTTCGGAGTACGTCATGACGATGGCTTGCTGGCTGATCTGCATCGACAGTTGGCCGAGCGCCTGCAGCTTCGCGTGCGCCATGTCGCCGGTCTGTGCAAAGAAGCTGGCCGCGCTGCCCGCGATGCGCTCCTGGCCAATGATCGAATTCGCTGTCACCGATTCGCGGATCGCCGCGCCGTGAAAGTCGTTGCGCCGATCGATGACCGTGCCGAGAATCGCGAGCCCCACGGAGCCGCCGAGATTGCGCGCCATGTTGTAGAGGCCGGCTGCATCGCCGGATTCCTCGCGCGAGACCGCGGCCATCGATGCCTGATTGAGCGGCATCATCGCGAGCATCTGCCCGAAGCCGCGCAAGATTTGCGACCAGAAGAAGTCGTCACCGACGCTCTGCGCGGTGAGCGAAATGTCGAGCAGACAGCTTGCCGCGAAGAACAGCAAACCGGAAATGACGAGCACGCGGGAGTCGACCTTGCCGAGCAGACGGGGCAGCACGGGCATGATGAGAAACGCGGGCACGCCGGATATAAGCATGATCGAGCCGGACTGGAACGCGTTGTAGCCGGCGACGATGCTCAGGAACTGCGGCAGCAGGAACGACACGCAATAAAGTCCCGCGCCGACCGCGAACACGATGAAGATGACGCTCGCATAGCGCGGATTGCGCAACAGCGACAACCGCACGATAGGCTGCTTCGCGACGAACTGCGACACCGCGATGAGAATGAAACCGAACGCGGTGACGCACGTCAGCATCACGATTTCATGCGATTCGAACCATTGATTGCGCTGGCCTTCCTCGAGCACGACCGTGAGTGAGCTTAGACCGATCGCCAGCCCCGCAATGCCGATCCAGTCGGCCTTGAAGAACGCTTCCCAGTGCGGCTTGTCCGCCGGGAGGCCGCTGACGAGCAGCACGGCAAGCGCGATGCCCACCGGCAGGTTGATGAAGAAGCACCACGACCACGAGATGTTTTCCGCGAGCCAGCCGCCGAGCACCGGGCCGAGCAGCGGCCCGAGCAGCACGATCAGCCCGAAGATGGTCATGCCGACGGGCATCTGCTGACGCGGCAGCCGCGTGCGGATGATGGTCTGCGCGGTCGGAATCATCGCGCCGCCGGTGAAGCCCTGGCCGATGCGGCCCGCGACCATCATCGGCAGCGAATTGGACAGCCCGCACATGATCGAAAAGAGCGTGAAGAGCACCGCATTGCCGAGCAGAAAGTTGCGCAGCCCGAACACGCGGGTGAGCCACGCGGCAAGCGGAATCATCACGATTTCGGACATCAGATAGCCGGTCGAAATCCATGTGCCTTCGGTGCCGGTCGCGCCGATTTCGCCCTGAATCTGCGGAAGCGCGGAGTTCGTGATGGAGATGTCGAGCGTGGCCATCAACGCGCCGAGCGCGCCCGCCGTGACGGCGATCCAGTCGGTGGCGCTCGCGCGGGCTTGCGCGTTCGCGTCAGTCATGGCGATTTTCTGCGGCGATGCGCTTGCTCTCGTCGGTGGCCGATTTCGTATCGACATCGACGGTCACGGACAGGCCCGGCAGCAGCACCTTGCGCGTTTCGGGCCCCGTATCGACGCGAATCCGCACCGGCACGCGCTGCACGATCTTCGTGAAGTTGCCTGTTGCATTCTCCGGCGGCAGCAGCGCGAATTGCGCGCCGGTGCCGGGCGAAAAACTCTCGACGACGCCATGCAGATCCGTGCCCTTGAGCGCATCGACGTGCAGCGTCGCCGGTTGCCCGACGCGCATGCGGCCCACCTGCGTTTCCTTGAAGTTCGCTTCGAGATAGACCGTCTGCACCGGCACGACCGTCATCAGCCGCGTGCCGGGCTGCACGTACTGGCCGACGCGCACGGAACGATCGCCGACGCGTCCCGCGAGCGGGCTGTAAAGCGTGGTGTCGTTCATGTCGAGCTTGGACTGGTTCAATTGCGCTTGTGCCGCTTCCATTTGTGCGCGGGCCTGCACGATCTGCGCTTGCGTCGCCCCGATTTGCGTGGCGGCGGAGCGGGCGGCGGCCTGATTCGCGGCGAGCGTGGCGCGCGCCTGATCGCGTGTGCTGACGAGGCTGGCGAGACGCTCGGCGCTTTCCGCGCCCGTGGCGACGAGCGGACGATAACGGCTGACGTCGTCTTCCGCATGTTGCAGACTGACGCGCGAGACTTCGGCCTGCGCCTTCGCCTGGTCGGCGTTGGCCTGCTGCTGCCGGAGTTCGGCTTCGGCGCGCTGAATGTCGGCGGCGCGGGCGTCCAGCGTGGCCTTCGACTGATCGAGCGAGGCCTGATACTGCCGCGTATCAAGGCGCGCGAGCGGCGCGCCGGCGGCTACGGCCTGATTGTCTTCGACGAGGACGTCGGTCACATAGCCGCTCACTTTCGGCGCGATGGTGACGCTGTCGGCTTTCAAATAAGCGTCATCCGTGCTTTCGACGAAGCGGCCGACGGTCCACCACCGAAGCCCCCACGCGAGCGCGACGACGGCCGCGACGATGCCGACGATGATGACCAAGCGCCGCCGCGAGGGCTTGCCTTGAGTAGCCGAATTGGAATCGCCGCCTTGTGTGGGCGCTGCAACTGCCATGTTTTCTCCGGAGATTCGTGAGCGCGCGCGAAAGGCGGCCCGATGAAAGCGGCGCACGCGATGCGAAGAGGCACGCTGTTGCGCTCGCCAAACTAGACGATGTCGTCTAGTATGCACGAATGTAGACGCGAGCGTCTAGTTTGATCAGATCATGGACACAAGATGACGAAGCAGCGCGACGACCGCGACACCGAAAGCCACGACGCCGGACGCGTCAATGCAGCACGTTCTCCCTTGCAGGCGCGCGGCCGCGCAAGAATCGAGGCCGTCCTGGACGCGACGGCGGAACTGATCGTCGAAAAGGGCTTGCCGGGCGTCACCATGCATGGCGTCGCGCGGCGCGCGCAAACGCCCATCGGCTCGATGTATCACTTCTTTCCGGACCGTGAGAGCCTGTTGAGCGCGCTGTGGGACCGGCACATGGCGGCCACCGGCGAGATCGACGACGAGCTCGGCCAGATCGGTATCGACACGTGGCGCGGGCTGTCGTCCGAGGCGGTGATCGACCGCTTCATGACGCCGTACATCACGTATCTGGAGCAGCACCCCGACTGCCTGATCCTGATGACGGTCATGCCGCACGACGACAACAAAAAGCGTGACGCCGGCACGCTGCGAAAAGTGGTCGATGCGCGCATGCCGCAGGTCAAGCCTGCGGAACGCGCGCTGTACGTGGAGATCTTGCGTGCGCTCGCGAGCGGATCGCTTGCGATCAAGCTGCGGCCCGCAATGGGCGACGTGCAGCTTGCCAAGCGCTATCTGCGTGAGGTGAAGCGGGCGCTGGCCGCGTATCTGGCGTCGGTGGAAGCGTCGGTTCTCAAGTAAAGCGCGACGCTCCCTTTCAATTCGCATAACGACAGACACGAAATCCTTTCGGTCGCTGCAGATACGCAACTCATTCAGATATCCAGGGAGTTCACGCGGTTCAGATAACCGCTCGTTCTATTAACTAAGGCATCCTATCTTGTTAGGCAGCGATCGATTTTCGCGCGTCACTCGTGTAGTCAAATCGTATGTACATCGGGAGAATCGCCATGCGTAAAGTCGCTTGTCACTCGCTGCTTGCCGGACTGTGCATCGCTTTGGTTGCGCCGCTGGCTCACCCTCATTCATACGATAACGACGACGCTCCCTCCGGGCGATGCATCCTTCCTCAAGGCACGGTGTCGCTGGTCGAGAAACAGCTCTATACCGTAGTCAATCTGAGCGATGGCAACGGCGGCATTTTCAAGCCGAATCGCATGTGGGCGGCCGTCGTGGATCGGCAGGGACATCTCTGTTCCGTCATCAAGACCGGAGACGCATGGCCGGGCAGCCGCGCGATTGCGATTGCGAAGGCCTATACCGCGAACGGCTTCAGCAACGACGCGCTCGCGCTATCGACCGCCAATCTGTACGCTCCCACTCAGCCGGGCGGATCGCTGTATGGCCTGAACAATTCGAATCCATTCGATGCGCGCTTTCTCGAGCAGGGCACCGGCATCGGGCGCACGCTCGGAGGCGTCATCACCTTCGGCGGCGGCGTCGCGCTGTATGCGGGCGGCAAGGTGGTCGGCGGCCTGGGCGTGAGCGGCGACAGCGCATGCGCCGATCATGCCATCGCGTACCGCATGCGCAAGCTCGCGGGACTCGGCAGCGTGCCTGCCGGTCAAGGGCCGGGCAATACGGACAACATCGTCTATTCGACGGGCGCATCGCCGATGGGCTTCGAGCATCCGCACTGCTTCCCCACGGACTTGAGCGCGAGCAAGATCGAGTCGGTGCGCTGACTCCAAGGCGCTTGTGGCCGCCCACAGCCGGTAGAATGCCACGCCCGCCGTCATCCGGGCCGCGCCGTGCGCCATCCGCGCACGCCGGCGCCACGGCGGGCATGCGCCCCACGAAGGCAAGCCTTTCGCAGTTCTCTTCGACCGCGAGCCGTAACCATTTCCGGCTCGCGCGTCATCGCACACATCACGACACGACCTCCGAGGAACGCTTCAAATGCTTGCCCGCATCACCCGTCTTTTTCCGCTTTGGGCCGTGGTGGTTTCAGTCGCCGCCTATCTGTCGCCTTCTTCTGTGACCGGCATTGCGCCGCACGTCACGACGCTGCTCACCATCATCATGCTGTCGATGGGCGTCACGCTTTCCATCGACGATTTCCGCCACGTCTTCACGCGCCCCGCCCCGGTCATCGCGGGCATCGTGCTGCATTACCTCGTGATGCCGCTCGCCGCCTGGGTGATTGCGAAGCTGCTGCGCATGCCGCCCGATCTCACGGCGGGCATGGTGCTCGTCGGCAGTGTCGCGAGCGGCACGGCGTCGAACGTAATGATTTACCTCGCACGCGGCGACGTCGCGCTGTCCGTCACGATCAGTGCGTTGTCGACGCTCGTCGGCGTGTTCGCGACGCCGCTGCTCACGCGCCTTTATGTCGATGCGTCGATCGCCGTCGACGTGCACGGCATGCTGATGAGCATTCTTCAGATCGTCGCGCTGCCGATCATCGTCGGGCTGATCGTGAATCGTCTGTTCGGCAAGTTCGTGCGCAAGATCGAGCCCGTGCTGCCGATCATCTCGATGGTGTCGATTCTGCTCATCATCGCGGCGGTGGTCGGCGGGACGCAGAAGAGCATTGCGTCGGTGGGCGCGGTGGTCGCGCTGGGCGTGGTGCTGCATAACGGCATCGGCCTGTTGGGCGGCTATTGGGGCGGCCGTCTGCTCGGTTTCGACGAAGCCGTCTGCCGCACGCTCGCGATCGAAGTGGGCATGCAGAATTCCGGCCTCGCCGCGACGCTCGGCAAGCTGTATTTCACGCCGATCGCCGCGCTGCCCGGCGCGCTGTTCTCCGTGTGGCACAACCTGTCGGGCTCGATGCTGGCGGGCTACTGGGCGGGCCGTCCCGCGAAAGGATCGACGCGCGAGGCGGATGCATCCGGCATCGCGCGGCAGGGCTAGACGGTCAGAGCCGGGCGGATGCGCCCGGCCAGCGCCTCGAGCGCCGCATCGTCGGCGCGCACGCGGCCATGCTGCCTGAGCGGCACATCGCGCCAGCGCGGAATGATGTGAAAGTGGATGTGCGGCACGGTCTGACCGGCCGCCTCTCCGTTGAACTGCGCGATGAGCATGCCATCGGGTTGCAACGCATCGCGCACCGCTGCCGACACGCGCTTCACCTCGCGCATGCATTCGGCGAGCGCGGCATCGGATACCTCGTGGATGGTCGCGGCGGGCTCTTTCGGAATGACGAGCACATGCCCGTCCGATTGCGGCATGACATCCATGAAGGCGAGCGTGTGCTGCGTCTCGCGCAGCTTGATGCACGGCAACTCGCCGCGAAGAATGCGGGCGAAGACGTTGTTCGGGTCGTATTGCATGGGCGGCTCCGTTGATCAGATTGCAGTGTAGAGCGTTCGGCTCGCGGACGATCGCACGGCTTCTCGCGATGACAGGCAAAATACGCGTTCGCACCCGAACGCCGCCTTCATGAACCCTGCCAACCCCGACCGCTCTTTTGCCGCCGCGCGTGAATCGAATTCGCCGCGTTTCCTGCTGTTTCTCGTATGCCTGTTCGCTTCCGCCGGACAGTTCGCCATCGACATCTATGTGCCCGCGCTTCCCGCGATGGCGCGTTACTTCGCCACCTCGCCGCAGGCGATCCAGTCGAGCGTCTCCGGCTACATGGCGGCGTATGCGCTCGGGCAACTCATTTTCGGCCCCGTCGCCGATGCCTATGGCCGCAAGCGCGTGCTCGCGTTCGGGCTGGTGATCTACACGCTCGGCTGCCTGCTTTCGCTCGCCGCGACTAGTCTCGAGACCTTCCTGCTCGCGCGCTGCATGCAGGGCTTCGGCATCGCGACGACCAATCTGCTCGCGAAGACCATCATCACCGATTCCTTCACCGGCCAGGCGCTGATGCACGCGTTCACCTATATGTCGATCGCGTGGGGTCTCGCGCCGATCGTCGCACCGGTGATCGGCGCGCATTTGCAGACGCTGTTCGGCTGGAAGTCGTGCCTCGTGTTCCTGCTGCTTTACTCGATCGTGATGTGGGGCCTCGTCTGGCGCTATCGCGAGACCTTGCCGCGCCCCGTTCATCTCGCGCCGCGCACGTTGCTGACGAACGCGGGGAAGGTGCTGTCGAGCCCGGTGTTCCAGAGCTGTTTTCTCGCGCAAGGCCTCTGCTACAGCATCCTGCTCGTGTTCAATATCGTCGGCCCGTTCATGGTGCAGAACACGCTGCAGAAACCGCCGACTTACTTCGGCTATCTCGCGCTCGGCATCGGCCTGACCTACTTTCTCGGCGGCCTCTCAAACCGCGTGCATGGTCCGCGCTTGCCGAGCGCGGAGCGGCGGCTGCGCATCGGGGCTTGCGGGATGGCGGCGGCATCGCTCGTGATGCTGCTGCTTGCGTTGACCGTCGGCCTGCGCGTATGGACGCTCGCGACGCCCGTGCTCGTGATGGGCTTCTGCGCCGGCGCGATGTATCCGACGCTGATGGCGAAGGGCAATTCGCTGTTCCCGCATATCGCCGGGCTGACGAGCGCGATTCTCGGCTGCGCGCTGCTGCTGGTTTCATCGGCGATGATGGCGCTCGCCGGCTTCGTCTCGGTGCACGTGCTGGCGCCGCTCGCGGTGTTCTTCGTCGCGCTGGCGTTCACCGTCGTATGGATGGTGTCGAAGTTGCTGCGGCATCTGGAGCAGGCGCAAGCGGATGCCGCCGTGCAGCGCGGGGCCTAGATTCAAGGCGTTTTCGTCACCTTCGGCCGGAAGATCGGAAGGAACGCGACGAAGGCGAGCACGTCCAGCAGGGTCCAACCCGCCATGAAGCGGCGCAACAGCTTCAGTTCGGAGCCAGGCGCGGCGCGCGAGCTTAGGCCGCCGCCAGCGCATAGCGCCGGCAGTGCTCCAGATACCCGACTTCGTGACTGCCGACCAGTTCGACAATGCTGCTCCAGAGCCACAACGGCGCATCGATCGAGCGGGTCTTCGCGCGCCGCAATTCGGCGAGCCAGCCGCGACGCGTCGCCTTGTCCATCTGACGCGCGTGCGCCTGACCGACGATGAACCCGAGATAGCGCGCGACTTCCATCGCTTCGGTCTCGCCGATCTGCTCGATTTCCAGCTTGAGGTCTTGCGGCAACAGCTCGCGCAGCACCACGGGCCGTCCCTGCAGCGTCGCGGCCAGCATGCGCTCGCCGAGGTGCGGCGACAAGGCGCGCGCCCCCGCAACGACCCGCTCGGCATGGTCGCGCGGCATCGACACGCCCTGATAACGCGGCGCAGCGGCCTTCACGCCTTCCTTGATGTCGATGAGGCACAGATCGTCGCCCTCGACCACGCCGCCGTCGACATCGAGCAGCACCGCGTAGCGAAGGCGTCCGAGCGAGCTGCATCCCTTGACCCAGAACGCGGCGTCGAGGACGGTGACGTGTCCCGTGTTGGGGCGATGCCGCAGGCTCGTCGCGAGATTCGCGACCGTCGCTTTCTCGAAGAGCGCGTCGATTTCCGCGCGCTCGTCCTTGCTCACCGGCCAGAAGCGGCTGCCGAAGGGAATCGTCGGGCGGGTGTCGTCGAGACGCTCGCGCGCCAGATGCTTCCACGAGCGGCGCACCGCTTCGCGCATCACGACGCGCACCACTTCGGGCTTGCGGCAGTCCTCGGCGGACGCGCGGTCGCGGTCGAACGCCAGCACATAGCCCTGAAACAGCGCTTCGATCATGTTGATGGTCGTGACGCCGGGCAAGGCGGAGCCGCGCGCCGCGGTCGCGAGCGACAGGCCGAGCCGGATCAGATCGTGCACCGGATTGCCGATGACGGTCTGATCCAGATCGCGAATCTGCACTTCGATTCGCCCATGCGCGTCCGCGACCGGCCCCAGATTGCCGGTATGGCAGTCGCCGCAGATCCAGATCGCGGGACCTTCGGGCAGGCTGCGGATGTCGGCCTGTTCGAGCCAGTCGTAAAACTTGGCGGTGTTGCCGCGCACGTAAGCGTGCGTCGAGCGCGCCATTTTGGCGTTGCGCCGCGCAGTCAGGAGTTCCTGTCGTTGGTCGAAACCGGTCAGCTTGGGCCGTGGGGGATTGCGCATGGTGGCGTGTTCTTCATTGGACGTTCGGTTCTAGTCCGATGAACGCACGCCGTGTGCCTGAGTGCGCGGAGGGTAGGCACGCGCTTCGCTGGTCGTGTGAAGTCACATGGGAAGCGCGCTGGAAGTGCTGCACGAAGCCGGCGTGCCGATTTACATGCTGCGGCTCGTCGATCGGCCCAGAGGACCGCCACATCGGCCGCGCGGCCATCGGCGAGCATTGGCGTCACGGGCGAAGCGCCCGAAGCGGCCCTCGCGCGAATCGACATCCGCGCGTGAGCCGCGTCCGTCAATGGAAAAGCTTCACCGCCTGCGTCAGCGTGTTCGTCACGCCCCACGCGAGCGGAATCAGCACATAAAGCCAGAACAGCACCAGCAGTCCCTTGTTCGACGTATTCATTGAAGTCCCCGAGTGTCAGCTGGCAGTCTGCGCCGCCGTGTCCATGTGATGCCTTTCGTTCACGCGCTTGACGAGCAGATTGCAGAAGAAACCGATGACGAGCAGCACCGCCATGATGTGCAGCGTCATCGTGTAGGCATCGGCCTTGGCGACGCCCTGCGCCACTTCGTACGCGCGGATGTAGTTGACGAGCACGGGTCCCGCGATGCCCGCCGCGGCCCATGCGGTCAAGAGCCGTCCATGAATGCCGCCGACGAACGCGGTGCCGAACATGTCCGCGAGATAAGCGGGGATGGTGGCGAAGCCGCCGCCGTACATCGAGAGAATCACGCAGTACGCGGCCACGAAGAGCGCGACATTGCCGGCCCTCGCGAATTGCGGCACGAGATAGTAGAGCACCGCGCCCAGCACGAAGAAGACGAAGTACGTGTTCTTGCGGCCGATCCAGTCCGATGCCGACGCCCACACGAAACGCCCGCCCATGTTGAAGAGCGACAGCAGCCCGACGAAGCCCGCCGCCGCGCCCGCCGTGATCGACGCCTTGAAGCTCTCCTGGATCATCACCGATGCCTGGCCCAGCACGCCGATGCCCGCCGTCACGTTCAGGAACAGCACGAGCCACAGCAGGTAGAACTGCGGCGTCTTGAGCGCCTGGTCGATATGCACGTGGTTCTTCGTGATCATCCGGTTCGCGGTCACGGGCGGCGTCCATCCCGCGGGCTTCCAGTCCGCCGGGGGAATGCGGATGGCGAGCGCGCCGATCGTCATCGAGATGAAATAGAGGACGCCGAGCACGACGAAGGTCTCCGCCACGCCGGTGCTCGTCGCGCTCTTGAAGTAGTTCATCAGCGCGACGGAGCCGGGCGCCGCGATCATCGCGCCGCCGCCGAAGCCCATGATCGCCATGCCCGTCGCCATGCCGCGCCGGTCGGGGAACCAGCGGATCAGCGTCGATACGGGCGATACATAGCCGAGCCCGAGCCCGATGCCGCCGATCACGCCATAGCCGAGATAGAGCAGCGCGATCTGATGCAGATACACGCCGAGCGCGGAGACGAGGAAGCCGCCGCCGAAGCAGCATGCCGCGGTGAACATCGTGCGGCGCGGGCCGACCTTTTCGAGCCACTTGCCCGCGAACGCCGCCGACAGCCCCAGAAACACGATAGCCAGCGAGAAAATCCAGCCGAGCGTGGTGAGCGACCAGTCATCCGGCGCGGACTGCGTGATGCCGATGATCTTCGTCAGCGGCGCATTGAACACCGAGAACGCATACGCCTGCCCGATGCAGAGATGCACGGCGAGCGCGGCGGGCGGCACCATCCAGCGCGAGAAGCCGGGCCGGGCGACGGTCGCTTCCTTCGAAAAGAAGCCATGCGGGCCATGCGCGGCCCCTTGATTGATGCTGGTCATCGTGGTCTCCGTGGCGCGCCGATCGTAATCGAACTGCCGGCGCGCTCATCTTTACTTTGTCGTGGCCGCTGTCGCGTTGCGTCGAACATGCGATGAACCGGCATATGACGGCCGCAACGCATGACGGCTGCGCATGACCTTAGACAAGAGCGATACGCTTTGCAATATGAACCGTGCTGGCATAAGCGTTTGCCCCAGCCCTGTGCCATTGGGCTACAGCGCGAGTTGCACCTGTAGCGAATGTGAACAGCGAGCGTCAGGCGCATATGAGCGCGAACGGAGCGCAAGCGTCCGCCCGTCAATGCTTCGAGCCTTAGCGTACGCAATGGCATGGAACTCGCAGATGCGGTCGCGCTGGCGAAGATGACATCGATCGCGGGCCGTTCATATCGACATGTGAGGAGCACATAAATGAATCATGCAGAGATGCAGTTCCTGAGCACGGAATATCCGTACAAGAAGCAGTACGGCAACTTCATCGGCGGCAAGTGGGCGCCTCCCGCAGGCGGCGAGTACTTCGACAACATCTCGCCGATCACCGGCGAGCCGTTCACGTCGATACCGCGTTCCCGCGAGGCCGATATCGAAGCCGCTCTCGACGCCGCGCATGCCGCGAAGGCGGGATGGGCGAGGACATCGGCGGCCGATCGCGCGAACGTGCTGATGAAGATCGCGGATCGCATGGAAGCGAATCTCGCGCGGCTCGCGGTGGCCGAGTCGATCGACAACGGCAAGCCGCTGCGCGAGACGATGGCTGCGGACATCCCGCTCGCGATCGATCATTTCCGCTACTTCGCGAGCGCCGCGCGTGCGCAGGAAGGCTCCATCTCGCAGATCGACGACGACACCGTCGCCTATCACTTTCACGAACCGCTCGGCGTGGTCGGGCAGATCATCCCGTGGAATTTCCCGATTCTGATGGCGGTATGGAAGCTTGCGCCCGCGCTGGCGGCGGGCAATTGCGTCGTGCTGAAGCCCGCCGAGCAAACGCCGGCGTCGCTGCTCGTGTTGCTCGAAGTCATCGGGGACTTGCTGCCGCCGGGCGTCGTCAACGTGGTGAACGGTTTCGGGCTGGAGGCGGGCAAGCCGCTCGCATCGAACAAGCGCATTGCGAAGATCGCGTTCACGGGCGAGACCACGACGGGCCGCCTCATCATGCAGTACGCGAGCCAGAATCTGATCCCGGTGACGCTCGAACTCGGCGGCAAGAGCCCGAACATCTTTTTCGCCGATGTGCTCAATGCCGACGACAGCTTCTTCGACAAGGCGCTCGAAGGTTTCGCGATGTTCGCGCTGAATCAGGGCGAAGTGTGCACGTGTCCGTCGCGGGCGCTCATCGAGGAATCGATCTATGAGCGCTTCATGGAGCGCGCGTTGAAGCGCGTCGCGGCGATCACGCAGGGTCATCCGCTCGACAACAGGACGATGATTGGCGCGCAGGCATCGCAGGAGCAGCTTGAAAAAATCCTGTCGTATATCGATCTCGGCAAGCAGGAGGGCGCCGAATGCCTGAGCGGCGGCGAGCGCAATGCACTCGATGGCGAACTCGCGAACGGCTACTACGTGAAGCCGACCGTGTTTCGCGGGCACAACAAGATGCGTATCTTCCAGGAGGAAATCTTCGGGCCGGTGGTGTCGGTGACGACTTTCAAGAACGAAGAAGAGGCGCTCGAAATCGCCAACGACACGCTCTACGGCCTCGGCGCGGGCGTATGGACGCGCGACGGCACGCGGGCGTATCGCTTCGGCCGCGCGATCCAGGCGGGGCGCGTGTGGACCAACTGCTATCACGCGTATCCGGCGCACGCGGCGTTCGGCGGCTACAAGCAATCGGGCATCGGACGCGAGAATCACAAGATGATGCTCGACCATTACCAGCAGACGAAGAACCTGCTCGTCAGCTATAGCGACAAGCCGTTGGGCTTCTTCTAAACCTTCGTGAAAGCAGGGCCGCTGCATCGCCGGGCGGCCCGCAGACATGCAATGAACGAAAACAACGAGGACGTGCCGCGCGTGATCGCAACGCCTGCCGCCATCGCGCTGATCGACACGCTCACGGCGCAGCATGGCGCGGTGCTCTTTCATCAATCCGGCGGATGCTGCGACGGCAGCGCGCCGATGTGCTTTCCGGCGGGCGAGTTCATCGTCGGCGGCTCGGACGGTTCCAGCGAGAACATGCCGCCATTGCCCGGCACGCAATCGTGATTCGACGCTCACCAGCGCGGCGGCCGTTTCTCGATGAACGCCTGCGTGCCTTCGAGCGTGGCCTCGTCCATCATGTTGCAGGCCATCGTCTCCGATGCGAGCGCATAAGCCGGTTCGATGCCCGTTTCCAGTTGCCGATAGAAAAGCCGCTTGCCCGCCGCAACCGCTTCGCGCGGCTTGCCCGCGATGCTCGATGCGAGCGCGCGGACGGCATCGTCGAGTTCGCCCGGCGCGGCCACGCGATTCACGAGCCCGCGTTCCTTCGCGGTCTGCGCGTCGATGAAATCGCCCGTGACGAGCATCTCGAATGCCGCCTTGCGCGATACGTTGCGTGAAAGCGCCACGCCCGGCGTCGCGCAGAAAAGTCCCACGTTCACGCCCGATACCGCAAACCGCGCCCCATCCGATGCGACCGCGAGATCGCACATCGCGACGAGCTGACAGCCCGCCGCCGTCGCGATGCCATGCACCCGCGCGATGACCGGCTGCGGCATACGCTGTATCGTCAGCATCATGCGGGAACAACGCGCGAAGAGTTCGCGATAGTAGTCGAGCGCAGGCTCCTGGCGCATCTCCTTCAGATCGTGGCCCGCGCAAAACGCACGCCCTTCGCCGGCAATCACCACGACGCGCGCATCCGATTCGCCGATGCGTTGCAGCTCGCGCTCCATCGCACCGAGCATGGCCTCCGACAGCGCGTTGAACGCACGCGGGCGATTCATCGTGAGCCTGACCGCGCCTTGTACGCCGTATGCGTCGCGTTCCACCAGGACGAGTGCTTCGCTATCGCTCATCGAACAGACTCCTTCAAACGTCGATTGCCGCAACCGAGCCCGCGCGCTTGCGCAGTTCGAACTTTTGAATCTTCCCGGTCGATGTCTTCGGCAACTCGCAGAACTCGACGGCACGCGGCACCTTGAAGCCCGCGAGATGCGCCTTGCAATGCGCAATCAGTTCGTCCGCGCTGACCTGTGCGCCCGCCTTCGTCTCGACGAACGCGCACGGCGTCTCGCCCCAGCGCGCATCGGGCTTTGCGACGACGGCTACCGCCAGCACCGCCGGATGCCGGTACAGCACGTCCTCCACTTCGATGCTCGAGATGTTCTCGCCGCCCGAGATGATGATGTCCTTGCTGCGATCCTTGATGCGGACATAACCATCCGGATACGCGACGGCCAGATCGCCGGTATGGAACCAGCCGCCGCGAAACGCTTCCTCGGTGGCCTTGGTGTTCTTCAGATACCCCTTCATCGCGATGTTGCCGCGAAACATGATCTCGCCGATGGTCTCGCCGTCGCGGGGAACGGGCTGCATGGTGAGCGGATCGAGCACGTTGACTGCATCCTGCAAGTGATAGCGCACGCCCTGACGCGCATTGAGCCGCGCCCGCTCGCCGATATCGAGCGCGCTCCATTCCGCTTGCTGCGCGCAGACGGTCGCGGGGCCGTAGACTTCCGTGAGTCCATACACGTGCGTCAGTTCGAAGCCGAGCCGCTCCATGCCTTCGATCATCGCGGCGGGCGGCGCGGCGCCCGCGACCATCGCATGAACCTTGTGCGCGATGCCCTGCTTCATCTCGTCCGGTGCGTTGACGAGCAGGTTCTGCACGATCGGCGCGCCGCAATAGTGAGTGACGCCCTCGTTGCGGATCAGCTCGAAGATGGTCTTCGCATCGACCTTGCGCAGGCACACGTTCACGCCCGCGCGGGCAGCGACGGTCCAGGGAAAGCACCAGCCGTTGCAATGGAACATCGGCAAGGTCCACAGATACACGGCATGCTTCGGCATGTCCCATTCGAGGATATTGCTCACCGCGTTCGTATAAGCGCCGCGATGGTGATAGACGACGCCCTTCGGATTACCCGTCGTTCCCGATGTGTAGTTGAGGCAGATGGCGTTCCATTCATCCGATGGCGGCGACCATTCATAGGCGGGATCGCCGTCCGCGAGCAACGCTTCATAGTCGATCTCGCCGATGCGCTCGCCGTCGCCCGCATACTGCGAGTCATCGACATCGATCACGAGGACCGGCTGCGGCACCTGTTCGAGCGCCTTCTTCATTACACCGGCGAACTCGCGGTCGACGAGCACCGCTTTTGCTTCGCCGTGCGTCAGCATGAACGCGAGCGTGGCGGCATCGAGCCGCGTGTTGAGCGTGTTGAGCACCGCGCCCGTCATCGGCACGCCGAAGTGCGCTTCCACCATCTCGGGCGTGTTGGAGAGCATGGCCGCGACCGTATCGCCGATGCCGATGCCACGCGCGGCCAGCGCCGATGCCAGCCGCCGCGTTCGCTCATACGTTTCGGCCCACGTGCGCCGTATCTCGCCATGCACGATGGCGGGCCGCGCCGGATATACCGACGCCGCGCGTTCGATGAAAGTCAGCGGCGTCAGCGCCACGAAGTTGGCGACGGTCTTGGGAAGGCCCTCGTCGTACATGTGCGCGGTCATCATCGTCTCCTCGTTGCGTCGGGCTCGAATGCCGCTCATATTACGCGTGCATGATAGCGGCGGCGCGTCAGGACAGGTCGAGTTTCACTTCGAAGCCGCGCTGCACGCCGGGCCTCGCGAACAGCGCTTCGTACCAGCGTTTGACGTTCGGGTAGTCGTCGAGCGAAACCTGATGACGCTCGTGCCGCCACGCCCAGCCGAGAATCGCGAAATCCGCCACCGACAGCGCGCCCGCGACGTATTCGACATCGGCAAGGCGCTTGTCGAGCACGCCATAGAGGCGGCGCGTTTCGTCGGAATAACGCTTGAGGCCGTAACGCCGGTCGCTTTCCGCTTCGACCATGCGGAAGTGATGCACCTGTCCCGGCATCGGGCCGAAGCCGCCCATCTGCCACATCAGCCATTCGAGCACCGGCACGCGATCGCGCAGGCCCGCGGGCAGAAACTGGCCGGTTTTCTCGCCCAGATAGAGCAGGATCGCGCCCGATTCGAAGACGCTGATCGGCTGGCCATCGGGTCCGTCAGGATCGACGATCGCGGGAATGCGGTTGTTCGGGCTGATGCGCAGAAATTCGGGCGCGTGCTGCTCGCCCTTCGTGATGTCGACTGTCTTCACGGTATAAGCTAGTTGCATCTCTTCGAGCGCGACGCTGATCTTGCGCCCGTTCGGCGTGTTCCATGTGTGCAGTTCGATGGTCATGTCCGTATCGGCGATAAATGCGTTCAGGTCAGTTCCGGTGCGACGTAGCGTTGAAACCCCGGGCGCGCCGACTGTTGCGCGTACCAGCGTTCGAGGTCGGGCAGCGCGGGCCGTTCGAGTTCCGCGATGCCATACCAGCGCCGCGCATAAGCCGCAATAACGAGATCCGCCAGCGAAAAGGCATTGCCTTCGACGAACTCGCGGCCCTTCAGGTGCGCGTCGATCACCCGCCATAGCGCCTCCACTTCGCGCGCATCGGCTTCCAGTTGCTTCACATGGCGCTTGGCCTCGGGCGTACGGATATAGCCCCAGAACACCGGGCGTTCCGCAGGCTGGAGCGTGGACAGTGTCCAGTCGAGCCAGCGATCGACGCTCGCGCGCAGCTTCGGATCGGCGGGATAGATGGCGCTGCCTTCGCCGTACTGCATCGCCAGATAGCGGATGATGGCGTTCGATTCCCACAGCACGAAGTCGCCGTCGACGAGCGTGGGCACGCGGCCCATCGGGTTCATCGCGAGATAGTCGGGTTCGTGATTGCGGCCGAACTGCATGCCCGCGTCGATGCGCTCGTATTCCACTCCCAGCTCGTCGCAGCACCACAGTACTTTCTGCACGTTGACCGAATTGGCTCGGCCCCAGATCGTCAGCATGGAATGTCTCCCTCTTTCTGTCTGCGAGTGTGTCGTTTTCTCAAGCATAACGGCTATTAAGCGAGGGCTGCAATCGGGCTTTGCCTTTACGTATGACGTGGCTACTACGTTTGCGCCCGTTCGCACAAGGGTGCAGAAGCAAAGATGGGCCGCGAAGTTTCGCCATACTAACGATCATGCCGCGCTCACTGATCCTCATTGGGGCGGCTTGGAACGCTCGCCGCTTTTGCGCTAAACACAACACCCGTGTCGAGCCGCTTGCCAGAGCCTATGCGCTGCGATATTTGATGTGATAAAAGTCCGCGTGCCCGTTCGTGGCGCGGTCGCGCCGGCGATCCGGAGCCGGCAAAACGAAAGCCGCGCGAATGGGCGCATCTCATCGAACAGCAACAACGCAAAAGCAAACATGAAGACGATCACCTCCCGCGCGGCCACCGCGCTTGCCGTATCCGCCATCGCATGCGCCTGCCAGTCCGCATTCGCGCAAAGCTCCGTGACGCTGTATGGCGTCGCCGACGTCAGCGTGCGGTATCTGACCAACGCGAACGCCAACAACGACGGCAAGCTCTACATGACGAACGGCGCGATCACGAACAGCCGTATCGGCCTCAAGGGAACGGAAGATCTCGGCGGCGGACTGAAGGCGATCTTTCGCCTCGAAGGCGGCGTGGAACTGAACAACGGCCAGTATTCGGATAGCCAGCGCGCCTTCAATCGCGCGGCGTATGTCGGGCTTGCGAACCAGTACGGCGCGCTCACGCTCGGCCGCCAGAAGACGCCTCTTTTCGACATGCTCGGCGATACCTACGATCCGCTCACCGTCGGCAATTACTTCGAGAACGCATGGCTGCCGGTCGCGCTCGGCGCGGGCCTTTACGCGGACAACGCCGTCAAGTACAACGGCACGTTCGCGGGCTTGACCATCGGCGCGATGTACTCGTTCGGCACCAACTACACGTCGACCGGCCCCGGCGGCTTCTCGGGCCAGGTGCCGGGGCATCTCGGCGCGGGCAGCATGTATGGCTTCACGGCGTCGTATGCAATGGGGCCGCTGTCGATCGGCGGCGGCTATCAGCAGAACAGCGACAACGCGAGCAACAAGCAGAAAATCTGGAACGCGAACATCGTCTATACGATCGGGTCCGCGAAGCTGTATGCGGGCTATCTGCATTCGACCGACGACACCGGCTTCGTCGATAGTCTGCTCGCGCAACGCAACCTCGTGTCGGGCGTGGACATTCTCAAGGGTTCGGGCCGGCGCGACGATGGCCCGTTCGCCGGCGTCACGTGGCAAGTCACGCCTGCGCTGCTGCTCACGGGTGCGTTCTACTACGACCACATGAAGAACGCGGCGATCGGCGGCGGCGAGACGGGCAGCGGCAATCGCTACACAGGTGTCGCGCTCGCGGAATATGCGTTGTCAAAACGCACCGAAGTGTATGGCACCGTGGACTTCAACAAGGTCACGGGCGCGGGCTTCGTCGAACTGCCGGGCAGATCGAACCAGACGGGCGTATCGGTCGGACTGCGCAATCTGTTCTGATGATGCCGAGCGTGTCGGCTTTCTCGCGGGCGCGGAATTTGCGGTGCAGCGCGCGTAGACAATATCGAGGAGACGAGGATGTCCGACACTCACAGCACGCCGCAACTCGACCCGTGCAGGCTCGGCGTCGCGTTCATCGACGCGCAACTGCTGTCGCTTTGCACGCACGCCGGCTTGCTGGCCGACTGGATCGAGAACGGCCAGCGCGCGCCGGACTTCAGCGCGCTGGCGCGGCTGGTGGAACATCGGCGCGCGCATCCCGAAGCGCACGCGCATAGCGAAGACGGCATGCCGATGAAAGAGGAGCCGCAGGATGCGCTGCAGCCGTGGCCGACGCTGCCCGACGCATCGCAGCGCATGACGTTCGCGCTGCGTGTGCCGTGCCTGAATGCGATTCTCGCGGTGGCGGACTTCTTCGACGTGCATCGGCTGTCGAGTTCGCGCACGCCCGAAGTGCAATTCCTCATGCGCCTGCGCGATGCCGCCGTGAATGGCGAGCGCTTTCGCATCGGCGCGGACGAGTACGTGCCCCATGCGGCGTACGGCGGTCTCATCATCGACAAGACGCTGGACGGTGCGGAGTTATTCGGCGATGGCGCGGAAACAGGCTTTATCGCATTCGGCGATGTCGTCGGCCTGCTCGGCTATTTGCGCAAGCTCCTGAAGAGCATGCAGGCGGTGATCAGTTCCGGCGATGCCGGCTGAAGCTCGATGAACGCGGCCGCGTACGTGATGTAAGTTGCACGCAGGCGGCCGCGTGCACCCGGTGCCGCGTTACTGCGCCGGCGCCTTCTTCTGATGCTTATGGTGCTTGTGCGTTTTGCTGTACGCGGGGCGCTTCTGATTCGACGGATACTCGGCCGTTGCAAAGGACAGCGTCGGTGCGGCAAACGCCGCCAGCACGAACAACGCGAGGGTCTTCTTGAAGGCAGTTTTCATCGGATGATAGAAGAATGAGTCGTGAATAAAGCGGTGCGAACGATGGTTCGTTCGCGCCAGCGATGTCGGCACTGCGCGTTCAGTGTAACCCTGCAAAATGACAGCGCGTCATTTTCGACCTTCGCGCGTCACGCGTTCGGTCCTTCCGGCAACTTGCGCTGCCACGCGACCGCAATCGCGCTGCCGACGATCAGCGCGATCCCCGCAAGCGATGGCGTCCCGATCGTCTCGCCCCACGCGAGATAGCCGAACAACGCGGCCCACACGATGCTCGTGTAGTTGAACGGCGCGAGCGCGCCCGCGTCGGCGCGGCGATAGGCGACCGTCATCAGCAATTGTCCCGCGGTCGCGAACGCGCCCAGCAGCGCCATGACGGCGAGCGCGTGCAGCGTCGGCGTCTTCCAGCTGAAGGGCAGCGTGCATGCGGTGACGACCGTGCCGACCGCGCTGAAAAAGAACACTGTCGTGCGGGAATCGTCGGTGGCGCGGATACGCTTGATCTGCATGATCGACAACGCGCCGAAGAGCGCGCTCGCAAGCAGCAGCAACGGGCCGAACCAGTTGGCTTCGCCGCCTCCGGGCCGCACGACCAGCAGCACGCCCGCGAAGCCGATGCACGCGGACCACGCGCCGGGCGTCGTCAGCTTCTCCTTGAGGATAAACGGCGCGAGCACGACGACGATCAGCGTCTCCGAATAGGCGATCGCGACCGCTTCCCCGAGCGGGATGAACGGAAGCCCCGCGAAGAAGAAGCCGGATGCGCAGAGCAGCGTCAGCGCGCGCAACGTTTGCCCTTTGACATCGAGCGTCCTGATGCGCTCGGTCAGTGACCGCTTGCCGATGCAGCACATCGCCCACGCGGGGACGAGGCCGAACAGCATGCGAAAGAACGTCACTTCGTTGGGCGGATACTGCATCGCGACGACTTTCGCGAGCGCATCGACGATGGCGAAGCACAGCATCGACGCGAGAATGCAGCCGATGCTCGCAAGCGGCAGCTGCCCGGCGCGTGTGGCGGTGATGGATGGCATGTCAGGCAATCAGTTAGCGGACAGCGTTGTGCCGCGGCGTTTGCGCGGCTTCGGCTCGACGCCCACACGCGGATCGCGGGCGAGCACGAGCGCGGTCAATTGCTCGGCGACCGCTTCGAAGTCGAGGCTCTCCTGTCCGACATACAGCCATTTCCCGAGCACGGGATGCGGCTGCAACGCGGGCATCGCTCCGATCAGCGCGGCGTGGCGTTCCTGCGACGTGCAGACGAGCAGGCCATTCCACGGCTTTTCGCGATCGGCGGCGACGAGGCACAGCGAGCCGTCGATATACGCGGCATCGCAACCGAACATGCGCTTGCGCAGGTAAGTCGCGTCGCGTTCGAAAGCGTCGAAGATCCAGAGCAGCGAATTGCGGATGGAAGAGGGCATCGTTCAACCGGGCTGCTGGCAGTCCGTCTGCAGCCAGCGAGCGATCCGGCGCTGCGCCACCTGGAGATCGTCGGGGTAGTACGGGTCGTACCACTTCGACGGGTCGTAGCCCGCTTTGCGGAGCGCGGTCAGTTCGCTGTTGTTCCGCTCGCGAGTCGGCGGCGCATGATTTTGCAGCGCAAGCAGGTCGCGGCATTCCGTTGCGGACAGATGTCTTGCGTCGACCGGCGGTCCGCTGGCGGCGCAACCGGCCAGCGCCAATGTCAGCGTTGCCGCCAGCGTCGACGCCAGCGCGCATCGCGTCGGCGAACGCATGAAGGCGATGTTCATTTCAGGTCTCGGAGGATTAGCCATACGCGGCTGTTGCATTGTGTCCGATTTCGCGCGATGTCGATTTTCGCGCCGATCCATCGTCGTAGACTGTGTCCAGTTTTTCAACTGAAAGGTGAGCACACCATGACTACCGGCACCGTCCGTCTGCAGCGCGTCTTGCGCGCCACGCCCGAACGCATCTACCGCGCGTTCGTCGAACCCGACGCCATCGCGAAGTGGCTTCCGCCTTACGGCTTCACGTGTCAGGTCCATCATATGGATGCCCGCACGGGCGGCACGCACAAGATGTCGTTCCGCAATTTCAGCACCGGCCACAGCCATTCGTTCGGCGGCGAGTACCTCGAACTCGTGCCGTTCGAGAAGCTGCGCTACACCGATCGTTTCGACGATCCGAACCTTCGCGGCGAGATGCATGTCACCGTGTCGCTGCGGCAGGTGTCGTGCGGAACGGAACTGACCGTCGTGCAGGAGGGCATCCCCGAAGTCATTCCGGTGGAAATGTGCTATCTCGGCTGGCAGGAATCGCTGCTGCAACTGGCCAGACTGGTCGAGCCGGACATCGCGGAGTGATTCGACGCGGCCCTGAACGCCCGAAGCGTTCAGGGCCGCGCCGCGACTTCATCCAGATGCGCGAGCAAGTCGGCCGGATCTTCGTACACCCGCAACGCGCCGGCACGCTCCAGTTCGTCGCTGCCATAGCCGCCCGATAGCAGGCCCACGCCGAGCGAGCGGCAACGGCGCGCCGCGAGCATGTCCCAGATGCTGTCGCCGACGACGACCGTATGCTCGATCGGCACGTTCAGGCGCGCGGCGGCGGCGAGGAACAGATCGGGGTCGGGCTTCGCATACTTGACGTCGTCGCGCGTGATGACGACCTGCTTCGACGCATCGACGCCCAGCGCTTCGAGATTGACCGCCGCCGTCTCCATGCGTCCGCTCGTCGCGATGGCCCAGCGCGTGCCCGCGTCCGTCAGCGCGGCGAGCAATTCGCGCGCACCGGGCAGCGGACAGACCTGCGCGCGCAGCCGCTTGTACGCTTCGGCATGCAACTGACGCAGGCGCTCGACGCGTTCCGCGCTGATCTCGCCGTGCGTCTCTCGTAGCAACTGATTCGTGAAGAGCCCGCCGCTCATCCCGATCTTGCGATGGATGCGCCACACCGACAACTCGATGCCCTCCGCATCCAGCGCTTCCTTCCAGGCCAGCACGTGCTGATAGACGCTATCGACGAGCGTGCCGTCCAGGTCGAAGAGAAACGATGTTTCGATCCGCATGTTCTGCTCCCTAAGAGTCACTCCATGATACGCACGATCCCTCTCGCCAGGGCCAGCGCACCGCAACGATGCGATAATCGATGTTCGCGCCGATTGGCCGCAATGACGCGGTAAATCCGCATCGAATTCCACTCTCTCGCATTCATAACGCACGACGGAGCCCATTTTGAGCCGCATCGACAACCCCGCTCGCGATCAGGAGGCCGGCGTGGCCGACTCCACGCAAGATACGACCCGCATCGACGACACGCGCATCGGCGCGGTGCGTCCGCTGATTTCGCCGGCGCTGCTGCTCGACGAACTGCCGGTCACGTCCGAGGTGCAATCGCTCGTGGAGCGAAGCCGCGCGGGCATCGCGAACATCCTGCATGGCCGCGATGACCGGCTCGTGGTCGTCGTGGGACCGTGTTCCATCCACGACCACGATCAGGCGATGCAGTACGCGCGGACGCTGAAGACCGTCGCCGAGCGCCTCAGCGACGATCTGCTCATCGTGATGCGGGTGTACTTCGAAAAGCCGCGCACGACGGTCGGCTGGAAGGGCTATATCAACGATCCGCGCCTGGACGGCAGCTTCCGCATCAATGAAGGCCTGCGCCGCGCGCGCGAGCTTCTGCTCGAAATCAGCGGCCTCGGCTTGCCGACCGCCACCGAGTTTCTCGACCTGCTGAGTCCGCAGTACATCGCAGACCTGATCGCGTGGGGCGCGATTGGCGCGCGCACGACGGAGAGCCAGAGTCATCGGCAGCTTGCATCGGGGCTGTCATGTCCGATTGGCTTCAAGAACGGCACCGATGGCGGCGTGCAGGTAGCCGCCGACGCGATCGTCGCGGCGAGCGCGAGCCATGCGTTCATGGGCATGACGAAGATGGGCATGGCGGCAATCTTCGAAACGCGCGGCAATGCGGACTGTCACGTGATTCTGCGCGGCGGCAAGAAAGGCCCGAATTACGATGCCCAGAGCGTGAACGCAAGCTGCGCGGCGCTGGCGGCGCTCGGTCAGCGCGAGCAGGTGATGATCGATTGTTCGCACGCGAACTCGAACAAGTCGCATCTGCGTCAGGTCGAAGTCGCCGAGGACATCGCGCGGCAATTGTCGGCGGGTGAAAAGCGCATCACGGGCGTGATGATCGAGAGTCACCTCGAAGAAGGGCGGCAGGACCTGAAGCCCGGCGTGCCGTTGAAGCTCGGAGTTTCAATTACCGATGCGTGCCTCGGATGGACGCAGACGGAACCGGCGCTGGAGTTGCTGGCCGAGGCGGTGCGCCGACGCAGGGCCGGGTAAGCAGGTGCAACGATAGCTGCCGCACTCAGGCGGCAGCCGCCGCGTTCACCGCGTTGAGCAGCGCGTCCGGATCGTACGGCTTGCGCAAGTGGATCGCTCCGGGAAGCGCATCGCGTTCATCGTCGCTCAACGCAAGCTCGTAGCCCGTCACGAACACCACGCCGAGCGCCGGTGCTTCGCGGCGCGCGGCCATCGCCAGTTCGACGCCCGATTCCCCCGCAAGATTCACGTCCGTCAGCAAGACTTGGAAGCGATGCTCGCGCAACAGCGTCATCGCTTCATCGACGCTCGCCGCTTCGGTCAGGTCCAGCCCCATCGTGCGCAGCAGTTCCGCACTGCTCGTGCGCACCATTTCGTTGTCTTCGACGAAGAGCACGCGTCTGGGTGCGCCTTCGGCCGGCCCGGCGGGAACATCCGCGGTCTCACGCCCGTTGCGCCCGAGCACGAGCCGGACCTTGCGCGCGAGCGCCTCATGCGTATAAGGCTTGCTCAACAGGTCGATGCCTTCATCCAGCCGCCCGGCGTGGACGATCGCGTTATCGGTATAGCCCGACGTGAACAGCACCGCGATGCCCGGCACGCGCTCTCGCGCCTTGCGCGCAAGCTCGGTGCTGCGAAGCGGCCCCGGCATCACGACATCGGTGAAGATCATGTCGATGGGCGCGCCGCTTTCGACGATGGCGAGCGCGCTTTGCGCGTCCTTCGCGCGCAGCACGCGATAGCCGAGATCGGCGAGCAGGTCGACGACGGTCGCGCGCACTTCCTCATCGTCCTCGACGACGAGAATGGTTTCGCTGCCGCCCTTGGCCGGCCCCGCTTCCGTGTTCGTTTCGAGGTCTTCTTCCTCGCGCGCACGCGGCAAGTAGATGCGGACCGTCGTGCCGTGGCCTTCCTCGCTGTACACCTTCACGTGCCCGCCCGACTGCTTGACGAAGCCGTACACCATCGACAGTCCCAGACCCGTGCCTTGTCCTTCGCGCTTGGTCGTGAAGAACGGCTCGAACGCGCGCTCCTGCACTTCGGGCGACATGCCCGATCCGGTATCGGTGACGGCGACCATGACGTACTGGCCGGGCGACACGTCGGCGTTGCGCATCGCGTAGGTCTCATCGAGCGATGCATTGCCCGCCTCGATGGTCAGCTTGCCGTGCCCGTTCATCGCGTCGCGAGCGTTGATCGCGAGATTGAGCAGCGCGTTCTCCACTTGAAACGGATCGACGAGCGTGTTCCACAAGCCGCCCGACACGATCGTCTCGATCTCGATGCCATCGCCGAGCGCGCGGCGGAACATGTCGTCGAGGCCGCGCACGAAACGCCCCAGATTGACGACCTTCGGCGCAAGCGGCTGGCGCCGGCCGAACGCGAGCAGTTGCGAGGCGAGATTCGCGCCGCGCGCCACGCCGGCGAGCGCGCTGCGCACGCGCTGCTCGGCCTTGTCGTGGCCCGCGACGTCTTTCGCGAGCAGTTGCAGATTGCCGCCGACCACTTGCAGCAGGTTGTTGAAGTCGTGCGCGACGCCGCCCGTCAGCTTGCCGATGGCCTCCATCTTCTGCGCCATGCGCAGCGCTTCTTCGGCCTGACGCAGCGCGTCGGCGGTTTCGCGGTCGGCGGTCACGTCGCGGCCCACGCCGTGGATGCGCCGCGTGCGCGGATCGAGCGACAGCGTCCAGGCGATCCAGCGCCATCCGCCATCGATGCGCGCGAGCCGGCATTCATAACGCACCGGCGCGCCGGTCGCGCGCAGCCGGTCGATTTCGAGCGTGACGGAGGACGCGTCGTCGGGATGAACCAGTTCGAGCATCGTGCGCGCGTGCAGGCGTTGCCCGTCCATCCCGAGCACCGACGACCACGACGGACTCACGCGCAACAGCGCGCCTTCGAAGCTCGCGATCACGAACAGGTCTTCGCTCAGTTCCCACAGCCGGTCGCGGTCCGCGACGACTTCGGTCACGCGCCGCTCGAGCGTCTCGTTCAGATCGCGCAGCGCGGACTGCGCCCGGGTGCGCTCGGCGATTTCATCCTGCGCCGCCTGAAAGAGCCGCGCATTGTCGATGGCAATCGACGCCTGCGCCGCGATGCCGCCGAGAATGTGCTCGGCGCGCTCGTCGAAAATGTTCGGCTCGGGATGCCCGAAGAACAGACCGCCGAGCACTTCGCCGGTACGCGAGATGACCGGCGCGGCGAGATAGCTGCACACCGCGAGATGGCCTTTCGGCATGCCGTGATGCGGCGCGTTGTGGCCGTAGCGCGGGTCTTTGGTGATATCGGCTGAACGGACGATGCCCTCGCCGCGAAACGTCGGCCCGAACACGCTCGTGTTGCGCGGCATCGGAAACTTGGCGAAGGCGTCCTTCGGCACGCCCGAGAGCGCGTAGAGCGTGTAGCTGCCGCCTTCGTTGTCGAGCACGTTGTAGAAGAACGAACCGAACGCCGCGCCGGTCAGTTCGGTGGCCGCGTCGGTCACCACTTGCACGACGCGCGCAAGATCGAGTTCGCCCGCGACCGTTGTGCCGACGCGGTTCAGCACTTCCAGCACGCGCGATTCCTCGCGCAGACGCTGTTCGGTCTCGCGACGCAGCCGCGCGAGCCGCAGATTGCTCGCCACGCGCGCGAGCAGCTCGCGAGAGGAGAAAGGTTTGGTCAGGTAATCGTCGGCGCCGGCGTCGAGGCCGCCCACGCGCGCTTCCTCGCCCGCCCGCGCCGACAGCAGCACGACCGGCGTGTCGCGCAAGGTCTCGTCTTCGCGCAGTGCGCGCAGCATGCCGAAGCCGTCGACGCGCGGCATCATCACATCGGACACGATCACGTCGGGGCGCAGCGCGCGGGCGGCATCGAGCGCGGCGGCGCCATCGGCGGCCACGTCGACGTCGTGGCCCGCTGCGGCCAGCATGCGGCGCATGTAGTCGCGCAAGTCGGCGTTATCGTCGACGACGAGCACGCGGCCCGTCGCCGCGGGCGATGCAGTTTCCGCGTCGGCCGGCGCGAGCGGCCCGTCGAACGCGGGAACGAGACCGCCGATATCGCTGATGTCACTCACGATTTCGTCCGACGCATCGGGGTTCCAGCGCAGCGCCGCATCCACATAGGAACGCGCGCCGCTGCTCGCTTCGGCGCGCGCAGCGGACTCGCGCGGAACGGACGCCTGCTGCGCGGCGGGCAGCGCGACGCGAAAGCACGCGCCTTCGCCGGGCCGGCTCTCGACGCCGATGCGCCCGCCATGCAGCTTGACCAGCTCCTGCACCATCGCAAGACCAATGCCGCTGCCTTCTACCGAGCGCCCCGTCGCGCCCGCGACACGATGAAAGCGCTCGAAGACGCGTTCCAGTTCGGCGTGCGGAATGCCGATGCCCGTGTCGCGCACGCACATCTCGATTTCGCGATCAGCGGTCGTGCGCAGCGACACGTCGATCGCGCCATCGAACGTGAACTTGAACGCGTTCGACAGCAGGTTCATGACGACTTTCTCCCACATGTCGCGGTCGATGTCCGCGAGGAGGGGCGTACGCGGAACATCGATGCGCAGCTCGACGCCGGCCGATTCGATGGCCGAGCGGAACAGCGACGCGAGTTCGACGGTGAACGCGGCGATATCCGTCGTCTGCCGATGCATCTCGATGCGGCCCGCCTCGATGCGCGAGAAGTCCAGCAGCGCGTTGACGAGCTTCAGCAGCCGCAAGCCATTGCGATGCATCATCTCGACGAGCCGCACCTCGGCGGGCGCGACGCGCTCGCGGTTCGCGAGCATCTCTTCGAGCGGGCCGAGCATCAGCGTGAGCGGCGTGCGGAATTCGTGGCTGATGTTCGAGAAAAACGTCGTCTTCGCGCGATCGATTTCCGCGAGTGCTTCGGCGCGGCGGCGTTCTTCGTCGTAGGCATGGGCGTAGCCGATCGCCGCGCTGATCTGCCCGGCGACGAGATTCATAAAGGCGCGATACCCCTCGTCGAACAGGCGATACGGATTGAGCGCGACGACGAGCACGCCCGCGTGACCGGTATCGCCGGTCGGCGCGATCGGCAGCAGCAAGGCGCGCGTGGGCGCCGCGTTCCATGCGCCGCTCGGCAACGCGGCGTCGAAATGCTCCTGCAGGTTCGTCACGAGCCGCGCCTCGTTCTCGCGCAGGACATCGTGAACGGGCCATGCGCCGGGCTGCCCTGCATGCAGCGTTTCGGGCGCGGCGGGATGCCCCGGCGCGATGCCGCACGCGCCGACGAGCGTCGCCGTCTGGTTGGTGGGCTCCGCTGCGTAGAGCAGCGCGAAGGGCATGTCGCGCGGGGCGTCACGGAGCGCCTTCATCGAACGTTCGCAGGCCTCGCGCCACGTGCGCGCATCGGCGGCGGACGTGGCGAGTTCGCGCAGCACGAGGAGTTGGCGTTCGCCGAGCACGCGTTGCGTATCGTCGCTGTTCGCGCAGATGATGCCGCCGGCGCCGCCGCGATCGTCGGGAATCGGGCTATAGGAGAACGTGTAGTACGTTTCCTCTGGGAAGCCGTTGCGCTCCATGATGAGCAGCTTCTGTTCGACGAACGTGCCTTCGACGCCCGCGAGCGCGGTGTCCAGCAGCGGTCCGATGTCGTTCCAGATTTCGCGCCACACGACGGACGTTGGCTGGCCGAGCGCCTGCGGATGCTTGCCGCCGATGATCGGCTTGTAGGCGTCGTTATAGAAGAACAGAAGCTCGCGGCCCCAGCCGATCCAGATGGGCTGGCGCGAGGTCAGCATGATGCGGATGGCCGTCTTGAGGCTTTGCGGCCAGTGCGCCGGTTCGCCGAGCGAGGTCTGGGTCCAATCGAAGCCACGGATGAGCACGCCCATCTCGCCGCCGCCGAGCAGGAAGCTCGGTTCGACGCCGTCTGCTGTCGTATCCGGGATCAGGTTATTGGACTTCATCGACGCTGAATCTCCTCGCTGGTCTTGTGATGCGGCGGCACGGCTCGCAAAAGCGACGTTCTGGGGATGTGGCTAGGTGAATGAGCCACGCGATTTTCGCATGGAACACGCGGTTTCCCGACATCGGCAAGCGGGGCAGCGACGGCGAATCCGGGTGCGCTCCGGCCAATAGCAAGTATCGTGACCCGCGCGCATTAACTCCTTCCGAAAAGCGGGCAATCTTGCTGGAAAGTCACGTGTAAGGATTGCTTCTTGCTTGGACAAAAGTTATGAGAAGGGAGAACTTTATGCAGACCAGACAGCAGGCATCGACCGACCAACTCGACACCATTCCCGACACCACCAGCCCCGCTTATGCGAAGGCGAACCCGGTGATGCGGGCATTCGACAGCTTCGCGAGTCTCGTCACGCGCTGGGCCGGATCGCCTTATGCGTTCGGCTTCGCGGTGACGAGCATCGTCGTATGGATCGTCACCGGGCCGATCTTTCACTACTCGGACGGCTGGCAGCTCGTCATCAATACCGGCACGACGATCGTCACGTTCCTGATGGTGTTCCTGATCCAGCAAAGCCAGAACAAGGACAGCGTCGCGCTGCATCTGAAACTGAACGAACTGCTCGCGACGCACCGAAGGGCGAGCAATCAGCTGATCGGCATCGAGGATGCAAGCGAGGAAGAACTGCGCAGGCTCGCCGCCGCCTATCTGCGTCTGGCCGCCGAGGGCGATGCAAACGCGGAAAGAGGGCCGTCGCCGGCGTGTGACGTCGCTGCCGCCGCCGATGCCGAAACCGAAGCGGAAGGCGCAGGCGGGCGGTCGCGAGGCAACGGCGCGCGCTGAAGGCCGCGCCCTCGCGCTACTTGTCCTTGTGCCCCGGCAGGACTGCGCCGAGCACCTGCTTCGCGGTATCGACGATTACGTTGCCTTGATCGGGATCGCCTTCGAACAGCGTCGTCGCGAACGCCTTCGCCTGTTGCAGCGTGAAGTGCGGCGGCAGCGGCGGCACGTTCGGGTCGGTCTTCACTTCGATCACGACAGGACGGTCCGACGCGAGCGCTTCATCCCACACCGCGGCCATGCGCTCGGCATCGTCGACATAAAAGCCGCGCAAGCCGATCAGTTCCGCGAAGCGGTGATACGGCACCGACGGAATCTGCTGCGACGCTTCGAACTTCGGATCGCCGTTCATCACGCGCTGTTCCCACGTGACCTGATTCAGGTCCTCGTTGTTGAGCACCATGCAGATCCAGCGCGGATCGGACCACTGCTTCCAGTATTTCGATACCGTGATGAGCTCGGCCATGTTGCTCATCTGCATCGCGCCATCGCCGACGAGCGCGATCACCGGCCGCTCGGGATGCGCGAACTTCGCGGCGATCGCATAAGGGACCGCTGCGCCCATCGATGCCAGGCCGCCGGACAGCGAGCACATCATGCCGCGCTTCACTTTGAGATCGCGTGCGTACCAGTTCGCGCACGAACCGGAATCGCTGGTGACGATCGCGTTCGACGGCACACGCGGCGACAGTTCCCATACCGTGCGTTGCGGATTCACGCCGCTTTGCGCGGTTTCGAGCGCGCGCTTTTCGAGCTTTTTCCACCAGTCTTCCATCCAGCCTTCGATGTCCTTGCGCCATCCACGATCCGTCTTCTCTTGGAGCAGCGGCAACAGCGCGCGCAAGGTTTCGGCGCTATCGCCGACGAGGTTGACTTCCATCGGATAGCGGATCGACAGCATGTCCGCCTTGATGTCGATCTGCACGCCGCGCGCCGCGCCTTCCTTCGGCAGAAACTCGGAGTAGGGGAAGCCCGAGCCGATCATCAGCAGCGTGTCGCAGCCGGTCATCAGCTTGTAGCTGGGTTCGGTGCCGAGCAGGCCGATCGAGCCGGTGACGAAAGGCAGATCGTCGGGCAACGCGGCCTTGCCGAGCAGCGCCTTCGCGACGCCCGCGCCGAGCTTCTCGGCGACGGCGATCACTTCGTCGGTGGCCTGGAGCGCGCCCGCGCCGACGAGGATCGCGACCTTCTCGCCCGCGTTGAGCACAGCGGCGGCGCGTTGCAGATCGTCGGCATAAGGGACGATCTTCGGCGCGTTATAACCGACGCCCGAATGCACCGTCCCATGCTTGCGGCCGGGCGGCTCGTAGTCCATGTCCTGAAGATCGTTCGGCAGGATCAGCGCGGTGACCCTGCGTTCGCCGAGCGCCGTGCGGACCGCGCGATCGATGAGATGCCGAATCTGCGACGGCACGCTTGCCTGCTGCACGAAGGCGCCGGCGACGTCCTTGAACATGGCCGACAGATCGAGTTCCTGCTGATAGTGTCCGCCGAGCGCGGCCCGCGCCTGCTGGCCTGCAATGGCGAGCACCGGGACGTGATCGAGCCTGGCGTCGTAAAGACCGGTCAGCAGATGCGAAGCGCCCGGCCCCGAAGTTGCAATGCACACGCCGAGTTCGCCCGTGAACTTCGCATGCGCGGAGGCCATGAACGCGGCCATTTCCTCATGCCGCGCCTGAATGAATTCGATCTTGCCGTTCGCGCGATTGAGCGCGCCGAACACGCCGTTGATGCCATCGCCGGGATAGCCGAAGATGCGGCGCACGCCCCAGGCGTACAGGCGGTCGACCAGAAAATCGCCGACGGTGGTTGACATGGTGATTGCCTCCGAAATGCATGCGGGATGAATGCAGCAACGAGAGGCAGCCAGCAAGGCACATGCCGAATGCGTTGAATCGCGATGTCAGCTCAATGCGCGATTTTCGCGGGCGTCGCCCTGCGTTTCAGCACGCGCGCCTGCAACACGATGACGAGCAACAGGAACAGGCCGCGAATCACCGACTGCCAGTACGCGGACAAGCTGATATAGCCCAAGCCGTTCTCGAAGTTCAGCAGGTTGAACACGAGCCCGAGCAGGGCGACGCCTGCGATCGTCATCGCGATGGAGCCTTCGCCGCCCGTCAGCCGCGTGCCGCCGAGCACGACCGCCGAGATCGCGAACAGCTCCCAGCCGACGCCTTCATTCGGCTGTCCCGCGCCGAATTGCGCGGCCAGAATCGCGCCGGCGATGCCCGCGAGCAGCCCGCTCACCGCGTAGACCGCGACGAGCGTGCGATCCACGTTCAGCCCCATCAGCCGCGATGCCTCTTCGCTGCCGCCGATGGCGAGTGCATGCCGCCCGAAGCGCGAACTGCGCAGCGCGATCCACCCGGCGACAGCCGCGATCAGCGACACGATGCCCGGCACGGGTAAGCCGAGGAAATCGCCCTGGCCGAACGCGGCGAAGTTCGTGTCCGATGAGATCGCCACCGCATCGTTATGACCGAGCAACAGCGCGAGGCCGTGCGCGCCGAGACTCGTCGCGAGCGTGACGATGAACGGCAGAATCCGCATATGCGTGATGACCATGCCGTTCAGCACGCCCACGGCCAGCCCCGCGAACGATCCGGCGAGCACGCCCGCCACCGCGCCGTGCGGGCTCGCCAGCGCCGAAACGACGCTCGCCAGCGCGGCCACCGCGCCCACGGACAAGTCGATACCGCCCGTGATGATGACGAACGCCATGCCGATGGAGATCAGCGCGAACATCGAGTTGTATCGCCAGAAAGACGTCACGTTGTAAGCCGACGCGAAATGCTCGTAGCGCACGAGGCCGAGCACGACCAAGGCCACGAGTGAGATCAGGATCGGAAGGTTCTTCTTCATGTCATGAGCCCCGGCGACGCTGCACGTAGACGGCGGCGATGATGATCGCGGCCTTGAGCACGAGCGCGGCGGCATCCGGAATGCCGTGCGCGAGCAGCGTGTAACGCAATAGCTGAATGATGAGCGCGCCAATCAGCGTGCCCGTGATATACGCCCTGCCGCCCGTCAGCGCGGTGCCGCCGACAGCCACGGCCGCGATCGCATCGAGTTCGACGCCGAGCCCGACCACGTTCGCATCCGAAGACGAATTCACCGAGATCGAAATCAGTCCCGCGAGGCCCGCGAGCGCCGCGCAGAGAGTATAGGCGATGAGTTTCACGCGGGCGGTCGGAATGCCGCACAGATAGGCCGCATCTTCGTTGCCGCCGGTGACGAGCAGGTATTTGCCGAAGAGCGTCTTGCGCACGATCCACGTGAAGATCGCGACGAGCGCGAGCATCAGCAGAATCTGGAACGGCACGCCTGCGACCTTGCCGAGCGCAATCCACTGGAACGCGGGATTGTTGAACGCCTGAAGGCTGCCGTCGGTGACGACCTGCGCGATGCCGCGTCCCGCGATGAACAGCACGAGCGTCGCGACGATCGGCTGCACATTAAGCCTCGTCACGAGCAGTCCGTTGAACACGCCGCATAGCGCGGCGGCCAGTACCGGAAGCGTGAACGCGAGCAGAATGCCGAGCGGCCCGTCGATGTTCATGAAGAGCATCGGCGCGAGCGCGCCTGCAATCGCCATCGAAGCGCCCACGGACAGATCGATGCCGCCCGTCGCCACGACGAGCGTCATGCCGATGCCGACGATCACGATCGTCACCACCTGCGTGAGATTCACGTTGAAGGTCTGCAGCGACCAGAAGTGGTCCGTGAAGATCAGGTTGAACACGATCATCGCGACGAGCACGACGATTTCACGCTGTATCGCGATGCCGCGCTTCTTTCTCGGCGGCGCGGCTTGCGCGTCGGCGGCGAGCGGTGCGGCGGGTTGCGTCTTGTCGATCATGCTTCGTTTCCTTGCGCGGCGCTCGCTTGCGCCAGCGTCGATTCCTCGCCCGAGCCGTAGGCGATCGCATCCATGATCGACGCCTCGGTCATCTGCGCGCCATCGAGTTGCGCGACCGTTTCGCCATCGCGGATCACGACCGCGCGGTCGGCCACGGCGGTCAGCTCTTCCAGTTCGGATGCCGATAACAGCACGGCCATCCCCGCGTCGCGCAACTCGCGCACGATCTTCGCGACATCCGCTTTCGCGCCGACGTCGATGCCGCGCGTCGGTTCGTCGAGCAGCAGCAGGCGCGGGTGAGTTGCAAGCCAGCGTGCGAGCAGCACTTTCTGCTGATTGCCGCCCGACAGTTCGCGCACCGGCTGGTCCGGCGAACGCAGCTTGATGCCGAGCGATGCAATAAAGCCATCGACGATCTCGCGCTGCTTCGCCACATCGACGATGCCGCGTTTCGTCAGCGCGGGCAGGCAGACGAGCGTGAGGTTGTCGCGCACCGAAAGGTCCGGGACGATGCCTTCGGCCTTGCGGTCCTCGGTGAGATACGCGATGCCGCGAGCGATGGCGTCTTTCGGAGACCGGAACGACACGTCATCGCCGCCGACCGCGAGCCTGCCTTGCGACGGGCGGTCCGCGCCGAACAGCAGGCGCATCGTCTCCGTGCGTCCCGAGCCGAGCAGCCCCGCGAGACCGACGGCTTCGCCCGCGTGGACGTCGAGCGATACGTTCGCGACTTTCGCGCCGGCCGCAAGCGACTGCGCGCTCAACGCGACCGCGCCGCGCTTTTCGAGATTCGCCTGCTTCACCGCGCTGTCTTCGTGCACGACGGCGGCGAGCGTGCGGCCGAGCATCGTCGTGACGAGTCTGAGTTTGTCCATCTCCTGCATCGTGCTTTCGGCGACGGTCTGGCCGTCGCGCATCACGGTGACGCGGTCGCATAGCGCGTACAGTTCGTCGAGCCGATGCGACACGAAAATCACCGCGCGTCCGTCGTCACGCAGACGGCGAACCACGGTGAACAGCAATTCGACTTCGCGTTCGTCGAGCGAGGAAGTCGATTCGTCCATGATGACCATCTTCGCATCCGACGACACGGCGCGCGCCAGCGCGACCATTTGCTGTATCGCGGTCGAATAGTCGCGTACGGGCTTTCTGACATCGATATGCAATCCGAACGATTCGAGCAAGTCGGATGCCCGACGCTGCACCGTCTTCCAGTCGATCAGGCCGAAACGGCGCGGCTCGCGTCCGAGAAAGATGTTCTCCGCGACCGAGCGGAACGGCACGAGGTTGATCTCCTGATAGATCGTGCTGATGCCGGATTCGCGCGCCTCCTTTGGCGTGCGGAAATCGGCTTCGCGGCCATCGAAGCGAATCGTGCCGCCGCTCTTGCGATACGCGCCCGTCAGAATCTTGATGAGCGTGGACTTGCCCGCGCCGTTCTGACCGATGAGCGCGTGCACTTCGCCCGCCGCCACGGTGAGCCGCGCACGCTTCAACGCCGCGACGCCGCCGAACGCGATTTCGATGTCCTGCATGTCGAGTAGGGGAGTCTGAGCCATGCGTGTTGTCCGTCGATTGAGAAAGGCGGGCACGACTGCTCGCGCGCCCGCAACGCACACACGCTTGCTTCAGTACCCGTACTGCATGCTCTGATCGACGTTGCTCTTGTCGTAGAAGCGGTCGGACACTTTGACCCACGGCGGAATGGTCTCGCCCTTCGCATACTTCTGCGCGACATCGCACGCGAGCGGCCCGAAGAACGGGCTCGACTGCACGCTTGCGCCGAGCTCGCCCGCCTTGATGGCTTCCAGCCCGCCCTTCGTGCCGTCGATCGTCACGAGGATGATGTCCTTGCCCGGCTGCTTGCCGGCGGCCTTGATCGCGGCGATCGCACCGAGCGCCATTTCGTCGTTGTGCGCGTAGACGGCGGTCACGTCGGGATGCGCCTGTAACAGCGTTTCCATGACCTGGCGGCCCTTGTCGCGAGCGAAGTCACCGCTTTGCGACGCGACGATCTTCATGCCCGGATTCTTCGCGATGACTTCATCGAATCCCTTCTTGCGATCGTTCGCCGCCGATGCGCCCGTCGAGCCTTCCAGTTCGATGATCGTCGCCTTGCCGCTGGTCGCCTTCACGAGCCAGTCGGCGGCGCGGTGTCCCTGATCGATGAAATCCGAGCCGATGAACGTGAGGTAGTCGCGGCCGGCTTTCGCCATCGACTGATCGATGTTGCGGTCGACGAGAATCACCGGAATGCCCGCCTTCTTCGCCTGCATGACGACCGGCACGAGCGGTTTCTCTTCGCGCGGCGGGAACACGAGCAGGTCGACGCGCTGCGCGATCATGCTCTGGATATCCGACACCTGCTTCGCTGCGGAGCTGTTCGCATCCGTCATGACCATCTGCCAGCCGCACTTCGCGGCGATGTCCTTGAAGCTCTTCGTCTCGGCGAGCCGCCACGGGTTGTTGCTCTCGGTCTGCGCGAAGCCCACGCGCAGCGGCTTCTTGTTCGGAATCTTGGGCAGGGCGTCGTCGGCGGCGTGCGCGGCGGTGAAGCCTGCGCAAAGCGTCAGCGCGGCGACGGCGCTCAGTGCGGCGGCGAGCGGGCGCATGCCCGGGCGTGATTGCTTCTCTAGCGACAGCATGTCTTCCTCCGATAAGGATGCTTCTCTTGTGGTGATGCCGATGCTTGTTGTTGCCCGGTCGATCTGCTGCGAGAGTGGCTTGCCGTTGCTGCTTTTATCGTTATGTGCGGCGGGTCAGCGCCGTCAATCGCTGCTGTGATGGATGGCGAGTTGCCTGACTTCATTGACGACCCTGACCGATCCGCGTTCGATCAGCGGACCGTCCAGCTTCACGGTGCGGCGGCGCACCGGCGCGCCCGCCGCGCGATTGTGTTCTTCCTGCAGAAGCGTTTCGACGGCCCAGCGGCCGAGATCGTAGTTCGGCAGCACGACCGTCGTCAGCGGCGGATGCGTGTGCCGCGCAATCTCCTGATCGTCATAACCGACGACGGAAACATCGTCCGGCACACGCAGGCCGAGTTGCTTGAGCGCCTCGATCGCGCCGAGCGCCATCAGGTCGTTCGCGCAAAAGATCGCGGTCGGCGGATTGGCTTCGCGCATCAGCGAAAGGGTCTGCTCGAAGCCCGTGCCCGAACTCCAGTCGCCTTCGCGCACGAGTTCCGGCGCGAACGGCAGATCCGCTGTCGCGAGCGCGGTGCGATATCCCTTCAGGCGTTCGCGCGCCGCGTCCTGCCACGGCTCGCCATTGATGTACCCGATCCGCCGATGCCCCGCCGCCAGCAGATGATCCGTCGCCGTGTGCCCGCCCGCGACCTCCGCCGGCACCACCGACGACACGTTCGCCTCGCTCGCGTAGCAGTTGAGCAGGACGGTCGGCACCTGCGCGAGCGAGGCGGGCAGCGTGACGCGGCGCGTGTACACCGTCGCGTAGATCACGCCAAAGACATTCGGATTGCCGAGCGTCGAATCCAGCACGCGCTGCTCGATCTCCGCGTTGCCGTGCGTCGAATAGACGGCGAGCATGCGGCCGTGCGCGAACGCGGTTTCGCGCGCCCCGTCGATGCTTACGACCGGATGCGGGCTCGTCGAGATTTCGTCGGCGAGATACACGATCAGATTGCGCTCGCTTTGCGCGCCGAGCGTATCGATGGCTTCCAGGCTCGCCGATTCGCGCGGCGTCATGCGATAGCCGAGTTCCTGCGCAACCTTCAACACCTTGTCGCGCGTGGCGTCTGAAAACTTCGCGCCGCTCGCATTGTTGAGCACGAGCGATACCGTCGATTGCGAGACTCCGGTGAGCTTCGCGATGTCGGTCATCGTCGGACGGCGGGGCGTGGTTTTCTTCATCGTGCGGCAGCGCAAGTCATGGAGCGAATGAAACTTACCACTAATATTAGTGATGAACAACGCGGGAAGCCCCTAGCCAAATGGTGAGCTAGTACGGGGTTTTCCCGATCCATTACTAATAATATTGACGGCCCGATTGCACGCATGCCATCCTGTTTTCGATCGAACGATGACCGAAACAACGGAGGAGACGATGGGCCGGTATGACGAAAGCACGAGAGATGCGCTCGCTCGAGCGTTCGAGAAAGATGGCTTCGTACTGCTGCGGGATCACTTTGACCACGCGAAGCTCGCAACATGGCGCGATGCGTTTGCGCCGCTCTTCGCACCGCATGTCGAGGCGGCGCGTGAAGCGTCCGCCAGCGGCAATCGCGGGCCGGGGCGCTACTACGTGACGCTGCCGTTCGAGGGCGAATTCGCGGACCCGGCTATCTTCTGCGACGAAGACATCGTCGGCATTGTCGAGCGTGTGGCCGGGCCGGACCCGGTGATGTGCCAGCTCGCCACCGATACGCCGGTGCGGGGCTCGGACTTCCAGGACTGGCATCGCGACACGCCGCCGCTCTTCGACGACGCGCCGGAAACGCCGTCGTTTCAGCTTGCGGTGAACTTTCCGCTCGTCGATGTCGACGACCGTAACGGCTCACTCGAAACGACGCGCGGCACGCATCGCATCTCACGCGAAGAAGCGCTCGCCGGTCTCGCCGATGGCCGCTTTCCGCCCGAGCGCGTGCCGATGCGCCTTGGCGACGTGATGATCCGCGACGTGCGCGGGCTGCATCGCGGCACGCCGAATCTCACCGACGAACCGCGTCCAATGGTCGTGATCGGCTACAGCCGCGCGTGGTATTTCCGGCCCGAAGTGCATATCGACGTGCCGCGCGCCGTGTTCGCCGATTTACCGCCGCGTGCGAAGCGTCTGTTGCGCTACAACCCGGTGGTCGAGCAAACCGCGCGCATCTTCGACGAAAACTACCGGCAGTTCGCATATTGAGCGCCGATCACATCGAGAGCGCGGACGACGCGCTCGTTACTTTGCGTCATGGCGCGCGGCGCGTGGTGCTTGCGCCGCATATCGGCGGGGCGATCGCAGCGTTCTTCGACGCGCACGCGGACGGCGAGCGTCACTGGCTGCGTCCCGCCACGCCCGATGCGCTCGCCGCGCGCAATCCACTTGGCATGGCGAGCTTTCCGCTGGCGCCGTACTGCAACCGCATCCGCGATGCGCGCTTTACGTTCGACGGCGCGCTCGTCGATCTGTCCGGCGACGGCAATCTGTTTCCACACGCGCTGCACGGCAACGCGTGGCGGCTGCCGTGGCGCGTCGAGGCGTTATCGGAGGCGAGCGCGCGGCTCACGCTCAGTCACGCGCCATCGATGGAAGCCGCGCATCACTGGCCGTTCGCGTATGAGGCGGCGCAGGACATCGCGCTGGACGGGACATCGCTGACGGTCACGATGTCGCTGCGCAATTTGTCCGATCGGCGTATGCCGTTCGGCATCGGCCATCATCCGTACTTTCCGCGCACGTCGAACACGCGGGTGCATGCGCGGGTTTCGTCGATGTGGCACACGACGCCCGATCCGCTGCCGACGCACATCGGGCCGCATCCGAGCGTGGACGCGCTGGCGTCGCCCGAAGGCATGTCCGCCGATGCGTTCGATCTCGACAACAACTTCGCGGGCTGGACGCGCACGGCGTCGATCGCGTGGCCGGACGAGCATCGCGCGGTGACGCTCGACGCCGACGCGCCGTTCGACTTCATGGTGATCTATGCGCCGGCGGATTTTCCGTCGCTGTTGTGCGTCGAGCCGGTGAGCAACGTGGCGGACTGGGTGAACCTCGATGTCGATCACGCGCTGAAGGGCGGCGGCCTGCTGGAACCGGGCGACGCGACGAGCGTCGCGTTCAGACTGACGCCGCGGACGGATTAGCGCCGGCGGCGTCGGCGCGGGCTTCAGTGCCCGAAGAACACGGTGCAGGCGGGCGCCCATGCGCAACTTTCGGCGCTGCGTCCGCTCGCCGATACGCCCGCGTTGCCAGTCGCGCCGCCATAGGCGCGGTCGTCGCCGGCGTCGGACTTGACGTTCGCATCGCGTTCCGGCGCGCCGTTGTGCGGCTGCATTGGACGCATCGTCTGCACGAGTTGTTGCGCGGACTCGGGCATGCCTTCGGCGCGCGCGTTGCCGACGCTCGCGGTCACTGCACAGGCGGCCATCATCGCGACGACTTTCAGGTTCAGGCTCGGCTTCATGTTCCAGCTCCTTGTAACGAATGCTCAAGCAGCCGGAAACGAATTTCGCGGACTCCTTGCAGCGTTAGGGCAAAGTCGCGCGATGAATGAATCCGGGCAAACGCGCGAACGATACGAGCACGCGGTGCATTCACCACGGTGCTGTTTCGAGCGCGAGAAACATCGCGCAGGCATACGTTACGGATTCGGGAGAGGACGCGAAATCCCTATGTCGAAGGGATGCGTTCGGAGGGATCGGCCACGACTTGCGACCGCTTATCGTGACGACGCCAGAAACAAAAAGGCCGCGCATCGAACGCGGCCTGCACACTCGTCAGACGAAGTGCCTTAGTTCGTCTTGCTGCCGCTGCTCGAGCCGCTCTTCTTGTTCATATGGCTGCTGGAGCCCGTCGATCCGCTCGAGCCGCCCGACGAATCCATCGTGCTCGAGCCCGATGCGCCGGACGTGGCGCCCGTCGTGCCATGCGCGTTCGGCGTGCTCATGCCGGTGCCGCCCTGACCCGCGCCGTTGCCGCCCGCCGTGCCGCCGCCCGCACCGCCTGCTCCTCCGCCTGCACCGCCGCCCGCGCCCTGCGCGAACACAGCGCCCGACAGGCTCAACACTAGCGCGGACACGAGCAAACTCTTCTTAGCGATCTTCATGGTGCCTCCCTTGATGGTGGTTTAAGCGCGCCGCTTTGCGTTGACCGCGCGGCGTCGCGGCTTACATACCGCAATCGCTGTGCCGCGCGATGAAAGCCTCGCTTAGGGCGACCACGCCAGGAAGCCGAGAGTGCGTCAGGCGAGCGCCTCGTCGCACCATTCGATTGCCCATGCCCGCGCGCAATGTAAGGCGTCCCATTCATTGGCGAATGAGTCGAGATCGCCGGAGTCGTGGACTTCGAGATTGGGCGTGTATTCATTGGGCGCGCTCGTGATTCGGGCGTGCGCGTAGAAGCTGCCGTCTTCGTCGTGACGGGCGGTGCAGTCGATATGGAAGTTCTTGTAGTCGAAACGCATTCGGGAAGTCTCCGCTAATGAAGTCATCAACTCGGTTGAGGCAAGGCGATGTCACAGGAGCGATGTTTGCTCGATCGATATGACGCGATACCAGGGGCAAACTCGTGACCAAAGCCAACGCGCATGGACAATCGACGGACGAAGAAGACAAGGCCGCTTTCGAAGAGTTCAAGACGCTCGTGAACATGACGGCGCATCAACTCGACAAATGGCTCGCGACGGGAGAGTCCCGCGCAGTCGGCCAGAAAGACGGCGATGCGGAGTCCGTGGGCCACAAGTCGGGCAGACGCATCATCGAATTGCTTGGCGCAAAGAAGAGCGACTTGCATGCCGACGACTACGCCCACATGCGCAAGGTAGCCGGCTATGTGAAGCGCCATTTGGCGCAGCGTCCGCACGGCGATATCGAGCATACGAACTGGCGTTATTCGCTGATGAACTGGGGACATGATCCGTTGAAGTAGAACGCCCTTTGACCTCGCACGACACCGATAGCATACTGTATAAACATACAGTATCATAGCCAAGATGGAACTGTCAGAAAAGCTCGAAATTCTCGCGGATGCCGCCAAGTACGACGCCTCGTGCGCGAGCGGCGGCGCGCCGAAACGCGAGTCGCGCGGCGTGGACGGCCTCGGCGCGAGCACGGGTTCGGGCATCTGCCACAGCTTCACGCCGGATGGCCGCTGCGTGTCCTTGCTGAAGATCCTGCTGACCAACTTTTGCCTGTACGACTGCCGCTATTGCATCAACCGCCGGTCGAGCAACGTGCCGCGCGCGCGCTTCACGCCGGAAGAAGTCGTCACGCTGACGGTGGATTTTTATCGCCGCAATTACATCGACGGTCTGTTTCTCAGTTCCGGCGTCATTCGCTCGTCGAATTACACGATGGAGCAACTCGTTCTCGTCGCCAAGACGTTGCGCGAGAAGCATCAGTTTCGCGGCTACATCCATCTGAAAACCATACCGGATGCCGATCCCGAAATCATCGCGCAGGCGGGGCGGTATGCGGACCGGCTGAGCGTGAATATCGAGCTACCGACCGAGATCAGCCTCGAACGTCTCGCGCCGGAGAAAAGCGGGCGAACCATCAAGCTCGCGATGGGCAACATCCGCGTGGCGCGAGAAGAATCCGAAGCGGAGCCACGCGCGCCACGTTTCGCGCCGGCGGGGCAGAGCACGCAGATGATCGTCGGCGCGGACGAAACGGACGACCGCACCATCCTCGGCACCGCCGAAACGCTGTACGGTTCCTATCAACTGAAGCGCGTCTACTATTCCGCGTTCAGCCCGATTCCGGACAGCCCGACCGGCGTGCCGTCGAAAGCGCCGCCGCTGTTGCGGGAGCATCGGCTGTATCAGGCGGACTTTTTGATGCGTGGTTATGGCTTCAATGCAGCCGAGCTTCTCGGCGATGCCGGCAACCTGCCGCTCGATGTCGATCCGAAGCTTGCCTGGGCGCTTGCTCACCGCGAGCGCTTTCCGGTCGACCTGAACGCCGCGCCGGCGCGCATGATTGCGCGTGTGCCGGGCATCGGCATGCGCAACGCGAAGCGCATCGTCGAATTGCGCCGGACACGGCGCGTGCGCTATCACGACCTCGTGCGGCTTCGCTGCAGCATGGACAAGGTGAAGCCGTTCGTGGTCACCGAAGATTATCGGCCGCCGCTCGTCGAGGCATCGTCGGAAAATTTGCGGCGGGCGCTCGCGACGCAGCCAGTGCAGTTGTCGCTTCTCTAGCGTCGAAATGCAGGCCATTACCATCGACGACGATTTCGACGCCTGGCGCAGCGCGGCGCTGAACGCGCTGTCGCTCGGACTCGCGCCCGAAGCGATCGACTGGCGCACGCGCCAGAGCGAAGCGCCCGCGTTGTTCGAAGCGAACGCCGATGCCGCCGCGCCTTCGGGCCAGCCGCAACAGGTGCGCGTCTCGCGCGAACTCGCCGCGCTGCTGAAAGACGCCGCGCATTTCCGCGATGCGCATCGCTGGGGCTTTCTGTATCGCGTGTTATGGCGATGGACCCACGGCGATCGCTCGGCCGCTTCTCCCGCCGACGAAGACGGCGCGCGCCTCTACAAGATGGCGAAGGCCGTGCGGCGCGCGCAGCAAGACATGATCGCCTACGTGCGTTTCCGTCAGCGCGACGCGTCGCTCGGGCCGCCCGAATACGTCGCGTGGTACGAGCCGGACCACGATGTCCTCGCGTGGGGCGCGGATCACTTCGCCGCGCGCATGGGCCGCTCGACGTGGCTCATCACGACGCCCGACGGCGCGGCGATGTGGAACGGCGAGCGCCTGCAGATCGAGCGCCGCCGCGCGCTGGCGTCCGACCATGCGACGGATACGCCCGACGCCGCCGAAGACCTCTGGATGACTTACTACCGCAGCATCTTCAATCCGGCGCGTCTCAATGAATCTGCGCTCGAACAGCACATGCCAGTGCGGTTCTGGAAGGGCTTGCCCGAAGGCGCGCTGATCCCCCAGATGCTGAGCGATGCGCGCGGCGGCGCGCGGCGCGTCGCGCAGGCAAGAACGGTCGGCGCGCTCGGCGGCAAGACGGTGCAGGTCGAGGCGGAAGATGCGCAGCCGGAACGCGACGCGCCCACCTCGCTCGATACCTGCCGCCGTTGCGATCTCTGGCGCAACGCGACGCAGGCGGTGCACGGCGCGGGGCCGCCGGATGCGCGCATCATGCTGCTCGGCGAACAGCCCGGCGATCAGGAAGACCTGAAGGGCGAGCCGTTCGTCGGACCGGCCGGACAATTGCTCGACGATGCGATGCGCCGCGCCGGTGTGCCGCGCGAACAGGTGTATCTGACCAACGCGGTGAAGCATTTCAAGTGGGAGCCGCGCGGCAAGCGGCGTCTGCACAAGACGCCCGCGCAGCAGGAAGTCGAAGCGTGTTCGTACTGGCTGGAACGCGAACTGAACGATACCGATGCGCGCGTCATCGTCACGCTGGGCGCGACGGCGCTCACTGCGCTGCTCGGCAAGCGCGCGACCTTGCGCGAGCACGTCGGACGCGTGGTGCCGTTCGGTGACAAGGTGATCATCGCGACGTATCACCCGTCATACGCGCTTAGGCAGCAGGATGAAACGGCGCGCGAAAAGACCGTCTCCGATATCACCGATGCGCTCGCCAAGGCCCACGCGTTGAGCGCGGGCCCGGGCACGCGCTAGAAGGCCGCGCGCACGACTCCGCCGTCCGCGCGCAACGCCGCGCCGTTCGTCGCCGATGACAACTCCGAGCACACATACACGACCATGCTCGCGATCTCTTCCGGCTCAATGAAGCGCTTGAGCAGCGAGCTTGGCCGCGCCTCGGCGAAGAACGACTTCTCCGCTTCCTCGAAGCTCTTGCCGCCCGAGAGCTTGTCGACGAACTCGGTCACGCCTTCGGAGCTCGTTGGGCCGGGCAGCACCGCGTTGACCGTCACGCCCGTGCCGGCGCAGGTTTCGGCGAGGCCACGCGAGAGCGCGAGTTGCGCGGTCTTGGTCAGTCCGTAGTGGATCATTTCGACGGGAATCTGAATGCCGCTCTCGCTGCTGATGAATACGACGCGTCCCCAGTTCTTCGCCTTCATCTTCGGCAAATAGGCACGCGACAGCCGCACGCCCGACATCACGTTGGCGTTGAAGAAGCGCAGCCAGTCGTCGTCGGAGATGTCTTCGAACGGCTTCGGTTCGAAGATGCCCATATTGTTCACGAGAATCTCGACGTCGGGGAAGCGTTGCACCAGCGCGTCCACTTGCGCGGCGTCGGAGACATCGCCGGCGAAGCCTTCCACTTGCGCATTCGGCACGGCCTGGCGCAGCTTGTCGAGCGCGGCATCGACGGACGTTTGCGAGCGTCCATTGACGATCACGCGCGCCCCTTCACGCGCGAGCCCCACTGCGATGGCATGGCCGATTCCTTTCGTCGATCCCGAAACGAACGCGAGTTTGCTGCCGATCTTGAGGTCCATTCCTGACTCCGTGGTTGGTGGCGGTTCGTGTATCCGGTGCATGGTAGCGACGTCCGCGCAATCGCGCTGAAGCGCCGCGCAGCGGGCTCTTCCCGTGGATGAAACTTCGCGACATAAATGTTCGATGGCCCAGGCGGCGGGCCTCGTCCATAGTTGCGTCTGAAGCGAACCACCCAGCCAACGATTCATCAAGCCGAGCCGCCACCATGTCCAAGCCGATCCGTTCTTCCTCGCTCGATTCCATCCTGAAGCATGCGCGCCGCGTCGTGATCGCGGGCGTGATGACCAGCAGCGCGTTGTTCGCCGGCTGCGCGCAAGCCGGCCAATATCCGAACGCGACGACAGTCGCCGCGGCGCCCGCGACGCGTCCTGACGCAATCTACGTCTACGCGTTCGACAGCAACGCAGGCGACGTCAAGCTCGACGATCACGGTATCGCATCGAAGCTGAAGGCCTCGATGTCCGGCGCTTCGCCCGCACAACAGCAATCGCAGGAAGCGGTCGAAGCAGGCGAGGCGGTCGCCAACGAAATCGTCGCGAAGCTGCAGTCGATGGGCTTGCCCGCGATCCGCGCCGATGTCCCGCCGCCGGACGATCGGAGCGTTCTGGTCGTCGCGGGCAGCATCGACAAGATCGACGCCGGTAACCGCCGCCGCCGCGTGCTGATCGGCCTCGGCGCGGGCGAAAGCAAGGTGGGTGCGACGGTGCAGCTCCTCTACAAGCCGGCGCACGGCGTGCCGCAACTCGTCGAGCAGTTCGACGCGAGCGCGGACAGCGGCCACGCGCCTGGCGTCGCGGAGATGGCGGGCGTCGGAGCGGCGGCGGGCCATGCGATGAGTTCGCTGGCGGTATCGGGCGGGCTGCACGGGGTATCGGAAACGAAGCGGGCGGGCGTTTCGTCCGATGAAAAGCGCCTTGGTGATGCGATCGCGGTGCAGATCGGTAAAAGCGGCCCGGCGCAGGGATGGATGCCGGCCAGGAGTTGAGCGCGGACTCAAGAATGCCGGGGCGCGCGCCGATAAGACGCAGACGCAAACAAGCATCTTGAACCCGGCACCCTATGCACGGCACATACAACTTCTGGCTCGTCGCGGCGTCGGTCGTCGTGGCGACGCTCGCCTCGTTCACGGCGCTCGACATCTCCGGCCGCATCGCGGCGCTGTCCCGCTCGCGCATGCGCCACGTGTGGCTCGCGGGCGGCGCGGCATCGATGGGCACCGGCATCTGGTCGATGCATTTCATCGGCGTGCTCGCCTTCGCGCTGCCGATCCCGCTCGGCTATGACCTGAGCATCACGGCGGCGTCGCTCGGTGTTGCGATACTCGTCTCCTTCTTCGCGCTGTCGGTCATCAACGGCGCGCGGCTCACCATCGCGCGGCTCGTTGTCAGCAGCGTGCTGATGGGCGCGGGTATCGCGACGATGCACTACATGGGCGATGCCGCGATGCGCATGCAACCGGCCATCGTCTACGATCCCGCGCTGTTCGCAGCGTCGATTGCGATTGCGGTGACCGCATCCGGCGCGGCGCTGTGGATTGCACGCGCGCTGTCCGACGCGAGCCAGTCGAACTTGATCATCAAGCGCGTTGCGTCGGCGCTGGTGATGGGCATCGCGATCACCGGCATGCACTATACGGGCAATGCCGCCGCGAACTTTCCGCTCGGCGCGGTCTGCGGCGCGGCCAACGATGTCGACGTGCACTGGCTCGGCACGACCGTCACGCTCTTCACGCTGACGATCCTCGTCATCACGCTCGTGCTGTCGCGTTTCGACGCGCATAACGCGATGCTTGCCGGCTCCGTGACGAAGTTGCACGGACAGATCGTCCATATGGCGACGTTCGACACGCTCACGGATTTGCCGAACCGCCGCACGATGACCGAGCGCATCGAGCTGGCGGTGCGCCACGCGACGCACGGCGGCACGCGCTTCGCGATTCTTTTCATGGACCTCGACGGCTTCAAGACCATCAACGATTCGCTCGGCCACTCGACCGGCGACGAAGTGCTGAAGGCGTTCGCGCGACGCCTGCTGCAATGCGTGCGCGGCGGCGATACGGTCGCGCGGCTCGGCGGCGACGAGTTCGTCGTGCTGCTGGAGAACATGAAAGCGCATGGCGACGCGGAGCGGCTCGCCGAACGCATCCTCGATACGATGAGGAAGGGACTCGTGATCGGCGAGCATCCGTTGCAGGTGATGCCGAGCATCGGCATTGCGCTGTTTCCCGACGATGGCGAGAGCGTCGAAGCGCTGCTCAAGCATGCGGATGTCGCGATGTACGAGGCGAAGCGCGGCGGACGCAGCACGTATCGCTTCTTCGAGGCGAGCATGAACGAAGCGGCGGTGCGCACGCTGAAGATTCAGCAGGCGTTGCACGAAGCGCTGGACGCGGGCTATTTCTTTCTGCTGTTTCAGCCGAAGTTTCGCGGCGGCGGCGAGCTTGCCGGTGCCGAGGCGCTGATCCGGCTCGATCATCCGCAGAGCGGATTGCTGACGCCGATGGAGTTCATTCCGATTGCGGAGCGTTCGGGGCAGATTGTCGAGATCGGCTATTGGGTCGTGCGCGAGACCTGCCGGCAGATGGTGCGATGGCGCGACGCGGGACGTCCTCCGGTGAAGGTGGCGATCAACCTGTCGCCGCGGCAGATGAACGAGACGGATCTCGTGGCTCGCATCCTGGCGATACTGCGCGAGGAAGGCGTGGCGAGCGAGCAGTTGATGTTCGAAATCACCGAGACGGTGGCGATGCAGGACGCGCCGCGCACCATCGACATGATTCGCGCGTTTCAGGACAATGGCTTCGAGATTGCCATCGACGATTTCGGTACGGGGTATTCGAGTCTCGCTTATTTGCAGCGTTTTCGTGCGAAGCAATTGAAGATCGACCGGTTCTTCACGAACGGGCTGGATGAGAACGGCCAGGAAGGGCGCGCGATCGTATCGGCGATTATTGCGCTCGCGCATTCGCTCGATATGGACGTGGTCGCGGAAGGGGTGGAGACGGGGACGCAGCGCGATCGGCTGCGCGATCTCATGTGTGACGAGATGCAGGGGTTCTTGTTGGCGAAGCCGCTTTCGGCGCAGGCGTTCGAGGCGTTGCTGGAGGAGGGGGCGGTGGGGGTTTGAGCGGAGATGCCGCACGGTGCCGGAAGCGTGCTCAATATGACGGGCAGCACGCGGCCTGAATAATCGCGAGTTGACTCGTTGCGTATGGGATCACTTTTTGCTCGGGCATCCGCAATCGCCACTTCTTCGGAGCCCCCACATGCTCACTTTCCGCACTGCACCGCTCGCTGTCATTGCCTTGTCGGTGGCCGCGCTCATCACCGTACCGGCGACACCCGCGCACGCTCAAGACTCCGCCGCCTCAACGCCGAAGCAGGTCAAGAAAGCCGAACGCAAAGCTGCACGCGCCAAGAAGAATGCCGAACTGAGCGAGCTTGAAAAGAACGGCTACAACCCGTCCGGCCAGCAGACCGACTATCCGCGCAACCTGCAAAACGCCCAGCAGCGCATCAACGCGCAAAAGGCCGGGCAGCCCGCGCCAGCATCGGCTCCATGATCAAGGCTTGACGCGCGATGCGCCTTCCATGAGCGCATCGCACGAAGCCGTCATCAAGCCGCGTTCGCAAACCGCACCTCTGTCGCGACGCTACCCGGCATCGACGCTCTCACGCCCGGAACATTGTCCATCCCGAACACAGGCCGGGCAAGATAGAAGCCCTGCGCAAGCACATGCGGCCATTGCGCGAGCCATTGCGCCTGCGCCAGTGTCTCCACACCCTCGACGACGATCTTGACGTTGAGCCGCGTCAGCAGCGCAAGCACCGACGAAAATACTGTTCGCGCGTTCGGACAACGCGGCGCTTCCGACAGCAGTTCCTTCGCGATCTTCACGGTCCCAAAGTCGATCGGCCCAAGCGCCGCAAGACAGGCGAAGCCCGTGCCGAAATCGTCCATCGCCACGTTCACGCCACAATCGCGCAGCCGTTGCACCACCCTCGACATGCAAGGAAAGCGAGCGAGATCCTGGCTCTCCGAGAGTTCGATTTCGATCAGATCAGGCGGGATGCCATGCGCATCGCAAACGGTTTGAAGCCGCTCGCTGAACTCATCCAACGATGCGAGCGAAGGCGGGACGTTGATCGCTACCGGATAACACACGCCCGTCGCCTGCAGCGCCGCGATATCGCGCGATACGGTGTTCATCACGAAGTCCGTCAACTCGACGATGACTTCTTCATCTTCGAGCGCCTCGAAGAAACTTCCTGGCAACAACACACCGAACTCCGGATGACGCCACCGGATGAGCGCTTCCATCTGCGCGAGCTCGCTGTTATCGACCCGGTAGATGCCCTGATACGCGACGCAAAACTCGCCGGTTCTCAAACCCTGAAGCACCCGGCACTTCAGCGCGTGACCGGCAGCCGGTGCGGCGTTCGAAAGCCGCGAGCGAAGTGTTGTTGCGTTCATGCTGTGCCGCCCGTTGATTGGATCAGGCGCTTAATTGCATGACTCATGCCCGTTTCAGCATTGATCGGGCGAAAGCGCCATTGGTCGGGGGAAAACCCTTAGGCATGCATCATTGCAGGGCATCGTTGCGTAACGAGCAACCGCCGTCGAGCGTAAAGGTGGGAGCATTAGGCGTCGTCGCCGGTAACACTGACGGCTCCGGCGAACGATCGTACGAGAAACGTTTGCAGCAAACGCTGCAGTTTCTTCGATGTTTTGTAATACGGACTAACGCGTCGCCAGCCCTTTCGATCAGACGATAGCCGCCTCCGCGACCGGCCGCATCCTTTCTAGCGCGCTGCCATCTTCACGGAACAAATGCACGTGTCGGATGCGGAAGCCGACGTTGAGCCGTTGACCATCGACCGCGGTCGACTCCCCCGAACCCTTCACGTTGATCACGAGATCGTTCGGCAAGCGAATATGCAGAAGCGTTTCTCCGCCCAGATGCTCGATGACCATGACCTCGCCAGTCAGACCGCTGTCGATATCCCGGCTGCCCGACTCGATGAAATGCTCAGGGCGTATTCCGAGCGTAAGGCTTTCTCCCGGCTTGATCGACGCCGCAGCGAACGGCAGCGTCAACGGTTCGCCTCCGGGCAGTTCAATGGTCACGCCCGTGGCATCGACACGCAGCACGCGGACATCGATGAAGTTCATCTTCGGCGAGCCGATAAAGCCCGCGACGAAACGATTATGAGGCGTCCGATACAACTCCAGCGGCGAACCGATCTGCTCCACACGTCCATGATTCAACACGACGATGCGGTCGGCCATGGTCATGGCTTCGGTCTGGTCGTGCGTGACGTAGATCATCGTCGCGTTGAGCTGCTTGTGCAGCTTGATGAGCTCGAGGCGCATCTGTACGCGCAACGCTGCATCGAGATTGGATAGCGGTTCGTCGAACAGAAAGACCTTCGGTTCCCGAACGATTGATCGCCCGATGGCCACACGTTGCCGTTGCCCGCCCGACAGCGCGCGAGGACGCCTTTCGAGCAACTGGCCGATCTGCAGTATCTCCGCCGCGCGATTGACGCGCTCCTTGATCTGCGCTTCGGGCAACTTCAGCATGCGCAGGCCGAACGCGATGTTCTCGTACACCGACATGTGCGGATAGAGCGCATACGACTGGAACACCATCGCGACGCCGCGTTGCGACGGCTCGAGATCCGTCACGTCTTCGCCGCCGATCAGCACTTGTCCCGAATCGGATTGCTCGAGTCCGGCAATGCTGCGAAGCAGAGTGGACTTTCCGCATCCCGATGGTCCGACGAAGACCATGAACTCGCGGTCGGCCACTTCGATATCGACGCCCTTCAACACTTCGGTGCCTGCAAAGGCCTTGCGAATCTGCTGCAAATGGACTGCGCTCATGCGTGTCTCCATCTAAGCCGGTTTCATCGCCGCACTGCGCAGGAAGTATCGCAGTGCAGCATCGAATGCCTTGACTCACATTGTTCTTGACAACCTGTTCGGGCCCAAATATACAATTGTAAAACCGAAATTACAAGTGAAACGACACGGCTCCCTACCGTGCTTTTTCGCTCCGCTGCGCAGGGAAGGACGCACGACACGAACGTATCCGCTCGAGAAAACAGAAAGGAGACAAGGCATGAAAAAGCGCATCACGCAGGGCATACAGTCCCGTCCGTTGAAGCACATCGCGGCAGTCGCGCTGTTAGCGGCAAGCGCGACGTTCACTGCATCCGGTGCGCAAGCCTGGACGCTCAAGGAAGCGGCGCAGCCGTACTCCGGCACTACCATCAAGGCTATATTTCTCGATCGCCCCGGATACAAGGCCGCACAAACCCTGATTCCTCAGTTCGAGAAAGAGACGGGCATCAAGGTGCGCTGGGAAGTCATTCCCTACGAGAACACGCGCGAGAAGGAAGTGCTCAACTTCGTCGGCGGCGGGGACCAGGACATCGTGCTCGTCGACGTCGTGTGGATCGGCGAATTCGCGAGCAACAAGTGGCTCGTGCCGATCAAGAAGTTCACCGACGATCCGAAGCTCGCGGACCCGAGCCTCAATTTGCAGGGCTTCTTCCCGATCCTGCTCGATTCGTTCGGCACTTGGGACAAGGTCACGTATGGCCTGCCGTTCGATAACTACTCGGGCCTCATGTTCTACAACAAGTGCATGTTGAAGGACGCGGGTTTCGACGCGCCGCCAAAAACGTGGGACGAGCTGCTCAACACGTATGCGCCGAAGCTCACGAAGGGCGACAAGTTCGCATTCGCGCTTCAGTCGCGGCGCGGCGAAACGCAGTCGGCGGACAGCTTCATGCGCGTGCTCTGGCCCAACGGCGGCTCGCTGCTGGATGCGAAGTTCAAGTCGAACCTCATGTCGCCGCAATCGCAAGCGGGACTCGAATATCGGCAGAAGCTGATGAAGTACATGCCGCCGGGCATCGTCGACTTCGATCACGCCGAAGCGGTGAACGCGCTTGCGCAAGGCCAGGTCGCGATGATCACCGAATGGTCCGCGTTCTACCCGACGCTCACCGATCCCAGCAAATCGAAGATCGGCAACTGTCTTGCGATCACCACCGAACCGAAGGGTGCAGCGGGCCTCAAGCCCGCGCTCGGCGGCTTCTCGCTTGCGGTCAACGCGAAGTCGAATGCGAAGAAGCAGGCCGCGTCGTGGCTCTTCATTCAGTGGATCACCTCTGAAGCGATGGCCAAGCCGTATCTCGAAGCGGGCGGCGTGCCGGCGCGTACGGCGGTGTACAAGGATGCGGCCGTGCAGGACAAGTATCCGTTCGTGAAACCAATGGTCGAATCGTGGCAGGGCGGCGTGCCGGATTATCGTCCGCGCTTCCCTGAATGGCCTGCGGTGTCGGAAGTCATCGGCGAATGGGGCAGCAAGATGATGCTCGGTCAGGTCACGGTGAAAGAGGGCGCGCAGACCATCGGCCAGAAAACCGAGGACATCCTGAAGAAAGCAGGCTATTACGACGGCAAGAAGCCATTGCTGAAGTAAGCGCGATTCACGCAGTCATCCTAAGGAACCGGAGGCGATTCAATGGCGAACGGCACTGTAGCATCCGCGACACAGCCAAGGAGGCCGCGCAAGCACGCGCGCCGCTTCGGCATACTGCCGCGCTCGCCCGCCTTCTGGTTCCTGTTTCCTGCGATCTTCGCGCTGGCGGTCATCGGCATCTATCCGCTGCTGCTTGCGCTCTACAACTCGTTCCATCAATACAAACTGGCCGATCTCGCATCGGGCACGCCGTTCGTCGGCGTCGATAATTACATCGCGACGCTATCCGATCCCTCGTTCTGGGGCGCGCTCGGCCGCACCGCGCTGTTCCTGTGCCTTACGCTGCCCATCGAAATCGCGCTCGGCCTTTTTGCCGCCCTGATGCTGCATCGCATGGACTTGCGCTTCATGCGTGCCGCCGCACGCGTGAGCCTCGTCATTCCGATGGCCACGACTTACGCGGTCGTCGGTCTGATCGGCCGGCTGATCTTCAATCGCCAGTTCGGCGTGGCGAACTATCTGACCGGTCTCTTCGGCATTCCGCCGCAAGACTGGCTTGCCGATCCTACTCTCGCGTTCGTGTCCGTGATGATCATGGATATCTGGCAATGGACGCCGTTCTGCGCGCTCATCATGCTTGCCGGTCTCTCGATGGTGCCCAAGGAAGCCGAAGAAGCCGCGCGCCTCGAAACGCCGAAGTGGAGCATGATCTTGTGGCACTTGCAGCGGCCTTATCTGCTGCCGGGCCTGACCGCGATCCTGATTCTCCGCTCCGCCGACATGCTCAAGATGTTCGACGCCGTCTTCACGATGACGCGCGGCGGCCCTGGCGCCGCGACCGAGTTCATCAGTGTCTATATTCAGCGCGTGGGCTTCCGGCTCTTCGATCAGGGCATGGCATCGGCGCAAGCGATCATCCTGCTGATCCTGACCATTGTGTTGTCGCGACTGTATATTCGCTTCGTTTATCGGGAGGCCGCGTGAGCACAACTGTTAATCAAGCCGCGAACGGCGGCGTCGCTCAACGCGGCAAGCGTGCGCGCGCAGCACGCAGGCGCGCGACCGTATGGCATTTCATTGGCCTGCTCGTCGTGTTTCTCTCGTCGGTGTTTCCGTTCTACTGGATGGTCACGACGAGCCTCAAGAGTCAGTCCGACGCGCTCGCGTATCCACCGAAATGGCTCTTCAGTCCGACGTTCCATCACTATTCGGCCGCGCTCTTCGAACATGATGTGGCGGGCAGCCTGCTCAATTCGCTCATCATCGCGAGTTCAACCACCGTGCTTGCCATCCTGCTCGGCACGCCCGCCGCGTACGCACTCGCACGCTACGAGTTCCGGGGCAAGGAAGACCTGTGGTTCTGGTTCATCTCGAACCGCATGGTGAGTCCGGTGGTGCTCGCGGTGCCGTTCTTTCTGATCGCGACGAAGCTCGATATCGTCGATACGCATATCGTGCTGATCCTGCTGTACCTGACGTTCTCGCTGCCGATCGTCGTGTGGATATGCACCGACCAGTTCCGCAACATACCGGTCGAACTCGACGAAGCCGCGCGGCTCGACGGCGCATCGCCGTGGCGCGTGTTCTGGCGCATTAATTTGCCGCTCGCGATGCCGGGCATCGTCGTGTCCGCGATCTTCGCGTTCATCTTCTCGTGGAACGATCTGCTCTATGCGCTCGTGCTGACACGTACGGAAGCCATCACATCGCCCGTTGCCGCGACGAGTTACATGAGCGGCTATGAACTGCCCTGGGGCGAAATCATGGCGACCGGCACGCTGATCGTCTTGCCGATGGTGGTCTTCGCGCTGCTCGTATCGGGCCGGCTCGTACAAGGGCTCACGATGGGCGCGGTGAAGTAGACTCGCGCAGCCCTTCATTGCGACTACACAGAGAACATGAGCAAGACAGCCCCGCCGATTGCCATCGCGGTAACGGACGAATCGATCGACTCGGAAGAGGAGTTGCAGGCCCGCGTCGCGTGGCACTACTACGTCGGCAATCTGACGCAGCAGGAGATCGCCCAGCGCATCGGCAGCAATCGCGTGCGCGTGAACCGGCTGCTGGCCGCGAGCCGCGAATCGGGCCTCGTGCAGATCACCATCAACAGCAAGATCGCGCCATGCGTGGCGCTCGAAGAAGCGCTGGTCAGGCGCTTCGGGCTGGAAAGCGCGGTGGTCGTGCCGAGCGGCGCGAACACCGAAGCGAACAACGCCGCGCTCGGCATAGGAGCGGCGAGTTACTTCGCGAAGCAGATCGTCGCGGGACTGACAATCGGGCTCGGATGGGGCCGCACGATACGCGCGGTGTTGCGAGCGATGCCGCAGCGCTCGTATGGCGCGGTGTCGGCCGTATCGCTGCAAGGCGGGCTGTCGCATTGCCCGAGCATCAATACGTTCGATCTGGTGTCGGACTTCGCGGACATCTGCCGCGCCGATGGTTATATCTTCGCTGCGCCGATCTACGTCAGCAGCCAGAAGGCGCGCGATGTGATCCTGCAGGAAGGCACGGTGCGCGAGACCTACGAGCTTGCGCGCAACGCCGATCTCGCGCTGCTGACGTGCGGCGATCTGACGGAATCGCTCGTCGTGACGTATGGCATCGACAATCCCGAGCAATTGCGCACGCTCGAAAAAGCGGGCGCGGTGGGCGACATGCTCGGCCACTTCATGGATGAAGACGGCGAGCTGATCGATCATCCGCTGAATCGACGCACGGTCGCGATCACGCTCGAAGATTTGCGCAAGATACGTCGCGTGATACTGGTGAGCGGCGGACCGAAAAAGTTTCATGTGACACGTGCCGCGTTGCGGGGCCGCTATCCGTCGGTGCTCGTCACCGATGAAGACACCGCCCGACGCCTATGTGAAGAGCCTTGATCGAGACATGACCACTATCGACCGGAATCGTGAATTCGAAGGCAAGACCGTGCTTGTAACGGGTGCGGGCAAGGGCATCGGTCATGCGACGGTGCATCTGCTGATCGAACGAGGCGCGCGTGTTATCGCACTGAGCCGCAGCGCGGACGATCTCGCGTTGCTGGCGAACGAAACGGGCTGCGAGACGATCGCAGTCGATCTCGCCGATGCCGACGCCGCACGCGAAGCGGCCCGCGCCGCGCAGCCGGTCGACCTGCTCGTCAACTGCGCGGGCCTCGTCGAGCTGCAGCCGTTCCTCGACACCACCGCCGATGCCTTCGATCTCACGATGAACGTCAATGTGCGCGCCGCGATGATCGTCGCTCAGGCTTGCGCGCGAAGCATGATCGAGCGTGGCAAGGGCGGGGCGATCGTCAACGTGTCGAGCATATCGGCGGCGGTCGGCTTGCCGCTGCATGCATCGTATTGTGCATCGAAGGGCGCGCTCGATGCGATGACGCGCGTGATGGCCGTCGAGCTTGGTCCCCATGGCATACGCGTGAACGCGGTGAATCCCGTGGTCACGATGACGCCAATGGCCGAGAAAGCGTGGAGCGACCCCGCGAAATCCGGCCCGATGCTCGCGCGCATCCCGATGAATCGCTTCGTGCAGCCGGTAGAGGTCGCACGCACCATTGCTTACTTGCTGAGCGACGATTCGAGCATGGTAAGCGGCGTGAGCCTCGCAGTCGATGGCGGCTTTCAGGCGGGATGACAAGGATTCTTCATTCAAACGCGAAGGAACGACGATGGAAGCACTGGTTCTCGAAGAAGCACGGCGCATCAGCTTGCGTCCGTTCAGCTTGCCGCAGGTCGTGGGTCCGCACGATGTGCGGATACGCATCCATACGGTCGGCATTTGCGGCAGCGATGTCCACTATTACCAGCATGGACGCATCGGGCCATTCGTCGTCAATGAGCCGATGGTGCTCGGGCACGAAGCATCGGGCACCGTTGTCGAAACGGGCGAGGAAGTGACGCATCTGAAAGCGGGCGACCGCGTGTGCATGGAGCCGGGCGTGCCGGACATGCAATCGCGTGCATCGCGTGAAGGCATGTATAACCTCGATCCCAAAGTGCGCTTCTGGGCGACGCCGCCGGTGCATGGCTGCCTCGCGCCGTTCGTCGTGCATCCGGCCGCGTTCACCTACAAGCTGCCCGACAACGTGAGCTTCGCGGAAGGGGCAATCGTCGAGCCGCTGTCCATCGGCTTGCAGGCGGCGAAGAAAGCGGCCATCCAGCCGGGCGATGTCGCTGTCGTGCTGGGCGCGGGCACCATCGGCATGATGTGTGCGCTGTCCGCGCTCGCGGGCGGATGCAGCCGCGCGATCGTCTGCGATCTCGTGCAGGAAAAGCTCGATCTGATCGGCGCGGTGCAGGGCGTCACCGCAGTGAACATTCGCGAGCAGCGCGTGCAGGACGTCATCGCGGAACTGACGGACGGCTGGGGCGCGAACATCGTGTTCGAAGCAAGCGGCAACGAGAAGGCGTTCGAGGGCATCGTCGACTTGCTGTGTCCCGGCGGATGTCTCGTGCTCGTCGGCATGCCGCAACGCCCGGTTCCGCTCGATGTCGTCGCGGTGCAGATCAAGGAAGCGCGTATCGAATCCGTGTTCCGCTACGCCAATATCTTTCCGCGTGCGATCCAGTTGATCGCATCCGGCAAGCTGGATGTCAAGCCTTTCATCTCGCGCACGTTCCCCTTCGCCGAAGGCATCAAGGCCTTCGAGGAAGCGGCGAGCGGCGTGCCGACGGATGTGAAAGTGCAGATCGTCATGGAATGACGCGATAACGACCGGGAGACGCGATCATGGAGAACACCGACAACGCGGAGATGACGGCCATCGTCTGCCGCGCGCCCAAGGACTATCGCGTCGAGCGCGTGCAGCGCCCGCGTGCCGGGCCGAACGAGCTGGTGATTCGCATCGCCGCATGCGGCATCTGCGCGAGCGACTGCAAGTGCTGGTCGGGCGCGAAGATGTTCTGGGGCGGGCCGAATCCGTGGGTCAAAGCGCCGGTCATCCCGGGGCACGAATTCTTCGGTTACGTCGAGGAACTCGGCGACGGCGCGGCGGAACATTTCGGCGTGCAGAAGGGCGATCGCGTGATCGCGGAGCAGATCGTGCCTTGTGCGAAGTGCCGCTATTGCAGGTCGGGGCAGTACTGGATGTGCGAAGTGCACAACATCTTCGGCTTTCAGCGCGAGGTCGCGGACGGCGGCATGGCGGAATACATGCGCTTTCCGCCCACCGCGATCGTTCACAAGATTCCCGATGGCATCTCGCTCGAAGACGCCGCGATCATCGAACCGCTGGCATGCGCCATCCATACCGTGAATCGCGGTGACATTCAGTTGAGCGATGTCGTCGTGATTGCAGGCGCGGGACCGCTTGGCCTGATGATGGTGCAGGTCGCGCATCTGAAGACGCCAAAGAAGCTCGTCGTGATCGATCTCGTCGACGAGCGTCTCGAACTCGCCCGCGAATACGGCGCGGATATCACGATCAATCCAAAGACGGACAACGCGCTCGAAGCCATCCGCGCGATCACCGATCAATACGGCTGCGACGTATATATCGAAACGACGGGTTCGCCGGCGGGCGTGACGCAAGGACTCGAATTGATACGCAAGCTCGGGCGCTTCGTGGAATTCTCCGTGTTCGGCAGCGATACGACGGTCGACTGGTCGATCATCGGCGATCGCAAGGAACTCGACGTGCGCGGCGCGCATCTCGGACCGTACTGCTATCCGATCGCGATCGATCTGCTCGCGCGCGGTCTCGTGACTTCGAAGGGAATCGTCACGCACGGCTTCACGCTGGAAGAGTGGGACGATGCGATCGAAGTGGCGAATTCGCTCGACTCGATCAAGGTGCTGCTGCGGCCGAAGTAAGCGCGGCGCACATTAAAAAAAGGCGGAACGCGCCTGCGTTCCGCCTTTTTTTTTACTTCGATGCCGCTACCGCCGCCTTGACCGTCGAATAGACCGCCTTGTTCGATCCGCCATTGGTGAGGATGCCGAACTCGCCGCTAGGATCGTCATACAGCTCGTACCAGTTGAAGCCGATCACGTTGTACGTGCTTCGCGCCGCGTAAAGCTCCGGAATCGTCTTCGAGATATAAGCCTGCGCCTTGGCCGTCGAGAAGTCCGCGTTGATGCCGATTTCGGTGAACATGATCGGCAGGTTGTACGCGTCGTGCAGGATCTTGAGCACGTTGTAGTTGGTGCCGTCCTTGCCCCACGTGTTCACCGGATCCAGACCGTCCGAGTACCAGTGCAACTGGATGATGTCCGTCGGCACCTTCGGATGGCCCGTCGAGCCGTCCGGCTGCGTGCCGGTCAGCATGCCCTTGTACCAGCCGAGGTTCAGGAAGCCCGTCGACGCCGTATTGATGATCTTCGTCTGCCCGGACTTGTCGACGGAGCGCCAGCCGTCATAGGAGCCGCGCATCGTGCCGCGCCAGATCGGCCACGTGTTGTTGTCGTAGTCGGAGACGTTCACGCCGTCGTTCGCGATGCGCTGGTTGTGCTCGTCGATATCGTATTCGTTGCCGAACTCCACGACCGGCACGCCCTTGAAGCGCGTCGCCGCGTAAGCCGCCATGTTATAGGCATACGTGTAGGCCGACGCTTCGGTCGGCGTGCGGCCGTTCAGCGTCGGGTCCATCCACGGATGCGGAATGACCAGCGGCATGACGTTGACCTTCGAGCCGACGTTGGGCATGACCTTGTCGGCGAGGATATCGATCTGCGCGTTGCTGTAGACGTCCTGACGCACGCTGGTCAGGCCGAGGTCGACCATCGTCGCGGACTGGGTCGCGAGCGGAATCGACGAGTAGACGCCGCCCTGGATGTAGTGAGCATTGACGCCGAAGAACGGGATCGCGGTCGAAGTCGAAGCCGACGCGGCGGTGGCGGTGCGCGGGTCGCTCGACGTCGCCCACGTGTTGTTCTGCCACACCCACCACAGCTTGTTCACGTTCTGCTGGTAGATCTTGCCGCCGTACCACAGCAGTTGAATGACGGCCTGCGAGAAGCCGGCCTTCTGACCCGCGCGATAGATGACGCCGTTGGTGACGGTCCAGACCGCGTTCGAAGAATCGACGATCGACGTACCGGACGGGATCGTCGTGCCGCTCGGCGACGGTGCCCGGGTGCCGGCTTTGGCGACCGCGGCGGGATCATTCGCGCTGTTTGCGACGCTCGACGGCAGACTGTCCGCGCCGCCGCCACATGCCGAAAGGATTAACGAGCTTGCGAAGAACGAATAAACGATGAAATGGTTTTTTCTCATTCTGAAAATGGATGAACGTGTTCCAATTCCGACCGCCGAAAAAAGGTCTTCCCTGAGTGCTTTTAAAGCACTCGCAATTCGAACCTGAAGGGAATAGACAGGCGATCAACCAGTGCGCCACAGACAAAGCAGGCGCGTTTCTCAGTCGCTTTTTACTGACCGGACGAAAGCAATGGTACCCGCTCGTTATTTCTTACCGTATGAAAAAGCCCGTAACGGTATGTAACAGTGAACGTTTGCGTGGCAATTCCTGCGCTTCTGCGCATACAAATAAGGACACAAGCCGTATTTCGTCTTGCATCTGATGCCGAAGGTCGCTAAGAACCGGCGTTTTTGAACGATGTGTTCATACGAATAGCGGAATAAGTTACGCGTTATCTTGCCGTAATATTCGTCGCATAAATGAATGTTTTATCGAACGTGTGAACGGTGAAAGATTAACCTTAGGTCGATTATGGTTAAATTGCCGTTCTGAAACATCGATTAGGCGCATTCATCCATATGTTTTTCGAGACGTAATCCGGCTTCATCGCCATCTTGCGAACCGGGTGCAGAATCTTTGTGAAACTCACGTTCGGCCGAATATCGAATCCGGATTTGGCCGGATTGAATCAAGCTAGTATCGAGCCGCTATGGGCGAAAAAAAGCCCGCCATCGCTGGCGGGCCGGGCATCGAAAACGCAGATGCAGTCAGCGGATTGTCAGGACCCGTAGAGCCACCGCAACGACGGCGACAACGATCCCACCGGCAGGGCCCACGCACCCGTCGCGCTGAAGTCCCAGGTCGGACCGAAGCTCGCCGGATCGCTCATTTGCGCGTCGGTCAATCCGCTCGAAGCCGGCGTTCCCGCGCCGCGACCGACGGCCGACGCCACACCCGCTGACTCCCTGTTCCAGAACACGTTCGGAGCGATCAAGCCGCGGTTTCCGCCCACGATGCCGCCCGCCCGCGCGCCCGCGCCGACGGTGAGCGTCGACATGCCATAGGACTCGTAGATGCCGCCTGCATTGCCGCCCACCAGGCCGCCAACGGCCCCGTTGCCCGTCAGCGATTCCTGCGCATACGACTGCACGATCCTGCCGTTATTGATGCCGACGAGCCCGCCGAGCGCGCCTTGTCCGCTGGCCGTCGCGGAGCCGAGCGCGTAGGACCGGGCGATATAGCCGTCGTTGCGGCCCACGAGCCCGCCGACCGCGCTGCCGCCGCTGATGTTCCCGCCGGACCACGATTGCTCGATGCGTCCGAAGTTCTCGCCGACGAGTCCGCCCGCCACCGTCGACGCATCGCCGGTCGCATTGACGACGCCCGATGCACCCACGTTCACGAGATAGCCGCGGTTCGTGCCGACGAGCATGCCGACCGGTGCGCCCGAAGCCGTGGCCGTGGTTCCCGCGAGCACGAAGTTGCGCAGGATGCCGCTCGCGCCGACCACGCCGAACAGGCCGGTCTCGCCGGCGCCGAGGCTGAGGCCCACGGGCAGATGACCCATGCCGTCGAACTGGCCGGTGAACGGTGTCGCCGCCGTGCCGATGCCGCCGAGATCCGTCGCGCCGAAGAGTCCGAGGCTCGAACCGAGCGCGTAGGTGCCGGAAAGATCGTTCTTGACCGCGCGCAGGTCCGCGATCGAATTGACGAGACGATAAGCGGTGTACTGCGTGACGAGCCCGCTGAACGGCGCGGCGCTCCACGATGGATTGACGCGCACGTTCCCCGGTGTATTGACGCCGTTCATGTCGAACAGGACGGAAACGACGCCGTTGCTGCGCGACCAGTCGATCGTGCCGAGGTTCGTCACGCTGCCGCCGTTGTTGAACGCGTTCGCGTCCGCATACAGCTTGAGCGAGCCGGAACCGGCATTGGCGATGGTGACGCCGGGCGCGATCGTCACCGAGTGCGCGGCGTTGAGCGTCAGCGACGACGCGCCGTTCCAGCGCAGATTGGTTGGCACGACGATATCGCCCTTGCCGGTTGCGCCCGCGCTGCCGTCCGTGCCGTCGGCGTTGACGGTGATGGACGTGCCGCGATTAAGACTCGATGTGAAGGTGCTGGCCGTCGCGGCGTCGGCGGTGAATTCGCCCGTGGTGATATTGAGTGCGCTCGCGCTGATGTCCGCGCCGCCGACTCCAACGTTCCTGCCGATGACATCGACGCCGGATGGCGTGCCGTCCGCATTGCGTGCGCTGATCTGCGCGCCGCGTGCATCGACCGAGCCGGTATCGGCGACGAGCCAGACGTGCCCGTCGCGCGTCGCGGTGCCGGTCGCGCGCAATGCGGCGGAGCGGCCGGCGAGCGCGAAGATGTTGCCGTCCGCCGCCTGCAGGTTGATGACCGCCGCCTGCACTTCGCCCGCGTTCGCGACCATGCCGTGACTGCCCACCGCCACGCCGATCTGCTGGTCGTAGCCGGTATCGATCAGCGACACCGAGCGTCCCGTGACCAGATTGGCCGATCCCTCGGGCGCGTCGATGCGTCCCCCGTTCATCACCATGTTCGCGGAGATGAGATACACGTTGCCGCCCGTCGAACTGATGCTGCCGAGATTGACGACGCTCGCATTGGAGTTGCCCGTGAAGGTGGCCTGATAGCCGGAGGCGAAGTCGTCGTTGCTGATGTCGAGTGTCGAGGCGACGAAGTGGCCGCCCGTGGACACGACGCCGCGCGGTCCGATAACCACGCCATGCGGATTGATCAGGTAGACCGTACCGGTTCCCTGTAGCGTTCCGTAGATTGCAGAGACGTCGTTACCGGTCACGCGATTGAGCGTCGCGCCGGTGCCGTTGTTGATCGACACCGTGCGGCCCGAGGCAATCGAAAAGCTTTTCCAGTCGATGATCCCGCGTGCGCCCGATTGCGTGATCGTCATGTTCCCGCCGCTCTGCGCGATGCTTCCCGCGCCGGCGACGAACTGGCCGCCTTGCGGCAGAGGAGCCGCGGCGACGGCCGCCGATCCGACCGACCCGCAAGCCATGGCAATGAGTATCGAAAGAGGGCGGATTGTGAAGCGCGCCGCCCGCGTGCTTGTATAACCGGCACGGCTGCCGGTTTCGAAAGCGCTCAGGTGACGATTGAATGAATGACGCATAAGCCCCCCTTGGGCTGTGACATTCCCCGTTTGTTGTCGCTTATTGGCGCTCTAGTGGCAGGGCAGTGTAGCAGCACTAACGATGATCAAGGGCGGTCTGTTGCGCGTGTGTCGCGCATGTGTCGCGCATGTGTCGAATGGGTGGCGCGCTTCGAATTGTTATGGCACGAGGCGCTGATATCGCGGTTCGGGCGAGATCGAACGGCTCGTGAATGTGCAAGTCGGGATCGACCGGGTTTCGCAGAAACATCGCCATGAACAGGCGAAGGGGTCAGGGCATACCGGTAAAAATGCCGGCTTCGCATTGAGCGTTTCGAAGCGCACATACAAGAGACGATTCAAGCCTGTGCCCGCATGGCCGTAAACGTGAGCATCAACGCCACCTTTCGCGGCCATGCCAGTCCCCAACCAAGCCTCACGACACCGACTATCCCATCCCGCCGCTTCGCTGGATGCACCGAAGCGCCGAACCTTTCTCGCCATGATGCTCGCGTCGGCGGGCAGCGCGGTGCTGGCCGGCTGCGGCGGCGGAGGCGGCAGCAGCGATTCGCAAGCTGCCGGCAAGTCGAGCGCCGCCGCCAATTCGACGACATCGACTTCGACATCGCCTTCGACTTCGAGCGCGTCGGCAGCGAGCGGAGCGTCGGCATCGAACACGACGGATAGCAACAGCGCCGGCGACGCGACTCAGCCCTCGAACACGGGCTCGAGCGATACGAGCTCGCAAGCGTCAGGCGCATCCGACGGTCTCTTTTACGGCATCAACGGGCACATGGCGTGGGGCAACGGCATCTACCAGACGATGCCGGCGGCTGCGCAACTCGCCATCCTGCAGGATCTGGGCGTCACCAACTATCGCTGCGACATTGCCGACGGCGGCATGGCGACCACGCTCGCCAACGCGCTGACGGGCCCGTTTGCGAACAGTGGCGTGTCGATCCTGCCGGTGTTCAATCCGCTGTCCGCGCATTGGGACCCGCACAGCAGCGAAGCGGATGCGTACGCGCTCGGCTATGACCTCGCGGTGCGCTGCACGCGCCCGTTGAAGGGGCTCGTCAAGTACATCGAGTGCGGCAACGAACTCGATGTGGACCTGAAGATCGCCGGCGACGGCAGTTCGACGGCGGACTGGGACCCGGCCTGCTGGCCGTCGTTTCGCGGTGCGCTGCGCGGCATGATCGACGGCGTGCGCGCAATCGATCCGTCTATCCAGTGCGGCGTGAACGTCGGCATTCCAATGGCCTATCGCGCGCTGCAAATGCTGTGGAACGGCATTTCGCCCGACGGCACCACGCAGGGCGTGAGCGGCGCGGCGTCGCTGCGCTGGGACTTCACGAGCTATCACTGGTACAAGAGTTCGGGAGACATCCAGTGCGGCGGGCGCAACAACGCGTGCGTCGACGTGCTGCAAGTGCTGAAGGATTCGTTCAACGTGCCGATCTGGCTGACGGAATGGGGCTGGTCGGGCGCGAACGACACGCCGCAGTCCGCCGCGGCGTACACAGGCAAGGCGCTTAAGCAGTATCGATCGATCAAGGACAAATACAACATCCAGTCCATCATGATGTATGCGGTGATGGACAAGAACTACGGTCTCATGCAGCTCGACGGCGTCACGAAGAATCCGGCGTACGCCGTGTTCAAGGACTTCGTCGCAGCGAACCCGGTGTAAGCCGCGACGCGGCTCGAAGGAAAGAGCGCGTCACGCGATAAACGCGTATCGTGTCGCGTATCCCGAACTTCCTTCGACGCCATGAACGCTACTTGCCTCGACCGGGCGCGCGCAGTCGCGATTGCCGTTACCTTTGCTGCAATCGCACTGACAGGCTGTGCTTCCTCGTCCTCGCGTGATGCGCAGTCGCAAGGCGCGAGCGCCGCATCGCTCGATGCCGCCATCGGCGGATCGCAACGCAGCGACAAGGCGCGTGCGCGTGATGTCTATCGCCATCCAAAGGAAACGCTGGCGTTCTTCGGTCTCGCTCCGACGCAATCGGTGCTCGAAATCGCGCCGGGCGGAGGCTGGTACACGGATATTCTTGCGCCTTATCTGCGCGACTCAGGCCGTCTCTACGAAGCGCAATATCTGAGCACGTCCGCCGATCTCGCCGCTGAAGACAGCGCCACCGATGCCGCGTATCGGCGCAAGCTCGCGAGCGATCCCTCGGTGTATGGAAAGGTGGTCGTCGGGACATTGCATGCGGGCCGGTTCATCGACTTCGACGCCAACGAGCGATTCGACCGCGTATTTACGTTCCGCAATATCCATAACTGGATCAAGGACGGACAAGTCGATGCGAACCTGCGTGCGTTCTACGGCGCGCTGAAGCATGGCGGCGAACTCGGCGTCGAAGAGCATCGCGCGCAGCCGGGGACCAGCGAACAGCAAATGATCGAGACCGGTTACGTGACCGAGGCGTTTGTCATCGAGCACGCTCAGGCAGCCGGCTTTGTGCTCAGCGCGCGCAGTGAAATCAACGCGAATCCGAAGGATACGAAAGACTATCCGCATGGCGTGTGGTCGCTGCCGCCCACGTACAGGGGCGGCGAATCGGACCGGTCGCGCTTTGCGGCTATCGGGGAATCGGATCGCATGACGCTCAGGTTCGTCAAGCCGTAGCGTCACGTCCACTATCGGCTATGCGCGCGTTCCCGGATGGCTTCGAAATCAGCCGGTGGCCGATGCAGGTTGAGACGGCGGCCCGCCTTGACGATCTGACTCGGGATGTCGTGGCCAATGAGCGCCGGCAAGCGCCGCGAAGCATCGACGAGTCCGCCAAGGTCGACGCCCGTGTCGTAGCCCATGAGTTCGAGGCCGTGGACGATTTCCTCGGTGCACACGTTGCCGCTCGCGCCCGGTGCGTACGGACAGCCGCCGATGCCGCCGAGCGACGCATCGAAACGATCCGCTCCTGCGTCGATGGCGGCGAGCACGTTCGCCATCCCCAGGCCCCGCGTGTTATGGAAATGCAGCGTCAGTTCCATGCCGGGCCATCGCTCGCGGAATGCTTTCGTGAGTGCTACGACTTGCGTCGGATAAGCCATGCCGGTGGTGTCGCATAGCGTGACGCCGCGCGCGCCCAGATCGCCGGCGAATGCGCTGCACCAGTCCATGACCGTGTTCGCGGCGACGTCGCCTTCCATCGGGCAGCCGAATGTGCAGGACAGCGAAATATTCACCGATACGCCTGCCTGACGCGCGATCGCCGCGACATCCGAGAGCGCATTGAACGACTGGCTGCGCGTCATTCGCAGATTGGCGAGGTTGTGCGTTTCGCTCGCGGACATGACGAGGTTCAGCTCGTCCGCGCCGGCTTCGATTGCACGTTCGGCCCCGCGCACGTTCGGCACGAGCGCGCTGTACACGACGCCCGACCGCCGCTCGATGCCGCGCAGCACCGCATCGGCGTCGCTGAGGGCGGGAATCGCTTTCGGCGAGACGAAGGCCGTCACTTCGATTTTCGCCAGGCCGGAGCGCGACAACGCATCGACCAGCGCGATCTTGTCCTCCGTCGGAACGAATACCGTTTCTGCCTGCAAACCGTCCCGCGTGCCGACTTCCTGCATGTAAATGCGCCGTCCGGCGCCGTTCCAGAGCGTCATGCGACCACCTTTCTGCCGCGCAATGCGGCGATATCCTGCGTCGAATAACCGAGTTCCTGCAACACCGCGTCGGTGTCATCGCCGAGACCGGGCGCCGAACTGCGCACCGTGCCCGGCGTGCCCATCAGCTTCGGCACGACGCCGGGCACTTCGACCTCGTAACCGTCGCGCGTGGTCTGCGAGAGGATCATGTCGCGCGCCCGGTAATGCGGGTCCTCGACAATATCCTTCGCGGAATATACCTTGCCCGCCGGCACGCCCGCAGCGCCGAGAACATCAAGCACCCGCTGCACGGATTGCGTGAGCGTCCATGCTTCGATTGCCCCATCGAGTTCCTCGGCTCGCGCGACGCGTCCCGCGTTGCCGGCGAGGTCAGGGGCATTGCCGAGATCGTTGCGTCCGATCGTCTCCATCAGGCGCTTGAAGATGCTATCGCCGTTTCCCGCGATCAGCACGAAGCCATCCGTGCATCGATACGCATTCGACGGCGCGATGCCCGGCAGCGCGCTCCCGGCGGCTTCACGCACCGCGCCGAACGCGCTGTACTCGGGAACGAGGCTTTCCATCACGTTGAAGACGGCTTCATTCAACGCGACATCGATGACTTGCCCGACGCCGCCATTCACCTTGCGATGATAAAGCGCAGTGAGAATGCCGATGGTGCCGTGCAAGGCCGCGAGCGTATCGCCGATAGAGATTCCGCAGCGCACCGGCACGCGCCCCGGTTCGCCGGTCACATGGCGCAGCCCCCCCATTGCTTCACCGATCGCGCCGAAGCCCGGCAGATCGCGATACGGCCCGGTCTGGCCGTAACCGGAAATGCGCAGCATGATGAGGCCGGGATTGACGCGCGACAGCGCCTCCCATCCCATGCCCCAGCGTTCCAGCGTGCCGGGGCGGAAGTTTTCGATGAGCACATCGGCTTCGGCGATCAGCTTGCGGGCGATGTCCTGACCCTCGGCGCTACGCAGATCGAGTGCGATCGAGCGCTTGTTGCGTGATTGAACCTGCCACCAGACCGATGTGCCATCCTTGATCAGACGCCAGTTGCGCAAGGGATCGCCGCTGCCGGGCGCTTCGATCTTGATCACGTCCGCACCGAATTCACCCAGCGTCTTTCCGGCGAACGGCCCTGCAATCAGTTGCCCCATCTCGACGACGCGTAGTCCTTGCAACGCGGCGGCGGATATGCCGTTGTTCATCATCGTGCTCCTTCTATTGACGCGTTCGTATCGGGCAGCGCGTCGAGTAATTCGTAACCGGATCTACTTGAAAGTCCGTATTGAAGCGAGGCGGATGCGCGTCAGTTTGCGGACGCATGCTCTTCTCTCGCACGAAGTCTTGCGGGCAACGCGAAGAGCAGAATCGCCGCGCAGGCGATGGCAAGCGCGCCGATCGCATAAAGCGCCGGCGTCGTGCTGCCGGTGACGTCCTTGATGCGGCCGACCATCACGGGACTGACGATGCCGCCCAGCTGACCGAGCGTATTGATGAGCGCGATGCCGCCGGCGGCGCCCGCGCCGGTCATCAGCTTCGGCGGCAGCGCCCAGAAAGCCGGAATGGAAGCGATGATGCCCGCGCCCATGACCGCCAGCGCGCCGATCAGAAAGGACGTGTGCTTGTCGAAGATGCCGGCGCACAGGAAGCCCACGGCGGCGAGCAGCATGAGACCGGCGACGAAGCGGCTGCGATGTCCGCTCGCATCGGACAGCCGGCCAACCACGACCATCGTGATTGCGCCGCAGATATACGGTACCGCGGTGAGAAGGCCAATCGTCGTCGGATGCGTGATGCCCGATGTGCGAATCAGGTGCGGCGCCCAAAAGTTGAGGCCGTAGGAGCAGACTTGAATCATGAAATAGACGAGGCCGAGCTTGAGGAAGCCGGGCGTTTTCAGCGCGCCGAGCAGCGAGTGCCCGCCGATGTGCCGGTTCTGGTCGGCGATACGCTGTGAAAGCAGCGCTTGCTCGTCCGATGTGAGCCACTGCGCATCCTCGATACGGTCTTTCAGCACCTTGAACACGAGATAGCCGAGCGCAATGCAGGGCAGGCCGCCCACCAGAAAGAGCCAGTGCCAGCCGCGCATGCCGAGCACGCCTTCCATCTGCGACAGCACGAGCCCCGCAACGGGCGCGCCGAGAATGCCCGCGAAAGCCGAGGCGAGGAAGAGCGTCGATGTGATGCGGCCGCGATACGCCACCGGGAACCACAGCGTCAGATAGAACAGGACGCCGGGCGCGAAGCCGGCTTCCATCGCGCCGATGAGAAAGCGCAAGGTATAGAACTGCCACTCGGTCTGCACGAACGCCATCAATGCGGTGGCGATGCCCCACGAAATCATGATGCGGCAGATCCAGCGGCGCGCGCCGACCTTGTAAAGCATCATGTTGCTGGGGACTTCGAACAGCACGTACCCGACGACGAACAGGCCCGCGCCGAGGCCATACGCGGTGTCGGTCAGCGAGAGATCGCTCTGCAACGCGAATTTGGCGAAGCTGATGTTGATGCGGTCGAAGAACGCAAAGAGATAGCACACCATGATGAGCGGCATGATTCGCCAGGCGACCTTGCGAATGGTGCGGGCTTCGTCGGGAGGCGCCAGGTCGATGCTGGCGGACAGGGCTTTGTTCACGTTTGTCTCCGGTTTGCACCGGACCGCGCGATGGAGGTCCGGCGGCCAATCAAGAATCGTGCGCTTCTCGTGGCGCATGGAGACATGGTGATGGCGCGCTCGTCGATGGAAAAGCGCAAAGCGGTGAAACCAGCTTTCGCGTATCGCGAAAGCAGGAACGTCTGCCGGTTATCCGCGCGATGACGCTGAGGGGACGGTGCCGGCGTTGCAGAGATGATCGACGAGAAGGCGGGCATGGCGCGGGACGGCGGCCGGATCGCGCATGCCGATCAGCAGCCGGCGTTCGGCCCATGCGTCTTCCAATGCGACTTGCCGCAGATTCAGCGATCGCACGAGCGCATGCACGGCAAGCGATGGCAGCACGGCGACGCCCATGCCGGCGGCAACCATCTGGCACATTGCGTCGAAACTGCGGACCCGGATGCGCAGCTTCAGATGACGCCCGAGCGCTTCGGCCTCCACCTGCATGCGCTCGGCCAGCGACGTCCCCTTCGAAAGACTCACGAAATCGTATTCGAGCGCTTCTTCGAAGCAGATCGAGCGTCGCGCGGCCAGCGGATGTGTCCGCGGCATGACGAGCACCAGACGGTCCACGCGATAGTCCGTCAAATGGATGCCCAGCGCCGGCGTGCGGTCCGCGAAGATGCCGAGATCGGCGCGGCCATCGAGCAACGCCAGCACGATTTCCCTGCTGTTCTGCTCTTCCAGCTCGATGCGTATGCCCGGATTCGCTTCGGTGAACGCGGCGATCTCGGACGGCAGAAACTGCGTAATCGCCGATGTATTGGCCCACAGGCGAACGATGCCCACCATCCCGGATGCGTAGTCGGACAGGTCGGCGGCGAGTCGGTCGACATCGTGAAGAATGCGTTGCGCGTGGTCATACAGCGCCTGTCCGGCGACGCTGAGCGTCACGCCCCGCGAATGGCGCTCCAGCAAGCTGGAACCTACGGCGCCTTCCAGATCGGAGATGCGCTTGCTTGCCGCGCCGACAGCGAGGTTGGCCAGCGCCGCACCCTTGCTGATGCTGCCGGCGCGCACGACCAGATTGAAGAGCGACAGGGAGACGAGATCGAGGCGGTGCAGGTTCATCACGAGGAACTCGGGGGACGATTCGCGCCATTGTGCGCTAGCACGCGGGGTTCTTCGTATCTCCGCGAAAGCGCCGGATGAAACGCACCCGCCAGAACTGCCCGCCCTGCCGCTGTCGCGAAAGCCTTCCGAAAAGTCGCCGTAGGTCATATGACATCTCATACCGTCAATTGAGCTTCTTGTGGATACAAGGCTAGTTAAACGATATCCTTCTACGGGTAATTGCCTAGTGAATTCGCATCCGCGGTCGGCGATAGTACGTCATCGTATGAGTTAGCTAGGGCATTGACTGCAAACGCGCAGCCGTATCGTCCGCAGTCATCGTCATCTTCCCGGAAAAGGTTTTCCATGAAAAAGATTGCTCTCAGCGGCGCCGGAGGGCAGCTCGGCGCTGTTGTCCGTGCTGCGCTCGTTGCGCGCGGCGTTCTGCTGCGCTCGGCCGCCGGCTCGAAAGCGCTTACGCCGCTCGTCGAAGGCGAGGACGTCATGCACGGCGATCTTCGCGATCCCGCCGTGGTGGATCGGCTGCTGAACGGCGTCGATGTATTGATCCACTTCGCCGGCACGAGCGTCGAACGGCCGCTGCCGGAGATCATCGAGAACAATTTGCGCGGGCTCGTCGAAGTGTACGAAGGCGCGCGCCGGCATGGCGTGAAGCGCATCGTCTTCGCAAGCTCGAATCACGCGATCGGCATGTATCCCGTCACCGAGCGTCTCGGTCTCGATTGCGAACTGCGTCCGGACGGCTTCTACGGCCTGAGCAAGGTGTGGGGCGAAGCGCTCGCGCGCATGTACTGGGACAAGCACGGCATCGAGAGCGTCTGCGTGCGCATCGGCAGTTGCCTCGAGCGGCCGACCGAGCCGCGGCATCTGAGCACGTGGTTCGGTCATCGGGATCTGCTGCACTTTCTCGACCGCTGCATCGAAGCGGACGACGTGGGTTTCCTCACCATCTGGGGCGTGTCCGCGAATACGCGCAGCTGGTGGGACAACAGCGGCGCTGCACGTCTCGGCTATCAACCTCTACAAAACGCCGAGGACTACGCCGACGAGATCCTCGCCCGTCCGAATCCGCTCGATGCGCTCGGTCAGCGCTTTCAGGGCGGCAGCTTCGTCGGCATCGACTATTCGCGTAACGATGCAGCCGCAAGCGGTCAGCCCGCTTCGACGGTTGCGCAAGCCTGAGCGCATCCGGACTCGGGAGGAGACTTCACATGAAAATCAAGGGCATTCGCTGGTGGATGGTCAGCCTCGTCGCTGCCGGCCTCATCATCAACTATCTGGCGCGCAACACGCTGTCGGTCGCGGCGCCGAGCCTCATGAAGGATCTGAACGTCACGACGGAGCAGTACGCTCACGTCGTGGTCGCATGGCAGCTTTGCTATGCGTTCATGCAGCCGGTGGCGGGCTTCATCCTAGACACTATCGGGACCAAGGTCGGCTTCGTGGTCTTCGCGCTTGCATGGTCGCTTGCGTGTGCGGCGGCGGCCTTGTCGACGGGCTGGCGCAGCCTCGCGTTCTTCCGCGGGCTGCTGGGCGTGGCCGAGGCGGCGGGCATCCCGGCCGGCGTCAAGGCGACGAGCGAGTGGTTTCCCGCGAAGGAGCGATCGGTCGCGATCGGCTGGTTCAACATCGGCTCGTCCATCGGTGCGCTGCTTGCGCCGCCGCTGGTCGTGTGGGCGCTGATGCACGGCGAGTGGCAACTGGCGTTCGTGCTGGTGGGTGTGGCGGGCATCGTATGGTCCGTGCTGTGGATGGTGCTTTATCAGCATCCGCGCAAGCAGAAGATGCTGGGCGATGCCGAGCGCGACTACATCCTGAGCGGCCAGGAAGCCATTCATGGCGATGCGGCCGGTGCGAAGCGAAGCCGTTTCGCCATGCTGCGCAGCCGCGACTTCTGGGCGATCGGCATCCCGCGCATTCTGTCGGAGCCGGCGTGGCAGACCTTCAATGCATGGATTCCGCTCTACATGATGACCGAGCGGCACATGAACCTGAAGGAAGTCGCGCTTTATGCGTGGATGCCGTTTCTCGCCGCCGATATCGGCTGCGTGCTCGGCGGTTATCTGAGCCCGATCTTCCATAAGTACGCGAAGGTATCGCTCTTCACGTCGCGCAAGATGGTGTTCGTGGTCGGCGCGTTGTGCATGGTCGGACCGGCGTGCGTCGGGCTCGTCGCGAGTCCTTATGCGGCGGTTGCGCTGCTGTGCGTCGGCGGCTTCGCTCACCAGACCTTGTCGGGTGCGCTCTATGCGATCACGTCGGATATGTTCGGCAAGAACGAAGTCGCGACGGCGACGGGCATGGGCGGCATGGCCGGTTATCTCGGTGCGGCGGCGTTCACGGCGCTCTTCGGCGTGCTCGTGACGCGGATCGGCTATAGCCCGCTGTTCGTCGTGCTCGCCGTGTTCGACATCATCGCGGCAGGCGTCGTGTGTCTGCTGGCGAGGCGCGATGACACGACGACCGCGCCGAACTGGGCCGCAGCGGGAGCAGCGGCGAAGTAGGCTTGCATGGCTCCTTGCATCGACGCCGTCGTTTCGTGCAGGAACGAGGGCGTTTTTGCGTCCAAGCGCGCGATGGCCCGTCCCGCACCTCAGGCATCACCGACCTTTTTGTCGGCCTCGTGTCGGACAGCGAAAAGCCCGCTGTAAGCAATGCATCCCATAAGACCGACGACGCTCGTCAGGCACGACTCCTGCAGCTTCCGCATGGCCGTTTCCTTCAACCACAAAGGGATTCGTCCATGACTTCGCTCCGTCCGCGATACCGTTCGCGACTGGCCACGGCGCTCTTCGACTGGCTCAATCCAGTCCCGTATGGCCTCTTCGTCGGCACGCTCATCTTCGACATCATCTACGCGAACACCGCTGTGATCTTCTGGGCCAAGGCCGCCGCCTGGCTCGTCACCGTGGGCGTGCTCTTCGCGATCGTTCCGCGTTTCATCAACCTCGGCCATGTCTGGTTCGCCCCGCGCGGCACGGTCACGAGCCTCGAACGCACCGACTTCTGGCTGAACTTCGGCGGCATCACCGCGGCGATCGTCAATGCGTTCGTCCATTCGCGCGACGCCTATGCGATGGTCCCGCTCGCGACGATTCTTTCCATCGTGACGGTGGCGCTGCTGAGCGTCGCGCAGATTGCGCTCGCACTCGACCGGTTCAACCGCTTCAACTTGCCGGAGGCCGCCCGTGAATAAGCCTACGTTGACCGGCGTGCTGTCGATGGCCGTTGCGCTGTGCGTTGCCGGATGCAACGAGCACGCCGCTTATGATTCGCAGCATCAGGCCGGCGCGAATCCGCCGCTGCCCGGACCGCGCAATTTCTTCACGCCGCCGATGCAGGTGCCGAAGCATGTCGGCTGGAAGAGCGGCGAAGCGCCGAAGGTCGCGGACGGCCTGAAGATCGAGAACATTGCTTCGGGCCTCGAACATCCACGACAGGTGCTCGCGCTGCCGAACGGCGATATTCTCGTCGCGGAATCGAGCAGCCCGCAGGAAGAACCGGTGACGACGCCGAAGCAGCTCGTCGCGGGCATGGTGCAGAGCCGCTCGGGGAAAGAGGCGAAGGGCGGCAACCGCATCACGCTTTTGCGAAAAGGCAGCGGCGGCGCGTGGGAGAAGCATGTGTACATCGAGCATCTGCATTCGCCGTTCGGCATGCAGCTGATCGGCGATACGCTCTACGTCGCCGATACGGATGCGATCCTCGCGTTTCCGTACCAGGCCGGCGCGACGAGCATCGCGCAGCCGGGCGTCGAACTCGCCGACCTGCCGAGCACGATCAACCATCACTGGACGAAGGCGCTGCTCGCAAGCCGCGATGGCAAGAAGCTCTACGTGGGCGTCGGTTCGAACAGCAATGTCGGCGAGAACGGTCTAGAGGTGGAGTACCGGCGCGCGGCGGTGCTGGAAGTCGACATTGCGACCGGCGCGAGCCGCGTGTACGCGTCGGGCATTCGCAATCCCACCGGCTTGCAGTGGGAGCCGAAAACAGGCGCATTGTGGACGGTCGCGAACGAGCGAGACGAGATCGGCGCGGATCTGGTGCCGGACTATCTGACATCGGTTCAGGAACACGGTTTTTACGGCTGGCCCTACAGCTACTACGGGCAACATCTCGACGAGCGCGTGCATCAGCAGCGGCCCGATCTCGTCGCGAAGGCGCTGAAGCCGGATTATGCGATCGGTTCGCACGTCGCGCCGCTCGGCCTGCTGTTCTATACCGGGGGCAACCTGCCGGCGCAATATCGTGGCGGCGCGTTTATCGGCGAGCACGGCAGTTGGGACCGCTCGCCGCTTTCGGGCTATGCGGTCGCGTATGTTGCGTTCGAAAACGGCAAGCCTGTGGGCGAGCCGAAGCCGGTCGTTACCGGGTTTGTGTCGGCTGACGAGAAGGAACTGCGCGGCGCGCCCGTCGGACTCGCGCAGGATCGGGACGGGGCGCTCATCATCGCGGATGACGCGGGTAATGCGGTCTGGCGTGTGACTGCGGCCGGAGGGTGAGGGCGGATAGCGTCTCGGTGCGCAGCATGCTGCATGCAAACGATGATGCCTGTGGCCGCGTTATGTGCAGTGCGCACACGACGCGCCGTCAGACGATCAGCTGTTTCGCATGCAGTGCGCTGCAAGCCGAGTTCATACGAAGCACTTCAATTTGCGGCCACCTGCCCGCTCACCGGGCCGCGCTCGTCCGGCGCGTCCCAGCCGCCGCCGAGCGAGCGGTAAAGCGCGACAGCCGCCTGAGCATGGTGGCGTTTGGCATCGTTCAATGCGTCGGCGTCGCGCAGATACGCTTCTTGCGCGGCGAGCACGTCGAGAAAACTCGATGCCCCGCCTTTGTACAGTTCGTTCGACAGGCGCAGCGCATGGTTCGATGCCTCGAGTGCGCCGCCGAGCCTGACGACTCGCTCGTCGCCATTTACCAGATCGCTGCGCGTGTCCTCGATGTCCTTCAGCGCGTCGAGCATCGTCTGCTGAAGGCCAAGCTGCGATTCACGCATGCGGCTTTCGTTCCGGTCGATATCCGCGGCGATGCGGCCCGCGTTGAAGATCGGGCTCGTCGCATTCAATGCGGCGCTGAAGAGGTTATCCGTCAGCGTCGGCAGTCCGAGATACGACGATGCCAGAATGCCATCGCTCAGGCTCAACCGAAACTTCGGATAGCGCTCGGCTCTCGCGACGCCCAGTTCCGCCGCGCGCTGCTCGACCGTTGCATACGCGCTGCGCACGTCCGGGCGGCGCAGCAGCGCTTCCGATGGCAGCATGTTCGGCACGCTCTGTGCCGGAACAGGGATCGGACGCGCTTCGCCGAGCGTCAGTCCATCGACGCTTTCCGGAGTGCGACCCGCATAGACGGCGATCAGACTCATGTCGTGCTGAATGGCGGCGCGAATCGGCGGGATCTGCGCCTGCAAGTCCTGTAGCTGGTTCTGCGCGCGGGCGACATCGAGCTGCGTCGACAGTCCATAACGCAGACGCTGCTGCGTGAGCCTGAGCGCGCGGCTGCGTATCTGCTCGTTGTCGCTGATGATCTGAAGCTGCGCCTGCGCCCATCGCAAGTCGATATACGCGCTCGCCGCATTCGCCGCCATCGCGAGCCGCAATTCGTCGAGCGCGGACCGGCGCCCGGTGGCTTGCGCTTGCGCCGCCAGCACGGCGAGGCGTTCACCGCCGAATACATCCGGCTGCCACGACGCCGTCAGGCCGACGCCCGCCTGCTTCACATAGCCGAGCGGCGGCGGGGTGTTCTGCCGTGCGTATGATGCGCCTGCGTTCGCGTCGAGTTGCGGCGCGAGCGCGGCATTCTGCTGCTTCACGATGTCTTGCGCCTGCCGCACGCGCTCGACGGCGGCTTTGATGTCGAGATTGCCGTCGAGCACAGTGTCGATCAGCCGATGCATCACCGGATCGCCGAATTGCGACCACCACGCGTTTGCATCAATGCTGTCGACGGGAGCCTCGACGCTCCACGCATCGGGCGCGATGGTCCTGGCCACTTCGGGCAAGTCCTGATGCGATGCCGGCGGCACCGCGCAGGCAGCGAGCGTCATCGCGGCCGCGACGGCAAGCAGTTTTGGAGCGATGGCTTTCATGCTGCACCTTCAATAATAAGGGAGACTAACTATCAATGCGCATCCGGCGGCGGGGCCGTGTTGCCGAACGGGCGTGAAAAGAAAACGCTGACAAGCCCGACCGCAAAGCAGAGCGATACAGCGAGGAAGGTGTCCGAGAACGTCAGCACGAGCGCTTCGCGCATCAGCAGCGCATGCAGTGCGGCGAGGCTTGCAGCAGCGCCATCGAGCACGTCGCCGCCGGCCGCTGCCAAATGGGCGGCCTGATCGCGCAACAGCGCCTCGATGACCGGACGGCCCGCAGTCACGTGCTCATCGAGCCGCTGATAGTGCAGGTTGAGGCGATCGTTGAGCATCGTGCTTGCAACGGCGATGCCGATCGCGCCGCCGAGATTGCGCATCAGGTTGAAGAGGCCGCTCGCCGATTTCAGCCGCGAAGGCGGCAACGAGCCAAGCGCCATCGTGACGATGGGCGGCACGCAGAATTGTTGCCCGATACCGCGAAGCGCCTGCGGAAGAAGCAGTTCGCGCCATCCCCATTCACTCGTCAGCGGCACATAGAGATAACAGCCGACGCCGAAGCAAACGAGACCGAACACCATCAAAAGGCGCATATCGACGAAGCGAGCAAGAAGCGAATAGGCGCTGAGTGCAATGAGCTGGAAACAGCCGACCGAGAGCAGCGCGATACCAATCTGAAGCGAGTCGAAGCCGCGCACGCGCGAAAGAAACACGGGCGTCAGGAATACCGTGCAGAAAAGACCAATGCCCGTGATGAACGACAGCAGACTGCCAATGCCGAAATTGCGAATGGCGAGCGCCTTCAGATCGACGATCGGTTCTTTCGCCGTGAACGCATGCACGAGAAAGAGAAAGCCGCAGATAGCGGATATCCACGTGCAGAAGAGAATCACGTCATCGCCGAACCAGTTCTTGCGCGGCCCTTCCTCAAGCACGTATTCGAGGCAACCGAGAAAGCCCGACATCAACACGATGCCCACGTAATCGCCCTTGCGCAGCAACGAATGGTCGGCGACATCGACATCGACGAAGCGCGGAACCAGTATCGTCACTACCGCGCCGGGCACGAGGTTCAGATAAAAAAGCCAGTGCCACGACCATTGTGACGTGATCCAGCCGCCGATCACAGGGCCGATGGTCGGCGCGAGTGAGGCGAGGGCACCGATCGTTGTCGCGGCGATCAGACGTTGCTTGCCGGGAAAGAGCATGAAGGCTGTCGTGAAGACGGTCGGGATCATCGCGGCGCCGAGCGCGCCTTGCAGGCCGCGAAAGATGATCATCGAGTTGATGTCCCACGCGAGACCGCACAACATGCTGGTCAGCGTGAAGCCGAACGCGGAGAACGTGAAGACCGAGCGTGTCGAGAACACGCGCGTGAGCCAGCCCGACATCGGTATTACGAGAATCTCTGCAATCAGATACGAAGTCTGCACCCACGACAATTCGTCCTGACTCGCCGACAACCCGCCGCCGATATCCTTCAGCGACGAAGCCACGATCTGGATATCGAGCGTCGCCATGAAGAAGCCGAGGCACAGCAGCGAGAAGGCGAAGACCCTGGTCCGCATCGGCAGATCGGCGGGATTCATCGGCGCGTGAGGCGCGTGCGTTGCGCGGCTCATGATGCGCTGTCCGTGCGCAGATGCACTTTTACCATCGCTGAAAGGCCGGGACGCAGCACGCCCTGCATGTCCTTCGGAACGGACAGCCGCACGCGCACCGGCACGCGCTGCACGATCTTCGTAAAGTTGCCCGTCGCGTTCTCGGCGGGCAGCACGCTGAAAGTCGCGCCCGTCGCCGGGGCAAGACTCTCGACCACGCCTTCGATACGGCGGCTCGATGCGTCGAGATCGACATCGACCTTGTCGCCCGCTCTCATCTTCTTCAACTGGTCTTCCTTGAAGTTCGCATCGATCCACAGGCCGCTCGACGGCACCACCGTCAGGAGCGACACGCCGACGTTCGCCAGCGCCCCGACACGCGCGCTGCGGTTGCCGACATAGCCGTCGATCGGCGCGCGGATCGTCGTGTATTCGACGTTTAGCGCGGCCACGCGCCGCGTCGCTTCAGCGGTGGCGATACGTGCGCGCGCATCGTCGATTTGCGCATCGAGCACGCTAAGCTGGCGTTGCGCGGCGGTCAGCGCCGCGTTGTTGCGGTCGACGGCCGCGCGTGCCTTGGCGAGATCGGCATCGGCGCGTTCGACCACCTGATTCGACACGGCATCGTCCTTGACGAGCTGCCGGTATCGTGCGGAGTCCGAAGCGCTTCGTGTCAGCTCCGCGCCCGATGCCCGCACTTCGGCCGACTGCGCGCTGATCGTCGCGATCTGCAGCGACTTCCTCGCATCGAGTTCGGTGACGGCGGCCTGCGCGCGCTGCACTTCGGCGCTTGCCTGGGCGAGGCGGGCATCGTAATCACGCGCATCGAGACGGATCAACACCTGGCCCGCGCGCACAAACTGGTTGTCCTGTACGAGCACGTCGGAGACGAAGCCGTTCACTTTCGGCGCAAGCACCGTCACGTCGCCGCCGACATAAGCGTCATCCGTCGATTCGACATAACGCCCGACGAGCAGCCAGTACGACACGGCCGCCGCAATGACGATGGCGACGGAAATCAACGCGAGCAGCATCCACGGGACGCGCCGGGCGGGTTTTGCTATGCCCGCGACGTCGGGCGAGGCAACCGAAGGAGATGTCGACATTGGCTATTGTGCATGTGCACTGATGAAGGTAGAAAAAGACCGGTCTGCGGATTGGTGCATGCTGGCACGCTGACATGCCGTAAGCCATTGCAATCATCCTGAAAGGCCGGTGAGTTCATCTTCGGCAGTGTATTTGTGCATATGCACTTTGTCAAATGACTTCGCTCCCGACCTAAGCGTTTATGAACTATGCTTGAACGCACTGCGGGACGTTCGTCCGCGGATCGATGGCCTCAGACGGAGGTGCGTCATGTCATGGATGACCGGGCGAGCGCATCGCGCTTGTTTGCCGCGCGATAGTATCGCTTCGCCGTTCTCTTTCTCGCTGACTTCCATCGCGCTTGCCGTGATGTTTGCGTCGAACGCGGGCGCAGCGCCGCCATTGCCCCAGTGCGGCCAGTTCGTGGCGGGGCAAGGTTCCATCAGTACGCAAGCCAAATCCGTCAACATCACGCAGACGACATCGCGCGGCGTGATCGACTGGCGCAGCTTTTCTATCGGCAAAGGCAATACGGTCGATATCAGCAACGGCTCGGGCGCGACGCTCAATCGCGTGACCGGGCTGGATCGCTCGGTCATCGACGGAAAACTCAGCGCGACCGGCAGCCTTTACCTGATCAATCCGCAAGGCGTGGTGATCGGACGCACGGGCGTGGTGACGACCGGCGGGCGCTTCGTCGCATCTTCGCTCGATGCGTCGAACAGCGCGTTCATGGCCGGCGGCGACCTGACGCTTACCGGAACCGGCGATGGCGTCGTGGCGAACCTCGGCAAGATCGGTTCGAGCGGCGGCGATGTGTTCCTGATCGCGCGGACGGCGGTCTTCAATCGCGGCGAAATCAACGCGAAAGAAGGCACCGCGGAACTCGCGGTCGGTAGCCAAGTGTTGCTGCATGACGCAGCGAGCGGTCAGCAAATGTTCGTGCAAGCCGGAAGCCGCGGCACCGTCGATGCGTCCGGCGCCATCGACGCCGCGCAGATCAGCCTGCAAGCCGCCGAGGGAAATGTCTTTGCGCTCGCCGGCCGCCCCGGCGAACTGCGCGCAACCGGCACCGCGACGCGCGATGGCCACGTGTGGCTCGTCGCGGAGAGCGGCGCGGTACACGCGCACGGCCGCATCGGCGCGGCTAATGCGGACGGCAGCGGCGGCACGGTCGACATGAACGGTGCGACGCTGCACGTCGACAACGCATCGATCGACGCCGCGAAGTGGAATCTCGCCACGCCGGTCTTCATGGTCGATGGCGGCGCGGCCGGCGCGCTCGCGAACGCGCTGTCGCACGGCACGTCGGTGGCCGTCGATACCACCGGTAAAGGCGGCAAGACCGGCGACATCGACGTGAACGCGAGCGTGCGGTGGAATGGCGACGCATCGCTTGCGCTCAACGCATTCCACGCGGTCACGATCGCGCCCGCTGCGACCGTCGCGAACAACGGCGCAGGCAATCTCACCTTGCGCGCGGACGCGAGCGGCGTCGGCAACGGCGGCGGCGTGGTGAATGGGGGCGTTATCGACTGGTCGCGCAGCGTGGGCATCGTGTCGATACTGCGGGACATGAACAGCGCGTACACGCCCGGCACGATCACCACGAACGCACAGTGGACCGCCGCACCGTACAGCGGTCTCGCGACGCAGCTCACGGCGTATCGCCTCGTCAACACGCGCGCCGATCTCGACGCGATATCCGCCGATCCCGGCGGCGTCTATGCGCTTGGCAAGGACATCGCGCTGACGACGCCCTACGCGGGCATCGGCGTGTCCTCGCAAACCGCCTTCAGCGGACAGTTCGACGGCATGGGCCACACGATCTCCGGCTTCAGGCTCGTCGATCCGCCCGCCGGAAGTTATGCGCGATTGTTCGGCACGATCGCGACCGGCGGCATCGTGCGCAACCTGAACGTGGACGGAACCGCCGCGACGTATGCGGGCGCGAACATCGGCTTGCTCGCGGGCCGGAACAACGGACACGTGGCCGGCGTGCACACGGCAGGCGCCGTCTATAACGGCCAGGGCATCACTTCGCTGATCGGTGGCGGCCTCGTCGCGGTGAATGGCGGGACCATCGAGCGGTCGTCGAGCACGGCCAGCGTGTCGGGGCTGGAGACGATGGGTGGACTCGCCGGCACCAACTCCGGCGTCATCACTCAGTCGTACGCCACCGGCTCAGTCACCGGCGGATCGCACGCGGATGCGGTCGGCGGGCTTGTCGCGCGCAACACCGGGACCATCGCGCAGTCTTACGCGACCGGTTCAACCTTCACCATTCTCGGCGTCAGCGGCGGGTTCGCCGGCGATAACGCCGGGACCGTGAACCAGTCTTTCGCGACCGGCCCTGCCACGCCGTTCGGCCCGAATCCGATTGGCGGATTCATCGGCGTGAACGGCGGTTCGGTGTCGAATGACTTCTGGGACGTGCAGACGACCGGCAAGACCATCGGCGTGAACGGCAGCGGCGCGGAAGGCGCCACCGGTCTCACGACGGCGCAAATGAGCACGGCGCAGAGCTTCGGGCCGCAATGGGACTTCGGCCCGAACGGGACATGGGTCATCCCGGCGGGCGGCACCCATCCGATCCTGCGCTGGCAGTTGCAGACGCCTTGAAACGCCGGTCACGCACGCGCCGCTTCGCGCTGCGGCAAGTCGATGGTGACGGCTCTGTCGTCGATAGGAAAGTGCAGCAGCGCCGCGACCAGCCCCGCGATCGCCGTCGCGCCCCAGATGAGCGAGTACGAGCCGGTGGCGTCGAACACATAACCGCCAAGCCACGCACCGAGGAACGAGCCAAGCTGATGGCTCAGGAACACGACGCCGAACAGCGTGCCGAGGTGCCGCGTGCCGAACACTTTCGCGATCAGGCCGTTGGTGAGCGGCACGGTGCCGAGCCACGTCAGGCCCATGACGGCGGCGAAGACGACGACCGAGACGCTCGTCGTCGGCAACAGGACGAACAGCGCGATCGCGCCGCCGCGTATCAGGTAGAGCCACGCGAGCACATGATGCTGCCGCAAGCGTCCGCCGAGCCAGCCGCATCCCCAACTGCCGATCATGTTGAAGAGGCCGATCAGCGCGAGCGCCGTCGCGCCGAGGCCGACCGGCATATGGCACAGCAGCAGATAACCCGGCAGATGCGTCGCGATGAACGCAAGCTGGAAACCGCAGGTGAAAAAGCCCAGCGTCAGCAGCCGATAGCCGCGATGACGTGACGCGTAGGCGAGCGTATCGCGCAGCGGCATCGCAAGCTCCTCCATGCCGGGCGATGCCGCAACCGAAGCGCTTCGACGCCGGCTCGCGCGGTCCAGCACGATGCCGAGCGGCGCGGCCAGCAGAATCGCAAAGGCGAGCGCATAGAGCGATGCCGGCACGCCGGCGTGCACGCGGATTTCCTGCGCGAACGGCACCATCAGCACCTGACCGAGCGAGCCGCCCGCGCTGGCGAGGCCCATTGCGACGCTGCGCGTTTGCGGCGACGCGGCCCGTCCCACGGTGGCGAGCACCACGCCGAAGCTGGTGCAACTGATGCCGATGCCCACGAGCAATCCGAGCCCGAGCACGAGCATCCATCCCGATGTCGATGCGGCGGCGAGCGCGAGCCCGGCGGCGAACGTCGCGGCGCCCGTGGCCACGACCGGCGCGGCGCCGTAGCGATCGGCGGCGGCGCCCGCGAACGGCTGCGCGAAGCCCCACACGAGATTGTGCAGCGCGATGGCGAACGCGATCAGCGTGACGGGCAAACCGCGATCGAACGAGAACGGCCCGATGAATAGCCCGAAGGTCTGGCGCACGCCCATCGCGGCGCTCAGGATCAGCGCGGCCGCGCCGATGAGCGCCCAGGTCGCCGCGCGGTTCGTGCGGTTCGTATGTGTTGCCTGCGTTAGGGACGGCATGATCGCGTTCCTCCTTGCGGCAATCGTCGCAGGCCCCGGCACGCGCTGACAAACGAAAAGTTTTCGCGCACGGATGAGCGGCGTTCAACCGTCCGCGCATTCGCTTCAGATACGCCCGGCGAACTCCGCCGCCTGTTCGATCAGCCAGCTTCGGAACGCCGCGCGTTCGGCGCGCTCGCTGGCCTGCGGCGTCTCGCACAGCCAATAGGCGGTTTGCGTTTCGACCGTCGTCGCGAGGGCTTCGACGAGCGTGCCGTCCGCAAGCTCGCGGTCGACGAGCGGCCGCCTGCCGATGGCGACGCCGAGACCGGCGGCGGCGGCATCGAAGGCGAGCTGCACGGTATCGAAGCGCAGCCCGCCCTGGGTGTCGAGCCCGTCGATGCCCGCGCCGTCGATCCACGCCTGCCAGTCCTGGCTCGCGGTATCGACATGGATGAGGGTCGCGTGCGCGAGATCGGGCGCGCCGGTATCGTTGCCCAGCATCGCGCGATAAGCCGGGCTGCACACCGGCACGAGCCGCTCGCCGAAGAGACGCAGCCACGATGCGCCGTCCACCGGGCCGCGACTCAGGCGCAGGCCGAAATCGAAGCCGTCGACGGGAAAGCCGGCCTGGCGGCGTGACGTATCCACGCTCACGTCGATGTTCGGCCAGCGCGTGCGAAAGTCCGCGAGACGCGGGACGAGCCAGCGCGCGGCGAGCGTCGGCGCGCAGGTGACGGAGATCGAGCGGCGCTTGCGCCTGTCGGGCAGCGATTGCGTGCCGATCGCGATCAGCCCGAACGCCTCCGCGATATACGGCAAGTACAGCTCGCCCGCCGCGCTCAGCGAAAGTCCCCGCGCCTCCCGCACGAACAGTTCGACGCCGAGCATGTCTTCCAGCGCGCCGATGCCATGACTCACCGCGCCCGGCGTCAGGTTCAGTTCGGCGGCGGCGAGCTTGAAACTCTTGTGCCGCGCCGCGGCTTCGAAGAGGCGCAGGGCGTTGAGCGGGGGCAGGCGCTGGGGCATGAGCGTGCTTTTCCGGATGGACGGTGACGTTATCGTACAGCCGCCTTGCGTCGCACTGCCCGCGTTGGGATTCGCCTTCCTGTGCGTTCGCAACATCGGCCTTAGCAAACTGAAAGGAGACGCCTAGAATCAATGCACCGCGTACTGCCTCCGTCCCCGTTCAACAGGACAAGACATGCTGCAGCCATTCGCCTCCTCGCAATCGTTCACGATCGGCGTCGAACTCGAAGTTCAGCTTGTGAACACGCATGACTACAACCTCACGAAGGCGACGACGGAACTGCTGAACCGCGTGCGCGCGGAAACCTTCGCGGGCGCGATCAATCCCGAAACAACGGAAGGGATGATCGAGGTATCGACCGGTGTGTGCAGCAACTTCGAGCAGGCGCGGAGCGAACTGCTTGGGCTTCGCGACACGCTGGTTCGCGCCGCCGACTTTCTGAACGTCGGCGTGTGCGGCGGCGGGACCAACTTCTTCCAGAACTGGTACGACCAGCGTTCCGACGGGCGCGCGCGTTCCGAATATCTGATGGGCCTGTACGGCGCGCTTTATCAGCAGTTCACAATTTTCGGCCAGCACGTGCACGTGGGCTGCGCCGATGCCGACTCGGCGCTCGTGCTGTTGCATTCGCTGTCGCGCTATGTCCCGCACTTCATCGCGCTGGCTGCGTCATCGCCCTTCGTGCAGGGAAGCGACACGCGGTTCCAGTGCGCACGCCTGAATTCCGTCGCGCCGTTCCCGTTGGCGGGGCAGGCGCCGTTCGTCACGAAGTGGTCGGAATTCCAGCAGTACTTCGATCGCATGACGAAGACCGGCCTCGTGAACAGCCTCAAGGATTTTTACTGGGACATCCGTCCGAGCCCGGGCTACGGGACCATCGAAGTGCGTGTGATGGATACGCCGCTGCGCGTCGAATGGGCCGCCGCCATCGCGGCTTATATTCAGGCGCTTGCGCGATTCGTGCTCGTCGACGAGCCGCTGCGTCTCAGTGAGCGCGATTACGAGGTGTATCGGACGAACCGGTTCATGGCCTGCCGCTTCGGGCTGGAAGGAACCTGTGTGAATCCGGAGACCGGGCAAAGCGTTCTGATACGCGACGACATTCTCGCTACGCTGGACGCGGTCGCGCCGCACGCGCGGGCGCTGGGAGGAGAGGAGGGGCTCGAGCAGATCAGGCGCACCGTGACCGATGGCCTGAGCGATGCGACGTGGCTGCGGCGTGTCTATGGCGCGCATCATTCGTTGCATGAAGTGGTGCGTCAGCAATGCCGGATATGGCGTGGCGCGCAGGCGTGAGAGCGAGGGCGTCTTCGATGTCGAAACGATTCGTCAGCCAGGGACGGCGCAGATTCTTGCTCGAGTCGCGTGTCTTGCCGTCCGCGCTGCTGCTGATGGCTTTCGGCGATGCGAGGCCCGCGCTCGCCGCCACGCCCGCCTGCAGCGACGGACACGAGCCGACGCCGCGCCAGACGGCGGGTCCGTTCTTCCTGCCGCGCTCGCCGAAGCGGACATCGCTGCTGGAAGCGGGCATCGACGGGACGAAGGTCGTGTTGAGCGGGCGCGTATGGTCATCGCAATGCAAGCCGGTGCCGGGCGCGTTGCTCGACTTCTGGCATGCCGACAATGCCGGCGAGTACGACGTCGATGGCTTCCGGCTGCGCGGGCATCAGTTTGCGGATGGCGAGGGACGGTATCGACTGGAGACCATCGTGCCGGGGTTGTATCCGGGAAGAACGCGCCATTTTCACGTGAACGTGCAGCCGCCCAATGGAGCGGTGCTGACCACGCAACTGTACTTTCCAGACGAGCCGCGTAACGCGCGCGATTCGCTGTTCGACCGGCGCTTGCTGGTCGCGACAGGCGACGAGGGCGGGCGCAAGACGGCGCGATTCGATTTCGTGTTGACGCTCGCATAGCGATTCATCGCACTAGCTTATTCGACGATGTGCGCTTTAGTTATGCATAAGCATTTGTTCCTTTGCACGCCGGTCCGTCTTACCGTGAGCGCTGCGGCAGCAGCACGTTCTGCACGCGCAACGCGAACCGGACGCTCAACGATAGGCAAAGGAACGGCATTACATGGCAGGCTTCAATCGACGTGACTTCCTGATTTCATCCGGTGCGGCCATCGCATCGACGGGACTGTCTTCACTGGCATTCGCACGGAATGAGGGCGCGGCGCCCCGGCGCGGCGGCACGCTCGACGTGCTGATCAACGCCGAGCCGCCCGTGCTCGTGCCGATCTTCCGCGCTCGTCGCAAGCTCGAAAGTGATCGAAGGGCTGCTGCATACGACTTCGATCTCAAGCCAATGCCACGATGGCCAGCCGTTCACGTCGGCAGATGTCGCGGTCTCCATCGAACCGCCGAAGTCCATTCATCCGCGCCACTTCGAGTCGTGGACGCGCGGCGCGAATATCGTCTATGAACGCAACCCGGATTACTGGGACGCGGGCAAGCCCCGAACTGAAACGCGACCTCGGGCTCGCGTATCACTTCATCTCGCATGACCCCTCGGTGGTGCGCTACATCGCGGATCGCGTGCATGTGATGCACGGCGGGAAGATCGTCGAGCGTGGCGATCACCGTGAAATCTGGCGCACACCGCGACACGCGTACACCCGCGCGCTGCTCGATGCGGTTCCCGTCAACCGGTTCGACGCCCAAGCCGCGTAAAACATGACCCAACAAGGAAACCAGATGCCGGAACATCATCACTCCTCGGCCTTGCAGCAGGCCCTCGATGCGCTGCCCGCGCTTGCTGCGGCGATCGGAGAAGAAGCGGCGGCGCGCGAAGTGCGTCGCGAATTGCCGTTCGAAGCGTTCGCACGCTTTCGTGAATCGGGGCTCGGCAAGCTGCGTCTGCCGGTGGAATGGGGCGGCTTCGGCGGCTCGCTCGAAGATGTCTTCCACGTGATATCGACGCTCGCCGCGCATGAGAGCAATGTCGCGCATGCGTTGCGCATTCATTTCGACCAGACCGAAGCGCTCTTGCTGTCACCGCGCACGCCGTTCAACGAACTGCAGATCAGACGCGTGGCGGAAGGCGCGATCTTCGGCGGCGCATCGACGGAAGCGGGCACGTCGCGGCCCGGCGAAATCACGACGCAACTGAGGCGCGACGGCGATCACTATCGCCTGAGCGGCCGCAAATACTACGCGACGGGCACAGCGTTCTCCGACTATGCGCGTCTCAACGTGCAGGACGAATCCGGCGAGCCGGTCATCGCGATCGTGCCGACCAAGCGCGAAGGGCTGAACGTGCTCGACGACTGGGACGGCATGGGCCAGCGCATGACCGCGAGCGGCAGCCTCGTGTTCGACGACCTGCTCGTGCACGCCGACGAAGTCACGCCGCGCACGCTGACGACGCTCGCGGGACGGCACGGCGGCGCGCTGCGGCAACTGCATCTGGTGGCGGTGGCGGCGGGCATCGTGCGCAACGTCGTGGCCGATGCGAAGCGCTACGTGCTTCGTCACGGGCGTCCGGTGCTGCACAGTCCCGCGCCGTCCGCGCGGGAAGACGGCTTCATTCAGCAAGTGACCGGCGAGTTGTCGGCGCATAGCCATGCGATCGATGCGCTCGTGCGCGATAACGCACGCGTGCTCGATCGCTCGTCGCGGGCGATTCGCAACGGCAGCGCCGATGCCGATGCCCTCGTGCTCGAAGGCGCGCTGGCCACCGCGCGCACGCAGCTCGTCGTCAGCAAGCTGGCGCTCCATGCAGCGGAGCGCATGTTCGAGGCAGGCGGCGCATCGGCGACGGCGCGCGCGCATAACTTCGACCGTCACTGGCGCAATCTGCGCACGATCTTCAGTCACAACCCGCTGCTGCACAAATCGCGCGTCATCGGCGATTACGAGCTGAACGGCGTGACGACGCATCTCACCGAAGGACGCGTGTTCTGACGCGCTTCGCCCATCACTCGAACCGGAGTCTTCCATGAGCGGCGAATTTCCGCGCCAGTTGCATCTGAACATCAACGCGCTGCACTCGGGCTTCGTGCCGTCCGCGTGGCGCGTTCCCGACGCCGATCCGCGCGCCTTCCTCGACGTGAACCATTACGTGCGCCTGGCCCAGACTGCGGAGCGCGCGTGCCTCGATGCGATCTTTCTCGCCGATAACGCCGCAATCTCCGATCAGCTCGACATGCGTCCGATCACCGCGCTCGAACCGACGCTGCTGCTCACGAGCATCGCCGCCGCGACGACGCATATCGGACTGATCGCGACGGCATCGACGAGCTATAACGAGCCGTACAACATCGCGCGGCGCTTCGCGACGCTCGACCTCGTCAGCAAGGGGCGCGCGGGATGGAACATCGTGACGACGGCGGATCTGCCTTCCGCCCGCAACTTCGGGCTCGACGCCGTGCCCGATCATGCGCAACGCTATGCCCGCGCCGACGAATTCGCGTCGCTCGTCAAGGCGCTGTGGAATAGCTGGGAAGACGACGCGTTCATCGCGGACAAGGCGAGCGGCCGCTTCGTCGATCTCGGCAAGCTGCATCCGGCTGCGCATCGCGGGCGCTTCTTCGGCGTGCAGGGCGCGTTGAATCTGCCGCGCTCGGCGCAGGGTCATCCGGTGCTGGTGCAGGCAGGCGCATCGGGCGACGGGCGCGATCTCGCCGCGCGTCACGCGGAAGCGGTGTTCTCGGCGTCGCAATCGTTCGATGAGTCGCGGGCGTATCGCGAAGATCTGAACGCACGCGCCGCGCGTTACGGACGCGGCCCGCACGCGGTAAAAGTGCTGGCCGGGCTGACGACGATCATCGGCGCGACCGAGGCCGAAGCGCTGCGCCGCCGCGACGAACTCGTCGACCTGATTCCGTGGCGCTACAGCCTGAACCGGCTGGCGGGAACGCTCGGCGTGCCGGTCGATTCGCTCTCGCCCGACAAGCGGCTGCCCGACGATCTGCCGCTGCCCAATAACGGCAACGGCAATCACACGTTCTTCAACGCGACGCTCGCGCAGGCGCGCACGCACGGCTACACCGTGCGTGAGCTGGTACGGGCGCTGGCGGGCGGGGGCGGGCATCGCGTGATCGTCGGAACGCCGGAACAGGTCGCCGACGACATCGCGCACTGGTTCGAGAACGGCGCCGCCGATGGCTTCAATCTGATGCCCGACGTCCTGCCCGACGGGCTCGAAGCATTCACGGAAGGCGTCGTGCCGATCCTGCAGCGGCGCGGCATCTTCCGTCGCGCTTATGAAGGCGATACGCTGCGCAGCCACTTCGGGCTCGCAAAGCCGGCAGGGCATGCGGCGGCGCGCGAGGCGGCGTAACGAAGCATCCGGCAGCGACGCGGCCCGTCACGGCGAGACGGCGTCCGCCTCCACCGGCAAGCCCTCCGCCTTCCACCTCAACATCCCGCCGGCGAGATTCGCCACCTTCCCGAATCCGGCTTTGGTCAGCAGCACGCTGGCCTGAGCGGACCGCACGCCCGAGCGGCACACCGTCACGACCGGCCGCTCGCGATCCAGTTCGTCGAGCCGGCCGATCAGATGCGACAGCGGCACGAGCTTCGCGCCCGGCAAATGCCCCAGCCGGTCGATGAACTCGGGCGCCTCGCGAACATCGACGATTTGCAGCGCGTCTTGCCGCTCCAGCAGCGCCGTCGGTTCGATCTCCCATACGCCGCTGAATCGCAGCGTGAGCGGCGCCCAGTCCGGCATGTCGTCGGCCTGCGCGTCGTCTTCGGGCTGTCCGCAGCGCAGGTTCGCTGGTACCGCCACGGCCATCCGTTTCGGATGCGGCAGATCGAGGTGGCTCATATGTCCCATGAAGTCGCCGATATCCACGTCGCCGCCGAGTCGTGGATTGAAGCGCCGCTCCTCCGCGACGCTCGTCACGGTGATGCCGCGATAGTCGTGCGCGGGGTAGAGCAGGCAGTCGCCGGGCAGCGTCAGGATTTGCTCGCGCACCGAGGCGAACAACTGGCGCGGATTGCCGTGCTGGAAATCGGTGCGGCCACAGCCGCGAATCAGCAGGCTGTCGCCGGTGAAGGCCATGCGCTCATCGTCGAGCACATAGGTGAGGCAGCCGTTGGTGTGACCGGGCGTTGCGCGGACCGTCAGATGGCGGCCGCCGAAGCCGATGCGATCGCCGTGTTTCAACGGCCGGTCCACGCCCTCGGCGCCCGCTGCTTCCGCAAGCGCGATCGAGCTGCCGCATCGACGGCGCAGCCGCCACGCGCCGGTCACGTGATCGGCATGCACATGCGTGTCGAGCGTGGCGCACAGCCGCAAGCCGAGCTCTTCCAGAAGCGCGAGGTCGCGCGGCGCCTGCTCGAAGACGGGGTCGATCAAGAGCGCCTCGCCGGCATCGCCGAGCAAATACGTGTAGGTCGAGGACGCGGCATCGAAAAGCTGACGAAAGATCATCGCGGGTGTCCGAAGGATGAAGGCGCGTACCGATGCGGGCGGCCTTTACCTTCATTCAAGCCGGTTCGTGGCGAATGCTCAAGCCCGTCGCGCCGCCGCTTTTCGTGACCAGGACAAAGTGCTGTCGAAAAGGCAATCCTATGAATGTTTTCGATTGCCAAGCCTCATGGTTGGCAACATACTTGCTCGCTCGTGGGGCCGCGTTTTTGCGTAGTTTCGGGCAAGTTCGCCCGGCGGCCAAAACCTCCGCTCCACCGACATCCGCGCATGAGCGATGATCGAAGATTGGCGCTTCCAACGATAACGGCCGATGCTCGCCAATACCTATAACCCGCTGTTGGTCGTCTGTTCGCTCCTCGTGGCCATGCTGGCCGCCTACACCGCGCTCGACATGGCGGGGCGCATCGCGCTCGCCGAAGGTCGCGCCGCGCGCTACTGGATGATCGGCGGCGCATGCGCGATGGGCCTCGGCATCTGGTCGATGCACTTCATCGGCATGCTCGCGTTCAACTTGCCGATTGCGCTCGGCTATGACCCGGCGATCACGCTGCTGTCGCTGCTCATCGCCATCGCGGCGTCGATGTTCGCGCTCTGGCTCGTCGGCCAGAAAACGCTTCCTTCATCGCGGCTGATCGTCGGCGCCTTGCTGATGGGGCCGGCCATCGCGGGCATGCACTACACCGGCATGGCGGCCATGCGGATGCGGCCGGGCATCGAGTACGAACCGGCGCTAGTCGTGTTGTCCGTGACCATCGCCATCGTGGCGTCGGGCGCGGCGCTGTGGATCGCTTTCCGCTTGCGGGAGGCGTCGGGCAGGCTCTTTCTTCGCGGGATCGCATCGCTGGTGATGGGCGTCGCAATCGTCGGCATGCATTACACCGGCATGGCCGCCGCGCATTTTCCGCTCGGCAGCGTCTGCGATGCCGCGCGGGACGGCGCCGATCCCGCGTGGCTCGCGCTGGTGGTGATCCTCGTGACGCTGGCGGTGATCGCCATCGCGCTGATCATCTCCGTGCTCGACCTGCGGATGGAAGCGCGCACGGCGGTGCTCGCGGCGTCGCTCGCGGAGGCGAACAAGGAACTCGCCTTTCTCGCGCTTCACGACAGTCTCACCGGCTTGCCCAACCGCGTGCTGCTCGAAGACCGGCTCGAACAACTGGTGCGGGGCGCGCGGCACACGAAAGGCCGCTTCACGCTGATGTTCATGGACCTCGACAGCTTCAAGGCGGTCAATGACGCGCTCGGTCATCGCGTCGGGGACAAGCTGCTCGTCGACGTGTCGCGGCGGCTGCGGGATGCACTGCGATCGCACGATACGATCGCCCGCGTCGGCGGCGACGAGTTCGTGCTGCTGTCGGACGTCGGGGACGAGACAGGCGCGGCGGCGGTCGCGCAGGCGTTGGCCCGGGCGATCGAAGCGCCGTTTCAGGTGGAAGGCCACGATGTCCGCATTTCACTCAGCATCGGCATCGCCATTTATCCGGACAACGGCGCGGATCAGGAGGAACTGCTCAGCAACGCCGATGCAGCGATGTACCACGCCAAGGCGCTCGGCAGCGGCAGTTGCTGCTTCTTAGAGCCGTCGATGCAGGCCGACGTCTATGAGCAGATGCAACTCGCGCATGAGTTGCGTTCGGCGCTCACGGCCGGCGAGATGGTCCTTCATTTCCAGCCGAAGTTCGCCGCGCTGAGCGGCGTGGCGGTCGGCGCCGAGGCGCTGCTGCGCTGGAATCATCCGGTGCGCGGGTTGTTGTCGCCGGACCGCTTCATCGCGCTCGCGGAGAAGACCGGGGCGATCGTGCCGATCGGCATGTGGGTGCTCGACGAAAGCTGCCGCCAACTGAAGCTGTGGCATTGCGCGGGGCACGTCGACTGGAGCATCGCGGTCAATCTGTCGCCCTTGCAATTCATCGACGACGGTCTCGTGCAAGCCGTGCAGGACGTGCTGCGCCGGCACGACCTGCCGGCGCATAGCCTGATTCTCGAAGTGACGGAATCCACGGCGATGCGCGACGTCGATGTCAGCCTCGCGGTGCTGCAACAGCTTCGGCATACCGGCGTGCAGATCGCCATCGACGATTTCGGCACCGGCTATTCGAGCCTGCTGTATCTCAAGCGGCTGCCCGCGACGGAACTGAAGATCGATCGCGGTTTCGTGGGGCAACTGTCTCACGGCACCGAGGACGCGGCGATCGTATCGGCGGTCGTGGCGCTCGGGCGTACGCTCAATCTGCGAATCGTCGCGGAGGGCGTGGAGACGCGTCAGCAGCGCAAGCACCTGACCGAAGTCGGCTGCGACATTCTGCAAGGTTATTTGCTGGGCCGGCCGATGCCCGCGAATCTTTTCGTCGAAGCGGTGCTGAATGCGCGTGCGCCGCTCGCGTCGACGCTCGTGCGTTAGCCTCGCATTTGTCGTTGTTTTGCCCATCCCGGTGTCCTCGACAGGGCGATGTAACGGAACGGCGCTTGCTCGAACACGTGTTCGCATCGAGCGCCCATCCAACCATCACCGATCCCTCCCATGCCGACGACTCCGCCTCTCGACGACGAGCACGCCCCGCTCGACCCACACACTCCCCGCCGGCGCTTTCTTCAGCGCACCGGAACTGGCGTCGCGGCCGCGCTGCTTGCAGGCGGCGCGGGCACGGCGCGCGTTGCGAACGCGGCGCAAGGCACGCCCGGCGACGCCGACGCCGTCAAGCTGCCGCCCATCGCCGATATTCAGACCGAGCAGCAGGAAGAGACACCCGATCCGCGCGCTCGTCCGGATGAGCGCGTCGGCTTCGCGGTAGTCGGGCTCGGGCGCTTGTCGCTGAACCAGATTCTCCCGGCGCTCGCATCGTCGAAATATGCGAAGTTATCCGCGCTCGTCAGCGGCGACGCCGACAAGGCTCGCAAGATCGCGCGTCAATACGGGCTGCCCGACACCGCCATCTACGGCTACGACAGCTTCGAGCGTCTCGCCGACAATCGCGACGTGCAAGTCGTCTATATCGTCCTGCCGAACAGCATGCATCGCGAATACACGGAGCGCGCGGCGAAGATCGGCAAGCACGTGCTGTGCGAAAAGCCGATGGCGACGAGCGTCGCCGACTGCCAGCGCATGATCGACGCGTGCCGCAACGCGAACCGGCTGCTGATGATCGCGTATCGCAGCCAGTACGAGCCGATGGACCGCCTCGTCGCGAAGTGGATCAAGGAGAAGCAACTGGGGCCGGTGACGGAGTTCATCGCCGGCAATTCGCAGAATGCGGGCGATCCCGGCCAGTGGCGGCTCAAGCGCGCGCTGGCGGGAGGCGGGCCGCTGCCGGACGTCGGCATCTATTGCATCAACGCAGCGCGATTTCTGCTGGACGAGGAGCCGACGGAAGTCATCGGCACCGTCGTGCAGCCGGCTTCCGATCCGCGTTTCCGGGAGGTCGAGCAGAGCGTGCATTTCATCCTGCGCTTTCCGAGCGGCGCGACCGCAACGTGCGCGTCGAGCTACGCGACCCACGAAGCGCGATTTTTCCGCGTGCAGGGCGCGAAGGCATGGGCCGAGATGAATCCCGCGTTCGCGTATAACGGGCTGCGGCTGCGCAAGGGGATGCTGATCGAGGAGAAGAACGCGGCGACAGAAATCACGATCGATCCGGTCGATCAGTTCGCGCGCGAGATCGATCACATGGCGCTGTGCGTAGTGCGCAATCGCACGCCGCATACGCCCGGCGAGGAAGGGCTGCAGGATCAGCGGATCATCGAGGCGATCTACGAATCGGCGCGCACCGGGCGCGTCGTCAGGCTCGTGCCGCCGCCGGGACCGACGCGCGGGCCGATGCCCGACGAAGAGAAGTTCTAGCGGCGCGCGTCAGCGCATCGCCTGCCATGCGGCCGGTCGCGATCCGCCCGTCACCAGGCATTGCGACCGGAAGGCGCTGCCCTGACTGCTGGCGGCGGCGTGGCTGAAGCCCTTGTCGAGCGCATCCATCCGGACCTGCTCGGCGCCTCGCACGCACGACGAGGCGTCGACGTCGCGCGCCTGGGCGTGCAGCATGGCGCGATCGGCCACGAGATAAGCGACGACGGCAAAGACGACAGCGTTGAATACCTTTCTCATTCTTTGTCTCCTTTGCCGCTAGGCTAAGGGCCACACCGCCCGGCGCAAATCAGGGCAAGCACGGAGCAAGGCGAACCGTCGGTGAGGCGTCAATCGATCTGGCGCGGCTTGTCAATGCCGCCACGCGCAATGACTTTGATCCCCGCCAATTCCCCGAAAACTTTTTCTTTGGGTTATTCTCGTTAACCCTAGAAAAACGTAGCTTTCAATTCGGTTGCGTTCCGGACTTCGGATCAACAGCACAACCGTTCCGCCTGTCAGCTCATCGTCAACTTCGCAGTCCCTGCGCGTCCACGCGGCGTGCGGGAGGCGTTTTGCGCTTCAAACCGCTCAAACTATGCATCTGCCGTCTGTACTCAGTTTTCTCATCTGGATTCCAGTGGTGTCGGGCATCTTCGTATTCACCTTCAGCCCGTCCGCCACGCTGTCGCGCGCTGCCGCGCTGTTCGGCGCGGTGCTCGGGCTGCTCCCGGTGGCGCCGCTGCTCGCGCGCTTCGATGCCTCGTCGAGCGCGATTCAGCTCGCCGAAAGGATCGACTGGCTGCCGCAGTTCGGTATTTCGTACCACCTGGGCGTCGACGGCATCTCGCTGTGGTTCTCGGTGCTGACCGCGGTGACGACGCTGATCGTGTTCGTCGCGTCATGGCGCAGCGTCACGAAACAGGTCGCGCAGTATTACGGCGCGTTTCTCATACTGTCGGGCTGCATGCAGGGCGTGTTTCTCGCGCTCGACGGCATGCTGTTCTTCGTCTTCTTCGAGGCGACGCTGATTCCGCTGTATCTGCTGATCGGAACATGGGGCTCGGAGCGTCGCGTGTACGCGGCGATGCGCTTTTTCTTCATCTCGCTGTTCGGCTCGCTCGCCATGCTCGCGGCGCTCATCTATCTCTGGAGCCAGTCGCATACGTTCGATATCGACGCGTGGCGGCACCTGAAGATCGGCTTCGCGCCGCAACTGGTCGTGTTCGTGTGCTTCATGGCGGCGTTCTCGGTGAAGGTGCCGATGTGGCCCGTCCATACATGGCTGCCCGACGTGAACGCGGAAGGTCCGACCGGCGCGGCCGTGCTGCTCGGCATGTTGAAGATCGGCGGCTACGGCATGCTGCGTTACGTGTTGCCGATCGTGCCCGATGCATCGCACTTCTTCGCTCCGGCGATGATCGCGCTCGCGCTCGTCGCCGTCCTCTACGGCAGTCTCGTCGCGCTCGCGCAGACCGACATGCGCAAGCTGCTCGCGTATTCGGCGGTCGCGCACATGGGCCTCGTCACGCTCGGCCTCTTCACCTTCGACCCGATGGGCACCGAAGGCGCGGTCGTGCAAATGCTGTCGTACGGCGTGGTGTCCGGTGCGATGCTGCTGTGCACCAGCGTGCTGTTCGACCGCACCCGCAGCGGTTCGATCGATGCTTATGGCGGCGTCGTCAATACGATGCCGAAGTTCGCCACCTACGCGATGCTCTTCTCGATGGCCAACGTCGGCTTGCCTGGCACGTCCGGCTTCGTCGGCGAATTTCTCGTGCTGATGGGCGCGATCCGCTTCAACTTCTGGGTCGGCGCGATTGCCGCGCTGTCGCTCATTCTGAGCGCGGCCTATACGTTGTGGATGTACAAGCGCGTGATGTTCGGCGCGATCAGGAACGAGCGCGTCGCGATGCTCAAGGACCTCGGCAAGCGCGAGTTCGTCGTGCTCGGCGCGATGGCCGTGCTCGTGCTCGCCATCGGCGTTCATCCGAAGACCTTCACCGATGCGATCGGTCCGTCGGTCGAAGCAGTTGTATCGGCGGCGCAGGCATCGTCCCTGCCGGCGAATGACAACGCGCCTTCTTACGACGCGCATCGCGCGGAAGCATCGAAGCGCTTGCCCGGATAAAACGAGAACACCGCGTTCTCTGCGACGGCCTCGGCGTGAATGCACGTCGAGGCCGTTCTTCTTCTGGGACGTATGCGCGAATCATCGCCATGCCCCGGGCAAGACGGTTCATTACCGTAAGCCGACTAAGGGCGATCCCTTAGTCGTTCGTTTAAGGACATTCCCTAGGTCCGCTGTTTCAGGCGCGAAGCATCGGCCATGGCGATCGATGCAGCCGGGCGGTTCGCACGCGCCTCCAAGCCTCACTCCATAACGCTCCGGGCGATATAGCTCTGAGGTGGTGCGTCTGCACGCGTGAATTCCCTCAAAAGCAGCATTACCAAAAGTAGGGCATATGGCCAAGGAAATGTTAGTGGGCGTTCGAATTTGACTTGATACGCTTTGACCCGTGCATGAATGAACCGATGACAAGCACTGACGAATCAGATGCTTTGATTTGCAGGCGATAAGAACACTGTGTGATTCGCATGCGCCACATTAGACGAGCAAAGCCGTTTGGTGACAGGGCATAAAGCCGGACAGCAAGGCCACGCGATGCGCTCGATGCGGGCCGCGCCGGACAGTGTGCTGCCGTATTCGTTGACTATCAGTCGGAACAGAAGATGACACCCAACTTGACCCTTGCGCCGGAGAACCTGGCACACGTAAGTGTTCCTGAGGGCACGGCCGCCGCTTCCAGCAGGGAAGCCGGCATTGCGGCCGGCGCGGAGATTCTGCAAGTCAGGAACCTCTCGAAGATCTTCGGACAGAAGCCCGAGCGCGCGCTCGACATGATGCGGCAAGGCCGCGGACGCAACGAAATTTTCGAACTCACCGGCAACATGGTTGCAGTAGACGATGTCAGTCTCAGCGTCCGCGCCGGGGAGATTTTCGTCATCATGGGGCTGTCCGGATCGGGCAAGTCGACGCTGGTTCGCCTGTTGAACCGCCTGATCGAACCGACATCCGGAAGCGTCATTCTCGAAGGCCGCGACATCGCCCCGATGTCCACCATCGAGTTGCGCGAAGTGCGGCGCCAGAAGATGTCGATGGTGTTTCAGTCGTTCGCGTTGCTGCCGAATCGCTCGGTGCTCGACAACATCGCTTACGGGCTCGAAGTGTCGGGTCAGAAGAAGGCCGAACGCTATGAGACCGCTCGTGCAGCGCTCCAGCGCGTCGGGCTCGGTTCGTACGAGAAGCTGCTGCCGAGCGAACTGTCGGGCGGCATGCAGCAGCGCGTCGGTCTTGCGCGCGCACTCGCCGTCAATCCTTCCGTACTGCTGATGGACGAGGCGTTCTCCGCGCTCGACCCGCTGATCCGCTTCGAGATGCAGAACGAGTTGCTGCGTTTGCAGAAGGAAGAGCAACGCACGATCGTTTTCATTTCGCACGATATCGAAGAGGCAATCAAGATCGGCGGCCGTATCGGCATCATGAAGGACGGCCGGCTCATTCAGGTCGGCACGCCCGCCGAACTCATTCAGACTCCCGCCGACGATTACGTGCGGGACTTCTTTCGCAACGTGGACGTCTCGCGTTTCCTGACGGCATCGAGCCTGATGGAGAAGCCGCAGAAGGGCGTCTTCGCGTGCGACGTGGGCGCGTCAGCGGAGCGCTATCTCACGGACATGATCGATTCGAACGTCGATTGCGGATACGTCTGCGACGAGGCCGGCCGCTTCGTGGGCTGCGTGACGCTCGACCGGCTGCACAAGGCCGGCAATCGCACCGTTCGCGATGCGCTGCATCCGGAACTGCATGCGGTGCAAGCGGAAGCCGACCTGCACGAACTGGCTTCCGTCGCGCTCAACCGCGAGTACGACGTCCCGGTCGTGGACGGTGACGGCAAACTCGCCGGCGTCGTGTCGTGCCGGACCATCCTCAGGCAAGTGTTGGAGCGGAGAGCAGCATGAACTCGTCATCATCGATTTTCGGTAAGTTCGCGGAAGACCTCGTCAACTTTCTGTTTCAGCATTTTCGCGGCGGATTTGACGCCTTTTCGTCGGTCCTCGGCGCATTCGTGAAGCTGTTCGAAGATGGACTGGCCGCGGTGCCGTTCATCGCCATGCTCGTGATTCTGATGGCGCTCGCGCTCTGGCGCCGCGGTGTGGCGTTCGCGGCCTTCGTCGGCGTGGCGCTGTACGTCATCAACTACATGGGGCTGTGGGCGCAGACGGTATCGACACTGGCGCTCGTCATAGCTGCCACGTTCTTTAGCCTCGTCATCGGCGTGCCCATGGGAATCTGGGGCGCGCGCAACCGGCGAGTCGAAGTGGTGCTGCGTTCGCTGCTCGACTTCATGCAGACGATGCCGGCCTTCGTGTATCTGATTCCCGCGGTCATTCTGTTCGGCCTTGGCCGCGTGCCTGCGGTGATTGCAACGATCGTGTTCGCGATGCCGCCGGTGGTGCGCCTGACGACGCTCGGCATCAAGCAGGTGCGCGAAGAACTGCTCGAAGCGGGCCGCGCGTTTGGCAGCACGGATGCGCAATTGCTGTGGAAGATTCAGCTTCCGAACGCATTGCCGTCGATCATGGCGGGTGTGAATCAGACGATCATGATGGCGCTGTCGATGGTCGTCGTTGCATCGATGATTGGAGCGGGCGGTCTTGGCGAGTACGTTCTGAGCGGCATTCAGCGCCTCGATATCGGCATCGGCTTCGAGGGCGGGCTGGGCGTCGTGCTGCTGGCCATCGTGCTGGACCGCCTCACCGAGAGCTTCGGCGTCAAGTCGAAGAAGAAGCCGCGCAAGTCGGCGAAGTCCCTGAAGCAAGGCGCGAGCAGCGCCGCGCAGACCTGAACGTCCGGCTTCGCGAGGGTGACGAATCACCTCGCGCAGCCGATGAAAGAACGGCAACACTCACGATTAACCACGCGATCTAACGACTGTACGAACTATAAAGGAGTGCAAAATGGCGGACGGCTTCCTCAAAGGCTTTTTAGCAAAGACGGCATTGGCCGTGACGTTCGGCGTGACGGCGATATCGGCGGGTGCTGCCGAGCCCATCAAGATCGCCGTGACGAACTGGGCGGACGTGCTCGCGGTCGCGAACGTGGCGAAGTACGTGCTCGAGACGAAGCTGCAACAGCCGGTCAAGTTAGTTCAGGCCGACATCGGTATTCAGTATCAGGGCGTTGCGCGCGGCGACCTCGACATCATGGTCGGCGGATGGTTGCCGGTGACGCACGGGGCGTATTACTCGCGTTACAAGAACGACATGGCGGACACCGGCATCATCTATACCGGCGGCAAGAACGGCTGGGCGGTGCCGGACTATATCCCCGAGAGCGAACTCGGTTCTATCGCCGATCTCAACAAGCCCGAGGTCAAGAGCAAGCTGAACGGGACCATTCAGGGCATCGAGCCGGGCGGCGGTCTGATGCAGGCATCGGAAAAGGCGATGAAGGAGTACGACCTGTCCGGCTACAAGCTGCAGTCATCGAGTGAAGCCGGCATGCTCGCCTCCATCTCCCGCGCGTATCAGTCCAAGAACTGGGTCGTCACGACGGTGTGGAGCCCGCACTGGCTGTGGCAGAAGTTGAAGATGCGCTACCTGAAGGACCCGAAAGGCGCACTCGGTGGCGAAGAACAAGTGCACGGCTTCGCATCCAAGCAGTTCGCGACGAAGTTCCCGCGCGCCGATGTGTTCTTTCGCCACTTTAAGCTGACGCTGGCGGATGTGGAGTCTATCGAGTACGAAGGCAACACGACCAACGATTGGCCCGGCGCCGCGAAGAAGTTCGTCGAAGCGCATCCGGAGAAAGTCAAAGCGTGGCTCGAGCAGTGAGCGTCGCCGGCGCTTTCTTTCGCTGAAGCTGTCCGGAAGAAGGCGCCAATGGAATATCGACTACGTTTTATCAGCAAGTCGTCGGAGTCGGATACATGAATCAAACAGAACGCTTCTTCGCGGAGACGCTTCAGGACCGCGATCCGGTGATTGCCTCGGAAATTACACTGGAATTTTGCCGCCAGCAGACGCAGATCGAGTTGATCGCTTCGGAGAACATCGTCTCGGCAGCGGTCATGCAGGCTCAGGGCACGGTTCTAACCAATAAGTATGCCGAAGGATACCCGTCGCGCCGCTATTACGGCGGTTGCGATCACGTCGACCGGATCGAATCGCTGGCGATTGATCGCGTCAAGGCCCTTTACGACGCGGAATTCGCGAACGTGCAGCCGCACTCCGGCGCGCAAGCCAACGGCGCGGTGATGCTCGCGCTCCTCAAGCCCGGCGACACGGTGATGGGCATGGCGCTCGACGCCGGCGGTCACCTCACGCACGGCGCGCGCCCGGCGTTGTCGGGCAAGTGGTTCAACGCGGTGCAGTACGGCGTGAGCCCCGACACGTATCGCATCGACTTCGAGCAGGTGCGGCGGCTGGCTGAAGAGCATCGTCCGAAGATGATCATCGCCGGTTATTCGGCTTATCCGAGGGCGCTCGATTTCGCCAGATTCCGCGAGATTGCCGATAGCGTCGGCGCGTTGCTGATGGTCGATATGGCGCATATCGCGGGCATCGTCGCGGCGGGCCGTCACGAGAACCCGATCCGCTTTGCGGACGTGGTCACGTCGACGACGCACAAGACGTTGCGAGGCCCACGCGGGGGCTTCGTGCTGACGAACAACGGCGATATCGCGAAGAAGATCAACTCGGCGGTATTCCCCGGCTTGCAAGGTGGACCGTTGATGCACGTCATCGCGGGCAAGGCGGTGGCTTTCGGCGAAGCGTTGCGGCCTGAATTCAGGACCTATATCGATCAGGTGTTGAAAAACGCGGGCGCGCTCGGCGATGTACTGAGCGCAGGCGGCGTGCGTCTCGTCACGGGCGGCACCGACAACCATCTGCTGCTCGTCGATCTTCGCACCGAAGGACTTACCGGCACGCAAGCGGAAAAGGCACTGGAGCGCGCCGGCATTACCTGCAACAAGAACGGCATTCCGTTCGACACGGAAAACCCGACGGTGACATCGGGCGTTCGTCTCGGCACGCCAGCGGGCACGACGCGCGGCTTCGGCGCGAGGGAATTCGAGCTGGTCGGCGAGATGATTCTCGAAGTTCTGGACGCCCTCGAGAACGATCCGCAGGGCAGCGACGCCGTCGAGCGTTCAGTGCGCAGCCGCGTGCGCGATCTGTGTAGCCAGTTCCCCATCTACTCGCCTGCCGACGCGCTCGTCTGAGAACGGCGTACGTACGGACTTTTACCGCAACTTCATAACCGAATCGAGAGAGAACACGATGGTCAGCTTCGAAGGAGTTCACGCACCGCTGGTAACGCCATTCACTGGAGACGGCGAAATCGATCACGCACTGCTCGCGAGGCACGCGAACGGACTGGTGGGCCGGTTGAGCGGCCTGGGCGTCGGTGGCACGACGGGTGAGTATTACGCGCTGACGCTCGACGAACGCGTGAAGACGTATCACACGGTCGTCGATGCGGTCGGCGGCAAGACGGTGCTATCCGCCGGCATCAATGCAACGACGACGAAGGACGTGATTCACCTCGGTCTTGCGGCAAAGCGGGCGGGCATGTCGGCGCTCCTGATGGCCACGCCTTACTACGCTCAGCCGACGCAAGAAGAGCTTCTGACGCACTTTCTCAAGGTCGATGACGCCGTCGATCTGCCGATCATGCTGTACAACTTTCCCGCGCGAACGGGCACCGAAATCAGCGACGCGGTATTGGAAAAGCTGCTGGAACGCCCGAATTTCCAGGCGATGAAAGAAAGCACCGGCGATATCGGCCATCTGCATCATCTGGCGACTCACTTCAAGGATCGGCTGGTGCTGAGTTGCGGCATGGACGATCAGGCGCTCGAGTTCTTCGCGTGGGGCGCCAAAAGCTGGGTCGGCGCGGCGGCGAACTTCATTCCCGAGTCGCACGTCGAGTTGCTGGAAGCCTGCACGCAAGGCGATTTCGTGAAAGGCCGTCAACTGATGAGCGCACTGCTGCCGGTGCTCGAATTGCTCGAACGCAGCGGCAAATTCATTCAATACGTGCGATACGGCTGCGAGCTCGCTGGCGTGGCCGTCGGCAACGCGCGTGCGCCGCTCGGCACGCTGACGGACGAAGAACGAAAGGCATTTGCTGCCGTCGTCCAACCCTTGCTGCGCAACGCACAGTAAACAGAAGATCGTATGAGCTCCAAACTGGACTTCGGGCGCGTACCGACTCCCGATGGTGTGAATGGCTGGTGGGAAAGTCTTCCGCCGCCGGCCAATGCGGTGAAAGTCGCTTCAACCCTTCGATTCGATTGGGTGGTCATCGGCGGAGGCATTACGGGACTGTGCGCGGCCCGGCGTCTTGCGGAGCTCGGTCCTGATTCGTCGATTGCACTGGTGGAGGCGGATCGCATCGGACGCGGCACGGCCGGACGCAACTCGGGCTTCTTCGTCGACCTGCCGCACGATATCAGCAGCGAAAGCTATTCGCGCAGCGTCGAAGCCGATAAAGCCGACATCCGCTTGCAGCGTCATGGAATCGACTATGTGCGGTCCGCCGTCATCGAACATGGAATCGACTGCGACTGGCGCGACGACGGCAAGTATCACGCCGCCGTCAACAAGCGCGGCAAGGGGGCGCTCGAGCACTTCGCCAAGGGGCTGGAGACCATTGGTGAAAAGTTCGAATGGCTCGACGAAGCGGCGATTCGCGCGGTGACGGGCAGCGATTTCTATAAAGCGGCCATCCTCACGCCCGGATGCAGCACGGTACAGCCCGCCGCGTTGATGCGCGGGCTGGCGGCTGCTCTGCCAGACAACGTCAAGGTATTCGAATCGAGCGCGGTGAAGGGCATCGAATCCGGCGCTGGTGTGAAAAGGCTTACGTTCGCCGAAGGAGAGATCGTCGCGAAGCAGGTGATTCTATGCACGAACTCTTACGCTGCCAGATTCGGGAAGGACGCCAACGGCTTGCTGCCCGTGTACACGTTCGCATCGATGACCCGCGTAATGAATCGCGATGAAGTGGCGAGGCTCGGCGGTCAGTCGTCGTGGGCGCTCATCCCGGCCGATCCCGTGGGATCGACGGTGCGCAGGTTGATTACCGATCGCATCTGTGTCCGCAATCATTTCGCGTTCCGGCCAGATGTAAGTATTTCGGACGCCGATATAAACAAAGCCAGGGCGATGCACCAGCGGTCTTTCGACCGGCGTTTCCCGATGTTGAAAGACGTCGAATTCGAATACACGTGGGGCGGCGCGTTGTGTCTGTCGGCGAATAGCGGATCGCTTTTCGGCAAGCGGGACGACGGCATTTATCAGTCGATCGGCTGCAATGGGCTTGGGCTCAGTCGCGGTTCGTCGGCGGGAAAGCTGATCGCCGAGTACGCACTCGGCAAATCGAACGAACTCGTGCAGCAGGTGTTGAAGCAACCCAAACCCCGTCCGCTTCCCGGCCGGCCGATCTCTGACATCGCTGTATCGACAGCCATTTGGTTCAAGGAACTCTCGGCAGGCGCCGAACTTTGATTTCGCGAGGTCAAACATGAGCACATACGAAGAATGGAAGCAGATGGCCGCGAACGCATCACTCGATGGCCGCGCGTTTATCAACGGCCAACGATGCGCGGCTGCATCCGAGGCAACGTTCGAAACACTCAATCCTGCCACGGGCAAAGTGCTGGCGAAGATCGCCCGGTGCGAGCAGGCCGATGTCGATCGCGCGGTGATTGCGGCCCGCGAAGCGTTCGAAAGCGGCGTCTGGGCGAAGGCCGCGCCGTCACATCGCAAGGCGGTCTTGCTGCGGCTCGCGCAACTCATCGACCAGAACGCCGAAGAGCTCGCGCTGCTCGAAGCGCTCGAAGCGGGTAAGCCCGTCAGCGAGTGCATGGGCCTCGACATTCCCGAATCGGCAGCGTGCATCCGTTGGCATGCCGAAGTAACGGATAAGCGCTATGACGCATTGTCGCCGTCCGGCGCGGGCGTCGTAAGCATGATCACGCGCGAGCCAATCGGCGTCGTGGCGGGCGTGCTGCCGTGGAATTTCCCCGCGCTGATGCTCGCATGGAAGATCGGTCCGGCGCTATCGGTCGGCAATAGCGTGATCATCAAGCCTGCGGAGCAGACGTCGCTTTCCACGCTGAGAATCGCGGATTTCGCGGCCGAAGCGGGATTGCCTGCGGGCGTGTTCAATGTCGTCACGGGCTTTGGCGAGGGCGCGGGTCAGGCGCTGGGCCTTCATCCCGATGTCGATCTCGTTGCCTTCACCGGTTCGACGGAAACCGGCAAGCGGTTCCTTCGCTATTCGGCCGATTCGAATCTGAAGCGCGTCGTGCTGGAATGCGGCGGCAAGAATCCGCAGGTGATCCTGCCCGACGTCGCGAATCTCGATCCCGTCGCGGAGAACGCAGTCGCCGCCGCGTTCTGGAACATGGGCGAGAACTGCAGCGCGGGCTCACGCATCATCGTGGCGTCGAGCAAGAAGGCGGAATTGCTCGAAAAGGTGCTCGCGGTGCTGGACGGCTGGAGAACCGGCGATCCGCTCGATCCTGATGTCAAGCTCGGGGCGCTCATCGAATCCGGTCATTACGACAAGGTGCTCTCGCACATCGAAAAGGCCAGGAAAGAAGGCGCGAATCTGGTGTGCGGCGGTAAGGCTGTGCAAACCGAATCGGGCGGCTGGTTCGTCGGGCCCACAATCTTCGACAAGGTCACGCCGGACATGAGCATCGCTCGCGAGGAAGTGTTCGGGCCGGTGCTCTGCATCATCGAATACGACGAAGTAGAAGACGCCGTGCGTATCGCCAACGATACGTGCTACGGCCTGGCCGCGTCGCTGTGGACCGACAACGTCAATCTTGCGCACAAGATCGCATCGCGGATTCGGGCAGGCACGGTTACGGTCAACTGCTTCGGTGAAGGCGACTTGTCGACGCCGTTTGGCGGCTTCAAACAATCCGGGTTCGGCGGACGCGACAAGTCGGTGTATGCACACGACCAATATTGCGAACTGAAGACGACGTGGATCAAGCTGGAAGACTAAGCCAAAAGGACAGGAAGAATATGCGAATAGGATTCATTGGGTCAGGCGGCATCACGCGTGCAGTCGTCACGGGTCTTTGCGATGGCGGCGCGAAGCATGAAATATCGCTTTCGCCTCGTAATGCCGAAGTGGCCGCGCAACTCGCGCAACTCGATGATCGCGTGCGGGTGTGTGAATCGAATCAGCAGGTTGTCGATGCGAGCGATGTCGTGTGCATCGCCGTCGTCCCGAACATCGCCGAGGAGGTGTTGCAAGCGCTGACGTTTCGGGCCGATCAGATCGTCATCAGCTTCGTGGCGGGCCTGACGGTCGAACGCTTGAAGCGATGCCTTCGCGGCGATCCAGCGATGGTTCGCGCCATTCCCTTGCCGGCGACGGCGCACGGAAGTGGCAGCACCGTCGTCTATCCCCGCAACGCGCAAGCGAAGGCGATATTCGATACGATCGGCACGACCGTCGAAGTGACAGAGGAAGCGCAGTTCGACTTGTTCTCGGTGGCGACTGCGACGATGTCGACTTACTACGGCTTCGTGGAGGCACAGGCGAAGTGGCTCGCGGCAAGAGGCGTTCCTTATGAGGGTGCGCGAGCATTCCTTGCGGGCTATTACTCCGGATTGGCAAAGCTGGCTCAGGTCAGCAACGACTCGTTCAGCGGACTGGCGAAGCAGTGCACGACCGAGGGCGGCATCAATGAACTGATGCAACAGAAGCTGCAGTCCGAAGGCTTCTTCGATCAGGTCGGCAGCGCGATGGACGCCGTCGAGAAGAGACTCTTGAACGGGAAGTGACACGGGCGCTTCGGAGCGCGACACGGATCCGGCTCCCCATAAAAAAAGCTGCGCGGTAAGATATGGAAGCTGTCGAGCCTATCGGCAGATTCCCGGAGCGTTGAATGCTCGCCGCGCGACAAGAGGTTCCAGACCATGCAGAAGAAGCAGATCTTCACTGACCGGTTGCTCGCGCAGATGCCTTCGCTGCGAGCCCTTAAATGCTTCGTGACTGCCGCGCGTTACGAGAACTTCACGCAAGCTGCCGACGTATTGTGCGTGACTCAGGCGGCGATCAGCAGACAAATAAAAGAACTCGAGGACTCTCTCGAAGTCGCGCTGTTCGATCGCTCCGGAAAACATATCGCACTGACCGAGGCGGGGCGTCTGCTTTACAACGCGTCCTATCTGTCGATCATGAATATCGCGGAGACCGTGGAGACGGTTCGGCGAGCGGGCCGCGCCGCGCTGACGATCTGTGTGTCGCACACGTTCTCCGCGCTTTGGCTTGCGCCGCGCATGCAAGCCTTCAGGAAACACTTCCCCGATGTGAAGCTGCATGTGATCGTCACCGATCACTTCATGGAGTTCGACAGGCTCATTGACCCTGACATCATCATCACGAAGAACCCGCCGCGCGAAGCCGAATACGAAGTCGAACGCCTGTTTCATGATGTCGTGTACCCGGTCTGCAGCAAACGGTTCTTCGACGAAGAATATCGCGGCAGAAAGGTGTCCGCGCTGGACCTGCTCGTGCATCCCACCTTGAACCTGTCGCCTTTGGGCCGAACGCAAGTGTGCGAGCACGTCGACTGGCGCGTATGGCGCAACTGGTTTCAGCAGGGCGAATCCGGCGAGCGGCTGGTCGAGACGGATCATCTCGAGAGCAATGACTATCGCCTGCTCGTATCGCAAGCCGAGGAGGGCGAGGGCACTTTGCTCGGATGGCATCACCTCGTGCATCGGCAAGTGCAACAGGGCGTGCTGGTGCGCCCGGTCGAAGAAAGCCTCGTATTTCGCGATCGATATCACTATCTCATCACGCATAAGAACGCAGTCGAGCGGCCCGAATACGAGCTGTTCCGGACGTGGCTCGTCAGCGAGGTCAAGGACATGATGGCGAGCTGGCGCGAAGACGCCGAAGAACGTGTGGTCTCGTGAAACGCCTTTTTCGTTTCAATACAACCGACGCATATGACCGACAAAGACATCGCCTTTGATGAAGCGAATATTGGCCGCCGGCTTCACACCATCGAGGACGACGCGTGGGAACCCATGCTCATCGAAGGAAAGCGCCACCCCGGTTTCTGGATCATCCCGTTAGTCGACGATGAAAGCGGCGCCTGGACAAGCTACTGGATGCGGCTGGAAGCAGGCGCAAAGTCTCTGTTTCATACGCACACGTCGACGGAACTGCTGTTCATCAAGGACGGCGTGTACACGGACCAGGACGGTACAGACGTGACCGCGGGCCAGGTCGTGACGTTTGCGAAGGGCACATCGCACTGGGCTTATTCGCGGGAAGGATGCACGGTGCTCGTCGTGACGAACAGCGAATCAGCGTTGTAGGCGAGGGTTTTTTGTAAGCGCAGTGCTGTTCAAGTTTCGTCGGATGAATGCGCGGTCACGCACTTAAATAGTGCGGTGGGTGGGTTACGGTAGCGCAACAGAAAACAGAACAGGTCAGTTGCGCCATGAACCTTGTCAAAGTTGCCCCGCACGAACTAAAAATTGGAACGCCCCTGCCTTTCGCGGTGTATTCCGCAACCGGCAAATTGCTTCTCACGCGAGGCTATTGCGTGCGATCGGAAAGCCAGCGTGACAGGATCCTCACGGCAGGCGGATTCCGCGACGACGCTGCGCCAGCGGATCGTACCGAAGCGCCCATGCCTGCGCCCGCCAACCTGCTCATCTCGACCGCGAAGCACGACGCTCCCGCACGAGAAAGCGCCAGCCCGGTGACGAGCATTGCAGGCACCTTGCCGAAGGTGATCGACGCGATGCAGTTGTCGATTGTCGGACACACGCACGCGCCCTTGCAGACCGATTACGTCGGCTCGATTGACGGACAAGCGCTTCTATTGACCGCCACGACCGGACACGAGCTATTCGAACCGGGTGTGGAAGTCGAGTGCAAGGCGCTGCGCGGCCGAAAGGTTTATATGTTCCGCAGTACGGTCATCGGGCGAAGCGAGTTGCCAGTAAGACTCGTCTATCTCGCGCAGCCGGACATCGTGCGTACGCATATCGTGCGAAAGCATGTGCGTGTATCGACGGAACTGGCGGGCAGGCTCATTCGAAACGACTGTATCGCGGCGGGCTTCGACGTCACCGTCGTCAACGTGAGTCTTGGCGGCGTAGCATTGAGCGCAACCGATGTCATCGTGAACGTCGGCGAGCACTTCAAGCTCTCGCTGCGGCTGCGCGCCGACGGCAAGCTCCATGCAGTCGTGTTGAACTGCATCGCGCGCAGTCTCCGGCATGTCGACGGTGCGGTGCTCGTCGGTGTCGAGTTCAGCAATCGCACTCCGGACATAACGGCTCTGCTCAGAGCACATCTGTTCGAAATGGCGACGGGCAGCGGGGCCGACTGAATGCGAATGCCTGCGTGCTTAAAACGGCACTTCGCCGACATGCCATAGCACGCCCGAAGGATCGAATACGAATCCGACCTTCATGCCCCAGCTTTGCATGGCAGGCGGACGTGCTGCGTTCACTTGAAAGCGGCCAGCGAGCGCTTCCGGGTTCATCTGCTGCCACCATGCGTCGACGTCTCTCACCAGCAACTGCAGCATGCAGTTTTCAGCGAACTCCTTCACGTAGTAGTTCTGCAGGATAAAGCTGAAGCTCTCGGCTTTGAGCATCGCGATCTCGCCGTCCTCGTGCGAAATGCGAAAACCGAGTGCCTGATAAAAGCGCTTCGACACGTCGAAATCTTTCGCGGGCACGAATGGCCGCAGGGAGAGAAGTTGGCTCATCGTTCGAATGGGGGACGAGTGGAAGAGCGGACAGTGTAATCGACGTCTTCTTTTTCTCGCGCAACTAACTGTCTTTCGCATCGCCCGACTATATAAACGACGAGTGAATTCATCGCCATTCAGGCTTTGCATTGAACTGTCTCTGGTCTGCAAGGCCATCGTCATGTCAGCTTGATTCTTTGAGCGGCGCTACAATCCCGAAGCCTTGCAATGCACAGCCGCCGGTGCCATCGCGTCAAGCGGCGGTCGAACTGATAACGACTCAACCCCGCGACGCATGTCACCCTCAGGCCGTTGGCCGCCGTCCACGCGGCCAACCAATTGCGCTACCGCTTTAGTCAACGCACAAGCCCGGAGCCGCTCATGACCACGCTTTCCATCAATGGCCAGTCTCATACCGTCGATGCGCCGCCCGATATGCCGCTGCTTTGGGTGCTTCGCGATATCGTCGGCCTGACTGGCACCAAGTTTGGCTGCGGCATTGCGCAATGCGGCGCTTGCACAGTGCATCTCGATGGCGTCGCCGTGCGCTCTTGTGTGCTGCCGATCGCGGCTATCGGCGATCGCAAGGTCACGACGATCGAAGCCGTCGGCGAAACGCCTGCGGGCAAGAAAGTGCAAATGGCATGGAATCAACTGGACGTCGTGCAGTGCGGCTATTGCCAGTCGGGGCAGGTCATGTCGGCGGCAGCCTTGATCGCGACCGTTCCTCATCCGACCGACGCGGATATCGACGCTGCAATGGCCGGCAACATCTGCCGCTGCGGAACCTATAGCCGCATTCGTGCGGCGATCAAGCAAGCAGCCAAGGAGGCGTGAGATGTCGCGAGGATTACTCGAAGCGGGACGCCATCACGCTTCTGCAGGCTTTTCGCGCCGGTCGTTCCTTAAGTTCGGATTGACAGCGAGCGTTACCGCGAGCGGCGGATTTCTCATTGGCTTTAGCGTGCCGGCCGCGAGTCAGGACCAAGGAAAAGGCAAGTCCGTCATTGGCGGCGACGGAGTAGAGACGCCGCAAGACGGTGTCTTCGCGCCGAATGCTTTCGTGCAGATCGACAAGACCGGCAAGGTCGTGCTGATCATGCCGAAAGTGGAAATGGGGCAGGGTGTCTACACCGCATTGCCGATGCTGATTGCAGAAGAGCTCGAAGTGCCACTGGATAGCGTGACGATCGATCATGCGCCGCCCAATGAGAAATTGTTCATGGACCCGCTGTTGGGCGGGCAATTAACGGGCGGTTCCACCTCCGTTCGCTATGCATGGGAGCCGATGCGCAAGGCGGGCGCCGCCGCGCGCATGATGCTGGTTTCGGCAGCCGCGCAGCAGTGGCAATGCGATGCGTCGACGTGTCGTGCAGAGAACGGCAAGGTCGTTCATGCAGGGGACGGCCGCAGCGCAAGCTATGGCGAGCTTGCGCAAGCGGCAGCGAATGTGCCGGTGCCTAACGATATCAAGCTGAAAGACCCGAAAGACTTTCGCATCATCGGCACGCCGGTCAAGCGCCTGGATTCGCCCGAAAAATCCAACGGCACAGCGGTCTTCGGCCTCGATGTCCGTTTGCCTGGAATGGTCTATGCGGTCATCGTGAACTGCCCGGTATTCGGCGGCACGCTCGCCTCCGTCGACGACACTCACGCCAAGAAAATCCCGGGCGTGCGTCAGGTCATCAAGTTCGATAACGGCGTCGCCGTAGTAGGCGACCACACATGGGCCGCCAAGCGCGGGGCCGCGGCGCTTGCGATTCAATGGAATGAAGGCGCGGGCGCGAACGTATCGACTCAAATGCTCTTCGATGAGATGGCGAAGGCATCGGAGAAATCAGGCGCGGTCGCGCGCAAGGACGGCGATGTAGGCAAAGGCTTCGCTAATGCCAAGACACGGGTCGATGCCGTATATCAACAGCCGCTGCTCGCGCACGCAACGATGGAGCCCGTCAATTGCACGGTGCATGTGCGGCCCGATGGATGCGATATCTGGATTGGCACGCAAGTGCCGACGCGCGTTCAGGGCGCAGGCGTTCAGGCGACCGGATTGCCGCCCGAGAAGGTCGTCGTGCATAACCATCTGTTGGGCGGCGGCTTCGGCAGACGGCTCGAATACGATATGGCGACGCAAGCGCTCAAGATCGGCAAACAGCTTGGCGTGCCCGTGAAGCTGACTTATTCGCGGGAAGAAGACATACAGCACGACATGTATCGTCCGTGCTACTACGACAAACTCTCTGCGGCGCTCGACGCAAACGGAAAGCCGATCGCGTGGACGCATCGCATCGTGGGATCGTCCGTGCTTGCACGATTTGCGCCGCCTGCGGTGAAGGACGGACTCGATCCTGACGCGATCGAAGTTGCAGCCGACCTTCCCTATGACTTGCCCAATCAGGTAGTCGACTATGTGCGTCAGGAACCGCGCCATGTGCCGACTGCGTTCTGGCGCGGTGTCGGGCCTACGCGAGGGACGTTCGTCGTCGAAAGTTTTATCGATGAACTCGCGGTGCAGGCAAAGATCGATCCGGTTCAATACCGGCGCGACTTGCTAGGCAAGACGCCGCGTGCACGAAACGTACTGGACGTCGCGACGCAAGCGGCAGGCTGGGGCAAGCAATCCATGCCGCAAGGACAGGGACGCGGTGTATCGGTGATGCACGCGTTCGGCAGTTACTTCGCGATGGTCGCGGACGTCACGGTCGACAAGGAAGGCGGCGTGAGAGTGAATCGCGTCGTATGCGCGGTGGACTGCGGCATGGTAGTGAATCCGAATACAGTGGAAGCGCAGGTGCAGGGCGGCATCATCTTCGGCATCACCGGGGCGCTTTACGGAGAGATCACCATCAAGAATGGCCGCGTCGAACAAAGCAACTTCACCGACTACCGCATGCTGCGCATCGATGAAACGCCGCCTATCGAAGTGCATATCGTCAAGAGCAGTGAAGCGCCGGGTGGTATCGGCGAACCCGGTACAGCCGCGCTGGCGCCTGCCATCACGAACGCCATCCACGCAGCAACCGGCAAGCGGCTAAGGCAATTGCCGGTCGGTTATCAATTGCGCAGCGCCTGAGGAGGCCAGTCATGACGAACATGTTCACGCCTCTCAAGTTGACGCTCGCCGCAGCGAGCGTTGCGCTTGCAATGGTTCCGCTGGTCGCGCGTGCCGATGCCGCCAGCGATGCGCTCGTCTCGCGAGGCGCTTATCTGGCCAAAGCCGGCGACTGCATCGCCTGCCATACTGCGCCGCGCGGCAAGCCAATGGCAGGCGGCTTGCCGATGACGACACCGCTCGGCGCGATCTACACCACGAACATCACACCGGACCCGGATACAGGAATCGGCCGTTATAGTCAGGACGACTTCTCGCGTGCCGTGCGTGAAGGCGTTGCAAAGGATGGCCACAATCTCTATCCCGCGATGCCTTACCCGTCCTATGCCAAGATAAGCGACGCGGACATGCAGGCGCTTTATGCTTATTTCATGCATGGGGTATCGCCTGTCAAGCAAGCGAATCGTGAGCCCGGCATGAAATGGCCGCTCAATATGCGCTGGCCGCTCAAGATCTGGAACGCGTTCTTTCTCGACAAGGGCGTCTACAAGGACAAGGCCAACCAGGACGTCGCGTGGAATCGCGGCGCTTATCTGACGCAAGGCCTGGGACACTGCGGCGCGTGTCATACGCCGCGTGGCATTGCGTTCCAGGAAAAGGCACTCGATGAAAGCGGCGGCGCCTATCTGACCGGAGGCTTGCTCGATAACTGGTTCGGCTCGAACCTGACCGGCGACCACAACACCGGACTCGGGCGATGGTCGGAGCAGGAGGTCGCGACGTTCCTCAAAACGGGCGCGAATGCGCACGCGACCGCGTTCGGTTCGATGACGAGCGTCGTCAACAACAGCACGCAAGCCCTCAGCGACAGTGATGTTGCCGCAATGGCGCGCTATCTGAAGTCACTGCCGGCTGCTGGCGGCAATGGCAACCCGCCTTATTCGTATGATCCCAAGGCAAGCAAGGTGTCGTTGACACGGCCCGCTCCGACTGAGTCTGGCGCGCGCGTGTATGCGGCGTTCTGCATGCACTGTCACGGGATCGACGGTCGCGGGTTTGCACCGATGCTCGCGCCGCTCGCCGGCAACCCCAACGTGCTGGAGAAAGATACGTCGTCGCTGATCAACGTGACGCTGAACGGCACCGAGGATCTCGTGATTCAGGGCGTGCCCGCGCCTTATCCGATGCCGCGCTATGCGCCGGTATTGAATGATCAGCAGATAGCCGACGTCGTGACGTTTATTCGCGGCGCATGGAACAACAACATGCCGGCTGTGAAGGTCGAAGACGTGGCGAAGATGCGGAAGTCGACGGAAGCGGCACGTTGAGGCCCGCCGTTTTTTCCGATTCGAAGGCGCTCAGGAAGAAAAATCAATGACGTCGAGGTGGATCGAGTTCGACGGATGGGCCAGGAATTTCCGATGCACGCGGGCGCTGATGCGCTCGTAACCGTCGCTCAACGCTTTTAATAGGCGCTCGTCGCTGGCCCCGGCGGGCGCCCAGAAACACTGCTCCAGTGCCTTGCGGGTGATGTTGCATTGGATTTCCCGTTCGCGCGTGAAGGCGACGAAGCTGACCGAAGCGCGGTCCGCCGATATAGTGGCATTGATCGAGAGCTTGCTTGTCATGATTCGACAGGAGTGTCCGGTTCGCTTTATTTTATTTTGTCAGAATTCAGCGTTTTTGCGCATCCTTCTTGCAGCGCGCAACGTGCGCAAGCGGGCATATGTTGAACGTATGCCTTTGCTTGGTAACTAAACGATCGTTCGTAAAAACCGCTATCAATAATCGTCGCGAGTCCGGCCTCGACAAAACGCGGGCAAGAAAACGAAACGAGACTTGCTCAGGTGTACTACTCTAAGAACCGTCACCGAAGCCGAGCCGCAGGGAGAAACCATGAGGCATGCGTCGCTGATGGACCCGTGGAGTTGCACCCTCGCCATGCTGGACGACCGAGCGAGCCGTGGCGTTCGCTCGAACGATATTCACGGCAGCCGCAATGACGCTCATTGCGCGCGTTCGGTCAATATCCGGCTCGTGGAGCGTTTGAGCGAGTCGACACTTGCACTATCGTGGCACGACCCGACGTCGTTCAATTACTCGGAGCAAGTCTGGGCGCTTTGCACTGCACGCAAGCGGGGCGTATGCGTGCTGAGTGGCGAGACGATCCGGCGCGGGCAACCTGTGTATCGGCCAAGACGCGTAGGCAGTTGTGTGCCGCTCAATAGCGGAGCGATGATCCTTGCCTTTGCGCTTGCACCTTGGGATCAGGAATCGCACGCGGAGTCGGAGTGATGCCTGGCCGTTGGCGGTCTCTATTCTGAACTCAATCGAGTAACGTACTCCGTACGCGCGAGTAGCCGCTTGCACGATCATAAGCCAGTCCCATCTGCATGACGGCCAGATCCATCTGAGCAGGACCGATAATCTGCAATCCGGCCGGCAAGCCATTCGGCCCAAAGCCGGCCGGGGCGCATAACGCGGGCAAGGAAGCCATCGTCGCCGCAACGACCGCTTCCATCCAGCGATGATACGTATCCATTTCGCGGCCGCCTATGCTGGCGGGCCAGTGGAGTGTTGCATCGAACGGAAAGACTTGCGTTGCGGGCATGACGAGAAAATCGAAGCGCGTAAAGAGCGCATTCAACGTCTGATACCACGCGGACCTGTCGCGTGCGGCGCGCGACACGTCTTCGCCCGACAAGCGCAAGCCGCGTTCGATCTCCCATACCGCCTCGGGCTTAAGCTGCGCCCGCTTCGCGTCGTCGCGGTAAAGCGGCGCATTCGTACCCGCGAACGCAAAGCTGCGCAGATCGAGCCACGCTTGCCACAAGCGTTCGAAATCGAAAGGCACGTGAACCGGTTCGACGATGCAACCCACGGCCTCGAAATGCTTCAACGCCGACGCGCAGGTATCGGCCAGGCCCGCTTCCATCGGCAAGTGGCCGTTGAGATCGCCGAGCCATCCAATGCGAACGCCGTGCATATCCCGTTCTAGCGAATGTGCGAATGCGGCGGGGGTGTCGCTTCGGCGCGAGAGTGGTGCGCGTGCGTCGAAGCCCGCCTGCGTCGAGAGCAACAGGCCGAGGTCTTCGACCGTGCGCGCGATCGGACCGACGACGCTGAACTGCTGGAAGAAGACATCGTCGGCTGGCGCATACGGCACGCATCCCGGTGACGTGCGGAAGCCGAACACGTTGTTGAATGCAGCGGGCGTGCGAAGCGAGCCCATCATGTCCGATCCATCGGCGAACGGCAGCATGCATAGCGCGACGGCGACTGCAGCGCCTCCGCTGCTTCCGCCTGCCGAGCGCGAGAGATCGAACGCATTGCGCGTTGTGCCATAGACGGGGTTATAGGTGTGCCCGCCCAGACCGAATTCCGGCGAATTCGTGCGTCCGATAAAGATCGTTCCCGCGCGACGCATGCGCTCGTACACGATGGCGTCTGTCTGACTGATCTCGCCCGCATAGATTGGGGAGCCTTTAGTCGTCACCATACCGGCGACGGGCAAGATGTCCTTCGGCGCTTGCGGAAATCCGTGCAATGGTCCAAGACTCTCTCCGCGCGCGAGTTGTTCGTCGCGTTGTCTTGCCTGGCCGATGAGCGCATCGCGATCCTGCATCGCGACGATCGCATTGACTTGCGGATTGAAGCGCTCGATGTGAGCGAGATAAGCCTGCATGACTTCGACGCACGATACATCGCGCGTCTGAATGGCTTTCGATAGTGCGACCGCTTCGAGTGCAACGATATCGTTCATCGCGTTAGTCTGTTGGTAGCGCGTTGAGCTGCGTCGAATAAGGGGCTCAGGAAGGCTGTCACGCTTGCGACGATGGCTTCTCGAACGTTACGCCCAGTTCATTCGCCATGCGTTCCACCATGGCGCGTAATTCCGCGACTTCATGCACGAGGCGCTTCTGTTCAGCCTTGAGCGCCTCGAATTCGGATGGCGCATAGCTTTCACCGGCGTCGGCCTGACGCACAGGCATGTCGCTCACGCTCACTGCGCCACACAGAAGATGCACCCAGCGGCTTTCCCGCTCTCCGGGAGTGCGCGGCAGTTTGACGACGCGCGGCGGATCGTTCGCAGCGAGTTCATCGAGAAAGCTTTCGACAGACGATATATCCGCGAAGCCATGCAGCCGCGCGCTGTTGGCGCGCAATTCGGCGGCCGTTTGCGGGCCGCGCAGAAAGAGCGTCGCGAGCAACGCAACGGATTGACTCGGCACGCCAAGCACGCGGTTGATGTTGTGCTCGAAACGCGGCACGCGGCTGCTGCTGCCCTCGATCAGGAGCGAAAGGCGCTTGAGGCCGTCGATGGTCGTCAGCACTTCGTCCTCGGTGACATTCATCACCGGTGAGCGCGCGGTCTTCTGATTGCAGCCGGCGATAAGAGAATTCAGCGATAGCGGATAGGTGTCCGGGACGGTCTGCTGCTTTTCGACGAGGACGCCGAGCACGCGCGCCTCCAGCGGCGTCAATTCACGCAAGGCGGGGCGAGGTGCGGCTTCGGAAGGTGTATTCATCGTGTCCAGGGATCGTGCGTTCAGATCCCTATCATACCGGCGTGGCGACGCTTAACATTGGAACGCGCACCATCGTGCGGCATGGACGTGCGCTGCCAGGTGTGCAGATGCTTCAAATGCCGCGCTGTTTCGGTGCAGTGGGACATACCGCGGGCCGAAAGGCTGACATGGCACCGATGTTGCTCCTGTTGAATCGGCACTGGGCCGCCCGCGCAATTGAAGCCGACGCAATACGGCATCGTGCTTAGAGGTTGCCTGAGGAAAACCGCATGTCGGCATGGTGCATGATTGCATCAGGCTTGCCGCGCCGTTAGGCTCTTCGATCATTGCGAGTGCAACCAGATTGAGTAGATAAGAGAGGGATCACGATCCCGGCCCGCACTGATAGGGAAGTCCGCCCATGACGCAAGCATTCTTCAACGAGATGTTCGAGCGCAATACTCTGGAGGTGCGCGGCGTGCCTCCATCGGCGTTTCGGGGTGTCGGCGATCCGCGCACGCATTACCGCGAATTCCTGGACTGGCTGAGCGCGCAAAGCGAGCAGCAAATCGACTTGAAGCGAGCGGAAGCGGACCTGAATTTCCGCCGCGTCGGCATCACATTCGCCGTCTATGGCACGAGTGATCTTCCCGGCATCATCCCCGAGCGAACCATTCCGTTCGACGTCATTCCGCGCATTTTTCCCGCAGACGAATGGAGGGCGCTCGAACGCGGTCTCAGGCAGCGCGTCAATGCGCTGAATCGTTTCATTCACGACATCTATCACGATCAGGACATCGTCCGCGCGGGCATCATTCCCGAAGCGCAGATCGTCGGCAACGCGCAGTATCGGCCGCAGATGCGGGGTGTCGACGTGGCGCGCGATATCTATGCGCATATCGCCGGCATCGATATCGTGCGTGCGGGGCAGGGCGAGTTCTACGTGCTCGAAGATAACCTGCGCGTGCCGTCTGGCGTGTCGTACATGCTGGAAAACCGCAAGATGATGATGCGGCTCTTTCCCGATCTCTTTGCGCGCAATCGCGTGGCGCCGGTCGCGCACTATCCCGACTTGTTGCTCGATACCTTGCGCGCAGCGGCGCCTGCCGGCGCGGACAACCCCAATGTCGTGGTGATGACGCCGGGCATGTACAACTCCGCGTATTTCGAGCATGCGTTCCTGGCGCAGCAGATGGGCGTTGAACTGGTCGAGGGACAAGACCTGTTCGTCGATGGCGGTTACGTCTTTATGCGCACGACGCAAGGGCCGCAGCGTGTGGACGTTATCTATCGCCGCATCGACGATGACTTTCTCGATCCACTCGTGTTTCGCTCGGACTCGGCTTTAGGCGTCGCGGGACTGATTTCCGCTTATCGCGCGGGCAAAGTATCGCTTTGCAATGCGGTAGGCACGGGCATCGCGGATGACAAATCCATTTATCCGTATGTCCCGGACATGGTGCGCTTTTATCTCGGTGAAGAGCCGATACTGAACAACGTGCCCACATGGATGTGCCGCAAGCCGGATGATCTGAAGTACGTGCTCGCGCATCTGCCCGAACTGGTCGTCAAGGAGACGCACGGCGCGGGCGGTTATGGAATGCTTGTCGGACCGGCGTCGACTACGGCGCAGATTGAAGAATTCCGCGCCGTGCTCGAAGCCAATCCCGAGAAGTACATCGCGCAGCCCACGCTTGCGCTTTCCACTTGCCCTACTTATGTCGAAACGGGCATCGCGCCGCGCCACATCGACTTGCGACCGTTCGTCTTGTCCGGGACCGAAGTGCGGATGGTTCCTGGCGGCCTGACGCGCGTTGCGTTGCGAGAAGGCTCGCTCGTCGTCAATTCGTCGCAAGGCGGGGGCACCAAGGACACGTGGGTGTTGGAACGCTAAGAACACTAAGGCGCTGAAGGGCGGATGGACCACCAAGACACAAAGCGAGAAAACCCATGCTAAGCCGCACCGCGGATCATCTCTTCTGGATGGCGCGTTATACCGAGCGCGCCGAGAACACCGCGCGCATGCTCGACGCAAACTATCAACTCTCGCTCTTGCCGCAATCGGACGAATACGCGGAACTCGGCTGGCGCGCAATGCTGTCGATCTCGGAGTTGAGCGGCACTTACTCGGCGGCGCATCACGGGATGAAGAGCCGGGAGGTGATTGAATTCATGGCGCGCGACATGAAGAATCCGTCGTCGATTCTCAGTTGCCTGCGCGCCGCGCGGGAAAATGCACGTGCGGTCCGTAGCTCGACAAACAGCGAACTGTGGGAAACGCTCAATACGACATGGCTCGATGGTCAGCGCATGCTTGCCGATGGCATTCTAGATCGCGAGCCGTATACGTTCTTCGAATGGGTGAAGTTCCGCTCGCACTTGTCGCGCGGCGTTCAGCTCGGCACGCTCGTCAAGGACGATGCGTTCTATTTCATGCGGCTGGGCACGTTCATCGAACGTGCGGACAACACGGCGCGCATCCTCGACGTCAAGTTCGAGATGATGGAGCAGCGAGCCGACACATCCGCACAGCCCTTCGACTATCACCATTGGACAGCGGTGCTCGGTTCGGTATCCGGCTTCGAGGTTTATCGCAGGGTATATCGCGATGTCATCACACCGGAGCGCGTCGCCGGCTTGCTGATTCTTTATCGTGACTGGCCGCGTTCGATGGCCGCGAGCATCGCGGAAGCCGAAGAACTGATCGCGCGAGTCACCAAAGGCCGCCAATCAGACGCCGCACATTTAGCCGCGCAATTGAGCGCGGAACTAAAGAACGGCGACATCGGCGCGATTCTGCAAGGCGATCTGCACGCCTATCTCGTTCACTTTCTTGCGAGAGTGAATGATCTCGCAAGTCAGATCAGCCGCGAGTTCCTGCTGCCTATCGCACCGGAAACGACAGAGACACCGCAAGCGCCGGCGTCTTCGCCGACGCCGACACAGTCGCAGTCACAATCGCAAAGCTCGTCGAGTTGAACGTGCTCTTATCGCCTGGCCGCCGCCGCCACGACACGATGCACGAAACGCAATTTGTCGATCACGGGCGGCGCAAGCGCGAACGGATAACCGTCCGGCATGCCGAGACTGCGGTTCAGGCTGTTCAGTACATACGTGAGCGGAAACCAGCGAGTCATGAGGTTATCGAACGTTGTCTCTTCGACAGGCGTTTGATCGGTGAGCGTCGGTTCATTCGGACTGTCCGGCACCAGCACGAGACCGCAGGACACGGCCGTATCGAGCGTATCGACGATATGCAGATAATGGGCCCACGTCTCCGCCCAGTCTTCCCAGGGGTGCATCGTTGCATACGCGCTGATGTAGTTGTCGGCCCAGTTGGGCGGCGGACCTTCCTTGTAATGGCGGTCGAGCGCCGCCGAATAGTCTTGCTGTTCGTCGCCGAAAGCGGTGCGAAACGCCTTGACGCGGGGCGTATCCGCGATCAGGCGATCGAAGAAATAGTGCCCTGTTTCATGGCGGAAATGGCCGAGCAGTGTGCGATACGGTTCGTGAAGCGAAGAGCGGACCTTCTCGCGATGGGCGTCGTCGGCCTCGGCGATGTTCAGCGTAATGAGGCCATTGTCATGGCCCGTCATCACGCCTTTGCCTTCCGCATCGGCTTCGAGGAACTGGAATTCGAGCCCGTGCTCCGGATCTTCCTGACGCGACTTTACATCGAGGCCGAGTTCGTCGAGCGTGTAAAGCAGACGACGCTTCGCGTTCTCGAGCCGATACCAGTAAAGACGGTTGTTGGGCTGCGTGAGATTGGGAATGGTGCTCGTCAACTGACAGGAACAGCACAACGTATCGTCGGAGTCCGCAGGAATGACCCAGTTGCAGACGTTCTCCACGGAATAGTTGTGACAGGGCTTATAGAACGAATCTTCAGCGAGCGGATGCAGGCTTTTCCAGCGGCCGTCTTCATTCTCCTCGAAGGCGCTGATCTGGCTCAACTCAGGCACAAGCCCGAGTCGTGCGCCGCATTTTTCGCAGTGCGTGTTTTCAAAGAACACGAGTTGATTGCATCGATTGCAATGGAAGGTCTTCATGTTGGGGACCGGAAGGAGGGATCGGGCCGAATGTTGCGCGGTGGGCCAGCGCGATGGTTGCAAGGAGCGTGCCGCTCGCCCGGCGATGCCCGAGCCCGCTAACAGAACGAGAACTGATCGAGGAGTTGCGTGTGTCTATTCGCGTCGCGTTGAACCATGTCACGCATTACCACTATGACCGCCTTGTCGGCCTCTCGCCGCAAGTGGTGCGCTTGCGGCCCGCACCGCATTGCCGTACGCCAGTGCTTTCGTATTCGTTGCGCGTGGAGCCGGAAGAGCACTTCATCAACTGGCAGCAGGATGCGTTCGCGAACTATCAGGCGCGGCTCGTTTTCCCCGAGAAAACACGGGAATTCAAAGTAACGGTCGATCTCGTCGCGGAGATGGCTGTCTACAATCCATTCGATTTCTTTCTTGAACCGTCTGCGGAAACGTTTCCCTTCAGCTACGCGCCGGATCTAAGGCACGACCTCGCGCCTTACATGATCAAGCGTGAGTTGACGCCGCGCTTTGCGGCTTTCATCGAGAGCATCGACCGGTCCTCGGCACATCCTACGGTGGACTTTCTCGTCGAACTGAATCAACGCCTGTCGCAGGACATTCGCTATCTGATTCGGATGGAGCCGGGCGTGCAGACGCCGGAGGAGACGCTTGCGCGCGCGGCAGGGTCATGCCGCGATTCGGGATGGCTGCTCGTGGAAACGCTGCGGCATCTGGGGCTGGCGGCGCGTTTTGTATCGGGCTATCTGCTGCAACTCGCGCCCGACACGAAGTCGCTCGATGGTCCGAGCGGCACGGAAGTCGATTTCACCGACTTGCACGCCTGGTGCGAAGTCTTCCTGCCTGGCGCAGGCTGGATCGGCTTCGATCCGACTTCGGGACTGCTTGCGGGCGAGGGGCATATTCCCGTTGCCTGTACGCCGGAACCGGACAGCGCAGCGCCGGTGTCCGGCGCCGTCGAAAAGTGCGAAGTCGAGTTCAGTCATGCGATGTCGATCGAACGCGTGCTCGAAACACCGCGCGTCACGAAACCCTATAGCGAGGAGGAATGGGACGCGGTGCTGCGCACGGGGGCGCAAGTCGATGCGCAACTCGACGCCTCTGACGTACGCCTGACGATGGGCGGCGAGCCGACCTACGTCTCGGTACGCGATCGCGATGCACCCGAATGGAACACCGACGCGCTCGGGCCGACCAAGCGCGCGTACGCGGTATCGCTGATGAACAAGCTGCGCGCGCAGTATGGCGATGGCGGCTTTCTGCACATCGGTCAGGGCAAGTGGTATCCGGGCGAGCAGTTGCCGCGCTGGGCCTTGTCGCTTTACTGGCGCGCGGATGGCGAGCCATGCTGGACCAACCCCGCGCTTTTCGCCGACGAAAGACATCCGGCGAACTACACATCCGACGACGCCGCCCGTTTCATCCAGCATCTCGCCGGCAAGCTGTCATTGAATTCTGAATTCATTCAGCCCGGCTATGAAGACACGTGGTATTACCTGTGGCGCGAACGCCGGCTGCCCGTCAACGTCGATCCTTTCGACTCGCGCCTCGACGATGAGCTGGAACGCGTGCGCCTGCGCCGCGTCTTCGATGCGGGCTTGCCATCGGTGATCGGCTATGCGTTGCCGATTGCGCGTGTCGAAGCCGATGCCGCGCAGCCTGCGCGATGGACGAGCGGCCCGTGGTTTCTGCGCGACGAGCGCATGTACCTCGTCCCGGGCGATTCCCCGATGGGTTATCGCCTGCCCCTCGATTCGTTGCCGTGGGTGTCGGAAGGCGACTACCCGTGGCAACACGAGCACGATCCGTTCGCGCCATCGGTCCCGCTGCGACGGGCTGCCGAGCTTCGCGTGCAATACGCGGATTTGAATGCGGCATCCGGCATGCCGCATTCAAAAGACCGCATGCAAGTGGATTCGACAACGGCGAACACCGAGCGCATGCCTGCGCATGGCGAATCGGCCGCATGGGTCGCGCGCACGGCGGTGTGCGTCGAAGCACGCGATCCCGCGCGCGCCGCTGGCCCCAAGGCTGAAGCGCAAGCGTTGGAGAAGGGCGGCCGGGCGAGCAAGCTGATTCATGTCTTCATGCCGCCGCTGACCGGTATCGACGATTACCTCGACCTGCTCGCCGCCGTCGAAGCGACTGCGGCAGAGCTTAAGGTTCCCGTCATCATCGAAGGCTATCCGCCGCCGCGCGATGCACGGCTGAAAGTGCTGCAAGTCACGCCCGATCCCGGCGTGATCGAAGTGAACATTCATCCGGCGTCGAACTGGCAGGAACTCGTCGACCACACCGAATTTCTCTACAACGCAGCGCACGAGTCGTATCTGAGTCCCGAGAAATTCATGCTCGATGGCCGGCACACCGGAACGGGCGGCGGCAATCACTTCGTGCTCGGCGGCGCCACGCCGCCTGACAGTCCGTTCCTGCGACGCCCCGATCTGCTCGCGAGCCTCATCGCGTACTGGCACAACCATCCGTCGCTGTCGATGCTGTTCTCCGGTCTATTCATCGGCCCGGCGAGTCAGGCGCCGCGCGTCGACGAGGCGCGCAACGATCAGGTCTACGAGCTCGAGATCGCATTCGCGGAACTTCAGCGACAGATCGACCTGCTCGGCGGGCGCGACAGCGCGGCCGTGCCGCCGTGGCTCACCGATCGCATTCTGCGCAACATTCTGATCGACGTGACGGGCAACACGCATCGCGCGGAATTCTGCATCGACAAGTTGTATTCACCGGACGGTTCGACCGGCCGGCTCGGGCTGCTCGAACTGCGCGGCTTCGAGATGCCGCCGCATGCGCGCATGAGTCTCGTGCAGCAGTTGCTGTTGCGCGCGCTCGTTGCCCGGTTCTGGCAGACGCCGTACACCGCGCGCCTCACGCGCTGGGGCACGGAATTGCACGACCGCTTCATGCTCAGCACTTTCGTGCAGATGGACTTCGACGACGTGCTGACCGACCTGCGCGACGCGGGCTCCGCATTGGAGCGCAACTGGTTCAATCCGCATTTTCAATTCCGTTTTCCGCTCGTGGGTGAATACGATACGAACGGCCTCTCGCTCAGCATCCGCAATGCGCTCGAGCCGTGGCATGTGCTGGGCGAGACGGGGGCGATCGGCGGCACCGTGCGTTACGTCGACTCATCCGTTGAGCGGCTCGAAGTCCGTGTCATCGGCATGAACGATAACCGCCATGTGGTGACCGTCAACGGCGAGCGGCTGCCGCTGCAATCGACGGGGCGTGTGAGCGAATACGTCGCGGGCGTGCGCTTTCGTGCGTGGAGTCAGGCGCAATCGCTGCATCCGACAATCGACGCCCATGCGCCGCTCACGTTCGACATCGTCGATACATGGACTGGCCGCTCGATCGGCGGCTGCCAGTATCATGTGGCGCATCCGGGCGGGCGAAACTATGCGACGTTCCCCGTCAACGCCTATGAAGCCGAAAGCCGCCGGCGAGCACGCTTCTTCGCGAGCGGCCATACGCCGGGACGCGTGGAGACGGAGCCGCTGGAACGCAGTATCGAGTTTCCGTTCACACTCGACATGCGCCGTCTTTGAACATCGCCAACAGCGCACGCATACAACACGGAAGAGACGACCTTGGCGTTTCAATCGACACTGCCATTCGATGCGACGGCCTCGCGCATCGAGCTGCTCACGCTATTGCGTGCGTTGCCCGCTCGCGAGGGCCGTTGGGACGAATTGCGCGATGCATCGGGACGATTGCGCGAGCCGTGGCGTCACTTCTTCGAGCTGCTGGGCGAACAGGGCATCGCGCGTCTCGACGATAACGTCGCCGCAGTCGCGCAACAGGTCCGCGACAACGACATCACGTACAACGTCTATGCCGATAACGGCGAGCCGCGAGCATGGTCGCTCGATCTGCTGCCGCTCGTGATCGACGAGGACGAATGGGCCGCTATCGAACGCGGCGTGGCGCAGCGCGCGCGTCTGATGGAGGCCATCGTCGCGGATGTCCATGGTCCTCAAACGCTCCTTCAGCGCGGGCTTTTACCGGGTGCGCTCGTGTTCGGGCATCCTGGCTATCTGCGTTCGGTGAAGGGCTTCTTGCCGCCGAACGGGCGCTTCCTGCAGATCGTCGCGGTCGATCTCGCGCGATCGCCATCGGGTACATGGACGGTCATCGCGCATCGCACGGAAGCGCCTTCGGGACTGGGCTATGCACTGGAGAACCGGCTGATCGTCGCCAGCCTCTTCACCGAGCCTTTCCGTGCGATGCGCGTAAGCCGCCTCGCATCGATGTATTCGCAACTCGTGGCCACGCTCGCGCAAGCGGCACGCGCGACGATGCGCGACGACGAAGCCGATCGCAACGATGCGCCGCACATTGCGTTGCTGAGTCCGGGCCCTTTCAGCGAGACCTATTTCGAGCATGTGTTTCTCGCGCGCTATCTCGGCGTGACGCTCGTCGAAGGCAAGGACCTCACGGTGCGTCAGGACAGGCTCTACCTCAAGACGCTTGCAGGGCTCTCGCGTGTGCATGCCGTGCTGCGCCGTCTCGACGATGCGTTCTGCGACCCGGTCGAACTGCGCGCGGATTCCAGCATCGGCGTGCCCGGTCTTTTGCAGGTGATGCGCGCGGGCAACGTGGCAATATCGAACGTGCCGGGCGCGGGCTTCGCCGAATCGCCGGCGTTCAGTGCTTTCTTGCCCGGCATCGCCGATGCGTTGCTGGATGAAGCCCTGGAACTCCCGACGGTCCCAACATGGTGGTGCGGCGAAGAGGCGGCCCGCCGTGAAGCGTTCGAACAGCTCGATGCCGCGTTGCTCGTGCCGACGTGGCCGGGTGCGCAGGCGAATCACGTGCCAGGCATCGAAGCGGGCGTGCAGCAGCTTGCGCAATGGCGCGAGCGCATCGAGAATGCGCCCGATGGGTTCACGGTGCAGGAGAACTTGCCGTTCTCGTGCGCGCCGCGCTTCCACGATGGCGCGCTCGGCGCGCGTCCGTGCGTATTGCGCGCCTACGCGATCGCCGATATCGACGGGACATGGCGCGTCATGCCCGGAGGCTTCACGCGCCTTGCAGCCGATCAACGTGCGACGGTGTCCATGCAGTTCGGCGGCAGCAGCGTCGATACATGGGTGCTGTCGAGTCATGCCGTACCGGCCGCGCCGCTGCGCCCTTCGATGCAGCCCGGTGATCTGCGCAAGCATCGCATCGTATCGAGCCGTGCCGGCGAGAATCTTTTCTGGGCAGGCCGCTATGGCGAACGCGCGGAAAACAACGTGCGCCTGTGCCGCCTGTTGCTCGGTTCACTCGATACGAGCGACGCCGATGCGATGTTCAGCACGCTCGTCGAACTTGCGACGCAATGCGGACTCATCCCGTCGATCGACACGCACGCACGCAGTTCGCCGCATGCGTTCGAGCGTATGCTCGTTGCGGGGCTCGCGGAGCATGCGACGGCGACGAGCATCGGCGGCAATCTCGCGGATCAGACGCGCGCATGCGGCGAGATACGCGACAGGCTTTCGACCGATCACTGGCGCACCATCCTCGCATCGCGCAACGACTTCCGCGATGCGCTTGCGCGTCTCGGCCTGACATCGCCGGAAGCGGGCGCCGATTATGACCGCGTGATGCTCGCCGGCGCGCTCGAACATCTTGCGACGCAACTCCTTGCGATCAGCGGCGCGCAAGGCGATCGCATGACACGCGATCAGGCATGGCGGCTCATCTTCATCGGGCGGATGATCGAACGCGTATCGACGATGGCGACCTTCCTACGCGTCGCCGCCGGGCACAACACGCTCGGTTTGCCTGCGGGCTTCGATCTGCTATTGCAGCTCTTCGATAGCACGCTGACGTATCGCTCGCTTTATCCGGGGCGGATAGAAGTGCCTGCGCTCATTGATCTGATCGTGGTGGACCGGACCAATCCACGCGGACTCTATGGCGTCTACGCACGCCTGTGTGCGAAGCTCGATGAACTAGCCGCTGCGGCGGGCGGAAGGCGGCACGGAATTTTCTCCGGAATCCTTAGCGAACTGAATGCGTTGCCTCAACTCGAAGCGCTTTGCGAAACGGGCGGCGACGGCCGCCATGTCAATCTCGTTCGCTTATGCAATTCGATGATCGCATCGGTGAGCGCCGCGTCGAGCGAGATCAGCGCGCGCTATTTCAGTCACGCAAACCCGCTTGCTGCGCAGGTTTCATCATGAACGCGACGCTCGACGCCAGCGATAAATCCACGACGCTTGCAGTCACCCATCGCACGACCTATCGCTATTCGACGCCTGTCGAAATCGCGCAGCATCTGGCGACCATTCGTCCGTTGCATTGTCCGTGGCAGCAGGTGATCGCGCATACGGAGCGCATCGAACCGCCGCCGTCGTACGTGCACAGCCGTGTCGATGCATTCGGCAATGACGTGCTTTACTTCTCGCTCGATGCGCCGCACGAACGCCTCTCGATGACGAGCGAAACTACGGTGCGTCTGAGTCCGCGCTGGAACAAGCTCAATCCGAACGCGACGCCAGCCTGGGAAGACGTCGCCCACAGGCTGCGCTTTTGCGCGGGTGCGGCTTTCGTGGCGGAGAGCGAGTACTGCTATGCGTCGCCCAACATCGTGATGAACGAAGCACTGCGCGATTATGCAGGAGCGAGCTTCACGAAGGGCACGCCGCTGATTGCGGGCGCTATCGACCTCATGCATCGCATTCATGCCGACTTCGAATACCGTCCCTTGTCGACCGCATTCGACACGCCGGCCACGCGCGCCTTCGAACTCAAACATGGCGTATGTCAGGACTTCGCGCAAGTGATGATCGGATGCCTGCGTGCTTTGGGCCTGCCCGCGCGCTATGTCAGCGGCTATTTGCGCAACGATCCGCCGCCGGGCCATCCACGTCTGATCGGCGCGGATGCCTCGCATGCGTGGATTTCACTGCATTGCCCGCAAAGCGGATGGATCGACCTGGATCCCACTAACGATGTCCTTGCCGATCTCGATCACGTGACATTAGCAACGGGCCGCGATTACAGCGACGTCTCGTTGTTGCGCGGCATGATATTGGGCGGCGGTTCGCATCATGTCGATGTGGCGGTGAATGTGCTCGCACTGTGAGCGCCTCGTACCGGTGACGCGTCAGCTCTGCGCGCGTCGCAGTCGCTCCCTGCTGTTGATGAGATGCAGACGCATCGCGGTGCGGGCCGAATCGGCGTCGTTGCGCTCGATCGCGTCCGCGATCTGCTCGTGCTCGCGATTCACCCGCAGCAGATAATCGGCGTACTCGTTGTCCGGAATCGCCGTGGCCGTCAGCCGCGTGCGCGGGAACATGCGCAAGCCGAGATGCTCCATGATTTCGACGAAATAGCGATTGCCCGTCGCGTGCGCGATCTCGAGATGGAAGCGAAAGTCCGGTGAGACCGTGTCTGCCGCGCTGTCCACGCTGGCCGCAAAATCGTCGAGCGCGGCGCGCATCTTCATGAGCCTCGCGGCATCGCTGCGCATGGCCGCAAGGCCCGCGGATTCGGTCTCAAGACTGATGCGCAATTCGAGGATCGCGAGCGCATCCATCGAGCCGGCGACATCGGCGGGATCGAGTTGCAAAAGCGGTGATGCCGCCGCGTCACACACGAACGTGCCGATGCCATGCCGCGTCTCCACGAGCCCCGCTGCCTGCAACCGCGACAAGGCTTCGCGCACGACAGTCCGGCTCACGCCGTAGCGTTGCACCATCTCGGCTTCCGTCGCGATCCTGCTACCCGCCGATAGCGCATGCGATTCGATCTGCGCGCGCAGCGCATCGACGAGTTGTGTCGTCAGACTGCGCCGCGCACCGGGCGCGTGTGATGTTGCTGCATTGGCTAAGACAAACGAATCGGGCGGTGGCGTCACGGCGCTCCTGTGTGGTTTTGACAAGCGTTGACAAATCGTCCGGTAAGTGATGATATGCGGCATGTTGTGATATGACAACGTACAAGAAACGCGCGCAGGGTAATCCCTAGTCGTGAATGCAGGAGACAAAATTCGCATGGCATACCAAACAGACGCGCCGGGGCAAGGCGACGGCTTCACACGCTTGCTGCTGACGGGCGCAGCGGGCGGCATCGGCACGGCAATCCGGCATCGCGTGGCCGAGTTCGCACGAAGCATTCGAATCTCGGATTTGCCCGGCGCGATCTCGAACGACGTCGTGCCGCACGAGGAAATCGTGCCCTGCGATCTCGCAGACCGCCAGGCAGTGGACGCACTCGTCGCCGGTTGCGACGCGATCGTTCATCTAGGGGGCGTATCGGTGGAGCGGCCCTTCGAGGAAATTCTGGAAGCGAACATCAAGGGCGTCTTCCATCTCTACGAAGCGGCGCGCCGGCATGGCGTGAAGCGCATCGTGTTCGCAAGCTCGAATCACGTCACCGGGTTCTATCGGCAGGACGAACGGATCGATGCCAGCGCGCGCAAGCGGCCCGATGGCTACTACGGACTGTCGAAGTCGTTCGGCGAAGACATGGCCCAGTTGTACTTCGACCGCTACGGCATCGAGACCGTGAGCATTCGCATCGGCTCGGTGTTTCCGGAGCCGAAGGACCGCCGCATGATGGCGACGTGGATGAGCTACGACGACTTCCGCGACCTCCTGCGGCGCTCGCTGTTCACGCCGGACGTGGGACACACGATCGTGTTCGGTATGTCCGCGAACGCGTACACCTGGTGGGACAACCGCGAGGCCGCGCATCTGGGATTCACGCCGCGAGACTCGTCCGAGCAGTTCCGCGCCAAGGTGGAAGCGACGCCGCCTCCCGCCGCCGACGACCCGGTCGCCGTCTTCCAGGGCGGCGCATTCACGACGATCGGGCCGTTCGATCCGCTGCCGCCGGTTTAATGCATGCCGCATGCAACATGCTGAATGCCATCGAGCGTAGTCAGTCGTCATACGTCAACTACGCTCGTTTGGCATAGCTGGCCGAACCGAAGTCTGCGCCCCGTCAAAGGACATCGCTGTCATGTTTTCTCTCGACTTCTCTCCATTGCTGCCGTACTGGCCGACGTTCCTTCTGGGTGCTTGGCTCACGCTCAAGATGACGTGCGTGGCCGTGTTCTTCGGCCTGATACTCGGCATGGCCGTGGCCTTCGCCAAACGCGCGAAAGTACCCGTCGTGTCGCGCCTTTGCATCGTCTATGTTGAGGCCGTGCGCAACACGCCGTTTCTCGTGCAAATCTTCCTGCTGTACTTCGGGCTCGCGAGCATCGGCTTGCGCATGCCGACCTTTGCGGCTGCCGCGCTCGCGATGACCATCAACATCGGCGCTTACGCAGCCGAGATTATTCGCGCCGGTCTCGAATCGGTGCCGCGCGGACAGATCGAAGCCGCCGAATGTCTTGGGCTGCCGAAGTGGCGTATCGGCTGGCATGTGATGCTGCAGCCGTCGATCGAAAAGGTGTATCCAGCACTCACCAGCCAGTTCTTGCTGATGATGCAAGCCTCCGCGATTGCCTCGCAGATATCGGCTGAAGAGCTCACGGCGGTCGCCAACACAGTGCAGTCCGATACGTTCCGCTCGCTGGAAACTTACATCGTGGTGGCTGCGCTCTATCTCGCGCTGTCTTTGCTGATCAAACTCATTGCGTGGGCCATCGGCGAGCATGTGTTCAAGCGCCGCCGCGCGATCCGCCTTGCGGCCAAACGTGCGGGCAAGACGCCGCCGGACCAGCAACGCATCGATACGGTCATTCCCGGAGGCGCGGCATGAGCGGCGGATTCACATACTCTCATCTCGTCTATCTGGTGCAATCCATCGGCTGGACGCTGGTGTTGTCCGCGCTTGCCTTCGTGCTCGGCGGAATAGGCGGCTTCGCCGTGATGCTCGCGCGCATCTCGCCGCGCCGGTGGCTCGCGCGGGCGGCGCTCGTGTTCATCGAAGCGATTCAGGGCATCCCGTTGCTGATTCTGCTGTTCATCGTGTACTTCGGGCTGTCGGTCTATGGCTATCAAGTGCCCGCCCTCGTCGCGGCAGGCATGGCGTTGATGGTCTATTCGAGCGCTTATCTCGGCGATATCTGGCGCGGCTGTATCGAAGCGATGCCAAAGCCGCAATGGGAAGCCGCTGAGTGCCTGTCGCTTTCGCGCTGGCAAAGCCTGCGGCTCGTGATCATTCCGCAGGCCATGCGCCTCGCCTTGCCGCCGACAGTCGGCTTTCTCGTGCAGCTCATCAAGATGACGTCGCTTGCTTCGGTGATCGGCTTCATCGAATTGACGCGTGCGGGCCAGATCATCAACAACTCGATTTTCCAGCCATTCCTCATCTTCGGACTGGTCGGCGTGTTCTATTTCCTGCTGTGCTATCCGCTCTCGCGCTGGAGCCAATCGATGGAGAACAAGCTCAATGTCAGCAATCGTTAAGGTCGACGATATTCACAAGAGCTTCGGCTCCAATCACGTGCTCAAGGGCGTTTCCTTCGAGGTCAACAAGGGCGAGATGATTGCTGTGATCGGCGCGAGCGGCTCCGGCAAGAGCACGGCGTTGCGTTGCATCGACCGGCTCGAGACCGTGGATCAGGGGCAAATCGAAGTGTGCGGCATTCGCGTCGATGATCCCAAGGTCGATTTGCATCACTTGAGACGCGAAGTCGGCATCGTATTTCAAAGCTATAACCTGTTCCCGCACCTGACGGTCGAAGAGAACATCATGCTCGCGCTTCGGCACGTCAAAAAAATGCCGCGCGACGAAGCGCGGCGCATCGCTATGAACGTGCTGGAGCAAGTGGGACTCGGGCCAAAGGCCGATGCGTATCCCGAACAATTATCGGGCGGACAGCAGCAGCGCGTGGCGATTGCGCGTTCGCTTGCCATGTCGCCCAAAGTCATGCTGTTCGACGAAGTGACCTCCGCACTCGACCCGCAACTCACGGGCGAAGTGCTGCGCGTGATGGAGGACCTCGCGGCTGACGGCATGACGATGCTGCTCGTCACGCATGAAATGGCCTTCGCCAAGCGCGTGGCGGATCGCATCATCTACATGCATCACGGCAAGGTCTGGGAAGTGGGCGATGGCGGGATGCTCGACGCCCCGCGCACACCCGAACTGCGAGCGTTCCTCGATAACGGTCTTTAATCGGCTTCAACTTCTTGCACATTCATAACGACGGAGACACCACTTGAAAGCCAGTAAATTCATTGCACGCGCTGCTTTGGCAACGTTCATGTTCGCGGGCGCGATGCATGGCGCGATGGCCGAACAACTCGACGACATCAAGAAAGCGGGCGTGGTTCGCGTGGCCATCGCGATGGGCACGCCGCTTTTCAGCTATGCCGACGAGAACCTCAAGCCGGCCGGCTCCGATGTCGATACCGCTGCGGCGCTTGCGAAAGACCTCGGGGTGAAGCTGGAACTCGTGCAGATCACCAACGCCGCGCGCGTGCCGACGTTGCAGGCGAAGCGCGCGGACCTCGTCATCGCCGACCTTTCCATTACGTCGGAGCGTGCGAAGGTAGTCGATTTCTCGACGCCGTACGCGGTCATCACGATCATCGTGGGCGGCATCAATAGCGCGAAGGTCAGGGACTATGCCGATCTCGATGGCAAGACCATCGGCCTCACGCGTGCAACCGTCAACGACACGCTGACGACGCAACTCGCCAAGGGCGCGCAGATTCAGCGCTATGAAGACGACGCGACGCTCATCACGTCGATGGTGACGGGCCAGATCGACGTCTTCTCGAGCACGCCGTCGAACCTGCAGGAAATGCAGCGCCGCGCGCCGCAACGCCACATCGAAATGAAATTCGAGCAAAAGAATTTCGATCTTGGCATTGCGATGAACAAGGACCAGCCGCGTCTGAAAGAGTGGGTGAACAACTGGGTCCACACGAACATGCAGAACGGCAATCTCAATACGATCTACAAGAAGTACCACGGCCGTGACTTGCCGGATGCCGTGCGCAAGAGCTAAGTCGTTCTGGAGGCGGCGGATATCCGCCGCTTCGTCAGGCCATCAGGCCTTGCGCGTATAGCGCAGCCAGACGACGTCATTGTCGAGTGTCTGCACTGACTCCAGTTTCAGATATGCCGGCTTTTGCCACTTGTTCATTGCGACTTCGAACGACGACGGATGCGCTTCGCGTCCGTCGACGAGTGGAATCAGCAGGACGCTGACCTCGTCGGCCAATCCCGCATTGACAAAAGCGCCCGATACGTGGCCGCCTCCTTCGACGATCAGCTTTTCGATTGCCAGTTCGCGCTCCAGCGTATCAACGACGCGTTCGAGATCGAGATCTTCTTTCCCGCCGAACACATACGACGCGCCAATGGATTGCAAGTAGGCGAGATAGTCGTCCTCCACCGTTTCAGCAAGCACTTCGACGATATGGGAATCGAGTGCGGTGCTGCTTTTCCATGCGACACGTCCCTTCGGATCGATGGAAATGGCATATTGACTGGCGTCGCGCGTAGCGAAGTGGTCCGTGCGTGGAATCGGCTCTTTAGCCAGGCCGCGCGGATAGTCCCGGTCCTTGCCGTGTGAGATTTCCTGCATCGTCGCGCGGCCGCACGCCCACGCGTCGGCCTTGAACGTGGCAGCGGCTTCTTCATAGCAAGGGGAGGCGAAGCTGAGATGCCAGCCATCGGTCAGGCTGCGGCCATCGACCGACGACATCATGTGGCAAACGATATGCATGGCTACTCCAGCGTTGTCGAGTGCAACGCTGGCGCAAAGCCTGTGCCTATATCGGACTCAGGCTGGCTTCTGATCCGGCGGCAGCGGCCCTTCCTCGTCGATGGTGCTTCCCTGACGCCAGACGTCCTTGCCGGCCTCGGAGAGTTTGCCGCTGCTCGAATTCTTGCCCGCCTCTGTGCCTTCGACCGCCATATCGCCGCCTGCCTGCTCTTGCGACGGTAGCTTCTCGCCTTCGCGCGCCGCGATGCGATCTTCCTGCGACCTGCCTGCATGTGTTGACATAGGCCCTCCATGAAATGGAACTACTGGCCGATACAGCAAGCGTCAGGCCCATCACACGCGAAGCACGTAAAAGACGATAGATGTCTCTGTCGCCATGCACAGTGTCAGTCATTAACCATAAAGTGCTTCAAACATGACTGACTTTGCGACGAGCACGGAGCAAGCTAAAGACTGCCTCAAATGTCATCCGCCGGACGATACTCGATCGTTACTGCTTCAATGGATAAGACGCGCGCGCGATGCGCAAATCCGCCACTATGCAATGGCGGACCGGCTATCGGCATACGGGAGACACCTCGGGCTTGCAGTGATCGGAATGACCGCGCTAACGGGTACGTCGTCGTTTCTATCGCTGGTGACGACTGCCGTGTCACCCGAGTTGAGAATCATCGTCGGGATGACGAGCATGGGCGCGGCCGTTCTCGCTTCGTTGCAGACCTTCTTGCGCTTTAGCGAGCGCGCTGATCTGCATCGAAGAGCCGGCGCTCGCTATGGCGCTGTCCGGCGACGACTCGAAGCGATGCTCGTGCGCAGCACGAACGGCCAGGACATGTGCGACATGACGGCGGTGCGCGATGAACTCGATCGCATCGCGCAAGCGGCGCCGCATGTACCGCGACGCGTCATGCGCTGCCCGCCGCGCGTCAGCTCATCAACCGGCCCCATTCATAGTCGACGGCATCGGGACGCATCGGAAACACGCCCGCCCCCGGCGTGAACGTCAATTCGCCGAAGTAGATCTTGTCGCCGGGCGCATACAGATCGACTCGCACGTATTCGAAGCCTTCGGCAAGCGCGGTCGCAATCGACAGCAGCTTGTCGAAGTTGTCCGGGCGAGGCAGCGGCACGTCGCTGCGCGCGTAATGGCCAATGGCGATGTCGAGCCGGTTCCAGTCGCCGTCGTACATGTCGCCGCGCGGATGTTCGCCGAAGCGGTCCGAAATGAGCGCGGTGAAGACCGTCGGCTTGCTCTCGCCGGCGCGGAAGAAGCAATGCATCTTGATGTCCGCGGGCACGATGCCGGTCTGCTCGAGCAGCAGCTCCTCGAAGAAAATGCGCGGGCTGATAGTGCGGTAATGGCGTTCGCGCGCCACGCGATAGAAGTCCGTTGCCAGCCACTGCTGCGCCAGCGCATGCAATTCTTCGAAGGTCGTCTCCGATTTGTTGCGGACCAGCTTGACGAAGCCGCTTCCGTGATTCGCCTTCATCACGAAGCGATCGGGAAGGGCGTCGAAGACATCGCGCGTGAACTTGTCCGGCGCGGCGTAGAGCTTCGGCAAGTGCTCATCGCCAATCTTGCTGCGGACATAATCGCGCACGGTCAGCTTGTCCGTCAGATCGACGAACCTCGGGTCCGGATACAGGCAGCGGTAGAGAATCTTCTCGTTGAAGGTCTTCGGCGCTTTGATATTAGGAAAACGGCCGACCTTGTGCAAATGAGCGATGCGCAAGAAAACGCTATCGGGCAGCCAGTCCTTGGCGCCGTCGACCAACCTTTTGGAAAGCGACATTCTTTCTCCCGGATAGGACGCGGTGTGTCGTTGTGTCAGTGATCGAACAAATGATACTTACGTTTGTAAATTAGGCAACGGTTTGACCACCTGAAAATGCATCCGCTTGCGCCGTGCGGGGTATCGCACAGACATCGGGTTATTCGCCTGACCTTGCGCTAACAGAACGGTCGTGCGTACGGAATTAGCCAACGCATTAATACCGGAATGGAGATCGTAGCCCGAACCCCACGCAAACGATGCAAGCAATAGTAACGAGGCTTTGCCAAAATCTTTGCGTTCGTAAAACCGGTCATGAAGTCCGCTAAATGCGACCGATTTACCGTTTAACGGCTTCCGTTCAATTGGCGAGTGATACAGGTGAATAGGTAAAAGCGGTGATGTCAAGGACAGCGATCAATGGCGCGAAAATGGCGGCGGTGACATCTGGACAGAAGCGAGCATCTTGCGGTCTCGCGTAAAGGGCCTTACTAAATTCGCAGAGAAACCAGACACTAATCACCGCGCTACCATCCGTCGTTTTCCAATCCTCAACGATTGCTTCTAGCGATTCACCGGCGAGGTAGTAGTTGCCTGGAGCATTCAATGCCGGGTTAAATGGAGTCGAATCACTCCACTTAGGACGACACATCGTTAATGCCGATTTACGTAAAACGCCTCACAGCTTTTCCACGCCTTTTTGACAAACGTGTGAAACGAAATGAGAATTCGTAAGCCTGCGTGCGGAACCGCACATTGCCGCTTATCCTGTGTTTATAGAGTTGTTTCCGGGACGCCCACGCCAACGAACTCCAGATTGCACGGGCCAAGCGGTAAGAAAGACTGAGAGCTTTGAAGACAGGCCCGCAAAAACGAGGTCGGAATTAGTGATGCTAACGATTCAAACAGAACCGAAGGGGGGCGGGGCGGGCGGGCGTCCGAACGTGCGCTCTAAACCGAGAGTTCGGCCGTTAGTCTGGATAACGGAAAGATTCGGCTTCCCGTTCGTCGTCGCGATGATCGCGTGGCTGGCAACCGTTCTGACACCTCCCGCTCTCGCTGCACCGAACGCTACGCAGGCATCGCTCACGGGGACCGGGGACGCGAGCGACGGCAAAGTCCACATTCCTTTCTCTGCGCTGGGCGCATACCGCACGCTAAGTCTTCGCGGACTGGAAGACGTACGCACGGTGAACGTGGGCGTGAGGCGCGATCGCATCGTCAAGGCTGCGCGTCTGCGGCTTGTTTATTCGTATTCGCCAGCATTGCTGTTCCCGATGTCGCATCTGAAGGTGTCGATGAACGACCAGGTCGTCGCGACGCTGCGGTTCGCGCCTGAAAGCGCGGGGCGGACGGTGACGCAGGACATCGAGATCGATCCGCGTCTGATGACCGATTACAGCGCGTTGCAGCTGAAGCTGATCGCGCACTATTCGATGGAGCACTGTGAAGACCCGGGCAATACTGGTTTGTGGGCCGATATCAGTTCGAACAGCGAGATCGTGCTCGACGAAGTCCCGATCACGTTGCCCAACGAACTCGCGCTTTTGCCCGCGCCGTTCTTCGACGAACACGACGTCAACCCGTTGCGGCTGACGTTCGTGCTGCCGTCGAATGCAAGCGATGCCACGCTGCGCACCGCATCGGTGATCGCATCGTGGTTTGGATCGCTCGCGGATTACCGCAAGGCCCGCTTCCCCGTCACGCCCGACTTGCCGAAGGACGATCACGCCGTGCTCGTCGGCCGTCTCGAGGACTTGCCGCCGAACGTTCGTCCCGTCGGCGTCAGCGGACCGGCGCTCGTCATCGCCGACAACCCCGCCGCGCCCGGCCACAAGCTGCTGATCGTCACAGGGGCGAATGCACAGGATGTCGACAGCGCCGCCTATGCACTGGTGCTGCGCACGCCGGGCCTTTCGGGGCCGGTTGCGAACATTGGCCGCCGCGATCCCGAACCCGAGCGCAAGCCCTATGACGCGCCGCGCTGGACGCCCGTCGACCGGCCCGTTCGTTTCGCTGAAATAGTCAAGCGTCCTGAACAATTGCAATCGCTAGGCGGCGCGCTCGAAACCATCAGCCTGGAATTGCGCGTGCCGGTCGACCTCACGTCGTGGAACGAAGTCGGCGCGCCACTCGACGTGCGCTATCGCTACACCGCGCCGAGCGTGCAGAACAACTCCGCGTTGTCGATCGAGATGAACAAGCAGTTAATCAAGTCGTATCGCCTGACGCCGAACGGCGACACAGCCGGTGTGAAGTCGTCCGGTGCGCGCGGCTCGACGGCTGAACTGGAAGTGCCGGCCTATCAGCTCGTCGGCGATAACCAGCTAGATTTCCGCTTCAATCTCGATTCCGAAAAGAGCACGCTGTGCGCCGGCGCGACCGGCAATCCGGCGCGCGCGTCCATCGATCCCGAATCGACCATCGACTTCAGCCGCTTCGTGCACTACGCATCGATGCCGAATCTCGCGTACTTCGCCAACAGCGGTTTCCCGTTCTCGCGCATGGCCGACCTGTCGCAGACGGTCGTCGTCGTGCCCGTGCACCCCGCGCCTCACGAACTCGAAACCATGCTCACGATGCTGGGCCGTATCGGCAAATGGACCGGCTATCCCGCGTTACGCGTGCAGGTCGCGCGTCCGTCGGAAACCGCGCGTTTTGCAGACAAGGACGTGCTGATGATCGGCGGATCGCCGGCCGCGCCGCTCGTCAGCGCATGGAGCGAGTCGATTCCGCTCGCCGTCGATACGCGCGCCGCCGATGTGAAGCGCGTCGGCTTCTCGAAGGCGCAGCAAGCGGGAGCCGGCGCGCTGCGCCTCAACGTCGACGCGGCGCTGTCGGCGGTGTATGGCTTCCAGTCGCCGGCGGCGAAGGGGCGCTCGGTCGTCGCGCTGGTGGCGAGCGACGCGACCCGCGCCCGCGAACTGCTCGATGCGTTCGATGACCCGCAGCTCGTCGGCCTCATCCGCGACGATGTCGCCGTGATCCAGCGCGACAGCGTCGAGAGCGCGCGCATCGGCGAACGCTATGCGGTGGGGCATGTGCCCTGGCGAGACCGGGTGCTAGGCTTCGCGTCGCGTCATCCGGTGCTGCTCGGCATCCTCGGCGTGCTGGCGGGCCTGCTGCTCGCGGTCGGCGCGTTCAACTTCCTGCAGCGTCTCGCGCAGCGTCGACAGGAATTCTGAGCGATGAACCGCCGCCCCACATCCCCTCTTAGTTTCTGGCTGCTCATCGGCGTGGCCGGGCTTATTCTTGCGCTCGTCTTCGCGCCCGCCGCGCGCGTCGAAGCGGCCGAAGGCTGCGGCCCATGGCCCGCGTGGGAGCAGTTCAAGCGCGATTTCCTGTCCGACGATGGCCGCGTGATCGACGCCAGCGAAGCCGACCGGCGCACCGTGTCGGAAGGGCAGTCCTACGCGCTCTTCTTCGCGCTGGTCGCCGGGGACCGCGCCGCCTTCGACAGGGTCATGCACTGGACCGAGAACAATCTTGCGGATGGCGACCTGACCGGCCATCTCCCGGCGTGGCTGTGGGGACGCGCGAACGACGGCTCGTGGACCGTGCTCGATTCGAACCCCGCTTCGGACGCGGATTTGTGGATCGCCTACGCGCTGCTCGAAGCCGGCGCGCTGTGGGGCGAGCGCACCTACTCGCTACGCGGCGCACGACTCGCGGCGCGGGTGCTGGAAGACGAGACGTTTCCCGTCGCGGGCGTGGGGCGGTTCCTGTTGCCGGGCACGACGGGATTTCGTCCGACCGACGATACGTGGATCGTCAATCCGAGTTATGCGCCGTTGCAAGTGCTGCGCGCACTGGCGACGCGTTTTCCGGCCGAGCGCCGCTGGCAGCAGCTGGTCGATGGCAGCGCCGTCATGCTGCGGGATTCCGCGCCGCGCGGCCTCGCGCCCGACTGGGCGACGTATCGCGCGGGCCATGCATTCGACCGTGACGCAACCGCCACCGACGACACGACCGGCTCCTACAACGCAATTCGCGTCTATCTGTGGGCCGGAACGCTCGATGCGGACGACCCCCGCGCTGACGGGCTGCGCCGCCATTTCGTGCCGTTCGCCGACTTCATCGCGGCGCGCGGCGCGCCGCCCGAAAAGATCGATGCCGCAACCGGCGCGGCAGCGGCCAACGACGGCAACGCGGGCTTCTCGGCGTCGGCGGTGCCGTTCCTCGTGTCGCTCGGGCAGCGCGCGCTGGCGGCGGGACAGGCCGCCCGCGTCGCCCGGCTGAACGCGGAGAGCGCACCGGGCTACTACACGAGCGTGCTGACGCTGTTCGGCATCGGCTGGTACGAGGGGCGCTATCGCTTCGCCGCCGATGGCACGCTGCGTCCCGCATGGAGCGCCACATGCACGCCACGGTGAAACAGGGCGCCTGCGGCGGCGCTGTTGCGGCGTTGCTCCTCGCTCCGGGCGCGGGGCGAGCGTCGGGCGCATCGCCGCCGGACGCATTGCCCGAGGATGCCGGCCGCTTCTACGACATGTCGCGGATGTGGGCGGCGAAGCATCGCGACGATCTTGCGCTGTCGCAGCTTCAGAAGGCGCTGCTGATCGCCCCGGACGATCCGATGCTGCTTGCCGAACAGATCCGCATTCTATTGCGGCTCGGTCAGCCGGACCCGGCGAAGGCCATTCTCGACGGCTTGCGCAAACGTTCTCCTGATGCCGTGGAGACGCGCTGCATCGAAGAAGAATATCGGGTTGCGACCACGGGCCGTCAGGAGATGGCGGGTATCCGCCTGCTGGCGCGCAGTGGCCGCGCGGACGAAGCCCTGCGCCGGCTGAAGGCGTTCTTTCCGAACGGCGCGCCGTGCGGGCCGCTCGGCGCGGAGTACAACAAGATTCTCGGCTCGACCGATGCCGGCCGTCCGCAGGCGGTTGCCGCGCTGCGCCGCGCGCTGGCCGCGAACCCGAACGACGTCGACGCCGCGCTCGTGCTGTCCGTCCTGCTCAACGAACGCGCGACGCGCCCGGAAGCCGAACGCATCGCGCATGGGCTCGTCGGACGCGACGACGTGAGCCGCGAGGTATCGCTCGATGTCTGGCGGCGCGTGCTGAAGGCGGGATCGGACGAGCCGGTGTTTTTGCCGTCGTTGCGCGCGTATGTCGAGATGGTCCCCGACGACGATCAGATGCGCGAGCGCCTTGCCGGGCTCGAAACGGCTGTCGGCGCCCAGCAGCGCGCCGAACGCGATCCGGCGTATATCGCGCGTCAGCATGGCCTCGCGGCGCTTGCCCAGGGCGATCTGGCGCGCGCGGAGCCGTTGCTCGTGCGTGCGGCGGCGGCCCGTCCGGACGATCCCGACGCCGTCGGCGGACTCGGATTGCTGCGCCTTCGCACCGGCGATCAGGACGCCGCGCACGCGCTCTTCATGCGGGCGGCGGAACATGCGCCGGACAATCGCAGCAAATGGGTCGGCCTCGCGCGCACGACCGAACTCTGGGGCGCGCTCGCCAAAAGCCGCGAGGCGCTGGCGAATGGCCGTCCCGCCGATGCCGAACGCGCCGCCCGCGCGGGCCTGCGCATCCAGCCGAAGAACGACGATGCGCGCCTCCTGCTCGCGAACGCGCTCGTCGCCCAGCAGCGATGGACCGACGCGGAGCCGATCCTGCGCGGTCTGCTGGCCGCGCGCAAGCCGAATCTCGACGCGGTCGCGCCGCTGCGCGTCGTGTACGAGCGGACCGGCCGCACCGCCGAGCTGGATAGCCTGTTCGATTCGCTGCAGCGCCGCGTCACGTCGCCGAAGGAGAAGCGGGAGATCGCGCAGATGCGCGCGGAGCTGCTCGTCAAGCAGGCCGAGCGATTCCACGCCGATGGCCGGGACGGTCCCGCCGCCGATCACTACGAAGCCGCGCTCAGGCTCAATCCCGACGCCGCGTGGACGCGCTTCGCGCTGGCGCGGCTGTATCGCGATCTGGGTTCGCCGGACCTGGGCCGCCGCGTGATGGAGGACGGGCTCGCGGCGAGTCAGGCGCCCTCGATGCGCTATGCCGCCGCGCTCTACGACAACTCGCTCGACGACGTCCGCAGCGCGAAGGCGCTGATCGCGCCGCTGCCGGAAAGCGAGCGCACCGACGGCATGCGCGAACTGGTCCGCAAGCTAGACGTGCACGAGGCGCTGGAAACGTCGCGCGAGGCGGCATCGCACGGAGAACGCGAACGCGCCGCCGCCGCGCTGAAGGAAGCACGCGACAAGGCGGGCGACGATCCGTATCTGCTCGCGTCGGTCGGCGCGGCGTATATCGATCAGGGCGAGCCTGACCGGGGCGTGGTGCTGCTGCGCGACTGGATCGACGCACACCCGAACGCCGCCGATGCCGACATCCGCCTGCGCTACGGCGATCTCCTGAGCAGTTCGCACCGCGACCGCGAGTTGCAGGCGTGGCTCTATGCGTTGCGCGAGCGCGGCGGACTGAATAAGCGGCAGCTCGCGCGTCTGGAAGATCAGGCGCTGCGGCTCGCGCTGCGACAGACCGACGAAGCACTGGAGAACGACGACTTCGAACGCGCGCGCAAGGTGCTCGCGTCGGTGAGTCCGGCGGGCCGGGCGGACCGGCGCTACACGCTGGAACTCGCGGATGTCGAGCGCAGGCAGGGCAATTTCGCGGTGGCGCGCGAGCAGCTCGAACCGGTGCTCGCGAAGGCCCCCGACGATGCCGAAGCGCAACTCGCGCTCGCCCGCGTGCTCGAAGACAGCGGCGAGCGCGCGGAGGCGTTGACGGTGACGCGCCGCGTGCTGTCGCAAGTGCCGCCCGATGACGTCGACACGCGGCTCGGCGCGGTGCGCCGGCTGGCATCGCTCAAGGAGACGGACGAGGCGCGGGCGGTCACGGCGGGCTTGCGGCAGGAATATCCGCAGCGGCCCGATGTGACGGTGCAGGCCGGGCGGCTTGCGCAGCGCGCGTATCACTTCGACGAAGCGGCATCGCTCTACAAGACGGCGATCGCGCAGGAAACGGCGACCGGGCTTGCCGCCGATCGTGGCACGTCGCCCGCGCAGCGCGCCCTCGATCAGCTCGAAGCGCGCCGCGAGCCGGACGTGGAAGCGGGCCTGTTGTTCGCCTACAAATCGGGCGATGCTGGCATTTCCAATTACCACGCGCAGCAGGTGCCGGTGTACGGACAGGTGCCGATCGGCTACGCGGGCCATCTGTTCGCGCACGTCGACACCGTGCATCTCGACGCGGGCACGCTTCAGAATCCCGACATCGACAGCTATACGCGCAACACGTTCGGCACCTTCGCCGCGCGTGCAGCCGGCACGCCGCTCGTCGCGTCGGTGCATCAGCGCGCGTTCGGCGTCGCGATCGGGGCAGGCTACCAGTCGGACGCGTGGCGCTTCGATCTCGGCACGACGCCGCTCGGCTTCCCGGTGCAGTACGTCGTCGCGGGCCTGCGGTATCGCTTCGAGACCGACAAGGCGAGCGTCACCGTCAGCGCATCGCGGCGGCCGGAAACCAGCAGCGAGCTGTCGTACGCGGGGGCGCGCGATCCGGTGACGGGCGTCGTGTGGGGCGGCGTGCGGCGCGATGGCATCGACGTGCGCGGCTCCGTCGATATCGGCAAGATCAACGTGTTCGCGAGCATCGGCGGCGGCGTGCTGACCGGGCACAACGTCAAGACCAATCAGGAAGTGACGGCGCGCGCCGGCTTCGAAGTGCCGGTCTACGAGCGCCCGGACATGCGCGTATCGACGGGTCTCGTCGGCAATGCGTGGCACTACACGAACAACCTGCGCTTCTATACCTACGGACAAGGCGGCTATTACAGCCCGCAGCGCTATCTCGCGCTCGGCGTGCCGGTCGAATGGACCGGACGGCGCAACGCGTTCACGTGGGACGTGGAGGCGGTCGTCGGCATGTCGTGGACTTACGAGCGCGATTCGCCGTATTTCCCGATCGGCCTGCCCGCGTCGGCGAATGTCCAGGGCGGCGGCAACAACGTGTTCAAGGGCGGCTCGGGCGGCGGCTTTTCGTATGCGTTTCGAGGCGTGCTGGAGTATCGCTTCAATCCGAAGCTCGTTGCGGGCGTGCGGCTCTCGATCGAACATTCGCACGATTACATGCCGAGCGCGGGCATGGTCTACGTGCGATACGACTTCGATGCCCGCAAACGCGACACCAGCATGCAGACGCGGCCCGTCCGTCTTTATTCGAGCTACTAACGAAAAATCATACAACGAGGGAAAAAAATCATGAACGACGCGACCTGCGCCAGTTATAGCCGGACGACCACGAGGCCGACGGGATGGCTCGCCGGCTTACGCGCCTCGGTGCAACGCCTGCCGCACGCGGGGCACACTGAACGTCTGGGCATCGACGGCTTGCCGGACAGGTGGTCGACGCTCGCACGCGGCGCGGTGCACGGCATCTACACGACGCCCGGCGCCCGCGCCTGCGATGCGCTCATCTGGAACACGGCGCGCAAGGCCGGGGCCGAGCACGTGACGGTCGTGCGCGCGCTTGCGAGCGGCGAGATCGCAGCGCAACTGCGCGCGCGCGGCTTGTCCGCCGACGAACGCGCGCCGGGCTGGCCGCGTCATCTGACCGTGCTGGCTATGCCTCCGGACGATATGGACACGCCGCTTCGCGCAGCCTTGCGCGCGCTGTGCAAGCGCGGCTTGCGCTCGCATTCGCTGTCGATCATCGAGGGCGCGGAGCGCTGGTTCAGTTGGGACGATCCGGCCGCGCTCAGCCGTGAGGGCGAGTTCCTCGCGCGCTGGTGCGCGAAGCGCCGCGTCTCGATGCTCCTCGTGTTCCGCGCCGAGCCGCCGGCGCGCGCCTACGCTAGTTCCGAGACGCTTCACGTGCGTTTCGCGGGCGTCGCGCGAATGGGCGAGATGGCGGGCGAATTGCGCTGGCACGTCGACTTCTGGCGCACCGGGCAGACGCTCGTCGCCAACGAGACCTGCGCGCTGCGGCTCAACGCGGCGGATGCGCTCGTCGCGGAGCCGGAGTCGCCGTCGCATGGACGCATTCCGTCGAAGCCCTTCACCGACGATGAGCATCGCGTAGTCATGCCGCGTGCGCTCGCCAACACCGAAGCATGGTTTCCGGGCGACTGGGAACTGCACGCGGACAACGCGTCGGTGTTTTCCGCGTGTGCCGAGGCGCGGGCCGCATCGGTGTTCTTCACGCTCGACGCGCAGTCATCGCTTGGAGAGTTGTGCTCGATGATCCACGCGCTGCGCAAGCAATGCGGCGGCGCCCTCAAAATCGCCGTCGCGCAAAGCAGCGACGCCATCGCGCTGAATCACGAACTGCTGCTGCTGCGCGTGGGCGCGGACGCGGTGCTCGCCAGCCGTGACCTGTCCATTTCGCGATTGCTTTGCACGCTGCGCGCGCTGCAGGGGCATATTCACACCGGCGCGACCGTCGAAGATCCCGCCGCCGCGCTCGCCGCCGCTCAGCCGGACCCGGTCGGCGGTTATGCGCCGCTCGCGCGCTTCTGCGATCGCGTCGCGGCGGTGCTGCAACGCAGTGCGCTGCTCGCGCTGCCGCATGTGCTCGTCGAGTTGACGCTCGGCCCCGATGTGTCGCATCTCGATGCGCTGTGCGCCACGCTGTCGCGGCAACCGGGGCGGCTCGCAACCGTCGACGCCACGCGGGTCTATCTGTTTCTCTTCGGGTGCGAGCCGCCCGACGCGCAAGAACGTCTCGCGCAGATGCTCGGTACGTCTGCCGCCAGCTTCTTCGCGGAACGCAAGCTGTACGCGGGCAGCGCCATTGCGCGGCAGATCGAGGCGATGCGCGACCGCGCCCGCCATGCCCACGCGCCCGACTATAGCGACGTGCTGCCGGTCGCGCCCGCATCGATGCCGCGTGCGCCATTGGGCGGCGGTGCGTCGTCGCGCGTGCTGGATTGGGCGCCTGTCGCTGTCGCTGGCGCGGCGGCGCCGGAGCGTGAGCCGGGCCGATCACGGCATGCGGAGCGTTGCGCGCTGCCGATCCGGCGAGAGGTGGACGCATGATGGGGATGCTGCTGGCCTGCGTCGGCGCGGGCGTCGCCATTGCGATACCGCTCTGTCTCATCGGTCATCGACGGCGGGCGCGCCGGGACGCGCTGCCTGAACCGCGGCTCGAGCGCGTCGTCAGCGAGACGCGGCTCGTGCGCGCCGAGGGCGGCGCAAGCAGCCAGCCAGACGGGAACCCGCGATGACCGTGATCGCAGTGGTATCGACGGCGGGCGGGGCGGGGCGCACCACGATTTGCAGTGCGCTCGCGGTGCTGCTCGCGCGGCGGGCGCGTCAGGTTTTCGCGATCGAGCTGGACGCGCAGAATATCCTCGGGGCGTATCTGGGCCTCGAAACGCTTGCGCCGCGCGGACTCGTCCATGCGTTGCTCGACAGCAGCACCGACTGGCACGCGGAGTCATTCCGCAACGACGACGGCGTGATGTTCGTGCCCTACGGCGCGCTCGACGCGGAGCAGATCGGTGCGAGCGAAGCCGCGTTCGCCGCGTTTCCGGGCTGGCTCGCGGGCGCGCTCGGCGACATCGACCAGCGGCCGGATGCCGCCGTGCTGATCGACGCCGCGCGTTATCCGTCGCAGCAGGCCGAACAGGCGATGCGCGCCGCCGATCTCGTGCTGTGCGTGACGACGCCGGAGCCGGCGGGATGCGTGTCGCTGGCGGCGTCGATCGGACCGATGCGGCGGGGCGGCGCAGCGTTTTTCATCGTCGTCAATCAGTTGCATCCGACGCACGAGATGCATCGCGATGCGCTGGCCTTGCTGCGGGCGCGCGTCGGCGACGGGGTGATCCTGCCGCAGCGGCTGCATCGCGATGCGGCGCTGCCCGATGCGTTCGCACGCGGCGCGTGGGTCTTCGACGCCGCGCCGCATGCTCAGATTTCCCACGACCTGCACGGCCTCGCCCGCTGGCTCGACGGCTGGCTGTCCGCGCACGCCGAAACGGGTTGATGCGCCATGCAGCCCATCGACGCGACCCGCCCATCGCTACGTTCGAGATTCGCGAACTGGCTCGCGCCGCGCCTCGGTCTCGACGGCACGCGCACGCCTGCCGACTGGCTCGTGCGGCTGCTGTTTCATGCGCCGCGCCCCGGCCGCCGCGATGTGCCGCAGCTCGTGATCGCCGCGTTCGTCGCGCGGCTCGCGAGCGAGTGGCAGATCGCAGCGCGTGCGCCGCTCCCGGTGTGGTTGTGGCGCGCGTTCGTGAAACCGGCGCGCGCGGGCGGCGTGAGGACGTCGGTGCGCGCGGGCATCGCGGGAGCGTCGCTCGTGTGGAGCATGGCGACCGCCTTCGCGCATCGCCAGCAGCGCCGCTTCGATGCCGCCCTCGCGCGGCTGCCGTGGGCGCCGCTATCGGCCGCACTGGAAGGCGCGAGCCGTGTCGCGGGCCGTGGGCGGCTCGCGATGTTCGTCGTCGTGCTGACGGGCGGCGCGCTTTTCGTGCTGGCCAGCACCGCGCCGCTCTCGACCACCGCGCAGTTGCAGTTCGGCGCGGTGTCGCTCGCGGCGTCGCTGCTCATTCGGCGCATGCCGGGCCGGCTGCCGCTCTTGCTGCTGTCGTCGCTTGCGCTGCTGATGACCGCGCGCTACGCCTACTGGCGCGCCACCGCGACGCTCGATTTCCGGTCACCCGGGGATACGCTCGTCGGCTATGCGCTCTTCGGCGCGGAAGCGTACACGTGGATGATCCAGTTGTTCGGCTTCATCCAGACCGCCTGGCCGCTCCATCGCGCGATCGTGCCGATGCCGCCGGACCCCGCGACATGGCCGACCGTCGATGTCTATATTCCTACGTATAACGAACCGCTTTCGGTCGTGCGGCCGACGGTGTTCGCCGCGCAGGGCATCGACTGGCCGGCGGACAAGCTGCGCATCTACCTGCTCGACGATGGCCGCCGTCCCGAGTTCCGCGCGTTCGCGCATGCGGCGGGCATCGAATATCTGGTCCGCGACGACAACCATCACGCGAAGGCGGGCAACATCAATCGCGCGCTGGAGCGCACGCACGGCGAATACATCGCCATTTTCGACTGCGATCACGTGCCCGCGCGCTCGTTCCTGCAAACGACGATGGGCACCTTCCTGCGCGAGCCGAAATGCGCGATGGTGCAGACGCCGCATCACTTCTTCTCGCCCGATCCGTTCGAGCGCAATCTCGCAACGTTTCATCGCGTGCCGAACGAGGGTTATCTGTTCTACGGGCTCGTGCAGGCGGGCAACGATCTGTGGAACGCGTCGTTCTTCTGCGGCTCGTGCGCGATCATCAAGCGCAGCGCGCTCGAGGAAGTCGGCGGCGTGGCGGTCGAGACCGTGACCGAGGACGCGCATACGGCGCTCAAGCTGCATCGCCGGGGCTACACGACGGCGTATTTGCCCACCGTGCAGGCGGCGGGCCTCGCGACCGAGAGCCTCGCGAGCCATATCCGCCAGCGCGTGCGATGGGCGCGCGGCATGGCGCAGATTTTTCGCATCGACAATCCGTTCTTCGGGCGCGGCCTGAGCATCTTTCAGCGGCTGTGCTACGGCAATGCGATGCTGCATTTCTTCTATGGCATCCCGCGCCTCGTCTTTCTGACGATGCCGATGGCCTATCTCTTCTTCCACATGCATTTCATCCACGCGCCCGCGCCCGCGATCGTCGCGTACGTGCTGCCGTATATCGCGCTGGCGAATGTCGCGAACTCGCGGCTGCAGGGCGGCTTCCGGCATTCGTTCTGGGCGGAGGTCTATGAGTCGGTGCTGGCGTGGTACGTCGCGCTGCCGACGACCATCGCCGTGCTCAGTCCGAAGCACGGCAAGTTCAATGTCACCGACAAGGGCGGGCGCATCGATCAGGGCTATTTCGACTGGTCCGTGTCGCGCCCGTACATCCTGCTCGTCGCGCTCAACGCGCTGGCGCTCGCGGTCGGCTGCTGGTCCCTCGTCGCGGGCGATCCCTACGAGGTGCCGACAGTGCTGATGAACATGCTCTGGACCACCTACAACCTCGTGCTGCTCGGCGGCGCGCTGTGCGTGGCGCGCGAGGCGAAGCAGACGCGGGCCAATCAGCGCATCGCGATGCGCCTGCCCGCGACGCTCGTGCTTGCCGATGGCCGCTCGATCGCCTGTACCACGCGCGACTGTTCGATGGGCGGCTTCGGCCTCTCGCTGCCCGAGGGACAGCGTTTCACCAGGGACGAGCCGATGTCGGTGTGCGTGAGGCGTCCCGAGCAGGAGTTCAGCTTTCCGGTGCGCGCGGTCTGGCAATCGGGCACGCAACTCGGCGTCAAGCTCGAACAGCTCGATCTCGAAGCGGAGCGGCGGCTCGTGCAACTGACGATGGGCCGCGCGGATGCGTGGATCAAATGGCACGACACCGAGCTTGCCGACAGGCCGCTGCGCGGATTGCGCGATGTCGTCGGCGTGGGCGTGCGCGGCTACGGACGGCTCGGACACGATGCGGTGCGCGCGACGCGAGCGTGGTTCGCGGCTGCGAGAGCACGATCATGAGCACGCCCGTAAGCACGAGAAGCGCACGCCGATGAGCACGCGCATGACATGAACCGGAGCACGAAGCGATGGCGTTCTGGAATCTCTACTTCATCCTGAAGCTGTATCTGTGGGCGAGCGGCCATCTGACGCCGGTCTGGTTAGCCAATCTCGCGTTTGCTCTGACGCTCGGCGCCACGTCGTTCTGGCGCGCGAGGCTGGCGCGCATCGCACGCTTTGTCGTTGCGCTCGCAATCGCGTTGCCGCTGATGTACAGCGAGTCGAAGCTGCCGCCGTTCTCGCGGCTCGTGAGCGAGCTTGGCGCGATGCTGCACTTCAGCGCCGGTTACTGGCTCGAACTGGCGCAGCGCTTCGTGCCGCCGGCGCTTCTCGTGGCGGGCGTGGGCGCGGTCGTCGTGTATGTCGTGGTGAATCGCTGGGTGCGCGTGTCGACGCTCGTGATCGCGGCGCTGATCACCGCGCCGGTCTATGAACTGGGCCGCGCGATCCAGTTGCCGGGCAACGCGGCCTCGCCCGCCGGAACGTCGCCGCAGGCGCTTTCGGAGAAGATGCGCGCGGGCAATGCAACGGGGCAGCCCGGCGCGGCGGGCCACGACACTGAACTTGCCGCTTTCCGCACCGAAGAATCGAAGCGCCGCGTGAGCTTCCCGCCTCTCACGAGCGATGCGGGCGGGCAGTTCGACATCATCGTGCTGCATGTGTGCTCGCTGTCGTGGAACGATCTCGATGTATCGAAGGCGCGCGAGCATCCGATGCTCAGTCACTTCGACTACGTGTTCACCAACTTCAGCACGGCGGCGAGCTATAGCGGCCCGGCGGCCGTGCGCGTGTTGCGTGCGGCGTGCGGGCAGGAGCCGCACCAGAAGCTGTACGAACCCGCCGATGCCGATTGCTACCTGATGAGCGCGCTCGCCCGCGCGGGCTACACGCCGCAGGTGCTGCTCAATCACGATGGCCATTTCGGGGATTTCGCGCAGACGGTCGCGCGCAACACCGGCGCGCCGAACGTGCCGTTCCTTCCGAACGGCGCCGCGCCGGTGCAGATGCGCTCCTTCGACGATTCGCCGATCCGCGAGGACTACGGCGTACTCGCCGGCTGGTACGCGCAGCGCGCGCAAGTGCAGGGGCCGGTCGCGCTGTACTACAACACGATCAGCCTGCACGACGGCAACCGGCTGCCGGGTGTCGCGGGCACGAGCCTGCAAACGTATCCGCGCCGCGTGCAGAAGCTGATGACCGATTTCGACCGCTTCGCTGATCTCGTCGCGACTTCGGGCCGGCGCGCCGCGATCATCTTCGTGCCGGAGCACGGCGCGGCGCTCGCCGGCGACAAGGATCAGATCGCCGGGCTGCGCGAGGTGCCGACGCCGCATATCGTGCATGCGCCGGTCGGCATCCGGCTCGTCGGATTCAGCGGGACGCGTCCGGCGGCGACGGTCATCGCGCAGCCGTCGAGCTTTCTCGCGCTGGCGCAACTGCTCGCGAATCTCGTCGCGCGCAGCCCGTTTCAGCCCGGCGCGACGCTTCCCGAGTACGCGGCCAATCTGCCGCGCACGCGCATGGTCGGCGAGAACGAGCAGACGGTGACGATCGGCACGGCGCAAGGCTTCTCGGTTCGCACGCCGGATGGCGTATGGGTGGATCAGCAATGAACGATACTTCGAACGAGCCCGACGACTGGCCCGAGAACGACGTCCGCGGTCTCGCGGCCCGTCTGCCGGGTCTCGATCCGCAGACGTACTACGATGACGAAGCAGCGCGTGCCTACGATGCCGCGTTGCGCCGCTGCCCGGCGCTCGCGCGGCTGCTCGGACTTCCCGCGCCCCCGGCCGGGCACGCCCCGATTTCCTGACGGTGAACGCGATGGCCGCCACGACCCGAAGACAATTTCTGCGTACGATGTCCGCGTGCGCCGGCGCGTTGCTTGCGCCGCCCGCGCCGCCGATCCGCGCCGCGCTCACGCTGCCCGCGACCGGCCGCACCGGCACGATCCGGGACGTGGGGCACGTCGTCATTCTGATGCAGGAGAATCGCTCCTTCGATCATTACTTCGGCACGCTCGGCGGCGTGCGCGGCTTCGAAGACCCGCGGCCGCTGGTCCTCGCGAACGGCCGGCCCGTGTGGTATCAGCCGGGGGCGTCGGTGTTCACGAGCGAATATCAGAGCCGCGGCTTGCCGAATCATGCGCCGTATGTGCTGCCGTTTCATCTGGATTCCAAAGCAACGACCGAATTCACGCCCGGCACAGACCATAGCTGGAGCACGGGCCATCTCGCGTGGAACGAGGGCCGCTACGACGCGTGGGTCAATCAGAAGCAGGACCCGCTGACGATGGCCTTCCTGCGCCGCGCGGATCTCGCCTATCACTACGCGCTCGCCGATGCCTTCACGGTCTGCGATGCCTACTTCTGCTCCGTTCACGCCGATACCGCGCCCAACCGGCTGATGCTTTTCAGCGGCACGATGGACACGCGCAACCGGCTGGGACCCTTGCGCACCGGCCCGGGTTTCAGCGAGCGCGACGCAGGCGATCCGTATAGCTGGACCACGTATCCGGAGCGGCTGGAATCGGCGGGCATCGAATGGAAGGTGTATCAGGGCGGCACAGGCTTGCCCGGCGACGCGACCGACAACTACACGAACAACTCGCTGGAGTTCTTTCAGCGCTTTCAGGCTGCGCATAACGCGCCGGCGTCGCTGGTGCAGAAGGGCGCATCGCGGCATACGCTGCTCGAGTTTCAGCGCGATGTCGATGAGAATCGCCTGCCGGCGGTGTCGTGGGTGATTGCGCCGAAGATTTATTGCGAGCACCCGAACGGCTGTCCGGCCGATGGCGCGTTTTACATCAACCGCATTCTCGAGGCGCTGACGTCCAATCCGGGGGTGTGGGGCCGCACGGTCTTCTTCATCAATTACGACGAGAACGACGGCTTCTTCGATCACGTCGTTCCACCGATGCCGCCGCTCACGAGCGCGCAGGGCAATGCGGGACTGGTGTCGCGCAAGCTCGTCGACAGTCTGGGCGATGAGTTCGTCGATCTGGACGAGTATCCGCGCCACAAGCGGCCGCTGATTCCGAACGCCGATCCGGGCGGGCGGCAACCGATTGGCCTCGGGCCGCGGGTGCCGATGATCGTCGTGTCGCCGTGGACGAAGGGCGGATGGGTATGCTCGCAGGTCTTCGATCACACGTCGGTGCTGCAGTTCCTGGAGGCGCGTTTCGGGGTGGCGGAGCCGAACATCAGCGCGTGGCGCAGGGCGGTGTGCGGCGATCTGACATCCGCGTTCGATTTCACCGTGAATCCGGATACGGCGAAGGGCCCGTTCGGGCCGGTGGCGCGCGTCGGGTCGCGGGGCGCGGCCATCGCGATTCCCGATCCGCAGGCGATGCCCGGCTGCGAGCGCACCACGCGGCCCGCGCGGGCGCTGCCCTATGCGCTGGCGATGAACGGCCGTATCGCCGATGACCTCTTCTTGCTGGACTTTCGCAATGGCAGCCGCGTGGGCGTCGCGTTCTATATCTACGACCGGGTGCGTGCCCCGAGCGCGCCGCGCCGCTACACGATGGCGGCAGGCGACGCGTTTTCCGACTTCTGGCCGCTGCGCGATTCGCAGGGCCGCTATGACCTGTCTGTCTACGGGCCGAACGGGACCCTGTTCGAATTTCGCGGTTCTGCCGAGGGCAATGCGTTGCCGGAGGTTCAGCTTTCGCTCGATCCGGGCGCTTTGCTCGCGACGCTGCGCGTGACGAACGGAGGGCGCGTCGCGTGCCGGTTGCGAGTGGCCAATGCGTACGACACGGCGTCGGCGCGCGCGATCAGCGTGAGTCCGGGGGAGACGCTGATGGATCGATGGGATGTGTCGGGGCGATCGGGGTGGTATGACCTGAGCGTGTCGTCGATCGACTTCGACGGGTTCGCGCGGCGCTATGCGGGGCATGTGGAGACCGGCGCGCCGTCGATGAGCGATCCGGGGCCGGTTTGAGGGGGAGGCGCTGAGGTGGGCGTTGCGTGTCGCAGCGCTTGATCGTTGACCTTCTGTTGCAGTCGAGACAAGGGAATCGAAGTAGTATCGCCATCGACTTGCAATGCTCACAGGTTCAAAAGCAGACCGATGACGCAACCGTCGACGCTCTGGGCTGAACTCGAAAAATTCATTCGCGCCCGGATAGGTCTTTTATCGACACCAGCACTGAGTGTGTCGAGCAGTCTTGAACGCGATCTGGGCCTCACCGGCGACGATGCCGCTTACTTCATGGAAGCCTGTTTCGAGCAGTTCCACGTCGAAGTGAGCGATTTCGATTTCCCTCGATACTTCGTGGAAGAACGCGCGCCGGGACCGTTTCTTCTTTTAGCCAGCCTGGTTTTCAAGCCGGTTCGAAAGCGCTACGAACGCGAGCCTGTGACCGTTGCGATGCTTCAGCGCGCAATCGATATCGGCGCATGGTATAGCGCCCGGCTTCGAATTCAATAAAGCCGCCGCGGAATCACCGCCCCGAATACGTCGCGGCGATCAGCTTCAGATACCGGCGACAGTCTTCCACCGCAATCCGTCGCTCTGCGATCGCATGCGCTCCGTCAGCGTACGTGCGATCCACCCACGCAAGCCCGTTCGCCTTGCCGAGGCCAGCCGCTGCCTCCAGATCGCGTATCGCGCCTTCCGTATCCCCGCGCTCACGACGAAGCAAACCGCGATTGCGATGCGCGAGCGCATCCCCGGGCGCGAGGCGGATGGCTTCATCGAAATCGCATAGCGCGCCGTCCGTGTCGCCCAGATTCCGGCGGACGACGCCACGGTTGTTCAATGCATCCGCGTGAGCGGGCGCCACGCGAATCGCTTCATGCAAGTCGAGCAGCGCGCCGTCGATGTCTCGCCGTTCGAGCCGCGCGACGCCCCGATCGTTCAGCGCATCCGCGTGACCGGGCGCGAGGCGGATCGCTTCGTCGAGATCGGTTAGAGCGCCGGGCACATCGCCCGCGTCGTGGCGTGCTCTTGCCCGGCGCGTGTAGGCGTCGGCGTAGGCGGGGTCGAGGCGAATCGCTTCGTCATAATCGGCGAGCGCGCCGTCGATATCGCCCGCGCCCGCCCTCGCCGCGCCACGATTCGCATACGCGACGGCGTGATCGGGCGCGAGTTCTATCGCACGATCGAAGTCGTTCAGCGCGCCCTCGATGTCGCCGCTGGCGTGGCGCGCGTTGCCCCGGTTACAGTGCGCGTCGGCGCGGCGGGGATCGAGACGGATCGCTTCGTCGAAGTCGCCCAACGCACCGGCCAGATCGCCGTTGCGGGCGCGGATCACGCCCCGGTCGTTATAAGCCGCCGCGAAATCGGGCGATCGCGCGATCGCATCGTCGAGGTCCCGGAGCGCGCCCGGCGTATCGCCCAACTTCGTGCGCGCGACGCTGCGGTCATAGTATGCGGCGGCAAGATCGGGCTGGAGGCGCAAAGCCTCGTCGAAATCCCGCAACGCATCGTCGGGCAAATCATTCGCCATACTGACGATTCCGCGATTCGCGTAAGCCTCCGGCCGATCGGGAGCGAGACGGATGGCCGTGTCGAAGTCCTGCATCGCGCCGTCGAAATCGCCGACGCGTCCGCGCGCCGCGCCGCGATCCACATATGCCCCCGCGAAGTCGGGCGCGAGAGCGATCGCACGGTTGAAGTCGCCGAGTGCACCGTCGATGTCGCCGTCTTCGCTGCGCAGCGAGCCACGGGTGTAATGCACGCCGGGATCGTCGGGCTCGAGGCGAATGGCTTCGTCCAGATCACGCAGGCCGCTCTGCCGGTCGCCACGTTTGGCATGCAAAAGACCACGCGCTATATAAGCGTCCACAAAATGCGGTCTGATGCGGATGGCTTCGTTCAGATCCGCGAGCGCGCCTTCCGTATCGCCGCTGCCGGCGCGCATATCGGACCTGAGCACATAAGCCGATGCGCGGCCCGGTTCGAGCCGCACCGCTTCGTCCAGATCGTGCAGCGCGCCTTGCGCGTCGTTCATCGCGAGCCGCAATGGTGCGCGCAACGTGTATGCATCAGCCCAGGCGGGATCGATGCGAATCGCGTCGTTCAGATCGGAAAGCGCGCCCGGCAGGTCGCCCCGCTCGCGACGCGCGTTCGCACGGTTGAACCACGCCACCGCGTAATCCGGATCGAGACGCAGCGCGACGCCGTAATCGCGCAGCGCGGCGTCGAAGTCGCCCTGGTCGCAAAGCACGTTGGCGCGGTTGTTGTGCGCGACGGCATCGTCGGGACGCAAGCGGATGGCGGCGTCGAAATCACGCAGCGCGGCGTCGAAGTGGTCTTGCTGGACGCGCACGAGGCCACGGTCGTGATAGGCGGCGGCATCGTCGGGAGCGAGGGCGATCGCGCCATTGAGATCGGCGAGCGCGCGTTCGGTGTCGCCGAGCTTCGCGCGTGCATTGCCGCGTCGTGCGAGGGCGCGGGCGTCGCGTGGACGCAGTGCGATCGCTGCGTCGAAGTCGTGCACGGCGGCTTGCCAGTCGCCCAGCGACTGCCGCGCGACGCCGCGTTCGACATACGCATCCGCCAGATTCGGCTGCGCGACGATCGCTGCATCGTAGTCTTCGATGGAGGTCGCGACATCGCCGCGTTCGAGCCTGAGGCGTCCCCGCTTCAGCCGGGCATCGGCGTCATCGGGCGCGATGCGCAAGCAGGCGTCGTAGTCGCCGAGCGCGGCGTCGAAATGGCCGGTCGCGTGATGCACGTCGGCGCGTCCACAGTAGGCTCGTGCGTGGCCCGGGTCGAGCGCGAGCACGGTGGCGAAATCGTCGAGCGCGCCATCGGCATCGCCCTGGCGCGCACGCACCAGTCCGCGTTCATACGATGCCCGCGCGTTGCGTCCGTCAATGCCGATCGCATGATCGAAGTCCCGCAATGCGCCGTCGAGTTCGCCGATGCACGCCCGCGCGATGCCCGATTCGACATACGCGGCGACGTGGCCGGGCGCGGAGCGGATCACATCGCCGAAATCGCGCAGCGCGCCCGCGACGTCGCCCAACTGGCGGCGCAGGCAGCCACGATCCATTTTTGCGTCGACGAGTCCCGGCTGAAGGCGCAGCGCCTTGTCGTAATCGAGCAGCGCGCCGCGTGCGTCGCCGCGATTGCCGCGCACGTTGCCGCGCAGTCGATACGCAGCCGCGCAGTCAGGCTCGATACGGATCGCGCGATCCAGGTCGGTCAGCGCGCCATCGAAATCGCCCTTAGCGGCGCGCACGCGTCCCCGATGACGCAGCGTGTTCGCATCGCCCGGCGCGAGCCGCAACGCGCGGCTGAGATCGACGATCGCGCCGTCCGCATCGCCCTTCGCATGACGCACGAGTCCGAGCGCAACGTGAGCGTCGATACACCCGCGTTCGATATCCACCGCGCGGCGATAGTCGAGCAGCGCGCCGTCGAGATCGCCGTTGGCTTCGCGCGCATGGCCCCGGCCGAGACGGCTCGATAGCTCGTCCGGCTCGCTGCGCAGCGCGGCGTCGTAGTCGAGCAAGGCGGCGTCGAATTGCCCTTGCATCTTGTGCACGCGCGCCCGTTCGCGAAACGCGGGCGCGCAGAGCGGATCGAGCCGGACCGCTTCGCCGTACAAGCGCAATTTCTCGTCGATGGACGCGGCGGCGACACCCTGCTCGAAGCATTGCTGCGCGGCGAGTTCTTCCATCGCGACAGCCCGCGCCGAGCGCGCGGCGGCGCGTTCGTTCAGCGCGGCGTCGTGCGCAAGGTCGATTCCATCCGCCGGCAGCGGCGCGCGCCACGCATCGCGAGGCTGGTAGTGCTGGCACCGGCGATGTATCTGCGCGATGCCTTCGTCGCACCGATGCGCGTCGATTGTCAGCGGGTCGTGTTGTCCGAGCTTCGCCAGCTTGCCTTTGAGCTGGCCGCCGATCGCAGGCGACTCGAACCCGCAGCCCTTTACCACTAGCGGAATCACGTGGCAGCGGGCGTCGAGCGCGGCCTCGACCTCGCGGCGCAGCCGGTCGTCCGGGCCGGAAAGGTCCTGGAGCGCCGATGGCGTTAGCAGGACGACGAAGTGCGCGCAAGTCTGAATCTGTGTGCGGGCGATGCGTTCATAGGCGGTATCGGCGACATCGAGAAAGTCGAAGATTACGTCGTATCCGTGCCGCTCCAGATGCTGGAACATCGCAATGGCCCAGGGCCGGTTGCCGCGGTGATAGCTGATGAACAGAGACCGCATGAGACGCTCCATTGAGGACGGTCGTTCGATGAAGCGGTCGCGTCGATGGCAAGCGGCGGATGTGCGTGTGTGCGCTTCGATAACGCTTTTGTAGCAGCAACAAAACGCTGCGACAACTCGGTCCGGTCCGGATATGACGATGTCCGCAGCTTGCCGCGCCCGAGCACGCATGCTTTACTGCTGTTTGATAAGCAAGAACCCATTGAACACGGAGACACGCAGCACATGACGGCAAGCGAAGCTGTAAGCGCATTGCGCCAAACCCTCGGCGCGGACGTGGTCGCGCTGCCCGGCGAATTCGGCGAGCGGCGGGTCGTCGACTGGAGCGGCTTGCCCGGCGAAGTGCCTCTCGCCATCATCCGGCCGCGCAATACGGAAGAGGTCGCACAGGCGCTCGCCATCTGTTCGCGCTACGGGCAATCCGTGGTCACGCAAGGCGGACTGACGGGACTCGTCGGCGGGGCGAACGCGCGGGGCGGGGAGGTCGCGCTGAGTCTGGACCGCATGAACCGCATCGTCGAGATTGATGAAGTGTCCGGCACGATGACCGTCGAAGCCGGCGCGGTGCTGCAAACGGTACAGGAAGCGGCGAGCGCGGCGGGCTTCTACTTTCCGCTCGATCTCGGCGCGCGGGGAAGCTGCACCATCGGCGGCAACCTCGCGACGAATGCGGGCGGCAATCGGGTCATCAAGTACGGGATGATGCGCGATCAGGTGCTCGGGCTCGAAGCGGTGCTCGCGAGCGGCGCGGTCGTCGGCGGTCTCACGAAGATGATCAAGAACAATAGCGGCTACGATCTGCGGCATCTTTTGATCGGCAGCGAAGGGACGCTTGCGGTCATCACGCGCGTCGTGCTGCGGCTGCGGCCCAGGCCGACCGCGACCGCCACCGCATGGTGCGGCCTGCCCGGCTTCGCAGCGGTGACGACGCTGCTCACGCGCGCGCAGGCGGGACTCGCGCCGGGCGTATCGGCGTTCGAAGTCATGTGGGCCGGTTATCACGATGCCGTGCTCGGCAATCTGCCGAATCTGCGCGCGCCGCTCGGGTCGCCGCATCCGTTCTATGTGCTGCTCGAAAGCGTCGGCACCGATCCGGTTCGTCACAACGAGGCGTTCGAAGAGTTTCTCGGCGCGATGCTGGAAGAGGGCATCGTGACGGATGCGGCCATCGCTTCATCGGAAGCGCATGCGCTGGCATTCTGGGCGATTCGCGATGCGCCCGGCGAGTATCAGCGCTTCATTCCGAATCACGCGGCCTACGACGTGAGCTTCTCGATCGGGCAGGTCGGCGAGGCGGCCGCGCGTTGCGAGGCGCGTCTGCGCGAACGCTGGCCGCAAGCGCTTGTTCTGATCTACGGACATCTGGGCGATGGCAACATTCATATCGTGGTCGACGTGCCGGGCCTGGGCGCACACGATCACGACGACATAGACCGCGTCATCTACGATGTCACGCGCGAACTCGGCGGATCGATTTCGGCGGAGCACGGCATCGGCGTGAAGAAGCGGCATTACCTGCCGCAAAGCCGTCGCGAGACGGACATCGACGCGATGCGCGCGATCAAGAGCGCGCTCGATCCGCTTGGCATTTTGAATCCAGGTAAGGTCGTCTGAGGCGGGGTGTGCGGGCGCTGCGTATGGATTATGCGGCGCTTGCTTGTTGTCAGAGCGCCGAATTGGTTCGCCTCTCGATAGCTGGGTCTTTTTCCTGCATTTCTGCACGCGTCGTCGTTATGCAGTGCCATCGACGGCTGTGCGCAATTCGTGGCAATCACAACGGTCCCTATAGATCGACCCTCCCTCGCGGAAAAGCGTGCCGGCTTGCCTGGTCGCCTGTATATCGACTTATGGTTGGAATGACGCGTGAACTTGCTCCGCTAGTGGATAGAACGTAGGCAGGCGTCGTCGGCTCTCTTCCATAGTTCTTGCGAACGGTACCGCATCGACCGGTGAAGAAGCCTCAACTCACGCGTGCCTTGCGATGCACGATCCAAAGTGCTCCTAAGCCAGATGCGCGAAGCGATTAGGTAAAGGATCGGTGATGCGCGATCTCCACGGCGTCAGTGTCCTCGTAGTGGAGGGTGAGAAGGCGATCGCCACGTTCATGCAAGACATACTCGAACGGCTCGGGTGCAGCGCCGTTGATTGAGTTTCTACGCTGCACGATGCCTGCGCAAGCGCGATTCGACTCGTTCGACGTCCCTATTCTCGACACAACCCTCCACGGTAATCGCGTGAACGCGGCTGCCGAACCCGTGAGACAGCGCGCTCGTCGCTCGCTGCACGGGCGTAAGTAAGTTCTCGGCGCGACTTTGTGACAAGACTTTTCTTCGCATGGACCGAAGCGCACGCGCTGTACGGTAGGAACTCACTAAAGCGCCAACTTTTCCAAGAAGCGGCCCGGAGAGAATTCTTTCCGGTAGTAGCTCAGCAAGGGACGTTATTTCCGCTCGCCGGACTTCTCTAGACCTGTCAAGGGCGGCTCGACAAGGGTTAACGCTGTTTCACCTCTTCCGTCTTCGTCTTTTGCATCGGAAAAAACTGCCTGTGGAACGTTATCGCTCATCGTTGAGACGCTCAGTCAAATCTCCCGATCCTAAGCCCAGTAAGCGTTAGCCCGGTGTTTTCCCGCGTATTCAATCGACCGAGCCGTTTCGCGAACCTAACGATCGGTCGAGCGACTAACCGCGTTTCGCGCATATTTCAGGTACTTTTGACGTACGAAATGATTCGCATCTTTCGAAACCGGACCAATATTGACCGATTCACTGTCATTCGTCTTAAATAACGCGAACGTTTGTTCCGGCTCTGCAAACGTTTGCAGGAGGATTTCCCGCCTACGGTATGAATAAAGCAAGCGATTACTTTTCTGCCTTCCTGTTACATTCAGAAACGTCTTAGGGAGTTTTAGGACTTTATACTCCGGTCTCCTTAACGCAGACATGAATAAATTCCCGTGCCTTCGAACCAGCCCACCCGATCGCAAGACGAAAATTCCTTGTTTCCCGTGCTCAACCGCGAGAACGCTCCCGTTTCGCGTAGAGGCTTCCTGTCTCTGATGATGGCGAGCGCCGGGAGTGCCGCGTTGGCCGCATGCGGCGGCGGTAGCGAAGCAATGTCTGCGGATAGCGTCGTCAACGCTCAGGCCGTCGCAAAGAGCGCCTCGGCAAGCGGTACCGTCATCCCGCCCGCAGCCTCCATCACCGATAGCTCAGGCGCCGTGTGGACGCTCGTCGGTGGCCGCGTGAATCGCAACGGCGCTGGGGTAGCGACCGGTTCGCCCGCGGCGCTCACCACCATCCTCTATTACAACGGCGCGATCTACGCGAAGAACTCCGCCGGCACGTGGTTCAAGAACGGCAGCACGTGGCAGAACGTCGGTACCACGGACCCGCGCGGCGTGGCGTCGGCGGCAGCAGCGACTTCCGGTTCGAAGTTCTACGGCATCAACGGTCACCTCGCTTACGGCTCGGGCATCTACAAGACGATGTCGGCGGCGGCGCAGCTCGCGATCCTCAAGGATCTCGGCGTGACCAACTACCGTGCCGACGTCGCCGATTCCGGCATGGCGAAGACGATTGCAGCCGCGCTCACCGGCGCCTTCAAGGGCAGCGGCGTGTCGATCCTGCCGGTTCTGAACCCGCTTTCGTGCGGCTGGAATACGTCGCTCAGCGAGTCGTCGGCCTACACGCTCGGCTACAACCTTGCGACGGGCGCGACGACGCAGCTCAAGGGCCTCGTGTCGCACATCGAATGCGGCAACGAACTCGACGTTCCGCTCAAGATAAGCGGCGACGGCAGCAGCGCGGCAAACTGGAGCGCCTCGGCATGGCCGTCGCTGCGTGGCGTGCTGCGCGGCATGATCGATGGCGTGCGCGCAATCGATCCGTCGATCAAGGTCGGCGTGGGCACCGGCATTCCGCTCTCGTATCGCGCATTGCAGATGCTGTGGAACGGCGTCTCGCCGAACGGCACCACGAATGGCGCGAGCGGCGCGGCGTCGATTCGCTGGGACTTCACCTGCTATCACTGGTACGAAAGCTCGGGCGACATGCTGTGCGGCTGGCAGAACAGCAAGTGCTACGACGTGCTCCAGGCGCTCAAGGATTCGTTCGGTGTACCGATCTGGTTGACCGAGTGGGGCTGGAATGCTCAGAAGGACACCGCGGACCAACAGTCCGCATACATCCCGAAGGCGCTGGCTCAATACCGGTCGCTCAAGGACAAGTACAACATCGAATCGATCATGATGTACGCGGTCATCGACGACAACTACGGCCTGATCGCGGGCGATGGCGTGACGAAGCGCGCGTCGTACAACAACTTCAAGAACTTCATCAAGGCGAACCCGGTTTAAGCGGACGCTTCGACAGCACGGGCTTTGAACGCTCTGACTCTTCGCGAGTCGGAGCGTTTTTTTATGCGTGCGTGAATCGCGGTGCTTTATCGCTTCGTTACTTCGCCGGGATCAGATACTTGGGCAGCGCCCCCAGTTTCCACTGGAAGCCTTCCTTGACCGTCAGCGTCGACGTCGCCCCTTGCCAGTCGATCTGCTTGTACGTGCCCGGCGGAACCGGCACTGACGTCGGCACCGGGTCCGCGTCCACATCGCTTCGCCAGCCGACGATCACGCGGTCATCGCCGCCATACTGGAAGACCTTCGTATCGCCGTTATCGACGAGCGCGCGGTCCCATGCACGCGAGCCGATGTTGCGCATGAGCGTCGTCACGGCGACGTACGCGGGCTTCGGCGTGAGATCGAGCCGCACGAGGCCGAAGTTCGCTTCCTTGTCGGCCGGCTTTACACCGTCGTCGACGAAGTCGTACCACATGACGGTTTCCACCGCGTTGAAACGCCGCGAGAGCAGGAACGTGCGGGCCGCGTAGGCGGCCTGCTTCTGCTCCGAGAGACCCGCTGCCGCCGGGCTCGACGGCCAGCCGATCTCGGTGATGTACACCTTGAGCCGCCCGATGTCCGGCCGCGGATGGGACTTCGTCATGTCACGGAGATGCGGCCATACCGTCGGCACGTTCACGCGCGGCAGCGGCGATCCTTGCGCGCTGTAGCCGTGATCGGGATCGTAGGGCGACATGTACGGATGGATACTGAAACCGTCCTGATACTCGAGCGCACCGGCTTTGACGATCTGCGCGATGCAGTCGCCACCCGGCCCGCCGCCCGCGCCGCCTCCGCCGCATGACACGACGTTTGCATCGGGGCTGACCTTCTTGATCGCGGTGTAAACAGGCTTCAGCAGCGCAACGTAGTTGTCGTAGCCGATGCGCGAAAACGCGGGCTCGTTCCAGATTTCCCACGTCTTCACGTCGTCGCCATAGAAGCCGACGACCTTCTGCGCATAGCGCACGAAAAGATCGCGCTCCTGATCCGTTCGCGGAAAGCCTTGCGGTCCCCTGAAGAGAGCAGGGTAGGCGCGAGCGTTGCCGTAATCGAGCACGATCAGCGGCTTGATGTTCATCTTCGCCGCCTGACGCACGTATCCGCCGTAGTCGTTTTCGTTGCGCCCGAACTGAAACTTGCCCGGCGTCTTCTCGACTTCGCTCCAGTACAGTTCGTCGCGTATCCAGGTGAAGCCCGCGCGCTTGATGAGTGAAAGCACCGTCGCCGGGTTGCCCTTGCGCTGGCCGAAATGCGTGGCGACGCCCGCGTCCTTGAAGGTGCCGTTGCCCGATGCAAGCGCGGCGAGACTCACCTTGACCGATTCGCCTTCCCCGCCGCTCGCGGATACGAGTTTCGCATCGAGAACATACAGGCCGGGACCGGGCAAGGACACGTTCACCGCCACTTGCGCGCCCCCTTTGCTATTCGATGCCGACGCGCGGTAAGTATCGACTGGCGTCTGTGAAAGCTCGGCGTTGTCGTCATAGCGATACAGCGTCGCGACGACCTGCGCACCTTCCGATGCGCTTCCCGGCGCGAGCTTGAACGTGATGCGCTTGCTGCCGGCATCGTCGCTAATGAGCGTGCCAGGGGCATTCGATACGGTCAACGCGCTGGCGGCGAACGCATCGCTGGTGAAGGCGAGTCCTGCGAACTGCGCCGCGAGCATCAGCGTGGCCGATGCAATGAGGCGCGGACGAATCGATCGGGTGTAAACGGAGCGGGCGTGACGCGGGCCGCGCGACACGGCCCGCATCGTGCGAGGCACTTGCATTGAAACTCCTTCGGACTGCGTACCTGTGGATGGTTCGGCGGGTCATTCGCCTTCTACGACACGCATCGCGCGCGCGCGAGGCGTGCGCGGCGGCGAAAAGCGCCGCGCACGCGTGATTGCGCTGCGCGGTCCCTTGTGCCATGCCGCGAGCCGTTGCTCCGCGATATAGGCCTGGAAACGCGGCCAGTACAGAAGCAGGTAGCCGAGCGGCACGAACGACGTGACCGTCGTGATGCTGACGGTCGACGATATCAGCAGGAACAGCAACAGAACGAAGCCATCCGATGCGGTGAACGCCACCACGCCGAACAACAGAAGCGCGCTGAAGAGACCCATGTCCGCGACGGACGCCGGCAGACCCGCGAACGGCACGCCCGCCACCATCATGTCCGCTTCGATGAGGCGGATATAAGGCAGATAGCGGTAGTGCTTGAGAATCTCAGGGGCGCTAATGCCGGAAATGAGATCTTCGAGCTTGGCTTCGACCATGAACGGATAGCCGCCGAAGCGATGCCCGAACGTCTCCGAACCGAAGAAGTTGTGGTTCCCCATGAAGACCGACAGCGCCGTGATCGAGACTGCAAACGCGCAGAACACGACGAGCGGATGCGCTGCGCGCAGCGGCTTGCGGAAAGGGTAGAGCGCAGCGAACAAAAACAACAGCATCGAGGACTTCGAGAAGCTGATGATCAGGCCGAACACGTAGAGCGCCACCACCCGCTTGTCGATGCGCTCGCTCGTCGCGAGATAGACGACCAGCGATGCAACCAGCAGCGACGAGAAGAAACCCGCTTCACGCGACAAGCCGGAGACGCGCGCAAAGTAGAACACTTCGAAGAAGTTCGTATAGGCGGCTGTCGCATACGAACCCCAGATCATCTGTCCGAGCGCGCGCGGACCCAGCGCCATCGCGAGATCGCGGTTCACGTAGTACAGCACGAACTGCAGCGCGGCGAACCCGATGTTGATCAGCATCCACACGTGCAGATAGAAGATGCGCCGCTGCTTCGAGTACAGCAGATAGCCGATGCATATCGCGAGCGAAATCACGCGCACGGCCACCGTCGGCGATCCGATGAGACTGACCGCAACCGCGACCGCGAGCGGCCCGCTCCAGCGACGCACGGTGCTCGTCAGAAAACGCGTGAAACCGGGATCGAAGAACGGAATGAAAAGATAGAAGTAAACCGTGAAGCCCCCCACCTGCGGATTGAGAATCACGCAGGTAAAGAACATGTAGAACAACATCGAGATGGTGCGTGCGTACATGGGTCTCTCCGGACGCTAGCGTCCATCGACTCGAATTGTTATGACGCCTTTGGCGGGACCGCGCGCCGGTGAATCGGCGGCGTTCCGGCAGTCTTGTCCAAAGGTGACGATGAGCTTAGTCCTCTTCCGTCGTCACGTTGGACATGTAGGCGCTCGCGTACGCATACGTGCGTTTCTCGCTGCGGCGCTTGGGAACCGCATTGAAGATCACGCCCGCGATACGTGCGCCCGTCAAATCGAGGCGCTTGATGGCTTCCTGCAACTCGCCTTCGCTTTGGGCGCTCGGCCGCACGACGACCACCGACGACCCCGCGTTCGCGGCGATCAGGTTGGCGTCGCTGACAGCGAGCACGGCGGGCGTATCGATGATGACGAGGTCGTAACGCTGTTGCAGCAGATCGAGGATCAAAGGCAGACGCGGCGTCGACAGCATCTTCGACGGGTTCGCCGGGAAGCGGCCCGAGGTCATCAGCGAGAGACCCGGCACATCCGTTTGGCGAATCGCCTGATCGATCTGGATCTTGCTCGCGAGCACTTCCGCGAAGCCGTTGCCGCCGTGTTGCCCGAAGATCGAAGCGATGCGGCCGCGTCGCATGTCGCCGTCGATCAGCAGCACGTTCTTGCCGGTTTGCGCATGAAGCACGGCGAGGTTCGACGCGACGAAGGTCTTGCCGGTGCCCGGTGTAGCGCCCACCACGGCGAGCACGTTGTTCGGCGCCGGGCCGATATCCAGCATCAGCGATGCATGCACCGCGCGCAACGCTTCAACGGCCATGTCGCGATCGCCGAGCGCGGAGAGCGGGTGATGACCCACGTCATCGGAGGAAAGTCCTTGCGCATCGCGCTCGTCGCTCAATACGCGGCGCGACGGGTCGCTCGTCAAGGCACCCGGCCGGCTCTTGCCAGGCAGAAGCGATGCCTTCGAAGGACGATCGAGACGCGCCTGAATCGGGCTGAAGCTGACCGCGCCGAACACCGGCAGGCTCAGGCGGCTTTCGACCGAGTGCGGGCTCTTCACGCTGCGCGAGAGTTGATCGCGGAAGAACACGAACAGAATACTTAGGACTACACCTGCAGCCGCGCCGCCAGCGATGACGAGCGGACGCTTCGGCTTCGACGGGTCCGTCGGATAGATCGCCGAGTCGATCAGATGCACGTTGCCGATGGTGCCGGCGCGCGTGACTGCAAGCTCGCTCGCTTTCTGGCGCATCGCGACATAGATGTCTTCCGCGACCTTCGAATCGCGCGTCAGGTCCATCAGCTTGCGTTCGGAGCCCGGCAACTGGCCGAAGCGCTGATCGAACGCCTGCTTTTGCGCCCTGAGCGTGGCGAGTTGCTCGTCGATCGTGCGCACTTCACGCGTGTTCGGTGCAAAACGGGCCGCCGTCTGCGTGCGCTGCATCTGCAGCGAAGCGATTTGCCGTTCGATGTCGAGGCTGCCTTGCAGGTACGAGGTCGCTTCCGTTCCCGGCTGCATCGAGTTGGACGAGCGGCGATAGTTGGTCAACTCGCTCTCGGCGCGTTGCAGCTCGCGCTCGAGCCGCGGCAGTTCGCCCAGTATGAAGTTGCGCGTGACGCTCGCTTCTTCGCGATGCTGATCGACATGCGCCGCAATATACGTCTGTGCGATCGCATTCGTGATTTCCTGCGCGAGACGGGGATCTTCGTTCTCATACAGCACTTGAACGACGCCCGAGTCCTTCGTCGATTCCATCACCTTCAGGTTCTTGGCGAAACGCGTCACAGCCTGATATTCGCTGAAGCGCGTGACGTTGAACTCAGTGCCGGGACGAGCGACGAGTTTGTCAATCATCACCGAGATGCCGTCGGCGTTCACTGCGCGGCCTACGGTGCCGTGCAGGATGGAATTGCCGTCGGGATCGACCAGCTCGTATGCGCCTTGCGGCAGCACGCGCAGCATGAGCTTTCTGTTTTCGAGGCGCGGGGGCACGTCGAGCTGGCTGACGTTCACTTCTTCGCCGCCCCATGCAAACGAACTGAAACCAAGCACGGGCGCAGAAGGCTGGCCAGGCGTAGCCAACAGTTCCGAGACGCGGCCGGCGAGCGGCATCTCGCGCGGCGCAACCAGCACGTCCTGGTGATACTTCTTGATGACCGGCAGAAGCACCGCGCGGCTTTGAATGATCTGAATCTCGGCGTCGGTCGGCAGCGTCGACGGAACGACCTGCTGCTGGCCTTGCGTGTTGTTCACGCCAAGCGCATTGGGGTTCGGATAGTCCACCTTGATGAGCGCATCCGATGCGAACATCGGTGTGGCGAGGTAGGCGTAAGCCGTCGCCAGCGCCGTGATGCCGATGATGATCGACACCACGAGCCAAGCGTTATCGACGATGAGCTTCCAGAAGTCGCTCGCGGAGAACCCGTCGTCTCGGCTGCGCACAGGGACTGGATCGATCCCAAGAACTGGTGTGTTCATTAGAGAGTTTCCTTATGGATTCGAATGTCGGTCCAAAAAACCAGCGGCGTGCGGTGCAAGGAATACCGATCCCGCAATCGCACGGCTAGTAAAAAATTCCAACGTTTGCTAAAGAAGGAGATGTTTGGGACGTCGAAACACCGGACGGAACCCCCGAAAAAGACAAAACTCGGGAAAACGCGTAGCCGTCGCAATACTGCTTACCTTCAAGCCTCGTCAAATTAAGGTACGTGCGCTAACGCACACTCCGAATAAAGGGACGTAGCACAGGCAATAAGTAATAGTTGGTTGCATTGTTGCCCTTGACGCGCCCGCTCTTTTAATCCAAGTGCCAATGTTGCATTGAACAAGAAAAGCGAACGTGTAATCTCAACGGGCCGTTTGTAGAATCTGCATGAGTTTCTTTGCGGCGCCGTCCCAGCGAAATTGCGCTGCATGGGCGAGCCCCGCGCGGCGATGCTGCTCGCGAAGCACGTCGTTCGTCGCCATCAATTCGATCTTCGCCGCGATGTCTTCGACCGACGTCGCATCGCAATACATAGCCGCGTCGCCGCATACCTCGGGCAACGAGGCTTCCTTCGACACGATCACCGGACAACCGCAATACATCGCTTCCAGCGGCGGCAATCCGTAGCCTTCGTAGAGAGAAGCAAATACCAGGCACGCCGCGCTGCTATACAACGCCTTCAGTTCACCATCGCTGACGAAGCCCGCCCAGATCACCCGGTCGGAGTACGACTGCGGAGTGGAATCGCTATTGGCGAACACACGCGGATTCGCGCCGCCGGCAATGACGAACTTGAAGTCCTTGTCGAGATGACCAAGCAGCTTCGTGGCGGCCAGCACGCGTTGCAGGTTCTTGCGCGGATCGAGACTGCCGACGAGGATGCAGTACTTGTCCTTGCTCAGTGAGAGTTTCTCAAGAATCGATGGCTCTGCCGTGACACGGTCCATGTGATCGGCGCCGGGCCTGATGACTTCGACACGCGATTCATCGAGGCGCAGGTGATGGCAGATGCGCTCTCGCGAGAACCGCGACACCGTCAGTATCAGGTTTGCTTGTCGGCGAAGAACAGAAAATCTAAGCCGATACCACATCACGAACTTCTTCGAAAACCCATGCGGCACGTCGTAGACGGCCATGTCGTGGATCATCAGCAGATGGCGGCGCTTGAACAGCGGACCGGTATTGCAGAGACTGATCAGCGTGTCCTGCCGCGATTCGAGCGGCAGCGTGATCTGCTCCCAAAGATTTCCTTTGAGATTGCGCGCGATGTGCGTAGTGCGCGCGGCCAACCCGAGATCGGTTGCGTCGGGAGGCACCAGCACGGGGAGTTCGGTCGGCGATGACGCGCGTGACTGCATGGCGCGCGTCAATTCATACGCCACGCGTTGCACGCCGGTAATGCGCTGTGAGGCGAACTTGCCGTTGATTGCAAAGCCCATCGAGTGTCCTTGGTTTTTTGCGAATGCCAATGCTGCCTATGACGCGGACGCCGGCCCTCGCATCGACAGGCGTGCGCCAACACGCAGACGAACGAAGGAGCCTTTCTATCAGACAAGAATTGATTTGTCATTCGCATTCAGTGCGCTTGTGTGCGGTAGCGGACGCCTGAGGATCGTTTCTTCGAATCCGTGAACCTATTTGAACGATGTCAGTCACTTACTGCTTGTGACCAGCTTCGAGGACAGCAGTTCTCTCCCGGACGACCGATCGTTTTTATTCATATCGGTGGCAATGCGCTTCATTGCCGAAGTTCAGCACTTCGCTTAGAGTGTCGACTTTGCAGCGCGCCATTAAGGGCGATTGCTCTCGTCAATGCGGGCGCCTGAAGCTCGTCTTCGCATCGAGCCGGCGCGCACTTGCGCGTCTTGGCATCAAGCGTGCTAGTTGTCGATGCCGCGTCGTTACCCTCGGATCAGGCGTGCGAATGTTGTCGTCGCACGGAGAGTCGCGAGCGCCGTGCCGTGCCTTCTCCGGAACGACACATATGAACGTATGGAACAAGCAATGTCATTCGTCACGCGTGTGAACTCGTTCGTCGGGCTCATCGCACGCGCACTCGAAATCGTCCGGGTAATGGGCCTCTTTTTCCTGGCGACTCTGTCGATGTGGCTCTTCGAGACCGCAGAGAGGATGTGGAGTCGGGTGAAAGGTAGTCGTCAGTAATTCAGGCGGCGTCGCACTGCGTCTTCTGTTCGCCGCAAGCGGCGCTGTCGTTGCAACTCAATACACCGTTGACAGTCTTCCAATCCGGAAGCGTCCATGTATCAGGAGAGACTGTGAAAGTTGCCATTGTCCACGACTGGCTCGTGGTGACCGGCGGAGCCGAGAAGGTATTGCAGCAGATCATCGACTGCTACCCCAACGCCGACATCTTTACCCTCGTCGACTTTCTGGAAGACCGGACCTGCCTCAGGAATCGTCCGGTCAAAACGTCTTTCATTCAGAAGCTGCCTTCAGCCAAGAAGCGCTATAGAAGCTACTTGCCGCTGATGCCGCTGGCCATCGAGCAGTTCGATCTTTCCGGCTATGACCTCGTGATATCGAGCTCGTATGCAGTCGCGAAGGGCGTCATCACCGGACCGGATCAGTTGCATATCAGCTATATGCACTCGCCGATTCGCTATGCGTGGGACTTGCAGCATCAGTACCTGACCGAAGCAGGGCTCTCGAAGGGCTTCAAATCATTGCTCGCGCGGGGCCTGCTGCACTACATTCGCGGCTGGGATGCACGCTCGACGAACGGTGTCGATCACCTGATCGCGAATTCGCATTTCATTGCACGGCGCATCAAGAAAGCATATCGCCGTGACGCGACGGTCATTTATCCGCCGGTCGATGTCAGCGCATTTGCGATGCGGCCGCAGAAGGAAGACTTCTATGTGACCGCGTCGCGCATGGTCCCGTACAAGCGCATCGACATGATCGTGAAGGCGTTCTCGATGACGCCCGAGCGGCGTCTCGTCGTGATCGGCGACGGTCCGGACATGCACAAGGTCCGCGCGGCCGCGGGCCCGAACATAACGATTCTCGGCTATCAGTCGTTTGAAGTCTTGCGCGATCATCTTCAGCGTGCGCGCGCCTTCGTCTATGCAGCCGAGGAAGACTTCGGCATTTCGATCATCGAGGCGCAGGCATGCGGCACACCTGTCATCACCTATGGCAGGGGCGGTGCGCTGGAAACGGTGATCGGCATCCCGCGCGAGCGGCCCACGGGCGTGTTCTTCAAGGAACAGACGCCGGCATCGCTGAATGAGGCGGTCACGCGCTTCGAGCGCAATCTGCACGCGTTCGATCCGCGCGTGTGCCGAGAGAATGCCGAGCGCTTTTCCACCGAGATCTTCAAGGCGTCGCTCACTTCGTTCATCGAAATGCGCTATGCGCGTTTCCAGGCGGAAGCGGCGGTCGACCGGCGGCCCGTGCATGGTGACGTTGCGGTGCATGAGGCTGCGGTCGCATCGGTCGAGCCTCTGGAGTAAAGGCGTTCGGTCGAGGCTGATCGACTAGCTGGCAGTCTTTGCCGTATCGATGAGTGACGTGGCGGCGACAGGCCTGAAGCCTGTCGCTATCGCAGCAAGCGCCGCGCCGACAGTACGCGCCGCCACGGGCACCTGAACAGTCGACGCAGATCGCGCCGTCTCGGAGCGTTCCCGCGCGGTGACGGGCGTGGGTCCGTAGAAGGACAAAAACGGGCCTGCGTTGGCTCTCGCGCGAAGATACATGCGCGACTTCTCGGTCAGAGCAATCAGCATCCTCTGGTCAATCACGCTCTCATGGCGTCGAAGCACATCGAGCGCATTGGACGCAACGGTCAGTGATTGCGCGAGCACGGGCAGCGCGCGCCCGATGCCCACATCCAGCAGGCGAAGGACGCGCGAAAGATCGGAGGGGCTATCCGCAAGCTCACGGTTCGCTAACAGGATGGCCGCGTCGGCCGATCCCCGCGCGCTCTGAAAAAGCCCCACTGCATCCGCAAGCGTGAATCTGTCTCGTGCGCGGAGCCGGATGGCCGCATGGGCCAGCGCGCACCCAATCAGCGGATCGTCGCGCACGCTGTTCCAGTCGAATCCATTAGTCAGTTCTTCGGCAAGGCGTGGCGCTTGCACCATCTCGTCCATTGCCAGAAGAGACAGCAATGCGTTGCGAGGCCCTTCCGAGACACGCGAAACAACGATGTTCAACGGGTAGTCGTCTGCCTGAGCGTTCAAGCCCGGCGTCAGCAGCACCTTCACGTGACCGGTCGGAAGCGATACGAAACACGCGGGAAGTTCGGGTCCGCCGATCTGCAACAGTGAAGGCTCGCCTGTGATCAATTCGAACTGCTTTGCATAGTCATTCGATCGATGCTCCGTGCTTACGAGCTCGACCGGCCGCCATGCACCAAAGCGCTGCGTCCAGAGTCTTCCCCAAACCTGATATGCACGCGTCCTACTGAAGGAGAAGCGCGATGCTTCCGCCAGATCGACATGCGCGGCCGCCCACGTGAGCCAGTCGGGGACATCGTCAGGTACGAGGTCGATCGTATGTTGAGCGAAACGTCCGATGAACGGAATGCGGCGTGTGATGTTCGGGCCGTTCATCGTCGCCACCTTGACGACCACTGCCGATAAACCGCTGTGACCGGATCGTCCGACGCTTTCCGCTTGTCTTCTTGTCATGCCCGCGTCGTCCGGCAGTTCCACTGTGGTTGCGTGTCGCGTCGAGATGATGACCCGTTCGACAGCCGACCCCAGTTCGCTCTTGACCTCCGCAGGCAAGGCGACGTCTTCCTTATCGTCATCACTCAACGACGCGAGACTGAGGATAACGACTCGGCTCATGACATGAGGCTCTTCTGAAAGGGAAGGAGCATAGTAGTTCAAATTAAACGCTTTTACTATGAGCAAAGTCGCTTGCACGTATGCGGTGCAAGACGCTGAACTGGCAACGCTACTTCTTCAGAACGTCCGGGCTCGGTGCGGAGGCAGGATCGAATGTGTCCGCCGGCGGAGCAGGAAGCGTCATCACACGTTGTGCCTGTGCATCGAATACTTCCCTCGAAAAGCGGCGGCGAAACTCTTGCGCAATCGACGCGACCGGTACTTCGCGCGCCGCAAAGATGCGCTCGACGAATGCGTTGTGATCGCCGGGCGGAAAGAGCAGTGCGTTCGGCAAGTACGCATCCAGTCCCGAAACGCGCGACACGACAATCGGACGCTCCGCCAGTATCGACTCGATCATGACGAGCGGCACGCCTTCAAATGCAGAGGGAAGCACGAGCGTATCGGTTGCGACGATATAGGGAAGCACGTCGGTCTTGCGCCCTAATATACGCACGCATTCCGACAACACGGGGCTTGCTTCCACCATTGCCGCCAGACGCGCGGAATCCGGTCCTTCGCCAATGATGATCACGATGGTGCGTTGAAACGCAGCGGCATGACGTTCGATCGATTCGAGCAGGAAGTCGTGCCGCTTGTGCTCGAAGTCGACGCGTCCGATATGAGCGATGATCCTCGTGCCGTCATCGGGCAAGCCGAGCTTCGCACGCGCCTCGGATCGAGTCAGCGTCGAATGGCCGAAGCGCGGATCGACGTAGTTCTCGAGGATCATCGTGCGCGCGTGTGGTGCGAGCAGACGCAGCTTGGCGCGCAGATGCTCGTTCAAGGTGACGTACTCATTGGGCATGCGGTACACGCCGCGCTTCGCGAGCCACTTCACTTTATCGATGAAACGAGTGCTCTTGGGACTGTCATCGACGAGCGGCAGATAGCTCACGCTTCGCGTCCCCGACAGGCGCGCGGCAAAAAGACCCGCGAGGCCGGAGACGATGGTGCCCTGGGCGATCAGCAGTTTATGCAGGCGAAAGTCGCGCAAGATGGCCGCTGTCGATCGCGACATGCGAAGCATTGCCCAAAGATTGCCGCGAATGGACTCTGCGGTATAGGGAAGGGCAATCGTCTGTACTTTGCGGTGGTCGCGTGCAAGGTCGACCACGTAGCGAAAGAGCGCTGCATTGTCTCTCGGCACGAAGATGTGCAACGCATCGATCTCCGCGCTTTGTACGAGCGCAAGCATGAAGCGCTTGAGCATCTCTTCGTGCCCGCCGTTTATGCCCGAGTCGCAATAGATTCCGACCTTCACGACATTCTCCCTTTGTGCGCGCCTTGATGCGCGTCTTCACGGCCTGTCTGTCGTTGTGGATGAACTCGTCTGTGCATGAAGACCTTAATGACCGCTTGCTGTCGATGTCCGGGAAACATCATTGACCGACGCCTCTGAAGCTTAGGCAAGAAAAAATAGAAATATTAGAGCGTAATGGTTTCAAAAAGGTCTCGCGTGGCCACTCGCGATCTTGCACGTGCATCGAAACCAGGAAAAGCGTGCTGCAAGAGCATTATTGGGGCCACCTATGCACGCGGCGATGCCATTCCCACAATCGACACGTCGTATCAAAGCAACGCACGTGTGTTCAGCTTACAGTCTTCCTGCGTCGAACGCTTGCACGATCGTTCGCAGGGCTATCGATTGTACCGGCCGGGAGCGTTTTTTTGGCTATCTAACGGTGCATCGGTGTGCTAACGTCGAACGAAACATCAAACGCAGCCGTTAACAAAACAGTTGAAGCGGTCCCGCCGCTGCGCCTCGACCACGAGCGCGGCTTGTAAAAGGTGAGAATAGTGCTGCCGGGCTTTCGCGCTCCAACGGGTATGACCATGGATCAGCAGGAAGAGTTGCGGTCGCTTTACTCCGTGATCTGCCCGCGTTGCCAGAGCGTCTCGCAGGCAGGCGATATCGCATGTCCATACTGCGGGGCCGATCGACACGGAGCCGTGCTCACAAGAGCCGACGAACCACTCGTGTCCCCGGAACGCATCGCAAAGGCGGTCATGCCCTCTTTCGAGGCAATCGGCGATAGGCACAATATGGCGGCGCTCCCGCCGGTTGGCGCCACTGCGACCACAAGAGATCGTGCTGCTGTCCTGGCGGTGATCCTGTGCATCATGGTCAGCGCTTATGGATTAGTGCGCGCGTTTTCACAACATGGCGTGCATGGGACAAGAGACGATGGCGTGAGTGCTACAGGAGCCGTATGGCCGGTCTCTTCAGTGAAAAACGCAGCGCGCGCCAATGACAGTGACGCGGCGCAAGCGTTTCAGCGCGATCGAACAAGCTCGATTCCGCGGGACCGCTCGCAGCCAAATCAAGGATCGCCGCAGTCAGTAGCGTTTAACGTGCCCGCTCCATGGGGAGCCCCGGCGTGCACCGTTGACGGCGCGGCGGCGTTCGGGATTGGACTGTTCTGGTGCGGCTCGCGATCAACGCAGGGCGTGCCCCGCGCTATGGATGCAGTGAAGTCGGCTCAAGCGTCCGAAGGTGAGCGTTCAGCAAAGGCGTTACCCTCGACCAAGACGGGACGAGACACATCGCGTATTTACGCGGGTACTAAAGACAAACGAAGCTCGACGCAGCACGTAGGGCGATACGTCGCTTTCTCAAAGCCGCACACGTGTTCGCACAGGAGAGGGGACGTTTGTGGTGGCAAGGATCGGCCCCGCAAGACACAACAGCGAACGGTGGCCTGGAATCACGCGCTATCGTCAGACGTAAAGACGGGAAGCGTTGAATACTCTCGTGACCCTGTCATCGTCCCGTCAATGACCAAGCCGGCGATGACATCAACGGGCAGCTCGACGCCCAGTCCCGACTCACCTGCTGTCACCGGGAGGGCACAAAACAGTGCATCGGCTCAAGGCGCGCATGCGGGTGCGCCGAACCGGGGTCGAGGTGAAGCGCATTGACGCATCGGGTCGTGCGCTTGGACGTTCATCAATCAGGATGACGAACCGAGAGCTAGGGCACTCTCTTCCTTGAGTATTTGCCGGCCGCGAAACCCAGTATTAACCCTATCAGCAGAAGCACGACGCCTAGGCCGCTTAGTGATAGAACCTCGATTCTATCGAATGTGAAGCGTGGCGATACGACTGCGGCGAACTCGCGTGTATCGATTTGCGTCATAGTGGGAATTTCAGCGACACCATAGACGCATATTTCGCCGGTAGGCAGCGAGCAGAAGCGGTCAGCGGGGCATTGCTTGAGGATCTTTTGCGGCGCGCCGTCGCCGCATGCCGCGCCGGCGCCTTTCAAGACCCGAAGCGTCACGTCCGGGTATTTGGTGATCTGTTCCGGCATGAGATAGCCGCCTTCGTCGAACGAACACGGACCATCACCAATACGCGTTCAACGCGAAGGCTGCAAGCGGACGTCTCTTTTATGCCGCGAGCGCCTCGTCGATTTCGTCGATATCTGCGATCGCTTTCCCAGCCGCCGCATGCTCGCCAATCAACGCATACACCGTTTCGCCCGGCACCGTCTCCGATTCGAGCAACTGATTGGCAATCGCGCGCAATACCGGCTCATTCGCCTTCAGCAGCGCGAAGCACGCGTCGTTCAGATCGTGCAGAAGTTCGTTCGCATGCTCGATCGCCGACTTGAGCTGCAACCCCGCGACTTGCTGGGGCAGTGCGGCAAGACTGAACAGATTTCCGTCCGTGTTGAAGCCGAACTTCGACACCATATCGAGTCCGATTCGCGACGCCTCCTGCAAATCTTGAGCCGCACCGCTCGATGCTTCATTGAACATAAGCAGTTCCGCATTGCGCCCGCCGAGAAGCACTTGAATCTCATTGCGTAACTCTGTCTCGCGATAAAGATGCTTGTCCTGCTTCTTTGTGATGAGCGCCACGCCCAACGCGCCGCCGCGCGGCAAGATTGTGACTTCTTCTAGCACGCCCGTATCCAGCAATGCCGCGACGAGGCCGTGACCGGCTTCGTGAATGGCAATACGCGTGCGTTCATCGTCGGACAGGGCGCGCTCGGCGCCGTTGATATCGCCGATGCGCGCAATCTTGATCGCTTCGACGAAATGCTCCGCAGCCACTTCCTTCTCGCTTGCCTTGCGCGCGACGAGTCCTGCCTGATTGACGATCATCGCGAGCGTGGCCGGTGACAGACCCGTCGTAAGGCGCGCGAGCTGGGTGAAGTCGATATCGCTGGCCTTCGTTTTCAGGTTCGCCGCGTAAAACCGCAAGATCCTTTCACGGTCCTCGATATCCGGCAGACGCACTTGAATTGTTCTGTCGAAGCGGCCCGGGCGCCGCAGCGCTTCGTCGAGATTATCCGGATGATTCGTCGCCGCAACGATAATCACGCCTTCGTTCGAAGCGAATCCATCCATCTCCGCAAGCAATTGGTTGATGATGCGATTGCTTTCGGCTTCGACCGGCCCGCCGCCGGTATCCGTGCGCTTGCCCAAGCCGTCCGCTTCGTCGATGAAGATCACGGTCGGCGCGTTCTTGCGCGCCAGCTCGAACAAATGCTTGACCTTCTGAATGCCGACGCCGTAATACTTCGCGCTGAAATAGCTGCCTGTAATCGCGATGAAGTTCGCGCCGCACTCGCCCGCGAGGGCTTGCGCGAGGCGCGTCTTGCCGACACCGGGGCCGCCGGTCATCAGGATGCCGCACGGCGCACGCACGCCCATGCCGGTGAATTGCGCGGGTTCCGTGAGCCACGCGCGCACGTCGGCGAGCGCGGCCTTCGCTTCGCCCGCGCCGATGACATCGTCGAAGCGCATCGTCGGGGACTTCGCAAGCAATTGCGCACCGCCGCGCATTTCACGTCGCATGAACCACACGAGGCCGCCGACCATCAGCACCGGCAGCAGCACGCTCAATACATCGCGCAGACGATCGAAGTTGTCAGCCCAGCGCGCCATGCCGGTCTGCACGTTTGCGTCCGGCAGCCAGACGAGTTGATAAGGGGCCTTCGCACCTGATTTCAGATCGCCGATCAACAGCGCGTTCGAGAACGAACTGTTATGGTCGGCGACATAGTATTTTTCGCCGCGCTGGGTCGACACGAGAATGGCGTCGCGACTCACGCCAATGGCAGTGACTTCGTTGGCGCGAATATCGGCCATCCACTGCGACACGTCTTTCTCGCGATGCGTCCAGGGCGTCGCATCCGCGCGCATCTCGCTCGCCACGCCCGGCAGCGCCAGGGATTCATGCTGCGGTACGGCCGCATTGTGACGCCAGATGAAAACAGTCGCGGCGGTAGCCACTGCAGCGACGGTCAAGCCATAAACGAACAAGCGGCCAAAGCGTGACCGCAAAAGATTCCTTACCGGTTTCATCTGGCAAATCCTGGACGGGTCGCAAAGGCGGCCCTTGATTTATGTCGGAGCGCTGGGCGTCCGGGTGTGTCGAAATACTTCGGTGGTGGGATGCCCGCCGTATTCGGCTTGACGATTGACCTTGAACCGCGAGGGAGAAAGTTTCTCAGTGCACTGCCTTTTTAACGGCAGATGGCGCGCGTACTTGACCCAATTCCGAGCGGTAAAACCTACTCAAAACTCACTGCGGTCGCGCGAGTTAGCACCGTGTAGTCGAGAATAACACAGCATTTAAAGGCGTTCCACGCGGTAATAAATGCTGCTGCACCGGTGCGTTTTCCGCTGCTTTGATATGACCAAACACGGCGCGTCTCCGCGATTTCCCTATGTTACGATCGTAACAACTCTGCGTTAGACTGCGCTCAACTTATCAAAAACGTATTGCGCGCCGCCCAGCGTGTAATCAGACGATCTCATGGTGGAAACAGCTTCGAAGTCCGTCGTAGCCTGGCCCGGCAGAGCGCAGTCTCACGCCAGCGCGCGCAATTCGGGCGTGCCTCTCGATCTCTCGTGGCTCGACGGCCTCCGCGTGAATCAGGCAGCCGTATCGCGAAGAGCGTCAGCGCTCGGCGCGCGTCGTTCCGTGAAGAAAGACGCCCAAGCAGCGTGGCTGCTGAAGGCGATTACCTGCATCGACCTGACCACGCTAAGCGGTGACGATACTGCTGCGCGCGTCGAACGCCTTTGCGCCAAAGCGCGCCGTCCTGTGCGCGACGACTTGCTGGATGCGCTCGGCATGTCCGCTCACTCCATCACGACCGGCGCGGTCTGCGTCTATCACCGCTTCGTCAAGACGGCCGTCGATGCGCTCGAAGGCAGTGGCATTCCGGTGGCGGCCGTATCGACGGGCTTTCCCGCCGGACTGAATCCGCACGCGCTAAAGCTCAAGGAAATCGAGGCATCCGTCGCGGATGGCGCCAGTGAAATCGACATCGTCGTTACCCGCGAGCATGTGCTGACCGGAAACTGGCAAGCGCTTTATAGCGAAATGCGCGACTTCCGCGCGGCTTGCGGCGATGCGCATGTCAAAGCGATTCTCGCAACGGGCGACATTCGCACGCTATCCAATATCGCGAAGGCGTCGATGATCTGCATGATGGCCGGCGCGGACTTCATCAAAACGTCAACCGGCAAGGAAGGCGTCAACGCCACGCTCGACGTGTCGCTCGTCATGGTGCGCATGATTCGCGAGTACCTCGCGCGTACCGGCGTTGAAGTCGGTTTCAAGCCGGCGGGCGGTGTTTCGATAGCCAAGTCAGTGCTTCAGTACCAGATCCTCATGAAGGAAGAACTGGGGCGCGCCTGGCTCGAGCCTGACCTGTTTCGCGTTGGCGCTTCGAGCCTGCTTGCCGATATCGAGCGGCAACTCGAACATCATGTAAGCGGGCGCTATTCGGCGTTCAATCGTCATCCGGTCGCTTGAATCAAGCACTCAAACAGAAAGCCTCATGAGCGTAGCCGATTACTTTTCTTCGATGGAATACGGACCCGCACCGGAAGACGACCGCGCCGCGCGCGCATGGCTCGACGAACACGCCGGCCGTTTCGGTCACTTCATCAACGGCGCATGGCGCGATGGAACCGACGACGAGCGCTTCGATTCCCGCGAACCGGCGACGGGCCGCGTACTCGCATCGATTGCGCAAGGCGCCAGCGCCGACGTCGATGCGGCCGTAGAAGCCGCGCACGGTGCGCTCGAGTCGTGGCAGGGCATCGGCGGAGGCGGGCGCGCACGGCATCTCTATGCGTTGTCGCGCATGGTCCAAAGACATAGCCGGCTCTTTGCCGTGCTCGAATCGCTGGACAACGGCAAGCCGATCCGCGAGTCGCGCGATATCGATATCCCCCTTGTTTCAAGGCACTTTCTGCATCACGCGGGATGGGCGCAGTTGCAGGATCGCGAGTTCCCGGATTGGGCCCCGCTCGGTGTGATAGGCCAAATCGTGCCCTGGAATTTTCCGTTGCTGATGCTTGCATGGAAGATCGCGCCTGCACTTGCGCTCGGCAATTGCGTCGTGCTCAAGCCTGCGGAATATACGTCGCTGACCGCGTTGCTGTTTGCCGAACTGGCGCACCGCGCGGGCTTGCCCAAAGGCGTGCTCAACGTCGTGACGGGCGATGGTCGAACGGGCGCGGCGCTCGTCGAACATCCTCGCGTTGCGAAGATCGCATTCACGGGCTCGACGGAAGTGGGCCGGCATATCCGCGCAACGACCGCGGGATCGGGAAAGTCACTCACGCTCGAATTGGGCGGTAAGTCGCCGTTCATCGTATTCGACGATGCCGATCTCGACTCCGCCGTCGAAGGCGTGGTCGATGCGATCTGGTTCAATCAAGGACAGGTTTGCTGCGCGGGCTCGCGTCTGCTCGTTCAGGAGGGCATAGAGGCGCGTTTCATCGACAAGCTCAAGCGCCGCATGGATACGCTGCGCGTGGGAACTTCGCTCGACAAGGGCGTCGACATGAGCGCGATTGTCGATGACGTGCAGCTCGAACGCATCCGTGCGCTGGTTGCCAGGGGCCAAAGCGAAGGCTGTGCGATCCATCAGCCGTCACGTCTTGCATTGCCCGAAGGCGGCGCATTCTTTCCGCCGACGCTGGTCACGAATGTTGCTCCCGCTTCGACGCTCGCCCAGGAAGAGATATTCGGACCCGTGCTCGTCACGATGAGCTTTCGCACGCCGGAAGAAGCGGTCGCGCTTGCGAACAACACGCGCTATGGGCTTGCGGCGAGCGTATGGAGTGAGAATATCAGCCGCGCACTGGATGTCGCGCCACGCCTGCAATGCGGTGTCGTCTGGATCAATGCGACGAATCTGTTCGATGCAGCCGTAGGCTTCGGCGGCTATCGCGAGTCGGGTTTCGGGCGCGAGGGCGGACGCGAGGGCATTCACGAATATCTGAAGCCGCGCGCATGGACCAAGCTGCCGGTACGCGACGAAACGAAAGCGCTTCCCGCGCAAACCGGCTCGACTGGCGACACCGGCAGCGTGAGTGCAATCGACCGCACGGCCAAGCTTTATATCGGCGGCAAGCAGACGCGTCCCGACAGTGGCTATTCGCGGTTGGTGCGCGCACCGTCGGGCGCGATCGTCGGAGAAGTCAGCGAAGGAAGTCGCAAGGATATTCGCGATGCGGTGAGTGCAGCGCGAGGCATGACGAAGTGGTCAACGTCGACTGCGCACAATCGCGCACAGGTGCTCTATTACCTTGCAGAGAATTTGAGCGCACGTGCCGACGAATTCACTCGGCAACTGCTTTCGCGCGCCGGTTTGAATGAGCGTGACGCCAAACGCGAAGTAGAAGCATCGATCGCGCGCTTCTTCACGTATGCTGCATGGGCCGACAAGTTCGATGGCGCGGTGCATGCGCCGCCGCTACACGGCGTCGCGCTGGCAATGCATGAGCCGATGGGTGTGATTGGTATCGTGTGCCCCGATGAAGCGCCTTTGCTTGGCTTCGTTTCGCTGATCGCACCTGCGCTTGCGCTGGGCAATCGTGTCGTCGTGGTGCCGAGTGAGACCTGTCCGCTCATGGCGACGGATTTTTATCAGGTCGCGGAAACGTCGGACGTGCCGGGCGGAGCCCTCAACATCGTCACAGGCGATGCGAAGACACTGGCGCAGACGCTTGCGAAGCACGACGATGTCGATGCGCTCTGGTGCTTTCATGGCGCGGCGCTGTCGGCGATGGTCGAGCGTGAGTCGGTCGGCAATCTGAAGCGGACCTTCGTCGATCAGGGTCGCGCCTTCGACTGGCACGATGCGTCGAGCGAAGGCTTGCCCTTCATGCGCCAGGCGATACAAGTCAAGAACATCTGGGTGCCTTATGGCGATTGATTGAGGCATTAGTCGAGAGAGTTCATTGGGCGCAGATTTCAGACGAAACACGCCTGTGCATGGAGGAGACACTGTGCTGAAGAACATTGATCTGCTGTTGAACGCCGACATCCTTTACGCGCTTGCCGCGATGGGTCATGGCGATGAAGTCGTGATTTGCGACGCCAATTTCCCGGCGGATTCCGTCGCGCGTCAAACGGTGCTTGGAAAGCTGTTGCGTGTCGATGGCGCAAATGCACCGCGCGTCGTTCGCGCAGTGCTGTCGGTATTACCGTTGGACACTTTTGTCGACGATCCCGCAGGCCGCATGGAAGTCGTCGGCGATTCATCCGCGTTGCCCGCCGTGCAGAAGGAAGCGCAACGCGAAGTGAACGAGGCCGAAGGACGCGCGCTGGACTTTGCACCTATCGAACGCTTCGCTTTCTATGAGCGTGCAAAGAGAGCCTATTGCGTCATTGCGACGGGCGAAGCGCGCGGCTACGGCTGCTTCATCTTCAAGAAGGGCGTGCAACTCGCGCCCGATGCACCGCAAGGGGATGCGCGATGAGCGGCAGCGTCGTCATTCTCGGCATCTACGTCACCGACCTCGCGTTTCGTGCGCAACGCATGCCTTTGCTCGGCGAGACGGTGACAGGGTCCGCGTTTGCAATGGGGCCGGGCGGCAAGGGCTCGAATCAGGCCGTTGCAGCCGCACGCGCAGGCGCGGACGTGATCTTTTGCACGCGCATCGGCAACGATGCGTTCGGCAAGATCGCGCAAGCGACGTGGGCTGCGGAAGGCATTACGTCGCGCGCCACTGTGATCGACGAGGCGGCCACCGGAGCCGCGCATATCTATGTCGATGAGAACACGGGCGGCAACGCGATCATCGTTGCGTCGGGCGCGGCAGGCACGCTGGGTCCTCAGGATGTCGACGCAATCGAAGCGGACATCGCGCGTGCGGCCGTATTCGTCACGCAACTCGAACAGCCCATTCCGGCTGCGCGACGCGGGCTCGAACTCGCAAGAAAGCATGGCGTGACGACGGTGTTCAATCCCGCGCCCGCCCTGCCGCTCTCTGACGATATCTATCCGCTCTGCGACTACATCACGCCGAATGAAACGGAAGCGGCCGCATTGACCGGCATCGCCGTTTCATCAGTCGATGATGCACGACGCGCGGCGGCCATTATATTGAGCAAAGGCGCTCGCGCCGCGATCATCACGCTGGGCGAAGCGGGTGCGCTTCTGCACACGGCGAGCGAATCGGTGCTCGTGCCGGCCTTCGATTGCGGGCGTGTCGTTGAAACGGCAGGTGCAGGCGATGGCTTCACCGGCGGCTTCGCAGCGGCGCTCGCACGCGGCGATAGTCCGATCGACGCGGTGCGATTCGGCTGCGCGCTCGCGAGCATATCGGTGACGCGGGCGGGCACCGCGCCTTCCATGCCGCGCCTCGAAGAAATCAATGCGTTGCTCGCCGAAAGGAGCGTTGTGCAATGAAGGCGTCGAAGTGGCTCGCTGACCGGCAGTTCAATTTCCTCGTCGGCGTGAACCTGCTTGTCATCGTCATCGCGACGTGGCTGTCGCATGGGCAGTTTCTCGACATCGACAATTTGCAGTCGATGGGCGGCCAGTTGCCTGAACTCGGCTTGCTCGCGCTGGGCATCATGCTTTCGATGGTGTCGGGAAATGGCGGCATCGATCTGTCGGGTGTCGGGCTTGCGAATCTCTCAGGCATGGTGGCCGCGTTGCTGTTGCCGAAAATGGTTTCCGCCGACGATTCTCCCGCGCTCTATACCGCGGTGTTCATAGGCGTCGTCGTGACGATGGGCCTCTTCGGCGGCCTGCTCAACGGTGTCGTCATTGCGAAGCTCAGACTCACGCCCATTCTTTGCACGCTCGGCACGCAGTTGCTCTTCACGGGGATTGCGGTGGTGTTGAGCAACGGGGCATCGGTGCGCGTGGAATATGTCGATGCGTTATCGAATATCGGCAATGGCGTCTTCTTGCTCGTGCCTATTTCGTTGTGGATCTTCATCGCAGCGGTTATTTTGCTCGGCTGGATTCTGAAGCGCACGCCGTTCGGTTTGCGCCTGTACCTGATGGGCACGAATCCGAAAGCGGCTTTCTATGCCGGCATTCCGCGCGCGCGGATGCTGATTCTCACGTATGGCATGTGCGGCGTGCTTGCATCGCTAGCGGGTCTCATCAGTGCAACGCATACGTCCAGCGCGAAATGGGACTACGGCAATTCATATCTTCTGATTGCCATTCTGATCGCGGTCATGGGCGGCGTGAATCCGGCGGGCGGCTATGGCCGCATCGTCTGCGTATTTCTCGCAGCAACCGTGCTGCAATTCCTGTCGAGCCTGTTCAATCTGCTCGGCGTCTCGCAGTTCTTTGGCGATTGCGCCTGGGGTTTTCTGTTGCTGGCGTCGCTTGCTTTTGCGGGTGGCGAACGCGTTCGCGCGATCTTCGGCATCGGCGGCGCCGCGCCTACCACGAAGGTTCCGCCGCCGCCTGCATCGACGGGACGCTGATACTTGCCGTGTGATTGCTTCAAAAGACCAATCGAGATCTATTCGAAACATAAAGGAGACAGCGCAATGAAGCTCAAAAAATTCGGCACGGCTCTTACGGCGATCGCGCTTGCCGCAGGGGCCATCGCAGCCGCGCAGGCCGCGACCAACGAAACCATCGTGACCGTCGTCAAGGTGACGGGCATCAACTGGTTCAATCGCATGGATGACGGCGTGAAAGAGTTCGGCAAGGAAAACCCGAACATCAGCGTCTATCAGACGGGCCCCGGTCGTGCGGATGCCGCGCAGCAACTCAAGATCATCGAAGACCTGATCGCGAAGAAAGTGACTGCAATTGCAGTCGTTCCTTATGATCCGCCGACGCTCGAGCCTGCATTGAAGAAGGCGATGGATCGCGGCATCAAGGTCGTCACGCATGAAGCGGACAACGCCAAGAACACGATGGTCGATATCGAAGCATTCGACAACACCGCCTATGGCGCAGGCCTGAACGAGCGGCTCGCGAAGTGCATGGGGCAGCAAGGCAAATGGGCGGTGCTGGTCGGCTCGCTCGGAAGCCGCTCGCAAGTGCAATGGGCGGACGGCGGCATCGGCAATGCCAAGGCCAAGTATCCCAAGATGGATCTCGTCGAGCCGAAGCTCGAAACCAATAACGACGGTGAGCGCGCGTATCAGGTCGCCAAGGAAGTGTTGCGCAAGCACCCTGATCTGACTGGTTTCCAGGGCTCGTCGTCGCTGGACGTGATCGGCATCGGCCGCGCGGTGGAAGAGGCGGGCAAGGTCGGCAAGATCTGTGTCTATGGAACCGGCTTGCCGACCGAAGCAGGCAAGTTTCTCGAAAGCGGCGCAATCAATGGCATCGCGTTCTGGGACCCGAAGCTCGCGGGCATCGCGATGAACAAGGTCGCGCAAATGCTCGTCGATGGCAAGTCGGTGCAGAACGGCGCTGACCTTGGCGTGCCCGGCTACAACAAAGTCACCGTCAGCAAGGGACCGGGTAAAGGCGTGATCGTGCGCGGCACCGGCTGGGTGGATGTCGACAAGACGAACTACAAACAATATCCGTTCTGATGTGATGCTTGCGGCGCGTGTATGTCACTCACGCGCCGCGCGAAATCTTACGCCATGACCAAAGAGACACCGCTCCTCGAAGTCGTCGATATTCATAAGCGCTTTACCGGCGTCTATGCGCTGCGCGGCGTGTCGCTCGCATTCGAGCGCGGGCAGATTTATCACCTGCTTGGCGAGAACGGCTGCGGCAAGAGCACGCTCATCAAGATCATCTCGGGCGCGCAACCACCGGATCAAGGCGAACTCGTCATAGAAGGCGTGCGCCATGCGCGGCTGTCGCCGCTGGAAGCATTGTCGGCGGGCATCGAGACGGTCTATCAGGACTTGTCGCTGCTGCCCAACATGAGTGTGGCCGAGAACGTCGCATTGACGTCTGAACTCGCGGAGCATGCAGGAAAACTTGCGCGCACGTTCGATCGCCGCGCGCTTGCCGCGACCGCCGCACGTGCGCTCGAAGCCGTGGGTCTGCCAGGCGACGTGAATTTTCAGGGAACGTTGATCGAACAGTTGCCGCTTGCGACGCGTCAGCTCGTTGCCATTGCACGCGCGATTGCCAGTGAGGCGAAGTTCGTCATCATGGATGAACCGACGACTTCGCTCACGCAAAAGGAAGTCGACAATCTGATCGCCGTGCTCGCAAAGCTGCGTGCGCAAGGTGTTGCAGTGCTGTTCGTGAGCCACAAGCTGGACGAATGCTATGCGATCGGCGGCGAAGTCATCGTATTGCGTGATGGCCAGAAGATGGCGCAAGGCCCGATCGAAAACTATACGAAAGCGCAGATCAGCGAGCTCATGACGGGCAAGCATCTCTCGACGGAGCGTTATCGCGGCGAAGGGGACAGCGTTGCTTCGCAAGTGGTGCTCGACGTAAAAGGCCTGGGACGTAAAGGGCAATTCGCGGATGTGTCGTTTGCTTTGCACAAAGGCGAAATACTCGGCGTAACGGGATTGCTCGACTCCGGACGCAATGAACTGGCGCGCGCGCTGGCTGGCGTGGCGCCCGCGGATAGCGGCGTCGTGACGCTCGACGGCATGCGCGTGCGCTTGCACTCGCCCGCCGACGCGAAGGCGCAGCGAATAGGCTACGTACCCGAAGACCGCCTGAATGAAGGCTTGTTCCTCGACAAGCCGATACGCGATAACGTTGTCACCGCGATGATTTCGAGCCTGCGGGACCGCTTTGGCCAAATCGATCGCAAGCGTGCGCAAGCGCTTGCCGAGCGAACGGTGAAGGACTTGCAGATCGCCACGCCCGATGTGGACAAGCCGGTGCAATCGCTCTCTGGCGGCAATCAGCAGCGCGTGCTGATCGGCCGCTGGCTGACTATCGATCCACGCGTGCTGGTGCTGCACGGGCCCACGGTAGGCGTCGATGTTGGATCGAAGGACATCATTTACCGAATCATGCAGCGGCTGTCGAAAGAAGGTATCGGCATTGTTCTGATCAGCGATGACCTGCCCGAACTGCTGCAGAACTGCGACCGCATTTTGATGATGAAGAAAGGCCGGATTGCGAACGAGTATCGTGCGGACACATTGAACGAAGCCGACCTTTATCACGCGCTACTTTCCGAGGCAGCATGAGCATGAGTGAATCCATCCGGCGCGCAGGAAGCGAGACAATGACGGCACAGCCGAGCGAAGTCGCGCCGCGTGTGCGCAAGGGCAATCTGTATGCGCAATTGATGCGCAATCCTGAATGGTTTACGGTCGGGTTGATCGTCGTGACCTGTCTGGTCGTGGGCAGCCTAAATCCGCGCTTCTTCCAGTTCGCGACGCTGTTCGACATGCTTCATTCGGCGACGACCGTATCGCTGTTTGCGCTCGGAACGCTCGTGGTGCTCGCATCGGGCGGCATCGACGTGTCGTTCACTGCAATTGCCGCATTGACGATGTATTCCATCACCAAGGCCGTATTTGCATGGTGGCCCGAATGTCCGTTCGCGTTGATCCTGCTCGCCGGCGCGGTCGGCGGGGTACTGCTCGGCATCGTGAACGGCATGTTGGTGCACCGGCTTAAGGCGCCCTCGCTGATCGTCACCATCGGTACGCAGTATCTGTTTCGCGGTTTGCTGCTGACGTTCGTCGGTACGCAGTTCTTCATGAACATTCCGCATAGCATGGATACGTTCGGCCGCTTGCCGCTCTTTTTCTATCACACGGCTGATGGCTTGCGCGCGGTGCTGCCGGTATCGGCGATCGCGCTGGTGATTGCGGCAATCGTCACATGGTGGCTGCTCAATCGGACGATGATGGGCCGAGGCGTCTACGCGATGGGCGGCAGCCTCGCCATTGCCGAACGTCTCGGCTATAACCTCCGCGCGATTCATCTTTTCGTCTTCGGCTATACCGGCTTGCTTGCCGGCGTGGCGGGCATCCTGCATGTATCGACGAACCGGCTTGCCAATCCGTTCGATCTCGTCGGCACGGAGCTGGATGTGATCGCGGCCGTCATTCTCGGCGGTGCGCGCATTACCGGCGGTACGGGGACGGTGATCGGCACGCTGCTGGGCGTCGTGCTCGTCACACTCATCAATAGCGTACTGATTCTGGTGGGAGTGCCGAGCACCTGGCAGAAGGTGATCATTGGCGCGTTCATTCTCGTCGCCGGGACGTTGTTCGCACTGGGGCGCCGACAGTAATTCGTTAAGCGCGCTTGCGTGAATCCTGTCCGTGCTCCGTGATGATCGAATCGAATTCTGAAAGCTGAGAGAAGCGCACGGCTTTGACTTTGCCGAGCTTGCTGGAATCGACAACCAGGTGCCGTTCAACGGCGCTTGCCATCGCAGCCTGTTTGATCGCGACTTCGTGAAAGTTCCAGCAGGTGACGCCGCGCGCTTCGTCCACGCCGCCTGCCGACATGAAAGCCTTATTGATACCCATGCGCCTTAGCGTCTCGCCGCTTTCATCGCTTGCGAACGATTCCGACGAAGGCACGTACACGCCGCCCAGCAGAATCATGCGGACGTTGGGCTTGCGCCGGAGAATTTCCGCCACGTTGAGCGAATAACAAACCACCGTCAAATGCATGTCGGCGGGAATCTGCCGCGCGAGCGTGATTAGCGTAGTGCCGCAATCGATAAAGATCGTCTCGCTATCCACGAGCAGGTTAGCCGCGTGTCCAGAGGCAATGGCCTTTGCTTGCGCGAAATGATCCTTTTCCTCGTCGATGGTATAGCCCGCAGCATTCGGCAAATCCGCTGCGCTGACGATATAGCCGCCAAGATAAGTGAACTGCCCGGGATTCGCCGCGATATCCCGGCGAACCGTCATTTCGGATACACCTAGCAATGCCGCCGCGTCGCGCAGGCGCAAGACGTTTTGTTTTTCTAGCGCGCTTGCGAGCGTGCGGAGGCGGTCGGTCTTGGCCATTGAATTCGCAGTCTGGCAACGCGTCGCCGCGGTGTTAGCTTTTGGTCGTGGGATGAGAGAATTATAACAATGCAAGGGGAATCGGCACGCGCGATACAAGCGCGCCGCGGGTAAATACGGAGTGAAAACCTACTCTTCGTCGCTTGTTGCCAGAATGACCGAAAGGGTGCCTGCTTCGCTCTGAACGCCCGCATCGAGGTCGATCTGATTAGGCAACATCTTCGCAATGGCCCTGAGAAGACGCGGCGAAAACGTTGCGCCAAAGCGAGCGATTGCATCGTCGCGTTCTTTGTCGTTTGCATTGGCAAGTGCACGCAGTTCCTCGAGAGGCAGGCCCACGAACAAATCGACGGGATAGGGCGGGGCGTCGGGATCAACTGTCGTCGCTGGCGACTCGGTTCCGCGCACACGCAAACCTGGCTGGAGATGGTTTTCCAGTTCCATCACGATTTCATAGTTTGCCTCCGCTTCAAGCGACGTGCGCGCTTCACTCTGTAGAAACGGCGCGATGGGTTGCAGGCGGGCGAGTTCTTCATCGGTCAGCAACATGCAATTCTCCTTCGAGTAGTGGTCAAAGCGCTTCGGCCTTAACGCTGTAGCCAATTGCTTGCCTGATGCGCGTTGAAGAAATCGGCGATTGCGTCGTTCACCGCGCTGGCGGCGTCACGATGCGGCGAGTGACCGCAATCCGGCAACTTGGCGAGTTGAATGTGCGGTACATGTGCCTTGATTCGGTCGATCTGTTCCATCGTCGAGTATTCGTCGTCATGGCCCTGAATGGCAAGCAAGGGCCGCCGGATCGATGCAAGTTCTGCCGCAATGTCCCAGTGACGAAACGCGGGGTCGAGCCACACATCGTTCCATCCATAGAAAGCGGAGTCGACGTCATCGTGGTAGCGCGCCAGCCTTGCGCGCAAGTCAGTGGATTCATACGCGACTTTGGTCTGCGAGATTGCATCGACCGTCATCGCTTCGACGAATGTATGCGGCGCGAGCACGGCTGCGCCAGCGAGCGCGTCGGGAAACGCGCTTGCATACAGCAGGGCGATCGAGCCGCCGTCGCTGTGTCCGACGATCCACGTGCGCCTGCGTTCGGCATCGTCGAAGTCAATCGCATCGAGCAAAGCAGGCAAAACCACTCGCGCTTGGAGATGCAGAAAGTCGCTCCGCCATTTTTCGCCGGCCGGACGCGGTGTCGAGCGTCCATAGCCCGGGCGCGAATAGACGAGGCCACGGCATCCGAGCCGATCACATAGAGACTGCGGCCAGTCTTTCCAAAGCGCAATCGAGCCAAGGCCCTCATGCAGAAAAAGGACGACAGGCGCATCGGAACGATCAGCGTTGATCCATTGATATTCGATGCTCAGGGGATAAGCGCCGCAATTGAGTTCGGCAAACTGCACGTGATCGTTCATGGCGTATCGGGGCTTTCAATACGCTCAAGGTTAGCAGAGACGACTTAGCCCGGCGTCGTTTCAGTCAGTTGCGCGTGAACATCATGCGCGAGTTCGAGCATGACTTTCCGATCGATACCGCCTGACACCGCATAGCCAAACGCTCCGTCGACCCAGTAGAACACGCTCACAGGCCCATCCTGATAGAGCTTGAATGCGGTCGTGTTGGCGCTCGTCTTGCGCTGCGATATGCAGAGCGTCACGCGCTCGCCTTTTGCGTCGCGGTACATGAACTGCGCCATCGGGCCATCCTCTCCGGGCAGAATGCGGCCGCCCATCAACTGAAAGCCGCTCTTCGTCAGCATCGGAGGATGGACATCGGTTCCGAGCTTGTTGGACAAGTACTGCACGAAGTCGTGTTCCCGGTCCTTGCCGATTTCACTGGGACGATCGACCGTCGGCATATAGACCACATGTGCGAGCGCGGCTTCTCGTGCCATCGCTACGCTCGTGTCGGCGGCGACCGAATCAATCCGCGATGAACTGGCCCAAGGCAAGTACGAACCAGTGCCAACGCCGATACCGATGCCAAGCACAAGCGTCGCAGCCAGGGCGGCGAATTGCGGCCAGTTAGCGCCGCTCCATGCGCGCCGCTTGTTCTCCAACGCGCGCAGGCGAGGCGGTATCGGTTCGTTGAGAACACGGTCATAGCGCTCATGGAACATGTTGTTCAGTGAGAAATAATCGCTCACGCGCGCAGCCAGCGCCGGGTTGAGTTCAATCGCACGTTCCACTTGCTCGCGGCGCTCGGACGATAGCGCGCCATCGACATACGCGTGAATGTCTTCTTCGCTGATTGCAGCCGGTTGCTCGCTCATCGCACCACCTTCAGTTTCGCTCCGGGCTGGGCGCCCGCCATCAAAGAGCGCAGCCGTTCGCGGCCACGCGACAGCCGGGGCATGACTGTGCCGATCGGCACGCTCAGCGCGTTCGCCACTTCGGCGTAGCTCATTTCTTCGAGTCCGACGAGCAGGACGACCTCGCGCTGTTCCGCTGGAAGACGCTGCAAGGCATAGTCGAGATCGCGCACTTCGAGCAAATGCAACTGGCCGCCCGATGCGGCAAGCCCGGTTTCGCCGAAAGCTTCATCGTCGACGGAAACATGCACCGCGCGCGCCGAAGCCTTGCGTACCTGATTGACGAAGACGTTGTGCATGATCGTGAAAAGCCACGCCCGCAGGTCAGTGCCGGATTCAAACGTGCGGCTTCGCGAGAGCGCGCGTTCGAGCGTGTCTTGTACGAGATCGTCGGCGAGCTCGCGATTGGTCAGCAGCGCCCGCGCGTAGCGGCGCAATCGTGGCACATGCTCCATCAGGTCATTGCGGATATCCATGCTCGATCCGTCGCTCATTGCCCGTCGCAGCCAGTTGCAGGCGCGCTCCTTCAGAGAGAGAACAAGCGCGTTGGCATTTTATTCCCGATCCCGTCGAACAAATTCTGAGCCGGCTACGCGCCACCGCGTTGTCTATGCGATGTGCGTCATCCGGTTAGCGATGCCCGCCGTATGCCGCAACTCATCGACGGTGAGCCGGATTGCATCGATCAATGCGCGCGCGGCCGGTGAAGGCGTGCTGCCCGCGCGTACCGTCAGGCCGATATCTCGACGCGTGTTTTGCATTGCAATATCGAGTACGACAAGATGTCCCGCTTCGCATTCGTAGTGCAACTGCTGGGCGGATACCGCCGCCAGCATGTCGGTATGCGCGAGCAGTCCGCGAATGACGGCAAGATCCGCCGTCTCGACAGTCGGCATCGGCGGTTTGAGTTTGAGCCGCCTGAATTGCGCTTCGAACATGCCACGCGCCGGCGCATGGCTGCGTGGCAAAACCCATTGCGCCGAGATCAATTCCTTCAGCGTCAACGCTTGAACGCGCGCTAACGGATGATCCTGCCTCGCGATGACGACCATGTCTTCGGACATCAACCGTTCGTTCGCTAGGCCGCTCGATGCATCGTTTGCTCTGAGCGCGCCAAGAACGAAATCGATATCGCCCGCTCGCAATCCGGCGACGAGCGGTTCATAGGCGCTTTCGTCGGTTGCGATCCGCACGCCGGGATAAAGCGCGGCGACGCGCGCAATCGCGCCGGGCAAAATCAATGTCCGGCCAAGCGGCAGCGCGCCGACCGTCACATAGCCCTGAATCGTGCCGCGCAAGGCGGCGAGATCGTCGGGAATATGGCGCAATTCATTGAGCGCACGACGCACGTGCAGCACGAAAGTCTCGCCTTCGCTGGTAAGCAACAGCCCGCGCGGGCTGCGATGAAACAACTGCATGCCCGCGCCCGTCTCCATGATGCGAATCGCACTGCTCACTGCGGGCTGACTCAGTCCGAGCGTTTGCGCTGCGCTTGGCATATGTCGATGACGCGCGAGTGCGGAAAACAACTGCAACCGCCGCGTATTCAACAGAAACGCCGGCAACGCATTACCCGATGCCGAACGCCGGCGCGACTGCCGCGCGGCGCACCATTGCGCAAGTGTTTCGAGTTCGGAAAAGATGCGCTCGCATCGCAGCAGCACGGCGCGTCCGGCGGGCGTCGGCAACATGCCTGACGGACGGCGCTCGAGCAGGGTTTCGCCCACCGCCGCTTCCAGTTCTTGCAATGAGCGCGTGACCGCCGATTGCGCCCGGAACAGTGCGGCTGCGGCGCGCGTCGCGCTACCGGTTTGCGCGACGAGCCTGAATGCGCGCAAATACGCGAGATTGAGCAGTTCGCGGTTGTCCATTCGCTCGAAAGAGATGACGTCAAGCCATCAGTTTAATTTATCGGACGCCTTCTTCTTGTCCGACGACCGCACTGAATCAGTCTTCGATCGTCCCATGCACGCCTTGCTCGCCGCGCTTCCAATAGGCCGATGCACGAATGCGTCGCTTGTCGATGCCTCGCTCGTTGCACAGCAACTGGCGCACTGCGCGCATGAGCGTCGCTTCGCCGCCGGCCCAGACGTAGCCGTCGCCGTCGGGCAAAAAGAGTTCGCGCAACGCCAGCAGCAGGTCGTTCGAATGCCCGTCCCCGTTGCGATAGCACCATTGCGCATACAGATTGGCGCGGGAGTGCAATTCAATGCGCGACGAAGGAGCGGCCACTTGGATCAGCGCGGCTGCGCGTGTGCCTTCGGGCAGTTCTTCGAGGCGACGCGCGATGGCAGGCAGCGCGGTTTCATCGCCGATCAGGAGATGCCAGTCGAAGTGCGCGGGCACCACGAAGGAACCGCGTGGACCGCCGATGCCAAGATATTGGCCCGGCGCCGCCTGGGACGCCCACGCCGTCGCCGGGCCAGCATCGTGCAAAGCGAATTCAATATCCAGTTCGCGCGCTTCGCGATCGAAACGGCGCGGCGTGAAATCGCGCGAAATCGGGCGAGTCTTTGCCGGATCGAACACGGGACCATCCGGACCCGCCTCGGGAACAACGGGCATCGTCTCGCCGGGTGGCGGGAAGAACACCTTCACGTGGTCGTCGAAAGACGCGCTTTCGAAGTCCGCGAGCGCCTCGCCGGTCAGCGTCACCCGGACGAAACGCGGGTTGAGCGCATGCACACGGCTTACTTGCAGCAACCGGAACTTGAGCGCATGGCGCACCCGCGTGACTTCGAGATTGGGGCGGTCCTGCCGCTCCTTGACGGAACAATCGTTCATCGGACAGTCCTTCAGGCTTGCGGGCGTGCGTCGCCCTGTTCGATTTCCGCCGTCGCACGCGCGAGTATTGCCGCGATACGGCGCTGTTCATCCTGCGATGCATCGGTGCGCAGAAGCAAAGCCCGCTTCAAAGCGCGGCGGGCGGCGATCAGTTCGGGCGCCCATCCTGAACCGGCGGCTGCTTCGTCGGGTTCTTCGCCCGCATAGGCGCGACGCACGAGGTCCATCTTGCGTGCAAAATGCAAAAGCCTTGCAAGCATCAGGTCGACGCGTTCGCGATTCGCGGCAAGGTACTCACGGCCCCCGTCGGACAGCGCGTAACGCTTGCGATTGCCTTCGAGTTCGACCGTTGCGTAGCCCAGCTCTTCGAGATACGTCAGCGCTGGATACACCATGCCGGGACTCGGCGTATAGAAGCCGTTGGAGCGGTCAGCCAGCGCCTTGATCAGCTCGTAGCCGTGACGCGGCGCTTCCTCGAGCATCGCCAGCAGCAGCAGTTGAAGGTCATCCGATGAGAACTTGCGACTACGCGGCATGCCGCCGATGTCGTCGGGGCCGTCCCCGAATCCGCCGAGGCTGCCCGGGCCGCCGCCGCCGAAACGTCCGCCGCCGCCATGCCGATGCCGCCCGATCATGCCCCATAGCGCGTGCGCGACGTGCGGATGGTCGAACGGCGAGTTGAATTCAAAATGCCGATGATGGTGATGTCCGCCGGGCTTGCCATCCCGCCCGAAATGGTGAGATCTCATGGTGAGAGTCCTTTGATTGTCGTAAAACATATCTAAAGATATATATCGTAAGAGTGTCTGTCAAGGCGTTTCATCGGGCGCCTACAATCTCGCGTCTCCACATTTCTGGGCACTTTCCTCCATGACTCAATTTCTTCCCGTCGCACTCGAACACGCCAGCCGCTTGATCAACCACGGTCCGACCGTCCTCGTCACGAGCGCCCACGGCGATCGGCGCAATATCATGGCGGCGGCCTGGTCGATGCCCGTCGAGTTCACGCCGCCGCGTATTGCTATCGTTATCGACAAGAACACCTTCACCCGCGAACTGGTCGCGGCAAGTGACACCTTCGGCGTATGCGTGCCGGGCGCGGCGTTGATCGACCTTGCCTATGCCGTGGGAACGACGAGCGGCCGCGACATCGACAAGTTCGATGCATTCAAAATTCAATCGACGAATGGACCGGTATTGGGGGTGCCGCTCATCGAGAGCGGCTCTGCGGCCTGGCTAGAATGCCGGCTAATCAGCGAGCCGCATTCGGAGCAGGCTTACGACACGTGTTTCGCGGAAGTCGTGGCAGCGGCAGCGGATGCGCGCGTATTTGCGAACGGGCACTGGACCATCGATGAATCGAATGCAGACTTGCATACGATTCATCATCTGGGGGCCGGCAAGTTCGTGCGGGCGGCGGAAGTGCGGCAGGCCGTGGCGATGCCGCGTTGATGGTCAAGACTTCCGATTAGGCTCGGCTTCGGTGTCGGTGCCCGTCTTGCCGTCGCTGCGGTTCGTCACTGCGCCGGTCTCGTCGAGCACATCGTCGAGGTCGTCGCTGTCGGCATCCGCGGGCTCGTCCTGTGGCGTCGACATCGAGCGGATAACCGGCGGTAGCGAATTGGATTTCACGAGTTGCAGAGTCACGATGTTCTCCTGTCTGACGTCGAGCCGCCTAAAGCAACTTGGCAGCCGCCTTGAATCGACGCTTCTGTTCCTTCTGCAACGCATGCAGCGCTCTTTCGGCTGCCGCGCCATCGACCGGTGACGAACGATGTTGCTGCAGCAAATCCAGCGTAGCGACAACATCGTTGAGCGCGCCAAAGCGCTTCTGGATTCGCTTAAGGTCCTTGAGCCCTTTGCGTTGCTTCTTTCCAATCAACGGCCCAAAAAATTCAACCAGGTAACGTACTTTTTTGCCCGCCTTGCGCACCTCGTGAAACGACGCGTAGTCATTGCGGCTGGCTTTGGAAGCAGTGTGCATCCGCTTCTCGAGTTGCTTCTGAGCCGTCGCAACGCGTTTTCTCGCGAACTTGACCAGCGGCGTCCGCTTCGCCGCCGTGTTCAGTTCGCGATTCGCCTCGCTCACCGCTTCGCGCAGCACTTGCTTCACATTGGCATGGGAAAGCGTCGCCAGGCTTCTTTGCGATGCCTCCGCACGAGCTTGCTTGAACGATTCCGCCGCGCCGTGCTCGCCCGTTGCTTCGACGAGTTGAATCAGAATGTCCCAGTCGCGTGTATTGCCAGCGGCGTTCGCAAGAAACTTGTAGATCGCCCGCTGTTGCGTACCGAACTTCGAATCGAGCATCGGACCATATGCCCAGATTAGTGTCCGCAAGCGACGAAGCGCGACCCGCAGCTTATGCAGCTTCTCTGCATCGGCAGCGGCTTCGAGGGTTGCGGCTTCGGCTATGGCATCGCCGACGAGCGGTTCAGCGTATGCAGAGAAGCTCGTTTCCGCAGTCTGGTTGTCACGGGCGTCGGTATCTGCGTCAATCCTTTTCATGTCGTTATCCGTAGTCTGGACTCGATAGATGGAGGCAAGTTGCATACCGACGACACGCGATCAACCGGTTGTCATCAAAGATTCATGAGCGACGTCCGGCGCTCGCTCAGGCTTCCTCGCGCTGCGTGTTCGCCACCGCGGCCGCTTCTGCAAGCACTTCTTGCGCTTCTCGTTCCGCTAGCGCGGCGAGCGTATCGCCAAAGCCGCCTCTTGCCTTCGATGCAGTGCGCGCGCTCGTCACGACGCACGGGGCCGCGCTCCACGCGATCCGTGCGCCGCTCTCCGCCAGTTTCAAGGTTAGCGCCACGTCTTCGCTGCATGCGAGCGGCGGAAAGCCGCCTGCCCGCCGATACGCTTGTGCCGATACACCGAGGTTCGCGCCATGCACATGCCGATGCGCGTCCGCATGCGTGTATCCGCGATAGAAGGCCTCGCGCGTGGCCGATTCGTGCAGGCTCCAGTCATCGACGGTCACGCATCCGCATACGGCATCCGCCTCCAGCCTGAGCTGCTCGACGATCCAGTTGGGCGCGACGCGGCTGTCCGCATCCGTGAAGGCAAGCCAGCGCGCGCCACGCTCTAGCATGAAATCCGCGCCGGCTGCTCGCGCACGTCCTACATTGCGCGCGTCGAGCTTCAGCACGTGCACGTCGAAACACTGCGCGATAGACATCGAATCATCACTGCAACTGTCGAGCACGACGATGATTTCAACGGTCTCATCGAGCAGTGCGGCGTGTGCGGCTGCGCGTTGCGCCGCTTCGAGGCAATCAGCAAGAAAGGCTTCCTCGTTATGTGCGGGGATCACAATGCCGATCACGCGATGCCCTCGCGCTGTGCGATCGAACGCCCGTCTTTCGACCACACGTCGAGGATGAAGTCGGCTTCCGCATGTTGAACGATGCGCGCGCCATGAAACGCAGCGTCGAACGTCGCATGAATATCTTCAGCACATTGCAGCTTGCCTTCGAATGGATGCCGCCAATGGCATGCGACGAGCGCGCCGTCATCGCTCAGAGAAGTCGATGCAAGCCGTGCGAGCGTCGCAGTGGCTTCGGGCCAAAGATAGTACGCAAGCTCGCTGATGACGATCAGATCGAAGCGGGCATCGGTTGGCCATTCGTCGGGAACGGCGCGCTGTTCGAGCGTGACGTTCGATGTATCCCCGAGGCGCTCGCTTGCGCTGCGCACCGCCGCCTCGCTGACGTCGCATGAGAGCAGGCGCGTGCATCGGCGAGCGATCATCGCGGACAGTTCTCCGTTCGAGCAGGCCGGTTCGAAGGCGGATTCATATCGCTCGCGCGGCAGTGAAGCGAGCACGAGATCGCGCTTGCGGCGCTCGTACCAGCTCGTTCGATACCGCCAGGGATCATCGTTGTTGCGATAAAGATCGTCGAAGTAACTTCGCGAAGTGGACATGCTCGGTCCTTGTTTGTGCTTTTCGTTTTCGGTGGTGCCGCCGGACGATGAGCTTGCGCGTCATCGGTTGCTTCGTGCGTAGTCGTCGATCAGCGTCTTTGCGAGTGCTGCTTCATCGCGTTCGGCGTGGCTCTGACGGACAAAGATCGGCAGATCCGCGAGTGTGCGCGCGAGCCATGCGTCGGTGCAGGCGGGCGCCGGACCGATCGCGCGCGTCACGTGTGTGATGACGTCCATCGCCACGCGATCGATCGCAACACGCGCACGGAGCGCCCCTTGCTGCGCGCTGGATGAAGGATGCGCGTCGATCGATGCAGCCGTTTCGCGCAGCAATGCGGCAGCGGAGGCGAGCGCCGCATCCACTGCGCCGAGATGCGCGAGCGCGTGTGGATCGTCGCGGCGTGCAACGTTGTCGATGAGCGTCGTTGCGATGGCCGCTGCGCTACCGAGCCAACATGCCGCGATGCCCGCGCCGCCATGCCAGAAGCCCGGACGATTCACATATGCTTCGGCATCCCCGATCAACGTCGCCTGCACGCCGTCGAAGCGCACGCTCGCGGTGCCTGTCGCGCGCATGCCGACGGCTTGCCAACCGCTTTCGTCAATCTCGATGCCTTGCTGCGACAGGTCCACTGCGGCCAGCACCGGCTCGTCGTTGCGCCAGGCCGTGACGAGCGCATGCGTGATATGACGCGCGCCCGAGCACCATGCCTTCGTGCCGTCGAGAAGCACCGACTGTCCATTCACTGTTCGCGCAACAAGGCGGGCGTTGGGCGGTTCGGCGGCCCAGACGGCCCACGTTCCGCGTGGCGCATGCCCGGCGCAATTCGACTCCGCCAGGATGGCGAGTGCATCGGCATGGCTTTCATAGAGTTTCGCGAGCGACAAGTCGCATGCCGCGACAGCCCCCAGCGCACCCCAACGCGATGCTGTATTTCCAGAGCCGGGCAGCGGCAGTCTGTCCAGGTCAAGACCGCGCAGTTCGTTCAGCGTTGCAACACGGCTCGCACAACGATCGTCCGTAAAGAGCACGCCCGTGAGCACTTCTTCCAATGTCGCATTGAACGCGTCCTCTTTGTGGACACGCCATGAAGCCGGGATCGCGCGCTTACGCGGACCGCGATTCATATCGTTCATGCATTCCTCCGTGGCTGGCGCCGACCGCCGCGCTGGCGAATCACATCTGTCGAGTAGGTGAAGGCAAGGACCGTACCTGTCGAGGACACGTGTCGACAGAGCGGCCTTTGGCAAAGTCGGCATGCGCGTTGCTCGCTTGAACCGGGCACTTCCTCACGAGCACGACAATGACCGATCAAACTCCTATGCAGAAAGTCGCGGCGCTGTCGGACCTGGACGCATGCGCGATGAAGCGCGTCGAAATCGGCGATACGCCCATACTGTTGATCCGCTCTGGAGAGCGGGTCGTTGGCTATCAGGCGAATTGCCCGCACGCAGGCGCACCGCTGGAAGAAGGCGCGTTATGCAATGGCCGGCTGATTTGTCCATGGCACAGAGGGACATTCGATATCGAAACCGGCGGGCTCGTCGAACCGCCGCCGCTTATGCCGCTCAAGCGTTATCCGGTTCAAGTCGATGGCGACGACATTCTTGCCAGCGCGATACCGCTCGACGAGCCGGCCGAATCGAAGCCAAAGGATGGCAGGACGTTCGCGGTGATCGGCCTCGGCGCAGCGGGCGCTGCTGCGGTTTCGACGTTGCGTCAGGCGGGCTTCGCGGGCCGCATCGTCGTGATTGAACGCGAACCGCGCACGCCCTACGATCGAACGTCGCTGAGCAAATTTGTACCGTCTGGAGAAATGTCGCCGGATGAAGTGCCGATGTTGCTGCCGGATGATTTCTTCGCCCGCGAGTCCATCGAAGTCATACAGGCCGAAGTTCACGCGCTGGACGCGAGTGCAAAGCGCATCGATATCGGCAGCGCACCGTCGATTCATTACGATGCCGCGCTCATCGCAACGGGCGGCGTGCCGAAACGTCCGTCGCTGCAAGGCGGCGATGCCGATGGTGTCGTCGAGTACATACGGCTTCTGCGTGGCCGTGACGACGCACGCCGTCTCGTGGACAACGCAGCAAAGAAGAGTCACGCGCTCGTGCTCGGCGCGAGCTTCATCGGGCTGGAAGTCGCGGCTGCGCTGCGCGGGCGCGATGTCGCGGTGACGGTGGTATCGCCCGGCAACGTGCCGTTCGAAAAGCAGTTTGGCCCCGAAGTCGCGCGGCTCGTGCAAGGTCTTCACGAAACGCATGGCGTGCAGTTCCGCATGCGGCGGCATGCCGTCTCCGTCGCGCGCAACGAAGACGGCAGCGAGCGGCGCTTGCGCGTGACGCTCGATGACGGCAAGACCATCGACTGCGACTTCGTTGTCGCCGGCCTGGGCATCCGGCTGGCGACGGACTTCATCGTGAACGTCGATCGAAACGACGACGGCAGCCTCGATGTGGACGCGTCGATGCAAGCCGCCGAAGGACTCTTCGCGGCGGGCGATATCGCGCGCTTCGAATTGCCGATCGAGCCGGGCGGGCGCATACGCGTCGAGCATTGGCGGCTGGCGCAACAGCACGCACGCATCGCCGCGCACGCGATGCTCGGCTCGCCGCCGAAAGAGCCTTTCGTGCCTTTCTTCTGGACGTATCACTTCGGCAAGAACATCGAGTATCTCGGGCACGCGCGTCATTGGGATCAGACCGTCATCACGGGATCGCCGGAGAACTTCGAGTTCATCGCGCTGTTCGGCGACAAGGGCAAACTCGTCGCGGCAGTGGGATGTGAACGTAACCGGCAGATGAGCGCGCTTGCCGAGGCGATGCGGCATACGTTGTCCATCGACGATGCAGTCAGCATCGCGAACGAGCAATGAGCAATGGGCATCGAGCAGTAGGCGTCAATGCGAAGGGACACCATCATGGATCTCGACTACAAGCAGTTCCGTATCGAAGCTTCGTGCCTGAACGAGGGCGGCCGCTACTATGCGCGCGCGAAGATTCTTCGAGTTGCATCGGAAGAAGGCACACGTGAAGAGGTAAAGTGGTCCGGGGATATCGGCGAATACAGAAGCGAGGCCGAGGCCGTCGATGCAGCACAGCAGTGGGCAACGCGATGGTGCGACGAGCAAGCGGATTGAGAGGGACGAAAACCTTCGCTCACTGATCCGCCGCGCTGAGCAGATCGCCGGCATGAACCGTCAATTCGCGCACCTGCCGCAGCATCGCGTATTGGTCGAGCACGCTCGCCCATCGCGGCGATTCGATCAAGGCCTGCCATACGGATTCCAGCATGCGCGAGTCGGCGTGCGCTTCGTCCATCAAGGTGCTTGCATAATCAAGACTGCCCGGTGCGGACAGGAGTTGCATCCTGCTCGCCGCGTTAAGCAGTCGCGGCGGCTCATCGGGGAGGGCGTCGCAGCAATACAGCACCGTGCTCGCGACGCGGTCGCCCTCCACAGGCAGCGCATGCAGTGACGCTCCTCGAATACGCACGATGCCTTGCTGCGTTTCAAACGAGTAATCGGCGGTTGCGTCGGCGCTCGCGAGCAGGCGCATGCCACGGAGAAGCCGCGCAAAGTCCGTCGATGCCGCATCGACGGAAGCTTTCGCTTCGATCAGAAGGCACACGTCCCAGACCGCTGCATCGCGGACCGTCGCTGCTTGCCGCAACAGCACGGCGTCCCATTCAGTCTTCGCGTGCTCGTGACTCGAAGGCATCGATGCTGGAACACGCATCGACGTGACAACGCAATACGACACCGGCGCTTCCGCCTCGTGCAGTCGTTGAGCCAGTGCTTCGAGTGCGCGGGCGGCGAGCGCTTCGACCTCGGCACCGCGCTGCTTTGCGGCGACTCCTTGTGCGGCGGCAGCAGCGCTTCCCGAGCGAGGACCGTGCTGGTCCAGAAGCAATCGATACCGTTGAACGGATGCATCGCCCTCCAATGACTGAAGTGTTCGCAGCCGCACGAGCGCTCCGTCGTTCAACAACTGCTGCGAGCGCCGCTTGACGGAGGCATCGCCTGCGCTGTCAGGCAGATCGAGCAAACGTCGAGCATGATCTTCGACTTGTCCCCACGACGCTGAAACCGCAGACGCATGCAACGCACCCAGCAGTTCTCGTTGCTGTCCAGGCGCCATGCGTTGCAGCTTTGCGGGATGCGCGATCCCATTGACGGCGGCGTGAACGAATCGGCCATCGCGTTCGGCTTGTGCGGACAGCGACGCGTATTCTTGAACCGTCGGTTCACGATGCCGAAGCAGCATCGCCTGAAAGACTGCATCGCCGGTGTGAGGATGCATCGCACAGGCGATCACGCGCGCGAGCGTATCGCAGAAGCGCTGTTTCAGCGCCGCATCCGGCACAGCGCCGCCTGCCGTCGCGATGCGAACCTGTTCGATGACGAGCGCCAGCGCCGTCTCGGGACTGAACGCATGGGTATCGAGTGAATGCACAGCGAAGTTCGGCAGACGATAACGACGTGCGATGGCGTTCAGCGTGCGTTCTAACAGGGAAGAGGTTTGCGGCATGACGATCGGTTCAGTGCGAGCGCGCATGTTAGCCGATCGGGCGCGGGCCAGATGCACGCCCGCTCGTCACTTGATGAGTTCGGGCGCCTCGCCACGGCTGCCGGCACGACTTCCGCCGATCATCTCCGCAAGCCAGCTCACGACGAGCGCCGTGTACGCGCGTTGACTGCCTTCGTCGGACAGGCCGTGATCCGCGCCTTCGATCACGCGATACGTCAGCGAGTGCGCCTGCAAAAACGCTTGCAGATAACTGGCGAGCACCGTATGCGGCACGGTCTCATCGTGCTCGGACTCGACCAGCAGCACATCGCCGCGAAATGCGGCGGCCGCCCGCAGCGCGCGATTCTCGCTCGCAGCGACGATGCGTCTTCGATACGCGGCGAGATCGTGCTCCTTATGCAGCGCGCGCTTGGGCAGCGTCCATCCCTCGTCGAGATAGAGCGCCGGCACCCGAAGCCCCAGCCAGCGCACGGGCCGCAGCGACGTGACGATCGACGCGAGATAGCCGCCGTAACTGCTGCCGACCACGGCGACCGACGTCGCATCGACGAGCGGATGCGCGACGAGCGTGTCGTATGCCGCGAGCACGTCGTTGAGATTCGTCTCGCGCGTCACCGTCTCCTGTTCTTCCTGCGTGCGCGCATGGCCGGTCAGATCGAACGTGAGGCACACGCAACCGAGCGCCGCCGCCTGCCGTGCGCGCTCCATATACTGTTCCTGATTGCCGCCCCAGCCATGCACGAACAGGATGCCCGGAATGGCGGTCTGAGGCACGACGAGCGTGCCATCGAGATAGCCCCGGTCGACGGAAATTTGTATCTGCTGGCGGCCTGCTGTCATTCGCTTGCTCCTCTCGTGCGCGGGCCGGGTTCGACCGTGAAGAATTTGGTGACGCGTCCCGAATGCGCGTCGACGCCCTGATAGATGATGCTCGCGTTAGCAGGAACAGCAACGTCTTTGCCATACAGTTCGACGGTGGATGCCCGCACGACAGTCAGCGCCGGATCGTTCGCGAACGCGCGAAGCGCGCCGATTTCCGCCCCGCTCGCACCGCCGATTCTCCACGACTGCTCCAGCACGCCGCGATAGGCATGACCGTTCTCGTCGACGCCCGAGGCAACATCGTAGTTTCTTCGCGATGCAATGAAGCCGGGGAACGCGCTGCGAATGACGTCATCGAATTCGCGGGCGCATTGCACGGCGGCGCGCGCTTCGGCGGGCATATCCGTGCGTTGTAGCGCATCCAGCGTGCCGCGCACGACGACAAGCTCCGAGCCGCCATAGACCGCATGACCGTGGTTATTTTGCGTGAGCCGTTGCACGCCGTAATAGCTCGCATGATGGCCACGCACGCGGACTTCTCCGACGCTGAACGTCGTGATCTCGCGCAAGTTGCGCTCCAGCACGACGCCCTCGGTCATGAGCATGGCATCGCCGATGCCGTTCAGTTGCGCGTCGAGTTCCCGTCGATCGGCGATAACCGCCTGTCCCGCCCCGCCGATGCCCGAAGGGCGTTTGAGGCGTACCGGGCCGTTCCTAAGAAGCAGCGCGGCGGCGATGTGCGCGTCGTCGCGAGTAAAGGCAGAGAAACCGGGCAGCACCAGTTCGCTTACGCGTTCGCCGATTGAGTCTTGCCATCCTTCCGGCTTGACTTGCGCGCCGGGCGGCAAACCATGCACGACGACTTTAGTACCGACGAACTGATACGGCACGACGCCGCCGAAAAGATCGTCGTCAGAGGCGATGCCTAATCGACGGGCGGTCTCGACAGGCAGTGTGTCCTCGGGAACGAAGTACCGTTGCGGAGGGTAGGTGCGTGCGGAGTCGAAATCAACGCAATCTGACGCGTGCAGGAGCAGCGCGAGTTGACCAGCGAGCGCGCGTTGCGTCTCGACTTCATGCTGCGATCGCGCGCTCCTTGTACCGCCGTGGCAGACGACCACGATCGCGCGTGGCTCGGTAGACGAGGTATTCATTCGCGCGTCCTCCGTTGGAAAGCCTTTTGCCGGATTTCCCAGAGCTTGCAGTTGGCCTGCTGTTCAACGTTGGAAGCAAGGTTTGTTCCGCTAGATGACCTCGAGTATCCGGCGGCGCGTTTTAGCGCGTTTTAGCGCGGCCTATTCCGCCAACAACAAAGGCCGCGCTTGTCGCGCGGCCTTTATCGATTGCGGACGATTCGAAGCGGAGATCAACGTCCGTCGTCGTCCCTGTCCCGCGAACGCAGGACGGACAGGTCGATCGCGTTCGCCATCGCAACATAACCCGCGTCGTTCGGATGCAGATGATCGCCGCTATCGTATTGAGTCTGCATCGAGGTCGGTTGCGCCGGATCGCGAATCACGGCATCGAAGTCCACGACCGCATCGAACGCGTGGCTATTGCGAATCCAGGCGTTGACGGCCTGCCGCACGGATTCCTTCTGCGCCGTGTAATACCCCACGTTGGGCGTGCCCTGCAGCGCATTGCGGAACGGCGTGAGCGTGCCGCCCATGATCCGTATGCCCCGCAAATGCGTGCGCGCGATGATCTGCTTATAGCCATCGATGATGTCTTCCGCGGTGGCCTGCGGCGCCGACGGATCGAGCGCCGTGCCGGGCCAGCCGATATCGTTGATGCCTTCCAGCATGATTACCCACTTGACGCCTTGCTGGCTCAGCACGTCGCGGTCATAGCGTGCGAGCGCGCTGATGCCCGCGCCATCGCTCAGCACGCGATTCCCGCTGATGGCTTCGTTGAGAATTGCCGTGCCGTGGTGCGACTGCCCGTTGTTCAGCCGTTGCGAGAGATTGTCCGGCCAGCGGCGATTGGCGTCGACGGTCGACGCGTAGCCGTCGGTGATGGAATCGCCGAACGCGACGATGGCATCCGTACGCCCGCGCGTGTTGACGAGCACGCCCGACAGATAAAAGCGGTTCGTGTAAGTCTTGGGCGAGGGCTGATCAGGCGAGGCGGTGTTGTCGCCGCTCGATACATACGCGTTCTGCACCGCAAGCTGGTGAACGGTCTCCAGCTTCGTCGCCTGTGGCAGGAACAGGCTGATCGCCAGATTCGCGAACGGACCCACGGTGATATCGAGAGGATCACTGAGTATCGGTGCACCGGCGTAAAGCGTGACCGATGTCTTCCCTCCGAAGGTCAGCGTCCTGTCCGTGTTCGGATAGATCTTCGATCCACCCGCCGAAACCGCGATATGCACGGGACCGACCGTGACCGGCGACAGACCGAATTCATTCGTGAGCCGCACGCGCACCTGATTGCCGCCAACGCTCGTATGCACGATTTGTCGAATGGTCGTGGCAGCGTTGAAGTTCTGCGGTGTCGTGATGTTGTTGTTGCGGTCGGCGCTTGCAGTCCATGTCGACAGCCAGCCATCGCTCGGATCGCGGTCGCCTCGATCATGGGAGAAGGAGGCGGGCGCGGCCAGCATTGTCGCTATCGCAAATAGCGGCACGACGGCGCGAGCCAGCAGCCTCGTTAGTGAACGGTTTTGCATTCTTGCTCTCCAGACTCGTAGTTGGCCGCGCCGGGAATCGGTCGGACACCGAATGAAAATATGGTGGACGCGCTTATATCCGAAAAGATCGTTTACCCGTATGTGCTTGCATCACTCACAGAGGGCGGCAAATCCGTCTCATGCAGATGCGCATCGAACCGAAACGTGATGCGGACGCGTGCCTATGAAAGGCTTGTAATCATCTGCGTTGATTGCAGCCAGCGACGTACATGCTAGGGGATTACACCGTCCCTAGGGCAAGTCCTAGCCTCCATATAACCGGCCATTACCCGGCACATTTTTCCGCCCCTACACTTGGCATTAAGGAGGAACGACCCATGTCGAAACTGATTCACACGATGATCCGCGTGCGGGACCTGGACAAGTCGCTGCGCTTCTATCAGGCCGCGCTCGAACTGCGCGTTGTGCATCGGCTGGATTTTCCGGACTTCACGCTGGCGTACCTGCGTAACGATGAAAGCGCGAGCGAACTCGAACTCACCTGGAACAAAGGCCGCACGGAGCCGTACACGCACGGCGACGGGTACGGCCATGTCGCGGTAAGCGTCGCCGATGCGAAAGCGGAACGCGACCGATTGATTGGTCTCGGCATGGGGCCACTCGACCTGAAGGAATTCAAGGGCGACGATGGTCAGCTCATCGCGCGCTTCTTTTTCATCCTGGACCCGGACGGATACAAGATCGAAGTGCTCGAGCGTCACGGGCATTACGAATAAGCGCTAAAAGCAGACGCCAATACATAAGCTGGAGCGGTACCCCACAAGGAGAGAGACATGCGAGACACGATCATCCCGATCGTCGCGCCGGCTCGCGCGCACGACGGTCAGCACAGTCATGCCGAGTTACCCGCGTCGCCAAGGATCGCACTGACGCGACGCGAATTTCTGCGCGGCTCGGGGGTCCTCATGGGGACGCTCGCTTTCACGTCGATATTCGCCGGCCTCGCGCCGAGCCGTGTCTGGGCGCTCGAGCTTCAGGGACTCGATACGCATCAGGGCGAAGTGCTGCTCGCGTTCACGAAACAGGTATTTCCGCACAAGACGCTCGACGATGCCGTCTACGCCCTCGCCGTCAAGGACCTCGATGCGAAGGCCAAGGCCGATCCTCTGGTGAGACAGCAGATGGTCGACGGCATCGCCAGGCTCGATGCAACCGCCGGTTCTTACTGGAGCAAGCGCGCGCCCGATCAGCAGGCGAAAGACGTCGCCGCGCTCGCCGGCACGCCGTTCTTCGAGACGATCCGCACCACGGCCGTCGTCTCGCTCTATAGCAACGCGATGGCCTATGCGCACTTCGGATACGGCGCAGCACAGGGCGACGGCGGCTATCTGTATCAAGGCTTCAATAATCTGTCATGGCTGCCCGATCCGCCCACTGGGGACAGCGGTCCGATCCCGAAAGACGGTTGAGGCGCAGACCTCGCGGCACCGAACGGAACGGACAACAGATTACGGAGACAGCCATGTACGCAGAGAACAAAGCGCAGTTCAGACACAACGACGATCATGTCGTCGTGGTCATCGGATCGGGAGCGGGCGGCGGCACACTTGCCAACGAACTCGCGCAGAAGGGCATCGACGTGGTCGTGCTCGAAGCAGGTGCGATGCATACGCAAGGCGACTTTTCGACGGAAGAGTGGAACGCATTCAAGCAGCTCTCGTGGCTCGACAAGCGCACGACATCGGGTTCGTGGCGCGTCGCGAAAGACTTCCCGAATCTGCCCGCGTGGATCTGCAAGACGGTCGGCGGCACGACCGTGCACTGGGCGGGCGCGAGCCTGCGCATTCAGCCCTACGAATTCAAGGCAAGGACGACATACGGCGATGTCAAGGACGCCAACCTGCTCGACTGGCCTCTGACGCGCGCCGAACTCGACCCGTACTACGATCGTGCCGAGAAGAAGATGGGCGTCACGCGCACTAACGGCTTGCCGGGTCTGCCCAGCAACAACAACTTCAAGGTGATGTCGGCCGGCGCGATGAAGGTCGGCTACAAGGAATGCAACACGGGCCACATGGCGATCAACAGCACCGTCCGCGATGATCGCACGCACTGCTTTCAACGCGGGTTCTGCTTTCAGGGCTGCCGGATGGGCGCGAAGTGGTCGACGCTGTACACCGAGATTCCGCACGCGCAGACGACAGGCCACATGGAGCTGCGTCCGCAATCGCACGTCGTGAAGATCGAGCACGATGCGCGCGGCAAGGCGACGGGCGTCGTCTATTTCGACAAGGACGGCAAGATTCAGCGGCAGAAGGCGCGCATCGTCGCGGTGGCCGGCAATTCCATCGAAACGCCGCGTCTGTTGCTCAATTCGAATTCAAGCAAGTTCCCCGATGGCCTCGCTAACGGTTCGGGCCAGGTGGGCCGCAACTACATGCGCCATACGACAGGCTCGGTCTACGGCGTGTTCAACGACAAGGTCGAGATGTTCAAGGGAACGACGATGGCGGGCATCATCGAAGACGAGGCTAAGTTCGAGCCGAAACGGGGCTTCGCGGGCGGTTATCACATGGAGACGGTCTCACTCGGCCTGCCGTTCTATGCTGCGTTCGTCGATCCTGGCGCATGGGGCCCGAGCTTCGCGCAGGTGATGGACGAGTACGCGTACACGGCGGGCATGTGGATCGTCGGCGAGGACATGCCGCGAGAAAGCAACCGCATCACACTGAACAGCGAGGTAAAGGATCAGTACGGCATGCCGGTGCCGAATGTGCACTTCGACGATCACCCAAACGACGAAGCGATGCGCGATCACGCATACAAGCAGGGTAGCGCCGTGTATGAGGCGGCGGGTGCGAAAGCGACGTACATCGTGCCGCCGTATCCGTCGACCCACAATCTGGGCACGGCGCGCATGAGCGCAAAGGCGGAAGACGGTGTATGCAATTCGCACGGCCAGGCGCACGAAGTGGCGAATCTGTTCATCTCCGATGGCAGTCAGTTCACCACCGGGGCGGCCGAGAACCCGACGCTCACCATTGTTACGCTCGCGATCCGGCAGGCGGATTACATCGCGCAGCAGATGCAGGCGCGGCGCGTGTAGTTCCGGCTTGCTCCGGATTGCGCCCGATTGTGACGAGTCGCATGTTGCGCTAGCTTTGCCAATCAATGCCGGGTCCGCGCGGGTCCGGCTCCTGACTGCACGGAGAAGACGCCATGTGTAGGGTTTATATCAACGCGGACCCGATCCTTTATGAATCGCGCACCCGTTCGCTGCGGATTCACGGCGTGATCACCACGGTCCGTCTCGAGAACCTGTTCTGGGACGTCCTGCACGAAATTGCCGGACTGGAGAACCTCACGACGAGTCAGTTCGCTGCGAAGCTCTACGACGAGCTCGTCGCATTGCGTGGCGAGATGCCGACGAACTTCGCATCGTTTCTACGCGTGTGCTGTCTGCGTTATCTGTCGATGCGTGAAGCAAAAAAGCCTGTCGCGAAGCCGGATGCACGTGTCGCTTCGGCTTCGTCGATTTCCTTCGGTGATTCCAGCCTGCACGTTCTCAAGGCTGGATGATTCTCTTTTCCGCAGTCGATCAGCGGAACGCATCTTGCTAGCTCCGCATGAGCCTCATGTCCGGCTTCCCCGGTTGACGAGGCCCATGAGAGGGGATGACGAGATGCGCATCGACAGGTCTTTCACGTTTCCCGCCGCCCGATACCGCATCGGACGCGTGTGCCGCGCATCGATGTTCGCGTTGCTTGCAGCGTGGGTTTCGCTGTCGAGCGCGGCCACCAATGACAGCGCCGAGAAGTTCCTCGCCGATGCGCTCCAGGATGGACGCGCGGAGATACAAACCTGCGAGCTTGCGTTGAAATCGTCGCATGAACCGGCGGTGCAGGCATTCGCGAAGCGCATGATTCAGGACCATCAGGCGATGAACGACAAGATCGTCGCGCTCGCAAAACAGAAGGGTTACCGCTTGCCCGACGAACTCACGCTCACTCAGCGCGCAACTTATACCGCGCTCAAGCCGTTGAGCGGCCATGCGTTCGACAGCCTGTTCATGAAGCACAATCTCTCCGACCACGAGTCCGATATCAAGCTGTTCAGCGACCAGGCGATCCATGCGAGCGATGAGGACGTCAGGGCGCTCGCCGGCGATGGACTGGCGACCTTGCGCGAGCATCTCCAGCTTGCGAGACAGACCGACGCGGCGTTGAAGAAGTAGGCAGTTCTCGCGACGAATGAACCTTGGGCCGGAAACGCGCGGTTCCGGATGGATCTTCAACACGAGACGTGCGGATGACGACGATTGTCCTGATTGTGTCGACGGTTGTAGTGACGCTCATCGCCGTGCTGCTGGTGGCGAACCTCACGAGCGGCGAAAAGAAGATCGAGCACAAGATCGAGCGCCTTTATGCCAGCGACGATCCGCAGTTCATCCGCTCGATGGGCCTGTTGCTCGGGCCGCCCGTCGTCGACGGCAATCGCTTCAACGTGCTCGTTAATGGCGACGAAATCTTTCCGTCGATGCTCGATGGCATCCGTTCGGCGCGGCACACGATCACGCTGGAAACATTCATCTACTGGAAGGGCGCGATAGGCGAGGACATTGCGCGTGCGCTTGCCGACAAGGCGCGCGCTGGCATCGCGGTGCACGTGCTGCTCGACTGGGTCGGATCGTCGAAGATGGACAAGCGCTATCTCGACACGTTGCGCGAAGCGGGCGCCGAGGTGGTCAAGTATCACAAGCCGCACTGGACGGGTCTTGGCCGCATGAACGACCGCACGCACCGCAAGCTGCTCGTCATCGACGGACACATCGGTTTCACGGGCGGCGTGGGTATTGCGGATGAATGGACCGGGCACGCGCAGGACGAGAAGCACTGGCGCGACACGCACTATCGCATCGAGGGTCCGGCGGTCGGTCAAATGCAGGCGGTCTTCATGGACAACTGGGTAAAGGCGACAGGCAACGTCCTGCACGGCCCGAAGTACTTTCCGCAGATCGAAGCGGCCGGCGATGGCCTCGCACACATGTTCAGCAGTTCGCCTTCAGGCGGCAGCGACGACATGCAATTGATGTATCTGATGGCGATCACCGCCGCAACGCGCTCCATTCACTTGTCGAGCGCCTATTTCGTGCCGGACAAACTAACCATCAACGCGATCGTCGAAGCGGCGAAGCGCGGGGTGAAGGTACGCATCATCACGCCGGGCAAGCGTATCGACACGCATACGGTGCGTGAGGCTTCGCGGGCGTGCTGGGGCGATCTGCTTGCCGCGGGCGTGGAGATGCACGAGTATCAGCCGACGATGTTCCATTGCAAGGTGATCGTGGTCGACGAGTATCTGGTCTCGGTCGGTTCGACGAACTTCGATAGCAGGTCGTTCAAGCTGAACGACGAGGCGAACCTCAACATCTATGACCGTGATTTCGCCCGGCAACAGCGGGAGATTTTCGACAGCGACGTCGCAAAGTCGAAGCGCATTACGCTCGACGAGTGGCGGCGGCGTCCATTACTCGAGAAGTTGCTGGACCGTGCCGTTGCACTGTTCGATCCGCAGTTCTGACGGTGCGTCGAGGGCGCGTCGGCGCGGCAGATTCAGCGCCCGCGCTCGCTTACCTTGTTCAAGCTACGCCGCGCCAGCACGCTGATGAAAAGCGTGCCGCTGACGAGCGCCGCGAGATACACGCCGGCCATCATCCATTCGAATTCGTTCACGGTCATTCTCCTTTCGACTCAGCCGCGGTATGAGTGCCGCGGCAGGTGATTACGCGATTGCAACCAGGTCTTGCCTGGATTAACGGCAGGCGCGCGCAGAGGTTTAGCGGCTGATGGCAAGAACGACACGATTCGCGTTCTTCGCCGGCTGTATCGCCGGTCGAGCGACGGATGCGCACGAGCGTTCGACGAGGCGATTTATGCGCTGTCAGCGCACGGGTTCAATGGACTGTCACTGCGAGAACGGAGCCGCGAATCATGGCTTCCTTTGCTCGTTGATTCGGCAGACAGGCTTTCACGGAGAGCAGACCCGGCGTCCTCGCTTCAGGCAAGGACAGAAGGATCGAAGCGATTGCAGCAACCGTGTCAAGTGGCGAGATAAGGCACGCAGTGTCATCATCCTGCCTATCTATGAAGATAGTTAGTATGTCTATCGTAATTGCGCGCACAGATCCCTAAGGCACCAACGCGTTTCGGGTCGGCGCATGGTCTTTGAAGATCCGAATGGACAGCACCCGGGCGCGGCGCGTCACGTCGAACGCGCATGCCGATATTCATATCGGCCTGCGGCAACCCTTCTAACATCATGCAGCCTGCGCAGTGACGACGGCGCGCAATGCGCTGCGGTCCTGACGCGGACTTGCATTGAAGCGCGCGCGATACGTCCGCGAGAAATGCGAAGGCGACTCGAAGCCGCATGCGACACAGACCGCAAGTATCGACATGTCGGTTTGCTGCAGCAGTTCGCGGGCGCGCGTCAGACGCAGGCCGAGATAAAAATGCGTCGGCGTATCCTTCAGCGCCGCGCAGAAGAGACGTTCGAGCTGACGCCGTGTGACGCCGATCGACTCAGCGAGTGCATCCGGCGAAAGCGGCTCCTCCATGTGCTGCTCCATCACGCCGATGACCTGTATCAGCTTGCGACTGTGGATGCCGTAACGCGCCGCGATCTTCATGCGCTGATGGTCGCTGCGCTGCCGAATGCGCCCGAGCACGAACTGCTCCGACACCTGCGCGGCGAGTTCGGCGCCGTGATCGCGTGCAATGATATCCAGCATCAGATCGATGGACGCCGTGCCGCCCGCGCACGTGATGCGTCGCGCGTCGATCTCGAACAACTCCTGGCTCGTTTCTATCGACGGGTACCGTTCCGAGAACGCAGCGAGCGCCTCCCAATGCAGCGTCGTGCGCTTGCCCGCGAGCAGGCCCGCCTCGGCCAGAATGAAGCTGCCGGTATCGATGCCGCCGAGCGTCGCGCCCGCGCGATCCAGCCGGCGCAACCAGTCGCCGATGCCGCGCGTGTATCGTGCAAGCGGCTCGAATCCCGATACGACGATGACCATGCGCGCATCGGCAGTATCGTCGATGGAAGCATCCGCATTGAGCGAGATGCCGTTGCTCGCGACGACCGGCCCGCCATCGACCGACACGATGCGCCAGCGGTATAGCTCGCCACGAAACCGATTCGCGACGCGCAGCGGTTCTATTGCCGACATGAAGCCGATCGACGAGAACTGCGGCAAAACGAGAAAGTGAAAGTCTTGAGGGGCGGACATCGAATGATTGGGCACCAGGCGGCGATCCATCACGCTAACAAGCGCAAAAACCGGGCGCAATCGGGCGTGTCCCTGAAAACCGTGACGTCGCTGGCAGTCAACTCGCAGTCGCAATCGGACGTTTGGGTGTTTTAATGCGGCGGTACTTTCTACTCACGTTCTCCAGACGGACACTTCTCCATGAAACATCGCCTGCTCTCGATCCTCGTCGCCTCCGCCTGCGCGGCGAACGTCGCTTGCGCCTTTGCTGCCGACGACGCGTCATGCCGCACCGTGCGCTTCGTCGATATCGGCTGGACCGATATCACCTCGACGACCGCGCTTGCGTCCGTCCTGTTCGAAGGGCTCGGCTATACGCCTCGCACGACGGTGGCGTCGGTGCCCATATCGCTGGCGGGCCTGAAGAGCAAGCAGATCGACGTCTCGCTCGGCTACTGGTGGCCGGTGCAGGAAACTGCGGTGCAGCCTTTCCTGGATGCGAAAAGCATCGACAAGATCGAACCGCCCAATCTCTCGGGCGCGAAGGCAACGCTCGCCGTGCCGGGTTATGCATACGACGCGGGCATCAAGACGTTTGCGGACATCGCCAAGCACAGGGACGAACTCGAAGGCAAGATCTACGGCATCGAGCCGGGCAGCAGCGCCAACGCCAAGATTCAGAAGATGATCGACACCAATCAGTTCGGTCTCGGCGGTTTCAAGCTGGTGCAATCGAGCGAGGCGGGCATGCTGGTGACGGTCGAGCGCGCCATTCGCGAGAAAAAGCCTGTGGTGTTTCTCGCCTGGGAGCCGCATCCGATGAACATCCAGATGAAGATCAACTATCTGTCCGGCGGCGATGACGTATTCGGTCCCAACTATGGCGAAGCCCGTGTCTATACGCTGACCAACACGGATTTCCTGACGCGCTGTCCGAACGCAGGCAAGCTCGTCAAAAACTTGCGTTTCACGACCGACCTCGAGAACCGCCTGATGCAGCCGGTGATGAACAAGGAGCGTCCCGCCGAAGCCGCCAAAGCGTATCTCAAGAAAAATCCGCAACTGCTCGATTCATGGCTTGCGGGCGTGAAGACCGTCGATGGAAAAGACGGGCTGCCCGCCGTCAAGCAGTACCTCGGGCTCTGAATGGCTGGCCGGTGACGCGTTCACCGGCTTTTATGAACGATTAGGCATCCATATCGACCATGAACTACGACGTCATCGTAACGTGTGCAGTAACCGGGGCGGGCGACACCACGTCCCGGCATCCCGCGATTCCCGTCACGCCGAAGCAGATCGCCGATGCGGCCATCGAAGCGGCGCGCGCCGGCGCGACGGTGGCGCATTGCCATGTGCGCGATCCGCGCACCGGTCGCGGCAGCCGCGATCCCGCGCTGTATCGCGAAGTCGTGGACCGCATCCGTTCGTCGGATGTGGATGTCGTCATCAATCTGACGGCCGGCATGGGCGGCGACCTCGAGATCGGTCCGGGAGAAGAACCGATGCGCTTCGGCAGAGGCACCGATCTCGTCGGCGGTCTCACGCGTCTTGCTCACGTCGAAGAACTGCTGCCTGAAATCTGCACGCTCGATTGCGGCACGCTCAATTTCGGCGATGGAGACTACATTTACGTGTCGACACCCGCGCAGTTGCGAGCGGGCGCGAAGCGCATACAGGAACTCGGCGTGCGGCCCGAACTGGAGATATTCGACACCGGCCATCTATGGTTTGCGAACCAGCTGCTCAAGGAAGGACTGCTCGATGCGCCGCCGCTCTTTCAGCTTTGCATGGGCATTCCGTGGGGTGCGCCGCCGGACACGGGCACGTTGAAGGCCATGGTCGACAACTTGCCGCCCGACGCGCATTGGGCGGGCTTTGGCATCGGCAAGATGCAGATGCCGATGGTCGCGCAGGCGATGCTGCTCGGCGGCCACGTGCGCGTCGGACTGGAAGACAACCTGTGGCTCGATCGCGGCGTGCATGCGAGCAACGGAACGCTGGTGCAGCGAGCGATCGAGATCATCGAACGGCTGGGTGGCCGCGCGCTCACGCCGGCCGAGGGGCGCAAGAAACTGGGCTTGCCGCCGCGCGGCGAGCGTCCGCTGGAGAAGCGTGCAGTCGAACAATTTGCCTGAGCGTCGAAGGGGAAACACATGCAAGTCAAGAAATTTGCCGCGCTTGGCGCCGGAGTCATCGGCAGCGGATGGGTCGCTCGCGCGCTCGCGCATGGTCTCGACGTGACCGTGTGGGACCCGGCTCCGGACGCCGAGGCGGTCGTCCGCGCGAACGTCGCGAATGCGTGGCCTGCGCTGGAACGCGTCGGACTGGCGCCGGGCGCATCGCAGGAACGGCTGCGCGTGGTGGATACGGTCGAGGCATGCGTCGCCGATGCGGATTTCATCCAGGAAAGCGCGCCGGAACGGGAAGAACTCAAGCTCGCGCTGCATGAGCGCGTGAGCCGCGCAGCGAAGCCTGACGCCATCATTGCATCATCGACATCGGGACTTTTGCCGAGCGACTTCTATGCGAGTGCGGTTCATCCCGAGCGATGCATCGTCGGACATCCGTTCAATCCGGTCTATCTGCTGCCGCTGGTCGAAGTGCTTGGCGGCGGGCGGACGTCGGAAGAATCGATCGATGCCGCCATGACGTTCTATTCGTCCATCGGCATGCGGCCGCTGCGCGTGCGCGCGGAAGTGCCCGGATTCATCGCCGACAGACTGCTCGAAGCGTTGTGGCGCGAGGCGCTTCATCTCGTGAACGAGGGCGTCGCGACGACCGGCGAAATCGACGACGCCATACGCTACGGCGCAGGCATCCGCTGGTCGTTCATGGGCACGTTTCTGACCTATACGCTTGCAGGCGGCGAGGCGGGCATGCGGCATTTCATGCAGCAGTTCGGACCGGCGCTCGAACTGCCGTGGACGAAGCTGGTTGCACCGAAGCTGACCGATGAACTCATCGATCGCGTCGTGGACGGCACCGCCAAGCAGACGAACGGGCGCAGCATCAAGGATCTGGAACGGTATCGCGACGACTGCATCACGAGCGTCGTCGAGGCGATTGCGCAAGCAAAGGCGCGTCACGGCATCGAGGACTGAAAGATGATCTATCGCGACACGGTCAGGCCCGAATGGGTCGACTACAACGGCCACTTGCGCGATGCGTTCTACATGCTGATCTACAGCCTCGCGACCGATGCCTTCATGGACGGCATCGGTCTCGGCGATGATGCGCGACGCACGCGGCACCGCACGTTGTACACGCTGGAGGCGCATATCAGCTATTTGCGCGAACTGAAGGAAGGCGCGGCCGTGCGTGTCGATGCCCGCGTCATCGCGCATGACGCGAAGCGCATCCACCTGTATCTGCAGATGTTCGAAGGACAGGGCGTCGATCCGGTCTGCGTGTGCGAGCAGATGCTGATTCATATCGACACCAGCGGCGCGCCCAGGTCCGCTGCGTTCGACGAAGACATCGCCGCGAACATCGCCGATCGGGCGACGATTGCAGCGGCGGATGCCAGTCATGCGGGACGGGTGATTGGCTTGCCGGTGAGTCGGCGTTAGTCAACAGCGGCGAGCGCGGTCAGATGGCCTCGGTGTGGTAGCTGATCTCACGCTTGGCGGCTGTCAAGACGCGGATCGGCTTTCCGTCCATCCAGGCCCCGATATTCTGCACCGACTCGCCGTAATAGAGGTGATACGAACTCTCGGTCACGTAGCCGATGTGCGACGTGCCAATCACATTGCCGAGCGACCTCAAAGCGTGTTCCGCCGGCAACGGCTCCATGTCGAAAACATCGAGCGCAGCGCCCGCAATGCGCTTCTCCTTTAGCGCTTCGATCAGCGCGGGTTCATCGACGATGGGCCCGCGCGCCGTATTCACCAGCAGCGCATGCGTTTTCATCTGCGCAAGTTCCTTTGCGCCGATCAGCCCGCGTGTCCGGTCCGACAAGCGAACATGAATGGAGACGATGTCACTCGACGAAAGCAATTCGTCCTTGCTGACGTATTGCGCTCCGTGCCCGGCGGCCGCCTGCACGGTCATGTTCTGGCTCCATGCGATCACCCTCATGCCGAAGGCGCGGGCGACGCGCGCAGTGGCGCTTCCCGTGTAGCCAAGTCCGAGCAGACCGATCGTCTTGCCGTGAAGATCGCTGCCGACGGAGACTTGCCAGCCGCCGCTTTTGAACGAATCGACCTCTCGCGGGATGTGGCGCATTGCGGCGAGGATCAGCGCCCAAGTCATCTCCGCCGCAGCCGTCGGTGAGGACGCGGTGCCGCAAACGGTGATGTTCAGCTCATCGGCGGCCTCGATATCGATGGCGGCATTCCACGGCCCCGTGCTCGCGATCAGCTTCAGGTTCTTGAGCCGCGACAAGACGCTTCTCGTGAACCAGGTGCGTTCCCGCATGACGCACAGAATGTCGAAGGGCTGCAGGCGTTCGATGAGTGCTTCCTCATCGCTGATGTGATCGTTGAAGATCGTCACTTCGGCGCGATCCTTCAGGCTGTTCCAATCTCCGAAGCGGAGCGCCGCATTTTGATAGTCGTCGAGGACTGCGATTTTTTGCATGGTGAGCCGGGTGTGTGCGGACTGAGAAAAGAATGGACGGCCCGCGCAACGCGTTGTGGCGGGCGTGACGATGACTCATGCGTTCGCCGCTTTCTGTGGCCTGAAGCCCAGCAGCATCACGAAGATACCGAGCACCAGAATCGCTGTCATGACGTACAGCCCGCTGACGAGCGTGCCTGTCGCCGTCTTGAGCCATCCGATGACGAACGGACTGCAAAATCCACTCAGGAGCCCGATGCAATTCACGAACGCTATGCTCGTCGCAGCGGCGGGCGAGCCATGCAGGTAATCCGCGGCGAGCGACCAGATAAGCACGTTCGTCGCGAATATGCCGACCGAGGCCACGCTCAGCAACGCGACGGTCAACGCAGGCGAATGGTTCGGATGCGACACGAGCAGCAATGCAATCGCACCGATAGCGCCCGCGATGGCTGCGTGCCAGCGGCGTTCGAGCATGCGATCGGAACTGCGGCTGATCGCGACCATGCCGACCGCCCCCAGCGCATAAGGGATCGCCGCAAGCCAGCCGAGCAGTGAAAGGTCCGAGAGGCCGGAGTCCTTCAATACGGTCGGGAGCCAGAACGTCACCGAATAGGTGCCGCAGACGAAGGCGAAGTCGATGAACGCCAGCATGTACACCTTGCGATCCGACAGCGCCTCCGCGAGTCTGCTATGGCCGCGTTGATTGGTCCTGCGCTTGCGCTCCGTTTCAACTAGAAAGCCATGCCGCAAGACTTCCTTTTGCGCTTGTGTCAGCCACTTGGCCTTGTCGATGTTGTCGTCCAGCAGGAAGAGCGTGACAAGGCCCAGCAGCACCGCAGGCAATGCTTCGACGATGTACAGCCATTGCCATCCGGCGAGGTTGCCGACATGAGCGAGCTTCGTCATCGCCCATCCCGAGACCGGCCCGCCTACCAGACCCGCCACCGGAAATCCCACCATGAAGCACGCGATGATCACGCCGCGCCGGCTTTCGGGAAACCATGAACTGAGATAGAAGATGACGCCCGGAAAGAAGCCCGCCTCGAAGACGCCGAGAAGCAATCGCACGATATAGAACTGCGTGACATTGCTCACAAACGCCGTACACGCACCGACGATTCCCCAGCAAATCATGATGCGCGCAATGGTCTTCTTCGCGCCCATGCGCTTGAGAAGCATGGCGCTGGGCACTTCGAGCAGACAGTAGGAGAGAAAGAAGATGCCCGCTCCGAGGCCGTAGACGCTGTCGCTGAAACCCAGCGCGTCCTGCATCTGGAGTTTGGCGAATCCTACATTGATGCGGTCGAGAAATGCGACGACGTAGCATACGAACAGCAGCGGCACGATACGCAGCGTCACTCTGAGATAAAGCGCGCGCTCCTCGGCGCTGGATGTGGAAATCGACGACAGGGAATGACTCGACGCTGGTTCTGATTCCAGTGCGGTTGGTTGCACGCGTGTCTCCTTCGCTTCAGTTGTCTAGTGGCGATTCAACATGTCCGTTTCTGTTTTCATGTAACTAACGACTGACTCCTAACCGCACGACATACGACGCATTCGGCAATGCGTCGATGCGAGCGTGCAAGCAGTGTAGGTTGCAGCAATTGCCGCACGTAATGAATCGTTTCGATCAGGTGAGACGCGGCGGTTATATCGGTGCTAACCAGTAGATGTGTGGAACGGGAAGTCGCCGCCATGACGCGCCGCAGGCGAGCGCATCAGGCAGGCACGGGTTCCGGCCGGCGCACGCCCTTCGATCCACGCACGGTAGCCAGCAGCGATGCCGCCACGATCAACCCTCCGCCAGCCCATGCAGTGAGCGAGATTTTTTCGCCGAGCCACAGGCATGCGAACAACGCGCCAAACGCCGGCTCACTGCCCATCAATAGCGCGACGCGCGTCGGACTGCTGTGCTTGATGCCGTAGTTTTGCGCGAAGAACGCGAAGAGCGTGCAGGCAAGCACCAGATACAGGACGCATCCCCAGAACGTGAGATGGCCTGCGATGGACGGCACGTGTTGCCACTGCGCGGGCGAGAGCATGAGCGCCGCCGCTCCGCTGCCGAACGCCACCGCGCCGGATTGCACAGCGGTCACCGTCAAAGGCGGTAGCGCCGCATCGCGCATCAACTGCTTGGTCACGCAGACGGTAATCGCGCGCAGGACCGCGGCTGCAAGAATCAGCAGATCGCCGCGACCCAGCGTCAGCGCGCCGTCGCCGGTCAAAAGCCACGCGCCGAGCAACGAGACCGCAACCGCGATCCATTCGATGCGCGCTGGCCGGCGCTTCAGAAGCGACCACTCGACGAGCGGCGTCAGCACCACGCAAAGGCCAATGAGAAACGCCGCGTTGGCTGCGCGCGTGAGCAGCAAGCCGAACGTTTCGCACAGAAAGATGGTGAGCAGCAGCAGGCCGGCTCCGGTCAGGCCGCTCAACGTGCGCAAATTGACGTGACGCATCGGGCGCAGCGCGGGCAACAGCAACACGAACGTAATGCCGAAACGCAGCGCAAGCAGCCCGAGCACCGGGTAATACGCGAGCGCGCTTTTGGCGATGCCGTAGCTGGAGCCCCATACGACGGCGACCGCCAGCAGCATCAGGTCGGAGATCAATTGCAGGCGATACGGTCTGGACATTGCGAACCCCGGTAAAAGGACTCGCATTGTCGAGCTTTGCAATCGCGGTGATAATCGGGTCACGGCGCATAGCAATTGTGCATGCCACGCATCAATCCCCAAGCACTTCGCGAGCACGATGGACCCCAACGAACTCTTCGCCTTATTTCCCGATATGGCGGTATTTGCGCGCGTCGTCGATGCCGGCAATTTCTCGCTGGCCGCGCGCCAGCTAGCCAGCACGCCATCGACGGTCAGCCGGCAGATCAAGCGTCTCGAAGAGGCGCTGGCTACCCGCCTGCTCGAGCGTTCGACGCGCAAGGTGCGTGTCACGGAATCGGGTGCACAGGTCGCGCGATACTGCCGCGAGATGCTGAGCGCCGCCTCGGCCGCCGTCGATGCCGCCGGTGAAGCCGGTGACCGGCCGCAAGGCAGAGTGAGCATCAGCGCGCCCAGCCAGTTCGCAAAATCGGTGCTTCATCCGCTTGTGCCCGAGTTCTTGCGCGCGTATCCGGAAGTCGATCTCAAGCTGTTGTATTCGGACCGCGACATTGATCCTTTGACCGACGACCTCGATCTCGTAATCCGCCTGACCGAGCGGCCACCGCCCGGTCTCGCGGGCCGGCAGCTTGGTTCCGTGCGCTGGGTGCTCTGCGCGTCACAGGCTTATCTCGATGCACGGGGAACACCGCGCGAGCCGCGCGATCTCGCGCAGCACGACTGCATCTATCTCGGTGAAACGCCGGGAGACAATCGATGGCGATTTCGGCTCGGCACACACGCCCAAACCGTCGACGTGCATGGGCGCTATATCGCCAATCATGCCGGTGCGCGGCTCGAAGCCGCCCTTCTGGGCTTCGGCATTGCGAACGTGCCGGAGTTCACGGCAGCGGATGCGTTCGCCCGTGACGAGCTGGTGCAGGTGCTGCCTGACTGGTCGCTCGACGGGCAGACGTACGCTGGCTCGTTATGGCTGCTGTATCCGCCGAACCGGTTCTTGCCGCTGAAGGTACGGGTGTTGATCGACTATCTGGTCGCGCGTCTGCACAGCGGCGTCGCCAGTCAGAGCGAGACGTCCTCGATGAGCGCGAGACGCAGTGCGCGGATTCGCCGGTCGACGAAATAGCCGCCGCCTTCCGTATAGCGCAGATAAAGACGTCCGCACGACGAGCATTCCCACACGCCGCAGCGGTTGTACGGAAAGTAGCGCGGCGCGATGGGCGCGTCGGCGGACCAGTAATCGAGCTTGCCCGGAAGATACTCGGCAAAGGTCGGCTCGGGGTCTTCTTCGTGCAGCAACGTGCCGATTTCACGGAGCTGCGTTTCGTCGAGCGAAAGCGGCTGCGATTGCCAGCCGTCGAGCGGCGTTTTCGTGCACGCGCATGGCCCGGGCGCGCGGGCTTCGGCGGCGCGCGCAAGGTCGATCAGCGTGGCTGTGTCCAGATAGTCGGGCATCGTGAATCAGGTCAGGGAAGCGGACCCGCCATTCTGCGCGCGTCCGCCGCGGTTATCGAGCCGTCAGCCGTTCATCATGCGATCTCGCTGCACGGCGACCCACGAACGGTCGAACCGTCCTTCCGCGATCGATTGCAGCGCCAGCGCTTCCTTCGCGGCGGTCTTGCGCGCACCGTCGATCACCGCGTCCACGTCCGCCGGCGCGATGGCAAGCACGCCATCCTCGTCGCCGACGATGATATCGCCCGGATGCACCACCATCCCGCCGACGGACACCGGCACGTTGATCTCGCCCGGCCCGTTCTTGTACGGCCCGCGATGCGTGACGCCGCGTGCGTAGACCGGAAAACTGCGCTGGCTGAGCGCGCCGACATCGCGGATCGCGCCGTCGATGACTAGCCCCTGAACGCCGATTCTTTCCGCATAGCTCGCCATGATGTCGCCCATCAGCGCTTGCGTGAGTTCGCCCGCGCCGTCGATGACGAGCACGTCGCCGGGACGGCAGAAGTCGAACGCGCGATGAATCGCGAGATTGTCGCCGCCGCGTGTTCGCACCGTGACGGCGGTGCCGGCCATCGGCCTGGGCCGATGAAACGCGCGCAGCCCGGTCGTGCCGCTCACGCGGGCCATGTTGTCGCTCAGAAGCGATACGGCAAGCTCGCGCAGCGCCGCAAGCGTCGCGGGGCTGGCCTGCACCGCTGACTCGTATTCGCGCCATCCGGCCGGATTCATGTCGTCGCTCCTTCAGTCGATTGTTGCTGCGCCAGTTGCGCGGACAGACGCCCGTACACCGCGCGCGCGTTGCCTTCGAAAATAAGCTGGCGGTCGGCGTCGCCGAGCCAGTCGATGCCATCGATATAGCGGCGCGTATCGTCGAAATAGTGGCCGGTTTCAGGGTCGATGCCCTGCACCGCGCCGATGGTCTCCGACGCGAACAGAATGTTCTTCGCCGGAATGACCTTCGCCAGCAGTTCCGCGCCGGGCTGGTGATAGACGCAGGTATCGAAGAAGACGTTGTTCAGCAAGTGCTCGCTCAGCAGCGGCCGCTTCATGTCCTGTGCAAGCCCGCGATAACGCCCCCAGTGATACGGCACCGCGCCGCCGCCGTGCGGGATGATGAACCGCAGCGTCGGGAAATCGGCGAACAGGTCGCCCTGCAACAACTGCATGAACGCGGACGTGTCGCCGTTGATGTAATGCGCGCCGGTCGCATGAAAATTCGGATTGCACGACGACGACACGTGAATCATCGCGGGCACGTCCAGCTCGACCATCGCTTCATAGAGCGGATACCACGAGCGGTCGGTGAGCGGCAGTCCGGACCAGTGGCCGCCCGAAGGATCGGGATTCAGATTGCAGCCGACGAAACCGAGTTCTTCGACACATCGGCGCAATTCGGCGATGCAGTTTTCCGGCCCGACGCCCGGCGCTTGCGGCAACTGGCAGACGCCAATGAAGTTGCGCGGAAACAGCGCGCACACGCGATGCACGAGGTCGTTGCATGCGACCGACCACACCGCGTTGGCTTCCGCCGTCGCCAGATGATGGCCCATGCCTGCTGCACGCGGCGAGAAGATCGTGACGTCGGTGCCGCGCTCGCGCTGGATGCGAAGCTGGCCGCCTTCGATGCTCTCGCGGATTTCATCGTCGGTGATGGCGGGACGCGGCGGCGGCGCGACGCCGTCTTTCAGCGCGGCGACCTGCTTCGCGCGCCATGCTTCGTGTTGCGGCGGCGAGGTCGTGTAGTGACCGTGACAATCGATGATCATGCGGATTTCCGTATCGTTGTAGGCGGATTCAGGTGCGCGCGGCCGGATCGGCCGCCGGCAGCGATGCGTCTTCGTCATCGGCGGGCTTCACGCGCATGACGAGCGCGATCAGCGTCGCAACGACGAGGAACGCGGCGATCGTCAGCAGCGCGAGCTTGAAGCTGCCCGTTGCGTTGCGCACGAGGCCGATGCTCCACGGACCGACCAGGCCGCCGAACTGCGCGATGGTATTGATCAGCGCGATGGTCGCCGCGCCCGCCGCGCCGGTCCTGAACGATGACGCGAGGCTCCAGAACAGCGGATTGCCCGCGTAGATGAAGAGGCCCGTCACGCACAGCAGCGCGTAAGCGATGACGGGACTCGGCGCATAGGCGCTGCCCGCGATCGCGACGGCGCTCATCCCGTACACGAACGCGAGATGCTTCTTGCGGTCGCCGGTGCGGTCCGAACTGCGGCTGATGATGAAGGTGCCGAGCACGCCGAGCAGCGGCGGCGCGGCGGAGAGAAAGCCGACCTCGATATTGCTCAGATGCCCGAGACTCTTGACGATCTGCGGAAGCCACAGAAAGAGGCCGTAGATGCCGACGAGCGCGCAGCCGAACAGGCACGCGAGGCTCCACACGCGAAGGTCGCCCGCCACGCGCAGCAGCGGAAAATGCGTGTTGCCGCCGACCGCTTCGCGTTCCGCCGCGAGCGTCGTTTCGAGCCATTGCTTTTCGTCGTCGGCGAGCCAGTCGGCGTCGGCGGGGCGCTCGGTCATGATGCGCAGCGTGAGGAGGCCGAGCAGCATCGCCGGAATGCCTTCGAGAATGAACATCCACTGCCATCCCTGCAGCCCGAGCACGCCATTGGCATAGGTCATCAGCGCGGTCGAGATCGGGCCGCCCAGCACGGCGGAAAACGATCCCGCGATGATGTAGCCGCCCACCGCGCGAGCGCGATACCGCACCGGAAACCACTTCGTCAGATACACCGCGACGCCCGGCAGGAAGCCCGCTTCCATCACGCCGAGCAGAAAGCGCAGCACGTAGAAGCTCTTGTCGTCGAAAACGAACGCGGTGGCGGCGGCAACCGCGCCCCACGTGAGCAGGATGCGCGCGATCCAGCGGCGCGCGCCCACGCGATGCAGCAAGAGATTGCTCGGCACTTCGAGCACCATGTAGCCGACGAAGAAGATGCTGCCGGCGAAGCCGAACACGGCGGGCGAAAAGCCGAGCGCCTTGTTCATGTCGAGGGCCGCGAAGCCGATGTTGATGCGGTCGAGATAGTTGAAGAACATCATCGCGAAGAGCAGGGGCATGAGCCGCCCGTAAACCTTTCGCATGGTTGCCGCTTCGTTGAATGAGGTCATGCCGTCTCCACGTTCTTTTCGTCGAATCGCGAGGGCTCTGCGGCCCTGCCTGGCGAACGGCTTTCACCGTGCGCAAGCCCGAAACCGCCGCGCCTCGGGCGAGAAGGTTCGGATCATGGAGACCGATGATAAGAAGCGAGTAGGCGCGCGTCCAAGACGCGATTTTTATGCTTCCATATAAGTTTGCTTATAGTGTCGCGCTTTCAAGCGGCCGGGGAAGGCAGGCAAGAAAGGCGCGCAGATGCGGCGAGTCGTCGTCCGTGCGGAAGGTCGCGGCGAGCGTCGACCATTGAGCGGCGCCCGGACCCGCCAGATGACGGAACGCGACGTCGGTGCGTCCGTGACGCGCCACCGATTCGCCGACGAACGTGACGCCGAGCCCCGCCGCGACGAGCGCGATGGCAGTCTGTATCTCGTACGCCTGATGAGCGACGAAGGGCGTCACGCCCGCATCGCGATACAAGGACTGCACGGTGCGCTTGAACTGCGCGTTGTGATGCTTCGGATACAGGATGAGCGGCGTGTCTTCGAGTTCGGCAATGCGGATTTTCTTCCTGCCCGCCAGCGGATGATCCGGCGCAAGCACCGCGACGATATGTTCGCGCAGCAGCGGATAAGACGTGCAGCCGGGAATGTCCAGCGGCTGCCGTCCGATGCCTACGTGGATGCGCAAATCGCGCAGCGCGTCGGTCTGTTCCTCGGTGAGCATTTCGAACAGCTTCAGTTCGACTTCCGGGTAAGCGTGATGAAAGCCTTTGAGCGCCGGCGGCAGGATGCTGTACATCGCGGAGCGCGTGAAGCCGATCGACAGCCAGCCGCGTCGCCCGATGCCGATTTCCTGCGCGCCAAGGCTTGCCTGCTCCCACGAGCCGAGAATCTGCCGCGCTTCCGTGCAGAAATACTGACCGGCTTCGGTAAGCCGCAAAGGCCGCCTCGCGCGATCGACGAGTTGCGTGCCAAGGCGCTCTTCGAGCAGGCGAATCTGCTGGCTGAGCGCGGGTTGCGCGATATGCAGGCGTTCCGCTGCGCGGCTGAAGTTCAGTTCCTCGGCAAGGATGATGAAGCACTGCAAGGACCTGAAATTCATGTCGACGTTCCTCGATTCAGTGGGCCACGCTCGTGGGGGACTTCAACGCGATAAGGCTCGTCCGGCTCGCCTTCGTTGAAGGAATGTACCGGACTGCGGCGGACATCGGCGGCCATCGTATGGAAGGAGAACGGAAAGGATCATGCAAAATACCCGGCATCTGAATGCGGAGACCGGCCCGTGGGCGTCAACTTTGATCTGAACGATTTACAGGCGTTTCGCGCGGTGGTCGAGTTGGGGAGCTTTCGCAAGGCGGCGGAAGCGGTCAACATCTCGCAGCCTGCCTTGAGCCGCCGCATCGAGAAACTCGAGGAAGCGCTCGGCGTGCGTCTGTTCGAGCGCACGACCCGCAGCGTCACGCTGACTACCGTCGGCCGCGTGTTCGCGCCGAGCGCCGAGCAATTGCTCGACGATCTCGACGTCGCGCTGCTCGGCATCCGCGATGTGTCATCGAGCCGCCTGGGGCATGTGAATATCGCGTGCGTGCCTTCGGTGGCGTACTACTTCTTGCCGAACGTCATCGCGAGCTATCATCGCCGCTTTCCGCGCATCCGCGTCAAGCTGCTGGATTCGAGCGCAAACGAGGTGCTGGGCGCGGTCATCAGCGGCGAGGCTGATTTCGGCGTGAGCTTCATGGGCAGCCAGGAACCCGAGGTCGAGTTCAAGCTGCTGCTGCAGGAGCGCTTCGTGGCCGCGTGCCGCCGTGACCATCCCCTCGCGCGCAAAAAGCGCGTGACGTGGAGGGAGCTCTACGAGCACGAATACGTGTCGGTGGACAAGACTTCAGGGAACCGCCTGTTGCTCGATCAGGCGCTCTCGGGCGTCGCGCCGCCTGCGCCGAGCATCTGTGAAACGCGTCACGTCACGACCATGCTCGGCCTCGTCGAGGCCGGGCTCGGCGTTGCGGCAGTGCCGTCGATGGCCATGCCCGGACGCGATCATCCGATCCTCACCAGCGTGCCGCTGGTCGAACCGGTGGTGAAGCGGCGCGTGGGAATCGTGCGGCGGCGCGGGCGGCCGCTGACACCGGCGGCACAGGAGTTTCATCGGGCGATTGTCGAGTCGAAGCGCGATGGATTCGCGAGCAGCGATGGCCCCGGCGACGGCCCCGGCGATGGCGCAGCGGCGAGCGAGCGGACCAAAGGGAAGCGCACATCGTGAGGCTGGCGAGACCGCTTCGCTTGCTCTACGTGCAGGTCCTGCTCGCCATGGTCCTCGGCATGTCCCTCGGCCACTTCTGGCCGTCGGCGGGCGCGCTCCTCAAACCTCTCAGCGATGCGTTCGTCGGTCTCGTGCGAATGATGATCGCGCCGATCGTCTTCTGCACGATCGTCCTCGGCATTACGTCGCTTGCAAGCGGAAAGGCGATCGGGCGCACCATCGTTCAGGCGCTGGCGCTGTTCTATTTCCTGACGGCCGTCGCGCTCGCGTTCGGACTCGTCACCGCGTTCGTGCTGCGGCCCGGCGGCGGAATGCATGTCGACGTGCATCAACTGGATGTCGGCATCCTCGCGCCTTATACGAAACACGCGCAGACGCGCGGGCTCGTCGAATTCGCGCTGGGTGTCATCCCGGAGACGATGCTCGGGGCATTCGAAAAGGGCGACGTGCTGCCGGTGCTGCTCCTCTCGCTTGTCTTCGGCTTCGCGCTGAATGGGTGTCCGAAGGCGGCGCGGCCGGTTCTGGCGCTCATCGACGGTGCGGCTCAGGCGCTCTTTCGCGTGCTCGCCCTGATCATGCGGCTGGCCCCGCTCGGCGCATTCGGAGCGATGGCTTTCACGGTGGGCCGCTTCGGCATCCGGTCGGTCGGCTCGCTCGGCATGCTGATGGTGTCGTTCTACGTGGCTTGCGTGTTGTTCGTCGCGCTGGTGCTCGCGCTGCTCGCGCGATTGCACGGTTTCGCGCTCTGGCGGCTTCTGCGTTACATGCGTGAGGAACTGCTCATCGTTCTCGCGACCTCTTCGACCGAACCGGTCCTGCCGCGCCTGATCGGCAAGCTGGAGGCGCTCGGTTGCGACAAGGGCGTCGTGGGGCTCGTGCTGCCAGCGGGCTATTCGTTCAATCTGGACGGCACCGCGATCTATCTCACGCTGGCTTCGCTGTTCATCGCGCAAGCGTGCGATGTTCCGCTTTCCGCGCAGCAGATCGCGACGATGCTGGCCGTCATGCTGCTCACATCGAAGGGCGCGGCGGGCGTGTCGGGCAGCGGGCTGGTTGCGCTCGTCGCGACGCTCACGGTGATTCCCGACCTGCCCGTCGCAGGGGTGGCGCTGCTGGTGGGCATCGACCGCTTCATGTCGGAGGCCCGCGCCCTGACGAGCGTGATCAGCAACGCGTGCGCGGTGATCTTCGTTTCGATGTGGGAAGGCGCGTGCGATCGCACCCGTCTCGCGCAGACGCTCGGAGCACCCGAGCCAGCCGCCCCGGATTGATGGACGGCTGCCTCAGGCGCGCGTGGCCGATGGTCTGCGTCAGTGTGCGGCGACGGAATCCAGTCCGGTCGATTTCACTTCCGCTTGCACATCGGGCGAAGCGAGATAGTCGAGCAGCGCCTTCGCTTCCTTCGGATGCTGCGCGCCGACGGGGATGCCCGCGGCGAAGCGCGTCACGGACTGCAAAGACTCGGGAATCTTTCCGGCGAAGGCCGCGCCCTGCACGGGCAGCAGTTCGCTGACCTGCTGGAAGCCGATCTCGTAGTCGCCGTTCGCCACCACGGACGCCACCGGAATACGCGGAATCATCTTCGCTTTCGGCTTTACCTGATCCTCGATGCCGAGCTTCTTGAACAGCTCCCGCTCGATATAGACGCCGCTCGCGCTGTCCGAGTAGGCGATCGACTTCGCATTCAGCAGGGTCTGCCTGAGGGCATCGACCGAGCCGATGTCCGGCTTCGGCGCGCCTTCGCGCACGACCATGCCGATGCGCGAATCGGCCAGTTCGACTCGCGATCCGGGTATCACCTTGCCTTCCTTGATCAACTCGTCGAGTGCGTAGCCGACCATGATGACGGCGTCTGCAGGCTCGCCGCGTCCGAGCCGGTTGGGAATCGCTTCGGGCGATTTGCCCATCGACGGACCGAGCGCGGTCTCGAGCGTATTGTCCGTCTGCGACGCAAACTTGGGCCCGAGCACCTTGTATGCCGCTGTGAAGCCGCCGGAGCTCATCACGTGCAGGTCGGCAGCCTGCACGTTCGACGCGGCGGCCGAGGTTGCGACGAGCGTTGCCGCGCCGAGTTTCAGAAGCAGTTTTCTCATGGTCGTGATTCGTGCAGGGTCGTGTGTGTCCAGAAGCGTGCGGAAGGGATTGCGCTTCAGTGCGCCGGAGTCAGTGTCGCCGCGCGGCGTCGATAGAGCGCGAACGTCGCCAGTAGCGCACAGGCTGCGGCAAACGTCATCCAGTAGCCGGGCGCGGCCTTGTCGCCGGTCATATGAATCAGCCCCGTCGAGATGACCGGCGTGAAGCCTCCGAACACCGCCGTGGCGAGGCTGTAGGCGAGCGAGAAGCCAGCAACGCGCACGTGCACCGGCATGACTTCCGTGAGCGCGACGACCATCGCACCGTTATAGATGCCGTACATGAACGAGAGCCAGAGCAGCACGAACAGCATGTTGAGGAAGCTCGGCGCGTGAGCGAGCAGCGACAGCGCCGGATACGCGGTCGCCATCGCGAGCACGGTCATGCCGACGAGAAGCGGACGGCGGCCGATGCGGTCGGAGAGCGCGCCGCCGATCGGCAGCCACACGAAGTTGGATACGCCGACGCACAGCGTCACGAGCAGGCTGTCGGCGGTGGTCAGGTGCAGCACCGTCTTGCCGAAGGTCGGCGCGTAGACCGTGATGAGGTAGAAGCTGGTGGTGGTCATCGCGACCAGCATCATGCCGGCGAGGACGACGGTCCAGTTCTGAGCGAGCGTGCCGAACACTTCCTTCATGCCCGGACGATGCCGGCGCGCCTTGAACTCCTGCGTTTCCTCGAGGTTGCGGCGCAGCATGAAGATGAACGGCACGATCATGCAGCCGACGAAGAACGGCACGCGCCAGCCCCACGCGGCGATCGCCGGTGCGGTCAGCCATTGATTGAGGGCGAAGCCGAGGCCCGCCGCGACGACGATCGCCACCTGCTGGCTCGCGGACTGCCAGCTCGTGAAGAAGCCTTTGCGGCCCGGCGTCGCCATTTCGGCGAGATACACCGATACGCCGCCCAGCTCCGCGCCTGCCGAGAAACCTTGCAGCAGCCGCCCGAACAGCACGAGCGCGGGCGCAAACAGGCCGATGGTGGCGTATCCCGGCACGAACGCAATGAGGATGGTCCCGCTCGCCATGATCGAGAGCGTGACGATGAGGCCCTTGCGGCGGCCCACTTCGTCGATGTAAGCGCCCAGCACGATGGCGCCCAGCGGCCGCATCAGGAAGCCGGCGCCGAACACGGCGAACGTCATCATCAACGAGGCGAACTCGCTCTGCGCGGGAAAGAACACGTTGGCGATCTGCGTGGCGTAGAAGCCAAACAGAAAGAAGTCGAACTGTTCGAGGAAATTCCCGGCCGTGACGCGGAAAACCGCGGCGGCCTTTGAATGCCCGGGGGGAAGACTAGATGAAGGGTGCATCGAGGTGTCTCCTGAAATGCAGAAAGTACGCGGTGTCTGGTCGACTGTGTTTTTCGCCATATTCTCCCGGGACCGTCTGAACGATAAGTGCGATTTTCGGAACGATTGATGTTGTACGGTTATCAATCGGCTTCGCTGCCGCGCCTGGTCACGCGCTAAATGCGTCGGCCATTGTTGTCGCCGGGACAACACCCTGTGCGCGTCGAGGACGCTACTGGCGATGGAAGCCCGTCACTACAATCGGCCACACGATCGCGGCGCGGAAAAACGAAGCGCGCCGCAAGACGTGATCGTGCTCGCGAACACTCGTGACCCGTGCGCATCGCCGCACTTACCGAAGAGGATTACTGAATATGAAAACGACCAGAGATGTGCAGCCCGTCACCGTCGATCTCGGCAAGGAAGGATCAGGCGAACTCGTGTCTTCCCGCTATGCCGTGCGCGTGGGCGACGTCGACGTCGTTCTGATCAGCGATGGCGTTCTGCCGCTGCCGACTTCCACCATGTCCACCAACGTGAGCGAAGCGGACCGCAACGAATGGTTCGACGGCCGCTTCCTGCAACGCGACACGTTCGACTGGGCGCTGAACGTCGCGCTCGTTCGTAGCGGCGAACATCTGATCCTGATCGACTCGGGCGTCGGCGACGGCTTCGAGTACTTCGCGCGCGCAGGTCAGTCGGTGAGACGCCTCGAATCGGCTGGCATCGACCTGGCGGCACTCACCGACATCGTCATCACGCATATGCACATGGATCACGTGGGCGGCCTCAATGTCGACGGCGTCAGGGCCAAACTGCGTCCCGATGTGCGTATTCACGTCGCGGCGGCGGAAGTGGCGTTCTGGAAGAATCCCGACTTCAGCAAGACGGTGATGCCGGAAGCGGTCCCGCCCGCGCTGCGCAAGGCCGCCGCGAAGTTCATGCAGCTCTATGGCGAAAACGTCGTGCCCTTCGACCGGACGGTGAACGTTGCGCCGGGCGTGTCGGCTCGCGTGACCGGCGGGCATACGCCGGGGCACTGCGTCGTGGACGTCGCATCGAAGGGCGAGAAACTGACGTTCGTCGGCGACGCGATCTTCGAAGTGAATTTCGATCACCCCGATTGGCAGAACGGCTTCGAGCACGATCCCGAAAAGGCGAGGGACGTGCGTATTGCGCTGCTCGACGAAGCGGCCGAAACCGGTGCGCTGCTGGCCGCAGCCCATGTCGGGTTCCCGTCCGTCTGTCACATTGCGAGGGACGGCGATCGCTTTCGTTCCGTGCCCGTCGTGTGGGATTACTGAGTCGGCAATGAACGCGGGCTCGGCGTCCCGTCTGCGCATGAACGGCTCCGGTTCGCTGCTATTCTTCAGGGGCGAGCGTCGGCGTTCGCGCAATGCCGTTGTCGAACCATAGGGCCATGAGCGATGAAGAAAGCCGTCTCACCGTCTTCCTCCCCTGAAAACGTGGACGATGCGACGCGCACATTCGACCGGTTGCGCTCGCGTCTTCAGGGCATCGCCTATCGGATGCTGTCGTCGGTCGCGGAAGCGGAAGACGTGGTGCAGGACGCCTGGCTGCGTTGGTACGGCGCGGATCGCACGCAAATCGACAACGGCGAGGCGTGGCTCGTCGCTGTCACCACTCGGCTGTCCATCGACCGCTTGCGCGCGGCCAAGGTACAGCGCGAACACTATGCGGGCATCTGGTTGCCGGAGCCGCAGGCTACCGACGCCCCGCATACCCCCGAACAGATACGCGAACGCGCGGACGATATTTCCGTGGCGTTCCTGATGCTTCTCGAACGTCTGACGCCCGAGGCGCGCGCCGCGTTTCTGCTGCGCGAAGTGTTCGACGTCGACTACGACGAAGTGGCCGCTACATTGGGAAAGACCGAGGCGGCCTGCCGCCAACTGGTGAGCCGCGCCAAGAACCAGCTACGCGAAAGCCGTCCGCGACTGTCCGTTCCGCGAGAGATTCATCTGCGCTTGCTGACGCAGTTCGCCGAGGCGCTTCAGAAAGGAGACTTCGCCGGAATCCACAGCATGCTCGCCGACGATGCGACGCTAATCGGCGACGGCGGCGGGCGCGTGCCGAGCTTCCCGAAACCGATGGAAGGCGGGCGGCGCATTGCGCAGTTGTTCTATGCGGCGCAGCTTCGGTTCAAGGATCAGTTGCGCATCGAACTGGCTGTGCTCAACGGCCAGTGGGCGCTTCTGCGCTTCATCGATGGCCAGCTCGAATCCGCACAATCGTACGAGACGGACGGCGAACGCATCGTCCGCATTCAGGTGCAGCGCAACCCGGAGAAGCTCGTGCGGCTTGCTGCGACCTTCGGCGGTTGCTAGACGCTGCAGGTCGTGACGTCACGTTTGTTGCGGCTCGATCAACAGCGTGAGTCCGCGCCCGTGGCTTTCGAAGCCGGTCGCCGTTCACTACGATGGTCTCCGTGCGTATCGACGCGCCGGTGCCTTGAACCAAGGCATCGAACGATACTTTCGACTGGAGCAACCATGAGCCAACGCATCAACTACGTGCAACAATCGCCGGAACTCTTCAAGCGGTTCATCGCCTTCAGCATGGCAACGCATGAAGGCAGCATCGAGAAATCCGTCTCCGAACTGATCGCGCTGCGGGCGTCACAGATGAACGGCTGCGGCTTCTGTGTCGACATGCACGTCAAGCAAGCGACGATTCACGGCGAGCGCGCATTGCGTCTCCACCATGTGGCGATCTGGCGCGAATCGACCTTGTTTTCCGCACGCGAGCGCGCCGCGCTGGCGTGGACCGAAGTGCTGACGAAACTCCCCGAGCACGGCGTTCCCGACGAAGTCTATGAACGCGTTCGCACGCAGTTCACCGAACAGGAGCTGTCGGAGCTGACGTTCAAGGTGGTGGAGATCAACGGCTGGAACCGCATGAACGTGGCGTTCAGAACCGAACCGGGCTCGTCCGACAAGGCTTTCGGACTCGAGAAAGCCAACCTGACCTGAGCGTGCGCTGCGAACGGAGGACCTCATGTCCATACTGAAGAAAGCCGCTTGCCTCGCGCTGCTGGCTTGCGCGCCGCTCGTGCAGGCTGCGCCCGAAGCGGTCGTGACGCCGGTGATGGAGCAGCCGTTGCCTGACTATCCCGGCAAGGAAGCATTGATGATCACGGTCGATTATCCGCCGGGCGCCGTCGATCCCGTTCACGTTCATCGCGCGCACGGGTTCATCTACGTGCTGGAGGGTTCGATCGTAATGGGTGTCAAGGGAGGCAAGGAAGTGACTCTGACGCCCGGACAAACGTTCTATGAAGGCCCGAACGATGTTCATACGGTTGGCCGCAACGCCAGCGACACCAAGCCGGCGAGGTTTCTCGTTCTGTTGCTGAAGGACGAGAAAGCGCCTGTGCTGATACCCGTGAAATGAAGCCCGCAGTCACGCAGTGATTCACCGGCACGCCCGTCAGAGAAAAAATGGCGGGCGGTGTCACAACTTGCTCGTATCGGACGTCTTGTGGATGTGCTTTCTTCGATACGGGCAAACTCATGTCAATCACTCAACTTCCGTCTCCGCCGGTCAGCGATGATTCGCTCGCCAGCAGTTTCGCGACGAGCTACGCAGGCGTGGTCGCTTTCCTTGCCGTGGCGAGCGAAGGCAGTTTCGCGAAGGCGGGCGACCGCCTCGGCATCGGCCGATCCGCCGTCAGCCGTAACGTTCAAAAGCTCGAAGCACAACTCGACGCGCGGCTTTTCCTGAGGACGACGCGCAGCACATCGCTCACGCGCGAAGGCGAGCTCTTCTATGAGCATTGCCATCCGGGTGTCGAGCGAATCGTTCAGGCACTGGAAGAGATGCGCGAGTTGCGAAACGGCCCGCCGCGTGGCCGCCTGCGCATCTGTTCTACGACGTGCTTCGGTCGCGCCATCGTCGCGCCGCTTCTGCGCGGATTCCACGAGACGTACCCCGACATATCGCTCGAACTCGTACTGGACGATCATCCCGTGAACTTCACGACGGATGGGATCGACGTCGCCTTCCGCGATGGCCGCATGGAAGACAGTCGGATCGTTGCACGGCAGCTTATCCCGATGCAAATGCTGGTCTGTGCATCGCCTGACTATGCCCGCGAACACGGCTTGCCGCGCGATGTCGCCGAACTGGGCGCGCATCGTTGCATCAACCTGCGGGCCGCGTCCGGGCGAATCGCCGAGTGGCAGTTCAAGGTGGACGGCCGCCCTTGCAAGGTGATGCCGGGCGCGTACCACACGTTCAACTGCCCGGAGCTCGTCCTGCAAGCGGTGCACGCCGGACAAGGTCTTGCGCAGCTTGCGGCGTTTCAGGTCTGCGATGCGTTGCGCGACGGACGCCTCGTGACGTGCCTGTCGCAAGATGCGCCCGATGACAGCGGTCACTACCTGTGCTATCTCAGCCGGAAGCACTTGCCGGCGCGCATTCGCGTGTTCGTCGATTACATGACCGAGCAGATACGCGCGCTCGATCTCGATTGCCTCGATGCCCTGCCACTTGGCCAACCGAGCGATTGATGCCGCATTGGCAACGGTGCGAGTCCTCGAACGGGTCTTCTGAACCGCACATTCGACGCCTACCATTCGTCTTGTACGTTGGCCGGTCGCAACACCGGTCCGCACGAAGGGCAGCGCGAATCAGGCGGCGCTGGCGCGGCTCCATGCCGCTTCGAAGTCATCGAGGAAACATCATGAAAATCGTCGTCATTGGCGGTAGCGGGCTGATTGGCGCGAAGGTCGTCGGTCATCTGCGCGCGCGTGGTCACGAAACCATCGCGGCATCGCCATCTTCGGGTGTCGATACCCTCACGGGCGAAGGTCTTGCCGAAGTGCTGACAGGCGCACACGTCGTCGTCGATGTCGCCAACTCGCCGTCGTTCGAAGACGAAGCGGTGCTGACGTTCTTCGAAACCTCGGGCCGCAACCTCTTTGCGGCCGAAAGGGCGGCGGGCGTCGCTCATCACGTTGCGCTGTCCGTGGTCGGCACCGACCGGCTGACTGAGAGCGGCTACTTTCGCGCAAAGATCGCGCAAGAGAAGCTCATCCGCGAGTCGGGCGTGCCGTACACGATCGTGCGTTCGACGCAGTTCTTCGAGTTCATCGGCGGCATTGTGCAAGCGGGTGCCGACGGCGATACGGTGCGGCTCTCGCCCGCCGACATTCAGCCGATCGCATCCGACGATATCGCACTGGCCGTGGCGGATCACGCGCTCGCGGCGCCGCTCAATGGCATGGTCGAAGTGGCAGGCCCCGAGCGGATGCGGCTCACCGAACTGGTTCGACGCTACCTCGTTGCAACCGGTGATCCGCGCAAGGCCATCGAGGACGCTCAGACCCGCTACTTCGGAGCAAAACTGGACGACGACACGCTGGTACCGGGCGCTGATCCCCGGCTTGGGAGCATCGGGTTCGACGCGTGGTTCGCCCGTTCCCGTGCCGCAGCAGCGCACTGACCGGAGCGACAGTTCTATTCATGGCCTCCTTGCGCCCGCCGCCGACATCATTGCTCGACAAGTTCCACGGACAGGACCCGCGCGAGCTGTATTCGACGTCCGTCACCGTTTCGGGCGGCGACGCCGGGCACGGCCGCGCTTCAGGCATCGCACGTTCGGATGACGGCAACCTGAACGTGCATCTGCGCCTGCCTGCCGAACTCGGCGGCTCCGGTGGCGGCACCAATCCGGAACAGCTTTTCGCCGCCGGCTACGCAGCGTGCTTTCACGGCGCGTTGATCCTTCTGGCGGCGAGAGAAGGCGTGAAGACGAACGGTGCGGCGGTCGTAGCGACGATCAGCTTTTCACGCGATCCAATGGACGGCCTCTTCATGCTGGCAGCCGATATCTGCGTGCATCTGCCGGGCGTCGAGCGGGAACTCGCCCGTGCGCTGGTTCGCAACACCGAGCGGTTCTGCCCGTACGCCAAGATGGCGCGGCAGGGCATCGTGAATGTCGTCAGGCTGGCATCGCCTGACGAAGAACTGCCCGACGCCGCCCGCATCGGAACATCCGGCCGGCGTGCGGACTGAACGCGGCTTACTTCGCGACCTGCTCGCGCCACTTGTACGCCTGCTGCCAGCCCAGTGAACCTTTGAGCTTTTCGTTACTGAGCAGCGTTTCGAATTCGCTCAATTCCTTTTTGACCGGCACGTTTGGATAAAACCGCTTGAGCAACTCGGCCGTGGGCAGATCGGACGACACGTCGTCGGCGGCGACGTTCATCACCTGAAAACCCAACCCGTCTTTCTCGACGGCGAGACGCGCCGCCGTCGCGAGATCGCGCCCGTCGATATAGCTCCACGCGATGCGCTTTCGCAACGCGGGGTCAGCGAGCCACGTCGGGAATTTCTGGTAGTCGGCGGGATCGAGCACGTTGCCGATGCGAAAGCAATAGATGTCCGCGCCGGTGCGCGCATGGAACGCCTTCGCCGTCACTTCGTTGATGACCTTGGACGTGGCATAGCTGTCCATCGGATCGACGGGATACTCTTCATCGAGCGGAAAGTACACGGGATCGCGATGCCGGTGCGCGAACACCACGCCATACGTCGTCTCGCTCGACGCGACAATCACCTTCTTGATGCCGAGCTTCGACGCCGCATCGAGGATGTTGTAGGTGCCCATCACGTTGATGCGGAAAACCTCGTTGTCCGTCGTGACGAGAATGCGCGGGATAGCCGCGAAATGCACGATGGCGTCGATCGGCTTCGGCTCGATGTCGTCATCGAATTCCTTGGGCGTCGTCGTCGAGGCGAGCGCGTTGAAGACCTGTCCCGCATCGGTGATGTCGGTGATGAGCGTTCTCGCGGTGCCCTTCGCCATCGGCACGCGGTCCACGTTCAGCACTTCATAGCCGTGCGCAACCAGATCTTCCACCACCCACTTGCCGGCCAGCCCGCTGCCGCCCGTCACAATCACTCGCTTCGTCATGCTGTGGCTCCTTTTGAGTTCGACACTGTGTGAACTCATCGTAGCCTTGCTTCGCGTTCGATTTCTGTGACGCGCGTCATAGCGGCGTGCGTGTTCGTCTACGGGTCGACCCCGATATCCGACTATGACGCGCGTCACAGATTTCACGCTTGCCGCGCGCCTATCATCGGCCTCAGTAAAAACGGAGGTGGACCGGTGAGCGACTTATCGTCGAACAAAGCGTCAGACAAGCCGCGGGCGCAATCGCCGCGCGGCATCGAGTTCCTGCGCGCCTGTCTGCGCATCCGCGAGTTGAACGTGCTGTCGGTGCTGTTGCTGGTGGGCCTGCTGATCAGCTTCTTCTCGCCGTATTTCCTCACCACCAACAACCTGATGGGCGTGTTCCGCTCGTTCTCGCTGGTCGCGCTCATGTCGATCGGCATGATGCTCGTCATCATCACGGGCGGCATCGATCTGTCGGTCGGCTCCGTCATGGGCCTGTCGTCGCTCGTTACCGCGCTCGCGTTTCAGCACGGCCTGTCCGCATTCGTCGCGGTGCTGTCGGGGCTTGCCGTGGGCGTGATCGCCGGCAGCTTCAACGGCATCATGATCACGTGGATTCAGTTGCCGCCCTTCATCGCGACGCTGGGCACGTTGTCCATCGGGCGCGGGTTGATGTACATCATCACCAAGGGCGTGCCGGTCACGCCGGACGTGCCCGATCCGTTCACCTTCATCGGCCAGGGCTATGTCGGCTTCGTGCCGTTCCCCGTCGTCATTCTGCTCGCGATGACCGTGGTGTTCTCCGTCGTCATGCGTCAGACGCGCTTCGGCCGTCATGTCTATGCGACAGGCGGCAACGAAGTGGCCGCGCGGCTGTCGGGCGTGCGAACCGCTCGCGTCAAGTTTGCAGCCTATGTGCTGTCCGGATTGATCGCGTCGATGGCGGGCGTCATCGCGTTCTCGCGCTTCGTGTCGGCAGAACCCGCCTCGGGCTTCGGCGCGGAACTCGACGTGATCGCGGCGGCGGCTATCGGCGGCGCGAGCCTTTCGGGCGGCGCGGGCAGCGTCGAAGGCGCGATCATCGGCGCGGCGCTCGCCGGCATCATCACCAACGGGGTGGTGCTTCTCAACATCGATACCTATGCGCAGCAGGCCATTACCGGCTGCGTGATTCTGATCGCAGTCAGCATCGACATCTGGCGCGTGCGCCGCAAGGGACGTTGATTCCTGTTCATTCCAATAAGGAGACAAGCATGAAAACCACGCCAAGGATCATCGCGAGCATGATGTTCGCACTGTGCGCCGCGTTCGGTAGCGCAGCCAATGCGAAGGAAGCGAAGGACATTTCGGTGGCGGTCATCCCGAAGGTGGCCGTGCCGTTCTTCGACGACTGCAACAAGGGCGCGCAGTCCGCGGCGGACAAGGCCGGCGTCAAGTATCAATGGGTCGTGCCGCAGAACACGCAGGGCTCCACGCAGGTGCAGATCATCGAGGACCTGATATCGCGTCATGTGGACGGCATCGCCATTTCGGTGAACGAGCCGAAGTCGGTCGAGAGCGTGATGAAGCGCGCGGCTCAAAGCGGCGTGAAAGTGCTGACTTACGATTCCGATTCGCCCAAGAGCGGCCGTTCGATGTACATCGGCACGAACAACGTGCAGGCCGGCGAGACGATGGCCGACACCATGGGCCACGCATTGAACGGCAAGGGCGAAGTCGCGATCATCACCGGGCAGCTCGGCGCGGTGAATCTCAACGAGCGCATCACGGGCATCAAGAAGGGCCTGGCGAAGTATCCGGGCATCAAGATCGTCGAGACGCAGGGCACGGATGACGACCTGGCGCGCGGCGTCTCGGTCGTGGAAACGACGCTGCGCGCGCATCCGGATCTCAACGGCATCTTCGGCGTGAGTCAGGTCGGCGGACCGGCAGTGGCGAAGGTGCTCAACACGAAGGAATTCGGCGCAATGAAGGGCAAGCTCCAGGTGCTCGCCTTCGACGATCTGCCGGATACGCTCAAGGGCCTGAAAGAAGGCTATATCCAGGGGATCATGGTGCAGCGTCCGGTGACGATGGGCTCGCTCGCGGTTCAACATCTCGTCGCGCAGATCCAGGGCAAGGAGACGCAGGAGAAGGACATCGACACGGGCGTCACGGTGGTGACGAAGGACAACATCGGCAGCTACACGAAATGACGTCCGCCGGCGATCGCCCGCAGCCCTTTCTGACGATGCGCGGCATCTCGAGGACGTTTCCCGGCGTGAAGGCGCTCGACCGCGTCGATCTCGAAATTCACCGTGGCGAAGTGCTCGCGCTGGCGGGCGAAAACGGCGCGGGCAAGAGCACGCTCATGAAGGTGCTGACGGGCGTGTATGCGCCGGACCCGGGCGGCGTCATCGTCGTGGAAGGACGCGAAGTGACGATCGCCGACAACAACCATGCGCGTGCGCTCGGCATCAACATCATTTATCAGGAACTGGCGGTCGTCGAAAATCTGACGGTCGGCGAGAACATCTTTCTCGCGACGGAGCCGCGTACACGCTTTGGCCTGATCGATCGGGCGCGCATGTATCGCGAGGCGCGCGATGTTCTCGAGATGATCGACATGGACGTCGATCCGGCCACGCGCGTCAGCGAACTGAGCGTCGGCCAGCGGCAGATGATCGAGATCGCGAAGGCGCTGTCCGCGCAGTCGAAAGTCATCGTGATGGACGAGCCGACTGCATCGCTCAGTCATCACGAGACGAGCGTGCTGCTCGGACTCGTCAAGCGCCTGCGGGAGCGAGGCATTGCGGTCGTGTACATCTCGCACCGGCTCGAAGAGATCTTCGAGCTTGCGGATCGCGTGACGGTGCTGCGCGATGGCCGCACTGTCAGCACGATGCCGATCGCGCAGGTCACGCGCGAAACGCTCGTGCGCCAGATGGTGGACCGCGAACTGAGCGAGCTATACGGCGAGCCGCAATCGCACGCGAGCGAGGAGCGGGTGCTCGAAGTGCGCAACCTTACGCTCAGGCAGAAGAAGGCCGCCGACGCGCGCATTCGCGATATCAGCTTCACGCTGCATCGCGGAGAAGTGCTGGGCATTGCGGGGCTGGTCGGCTCGGGACGCACCGAGATCATGGAGATGATCTTCGGCATGCGTCCATCGACCGGGTCGATTTTGATGGAAGGCGTTCCGGTCGCGATACGCAATCCGCATGACGCGATTCGCGCGGGCATCGGCTTCGTCACCGAGGATCGCAAGGCGCAGGGCCTCGTGCTCGGCATGAGCGTGCGCGAGAACTTCAGTCTCACGCATCTCTCGCGCTATTCGCCGTTTCAGTTCGTGCAGCACGCGCGCGAGCGTGCGAGCTGCATGGAATACGTGCGGATGCTCGGCATCAAGACGCCCGGCGTCGAGCAGAAAGTCGTGAATCTGAGCGGCGGCAATCAGCAGAAGGTCGTCATCGCCAAATGGGTGGCGCGCAATCCGAAGGTGCTGATCGTCGATGAACCCACCCGTGGCATCGACGTGGGCGCCAAGGCCGAAGTGCATGCGCTCATTGCGCGGCTTGCGGCGCAAGGCATCGGCGTGATCGTGATCTCGTCGGATCTGCTCGAAGTGCTGGCCGTGAGCGACCGCATTCTGACCGTGCGCGAAGGGCGCATCAGCGGCGAGCTGCAACGCGCTCAAGCATCGCAGGAAAAAGTAATGGCGCTAGCCACGGCCTGATTTTCAACCGAACAACGTTTGAGCCAAACATGACCAAGATCGTCGTTGTGCATACCGGACCCGTGACCGTCGAGCCGCTCAAGGCGCAATTCGCGCAGCAGATGCCGGATGCGCGTGTCGTCAACATCGTGGATGACAGCCTGCTCGTCGACGTGCGCGCAGCCGGCCGCCTGACACCCGAAGTGACCCGGCGTCTCTACGGTTATATGTCGAGCGCGCAGGATATGGGCGCGGACATCATCCTGAATGCGTGCTCGTCGGTCGGCGAGGCGACGGATGTGCTGCGCGGACTCATTCGAACGCCCATCGTCAAGGTGGACGAAGCCATGGCCGAGGAAGCGAGCGCGCTCGGTGCGCGTATCGGCGTGGTGGCAACGGTGTCGACCACGCTCGAACCGACGGTCCGTCTCATCCGCAGGAAAGCGGCCGAGCACGGACGCGAGATCGAGGTGACCGAATGCATCGCGCAAGGCGCATTCGAGGCGCTGCTTGCGGGAGATGCCGCGCGCCATGACGACATCGTGAAACGCGCGATCATCGAGCTTGCCGACCGTGTCGACGTGGCCGTGCTCGCGCAAGTGTCGATGGCGCGGCTGCTCGCCGCGCTCGGCACGCTGCCCGTGCCGGTGCTGTCGAGTCCGCAAAGCGGCGTGGCCGCAGTCAGGCGCGCACTCGCACAGAGCGCCTAGACAGCCGCGAGCGCGTGCGTCTTGCCGATGAAGCGCGAAACGAATGCCGGCGTCAGCACGATCTTCCGTTCGCGCATATCGACGAGACCTTCGGCCCGAAGATCGCTGAAGTGCCGGTTCACCGATTCGCGCGACGTGCCGATGAATTCCGCGAGCTTGTCCTGCGCGATCGGCAAGTCGATGAGAATCGCATCGCCGTGATCGGCGTAGTCACAGGCGGTGCCGACCTGTCCCGAGAACATCACGAGGATGTTGGTCAGCCGCTTGCGCACGTCGTGCAGCGAGAGGTTCTCGATCAATTGCTGCGCTTCCTGCCAGCGCAGATAGTGATTGCGCAACACGAACTGATTGATGACGTCATAGCGCGCGAGCAGGTGCTTGAAGTCCTGCTTGCGGATATAGCAGACCATGCTCGGCGCAAGCGTCTGCGCATGATGCGAATAGTTGGCCTGATTGAGCACGTCGCCATCGCCGAAGATCATGCCGGCCTTGACGAACGCCAGCGTGATCTCCTGACCGTCTTCCGTCAGCCGATACAGTCTGACGCTGCCGCTCTTGAGCAGATAAACATGCTCGCTGGATTCGTCCGGACGATAAACGATGCTGTTCTTGCGCAGCGTGCGATGGTCGCTGAAGGCGGGCATGACCTCGTCGAGGCAATGTCGCTGGATGAGAGAAAGCAGTTCGCTCTTGCCGACAAACCACATTGCCGTCTCCTTAAGGTTTCCTTGCTATGGGCTCTCTTTCCGCGCGCTTTGTAATCGGCGCACGAGGAGCCTTGCTTCAGGACGCGCCCATTCTACACATCGAACGATTTCGCGCGCTTGGGCTGCGAGTGTGTTTTACCGCGCATTGTCATCGGCGAAGGCAACGCGCGTTATTGCATTGCGACAGGCTCGCGACGCAAGCAGAGTCAATGATTCGCTCGCAAAATTGCTGCGCCCGCGAAAGAAAAACGCCCGATTCGGCCGCGACGCGCCTACGGGAAAGTCCTAGCAAGAACATCAGACGTCTGATGTATATTTGACGCCGGGCCACTTGCGAGAGCACCATGCGTCTAAGCGTCGAACGTTCGATGAGCGACAAGATTCAGGACTCGCTCCTCACGATGATCCGCGAGCGCAAGCTCAAGCCCGGTGACCAGATACCCACGGAAATCGAGTTGTGCGAGCTGCTCGGCGTCGGACGTTCCAGCTTGCGTGAAGCGGTCGCGCAGATGATCTCGCATGGACTGCTCGAACGCGTGCAGGGCCGGGGCACCTTCATCAGACAAATTTCGCTCAAGCTGCAAGGCGGGCTGGATGATCTGATGTCCGTGACCGACATGATCAAGAGCGTCGGGGCGGTGCCGTCGACGAGCCGCATCCAGATGGACACCATCGCGGCGTCGGAAAGTCTTGCGGAAAAGCTGGGCATTCAGCCGGGGGACGCATGCCTACGCATCGAGCGCGTGCGCCGCGCGGACGATGCAATCGCGGCGTACTGCATCGACACCATTCCAAAGACGCTGTTGGATGCCGCGGACGGAGAGCTGGGCGAATCGCTCTTCGGCATGTTCGCGCGTGCCGGGCGGCGTTTGTCGCATACGCATACGTCGATACAGCCGACCATTCTCACGCCGCGCGATCTGCCCGAACTGGGCGATGGCTTCGGCCTGTTTTTGCTGCTGGACGAAGTGGATTTCGATCAGAGCGGCGAGCCGCTTTGCTATAGCAACGACTACTACAACACGAGCATCTTCAAGTTCGATCTGGTGCGCAAACGTCGCTGAACCGTGTCGATGGCTTGCGCTTTGCAACACATCGGAGGAGACACCGATGGAGTTCGAGGCATTCACCGCATCGGCGCTTGCCGATTACCTGGGCGGCATCGCCGAGGTGCGCGCCCGTCTGGGCGATCCCGACGATCTGGAAGTCGTCGAAGTAGGCGACGGCAATCTGAACTTCGTGTACTTCGTGACCAATGCGAAGGCGCGGGAGCGCAGCGTCGTCGTCAAGCAGGCGCCGCCGTTTCTGCGGCTCGTCGGGAAGAACTGGCCGCTGTCGTGTCAGCGCATGGACCATGAAGTCGCGGCGTTGCGCCGCTTCGGCGCGCTCTGTCCGCAACACGTGCCGCAGGTCTATCACGCCGATGGCAAGCGCTTCCTGATGGTCATGCAGCATCTGTCGTCGCATCGCATCTTGCGGCACGGGCTGATCGATGGCGTCACGTATCCGCTGATGGCGGATCATCTGTCGACGTATCTCGCGCAGACGCTGTTCTTCGGCTCCGATCTGTATCTTGCGCCCGACATCAAGAAGCAGGCGGTGGGCGGCGCGGTCAATGCCGAGCTGTGCCGGATCACCGAGGATCTGGTCTTCACGTTCCCGTTCGAAGACCATCCGTCCAACGTCTACAGTCCGGCGTTGCCGAAGTCCGCGCTCGAACGGCTTCGCTCCAGCGACGCCTTGCGCATGGCCGCAGCCGACATGAAGTGGGCCTTCATGAATCATGCGGAGACCTTGCTGCATGGCGATCTGCACACCGGCTCGATCATGGTCAACGAGCGCGAAACCTATGTGATCGATCCCGAGTTCGCGTTCTACGGGCCGATGGGTTTCGACATCGGCGCGCTGATTGCGAATCTCCTGCTCGCGTATTTCTCGCGTGACTATCACGGCCGCCTCGATGGGGGCGATCCCGTCGCGTATCAGGAATGGCTGCTGGAGCAGACCACGCGCATCTGGAACGGCTTCAGCGCGAAGTTTCTCGCGTTGTGGCGCGATCACGAGAACCGCAGCGGGCGGCCTTTCATCGGCGGATCGGCGGATAGCCGCGCAGTCGATGCGTATCGCGCGCATTTCATGCGGCGGCTGCTCGCGGACACGCTGGGCTTCGCGGGCTGCAAGATGATCCGCCGTATCGTCGGCATGGCGAAGGTGGCGGAAATCACGCGCATTCCCGATGCCGAACTGCGTGCGCAAATCGAAGTGCGCTGCCTGCGCTGCGCCGAAGCGCTGCTCGTGCAGCGAAACGCGCTCACCGATATCGAAGACGTCGTTATGCTCGCGCGCGACATGGCGCGCGATGCCCTCGCACAACGCTGACCGGAGCATCAATGAATTCGCAGACCTTGTTCCCGACGCTGGCCCCGACCATCGAATGGCGTGACGGCAAGCTGTTGCTGCTCGATCAGACGCGCCTGCCGCACGAGATCGTCGTGGAACACGTCGCCAATGCCGCCGAGGTGTGGCGCGCCATCCACGAACTGCGCGTGCGCGGCGCGCCGGCCATCGGTGTCGCGGCGGGCTATGGCTTGTGCGTCGCGATGCAGGACGCCCGCACGTTGCCGGTGGCGCAGTTTCGCGCGGAACTCGAACGGCGCGCGGCGTGGCTCGATACCGCGCGTCCGACCGCCGTGAATCTCAGCTGGAGCCTCCGGCGCATGATGAAGCGCGCGCGCGAATGCGATACGCAGGACACGGCGGTGCTGTACGACGTGCTCGTCGATGAAGCGACGCGCATCCACGAAGAGGACATCGCGCTGTGCGAAGGCATCGGCGTGCATGGCATGTCGCTGATCGGCGAGGGCAACGGCGTGCTCACGCACTGCAATGCGGGCGCGCTCGCGACGACCGGTCTCGGCACCGCCACCGCCCCGATCTATGCGGCGCATCGTGCGGGCATCGCGTTCAGTGTCTTCGCCGATGAAACGCGCCCCCTGCTGCAAGGCGCGCGCCTCACCGCGTTCGAACTGCAGCAGGCGGGTGTCGACGTCACGCTCATCATGGATGGCGCCGCTGCGTCCATCATGTCGCAGGGGCTGGTCGATCTCGTCATCGTCGGCACGGACCGGGTGGCCGCGAACGGCGACTTCGCGAACAAGATCGGCACGCTGGGCCTCGCGATCGCCGCGCGCCATTACGGCATCCCGTTCTATGTCGCGTGCCCTTCGTCGACGCTGGACTTCTCGACGGCGACGGGCGAACGCATCGAGATCGAGGAGCGCTCCGGCGCCGAGGTCACTCACCTCGCGGGGCAGCGTGTCGCGCCCGAGCACATCAAGGCGCGCAACCCCGCGTTCGATGTGACGCCGCACGCGCTCGTCACCGGCTTCATCACGGAACGTGGCATCGTCGAGGCGCCGTTCGAACGATCGCTCAAGAGCCTGTTCGCCGCCGAAGGCAACGTGGCATGAAGGCGACGAATGAAGATGCGCTGCGCCAGGGCATCGTCGACACGGCGCTCGAAATGGAACGTCTCGGCATCAATCAGGGAACGTCCGGCAACGTCAGCGCGCGCTTCGGCGATGGCCTGCTGATCACGCCGAGCGGCGTTCCCGCGCGTGAGCTGAGTGTCGAGGGCATCGTCTATTTGCCGCTCGACGTATGCGACGGCGACGACGTCCTGCGCGTCCAGCGTCCGTCATCGGAATGGCGGATTCATCGCGACCTGCTGCGGGCGCGTCCCGAGATGCATGCGGTCGTGCACACACATTCGACGGCGGCAACGGCGCTCGCGATTCAGGGCCGCGAGATTCCGGCTGTGCATTACATGGTCGCAGCCGCAGGCGGCGCGTCGATTCGCTGCGCGCCGTATGCGCTCTTCGGCACGCAGGCGCTGTCGGATCACGCGCTCGCCGCGCTCGAAGGACGGCGGGCGTGCCTGCTCGCGCATCACGGTGTCGTGGCGCTCGGCGCGGATTTGCCGCGGGCCGTGTGGCTCGCGCATGAAGTGGAAGTGCTCGCCAGGCAATACCTGCTGGCGCTGCAACTCGGCGCGCCGCCGGTGCTGACCGGCGAGCAGATGCATGAAGTGCTGGAGAGATTCAAGACGTACGGCAAGCGCAGCAAGGACGACTGACATTCGCGACAAGACATCAAGCTCACTGCAATGAACAACTCGTAAAAAGGAGACAGTCATGGCCTGGAGTTCGGCACGGTTCGATAGTTGGGGAACATTCGGCAAGTCCACCGGGGCATTGCTGCTGTGCGCAGCGGCGCTCGCGGGATGCAACAAGAGCGAAAACGCGTCGTCGAGCAGCAGCGCCAGCAAGAGCGCGAGCGACAGCGCAAGCCCACCGGCGAGCGCGCCGGCCCCGGCCCCGGCTGCGGCGAGCGGCAGCAAGCCGAAGATCGGCTTCTCGATCGCGACGTTGAACAACGCGTTCTTCGTGGGCCTGAAGGCCGGTGTCGAACGCGGCTCGAAGGAGCAGAACTTCGACCTCGTGCAGACCAACGCCAACGGCGATGCGCAGCAGCAAGTGAACGATGCGCTCAACCTGCTGAGTCAGGGCGTAACCGCGCTCGTGCTCAACCCGATCGATTCGAAGGCGATCATTCCGGCAGTCGAGAAGGCGAACCAGATGAACGTCCCGGTCTTCACGCTGGACCGTGGCTCGGATGGCGGCAAGGTGACTTCGTTCGTCGCATCGGACAACGTCGCCCTCGGCCAGACGGCGGCGAAATGGATCGCGGAGCAGTTGAAAAAGCGCTACGGATCGGAGAAGGGCAACGTCGTCGATCTGATCGGTCTGGTCGGCACCACGGCGGCGACCGACCGCGAAAAGGGCTTCAGCGACGAGATCGCCAAGTATCCGGACATCAAGGTCGTTGCACGTCAGGAAGGCGCGTTCGACCAGGAGAAGTCGCTCAACGCGATGACCAACATCCTGCAGAAATATCCGCAGATCGACGCGGTGTTCGGCGCGAACGACGACAACACCGTGGGCGCGGAGAAGGCCATCGACAACGCGGGACGTTACAAGCCGCTCGACGACAAGGCGCACATCATGGTGATCGGTGCGGACGGGACCGCACAGGCGCTCTCGGCGATTCGCGCGGGCAAGCAGGACGCGACCATCTCGCAGAATCCCATCAAGATGGCGGCGAAGTCGCTGCAGTTCATCGCGGACTACAACGCGAAGAAAGACGTGCCCGCGAACTATGCGTGGCCGACCATGCTCATCGACAAGTCCAACATCGACTCGGATGCGGTCAAGCAGTATGGCCTGTGGTCCGAGGAAGTGAAGCAGTAAGGCCAACCGGCGGCCGCGCGTGCAGCACACGCGCGGCCGCGAGCGGAATGCGAACATGACAGTCGAAACCGAAGCGCGGACGCGCATGCCTTCGAGCACGAAGGCGCCGCTGCTGCGCATGCAAGGCATCGTCAAGAGCTTTCCCGGCGTGAAGGCGCTGCGCGGCGTCAGTCTCGAACTGCACGCCGGTCACGTGATGGCTATCGTCGGCGAGAACGGCGCGGGCAAGTCGTCGCTCGTCAAGACGCTGTCGGGCGCTTACGAGCCGGACGAAGGCGACATCGAGATAGACGGCAGGCCGCTTGCGCGCGGCACGAACGCGGCGATCGACGCGGGCGTGGCCGTCATCTATCAGGAGCTGTCGCTCATCAACGACATGACGGTCGCGGAGAACCTGTTTCTCGGCCGCATGCCCGCGAGAAAGGGCTTCGTGAAGCAACGCGAGGCGCATGCGATGGCCCGCGAGGCGCTCGCGCGCGTGGGCCTCGACAACGTGCCGCCGTGGATGCGTCTCGGCGATCTGCCGCTCAACAAGCGGCAACTGGTCGAAGTGGCGAAGGCGATTGCGCGCGATGCACGCATCCTCGTAATGGACGAGCCGACCGCCGCGCTCCAGAGTCACGATATCGAGAATCTGTATGCGGTCGTGCGGCGATTGCGCGAAGAGGGCATGGGCATCATCTTCATCTCGCATCATCTGGAAGAAGTCTTCGAACTGGCGGACTCGGCGGTCGTGATGCGCGATGGCGCAACGGTCGGCGCACGTCCGATGTCCGAATGGACCGAAGCGGAACTCGTGCAGGCGATGGTTGCGCGCAATCTCGAATCGTTCTATCCGTGGGAGCCGCGCGAGTATGGCGACGTGGTGCTCGACGTGCGAAACCTCGCGAGCGCGCCGCTTCTGCGCAATGCGAGCTTCACGGTGCGCGCGGGCGAGATCGTCGGCATTGCGGGCATTGCGGGCGCGGGACGCACGGAGTTGCTCAAGACGATCTTCGGCGCGCTGCCCGCCACCCACGGCGAGATCGTCGTGAAAGGCAGGAAGGTCACGAATCATTCGCCGACGGAAGGCGTGCGCCACGGGCTCGTCTATACGTCGGAGGATCGCAAGCTCGAAGGGCTCGTGCTCGATGCCAGCATCGAAGAGAACATCGCGTTATCGAGTCTCAAGGCGCTCGCAAGCGGCGGCTTCGTGCGCGGCGCGAGAAAGCGCAAGCTCGCGCAGGAAGCGAGCACGCGCTTCGGCGTGCGCGCCTCGTCTGTGTTGCAGGTCACCGGCACGCTGTCGGGCGGCAATCAGCAGAAGGTCATTCTGGGCCGCGCCACCGCGACGAATCCCGCCGTCATCATGCTCGACGAACCGACGCGCGGCATCGACGTGGGCGCAAAGACCGAAATTTATGCGCATATGGTGAAGATGGCGCGTGCGGGCGCGGCGGTCATCATGGTCAGTTCCGAGTTGCCCGAATTGCTCGGCATGTCGGATCGCGTGCTGGTGATGTATCGCGGCAGCATCGTGACCGAAATTGCACGCGACAAGGCGAACTCGGAAACAGTGATTCAATGGGCAACGACAGGAGCAGGCGCATGACATCCACGGCAGCCAACCGGGCGGACACGGAAGCGCTGTCGCGCCGCGTGATCCGTCAATTGAGAAGCGGCATCGGGCCACTGTTCGCCGCGCTCGTCATCATTTGCGTGGCGTTGTCGGTCGCATCGCCGGAATTTCTGACGACGAGCACGCTCACCAACATCATGGTGCAGGTGTCGGTCGTCGGCATCGCGGCGGTCGGCGGCACCTTCGTGATCATCACGTCGGGCATCGATCTGTCGGTGGGATCGCTCGTCGCGCTGACGGGCATGGTCGCCGCGACCTTCATGGCGGGGTCGAGCCCGGATGCGGTCGGTCTCGGCATCGGCGGACTCTTCATTGCGCTGGCGACGGGCGCGGCGGTCGGCGCGATCAACGGCTTCGCGATTTCATGGCTGCGGCTCGTGCCGTTCATCGTCACGCTCGCCGCGATGGCGATGGCGCGCGGCCTCACGCTCGCCATCTCCGACGGCCGCACGAAGTTCGATTTTCCGAACGCGTTCACGGTCTTCGGCGCAAAGGCGATCGCGGGCCTGCCGATGCCGATGATCGTGATGCTCGTCGTGTTCGTCATCGGTCATGTCCTGCTGCGCAAGACGACGTTCGGCCATCAGGTGTTCGCGGTCGGCGGCAATCAGGAAGCCGCGCGGCTCGCGGGCATTCCGGTGCGGCGCGTCGTGTTCCTCACGTACATGCTCGCGGGCGTCACGGCGGCGATTGCGGGCATCGTGCTCGCAGGACGCCTAAATTCGGCATTGCCTTCGGCCGCCAACGGACTCGAACTTCAGGTGATCGCGGCCATCGTGATCGGCGGCACGTCGCTCGCGGGCGGACGCGGCTCGATCGTCGGCACGTTCATCGGCGTCGTGCTGATCGGGGTGATCAACGTCGGCCTGTCGCTGCTCGGCGTGAACCCGTTCTGGACGCAATTCATACAGGGCGGCGTCATCTTCGCTGCGGTCCTGCTCGACGCGTTGAGCCAGCGGCGCAAGCTGTGACGCGCGCATGCCCCTCGCCAAACACGCAATCAAAGGAGACACGAGAATGAAGAAGATCATCAACAACCCGGACACTTTCGTCGACGAAATCATCGACGCGTTGTTGCTCGCGCATCCGAAATGGATCAAGGCGGCGAACGCCGACAAGCGCGCGCTGGTTCGCGCCGATGCGCCGACAGCGGGCCGCGTGGGCATCGTGACGGGCGGCGGCTCGGGCCATATGCCGGGCTTTCTCGGCTACGTCGGCGAAGGCCTGTGCGGCGGCGTGGCGGTGGGCAACGTGTTTTCGTCGCCGTCGTCGGAGCAGATATTCGAAGCGACCAAAGGCGTGAACGGCGGCGCAGGCGTGCTGTACGTGTACGGCAATTATGGCGGCGACGTGCTGAACTTCGATCTCGCATCCGACCTCGCGGACGCGGAAGGCATCGATATCAAGACCGTCGTATTGACGGACGACGTGGCATCGGCGCCGAAGGAACGCGCAGCCGACCGGCGCGGCGTGGCGGGCATGGTGTTCGCGTTCAAGTGCGCCGGCGCGGCGGCCGAGCGCGGCGATTCGCTCGATGAAGTGGCGCGCATCTGCGCCAAGGCCAACGCGAACTGCCGCACGATGGGCGTGGGCCTGTCGCCGACGATCCTGCCCGCAGCGGGCAAGCCGACGTTCACACTGCCGGATGGCGAGATGGAGATCGGCATCGGCATCCATGGCGAACCCGGCACGCATCGCGGCGCGCTGCAATCGGCCGATGTCATCGCGGACAACATGATGCGCCAGATTCTCGACGATCTCGCCGCGCCGAAGGGTTCGCGTCTTGCGCTGCTCGTGAATGGTTTGGGCGCGACGCCGCTCGAAGAACTGTATCTGCTGTACCGGCGTGCGGCGAAGATCATCGCCGGCGATGGACTGACGGTCGCGTGGTCGTATGTCGGCGAGTATGTGACGAGCCTGGAAATGGCGGGCGCATCGATCACGGTCATGCTGCTCGACGATGAACTCGAAGCGCTGCTCGCGGCGCCGGCGCATTCGCCGTTCTTCCGCGAAGGCACGCACGCTTGATAAGGATGTCGAAATGACGACGACGAAGCAACTGATAGACGTTCTGAGCCGCGCATTGAGCGCGCTCCCCGCGCATGCGGACGAGTTGCGCGACCTCGATGCCGCTCTCGGCGACGGCGATCTCGGCATCACGGTGCGCGCGGGATCGGAAGCGGTCGTGAAGGCCATCGGCGTGCTGCCGGAGGAGGCGAGCATCGGCGACGTGCTGCTCGCGGCGGGGAAGGCGTTCTCGACGGCCAATCCATCGACGTTCGCCGCATTGGTCGGCGGCGGGCTGCTCGCTGCGGCCAAGACGATGCAGGGGAAGAACGAGATCGGCCGCGATGATGCGCTCGGCATCGGGCGTGCGGTGGCGGCGCGCATCATCGAGCGCGGCAAGAGCAATATCGGCGACAAGACCGTGCTCGATGCACTCGTGCCGAGCCTCGACGTGCTCGAGCAATCGCAGGGAAGCGCGACGGATGTTCTGGATGCGATGATCGCCACGGCGGGCGAGCGTGTCGCCGAGACCGCGAAGATGCAGTCGCAGAAAGGGCGCGCGGCGTGGGTGCAGGAACGCAGCATCGGCCATCCTGATCCAGGCGCGACGGCGTATGTGCGGTTTTTGGAGACTTTGCGCCGGGCGGTGGATGGAAGCGCTTGACGTCGATGGTGGGGCGCGGCGGCTATAGCGAGGGGCTGCGCCGCGTCTGCGTTGCGGAGCAATGGTCCGGCCCGGCGGAGCCAGAGTTCGGGTCGGTGATGCGTGCGTCGTTCACAACCGGTTCAAGCCCCGCTCCAGTTTCAGCGGCGTGCGATGTCCGAGGTCCCGGTCGAACGTCTCTCCGTAGTTGCCGACGCTTCGCACTGCGCGCGCCATCCGCTTATCGTCGTAACGAACGCTAAAGCCGTGTAGCAATCGCGGCGAGCAGCCTGTCGAGAGGAACAGGTTTCGTGAAATGGAGATCGAAGCCGGCGGCCTTCGCCTTTGCGAGGTCCTCTTTCTGGCCCCAGCCCGTTATCGCAACGAACAGGAGGCACGAGCCCTGAGCGCTTTCCCGGATGCGCGCTGCAAGCTCGTACCCGGACATGTCGGGCAAGCCGATATCGAGCAGCGCCACGTCGAGCTCGTTGTCTCGCGCGATCAGCAGAGCAGACTTCGCATCGTCTGCGCGCAAGACGGTATGACCATCCAGTTCGAGAAGCATGGAAAGGCTCTCGCCCGCGTCACGGTTGTCGTCAACCAGCAGGATTCGACGCGGCCTGTTCTTGTGTGAGGACGCCGGCGGACGCTCGCTGTGCGATTGCGGGAGCGTCGACAAAGGCAATCGTACGATGAATTCGCTTCCCTGGCCGATGCCGGGACTCCGTGCCGAAGCAGTTCCGCCATGAAGGTCCGTGAGCATCTTGACGAGCGCCAGTCCGACGCCGAGCCCGCCCTCGGCGTATTGTTTGCCGCCGGACAGTTGCGTGAACAGGCCGAACAGGGACGGCAGATCGGTTTCGTCGATGCCGATCCCCGAATCGCGGACGACGATGACGGCCTCGCCGTCTTCCCGATACGCCGAGAACCAGATGTTTCCGCCGGGCGGCGTGTATTTCGCCGCGTTGTTCAACAGGTTCTGCATGATCTGCGACAGCCTCGTCGGATCGGCATCCACGGTTAGCGGTTCGGGCGGAGCGTCCACGGAGATGTGATGCGATGCCGCGGTTATCCTTGGCCGCGACGCTTCGAGCGCCGTTTGCATCGCCTCCGCGACACTCACTGGCGCGCGGCGCAGTTCGATTTTTCCCGCACTGATGCGCGACACGTCGAGAAGATCGTCGACGAGATGCGATAGCTGATTCAGCTGGCGATCCAGAACACCGTATCCCCATTGAACACGCCCGGCATCGAGGCTCGCCGTTTTAAGCAGGTCCATCACGCTGCGCATCGGGGCCAGCGGATTTCTCAACTCGTGGGCCAAGGTCGCCAGGAATTCGTCTTTCTGCCGGTCTGCCCGTCTCAGTTGGTCCTTGACCTGGCGTTGTGCCTCGAGTGCGCGCTCGGCACGCGCTCTCGCCTCGACGAGCTCTTGCTCGAATCTATGACGGTCGGTCAGGACCATGAACGCATAGTGGTCGAAGTCTCTGTCCTTGCTTCGAACACGGCGCACGTTGAGCAACATGGGAATGCGGTTGCGTTCGCGGCCCAGCAACTCAAGCTTGAGTTCGGCGACAGAGCCTTGCAACTCCAGCAGCGGTCCCCAGTGCGTTTGCTGAAACAGCTTTGCACCGACAGTCAGGATATCCGACACCTTGCGGACATTCACCAGCTCGTGCTGGCCGTAGCCGAGCCAACGGCACAGTGTCGAATTGACACGGAGGATGGTGCCGTCGATATGCGCGCTCAGCAGCCCGCATCCGGCGTGTTCGAAGGAGTCGTCGATCGGGAGCAAGCTAGGCCCCGCTCTGACGGCCGTGACTATGCAGGAACCGCTGGATCGCGTCGATGCTCGCGCTCGCTGCACTCAGGTGAGGGCAGTGCCCGATGTTATCGACGGTGCTGAGCGTGCTGCCGGGAATCATGCGATGCATGTACTCGCCTACGCCTACCGGAGCGAGGAAGTCGTCGGTCGATTGCAGGATCAAGGTCGGCGTCGTGACCTTGGGCAGATCGCTCCGATGATCGGCAAGGAAGGTGACGCGGGCAAAGTGTCTGGCGATGTCGGGGTCTGTTCTGCAGAAGCTGTTGACGAGTTCCGCACTCAGTTCCGGCTGATCCGGCGCACCCATGATCGCCGGCGCCATGCTGCTCGACCAGCCGAGGTAATTCTGCTCGAGCGTCTCCAGAAGCTCTTCGATATCTTCCCGGTTGAAACCTCCGACGTAGCCGGCTTCGTTGATGAAGGAGGGCGAAGGTCCAACCATGACATTGGCGGCAAAGCGTTCGGGCCGCTCGATGGCGGCCAGCATGCCGATCATCGCGCTTACCGAGTGGCCGACGAAGATGACGGGACCGTCGCAGAGTTCGTCGATCAATTCGAGCACGTCCCGGGCATGCCCGTGCAACGACGAATACTTGTTGCGATCGTAGGCGGACAAATCAGACTTGCCGCTGCCGACGAGGTCGAACAGGAGCGTGGTGTATCCCGCGCTGAACGCTGGAGTCATTCTCCGCCACATGGTCTGGTCGCATCCGAATCCGTGCGCGAAGACCATGAATGGCCCGTGGCCGCTGATAGAAACGTTGTTTCGTTTTTGAATATTCATCGGGACGGCGGCGCCGTGTGACTGTTGAGAAGGCGACCAGCAAGGCGACGGGCTGAAAAGCGCCGTGAAAGGTAATACGGACAGAAACTTTGCGCCCCTGCCTGCACTGAAATAATGTACAGCGCAGTTCACGAAGAGTCATCAATCATATCAGGGTGTGCTCGCGCGAGCCGGCGCGGTGCCAGAAGCCGACGCCAACCGTTGTCATCGAAGCCGCGTTCCCTGAAGCCGCCCGCGCGACGCAAGACATGATGCCCGCGCCCAACACGGCAGCCTTCATTGGCGGCGTCGCCGCGCCCGATCAGGGGTGTCGTGATATGCTGACCCGGTGTCACGCAGGAGGTTACAGTGTCATGGTTACGTCGACCGTCCATCGTGCTTTCGAGCCGGGCAAGCTGTGCCATCCCGGTCGATTGCTTGGCGAATTCGTGCTGCCGCAACTCGGTCTTTCCGTGAGCCAGGCGGCCAGAGACCTGGGCGTGTCCCGACAGACGCTCCATCGAATCTTCGACGAAAGCGCTGCCGTTACGCCGGTGATGGCAATGCGGCTAGAGGCGCTGTGCGGCATTCCAGCCATGTTCTGGCTTCGACTCCAATGCGCGCACGATCTCGGCGACGCCCGCACATCGTTGACTGATGTGCTGCCTCTCATTCCCAAATACCGGCTTTCTCGCATGGCGATGAGGCAGCTCGGAGCAATCGATGGACACTAAGACTGTGACGCCGCACTACGCCCAGACAGGCGTGTCGGGACTCGACGACGTATTAGCGGGTGGCTTGACGAGAAAGAACGTATTTCTGCTCGAAGGAAGGCCGGGCACGGGCAAGACGACTATCGCGCTGAGTTTCCTCATGACCGGCGCCGCGTTAGGCGAGCCGTGTCTCTACATCACGCTCTCGGAGAACGAGATCGAGTTGCGAAACGGCGCGCGCTCGCACGGCTGGGATCTCGGGCATGCAATCGAGATATTCGAAGTCAGTCCGTCGGAAACTTTGCTGGACGCCGACCAGCAGCAGACGCTTCTCTATTCCTCAGACCTCGAACTCGGCGAAACGACGCGTTTGATACTGACCGAATTCGAGCGCGTCAAGCCGAAGCGGGTGGTGATCGACAGCCTGTCCGAAATTCGTCTGCTCGCTCAAAGTTCGCTGCGCTATCGCCGGCAGATTCTTGCGTTCAAACACTTCTTCGCGAGTCGCGATGCGACGGTGTTGCTTCTGGACGATCTGACGTCCGAGGCAACGGACATGACGGTGCACAGCGTGGCGCACGGCGTCATCAAGCTGGAGGAGTTGTCGCCCGAATACGGCGCAGAGCGGCGTCGGCTGCGCGTGCTCAAGTACCGGGGACAGCGGTATCGCGGCGGCTATCACGACTTCGCCATCAAGCGCGGCGGTGTGGCCGTGTTTCCACGGCTCGTTGCGGGTGAACATCGCACCGGCTTTGCCCGCACACAGGTGACGAGCGACGTGCCCGAACTCGACGCGCTTCTGGGCGGCGGCATCGAACAGGGGTCGAGCACGCTCATTCTTGGGCCGGCAGGCACCGGGAAAAGCCTCTACGCCATACAGTTCGTTGCAGCGGCCATCAGACGCGGTGAGAAAGCCGCGCTTTTCGTGTTCGATGAGGAACTCGGGCTGCTGTTCGACCGGGTCCGCGTCATGGGCATCGATCTCGCGGCGATGCAAAGCTCCGGCAATCTCCATATCGAACAAGTCGATGCCGCCGAACTGTCGCCGGGCGAATTCGCGCATCGCGTGCGCGCCAGTGTGGATACCGCGCGCTCGAAAACCGTCGTCATCGATAGTCTGAACGGCTATCAGGCTGCGATGCCCGAGGAAAACGCACTCGTCCTGCACATCCATGAGTTGTTGCAGTACCTCAACCGTCAGGGCGCCAACACCTTCCTCACCGTGGCCCAGCACGGCCTCGTGGGCGACATGAAGGCGCCGGTCGACGTGACTTACCTTGCGGACACCGTGATTCTGCTTCGCTATTTCGAGGCGCTCGGCCGGGTCCGGCGCGCCGTCTCCGTCATCAAGAAGCGCACCGGAGCGCACGAGGAATCGATCCGCGAGTTCCGCATCGGATCGACCGGGCTCGTGCTGGGCGCGCCGCTCAAGGACTTCCAGGGCGTGCTGCGGGGCGTGCCCACGTTCGTTGGCAATTCGGGACCTCTGCTGACACCGAACGCAAGCGCGAAACCGAATGCCTGAACTCGATCGTTGTCCCGTGCTGATCCTGACGCCTTTCGGTCGCGACTTCGCTGTCGCCCAGGCGCTCCTCGAGTCAACCAGCATCAGCTCCGAGGGCTGCGCGGATGTGCCGGAGTTGGCCGCCAGGTTAGGGGACGATGTCTGCTGCGTGGTCGCCGCCGATGAAGCATTGAACGGCGCCGATCTCACTGCGCTCACGCATTGGGTTTCGTCGCAGCCGGCCTGGTCGGACCTCCAGTTCATCGTCCTGACGCAGCGCAGCGCGGGAACCGACCGCAGGCCGATGGTGGCACGGCTGACGAAGGCGCTCGGCAACGTGGCGTTCGTCGAGCGGCCGTTCCATCCGACGACGTTCGTCAGCGTGACTGGAACAGCAGTGCGCGGCCGTCATCGCCAGTTCGAGGCGCGCGCCCGCATCAGGGAACTGCACGAAGGCGAAGCACGTCTGCTTACGGCGCTCACCGCCGGCAACCTCGGCTCATGGAATCTGGACCTGGCGAGCCTGACGTTGACGGCATCATCCACGTGCAAGGCGATTTTTGGACGGGGCGAGCACGAGAGTTTCACTTACGCGGAGCTTCTTGCCAGCGTGCATCCGGAAGACCAGTTGCGGATGCAGGCAGCCATGAAGCGCAGCCTGGATACGGGCTGCGACTTCGCGATCGAATTTCGCAATGTCTGGCCGAACGGCAGCGTGCATTGGGTCGATATCCGGGCGCGCGTCGTTCGCGACGACTCGGATCGCGTGTGTCAGCTTGTCGGCGTGTCATCGGACATCACTGCGCGAAAAACGTCAGAGGACGAGTTGCTTCGTTTGAACGAGTCACTGGAAGTGAAGGTGAAGGAGCGCACGGCGCAACTCGAACATGCGCATCAAACGGTCCTTGCCGAGATTCGGCAGCGCGAGCGCACGGAGGAGCTTCTCCGGCAAGTCCAGAAACTCGAAATGATCGGCCAGTTGACGGGCGGCATCGCGCACGACTTCAACAACCTGCTGATGGCGATCATGGCGAACCTCGAGCTCGTACGCAAAGACGTGGCGCCCGAGGAGCGGATCGGACGCCTGGTCGAAGGGGCGCTTCGAGGCGCTCAACGCGGCGCGGCGCTCACTCAACGCCTGCTCACCTTCGCGCGGCAGCAGGTCTTGAGAGTCGAGCCGGTGCAACTGACGACCTTGTTGCATGGCATGGCCGACCTGCTCGAACGCTCGATAAGCTCGACCATCGAACTATCGGTCGATACGGCCGATGAGCTTCCCTACACGATGGTCGATGCGAATCAGGTCGAGCTTGCTATCCTGAACCTCGTCGTCAACGCGCGCGATGCAATGCCTCATGGCGGCAAGATCAGCATCGCCGTGGATGCTGTCCATACATCGGGCGATACCGAACTGCCCGCGGGCCACTATGTGCGCATCATGGTGAGCGACACGGGAACGGGCATGGACGCCGCGACGCTCGCGAAAGCCACGGAACCGTTCTTCACGAATAAGGAAGTAGGCAAAGGCACGGGGCTGGGTCTGTCGATGATTCACGGCCTGGCGCGCCAGTTGAACGGCGCGCTGCACCTGGCGAGCACGCCGGGAGAGGGCACGTGTGCATCGCTATGGCTGCCGGCGTATGAGCACGACGCGGGCGATGCCGACGTGAAGCGGGAATCGCTCGACGATACGTCGCCTGACACGCTGATCGAGCGCGCGACGATACTGGTGGTCGACGATGACCCGCTCATCTCGTCGAGCACCGCTTACCTCTTGCAAGACTTGGGACAAGACGTTATCGAGGTGAATTCCGGCGCTGCTGCGCTGGAAGTTCTTCGCAGCGGTCGCGCGGTCGACGTCCTGCTGACCGACTATTCAATGCCGAGGATGACGGGCGTCGAACTGGCCGGCGCGGCGCGCGCACTCCGTCCGACGCTACCCGTCATTCTCGCAACCGGGTACGCCGAACTTCCGGAAGGACCGGAGGCCGCGCTTCCGAGACTGCGCAAGCCTTACGAGCAAAGTCAGCTGCTCAGGGAGATTGCAAGAGCCGTGTCGATGGGACGCTGACTTCACGGGCGATGCGTCAATGCAGGGCAGACGTGCGGCATCGCGATGAACGGCGACGCCGCGAGGCGGGGCCTCTTCCGTGGGCTGCTTCGGTCGCATCAGCCAGCGCGTTGTTGCAAACGCCCAAGCACGGGAATTGCTGCTGCACGATAAACCGTGGCTCGAAACAAAGACGTGGGGGAGAGGGTGAAGCCAACAGACGTTCTGTTTTTGATCGAGTCGTTGAACCGGCGCACGCGCGAGTCGCCGGAATGGGCCGATAGATACTTGAGAGCCGAAGTACTTTTGCACGCTGAACTGAGCGAGCAATGGCTGCAAGAGAGTGACCAGCTTAAAGATGGGCTGGCCAGGACGCGTTTGTTAGCGATGCTCGGACGTCCTCGTGCCGCGCTTGCCCGGCTTGCGCTTCTCATGAAGACGCTGGCAGCAGGAGGCCTGAAGGGGGAGCAAGGCGTTGTTGCGTTTAGCGAGCCGCAGTCTGCCGGTTCTATAGCAACGCTGTCGCAGTCAGTCTGAGGAAAGGTTTTCTTTCGAAGAGCAGTGGTCCGCCGAGGGTGGGCCTGAAGAATGCTCTCATCATTTCCGATGCATCGCCGGTTGCCGACGACGCCCATTACCGAGGCACTTCCAAATGACCCCGATCATCGATACGTTCGGCATCGACCCGACGCCACGCAGGGCAGACGGCGAATTCATGGCGCATGCAAAGATCACGACGCCTGGCAGGGACGGCGAAAACCCTCAAGTTCTGATGAGCGGGGACCTGGCCGGATTCGATCAGCGAGACGATGCCATCGCCTACGCTCGAGCGTGGGCCGCCCAATGGATTCACACTTACATCCAGCAAGGAACTACCGCGAAGCAGTAACGCGGTGGGCCGTCACTGCTTCCGCCTTTCGACAGGAAGGGCGCGATTCTTTATTGAAAGCGCGTGACGTTATGCGTTATTGCTAGCGTGGCTTCGATATTCACATCGCACTAGCAGCTTCCCGCTCTTCAGCGACTTAGGCGTGGCCCGTATGTCGCGTCGCACGCGGTCAAGGCCCGTTCATCGGCGGTGATTCTGCCCCTTCGCAGAACGCGGACGGGCAGCAAGCGACATCTTCGATCGGACGATTGGACGAAGAGTCGTGCCATAGTCAAACCGTCCAACGCGCAGCGCATCAAAACCCCACTTTCGGACATGGACGCAATGGAACTCTACGTAAGCCCGAACGGCGACAGATGGGATCTGCACATCGATGGCGACGCTCCCCCGGTGGTCCGGCACGTGCCCAACCTCGCATCCGGTGGCCGGCCGAGCGAGCAATCGGTCCCGGACTTTCTGGAGTCCAACCGTGCAACGCCGCAAGGAGAGGCGCTTCTGCGATCCATCGGCACGCTCGCGAATAGGCCGAATGAGAAACGCAGCGCCGCACCGGGCCGGCCCATCGTCGAGGGACTCTTGCTTGCGGCCGTGCGAGTGAGGACATTCGCCGATGCGCGCCATCTGACGAACGCCAGCGGCTTTTTCTTCACTCGCGACGAGCGGCTGTTTCTCGTGACGAGCCGGCACGTGGTTCACGACACGCCGAGCGAACATTTTCCCGACCGGTTGGAGATCGAACTTCATGTCGATGGCGCCAACCTCGGCGCGTCGACGTGGTTTTCGCTCCCGCTCTATGCCAATGGCGCCAGCCTCTGGCGCGAAGGCGCGGATGGAGGGGGCGACATCGACGTTGCCGTGCTGGAAGTGTTCAGGGAGCGGCTGCCGCCAACGGCAGTCTTTCAGGCTTTTGGCCCGGCGCATTTGCCTGATGCCGACGATGTCATGCCGGTCGGCCATTCCGTGCTGATCGTCGGCTTTCCGCTCGGGTTTCACGATTCCCTGCATCATCTGCCGGTGGTCCGGCAGGGCGTCATTGCATCGGCCTTTGGCCTGCGCTTTCAGGGCAAGGGCTGCTTCATCACCGATGCGCGGACTCATCGCGGCACGAGCGGCGCGCCGGTTGTCATGAGCGATTCGACCGCCGATACGCCGGATGGCAGTCGGCCCTTGCCGTGGAAACTGCTCGGTATCCATTCGTCGACGATCGACATGGGAGGACGCGATCTGCAGGTCGACGAGTCCCTTGGCCTGAACAGCGCCTGGTATGCCGACATTCTCCTCGCATTGACGGAACCCGCTGATGGAGCAGCAGTCACTCCGCTTAATGAAGACGACGCGCACGCCGCCCCGGACGCAGACAACGAAAAGCTGGCGCGTGCCCCTCGCGATCCCGGCGACATGGAATAAGCTCAGCGCGGCGCGTTCATGCGGAGCCTTCATTCAGCGTTGACGATGTTTCGGCAAGCGAACTATTCGACGCAAGATGCAGTTCATCGCCGATGATCCCGATGAGTGCTTCCGCCGCCGCGCTCAACGGGCGGCGCGGGTGGCTCACACACAGAATGTGCCGCACGATGCGCGGCGCGAGAATCGGGCAGGCGCGCAAGGTGCCGTGCCGCGCCGTACGCTCGACCACGATACGCGGAAGGATCGTCGCAAAACGCGTGCTTTCGACGAGCTTGAGAATGGTCGACAGCACGTCAATCTCGAAGCGCGGCGCGAGCAGCACGTCTTCATGTTGCGCGGCGCTGTCGAGCACGCCGCGCAGCCCGTGGCGCTTCGTCGGCAAGACGAGTTCCAGCTCGGGCAGCTTCGCGAATTCGATTGCGTGGGGAAGGTCGGGACCGTGCTCGGCGCTGGTGGCAAGCACCATCTCTTCATCGAGCAGCGGACGCGCATCGAGTGAAAGGCGGGCGCGCGGCTTGTTGATTATCGCGGCATCGAGCTGACCGCCCGCCACCCAGTCGATGAAAGTCGCGCTATAGCCGTCGGCGACGGTGACGTCGACATCCGGATAACGCGCATGAAAGCGCGACAGCGAATCCGCGAGCACGCTCTCCGTCACCGACGCGATCAGTCCGATGCCCACGTGCCCCGTCACGACTTCCTCGCGCTGCACGAGTTGCTGCCGCGCATGGGCGAGGTCGCGCATGATCGGCAGGAACAGGCGATACATGAGCCGTCCCGCCGCGGTCGGCGCCATGCCATGCGCGCCGCGCTCGAACAATTGCTGGTGCAATTCGTCCTCTAGCTTGGCGATCTGCATGCTCAATGCAGGCTGCACGATATTGAGCCGCTTGGCCGCCCGCGTGACCGAGCCATCTTCGAACAGCGCGATGAAGTACTGAATCTGTTTAAGGTCCATGTCTCGCTTGCGGCATCAGTGACGCTAATAGCTTTCGCTGGTTCTATCACGCGACGTTCGTCGACGTTACCGGACGCCCGTTGGCTTCCCGCCCACAAACAGGGCGTATGTGCGCAGTCCATTGATACGCACCTGTAAGGACACTGTCATCCGGGCTAATACCGATATAAGCGGTGATGATTCGCAGCATCAATAAACAGTATTAGAAGTTATGGGGCGATGTCGCTACGCTTCATCTCATGCGTTTGCCACGGCAGGCGCGCACGGATGGAGACACTCATGAATTTACGCGATGCCGCAACGAACGGCATGCCCTCGTTCTCGTGGGCCCCGGATCACGCCGACAGCGGATCATTATCGCTGCGCGACTGGCTCGCGCATCTCGCGAAAACCGGCCGCGTGGCGACCATCGACCAACCCGTTGCACTCGAACACGCACTCGCTGCGACCGCGAAATGCCTCGATGGCAAGCAAGCGGCCATCTTCATGCAGCCGGGCGGCCATGCGATGCCTGTCGTGAGCGGTTTCATGTCGAAGCGCGCGTGGATCGCGGAGGCGATGGGCGTCGATGAATCCGGCGTGCTCGCGCGTTTTTCGTCTGCGGCCGCTGCGCCGGTGGCATCGAAACTCGTCGCACGTGAAGACGCGCCCTGCCAGCAAGTGGTGCATGAAGACGGCATCGACCTGCACGCGCTGTTGCCCATCCCCACGCACAGCGAGCACGACAACGGGCCGTATATCACGGCAGGTCTCGTGATCGCGCGCAATCCGCGCACCGGCGTGCAGAACGTGTCGATCAACCGAATCCAGGTGCACGGTCCCGATCGCATGGCGATCCTGCTGCTGCCGCGCCATCTCTACGCGTTTCAGCGCGCGGCCGAAGAAGCGGGCGATGCGCTCGACGTAGCCGTTGCTATCGGCGTCGATCCGCTCACGATGCTCGCGTCGCAAGCCATTACGCCGATCGATCACGACGAGCTTGAAATTGCGGGCGCACTGCACGGCGCGCCGCTGCCTGTCGTGCAATGCGTGACGAACGGCGTGCATGTGCCGGCGTTTGCGGAGATCGTCATCGAAGGGCGCATTTTGCCGAACGTTCGCGAGCCGGAAGGCCCGTTCGGTGAATTCCCGAAGTACTACAGCGCGAAGGAATCGCGCGAAGTCATCGCCGTGACGGCGGTCACGCATCGGCGCGACCCGATCTTCCATACGATCGTCCCGGCCGAGATGGAGCATCTGCTGCTCGGCGCGATTCCGCGTGAAGCGACGCTCCTTTCGCACCTTCAGCGCAGCCATCCGAACGTGAAGGACGTGCATCTGTCCGTAGGCGGCGTGTGCCGCTATCACCTGTGGGTGCAGTTCGACAAGAAGCGCGAAGGCGAAGCGAAGAACGTGATTCTCTGCGCGTTCGGCGCGCATTACGACATCAAGCAAGTGGTCGTCGTCGATCCCGATGTAGACGTGCACGATCCCGCCGAAATCGAATGGGCCATCGCGACGCGCTTCCAGGCAGACCGCGATCTCGTTGTGATCGCGGGTGCGCAAGGCTCGCCGCTCGATCCGTCGACGACCATCGGGCAGCCGGCAGACGCGCCCGCGCATCTGCAAGGCGTCAGCACCAAGATGGGCCTCGATGCGACGCGGCCTGTCGTGTATCCGGAGCACGTCTTCACGCGCGTGCGCATTCCCGGACAGGACTCGGTCGATCTGGACGCGCTCGTCGCTGCCGACAACAGCGCATTCGATGCCTACCTCGCACGCAATCATGGCTGAACGCAAGAAACGCATCGTCGTGGGCATCTCGGGTGCGAGCGGCGCGGTCATCGGCGTGCGCCTGCTTGCCGCGTTGCGCCGCCTCGGCACGCACGAGACGCATTTGATCGTGTCGGCGTCGGGCGCGGTGACGGCGGCGCAGGAGCTCGACCTCGCTCGCGGCGACATCGACGCGCTGGCGGACGTCGTGCATAACGTGCGCGATATCGGCGCGGCGGTGGCGAGCGGATCGTTCCTGAGCGACGGCATGGTGATCGCGCCTTGCTCGATGAAAACCCTCGCCGGTGTCGCGAACGGCATCGCGGACAACCTGCTCACGCGCGCCGCCGATGTGATGCTCAAGGAACGCCGCCGCCTCGTGCTCGTCGCGCGTGAAACGCCGCTGAATCTCGCGCACCTGCGCAACATGACGCTCGCCACCGAAATGGGCGCGATCGTGATGCCGCCCGTGCCTGCGTTCTACGCGCATCCGCAGACCATCGACGATGTCGTCGATCACACGGTAGGACGCGTGCTCGATCTCTTCGGCATCGAGCACGGCGAGATCGCGCGCCGCTGGAGCGGTCTCCGCGATGAATTCGCGAGCCGTGGCGAACGTAAAGGAGCAAGCGCATGAACCAGCGCGAAACGGCATTCGCGGATACAAACGCGCGCGTTGCGCCAAGCGACGGCGCAAAGCCCGAGCGCCACGTCGGCCGCCCGATGGAGCGCCTCGAAGACCCGGCGATTCTCACGGGCCGTGGCCGCTATGGCGACGATATCGCCGTCAAGCCGGGCACGCTGCACGCCGCGATCCTGCGCTCGCCGCACGCGCACGCGGAGATCGTGTCGATCGACACCGAAGCCGCCGCGAAGCTCGCGGGCGTGCGGGCGGTGATGACGCGCGACGACTTGCGTCCGTGGTCGCGCCCGTTCGTGGTCGGCGTGAAATCGCCGATGGAGCAATGGGCGCTCGCGATGGACCGCGTGCGCTATGTGGGCGAGCCGGTCGCGGTCGTGATGGCTGAATCCCGTGCGCTGGCGGAGGACGCGATCGATCTCATCAAGGTCGAATACGCGATGCTCGATCCGGTGACGTCCATCGAACAATCGCTGGCCGACGAGGCCGCCGTGCTGCACGAGCGCGTCGGCAGCAACGTGATCAGCGACCGGCATTTCCGCTACGGCGAGCCGGAAGCCGCGTTCGGCAATGCGCCGCATCGCGTGAAGCTGGTCGCGCACTATCCGCGCAACACGTGTGCGCCGATCGAATGCGGCGTGGTGATCGCCGAATACCTGTCGGGCGACGAAGGCTACGACGTCACCTCGAATTTCATGGGACCGTTTTCGCTGCACGCGGTGATGGCCATGGCGCTCAACGTGCCCGCGAACCGCCTGCGCCACAAGGCGCCGCGCGACTCGGGCGGCAGCTTCGGCGTGAAGCAGGCGGTGTTTCCGTATGTCGTGCTGATGTGCCTCGCCTCGCGCAAGGCGGGCGCGCCGGTGAAGTGGGTCGAGGACCGGCTCGAACACCTGAGCGCGGCGACATCGGCGACGGCGCGCTTATCCACGATCGAAGCCGCCGTCGAAGCCGATGGCCGCATCGTCGCGCTGTCCTACGACCAGCTCGAAGACGTCGGCGCTTACGTGCGCGCGCCCGAGCCGGCGACGTTCTACCGGATGCACGGCTGCCTGACCGGCGCATATGCGATACCGAATCTGCTCGTGCGCAATCGCGTGGTGCTGACGAACAAGACGCCGACCGGCCTCGTGCGCGGCTTCGGCGGGCCGCAGGTGTATTTCGCGCTCGAACGGCTGATCCAGCGCATCGCGATCGAGTTGAAGCTCGACGTGCTCGACGTGTATCGCCGCAACTTCGTGCCGGCCGATGCGTTTCCGTATCGCGCGGCAGCGGGCGCGCTGCTCGACTCGGGCAACTATCAGGAAGCGCTGCGCCGTTCGATCGACGAGGGCGGCTATGGCGAACTCGCCGCGCGCCGCGATGCCGCGCGCAAGGAAGGGCGGCTGTATGGCATAGGCTTCGCGGCGATCGTGGAACCGTCGGTGTCGAACATGGGCTACATCACGACCGTGATGCCCGCCGCCGCGCGCAAGAAAGCCGGGCCGAAGAACGGCGCGATCGCGAGCGCGACGGTCAGCGTCGACTTGCTGGGCGGCGTGGTCGTGACGATCGCATCGACGCCGGCGGGGCAGGGTCACATGACCGTGTGCGCGCAGGTCGTCGCCGACGTGCTCGGGCTGGACCCGAAGGACATCGTCGTCAACGTGGAATTCGATACGCACAAGGACGCGTGGTCCGTCGCGGCGGGCAATTATTCCAGCCGCTTCGCCGGCGCGGTGGCGGGCACGGTGCATCTCGCGGCCACGCGCGTGCGCGACAAGCTCGCCCGCGTGCTCGCCAAACAGTTCGGCTGCACCCCGGCTGACGTGCGCTTCGAAGGCGCGCGCATCTTTCCGCAGGGCGCCGAAGATCGCGCGCTGCCGTTCGCACGCGCCGCGAGCAATGCGCCGCACTGGGCGCCCGCGCTCCTGCCCGAGGGCGACGAGCCGGGCCTGCGTGAAACAGTCTTCTGGTCGCCGCCGCACATGGACGCGCCCGACGAGCGGGACCGCATCAACACGTCGGCGGCATACGGTTTCGCGTTCGACATGTGCGGCGTCGAAGTGGATCGCGCGACGGGGCGCGTGCGTATCGACCGTTACGTGACCGTTCACGACGCGGGGACCATCCTCAATCCGGCGCTCGCCGATGGCCAGATTCGCGGCGCATTCGCGCAAGGCGTCGGCGCGGCGCTGATGGAAGAGTTCCGCTACGGCGCGGACGGCAGCTTCCAGTCGGGCACGCTCGCCGACTATCTGATGCCGACGACCTGCGAAGTGCCCGATCCGCGCATCGTGCATCTGGAGACGCCGTCGCCGTTCACGCCGCTCGGCGCAAAGGGGCTTGGCGAAGGCAACAACATGAGCACGCCGCCGTGCATCGCGAATGCGGTGGCGGACGCGCTGGGCGTCGAAGACATTCGCCTGCCGCTCACGCCGCCCAAGGTCATGGCGATGATCGGCATCGACGATCCCGAGCCGTCGCGCCCGGAATTTCGCGAAGCGCCCGCTGCGAAGCCCGCGACGCCGGGCGGCGGACGCGCGCTGACCGCGCAGGGCACGGTCGATCTTCCCGCGCCGCCCGAAGCCGTGTTCGCGGTGCTGCTCGATCCCAAGGCGCTCGCGAAGGTCATTCCGGGCTGTCATGCGCTCGACGAGACCGCGCCGAACCAGTATCGCGCGGACGTGACGGTGGGCGTCGGCATGATCAAGGCGCGCTTCGAGGCACGTATCGGCTTGTCGGAGATCGACGCGCCGCATCGCTTGCGGCTGGCGGGCGCGGGCATTTCGCCGCTCGGCAGCGCACGCGGCAGCGGTCTCGTTGAACTCACGCCGCACAGCGGCGGCACACGCCTCACGTACGACTACGAAGCGCAGGTGTCGGGCAAGGTCGCGGCGGTCGGCGGCCGCATGCTCGAAGGCGCGGCGAAAGTTGTGTTGAAGCAATTGTTCGAATCGCTCGGACGGCAGGCGGCGGGCAAGCCCGTACCGCCCAGCGGCTCCTGGCTCGCCCAGCTGTTCGGAAGACTCAGGAGGCGCGCATGAAGCCCGCATCGTTCGATTACCTGCGCGCCATGACCACGCAAGACGCGCTCGACGCTCTCGCACAGCACGGCGAAGACGCGCGCGTGCTCGCGGGCGGCCAGTCGCTGATGGCCGTGCTCAACATGCGGCTCGCGCAGCCGAAGCTGCTCGTCGACATTTCGCGCACCGCCGAACTGGGCGACGTGCGCATGGACGACAAAGCGGGGCATCTCGTCGTGAACGCGGCGGCGACGCAAGGCAGCGTCGAATGGCGCGCGACGCTCGCCGCAGAAGTGCCGCTGCTCGCGATGGCCTTCCCGCATATCTCGCATTTTCAGATTCGCAATCGCGGGACGGTGTGCGGTTCGATCGCACATGCCGATCCGAGCGCGGAATTGCCGCTCGTGCTGGCCGCGCTCGGCGGCGACGTGATGCTGCGTTCGAAGAAGAAGCGCCGCACGTTGCCCGCGCAGGACTTCTTTCAGGGCATGTTGATGACGGCGCGCGAGCCCGACGAACTGGTGGAAGCCGTGCGCTTTCCGCTGCGCAAGTCGGGCGAGCGATACGGGTTCACGGAGTTCTCCGCGCGTCATGGCGATTTCGCGATCGTCGCGTGCGCGGCGGTCGTCACGGACGATGCGATCCGCATTGCGGTCGGCGGCGTCGCGGACCGGCCCGTGGTGGAGAACTGGCCGCGTTTCGCAGGCGACGACCTGCGCGGCGCACTGAACGATTTGAGCTGGAAACTGAACGCGCAGAACGACGCGCACATCAGCGCGACGTATCGCCGGCATCTGGTCCGGCAAGTTGGATGGCGCGTGATCGAGGAGGCGAAGTGAGCAAGACGTCGGACACCATCATGCGGCGGGACGAACGGCAGCGCATCGCGCTGACGCTCAACGGCCGCGAACGCAGCGGCCATTGCGAGCCGCGCGAACTGCTGTCGGATTTCATCCGCCACGAACTGGGCGCGACGGGCACGCACGTCGGCTGCGAACATGGCGTGTGCGGCGCGTGCACCGTGCACGTGGACGGCGTCGCCGCGCGCTCGTGCCTGATGCTCGCCGTTCAGGCGGACGGACGGCGTATCGATACCGTCGAAGGTCTCGCGCCCGACCAGACGCTCGGCGACCTGCAGCAGGCGTTCCAGCGGCATCACGCGCTGCAGTGCGGCTTCTGCACGGCGGGCATTCTGATGTCGTGCGCGGACTACCTGCGGCGCGTGCCGGACCCGACCGAGCACCAAGTGCGCGAGATGCTGTCGGGTCATATCTGCCGCTGCACGGGTTACACGCCGATCGTCGCGGCGGTGCTCGACGTGGCGGCGCGCCGCCAGGCCGAAGCAGGCACCAACGAGGTGGATCATGCTTGATCTGGGCCGCACTTTTCTGCAAAGCGTCGAGCGCAGCCCGAACGCGCTCGCACTCGTCGATGGCGACGTGCAACTGACCTACGCGCAGTGGCATCGCGTGATCCTGAATGTCGCCGATGGCCTGCGCGAGCTCGGCCTCGAACGCGGCGACCGGCTGCTCGTCGTCTTGCAGAACCGCTGGGAAATGGCGACGCTGCACTGGGCGGGGCAATTCTCGGGCATCGTGATCGTGCCGCTCAACTGGCGCGCGAAGCCGGAGGAACTGGACTATTGCGTGAGCGATGCGGGCGTGAAGGCGATCGTCTACGAACCCGTCTGCGCCGATGCCGTGCTGCAAAGCGCCGCCGCGCAGCAGGTGCCGCGCATCGGACTCGACGATGCCCCCGGCCTCTCGATGACCTTCGGTGCGCTCATCGTCGAAAGCACAAGGGACGAAGCGGCTCCGCAGGCCACCGCCGACGACCTCTCGCTGATCCTCTACACATCCGGCACGACCGGCAAGGGCAAGGGCGTGCCGCGCCGCCACCGGCATGAACGCGCGGGCGCGCTCGCGCATGTCGCGCAGAACCTGTACAGGCGCGGCGAACGCACGCTCGGCGTGATGCCGCTGTATCACACGATGGGCGTGCGCTCGCTGCTCGCGATGGCGCTCGTCGACGGCCTGTTCGTCTGCGTGCGCCGCTGGAACGCGAAGCTCGCGCTCGATTGCATCTCAAAGCATGCACTCACGTGTCTCTATCTCGTGCCGACGCTCTATCACGATCTGCTTGCGGACAGCGCGTTCGCGAGCACGGATACGTCGTCGGTCCGCAAGCTCGGCTTCGCCGGCGCGCCGATGAACGACGGCCTGCTCAAGCGCCTGAGCGCCGCATTCGAGCCGGAGCTGTTCGTCAACCACTACGGCTCGTCCGAGGTCTACACGTTCAGCATCGACCAGGACGCGACGAAAAAGCCCGGCAGCGCAGGGCGCGCGGGCATCAACACGCGGTTGCGCGTGGTGAAGCTCGATTCCGTTTTGCCCGGCGACGTTGCCGCTGTCGGCGAGGAAGGCCAGATCATCGTCGACCTGCAAGGCGACGAGGCGTTCGAAGGCTACTGGAATCGTCCGGACGCGAACGCGAAGTCATTGCGCGACGGCTGGTACTTCACCGGCGACACCGGCTATTTCGATCGCGACGGCGATCTCTACGTGACCGGCCGCGTCGACGACATGATCATCAGCGGCGGAGAAAACATCTCGCCGGTGGACATCGAGTCGGTGCTGTCGCTGCATCCCGCCGTCGATGAAGTCGCGGTCGCGGGCCTCAAGGACGAGCGCTGGGGCCAGCGCGTGGTCGCGTTCATCAAGCGTCGCGAATACGTCGATTCCGGCGCGCTCGATGCGTGGTGCCGCGAGTCCGATCTCGTGAACTTCAAGCGGCCGCGCGACTACGTGTTCGTCGACGATATCCCCAAGTCGCCGGTCGGCAAGATACTGCGCCGCAAGCTGCAGGCCGGCGAATATGCGAGCGAAGACAACGCTCAACCTACAGAGACCAGGAAGGAGTAACCGACATGAGCGATTTGAATCATCGCGGCCAGACGCTGCTGCAGGACCTCGACGGCTTTTCCATCGAGATCGACGCCAACCGCGAGCGCGCCGACATCGTTCTGCATCGCCCGCCGTTCAACGTCATTTCGATGCACGCACGCGACCAGTTGCGCGCCGCATTCGAGGCGCTCGACGAGGACGATCGCGTGCGCGTGATCGTGGTGCGCGCGAAGGGCGAGCACTTCTCGAGCGGCGGCGACATCAAGGGCTTTCTCGAAGCGTCGCCTGAGCATGTGTCGAAGCTCGCGTGGAATATCGCGGCGCCCGCGCGCTGCTCGAAGCCGGTCATCGCGGCCAATCGCGGCTTCTGCTTCGGCGTGGGTTTCGAGTTGTCGCTGGCGTGCGATTTCCGCATCGTCACTGATACGACCTTCTATGCACTGCCGGAGCAGAAGCTCGGCCAGATTCCCGGCTCGGGCGGCTCGGCGCGCTTGCAGTCGATGGTCGGCATCGGCCGGACCAAGGACATCGTGATGCGCTCGCGCCGCATTCCGGGCAAGCAGGCCTACGAATGGGGCATCGCGGTGGATTGCGTGGCGGATGCCGAACTCGAATCGGCGACGGATGCGCTCGTCGACGAATTGCGCGCGTTCTCGCCGCTCGCGCAGCGCACGGCGAAGAAGCTCCTGAACGATTCGGAGGACGCGCCGCTTTCCATCGCGATCGAACTGGAAGGGCATTGCTATAGCCGCCTGCGCTCGTCGGACGACTTCCGCGAAGGCGTCGAAGCGTTCCACGGCAAGCGCAAGCCGGCGTTTCGCGGCTCCTGACCATCGCGCGGCGAACAAAGGCAAAGGAGACAGGCGATGGATCGGTTCGACTACGTGATCGTGGGCGGCGGCTCGGCGGGATGCGTGCTTGCGCATCGGCTGTCGGCCGTGCCGTCGGTGCGCGTCGCGCTGATCGAGGCGGGCGCGGATACGCCGCCCGGCGCAGTGCCTGCGGCGATCCTCGACAGCTATCCGATGCCGGTCTTTTGCGGCGACACCTATATCTGGCGCGACCTGAAGGCGAAGGCCACCAAGGACGCCGCGCCGCGCGTCTACGAGCAGGGCCGCGTGATGGGCGGCGGGTCGAGCATCAACGTGCAATCGGCCAATCGCGGCCTGCCGCGCGATTACGACGAGTGGGCCGCAGACGGCGCGCATGGCTGGGCGTGGCGCGACGTGCTGCCTTACTTCCGCAAGCTCGAACGCGACGTGAACTTCCCCGGCGGCGAGTTGCACGGCAGTGACGGTCCCGTGCCGATCCGCCGCATCATGCCGGGCGACTGGCCGGAGTTCTGCCATGCGTTCGCGAAGGGCTTGCGCGCCAACGGTTTCGCGGCGCTGCAGGACCAGAACGGCGAGTTCGGCGACGGCTTCTTTCCCGGCGCGTTCTCGAATATCGACGACGCGCGCGTGTCCACGGCCATCGCCTATCTCGACGAAGCCACGCGCAAGCGTCCCAATCTCAGCATCCACGCGAACCTGCGTGTCGAACGCATTCTGATGGAGGGCGCGACGGCGCGCGGTGTCGTCGCGATTGCAGCGAACGGCGAGCGCGTGCGTTTCGCTGCCGATGAAGTCGTCCTGAGCGCGGGCGCGTTGCAGTCGCCTGCGATGCTGATGCGCGCGGGCATCGGCGATGCGCGCGATCTCGCGGCGATGGGCATCGCGTGCGCGGTCGATTTGCCGGGCGTCGGACGCGGTTTGCAGGATCATCCGTCGCTCACGTTCTGTCATTTTCTCGAGCCGCGTTTTCGCATGCCGCTCGCACGCCGCCGCGCAAGCATGATGGCGGCGCGCATGAGTTCGGGCGTCGCGGGCTGCGACGAGTCGGACCTGTATCTGTCGAGTGCGACGCGGGCCGCGTGGCACGCACTCGGCAACCGGCTGGGCCTTTTCTTTCTGTGGTGCAACCGGCCGTACTCGCGTGGCCGGGTGCAACTCGCTTCGCCCGATGCGGCCGCCGCGCCGCGCGTCGATCTGAATCTGCTCGACGACGAACGCGACCTGCAACGACTCGCCGCCGGCGTGCGGATGCTGGCCCGCGTGGTCGATGCATCGGGACTCGGGCGCAGTGCGCGCGATTTCTTTCCGGCAGCGTTTTCGCCGCGCGTGAAGGCGCTGAGCAAGGTCGGCGAAGGCAACGCGCTGCTGACCTCGATGCTCGGCCTGCTGCTCGACACGCCCGCGCCGCTGCGGCGTTTTCTGATTGAACGCTTCTTCACACGCGGCCTGAAGATGGACGCGCTCCTTGCCGACGACCGTGCGCTCGCGGAGTTCATCCGCGCGAACGTGTTCGGCGTGTGGCACGCGAGCGGCACGTGCCGCATGGGCGGCGCGCACGATCGCGACGCCGTCACGGACACCGAAGGGCGCGTGCGGGGCGCCCGTGGCTTGCGCGTCGTCGATGCATCGCTGATGCCGAGACTGCCATCGGCCAATACGAACATACCGACCATCATGATCGCCGAGAAGATCGCCGACGCGATGATCGCGCAACGCAGCACGAGCGTGGCGTCGCCGCTTGCCGCCGCGCACTGACGCCTACCAACGATTTATCAACCTCGACAAGAGCACGCATTCAAACAAGCGTGCCTGCGACACACCAGGAGATGCAAATGTCCGTAGCAGCGCAAGACGGAGCCGCCGTGCTTCCGGTCAATCAGCGGCAGGTCATGGGTGCAGTGATGGCCTCGTGCTTAGGCTGGGCCCTCGATCTGTTCGACCTGTTCGTATTGTTGTATGTGGCGCCGATTGTCGGGCGTCTGTTCTTCCCGTCCGAGCACGCGATGCTCTCGCTCGCGGCGGTCTATGCGTCGTTCGCCGTGACGCTGCTGATGCGTCCGCTCGGCTCGGCGCTCTTCGGCTCCTATGCGGACCGTCACGGCCGCAAGGGCGCGATGATCGTCGCGGTCGTCGGGGTCGGGCTGTCGACGGCGGCTTTCGGCCTGCTGCCGACGGTCGCGCAGGCCGGCGTCATCGCACCGATACTCTTCCTGGTGCTGCGTCTCGTGCAGGGCGTGTTCGTCGGCGGCGTGGTGGCGTCGACGCATACGATCGGCACCGAATCCGTCGCGCCGAAGTATCGCGGCGCGGTGTCGGGGTTGATCGGCGGCGGCGGCGCGGGGCTCGGCGCGTTGCTCGCCTCGCTCACGTATCTGGCGATGTCCGCGCTCTTTCCCGGCGATGCATTCGACGTCTGGGGTTGGCGCTGCATGTTCTTCACCGGCATCCTGAGTTCGGTGCTGGGGCTTTTCATCTTCAACAGTCTCGAAGAATCGCCGTTGTGGAAGAAGCTCGCCGCTGAAAAGGCTGCGAAGGCCGCGGCGGAGACGAAGGGCGCGAAGGTCGAAGTGGTGCGCTCGCCGATCCGCACGCTGTTTTCACGCGACTATCGCGGCGTGCTGTTCGTCAATCTGTTGCTGACCATCGGCGGCGGCAGCGGCTATTACCTGACCTCGGGCTATCTGCCGACGTTCCTCAAGGTCGTGAGTCATGCACCGAACGGCGCGGCTGCCGCGATCCTGATGATCTGCAGCGTGGCGGTGGTGATCGCATCGGTCGCGGCGGGGCATATCAGCACGTTCATCGGGCGCAAGGGCGCGTTTCTGTGGATCGGCGCCATCCGGCTGATTGCGTTGCCGGGCCTGTTCCTGCTGCTGCCAACGGCGCAAAGCCTCACGATGATCGGTGTCTACGCGGTGCTGCTGTCCGCGCTCGGCAGCGCGGGTTATGCGCCGGTCCTGATCTTCCTGAACGAGCGCTTTCCGACCGCGATCCGCGCGACCGGGACCGGTCTCTCGTGGAACATCGGCTTCGCGATCGGCGGGATGATGCCGACCTTCGTCTCGCTCGTCGCGAAGGATGCGAGCCAGTTGCCGTCGACGCTCGCGATTTTCGTCGGCGCGATCAGCGTCATCTTCCTGGTCGGTGCGTTCGTCGTGCCCGAAACGCTCGGCAAGCTCGACAACGGGGCGGGGCGCAATCCTTCGTAACCGGGTTCATTCCGGCGCGCGCGTGGTCACGCGCCGGATTTCCTCGGTGATGATCGAGATCAGCGCCTGCGCGGCCGATCCGATGGGCCGCTTCGGATGCGTGACCTGAATGATGTGACGCACGATCGGCGGCGACGCGATCGTGTGCACGCGCAACAGGCCGTCGTCGACTTTCGGCTGCACGACGACGCGCGGCAGGATCGTCGCCACGGCGCCCTGCTCGACGAACTGCACGATGGTGCTCAGAAGATCGATCTCGAACTTCGGCTGGATGACGACGTCGGCGGCCATCAGCGCGGCATCGAGCGCGCCGCGCAGGCCATTGCGGCGTGTCGGCAGCACGAGTTCGAAGTCGAACGGCTGGGTCAGGTCGATCGCATCGGGCAACGCGGGGCCGTGCGCCGCGCTCGTCACCAGCACCATTTCCTCGACGAGCAACGGCTCCACATCGAGCGAAAGCCGGCCACGCGGCTTGTTGATGATCGCGGCATCGAGCCGGCCCGCTTCGACGGCGTCGATGAGTTGCGCGCTGAAGCCATCGGCCACGGACACTTCCACTTGCGGAAACAGCGCATCGAAGCGCGCGAGCGATTCGGGCAGCACGCTCTGCGCCTCGGACGACACCATCCCCAGCGACACGCGCCCCGTCACGATGACGTCGCGCCGGCTCAGATGTTCGCGCGCGTGGTCGATGTCGCGCATGATCGGCGTGTACAGGCGGTACATGAGCCGCGCGGCTTCGGTCGGCGCCATGCCATGCGGTCCGCGCTCGAAGAGCTTCTGGCGGATTTCGGTCTCGATCTTGGCGATCTGCATGCTGAGCGCCGGCTGCGCGATATTCAGCCGCTTTGCTGCACGCGTGACGGTGCCTTCTTCGAACAGGGCGATGAAGTATTGAACCTGCTTCAGTTCCATGCGTGACCATCTTCAGAGCTTCGGCCTGAAGATAGTAATCGCACGTGGGGCTGCTTGCATTGAAGTCGCAAAAAATCGCCGCTCGATGGAAGCAGGCGATGCGGTGAGTCGATGCAAACCCCGTTAGTTAAATCGCTGATTGCAAAAGCGCGTCGGCACGAGCGGCACACGCGAGACGCCGGGCAAACACCCAACGCCTCGCGTCCCGCATCAGAACATGTCGGCCATGCCCATCGCCGGATCGGTCACCGAATGACGGCCCGTTTCCATGCGCCCGGCGATGCGCCGGAAGAAGCTGCGATCCGTGGCGCTGGTGATTTCGAAGTCGTACCAGTAGCCAGTCTGCGCGACGTTCCAGAACAGCGCGACCGGAAGCGCGCCGATCGTGCTTGCCGTCCAGGTGTTACCCGCGCCGAAGGCGTCATCGCGAGAAAGCGGCGCGGGCGCTGGCCATGCACCGAAGCCCGGCGCGGGGAAGCCGCCAAAGCCGACCGGATTGCGCCCGAAGCCAGGAATCGGCAAACCGGGGAACGCCTGCAGCGCACCGTAGACCTTGTTCGACTTTACGGTGAACTGCGCCGGACCCGCGCCATCGTTGCGCAGTTGCAGGTGCAGCGTACCCGAGAGCAAGCCATAGCCGACGCGCACTTCGAGACTGGCGCCTCGGCGACTCCGCTGCGCGCCAAGTTCGCCCTTGAATTCACGATGGAAACCGTTCGGGCCGAGCACCCACAGGTCGTACCTTCCCTGGTCCGTCGAAGTGGGCGTCCACACGTCGTCCAGCGTTTTGCCCGGCTCCACCGCATAACGCCTGGGCAAGCGGTCGAGGTGCAACTTGTCGTAGACGTGGAACACGGCGCCCTGGCGGCCCGTATTGGCGAACAGCAGCCGCACGTTGCCGGCGTTTGCATCGACGTGAGCGCTGGCGTGCAGCTCGTAAGGCAGCGCACGCGACGGACGGAAGCCGCTCGCCTGCTTCGGCATGCCGCGATTCGCGTCCGGCACGATCTGTCCGAGCGCTTGCTGCGTGGCGCGCAGCGCATCGGCGTCGGCCTTGCTTCTCTCGCCGGCGATGGTCGGCAGCGGCTCGTTGTTCGGCGACGCGAAATTGAAGGCTGTCGTCAGATCGCCATTGATCAAGCGGCGATACGGCGAGATGTTGCTCTCCTTGATGCCGAAGCGCGCTTCGAGAAAGCGCAGTACCGAGGTGTGGTCGAAGGTCTGCGAATTGACCCAGCCGCCGCGGCTCCACGGCGAGATCACCCATAGCGGCACGCGCGGGCCGGGTCCGTAAGGCTTGCCGTCGGGGCCGGCCGGCTGGCTGTTGGGCTGCGCGCCGGTGTCGGCGCGGGTCACGTACGGATGCGTGAAATATTCGGCGCTCAGGTCGGCGGTGTTCAGCGTCGTTTTCCCGGCGTAAGTGCCATCCCCGTTAGGCGACGGGACCGCGGCCGGAGGCACGTGATCGAAGAAACCATCGTTCTCGTCGAAGTTGACGAGCAGCACGGTCTTGCTCCATACCTCCGGCACGGCGGTCAGCGCATCGAGGAATTGCTGCACGAACCACGCGCCCTGCACCGGGCTGGAAGGCCCCGGATGCTCGGAGTAGACATCGGTCGGCACCACCCACGACACTTCCGGCAGCCGGCCGTTCTTCACATCGTCGGCGAAGGCCTCGACGAACGTGCCGTTCGTGTTCGGGTCGGTGTCCGTGGTCGGCAGCGTGTTCGCGTAGGCCTTGATGAGCGGCTGGGCCACGGCATCGGCGGGATTGTAGGCCGGCTCGGCGGCCTGTGTCAGCGACGTGTTGACCTGACGCGCCGCCGGCAGCGCCTCGTTCGCCTTGCGAAACTGCCTGAAGCCGAGCAGCGGATTGCAGCCGTACGTGTTCTTGATGTTCTGATAGACCTTCCATGTCACGCCAGCATCTTCGAGACGCTCCGCGGTCGTCTTCCAGTCGAAGTACGCGGAAGCCGATGTGGTGACGTCGAAGTCGCCGCTGAAGTTGTTCACGAAGGTCTTGCCATACGCGGGACCATGCGTGCCGGTCGAATGGATGATGCGGTTCGGGTGCGTGCCGCCGAGAAACGCGCAGTGATAGTCGTCGCAAAGCGTGAACGCTTCGGCCAGCGCCCGCTGGAAGGGAATCTCGGCGGCGTCGAAATAGCCCATCGTCTGGTTCTTCTTGGACACCGGCCATGCAGCCATGCGGCCGCCGTCCCACGCGTTTTGCGTGTCGACCCAGCTATGCGGCGTGCCGGCGACGCGCTGCGCATTGCCCCTGGTTTCGTCGAGATGATAGGGCAGGTCGACATTGCCGTTGGCGTCGATCTGCTGCCACACGTTGCGGCCGTCCGGCAGCGGGATCGTGAAGCGATCGCCGTAACCCCGCACGCCTTTATAGGTGCCGAAGTAATGGTCGAACGCGCGGTTCTCCATCATCAGGATCACGACGTGCTTCACGTCCTTGATCGTGCCGGTGTCGAAATGCGCCGGAATCGCGAGCGCGCGGCGGATGCTCGGGGGAAACACGCTTAGCGCGGCGGCCGAGAGTCCGGCAGTGGCCGTGCTTTGAAGAAATTTGCGACGGGAGTTCACGGGGCAAGTGCTCCTTCTTTTCTGCTGATCCTCGAAACCTTCGATTGCCTTCACCGCAGCCGCTTCTCACGGCGAACCCGGCATGGCTTGTCACGTCGATGCGCTTGCACCGGCCGCACGCCATGCTCGATGTCGCCCGTTCCGAAAGACCGCCTGCCGAGACCCCGCTCGTGGAAGTTCAAAGGACGTGTTGTTTTCTACGCGCGTCATCGGCAGTGCATCGACTGCCGGTTCCGGCGAGTGACGAATATAGGGCGCGGAAATGACGGGACAGTGTCGGTGCGGAAATCGTTTGCGGTGCTTACATGTCGCTTGCGGCGCAGCGGAACGCGCATGGACGACACATCAGCGCATGCGTTGCTACATGCGGTCGTTGTCTTTCAGCCAGTCGATGAATGCGCGCAGCGGCGCGGGCACATGCCGGCGTCCCGGATAGTAGAGAAACGGCCCGGAAAACGGCTGTTTCCAGTCGTCGAGTATCGCGACCAGCGCGCCGCTTTCGACATGAGGCTGCAACATCTCCTCGAAGAGATGGATCACGCCGAGACCTGCGACCGCCGCATCGATCATGAGACCCAACGCCGCGCCCGGACGCACCACGAGACGCGACGGCGGATCGATCCGCACGACTTCGCCGTCGCGCTCGAACTGCCACGCGGGCCGCGCACCGCCAGAGAACTGTCCGCGCACACTGGTATGCGAGAGCAGATCCCGAGGATGTTCGGGCGTACCATGCGCACGCAGATAAGCGGGCGATGCGGCGGTCGTGAACTGCTCGATGCGCGGGCCGATCGGCATGGCGATCATGTCCTGTTCCAGCTTGTCGTCGTAGCGTATGCCTGCATCGCAACCGATCGACAGGACATCGACGAACCCGTCTTCCACCATCACTTCGACGCGAATGTCGGGATACGCCTGCATGAAGCCCGCGAGCAGCCTCGGCAGCAGCGTACGCGCGGCGCTCGCGGGGACATTGAGCCGGAGGGTGCCGCTCGGCGAATCGCGATAGCCATTCAGAACATCCAGCGCCGCTTCCATTTCGCCGAACAACGGCGTCAGCGTTTCGATCAACCGCCGGCCCGCTTCGGTCGGCGATACGCTGCGCGTCGTGCGGTTCAGCAAGCGCAATCCCAGCTTCGTTTCGAGCCTGCGCACGGCAATCGAGAGACTCGACGCCGATACCCCGTTCGTGCGCGCGGCGTCGCGGAAGCCGCCTGCGCGGGCGACGGAGACAAAGGCAGCGAGATCGTTCAATTCCACTTTTGGACCGTTTTGTTTATTGAACAACCCGTGCAACTTAGCCCCATTTATTCAACGCCGCAAGCTCGAGATAATGAGCGCCATCGAACCAGACACCGGGAGCCATGCAATGAAAACGACTTATGAGTTTGCGGGACGCGAAGTGAATCGAATGGGTTATGGGGCGATGCAGCTTGCGGGACCGGGCGTATTCGGTCCGCCGAAGGATCGCGCTGCGGCCGTCGCAGTGTTGAGGGAAGCCGTCGCAGCGGGTGTGAATCACATCGATACGAGCGATTTCTACGGCCCGCACGTCACCAATCAGATCATCCGAGAGGCGCTGCATCCGTATCCGTCGAATCTGACGATCGTGACGAAAGTCGGCGCGAAGCGTGACGGCCACGGCGGCTGGCTGCCCGCGTTCGAACCAGAAGACCTGCGTCGCGGCGTCGAAGACAACCTTCGCAACCTCGGCGTCGATGCCATCGACGTGGTCAATCTGCGCATCATGGGCGACATTCACAGGCCGACGGAAGGCTCCATCGAACCGCAGATGCACGCGCTCGCCAGGATGCGGGGGGAGGGCAAGATCCGGCACATCGGCTTGTCGAACGCGACGTCGATGCAAGTGCGCGACGCACGAAAGATCGCGCCGATTGTTTGCGTGCAGAACCACTACAACCTCGTGAATCGCGATGACGACGCACTCATCGACGAACTCGCGCGGGAACACATCGCCTATGTGCCGTTCTTTCCGCTCGGCGGGTTTTCGCCGATTCAATCGGATGCGCTGTCGCAGATTGCGGCGCGTTCGAATGCGAGCGCGATGCAGGTCGCGCTTGCGTGGCTGCTGTATCGATCGCCAAATATTCTGCTCATTCCGGGCACGTCGTCAGTGACGCATTTGCGCGAGAACCTGAAGGCTGCGGATATCGTGTTGAACGATGAGGTGCTGAACGAACTCGATGCGATCAGTGGTGGCGCTTCGCGGGTGGGTCACTAGCAAGCGGCGTGAGAGGCGCTCGTTGCGGGGCTTCGCGGCAATCAAGCGTTGCGCGTCCGGCCGCGGCGGGCGAGCGGCCGTGTAACGACGGCCGTCCGCATCCGCGAGACGCTTCTACCGAATGCTTTCCAGCGCCTTTGCGAACCTCGCCAGTGTGCCGTCGATATCGTTGAGCTTGTCCAGGCCGAACAGACCGATACGGAAAGTCCTGAAGTCCGCCGGCTCGTCGCACTGAAGCGGAACGCCCGCGGCGATCTGCACGCCGGCATCGGCGAATTTCTTGCCGGATCGAATGCCATCATCGACCGTGTAGCAGACCACCACGCCCGGCGCTTCGAAACCTTCCGCTGCAACGCTCTTGAACCCGTGCTCGGCCAGAAACGAGCGAATGCGATTGCCGAGTTCGAATTGCTCCGCTTTCACTTTATCGAAGCCGTATGCCCCGGTTTCCTTGATCGCGTCGCGAAGTCTCGCAAGACTGTCCGTGGGCATCGTCGCATGATAGGCGAACCCGTTGTTCTCGTAGGCCTCCATGATTTGCAGCCATTTGCGAAGATCACAGGCGAAGCTGGAACTCGTGGTTGCATCGATTCTCTCGCGGGCGAGCGCGCTCAGCATGACCAGGCCGCAGCAAGGCGATGCGCTCCATCCCTTTTGCGGCGCGCTGAGCAGCACGTCGATGCCGCTGGCTTCCATATCGACCCAGATCGCGCCGGACGCGATGCAATCCAGCACGAACATCCCGCCGACAGAGTGAACCGCGTCGGATACAGCGCGCAGATACGAATCGGGCAACAGTATTCCGGACGCGGTCTCGACGTGCGGCGCGAAGACGAGATCCGGCTTGTTTTCCTTGATGGCTGCGACGACTTCTTCCAACGGCGGCGGTGCGTAAGCGGCCTGCGTGCCTTCTTCGACCGGGCGCGCTTTCAGTACTGTCGATTCGGACGGGATGCCGCCCATGTCGAAAATCTGCGACCAGCGGAAACTGAACCAGCCATTGCGAATGACGAGACACTTCTTGTTTGTCGCGAACTGACGCGCAACGGCTTCCATGCCGAACGTTCCGCTGCCCGGGACGATCACGACAGACCTGGCGTTATAAACCTGCTTCAGGGAAGCGGACAAGTCGCGCATGACGCCCTGAAAAAGCTGCGACATGTGATTTATTGATCGGTCAGTGAACACGACCGAGTATTCGAGAAGTCCATCTGGGTCAACATCAGGGATTAACGCTGGCACGGTGGCCTCCTTTGACAGATGAATAACGGTATCTAACACAGATTCTAACGACAGGCGGGCGAGGGGGTGGTGGAGGGATGCCGTCGTCGGCGCTTCGGGCCTTGGGAAAGTCGACGAACTGACTGGTTTCGTCGAAGTGCGTTGAGGATGATTCAACCGCAGGCTTCGTTCCGCAACGGGCGCAACCGCGAATAATCAGCGTTTTCAACGGCGCGGAATGACATCCCGCTGAGGGAGGAATCGAAGCTGCTGAGCTTGAAACGCCCAGAGAAACTTCAACAATTTTCCTCATCGCTCGAAGTTTCCCTGCGGGGGAGAGTCGCGCGCGCTTCATGATCCGATCCGGCCGCTTCATGCGAAACGTCCGCACCAGACGCCCGCGCCGCGACAACACCTTCGCCCGCCAATTCCCCGAGCGAACGCGTGTAATACGCCACCGCCTTGCGCAGGATATCGTTCACTTCCCTGAGCGCCGCGTTCTCCTGTTCCAGCTCGTCGATACGCCGAAGCCGTGTATCCATGTCAGCGATGCGAAAGCGCCTGCGCCGATTGCAGCAGATCGTCGAGCATCGACTGGCGGCGTTCGGGGTTCGTGTCGCGGCCCGTCATGAAGCAGAGCGCGGCGAGCGGCATCCCCGCGCGGTCCCGAACGGGCGCTGCCATGCAGAGCCGGAACGCGTTGGAGAGGCCTTCCGTGCAGCAATAGCCAAGCTCTCTCGCATTGTGCACATCGCGCATGAATTCATCGAAATCAATGCGCACGCCGTTATCGAGCACGAAGTCATCGGGGGGAATCAGAGCGCGGATGGCCTCGGCGTTCAAGTGGCCTAGCAGCAGACGTCCGGTCGCGGTCCACGGAATCGGCACACGCACGCCGATATCCGAACTGATATTAAAAGGCCGCGCACTGTTCTCCGATAACACCACCGTGTACTTGTTTCCTTCGAGCATGCACAACTGCGTGGTCTCGTCGTATTTGCGCACGAGGGCGAGAATCGACTGATGCGCGCGGCTGATCAGGTCGTTGTGCGTCGCATAGTCGGAGCCGTAGTAATGCATCTCGCGCCCGAAAAACACGCTGCCATCTGCCGATGTCTCGAGCCAGCCGACTTCGGCGAGAATGGCGACGAGTTCGTAGATGCTCGAACGCGGCGCACCGGTCGCCTCGATCAGTTCGCGCATCGTCATGGGCCGCCGCGCGATATGCAGCTTCCTGAAGATATCGATGACACGGTCTACCCCTCGCGCGCGCGACGTCTCTGGAACCGCCATTCGTCGATTCCTTCAGTGGTCCAGCACGCGGCTCAGAAACTGCCGCGTGCGTTCGTTAGATGGGCTAACGAAAATTTGTTCCGGATCGCCTTGCTCCGCGATCACGCCCTTGTCCATGAACACGACGCGATCAGCCGTCTTGCGCGCAAAGCCCATTTCGTGCGTGACGACGACCATCGTCATGCCGTCGCGTGCGAGGCCGCGCATGACTTCCGTCACTTCGCCGACGAGTTCGGGATCGAGTGCGGACGTGGCTTCGTCGAAGAACATGATGCCCGGCTCGACCGCCAGTGCGCGCGCAATCGCAACGCGCTGCTGCTGTCCGCCCGACAACTGGCTCGGGTAGTGCGATGCGCGATCCGCAAGCCCCACGCGGTCGAGCGTTTCCATCGCGCGTTTGCGGGCATCGCCGGGCGACATGCCGCGCGCCTTGATGAGTGCGAGCGTCACATTGCCGAGCGCGGTTTTATGCGGGAACAAGTTGAACTGCTGGAACACCATGCCGACGTGGCCGCGAATCTCGCGCGCGCGCTTTGGATCGTGCAAGGGCACATTGTTGACCCACACTTCTCCGGAGTCGGTCGTCTCGAGTCCGGCCATGATGCGCAGCACCGTGCTCTTGCCGGAACCCGACGCGCCGATCAGCACGAGCACTTCGCCCGCGCGCACATGGAGATTGATTTCGTTGAGCACGCGCGTCGCGCCGAACGCCTTGCTTACGCCCGATAGCGAAATCACGGGCTCGTTTTGTATAGAATCGCTCACGCAAGTCTCCTGCGGTCATGGTGGCGCACCCATTGCGAAAGCGGGAAGCACACGACGAAATAAATAATCGCGACGAGTCCGTAGATCTCCACCGGCTTGCCGATGCGATCCACGATCGCCTGGCCGCCGTGCATCAGTTCAGACATGCCGATCATGCTGACGATCGACGTATCCTTGATGAGCGACAGATACTGCCCGACGAGCGGCGGCAACACGATGCGTCCCGTCTGCGGCAACACGACGAAGGCAAAGGCCTGCATGCGGGAAAGGCCAAGAATCTGCGAGACTTCCCACTGTCCTTTCGGCACGGACTCGATGCCGGAGCGAAACACTTCCGCGATATACGCGCCTTGATAGACGCTGAGGCCGATCACACCGGCGGCGAAGACATCGATTGCATAACCGAAGTAAGAGACGCCGAAGTAAATGAACATCAGCGTAATGAGCACGGGCGTGCCGCGAAACAACTCTGTATAGAGTTTCGCGATGCGGTCAGTGCCCCACGGCCCGAACGATCGCAACACGGCGGCGAAGAGGCCAATGAGCGTGCTGCCGACGATCGCCGCTACAGATAACAGCAGCGTCGTCACGAGCCCTTGCAGCAGGACCGACAAACTGGTTTGCAGCAGTTCGAGTGACATGATTCAGACCCTTATGCACGATTGGCGCGACGCAGCGTGAATCCGCCGAAGCGCGCACGCGGCCTCACGATCAGCGGCGGGTGAAACATGCGTGCGCCGAGTTGGCTTGCGATCCACGACAGCACATTGCTCAGCACCAGATACGCCACGAGCACGACGGCGAACGTCTGGATATAGAGGAGCGTGCGCGAATTGATGACGGTCGCAGTACCGGTGAGTTCGGGCAAGGCAATGGCCGACAACAGCGACGTGCCGAGCAACAACTGAATCAGATAATTGACGATGGCCGGATACACCGCGCGTGCAGCCTGCGGCAACACGATCTCCTTAAAGATCTGTCCGCGCTCGAGTCCGAGAATGCCCGCTGCTTCGAGTTGTCCGCGCGGCACCGATTGAATGCCTGCGCGAAACACTTCCGACAGATACGCGCCCACGTTCAGGCCCAGCGCGATGACGCCGGCCCAGTAAGCATCGAGCGCGATGCCCATCGACGGCAAGCCGAAGAACACGATGAATATCTGCAGCAGGACCGGCGTATTGCGTATGACCTCGACGTAAGCACGCGCGATGAACCGCACGATGGCCGAGGGCGACATGCTGGCGAGCGCCGCGATCAACCCGAGCACCAGCGCGAGTACGAACGACAGCAGCGTGACTTGCAAGGTCAGCCAGCCGGCCCTCAGGAACTCGGGCACGTAGCCCCATAAAGTCAGCCATTGATAGCTCATCTGCGCCTCCGCTTCAGGACTGCGGATTGAGCGGATATCGCGGGTCGACGCCGAACCACTTCTTGTACAACTGCGCATTCAGCTTCGAGGCGTTGATATTGAAGAGGAACAGGTTCAGGTAATTGAGCCATGCCTGATCGCCCGCTTTCACGCCGAACGCGTTGTACTCGAGCGGCACGAGCGCCTCGTTAGTGACGGTCAGTTCCGGATCGAGCTTCGCCTGATATGCAAGGAAGTTGTTGTCTTCGATCATCGCATCGGCCTGGCCTTGCTTGACGGCGAGAATGGCCGCTTGCGAACTGTCGTATTCCTGAATCTTTACGGAAATACCCATCGAACGGACTTCGTCGCCATTGGTCGAGCCTTTTACCGTTGCAATGGTGCGCCCGCTCATGTCCTTCGCCGACTGGATGCCGCTGCTTTTCTTCACGAGCATCGCTTCGCTGGCCACTACGTACGGCGACGTGAATTCGACGACCTTCGCGCGTTCGAGATTGCGCGTGAAGTTGCAGAACACCACATCGACCTTGGCGGTTTGCAGGTTCGGGATGCGGTTTGCGCTCGTCGTGTTGACGACTTCGAGCTTCACGCCCATTTGCTTCGCGAGTTCTTTGGCGAGGTCGACGTCATAGCCGTCCGGATTGCCGTCTTTGTCGTAGAAGCCGAACGGAGCGAACGTGAGGCAGTCGCCTACACGCAGGGTGCCGCGCTGAAGCACGGCTTGTAGCGTCGATGCCGGCGCCGCTGCCGCTGAATTCTGCTCTGGCGTCGACACCTTCGTACAGGCGGAAAGCGCGAGCAATCCGCTCATCGCGGTCATGGCTAACAACAAGGCGGCCTTGGCGCCCTTGGTGGCGAGCTTCATGTTCGGATCCTGTTTTGAGTAGGTTGAGCCGAGCGGATCGGTTGCGGAGTGGCGTCTGATGCGAGTGACGCTGTGCGTCGCAACATGGAATGTCCGGTATAGCGGACAGGTATCCGGGGAATCGGATTCAGGCCAAGTGTTGGACGTAAAAAATGGCCGCGCAAGCGGCCCGAACCCGGATTGATTGGATATTTTTGATGAGATAGCACATGCGTTGCATGGGTTTCTCTCTCATCGGCTTAGAGCAGTCTCGTCGCGTCGTGCTTTTGCGAACGTCTGGAGACGCGGACAAGTCACTTCAGCACGGCTTCTATAACGCCAGCCAATGCGCAAATGGTGACGACCACAAGCGGCGGCATCTTCCAGCGCGTCAACAACAAGAGGCCAATCGTTGCGATGGCGAAATCGATCCCGGAGTGAATTGCGCTGGTCCAGACGGGCGAATAAAACGCTGCCGCCAGCAGTCCGACGACCGCTGCGTTCACGCCAGAAAGAACCGCCGCCATTGACGGACGCGCTCGAAGCGCTTGCCGATAAGGCAGCGTGGCAAGAACGAGCAACAGCCCCGGCAGAAAGATGCCTATCGTGGCAAGCAGTGCCCCGGCCCAGTGATTCGGTGTTTCCGCCATCATCCAGCCGAGAAATGCGGCGAATGTAAAGAGCGGGCCGGGGACTGCTTGCGCTGCGCCATAACCCGCGAGAAAGTCACTCGACGATACCCATCCTGTCGCGACGGTCTCCTGCTGCAAGAGCGGCAGAACGACATGACCGCCACCGAAAACGAGCGCGCCCGAGCGATAGAAGCCTTCGAAAACGCGGATGGCATGGCCTGCGCCCAGGTTCGCCAGGACGGGAAGCCCGAAGAGCAGTACGCAGAACAGCAGCAGCGCCACGGCTCCGGCTGTATGCGAGACACGGAATTCATGAATGTGTTGCCTCGCGCCGACTTCGCCCGCCGATGCGGTGGTCCGGCAAAAAAGGAATCCGGCCACCGCACCGAAAGCGATCACGATGAGTTGTGCATACACGGTTGTCAGGACACTGGGGGCAGCGAGCGCGGCAAGGGCGATAGAGGCGCGGCGGCGATCGAGGCAGAGGCGCCGGGCCATGTCCCACACGGCTTGCGCCACGACCGCGACGGCAACGAGCTTCAGGCCATGAATCAGGCCCTGGCCGATGGGCCCGTCGAGGCGCGGTGCGATGGCCGCGAAAGCCAGCATCAGTAACACGGAGGGAAGCGTGAATCCGCACCAGGCGGCGAGTCCACCGAGCCACCCGGCCCTGAGCAGGCCGATCGAAAATCCAAGCTGGCTGCTGGCTGGTCCCGGAAGAAATTGACATAGGCCAAGGAGGTCGGTGAACGTCTCATCGTCGAGCCATCGACGACGCTCGACGAACTCGCGGCGAAAGTAGCCAATGTGAGCGATGGGGCCGCCGAAACACGTCAATCCGAGCGTGAGAAAGACTGCAAGCACTTGCGGTGCAGTGCTGCTTGCGGCCGGGGTCGATGGTGTCATGCCAGTTTCCATAAATCCTTGAGTTCTTTAGTTGCGGCTCGCCGTGCGTCATGACTCGTCATTGGGCCGTCTCAGAAGCGTTCTTTTCGTAGCGTCGCACCGGTTGACAGTACGATAACAGCGACTATCGACATTCTCTGGACATGGAGCTCAAGGATTCTACCGACGCAGGCGAGGGCCGGCGGCACCGCATGAATGGTCCAGGACGCGAGGCCGTTTCCTGATCGGAGCCGACGTCTATGCGTGCGGGCATCGATGTATCTGAACGTTGCTCAGTAATTAGCGGGCTTGCAATGGCAGATCCATAAGCTGAGAGTCGCGTCCCTTGTGCAGACGCAACGGCTCGTGTGAGTTCGTGTTAGCCTGCACGATTGCAAATGACCTATGCATCCATGGACTTGCCTGTCTGATTCGGCAACGCAAGCAGCGTAGCGCGACATCTGCATAGAAGCGAGTGGGACCAGACTCCCGTGGGTCCGATTGAGCAATGGGATGCCTGCTTACAGGCGTCGGTCGCGAGCTGTCTCTGCTGCTTGTTTCCGTCTTGCGTGTTGTGGGGCCCGGACCTGACGGTTATCCCTAATCAGGTATCCTCGAACATGCAGTCGATGTCGAAACGCGTGCGCGCGTTCATCGTATGTTCAATCGCCAGATGTCTCACATCGTGCGGCTTGTCGACGATTTGCTTGAAGTTTCTCGTATCACGAGTGGCAAGATCGAACTGCGCAAGGAAAATCTGAATCTCTCTGCAATTCTCTCAACCGCTGCAGAGACGAGCCGGCCAGTCATCGACACACGTCAGCACCGGCTTACGATCAGCTTCTCAGCCGAACCCTTGACCGTTTTCGGGGATCCGGTACGGCTCACACAGATCTTCGCCAACCTGCTGAACAACGCGGCTAAGTACACTGATGCTGGCGGCCATATTGAACTCACGGCCATGCGAGACAATAACGATGCGGTGGTCACCGTCCGCGACAACGGTATTGGCATTACCGCAGGCATGCTGCCACGAATCTTCGACATGTTCAGCCAGGAAAAGAACTTCCGTCAACGCGTCCAACGCGGTCTGGGCATCGGATTGACTCTCGTTCGTAGCCTCGTTCACCTGCATGGCGGTACTGTCTTAGCCCGCAGCGATGGCTTGGGCCGGGGTAGTGAATTTGCAGTCCGCCTGCCCCTGACAGATGCCCCCACCGACACGCAGATGCTTGATCCGGACAACGACCCGTTTAGCCGGAAGTCACTTGCGGGCAAGAGACTACTTATCGTCGACGACAACGTTGATGCGGCGGACAGCCTTGCCATTCTGCTGGACATGTTGGGTGCCGAGACACGTACCGCCCACGGTGGACTCGCCGCGCTGGACGCATTGAAGACGATGCCAGCCGATGCCGTCCTGATGGATGTCGGCATGCCCGATATGGATGGCTACGAGTTCGCACGACGCATCCGTGCCAACGAGGCCTTCGGCGCCGCAACTCTGATTGCCATTACCGGTTGGGGTCAGGAAGAAGATCAACGAAAATCGCGCGACGCAGGGATCAATCGGAACCTTGTCAAGCCAGTTAATATCCATCTGCTGCTGAAAGCGTTGACAGCCAAGGGCAATTGACGCGGGGTTATGAACAGTCTTGCACCGGTTCCCGGTTGCCCGCGCGCGGACCCGGTTCTGACCATACGTCGCGACGTGGAGCGTGGCATCAGCCGGACATAAATCCGACACGGCCTTTTGAAAACGTGGCAAGAACGTTCCAACTGGCTCCCCGCCCGCGATTCAATCTCCACGTCCACTCGCACGCTTCCGTATCTCGGAGTCAAGAATCAGCCGCCCGCGCAACTTGCCTTTCATGCGCTTCACATAGCGCGGAGCCTCGGTCATATGAATCACCATTAGATCGCGCACCTTATCCGCATCCCGCGCCCGCGCTGCTTCAGTGATTGCCTTATGGATCTTCACGTTGGCGCGGCCAAACCGTTCGTGTTCCGCCTGCGGCGTATCGTTCCTGAACTCGATCAACTGCCGGATCATCTCGTTGATCAACTCACACGTAAAACGAAGAAACGGGTTGGGATTTGCCGCAGCCAGAATATCGTGGAAGTTCACATCTTCCTGACGTTGCCGCACGATGTCCCGATTCGCATGCGCCGCTGCCGGTTCGTCGCAACACGCGATGTTCGCTTCGAGCGCCGTGAAATCATCGTCGGTGAGGTGCGGCACCGCACCCGCCGCGAGTTCGGGCTCGAGCAACTGACGCACCGTGTAGATGTCGTCGATGGTCACGTCCTTGAAGAACAAATAGTTCTGCAAGAGCTGCAAGGTGCGGGCAAGCGGCACCTCGACAATCGTGCCGCCGCCCGAAGGTCCGGTCGTCACCTTGATGAGCCCTTGCACTTCCAGTGACTTCAGCGCCTCGCGCGTCGTGCTCTTGCTGACGGAAAAGAGCTGCTGCAATTCGACCTCACGGGGCAACTTGTCGCCGGGCTTCAGGTCCTTCTCCGTGATGAGCCGCTTGATCTCCTCGGCCACCAGATCAGCGCGCTTCGGCTGCTTGATCGGCTGCTGCGCGATCTGGACTGCCGCGCCGGCGCGCTTCGCACGCTCCATCACCATGTCGATGCTCCCTGTCTCTATCGGTCTGCTTTCGTCATGCGGACATTGGCGAATCCGCAGACTGGAATATTGCCTTATTGACACCCGAATTTATTGTTCCTAGCATCAGGTTCATTCTATTTATCATGATAAATAGAATGAACCGAGCCGAGGCTCGAACGTACCACGAAAAATAACGCCGGGCGGCTGCGCGGGTCATCTTCTCAAGGAGCGTCACTTTGAATCGCCGAAACATGTTGAAGCTGGCCGCGCTGTCGGCCATTCCCGGATCGTTCGAGGCGCTCGTCGCAAGAAGCGCCTTTGCGCAAGGCTCGCCGATCCAGTTCGCGTGCCCGGTCCCGATGTCCGGTCCGTTCGCGGCCAACGGCAAGTATGCCGACCTGGGCATGAAGCTCGTCATCGAACAGTACGGCAAGGTGCTCGGGCAACCGCTCGCTTATACGACGCTCGATACCGAGGGAAAACCCGCGACCGCCGTGCGGCGCGTGCAGGAAATCGCGCAGCAAAAGAACGCGCGCTATTTCGCGGGCGGCATTCTTTCGTCTGAAGCACTTGCAATGGGCAAGGAAGCGGAGAAGGCCGACGGCGTCTTCATCACGACGGCAGGCGCCGACGAACTCACCGGCAAGGACTGCAATAGCGCGACCTTCCGCTGGTCCGTGCCGACCTTCGGCGCGATCGAGCAGACCGTGAGGCCGCTGGTCGAATCGATGCCCAAGGCGAAGCGCTGGTACACGATCACGCCGCAATACGTGTTCGGGGACGGACTTCTGTCCGCGGCGAAGAACATCTTCAAAGAGAAGGGCATCGAGCATGTGGGCAACAGCTATCACTCGCTCAATGAAAAAGAGTTCAGCGGTTACCTGACCAATGCAGTCGCCGCGAAGCCGGATGTGCTTCTCATCCTCAACTTCGGTTCGCAATCGTCGGACACCTTGCGTCAGGCCGTGAGCTTCGGCATGAAGAACAATTGCACGATCCTGATGGCATGGGCATCGGGTCTGGAGCAGTTCGAGGCGCTCGGCCCCGATATCTGCGAAGGCGTGTACTTCGGCGCACAGTACTGGCATGCGATCGATACGCCGCTCAATCACGATCTCGTGAAGCGCGTCAACGCGGTTTATAAATCGAACCCGAACTACAGTCTCGCAGGTTCGTACATCTGCACGAAGATTCTTCTCGATGGCATCGTGAAGGCGGGCACCGCCGATCCGAAGAAAGTCATCGCCGCGCTCCAGGGGATGAAGTACGCGGGCCTGACCGGTCCGGAAGAGATTCGCGCGGGCGATCATCAGGTGCTGAAGAACTACTACCTGTTGAAGGGCAAGCCCAAGAGCAAGATGAAGGACAAGGACGATTACGCCGATATCGTCAGCTCGGGTCAATCGTTCTTGCCGCTCGACAAGACGCAGTGCAAGCTGGCCTAAGCGCCTGACGCGCTGACGCGTCGTTCTCATGCGAATGCAGGCAAGCCTTGCATTCGCGCCGCCACTTTTCTGATGCAAGGCCATGAACGTTTATCTGTTGCAGGTCGTGAACGGCATCGGCGTGGGCATGCTGTACTTCTTGCTCGCGGTCGGTCTGTCGATCGTGTTCGGGCTGCTGCGCTTCGTGAACTTCGCGCACGGCGCGTTCTATCTGTTGGGCGCGTACTTCTGCTATCAGGCGATGCAGTGGTCGATGAGCTTCTGGGCCGCGCTCGTCGTCGTGCCCATCGTCGTCGGCGCGTGTGCGTGGATCGTCGAGAAGGCCGTGCTGCGGCACGTCTATGCGCAACAGCACGAGTTCCATATTCTCGCGACGGTCGGACTTGCGCTCGTGATACAGGAATGCGCAATCATCGCGTGGGGACCGATCGGCGATAACGTCGCCGTGCCCGACATGCTGAACGGCGTGGTGATGTGGGGCAGCTTCATCTACCCGAAATACCGCCTCTTCGTGATCGCGTTCACGGCTGTGCTGGCCGGCATTCTGTGGTGGGTGCTCGAAGGCACGCGCCTCGGCAGCGCAGTGCGCGCGGGCAGTGAATCGAGCGAGATGGTGTCCCTGCTCGGCATCAACGTGACGCGCATCTTCAGTCTCGTGTTCGCACTCGGCGCAGGGACAGCGGCGCTTGCGGGCGTGCTCGCCGCGCCGATCCGCGGCGTCGATCCGTTCATGGGCATCGAAGCGCTCGGCGTCGCGTTCGTGGTCGTCGTGGTTGGCGGCATGGGCAACTTTCTCGGTGCGCTCGTCGGCGGATTGCTGGTCGGCATCGTGCAAAGCGTGATGAGCACGCTTTGGCCCGAAGGCGCGCGTCTCATGATTTATGTCGCGATGGCAGCAGTGCTGCTGCTGCGCCCGAACGGATTGCTCGGGAGGACCGCGTGAATTCCAAACCTGATTCGAAGACATTGGACATGAGTCTGCCCGAACGATCACTCAGGCATTCGCTGCATCGCTATCGGTTCCTGCTGCTTGCGGCGATCGTCGTCTGCATATTGCCGATGACGATGCGTTCCGGATCGCTCGCAACGGAAGTGCTCGTCTATGCGCTCGCCGCGCTCGGCTGCAATCTGCTGCTCGGGCACACGGGCTTGCTGTCCTTCGGGCAAGGCATCTTCTTCGGACTCGGCAGTTATAGCGCCGGCCTGATCCTCACGAAGTCAGGGTTGCAAGTACCCGTTGCGCTGCTCGGCGCGGTCGTCGTGGGCGCGCTTGCGGCGGCCGTCGTCGGATGGTTTTCGATCCGTCAGCGCGGCGCGTACTTCGTGATGCTCACGCTGGCATTCGGGCAGATGTTCTACTTTCTCGCCTACACGACGCCCGATCTCACGGGCGGCGACAACGGCCTGCTCGATATTCCGCGTCCGGCGTTGTCGATTCTCGGTCAGCCGCTCGTATCGATCGCGTCGCCGTGGCAATACTATGCGTTCGTCGCGGTGCTGTTCCTGATCGCGTTCTGGCTGATGCTGCGCGTGTCGCATTCGGTCTTCGGCCGCACCCTGCTCGCCATTCGCGACAACGAAGCGCGCGCCGCTGCGGTCGGCTACGACGTCAAGCGCTTCAAGCTCGCCGCGTTCGTGGTATCGGGCGCCGTCACGGGGCTGGCCGGCGCGCTTCACGCGATGATGACGGGCATCGCGCCGCTATCGAACATCGACTATCACACTAGCGAGATGATCCTCGTGATGACGGTGATCGGCGGCACGGGCAACCTCTTTTCCTCCGTGCTCGGCGCGGCGTTCTACGTGTTGTTCGCCGACTGGCTTTCGACGCTCTGGCCGCGCTGGCTTCTGCTGCTCGGGCTCGTGCTGATCGCCGTGAGCCTGTTCATGCAGCGCGGCCTGTGGGGGCTGGGTGAACGCATCTGGCGCGCGGTGAAGCGCAATGAAGGGGAGCCGGCATGAGCGCGTCGATACTGGAAGCGAAGGGCGTCGCCAAACGCTATGGCAAGTTCTCGGCGCTGACCGATGTGAATCTGCGCATCGCGAAGAATTCGGTGCATTCGGTGATCGGCCCGAACGGCGCGGGCAAGACCACGCTGTTTCACGTGCTGACGGGGACGCTGCCTATCACGGCGGGAAACATCGTGTTCGATGGCCACGATGTGACGCATGAGCCGGATCATCGCCGCGTGAAGCGGGGCATCGCGCGCTCGTTTCAGGTGACGAGCCTGTTCACGAATCTCTCCGTGCGCGAGAACCTGCGCCTCGCCGCGCAAGGCGTCGACTCGAAGCGTGCGCTCAATGCCTGGACGCCGCCGCGTGGCGCGCTCGAACATCGCGATACGGTCGATGGCATTCTGGAGCGGCTTGCGCTGCAACGCTTCGCATCGACGCAGGCGAGCGCGCTCTCGCACGGTCAGCAACGGCGTCTCGAAGTCGGCATGGCGCTGGCCGCGCGGCCCAAGGCGATCTTTCTCGATGAACCGACCTCGGGCATGGGCATCGACGATCTCGACGACATGAAGCATCTGATCCGCAGCCTGCGCGAGGACTATACGGTCGTACTGATCGAGCACAACATGGATATCGTGATGGACATCTCCGACACGATTACGGTGATGCAGCAAGGCCGCGTGCTGGTCGAGGGCGAGCCGGCCCGCATTCGCGGCGACGAACGCGTGCGCAGCGCCTATCTCGGCAACATGATCACCGGAGGCCGCGCATGACGCTCATGGTCGACAACATTCACGGCTATTACGCCAAGAGCCATGTTCTTCAGGGCGTATCGCTCAGGATGGAGGAGGGCGAGACGGTCACGCTGCTCGGGCGCAATGGCGCGGGCAAGTCGACGACGCTCAAGAGCATCGCGGGCATCGTGACACCGCAGCGAGGCAGCGTCACATTCAAGGGCGTCAGCCTGGAAAAGCTCCCGCCTCACAAGATCGCGGCGCGCGGCGTGTGCTTCGTGCCGGAGCATCGCGGCATCTTCAAGTTGCTGTCGGTCGAAGAGAATCTGCGGCTCGGCGCGCGCAAGGACTCGCCGTGGCAACTGGCCGATATCTATCGCATCTTTCCGCGTTTGAAGGAGCGGCGCACCAACGGCGGCGGACAGCTATCCGGCGGCGAACAACAGATGCTCGCTATCGGCCGCGCGCTGATGAATCATCCGCGGCTGCTCATGCTCGACGAACCGGTGGAAGGACTCGCGCCGGTGATCGTCGAGGAGATCGTCGCTCAACTGAAGCTGATTCGCCAGGCAGGCGTGACGATCCTGCTCGTCGAACAGAACCTCGAAGTGTGCACGCAGCTCGCGGATCGTCATTACATCATCGAGCAAGGGCGGATCGTGTACGAAGGTGCGAACGATGCGTTCATCGCGGATGAATCCATCAAGGACCGTTATCTCGGTGTGGGCGTCGTCTGACGCCATGCCCGCCATTAACTAGCGAAGGAACCTCGAATGCAAGCTCACGATATGCCGGCGCACGCCGGCTTGCGCATCGACGGTGCGCGTCTGTGGAACAGCCTGATGGAATTGGCGCGAATCGGTGCGACGGAGAAGGGCGGCGTATGCCGCCTTGCGCTCACCGAGCTCGACAAGCAAGGCCGTGATCTCTTTGTCGCGTGGGCGCAGGAAATCGGCTGCACGGTGCGCGTCGATGCGATCGGCAATATCTTCGCGCGACGTGCGGGCACGCGCGACGATCTGCCGCCTGTCGTGACGGGCAGCCATATCGACACCCAGCCGACCGGCGGCAAGTTCGACGGCAACTACGGCGTATTGGCGGGCCTCGAAGTATTGCGCACGCTGAACGACAACGACGTGCGCACCGCCGCGCCGCTCGAAGTCGTCGTATGGACGAACGAAGAAGGTTCGCGTTTCGTGCCAGTGATGATGGGCTCGGGCGTGTTTGCCGGCGCATTCACGCTCGACCATGCGCTCGCGCAGGTGGATCGCGAAGACGTGTCGGTGCGCGATGCGCTCGCTTCGATCGGCTATGCGGGCGAGCGCGTCGCGGCGCATGACGTGGGCGCATATTTCGAGGCGCATATCGAGCAGGGGCCGGTGCTCGAAGCGAACGACAAGGTGATCGGTGTCGTGAAGGCCGCGCTCGGCCAGCGCTGGTACGACGTGACCATCGACGGCATGGAGGCCCATGCGGGTCCGACGCCGATGGAACTGCGCCGCGATGCGCTGCTCGTCGCGGCTGACCTCATTCGCACGGTCAATCGCATCGCGCTCGATCATGCACCGCATGGGCGCGGCACGGTCGGCTGGATGGACGTGCATCCCAACTCGCGCAATGTGATTCCCGGGCGCGTCAAGCTGACCGTCGATCTGCGCGCCGCCGACGATGCCACCTTGCTCGCGATGGACCGCGCCTTGCGCGACGCATGCGCGCAAGCGAGCTTGCCTGTGACGGTAGACGAAGTTGTCTACTTCGCGCCGCAACCGTTCGCGGACGCGCTGGTGGCTTCGGTGCGTGAGAGCGCGGATGCGCTCGGCTTCACGTCGATGGATGTCGTGAGCGGCGCGGGACATGACGCCGTGTATCTCGCACGCGTCGCGCCGGCCGCGATGATCTTCGTCCCGTGCAAGGACGGCATCAGCCATAACGAAATCGAGGATGCACGCGCCGATCATCTCGAAGCGGGCTGCAACGTGCTGTTGCGAGCGATGCTTCGCGCGGCGAATCCACTGGAAGGAGACGCTGCATGAAGATTCTCATCGCGCGGATGAATCACGAGACCAACACGTTCTCGCCGGTCGCTACGCCGCTCGAAGCGTTCGGGCGCGACGGTCCCTGTTATGGAGACGATGCGTATCGGGAGAATGCGGGCATGCGCACCGCGATGTCCGCATTCATAGATGCGGCGACGCGCGAAGGAGCCGAGATCGTCACGCCGATTTCGGCATCGGCGAATCCGAGCGGGCGTGTTGCCGCTGCCGCTTACGACGCGATCTGTCAGGCGATCGTCGACGCAGCCGAAGGTTGCGACGCGGTGATGCTCGATCTGCATGGCGCGATGGTCGCCGAGAATTCGCCCGATGGCGAAGGCGATCTGCTCGAACGCGTGCGCGATGTGCTGCCGCATGCGCCTATCGCGGTATCGCTCGATCTGCACGCGAACGTCACGCAGAAAATGATCGACAACGCCAATGTCATCACGAGTTTCAAGACCTATCCGCACGTCGACATGTATGAAAGCGGCGAGCATGCGGCGCGGCTCTTGCGCGATCTCATTCATGGAAAGGCGAACCCGGTGATCGCGTGGGCGCAACCGCCGCTGCTCACGCATACGCTCAGAAGTTCGACGTCCGATGGCGCGATGAAGCGCGCCGTCGATGCCGCGCGGGCCGCCGAACGCGAGGACGGCGTGCTGGCCGTGTCGGTACTGTCGGGCTTCTCGCTCGCCGATATCGCCGCGCCTTGCATCAGCGTCGTCGTCGTAGCGGATGGCGTGCGGGAGAAGGCGCAGGACGTCGCGGACCGTATCGCGCGGCAAATCTGGAATGAGCGCGAGGAGTTCGTGTATCACAGTGCGCCGCTTGCGCAGTCGATCGCGGAAGGCGCGGCACTCGCGCGTGAAACGGACAAGCCTGTGCTGTTGCTGGATCACGGCGACAACTGCATGTCGGGCGGAACGTGCGACACGACCGATGCGTTCGAAGAAGCGTTAAGGCAAGGTCTCGACAACATCGTCGTCGGGCCGTTGTGCGATCCCGAAGCGGTGGCGAAGCTCTTTGCAGCAGGCGAGGGCGCGACGGTCACGCTCGGCATCGGCAACAAGCTCTCGAGCGTTGCGTCGTCCGGCAAACCGCCGCTCGAAGTGACGGGCATCGTGCGCGCGTTGACCGATGGCGAGTACGTTATCAGCGGCCCGACCTACACAGGACAACGCGCGTACATGGGGCGCGCCGCCGTGCTCGAAACGCCGGTGGCGCGCATCCTCGTCACGGAGCGGACGCACGAACCGTGGGATCTGGGCGTGTTCGAGAGTGTCGGTATCGATCCGCGTGGCGCGAAGTTTCTGATACTCAAGTCGCGCATGTATTGCCGGCCGGTGTTCGTACCGATTTCGGGCGGGTTCGTCGAATGCGATAGCCGTGGAGTGACTAGCTCCGACTATGGGCTTTTTTCGTTCGGCAATCTGAAGCGGCCTGTTTATCCGCTGGATTCGGGGATTGCGTATTGAGTGGATGGGGCCAGCGGGCGGGCTGTCTTGCGAGGTGTCGTTGCGCTTTGGAGACGGACATCTAGGCCGGCAAGGCAGGTCCGCTTGGAACGTCTACCGATTGAAGGGAATCAGCGCCGTCTAGATTGCGACATGGAAGTCCGCACTGCCGTGCGAGGGTTGCTTCCGAAGTGTTCGGCGCTTCCTGCGTCCGACGCAGATATGTCGCCATCTGCGCTGATTGAGCTAGGCGCAGCGCGTCAGAAAGTTTCCGTAGAAGCTGTTCTATGACCTCCCTCATAGCGGTTGTTGAGCATCAGGCGAAAGTGATGGCCTGATGCGGATTTTTAGAGTCGCGGATCGCCGTCATTGGGCCTGCAGCGGCGCCGGCGCGATGCTGGCCGCCAGGGCGGTCCAAAACGTAAGGGCAATGCCGATTTCGCGCGCGAACCCACTAAAATCGTGTACCTGGCGTATTCTGTCTTCACGAAGAATCGGCGTAATCCGACGATCGCAGTGTATGTCCAGACGGAAGCGATCCTTAGGCGTGCACTCACGATGTCGTGGTGCTTCAAGTCTTGTGAGTGACCGATGGATAGCGCCAGGCGGTTCTGCGCGGGCATATCACTCAACTCGCTCGCCTGGATAGAATCGACTGGACCGCTCCAAAGTATGCGATAACCTGCGCTTTCGAGGCGGTTCAACCTAGCGACAATGAGACTATGAATAAGGGAAAGACGAAGCTGACCCGTCAGGACGCCGAGCGCCTTTTCGAGGGACTGCCGGCGTCGAAGGTGAGCGCATCGAGCCGGCCCGAGAACCCGTTCGGGCCGCCATCATCCAGCGTCGTCAAGCGAGCCGACGACGAATCGACACTCTGGAAAGACAATCTGATCACGCTGCCGGTGGGAATCGAATTGCCTGCCGGCTATGAATCCGCGTCTCGCCTGCGCGAAGCGATGACGCGAGCCTGGCGCGTGAAGTGGGTGAGGGAAGGCAGGGACGAGCTGGTCGCCGAGTTTCCTGAAGGCTGGACGGCGGTTCGCCGGGAGAACGGCCCTATCGAATTGCGGGATCAATCCGGCGTGGTTCGCGCGCTGTGCGGCTGGGCGAAGGATGCCGAGCTGAGGCTCCTGCCGAGGTATTCAGTCGAGTCACAAGCAAACAGTTCGACCGGACTGAGCAGCTTGCTTGTCCGCGATCGCGCGAACAGTCAAATCCTCGAGCGTTCATCGGTCTGGTCCGCGCGAACGGGGACCAACCATCCGGACTGGACCAAGCTCGCAGCGTGGCTTGATTTACGCTATCCGGACCATCGCGACCCGCTGCGATACTGGGAAGATTGCGAGGAGAATCGTCGAAGCTAATGCGATATTCGCAAGCCCTGTTTGCACCGCTAACTCAAAGGCCGCGGTGATCTGCAAAGGCAATCGCTCCACACGCGGCAATCGTGATCGTGGATGTTGCATGCCTCGCGGCGTCGCATAGCGGCGGCATTCGCGATTGCCCGTATAGCAACTCGCAACGCTGCGTCCCGACCAAGCCCGCCTGTGAGAGCCTATACGTCTATATACGGGAAGCCTGCTATCACCACTCCCGCTAAGAGGCGCGTGTTTCACTCAAAGAAGCGCCTCATGACCCGCGTCATTCCTTATCGCGGCTTCGAAACTCACGTCACGCTGACCGCTTCGTCCGATGCTCTACGACGCGAGCCTTCAGATCATCGGCGGCAGCAATCTTGGCGTGCTCGGCAGGTCTGGCCATCGCATCGCACTTCGTAAAGGTCCCTTCACGCAGCGCTGGGCTTTTCTCATCGCGGAGTGCGCGGGGCAAGCGGCAATCGACGTGCTCCTGGGTACGGTCAACGACGACTAGCCATAGGTATTCGCTCACGAGGCATAGTGTCAGCGCGGCTCGAAGACACGTTGCAAAGCGTCTTTGACTCGTAGATGTGCGGCCATGCCAGGCGGTGCCTTATGCCCCGTTCCTCGATGATCGAAGACCAGACCGCCCTGTAATCGAAGCACGGGCAATATCAGGAAAGGTTTATCAAGCAGCGCTCTGCGCCTTGGTTGCGCAATCTGCTGTGAGCATAAGAGGCAGACGCAGGGCGTGCCCTATAAGCCGCTCCCGCGTGTCACTGCCTGTACATCTTGGCGCGTCGTCGCGCGTGAGCTGAACCGCCACCGTAAGCCGCTTCTTCGGTTTCGAATCGAAGGGCGCTCTCGTGACGAACCTCGGTAGCTCTTGGACCGGTGAGATCTCTATCAACGACGATGAACGTGAACCCGCCCGCATACAGGGGCTGTACTGCGACGTGGAATTCGTGGTTTCCGACCTTAATCATGCGCGCCATGCGAACTCCGACGGTAGGAGGCTGCGAGACTCTCATTGTGCGTCGCTTTTATGGATATCAACGAACGATAGCTTCGATTTCGTTGATAACAGGCGTACGACGCTGTGCATCGCGTGCAAAGCGAGTGCCGCTATTGTGTGATTCGGGCGCTGCGTGGTCCGCAGCCCAGGAACGTCGCTCTTCACTTGCCGCGTAGGTGCACGGTGACCCCTTTAGCGGACGGATGACTTCGCACAGAATGTCCATAGCGCAAACGGCCGGGCACTAAAAAAAGCGATACAACGAACCCTCGATATGACGACGGCCGCACGCCACAGTCACCACCGCGGACACGCCGCATGACCAAAGCCGCGCTACCTACTACGCCCCCGACGGAACATACCGCCACTTGGCTGCGTGAACATCGATGTCCGCGTCCTTGTCGAGACGCTTCTGCGTGCGTTGCAAGTCCGCCTGCCGAAACGCTTCGATGCGAGCCCTTTGCGACGTCGCGTGGTCTTGCTTTGCGCCTTCTATAGCCGAACCGAGCGGGGACTTCATCATTTGGGAGACTCCAGAGTAGGTCGCAGTTTATTCTTCACGACGCTGTTGTACGTGCCGACGGACGAAACCAGAGTCAACCGCTTATTGTCAGCAAGGTTCAATGCATATCGCGAGCCGTGCGCTGGCTTTACGAACGGAAAGTACCGCGCCCTTCAGCCTGCGCCGTAAAGCGCTACAAAGCAAGCGCAATCGTCAAGGACTTGCAGAGATCGCGGCGCGGTGGGCGTTGGGTCCAAGCAGGCAGCCGGAGTCGGAACATGCGACTCTGGATCAGCACACGAGAAGAGCGGCGTTCGGTTCTCTTGACCGCAATTAGCCATAGGCGACTAAAGGAACCGAACGCGTCCATAACGATAGCCGCGCCTATCCACCGCCTCAGCCACGCGACGCCGCGTTCAGCGCAACGGTCGCCTTCAGCGCTCCGCCGACCATGCCGCGCACCACGGCTTCAACCTGTCCCGCCTTGTCCGGCAAATAGTCGAACGGCGCATCCTCGCTCATATACGTGGACTGGCACATCTCCAGCTGCACTGCATGCACGCCATCGTGCGGCGCTCCGAAGTGTCGTGTGATGAAGCCGCCCTTGAAGCGGCCATTCGCGATGTACGTGAACGGCCCCGACGCGGCGGCGCGCAGCACCGCTTCCTGCACTGGCGCTGCCGCCGTGCGGCCGTCCTGCGTGCCGATGTTCAGATCGGGCAGCTTGCCCTCGAAAAGTCGCGGCAGCACGCTCGCAATCGAATGCGCTTCCCACAGCAGCACGTTCGAATGCCGTGTCCGCAGCCGCTTCAACTCGTCGCGCAAGGTGTCGTGATACGGCTGCCAGTACGTCGCGACGCGCCTGTTGCGCTCGGCGGCATCGGGTGCGCAGCCATCGCGATACAGCGGCGCGCCGCGAAACGTTTCGGTCGGACAGAGCGAGGTGGTCGTCTGTCCGGGATAAAGACTTTCGTCGTTCGACGGCCGGTTCAGATCGATCACGTAGCGCGAAATGCGCGCGCCCAGGATCGTCGCGCCGAGCGACCGCGCGAATGCATAGACACGGTCGAGATGCCAGTCGGTGTCCGCGACCGTCAGCGCGACGTCCGTGTACTTGCCGCGCAACGAGTCGGGAATGTGCGTGCCGAGGTGCGGAATCGAGATCACCAGCGGCGCATCGCCGCGTTCGAGCGAGTAAAGATCGTTCATCGTGCCTGGGTCCTGTTAGACGACTGAGTTTATGCGTCGGCGAGAAGTTGCGACAGCGCCCGGCGATAGCCCGCATAGTGGCGCGCTTCATCGCGATGGCGCCGGTCGTGAATCACGCGCTCGCCGCCGACGAACACATCGCGCACGGGCGTTTGCCCATGTTCGCAGAATACGATCGACGAAAGCCACGTCGCGCTCGTCTGTTCCGCAAGATTCGGATGCGCGGCGTCGAGCACGATCCAGTCGGCGCGCGAGCCCGCTTCGAGCGCACCGACCGCGCGGCCCGTCGCGCGCGCGCCGCCTTCGAGCGCGCCCTGAAAGAGCCGGTCGGCGACATGCGCCGTGCGTGGCGACGCCAGCACGTTGCGCTGACGCCGCACGAGCCGCTGACCGTATTCGAGCAGGCGCAATTCCGCGCGCCAGTCCACGCCGATATGACTGTCCGAGCCGATGCCGAACGCGCCTTGTGCATCGAGATATTCCATCGCGGGGAAGATGCCGTCGCCGAGATTGGCTTCGGTCGTCAGGCACAGGCCCGCAATCGCGCCGCTCTTTGCGAGGGCGCAAGTTTCGTGTGCATCGACGTGCGTTGCATGCACGAGGCACCAGCGGGCGTCCACGTCGAAGTGATCGAGCAGCCATTGCACGGGCCTCGCGCCGAGCGCCGCGAGCGACGCATCCACTTCCGCCGTCTGCTCCGCGATGTGGATGTGAACCGGCGCGCCCGGCGAGATCGTATCGAGCCCTTCGAGCAGCGCGCGCAGCGAAGCCTCCGATACGGCGCGCAGCGAATGCGGCGCGACGCCGTAGCGCAGCGCGCCGTGCTCGGGACGCGCATCGCGCAGGGTGCTCAGAAGATCGAGAAACGCTTCGGTCGTGTTGACGAAGCGGCGCTGATCGTCGCGCGGCGGCTGCGCGCCGAAGCCGCTATATTGATAGAGGACGGGCAGCATCGTCATGCCGATGCCGGTCTCGCCTGCCGCATCCACGACGCGCTGTGCAAGCTCGGCGGGGTTCGCGTGCCGCTGGCCATCCGCCGCGTGATGCACGTAATGGAACTCGCAGACGGACGTATAGCCCGCCTTGAGCATCTCGACATACAGCCAGCGCGCGATGGCTTCGAGCGTATCGGGCGTGATGCGCGCGGCGAACCGGTACATCAGGTCGCGCCAGCTCCAGAAGCTATCCGCCGGATTTGCGCGATATTCGGTGAGGCCCGCCATCGCACGCTGGAACGCATGCGAGTGAAGGTTCGGCATGCCGGGGATCACCGGCCCCGACGCGCGGATGGCATGTGCAGGCACATCGCGCGTATCGGGCGTGACCGCGACGAGCGTGCCAGCGTCGTCCCATTCGAGCAGCACGTCAGCGCGCCAGCCGTCCGGCAGCAGCGCGTGCGCCGCGAACAGGGCTTTCGTTCGTGAATTCATGACTGACCTCTCGTATCGAGCGACGCGCACAACAGCACGCCGTCGCCCTGTATGTCGACGTCGACATCGACGCCACGCGCCGCATCGATCCGCAGCGTGTCCATCTTCGTCAACGTGAAGCGTGTCCGGTCGACGCGCACGTCGAGCGAGCCTTGCGCACAATGCAACAGGACGCTTTCCGCAGCGACGATGCGGCTCGCCGGCGAGCGCCAGCAATCGATCGATGCGCGCGCCGCGCCGCGATGCGTCATCACATTGAAGACGCGCACCGGGCCGTCCGTCAGACGCGCCTCGACCGGCGTTTCACCGGCGAAGCGCGCGGTGTCGAACACATGCGTCACGGCAAGTTCGCCGAGCGTGAGGCCCGCGCCATCGAGCAGGACGAGCACACGGTCGATACCGTCGAAGCGCGAAAACGGTCCCGGCCGGTCGATATCCGCAATGCTCACGCGCCACGCATCGGCGCGCGCCGCGACTTCGCGCATGATGCCGCTGCCGTTCTTCCACGGCGACGCCACGAGACCGGCGCCGCGTATCATGGAGACGTTCATGCGCGCGACAACACCGCTTGCAGGAACGAGCGCGTGCGGGGCTGCGAGGGCGTGGAAAAAATCTGCGCGGGCGGACCCGCCTCGACGATCTCGCCGCCATCCATCACGACGACGACGTCCGCCACTTCCTTCGCGAAGCCCATTTCGTGCGTGACGACGAGCATCGTCATGCCTTCGGATGCGAGCAGCTTCATCACTTGCAGCACTTCGCCGACGAGTTCGGGATCGAGTGCGGACGTGGGTTCGTCGAAGAGCATGACGCGCGGCTGCATCGCGAGTGCGCGTGCGATCGCGACGCGCTGCTTTTGACCGCCCGACAGGCTCGCGGGCATCGCATGCGCCTTGTGCTCCAGGCCGACTTTCGTGAGCAGCGTAAGCGCGGCCGCCTCGGCATCGGCTTTCGGCAGGCCACGCAACATGCACGGCCCGACGGTGATGTTGTGCAACACCGACAGATGCGGAAACAGGTTGAACGACTGAAACACCATGCCCACTTCCGTGCGCAGCGTGTTGAGCGCGCGTTCCTTGAGCATCGTTCCGTGATCGACGAGGCGATGCCCGCAGATATCGATGGTTCCCCGCTCCGGCTGCTCCAGTCCGTTGCAGCAGCGCAGAAACGTGCTTTTGCCGGAACCGCTCGGCCCGATCACGACCACGACCTGGCTCGGCTGAATATCGAAGTCGATGCCGTTCAATACGCGATGCGTCCCGAACGACTTCGTGAGTTCGCGAATGCTGACGATAGGTTGAGCACTGTTCATTGCACCATGCCTCCTGCGCGCAGCCGTCGCTCGACGCGATGAAGAATGTAGTTGGTCGTCTGCGTGAGCACGAGATAGACGAGCGCGATCACGATGTACACCTCGAGCGACCGGTACGACACGCTGATGATTTTCTGTCCTTCGTGCATGAGATCGTGAATGGTCAGCAGCGACACCAGCGCGGAGTTCTTGATCAACGCGATGAACTCGTTGCCGAGCGGCGGAATCATGCGCACGATGGCTTGCGGAAGAATGATCGCGCGCATGGCCTGCCCCGACGACATGCCGATGGAGCGCGCCGCCTCCATTTGCCCGCGATCCACCGACTGAATCGCGCCGCGCACGATCTCCGACACGTAAGCCGCCGAGTACAGTCCAAGGCCGAGCATGCCGCACACGAACGCGGGCAACAGGATGTTGAACTGCGGCAGGCCGAAGAACAGGAGGAACAGTTGCACGAGCAGCGGCGTGCCGCGGAAGAAAATCAGATAGCCGGTGCAGAAGCCGTAGATGAGCCGCCGCTGCGGCGCAAGCCGGCCGATGCCGATCAGAAGCCCGAGCAGGCACGAGAGCACGAGCGCGGCGGCGGTCACTTCCACCGTGACCAGCGCGCCGTGCGCGATATCGGCCCAACCGGCGACGGCTGGCGTGAAGTCGAGTTGCATGGTTCAGATCCGCCGGATTACTTGGCGTTCGCGGTGGTGCTGGCGCTCGCGCTAAACCACTTCTTCACGATCGCGTCGTACGTGCCGTCGGCCTTGATCCTGGCGAGCGCGGCATTCATCTGATCGCGCAATTGCGGCTCGTCCTTGCGCACCGCGATGCCGTACGCTTCCGTCGTCAGTTCCTTGTCGAGCACGCGGAAACCCGGGCGCGTGCGCACGAACTGAAACGCGGCAGGCTTGCCCGTCACGGCGGCGTCCGCACGGCCGATGCCGACCAGATCGAACATCTCCTGATTCTTTTCCACTTCCACGCGCTGCACTTGCGGATAGTTGTCGCGCAGGAAGTTCACCGACTTCGTGCCGACCTGCACGGTCACTTTCTTGCCGTTGAGATCGGCGAGTGTCTTGATCGGCGAGTCCGCCTTGACGAGCGCCGAGAGGCCGCCCGCGAAGTACGACTGCGTGAAATCGACGACCTGCGAGCGCTCCGGCGTGATGTAGATGCCCGAGATCGCCGCATCGAAGCGATGCGCGACGAGGCCCGGAATCAGCCCCTTGAAGTCGATGTCGGTCCACTGAACCTGTTTGCCCATCGCCTTGGCGAGCGCGTTCATGATGTCGATGTCGAAGCCGGTGCGCTGGCCTTTGTCGACGAACTCCATCGGCGGGAAGGTGGCGTCGGTCGCGACGTTGATGACGTTCGCGTCTTGCCCGCGGACGGCGCCGGGGAGAGCGGCAATCATCATCGCGACGCCGAGACTCGCGGCAGAAACAAGGTTCTTCAGTTTCATGGTGTGGGCTCCAGGGTGTGGTCAGTCGGTGAGTGTCATTCAGGCGTTCTGCAGCCGGGCGGAAATGGCGTTGGCGGTGCGTACGGTCCAGTCCGCGAGTTGCTGTTCGCGGCCCGCCGCGCGCGAGGACGGCGCCATCAGCGTGATCGATGCGCTCGCGCCCGCGCCGCGCGCCGTGCGCCGGAACACGGGTGCGCTCACGCCCCACACGCCCGGGTCGACTTCGCTGTCGCTCATCGCGTAGCCGCGCGCGCGGATGCGGTCCAGTTCCGCTTCGAGCGAGGCGCGGGCGGCATCGTCGCCGGCGAACTGACGTCCGAGCGTTTCGCTGCGCGTTTTGTCGGCCATGAACGCGAGCAGCGACTTTGCGGAGGCGCCCGCGCGCAGCGGCACCGCGCGACCTTTCTCGAACGAGCAGCGCAGCGACTGAGTGCTTTCGACCATCTCGAGGCAGATCACCTGATCGTTCAGGGCGACGATGAGCCCGACGCTTTCCTGCGTTGCGCGCGAGAGCTGCATCATGCTGTCGCGGCTTGCCTCGACCAGCATCGAATTGACGTCGAAGCCGAGCGCGAGTTGAAGACAGATGGGACCGGGCGCGTAGAAGCCGTCGTCGTCGGTGACGAAGCCCCAGCGCTTGAGCAGCGCGACCTGACGGTAAAGGGTGCTTTGCGCGAGACCGGTCGCGCCGAGCATGTCCTTCACGGACATTGCCTTGCCGTGACTGGCGAGGGCGGTCAGCACGAGCAGCAGGCGCTCGGCGCCAGTGACGGTGGGGTCTTGGATCACGCTGTGTTCTGCTCGCCTGGCAATGCGCGTTCGTTTGAATTACTTGCAGAATGCCACGGCGCTCCCGCTGGACAAAAATCGTATTCCCACGTGACGGGAAACAGGGCGTAAGGGTTTACGTTCAATCAGGCGCGTGTAGTTGGTTTGATTCGATGGTGCGCATGATGGAAGGGCGGACGGCTGGCCTCACGCAGTAAGTCGTTGGGCTGGGGGGTACGGAACGACCCGCCTCATGCGGCCCTGGAACGATGAACGCTCAGATGCGCCGACTGCCCATAGCGCGCCGAAAACGGCTAATCGAATCCAAGTATCCACACGCGCAAGGAAGCGAGTTCCTCGTTTGATGCAGCAACCAAAGACGCTCGTGATGCGAAAACAACGAAGGGAGGCAAGCAGATGCAGCGCGAAGACAGGCGCGGGCAAGACGATTGCCCGGAAGACCACGGCTATGAGATGACCGGCAGATACGGCGAATTGAGGGTCGGGCAGCACGCTCTGCGCTGGGATCGCTGCCCGGAGGAAGTGAGTGCGCGCGGCCGCTGCCAATCAGCCGGAGAGGTAGACGGTGAGGCAAGGATGCGAGTCAGCGACGCCGCGTGACTCGCCGCGCGGCCTGGAAAGACTGGAACGGCGTTCGCAATGAGTCTTTGATGCGACTTGCCGTTGTCTTCCATCACCGTCCCACCGCGCTCGGCAGGATTAAGGCTGGCCTTTCTCTGCTGCAGGCTCCGAGGACGCCGACGGCCCCGATGCACGAGCCGTGCGCCTTGCTTCCAGATGCCGCGCGCGCCCGGCATCGGCCGCTGTCACGTTTCCTGTCGGATTCCCCGCGAGGTCGACGCGGGCAGCGTCCTCGACGAGACAACTCCAATAGCGAGCACCGCGACACCAGACCTTGATGGCTTCACGAATCTCGGGTTCCGTCAGGCCGATGTCGGATGCCTGCGCGAACAAGTCGTCGATGACACCGACTTTCAACGGCACTTTAGGAGCCGGATTTTTTGGAAAAGCCAGCGGAAAGCGCCGCTGGAGCTTCCCGATTGCATGCACGACCGGATCGACCGGTTGCTTCTGTGCGTTCGTGGCAGGACGCGGCGGGCGCGCCGGCTTCTTCGCCGGAGCGCTCTTCGATTGCTTCGCCAGTTGCGCTTTCAGTTGCGCGAGTTGCTCAAAACCCATAACGGTCTATCCTCGGAATTCGTTTCAGGATTTTATCAGCCGCGAAGGTCCGCTTCTTTCTGCGGCGGCGCGTGTGCGGGAACAGGTGGTCTGCTTCCGCGAACATTTCCTCCTGAAGGTCCGGTAACGGTGAGTGCGCCGTCCACTTGTTCCGCGACGAAGTCGATCTTGTCGCCGACTTTCACTTGCGACAGCATCGCCGGGTCTTTGACCTTGAACACTATCGTCATCGCATTCATCTCGAGGTTTTCTAGCGGACCGTGCTTGATGGTCAGCTTGCCGACGGCGGTGTCCGCTTTCTTTACCTCGCCATGCGACATGCTGTGCTTTGCGTCCGCGCCCGGTTGCGAGCTGCTTGCCATGTGTGATTCCTGTGTCGCCCTCCGCGTAGGCGCTCGCGGAAATCGCCAAGGCACAACCCATCGCAATCGAAACAATCGCGTTTTTCATCACGCTCTCTCCTAGAGTTCAGTTATCGACATCGGCCAAAGTCACTGCCCGGCCCATTAAAGAAATCAGCTATCCGGCAGTTCGCCGGTGTATTCGTACGTCACCGTTCCCTTCGGGTGCCTGAACCAGCCGCGGTCTCGATAGTCATTGCGGTCAAGTCCTTCACGCACTTTCACGACTCTGAACATGCCGCCCATTTCGAGCGCGCCAAATGGCCCGGTACCTGTCATCATCGGCAGCATGTTGTCGGGCAGCGGCATCTCCATGTCGCCCATCGAACCGCCCGCACTGCCCATCGCCATGTAGTCCGGCACGAGCTTGTTGATGCGTTTCGCGAGGTCTTTCTGCGGCACGCCGATCATGTCGGAAACCTGATGTCCCATCGCATTCATCGTGTGATGCGACTTGCGGCAGTGAAACGCCCGGTCGCCGGGACGGTTCGCCGTGAACTCGATGACGCGCAACTGACCGACTGCAACGTCCGCGGTCACTTCCGGTCAGCGCGCGGAAGGGGGAATCCATCCGCCGTCGGTTCCTGCGACCTCGAAGCTGTACCCATGCAAATGAATCGGGTGGTTCGTCATCGTCAGATTGCCGAAGCGGATGCGGACGACGCGATCGCCGGAGCGCACAGGCAGCGGGTCGATGTCCGGAAAGACGCGTTGCAATACGGGCGTAGGTAGAGCGATCTCTCAGTGCACGCCGCCTGTCGCATTGAAGGAAATGCGTGTCGTTGTCGAACACAGCCGATAGCGAGCGCGTAATCAGTATTTGATGTCTCTCGCGGTTTGACGTCCGTGCTGCTTCGATTGGCGCTTGTCCTGTCTGCACTCAGCGTTGCTGTGCTGGTTTGCGGCGCGGCAGTCATGCTTGGTATGCCGTGCGCCTTGGCGCGTGTCCTGACGCACATCGCGGCCGGCTCGCCGCTCTTGGGCCTGCTGTGTCGCCGACGACGGAGTCGGCCAGGAGCATACGAAAAGAGCTGCGGCCAGTGACAACAGCCTGCGGTCAATTGCGCGCATGAATCGTCTCCCGAGTGGTAACGATGATGCAAGAAACCCGACGAGTCAGGACACACCGAAAACCCATTGCGAACGCAGTCATGCCAGTCGAATCGACACTCGTGTACTCGCGCGGTGTTGCGCCTCCTTGCTGATCCGCGGCTCCTCAACGACCGATCCGCTGAATTGCCTGCGTTCGCCGCGCCTGTGCGTCCTGAAGCAGACGGTACGAAGCATAGTATTTGAAGATGTTGCGTACATACGTGGTCGTCTCGATGCCGACCTTCTCCGCGACAACGATCTCCACGTTATTGAACCAGACGTCGGGATTCAAACCACGCTCGGCAGCGATTTTTCGCATCTTCGCAATCGTGCCGGGTCCGGCGTTATAGCTGGCGAAAGCGAACAGCGGCCTGTCGACGTCGGAGAAATGGGCGTCCTGGAAGTATCGGGTCATCAGATGATCAAGATACTTCGCGCCAGCATGAATATTCGACTGCGCTATCTTGATGTCCCCGACGTTCAACTCTTTTCCAGTGGCCGGCATAAGTTGCATGATCCCGACTGCTCCTACGCGGCTCTTCGCGTTCTGGTTGAGTTGCGACTCCTGGAATCCTTGAGCCGCCAGCATCAAGGGATCGAAACCGTATTGCTGACCATATTGCTCGAAGAAAGCCACGGTTTGCTTGAATCGGTTCAGTTCGGCGCTTTCCGCGTTGTTATGAATCTGCTTGATGCCTTGCATGTACTGCTTCATGCGGACTTCCGCCACACTTTGCTTCTTGATGAAATTGTCGTAGAAGTTGCTGATAACCGCCTGCAGTTGAGGACTTTGTTTGCGAATCGCCCAGCCGATGTATCCGCCTTCACGCACTGCGATGTTTTCGTGCACCTTGACCTGCGGCAACATCTGCGCCCACATGCGAGCCTTCCAGTCATCAACGACCAGAACCTGAAGCAGGCCGACATTCAGCATTTCCATCGCGTCTTCGTCCTCGAGCGCTTCCGGAAGCAGAACGACTTGCATGAGCGGTTTGCCTGTCTGACGAAACCGGTTGTTCAGTGCGCTCAGGCTCTCGTAGTAGCTGCTTTGGCGGCGGACGTGCACCGTATTCCCGCTGAGATCCTCCACGGTGGACAGCGCCGGCGACTTCGGCCCTGTCAAGATCACTTCACGCGTCGGTTTGAGCCCGCGCGCCGTGACGAAGTCGACTTGCTTGAGGCGATCGTCTGTCACCGTCAGATTGCCGGCCGCGATGTCGCCGATGCCGTCCGTGAGGCCGGTAAGCAACCTGTCGCGAGTGGTGGGAATCATTACTACAGTGATCGGGCGTTTGCCGAGGCGATCGGCGTACGTCTTGTTGATAAAGCGATCGAAGTCACGGACGAAATCGGCAGTCAGGCCGCGTTCGCGTCCGCGGTCATTGAAATACAGGGTGCGGCTGAAGGGAACCAGTACGCGAATCACGCGCCGCTCGAGCATCGCGTCGAAGTCGCCGCGCCATGACCTGTTGGTCAGATCGATCCGACGCGTCGCGCTGGCAGGAAGCGGGGCGGAAGCAGCCGCGGCAGCCGAAGCGGCATTCGATGGCGCGGAGGTGGGCGGCTTGGGCGCGGCGCATACTGCCATCGCTGTCAGGACCGACAGTCCGAAGGAGCATGACAATAAGCACGTATGAACGAAACGCATGTTGGCATACCGTTGTTGTCAGCCTTGTCGCCTGGGTGCGGGCAGGCTCATTCGGGTTTTGGCGCCATCCGTGACTCGGGACACTCGAGCGAGTCGCGCGCTCGATCAGGCTCCCTTACAGCATAGCTGCGGATGCAGGCGATTCAAGACGCGGGGGCGCTCTGCGGATGGGCGTTGGTTGCAGCGGTGCGGCAAAGGACCTTTACGTGGAAGCGGCAACCCACCAAAGAACCACCGCGACATATTCGAACGGATCGACAGTCTCACGAGCAGATTATCGACACGAGACGGCGCGCCCACGTTGGCAACC